>NZ_CP020431.2:0-1897500 GCF_002073815.2 Streptococcus sp. FDAARGOS_192
TTAAGAAAGAAGCAGGGGTACGACCGTGTGTGCTTACGATTGAACCCATGGATGAGAAGGATGCTTCTAATCGTAATCAGCGCTTAAAACGTTTGGCATTTTATGAGCGAAATGGCTATCAGTTATTGAATCACTTCTATTTCGAAGGGACTGAACGCTATCAAATTTTGACAACGGATAGGAGCCTTTGTTTAGCTGATTTGGAGCAGGATCTAGCTAAGACCTTCTTAGGAAAATATGGTATAAGGGTTGAGTAGGGGAATCATTACTTGGTTAAAGGTCAATGAGCAGAATAAGAATAATCAAAATAACTTTTTCTCTTGTCATTAGAGGGAAAAAATGATAGAATTGTAACGTTGACTAAATGCACGTCCTGTGCAACCGCACGACTACTGTTTCCAAGTGGGTTCGTCCCCGCAGTACTAGGCGAGTCTTCACAGAGGGAAACCTCAGACACATTAAAAATTTTAATAGGAGGTGCATCATGAGCACATACGCAATCATCAAAACTGGTGGAAAACAAGTTAAAGTTGAAGTAGGTCAAGCAATCTACGTTGAAAAAATCAACGCTGAAGCAGGATCAGAAGTAACTTTTAACGAAGTTGTTCTTGTCGGTGGTGATAAAACTGTAGTAGGTACTCCAGTTGTTGAGGGAGCTACTGTTGTCGGAACTATCGAAAAACAAGGTAAACAAAAGAAAGTTGTTACTTTCAAATACAAACCTAAAAAAGGTAGCCACCGTAAACAAGGTCACCGTCAACCTTATACAAAAGTTGTTATCAACGCTATCAACGCGTAAGTTAGCGACTAATCACTAAGAAAGGACACAATCTTATGTTGAAAACTCTTGAAAACTTGCAACTTTTCGCCCACAAAAAAGGTGGGGGTTCTACTTCCAATGGTCGTGATTCACAAGCCAAACGTCTTGGTGCTAAAGCAGCTGATGGACAAACTGTATCAGGTGGATCAATCCTTTACCGTCAACGCGGTACACATATCTACCCAGGTGTAAACGTAGGCCGTGGTGGTGACGATACACTCTTCGCTAAAGTTGAAGGTGTTGTACGTTTCGAACGTAAAGGTCGCGACAAAAAACAAGTATCTGTATACCCAGTTGCTAAATAATTAAGCTAAAGTCTGCACTTTTGTGTAGGCTTTTCTTTATGAAAAAGGAGAATCCTATGCCTTTAAATCACTACCAACAAGAAGTGGGGCCAAGTCTAGCGGATGCTAGTCCAGGTAAGATGCCAGATGTTGCCCTATTAGAAGGCCGTTATTGCAGCGTTGAACATTTGACAGTGGCAGAGCATTATAAGGATATTTTAGACTTTTATTTTACTAATCAGATTCTTTCTGATTGGACCTATATGTATGCGGAGCCTTTTGAATCTGAAGAAGCTGTACGTCAGTGTTTGGAGGATTATGAGCAATCCGATAACCCTTATTTCTTTGCCATCAGGGATAAGGCTTCAGGTAAGGTTCTGGGAACCTTTTCACTTATGGCTATTACACCAAAAAATCGCAGTGTTGAGATGGGACGAGTGATTTTGGCACCTGCTTTGCAAAAGACTAGAGCTGCTACAGAAGCTCAATATCTGCTTATGAAATATGTCTTTGAAGATCTTAACTATCGTCGTTATGAGTGGAAATGTGATAGTCTTAACCGTCCTTCTGCCAATGCTGCCATGCGTTTAGGGTTCACCTATGAGGGGCGTTTTCGTAACCATGCTATCTATAAGGGACGTAGCCGTGATACGGACTGGTTCTCGATTATTGATAGTGAGTGGCCGGCACTTAAGAAACGATTTGAGAATTGGCTAGATCCTGAGAATTTTGATGAAAAGGGACAGCAGAAACATTCTTTAAGAGACTGTTAGCTGGCAATAAAAGGGCTCTCTTCTGATGAAGGAGCCTTATTTTAATAGTCTTAGTCCTAAATCAAAGCTCCTACTTTTCTAGTGATTGTTGTTGCTGTCAAAATCAGTCTAAATACTCATTTTTCTGTCAATAATATTCCCATAATAAAGCATATTTATGCTATAATAAAGAGTAATTGTATCAAGGAGAATATGACTAATGGATTTAATTCGCGAAAAAGTATTTGTTAACCGTTACCACTATGATGTTCGTAACCATGAGTGGGAAAAAGAGAATGGTGTTCCTAAAACAAATGTTGAAGTAACTTTCCAGTTGCACAATAAAGATGAAGAAGCTAACAATACGTCTGTTGTAGCTGTTTTGCAATTTATGATTGTCCGTGATGAGTTTGTTATCTCAGGGATTGTTTCTCAAATGGACCATATTCAAAACCGTATCGTTAATGAACCAAAAGACTTCTCACAAGAAGAAGCAGAAGCCTTGGCTGCACCGCTCTTGGATACGCTTCAACGTTTGACTTATGAAGTAACTGAAATTGCCTTGGATCGCCCAGGTATCAACTTGGAGTTCTAAGATGTCTCTTGCAGTTATTACGGATTCATCGGTTAATCTCCCTGCTGAGATTCAGGGCCATGCTGATGTTTATGTTTTAGATATTCCAGTCATCATTGAGGGGCAGCCTTTTGTTGAAGGAAAAAACTTGGATGTCAATCAGTTTTATGAACAAATGGCAAACTCTGAGGAACTGCTCAAGACGTCACAACCAAATCTAGCTGACTTGGATAACTTGCTTATGGAGTTGGAGGCGGAAGGTTATACCCATGTCATTGGGCTTTTCCTTTCTTCAGGAATCTCTGGTTTTTGGGCCAATAGTCAGTTTTTGATTGAGGACCATGCCAAGTTGAAGATTGCTTTTCCTGATACAAAAATCACAGCAGCTCCTATGGGAGCCATGGTGAGAAACGTTTTGCATTGGTCAGCCCAAGGAATGTCTTTTGAGAACATTTTGAAGAAGCTTGAGGAGCAAGTTGACCAAACGACGGCCTATATTCTTGTGGATGATCTTAATCATCTGGTTAAGGGTGGTCGTTTGTCGAATGGTTCGGCGATTTTAGGAAATCTTTTGTCTATCAAACCTATTTTGAATTTTAATGACGAAGGAAAAATCGTTGTTTTTGAAAAGGTGCGTACAGAGAAGAAAGCTGTGAAACGTTTGGTTGCCCTAGCTGAGGAAAATCGTGAAATGGAGCTTAGTATCCTTCACACTAATGCTCCTGAAAAAGCTGAGGAATTTAAAAGACAGCTAGAAGCACAGGGAATTAGCGTTTCAACAGTGGTATCCTTGTGTGCCGTAATTGCGACACACTTGGGTGAAGGAGCACTAGTGTTAGGTCTAACACCTAAATTTACCAAATAAGTACTATCCATCTGGGATGGGGCTTGTCTATGATTAAGATCAATAGAGAGGAAAAATGACATGTCTATTAAAGTTATTGTTGCTGGATTTAAAGGAAGAATGGGTTCAACTGCGGTTGAGATGGTCAAGGGTGATGATGAATTGACTTTGGCTGCCTTACTTGACCCATTTGCGACAGAAAAAGAAGTGGACGGTATTCCTGTCTTCACAGATAAAGCGGATTTGGTTGGCTTTGATGCAGATGTCTGGGTGGATTTCACTATGCCTGCTGTTGCCTATGAAAATACTCGTTTTGCTTTGGAGAATGGTTTTGCACCAGTTGTGGGTACAACAGGATTTACTGAAGCACAAATTCAGGAATTAACAGACCTTTCTAAAGACAAGTCTATTGGTGGTTTGATTGCTCCTAACTTTGCTATCGGTGCTATCTTACTTATGAAGTTTGCGGCAGAAGCTAGCAAATATTTCCCAGATCTTGAAATCATTGAGCTTCACCATGACAAGAAAAAAGATGCGCCATCAGGTACAGCAGTGAAAACGGCTGAACTTATTCGTGAGGTTCGCGAGACTAAACGTCAGGGAGCTGAGGATGAGGTGGAAACACTTGCTGGGGCACGTGGTGCTGAGTTTGATGGTTTCCGCATTCACAGTGTGCGTTTGCCAGGTCTTGTGGCTCACCAAGAGGTTATCTTTGGTGCCCAAGGAGAAGGATTGACCTTGCGTCACGACTCTTACGACCGCATTTCCTTTATGGGTGGTGTTAATCTTGGGATTAAAGAAGTTGTTAAACGTAATCAGCTTGTTTATGGTTTGGAACATTTACTATGAGATTAAGTTATTTGCCTTCTGAATTTCAGAAGGCTTTACCAATATTAGAGAAAATTAAGGCTGCAGGGTTTGAGGCTTACTTTGTTGGTGGATCGGTACGCGATGCCCTTCTCAACCGTCCTATTCACGATGTTGATATTGCTTCGTCTTCTTATCCTGAGGAGACTAAACAGATTTTTGAGCGTACGGTAGACATTGGTATTGAGCATGGGACCGTTTTGGTCTTGGAAAATGGTGGTGAGTATGAGGTGACGACCTTCCGAACAGAGGACGTCTATGTGGATTACCGTCGTCCGTCTAGCGTGTCCTTTGTGCGTTCATTGGAAGAGGATCTTAAGCGTCGTGATTTTACAGTCAATGCTTTTGCTCTTAATGAAAATGCTGAGATTATTGATAAGTTCAATGGTCTTGCTGATTTGGACAACCGTGTCTTAAGGGCTGTTGGTAAGGCTGAGGAACGCTTTAACGAGGATGCTCTTCGCATCATGCGGGGCCTACGTTTTGCAGCGAGCTTAGATTTCGATATTGAAGAAAAGACTTTTGAGGCTATGACCAGCCATGCCCCACTTCTGGAAAAGATTTCGATTGAGCGAAGTTTCATCGAGTTCGATAAGTTGCTCTTGGCACCACATTGGAAAAAAGGAATCAAGGCACTTCTAGCAACTAAGGCTTATCAGTATCTTCCAGATTTTCAAGAGACAGCAGAGAAAGGGCAGTCTTTTGTATCAGATTATGCTGATGACTTTAGATTTACAAGTTCTGAGCAAGCCTGGGCGGCAACTCTTCTGGCTCTCAAGCACGATAATCCACGCTCTTTTCTTAAAAAATGGAAGACATCTGTTAATTTCCAAAAGACAGTTCAGTCCCTGGTTGACATTTTCAATTTCCGTTTGGAGAGAGCTGTGACCAAGCAAGATGTTTATCAGTATGGTAAGGAACTCTTAGAGGAGGCTGAAACCTTGAGACGGGCTCAGGGCTTGGACGTCGATTATGAGCGTATTGCCGCTTTGGATGGTCAGTTGCTCATCCATGATAAGCACGAAATCGTTGTGAATGGTGGCACGCTGATGAAGGAGCTAGGATTCAAACCTGGTCCGGACCTTGGTCGTGCACTTAAAACCATCGAAAATGCCATCGTTGATGGAAAACTAGCTAATGACAAGGAAGCCATTATGGCCTTTGTTCAAGCGATGAAATAAGTCTACGGACGTTATAAAAATGACACACCGCTACAGAGCATGCGTAGGATCCGTAGCGGTGTTATTTGTAAGAAGGAAGTAAGATGTCAGATTTTATTGTTGAAAAATTAACCAAGTCCGTTGGAGACAAGACGGTTTTTAAAGAGATTTCATTCATTATTCATGATTTGGATCGTATTGGGATTATTGGTGTCAATGGGACAGGTAAGACAACCTTGCTAGATGTTGTCTCTGAGCGTATTGGTTTTGATGGTGATGTGTCACCTTTCACTAAGGCTAATGGCTATAAGATTGCTTATTTGACTCAGGAGCCAGAATTTGATGATAGCAAGACAGTGCTTGATACGGTCTTGTCATCAGACCTTCGTGAGATGGCTTTGATTCGTGAATATGAAACCCTTATGGCAGATTATTCTGAGGAGAATCAGGCTCGCTTGGAGAAGGTTATGGCTGAGATGGATAGTCTAGATGCTTGGTCCATTGAGAGCGAGGTCAAGACAGTCTTATCTAAGTTGGGATTGTCAGACCTCTCGCAAAAGGTTGGGGACCTCTCAGGTGGTCTTCGTCGTCGTGTGCAGTTGGCTCAGGTTCTCTTGAATGATGCAGACCTCCTGCTCTTGGATGAGCCAACCAACCATTTGGATATTGATACTATTGCTTGGTTGACGAATTTTCTCAAGTCTTCTAAAAAGACGGTACTCTTTATTACCCACGACCGTTATTTCTTGGACAATGTAGCCACACGTATCTTTGAGTTAGACCAGGCTAATCTGATTGAATACCAGGGGAATTATCAAGACTATGTGCGTCTAAAGGCCGAACAAGATGAACGAGATGCAGCAGCCCTTCACAAGAAAAAGCAACTCTATAAGCAGGAGTTGGCATGGATGCGAACGCAACCGCAGGCACGTGCAACCAAACAACAAGCTCGTATCAATCGCTTTAAGGATCTTAAGGGTGAGGTTCACCAAACGGTTAATAATGACGATCTTGAAATTAACTTTGAGACCAGCCGTATTGGTAAGAAGGTAGTGAACTTCGAGCATGTCGATTTCGCTTATGAAGATGGCAAGCAAATTCTCAGTGATTTCAATCTTATCATGCAAAATCGTGATCGTATCGGTATTGTTGGGGATAACGGTGTTGGAAAATCGACCTTGCTCAATCTGATTAATGGTGACCTTGTGCCTACAGCTGGTGTCCTAGATATTGGTGAGACGGTACGTATTGGTTATTTCTCACAGCAAATTAAGGACATGGATGAGAGCAAGCGTGTCATTAACTACTTGCAAGAAGTTGCAGATGAAGTTAAGACAAGGGTTGGAACAACCAGTATCACAGAGCTCTTAGAGCAATTCCTTTTCCCTCGTTCTACCCATGGGACACAGATTGCCAAGCTCTCTGGTGGGGAAAAGAAACGTCTTTATCTACTTAAGATTCTGATTGAAAAGCCTAACGTTCTGCTCTTGGATGAGCCGACAAATGATTTGGACATTGCAACTTTGACTGTTTTGGAAAACTTCCTTAATGGTTTTGGCGGCCCTGTTGTTACCGTGAGTCACGACCGCTATTTCTTGGACAAGGTAGCTAACAAGATTCTAGCCTTTGAAGAGGGTGGCGTTCGAGAGTTCTTTGGAAACTACACTGACTACCTTGATGAAAAAGCCTTCTTACAAGAGCAATCAGCCCTCCTAGAGAAGGAAAAAGAGCAAGCTAGCGTTAAAGTTGAGAAAGTCAAAGAAGACAAAAAACGCATGAGCTACTTTGAAAAACAAGAGTGGGCGACCATCGAGGATGAGATTGCCGACCTTGAAGCTAAAATCGAAGAGATTGAAGCAGCTATGCTTGAAAATGCTAGCGATTATGGACAGTTAGCTACCCTTCAACGTGATTTGGATGCTGCTAACGAAACTTTACTTGAAAAGTATGAACGTTATGAGTATTTGAGTGAGCTAGAGGGATAAGCTCTTTAGTAATCAAAGTATGACAAAAGCCTTGCAAATGTTGAACTGCAAGGCTTTTTTATGTTTATGTAGTGTCTGGTTTCTTCTTACCACAAGCGGAATGAAAAGGAAAGGACTGAAACACCCGTAAAGATAATTAAGGAAGCTACCAAGCGCCCAATAAGAAAGGCTGAGAAAAATGGAGCACTAAAGAGCAAGAGCCCAAATACCAGACAAATCAAGGCGATCGACAGGGCAGGTTGTCCTGAGAAGCCGAATTGACGTTGGCGATAAGCTTGAAAGCCTTGTGTAAAGGCTGAGACAAGAAGCCACCAAGCGATAATGGTTACAGCTACACCTGAGAGTACCCATGCTGATGTCGATAGCAAAATAATTCCAAAAACAATGGAAATGATACTCTGAAGCAGTTGGAAGAAGGAGCGGTTTTCGTTATCTCGTTTAAAATAAACCATAAGACTTGAAACACCAGATACCAGCATTACTAGGGCAAATAGCCAACCAACGATGGCAAGAAGATTTGTAGGATTAGCGAAGAAAAAGACACCCAAGAGAGTAATGAGAATTCCACTAATCAATGTAAAACTTTTCATAGGATACCTCTTATTAATTTTTCTTAATACTACTATGTAAGTATCAAATTGTCAAACAAAGACCTACTTTAGAGTGGCTTGATGTGATAAGTGTAGGTGGCAGCCTTTCTGGTTCTCGTAGCTACCTGACGACCTGTTTTTTGGAAGAGGTGTTTAAAGCGGCGCAAGAAATTTGTCGAATCCATCTTGAGGTAGTCCTCATTAAAGGTACCAAAAAGTTGGCGGTAGGTAGTCAAGGTATTTTCCTCGGGCATAATGGAAAGGATAGTTGGATAGTATTCGAGCCGCCCCTTGATACGTTCCATAGCCGTTAAGAGGATTTCCCAGTGGTCAAAGGCGAGGTCATCGTGTGACAGTTGTTTTTCGCCATCAACAAGTTGCAGTTGACCGTCTACCATGGTGATGTCTAACCAATGCGTAGACGCTGCATCATCGGCAGCCTTTTCCACTTGAATGTCATTAAAGGCCATAAAGCATAGATAAGCCACTGTAATGGTCCACATTCGAGGATCCCGATAAGGTGTTCCCACTGTAATGAGTTGCTCAATATGATCAGGGTCGAGTTTAACGGATGTTTCCTCCTGTACCTCGCGACAGACAGCTAGATTGAGATCTTCTTGCTCCTGAACGAAGCCACCACTGAGGGCGTATTTCCCCATGAAGGGATGGTTTTTTCGCTTGATAAGTAAGGTTTGGACTCTTCCTTCATAATAGCGGAA
The DNA here is from genome assembly GCF_002073815.2 of Streptococcus sp. FDAARGOS_192. NCBI lineage: Bacteria > Bacillati > Bacillota > Bacilli > Lactobacillales > Streptococcaceae > Streptococcus > Streptococcus sp. FDAARGOS_192. The sequence goes on from NZ_CP020431.2 coordinate 8,596, forward strand.
GATGACTGAGTCAACGGTCACTGAGGGCTTAACGTACTTATCTATCTCTTCTTGCCGATAGATGTCCAAAAATTCCTTTTCACTACCAGAGTTTTCGAAGGTTTTAGTCATAGGTTTCCTCCTTTATTTATTGTAAGTTCAATGATTGTTTTACACCAGTCTTCTAAATCTCGATGTGTAGACGTTCCTTGATTGCTTTTTTGGCATTGTGGTAGTTGTCCGAAAAGAAGCTGTCGCTATTACTATTTTCCCCTAAAATAACGATTTTATCCTTGAATGGTGATAGGAGGTCTAAGAGATGCTTGGTAAACCAGTCACGTGTTTGGTTATCAGCCATAGTCATGTCACGGAAACCATCATCTACATAGTTTGATTTTGGCAGGATCACAAAAATCAAATCCCATTTTTCACGGGCCTGGGTCACCTGATAGAGCCGATCCAACATGTCGAACTCTTCTTGGGAGATATTTTCTTTCAAATAGTAGTCGATATAGACCTTAGTAACTGTTGAATTGGTGTCCGCAAAGATAAGTCCTGAATGTTGCCCCTTGTCAATGATATCAGAGGTCTGGGCATATTGATCTGTCAGGAGGTGAATATAGTCGTTGGTATCTAACTCGTCATCTCGTACATTATACTTTTCTTGATATTCCCTAGCATATTCCAGAGAGCAGGGAGCATTGTAAGTGCGAGCCAAATCCTTTACAAGAGTAGTTTTCCCACCGCTAGCAGAGCCCACAACAAGGACCTTGCGCGTAAAGTGGCGACGGAAAGGCTTGGTGATAAAACGCCAATTTTCCATCGGATTGTCTCGAATCTCAGTAGCAGAGATATTGATAATAGAACGTTCGATGAGTTCTACCTGAGCCTGTGGGTAGTAGCGATTGAGTTCGGTCACATACTCAGGCTCTCCGACATAGAAGGTAATCTTTTCAGGCTCATCTGTATTCTTAGCGATAAGCTCTTTGACACGCTTAACCCAAGGCATCCAGCCCTCTGGATAGGCTGGCATCCCAGCTTCATCTAGTTTATTCACTACTATAAGTTCATCATCATAGAAAACTTCGCGAACATAACGGAAGCGTCGGTTGAGTGATAGACCTGCGCGTGTTCCTCGATCTTCCTGAGTATTGCTGCCACTTACGATGACGAGAACGTTGTCATTGTTACGTTTAGCTTTGGTAATGAGGTCAACATGTCCCACATGCATTGGAGCGAAAGTGCCAAAAACAATGCCGATACGCTTTCCTGATAATTGTTTTCTTTTCATAAAAATGATCCTTTTTCAAGATTTAGTAAAATTACTAAATTAATACTAACATAGCTAAATAGTTTTGTAAATAGAAAATAGTAAAATTACTATATTGATTTCCAAGCTATTTTTGTTGAAAAGTTCAAAAAAAGTTTAAAAAATTTTGGAGAAAAACAAGAAAAACAGTATCCGCTTACATTGTTGAATTGATAGCTTTTTAGAATTAACTAAAAAAGTAGAATTCACTTACCATGTTATAAAACCTAACATAAAAATCAAAAAAATAGCAGAAAATACTTGACAAGAAGATTCTGAAAATTTATACTATTCATGTAATTAAATTACTAAGGTAATTATTTGAAAGGAAACATTGATATGACAACAGGTAAAGAGTACGTTGCTAGCGTTTTTGAAAAAGTGAAAGCTCAAAATGGCCATGAGGCTGAGTTCCTTCAAGCAGTTGAAGAAGTTTTCGATTCACTTGTTCCTGTCTTCGATAAATATCCTAAATATATTGAAGAAAACCTTTTGGAACGTTTGGTTGAACCAGAACGTATCGTTTCATTCCGTGTGCCATGGGTTGACGATAAAGGACAAGTACAAGTAAACCGTGGTTTCCGTGTACAATTCTCATCAGCTATTGGCCCTTACAAAGGTGGTCTTCGTTTCCACCCATCAGTAAACCAATCAATCATCAAATTCCTTGGTTTCGAACAAATCTTTAAAAACTCATTGACTGGTCAACCAATCGGTGGTGGTAAAGGTGGATCAAACTTCGATCCTAAAGGTAAATCAGATAACGAAATCATGCGTTTCTGCCAAAGCTTCATGACTGAATTGAGCAAACACATTGGTGCAGATACAGACGTACCTGCAGGTGATATCGGTGTTGGTGGACGTGAAATTGGTTACCTCTACGGCCAATACAAACGTCTTCGTAACGAGTACACAGGTGTTCTTACTGGTAAAGGTTTGAACTGGGGTGGATCACTTGCTCGTACAGAAGCAACTGGTTACGGTGCTGTTTACTTTGCAGAACAAATGCTTAATGCACGTGGTGAAAACTTTAACGGTAAAACAGCAGTTGTTTCAGGTGCTGGTAACGTTGCCATCTACGCTATTGAAAAATTGCAAAGCCTTGGTGCTAAAGCGGTAACATGTTCTGACTCATCTGGTTTTGTTTATGATCCAGACGGAATCGACGTTGACTTGTTGAAAGAAATCAAAGAAGTTAAACGTGAACGTATCGTTAAATATGCAGAAGCACGTCCAAACGCAACCTTCACACCTGCTGGTGGGGAAAAGACAGTTTGGTCAGTTAAAGCTGACTTGGCATTCCCATGTGCAACTCAAAATGAATTGGATGAAACAGATGCAGAAACACTTGTAGCAAATGGTGTATTGGCTGTTTCAGAAGGTGCTAACATGCCTTCAACTTTGGGAGCTATTGATGTCTTCCTTAAAGCTGGTGTATCATTTGGTCCTGCCAAAGCTGCTAACGCTGGTGGTGTTGCTGTATCAGCTCTTGAAATGGCACAAAACAGCGGACGTACACAATGGACATTCGAAGAAGTTGATGCTAAACTCTACGATATCATGAAAGGTATCTACGAAAATGCTGCAGCAGCTGCTAAAGAATTTGGTCATGAAGGTAACCTTGTTGTAGGTGCCAACATCGCTGGATTCCTTAAAGTTGCAGATGCTATGTCAGCACAAGGTATCGTTTAATTGATAGACTATTACCAATAGCCTCTCAATAAAATAAGAAAAGAAGCCTGCGGGTTTCTTTTTTTGTTTAGACAGACTTAGGAGGAAGAGGATATTTATCCTTTTTTGGTATAATGAGCTAGTAAGAAATCTTTTTCTAGAGTAGATTTTGATGAATTAGAATATGAGAGGAATAATCGTGAGTCTTGGAAAGGATCCCTGTGGGGCAAAAGAAAAGAAGTATACTAATCAGACAGTCATTCTAATAAGTTTCTTGATCAGCATAGTGTCAATACTGCCTATGTTCTTTTTTAGGGACAAGCTTTATGGTGATGATATTGTCTTTCACATTAACCGACTCTTATCTTTGGATACTGTCTGGAAGAGTCCTATCAATTTTACGACTAACGGAGGGACCGGACAATTAATCAATACCTTTTATCCCTGGTTAACTTATTATCCTATTTTCATAATCTATAAGCTGACTCAGTCGGTCTTTGTAGCCTGGATGAGTTTTCAATTTCTTGTTCGCTTTGTAACTTGTTTGCTTAGTTTTTACGGATTACGTTTATTGAAATATTCTGATAAACAGGTGATGATATTTTCTACCTTTTATCTCTTTTCGGGGTATTTTTTGCACAATTCTTATTACCGGGCAGCCGTTGGCGAAACGCTAGCGATGATTTTTATACCTCTAGTTTTCGTTGGTGTTCGTTTGATAACTTTTGGAGATTACAAGAAATGGTGGATCTTGACTCTTGGGATGCTTGGTTTAGTTTATTCCCATGTCTTATCGGTCCTTTTGGCTTCTGTTGGGATTTTCTTTGCGGTGGTAACTAGTTTTTGGATTTGGGATAATAAAAAAGAACGTGTCCTAGGATTTCTTAAGGCCACCCTTGTCACTCTTAGTATGTCTCTAGCTTTCTTTGTTCCTATGATAGAGCAATTCAAGTATGTCACTCTACGAACGACTTTTAAACCACTCCTATCAAAGACAGCTTTAAGTCTGGCAGACAACTGGGAGTTGATTCTAAAAAGTGATTTAAGGACTCCATCAGTTAATCTTCTCTATCTCCTGGGTCTAGTGCTAAGCCTAATCTTTGCTAAGCGTTTTGTGAAGGATAAGGAAGCTAGAATTTACCTTTTTATTTCTCTTGTTTTGGCTTTTTTAACTTTGAATAATTTTCCTTGGCAGTTATTACAGGAGAGTCCAGTGTCCAATCTACAATTTCCTTGGAGATTATGGAGTTTTGCCTTGCTTTTCTTTGGCTTAGCCTTGGCTAATATCTTGGAAAATATATCTATGAAGGCAGCGAGGATACTTGTCTTGTTTGGTCTTTGTCTGAATATGTTTCAGATTGTTACTGTCCAAGATAAGATGACTAAAGCCAAGAATATATTGCCAAGCAATACAAAAGTCACGAGAGAAATGCTAGCTAAGGGAACTTATAAAAATATAAATGGCGATTACACCAATAAAGAAGTGCCCTTTGGCTTTGTCTTTGACAAACATCTTTTCTTGGATAATCAGGAAATTAAGTCAACCATCAGCTGTTCTCCAAAGAAGCTAGTACTTACAGTAGATAACGAGTCAAAAGAAGCTAAAGTCTTGTCGCTACCAGTTTTCTACTATAAAGGACAAAAAGCGAGGATTGATGGAAAGCGAGTAACTACTTACTTAGCTAAAGAAAAGAATCCAACTAATCTAGTCCTACCACCAGGTAAGCATGGTGTCGTTTTGACCTATAGCTATACCCCAGTTGCCAAATTGGCAATGGGTGTTTCAACTATTAGTCTTTTGGCGTTTATTGGTTATTTGTATAGAGTGAAGAAAGATGACTAAAAAGAAGCCTGCGGGTTTCTTTTTTTTGTCTATTTTACTAGAGGGTAGGCCTTTTGATATAATTAATCGAGGTGACTACAGACAAAAGAAGTGCATTTAGAAAAGAAATAATAAAGGAGTAAATAGATGATAAAAACTATCGTAAAGGATGTCTTTTTCCTTGGACAAAAATCGACAGAAGCGACTAAAGAAGACCTCTATTTGGCTAAAGATTTACGTGATACACTGGAGTTTCATAAGGATGCCTGTGTGGGTATGGCTGCCAATATGATTGGCGTTAAAAAGCGTGTTATTATCGTCAATATCGGTTTTGTTAATCTAGTTATGTTTAATCCTGTTTTAGTCAGCAAGTCCTCACCTTTTCAAACAGAGGAGTCTTGTTTGTCTTTAGAGGGAAGTCGTCCAACCAAACGTTATGAGTCGATTGAGGTTGCTTATTTAGATGAACAATGGATGCCTAAACAGTTAAGTTTTTCTGGTATGCCAGCTCAAATTATCCAACATGAATTGGACCATTTGGAGGGGATTATTATTTAGATAGCTTGGCTCAGGTGGTCTTACATTTTAGACCCTAAGGTCTTAATAATCACAGTTACGGAGTGAGAGTGAAAAGCAATTTTCTTTCTCACTCTTTTTTAGTTCTCATAAGAACTTTTTTCTTGACAATAGTTCTTATGAGAACTAAAATAGTTTCCATGAGAATTATTCAAGGAGGAACTTGCGATGCATGGAAAAGATCCTTTTAGTGAATTCAGAGAATTCATCAATACTATGGAATCTCGCGTGCAAGAGTTAGGAAAGGTCCATGGGGTTGAGCATTTAGCTGGCCCTCAAGGATTTGCTGTCAAGTATTTGTCTGACAATCAAGATAAGGAAATTTTTATCAAAGACATTGAAAAAAGACTATGTATTTCTAAATCAGTGGCTAGTAATTTGGTCAAACGAATGGAAAAAAATGGTTTTGTTGAGTTGGTGACATCGGATAAGGATAAACGCTACAAATATGTTCATCTGACAGACTTAGGTAAAAAGAAAGCTCGAGATGTCAAACATTTTCGAGAGGCCATCCATGAACAGCTGTTAGAAGGTATTTCCAAAGAAGATGCTGAAACAGCCTTTCGTGTCTTTCACCAAATTCGTATGAATTTAGAAAAAAATAAGGAGTAACTTATGTTTAAAATTTTTAAACGTTTGACGACAAAAGAGTTAATTATGATTGTCTTTGCGGTGATTTTTGTTTGCTTGAACGTCTATCTAAACTTGAAAATTCCAGACTATATGTCTGATATTACGACACTCTTATCAACTAAGGGAACTAAAGCGTCGGATATTTTTGCCTGGAATACAGATGCCCCAGGGATGCGAATGCTTTTAATGTCATTTGCAGGCTTTATGGCCTCTGTTGTGGTTGGTTTCTTAGCTGCCAGAACAGCGGCAAGTTTTACCACCCGTCTTCGTGATGATATCTTCCATCAGGTTCTAGATTTTTCGGATGCAGAGATCAAGAAATTCTCAATTCCTAGTCTTTTGACCCGTACGACAAATGATATTACCCAATTGCAGATGGTACTTACCATGGGGTTACAGGTTATTACACAGGGGCCTATCATGGCCATTTGGGCGATTACAAAGATTGCCGATAAAAATGGAAATTGGCTCCTTGCCTTGCTTGTCGCTGTGGCAGTGATTGCCATTCTCATGCTTTTCCTCTTGATTATGGTTATGCCTAAGCAACGCTTGATTCAAACTCTGACCGATAAACTGAATAGCGTAACGCGTGAATCTCTTACAGGAATTCGTGTGGTGCGTGCCTATAACGCCGAAAGTTATCAAGAGGATAAATTTGAAAAGGCCAATACTGATTTGACCCAAAACAATCTCTTTATCGGTCGTTCTTTTGCCTTACTGACACCGGTGATGACTGCTGTATCAAGTGGTTTGACACTAGCTATTTATTGGATTGGTGCGCATTTGATTGAAGATGTTAAGATTCCAACAGATCCAACTAAGATTGCTGGTGCCATGGAAAATAAGGTCCATCTCTTCTCAGACATGGTGGTTTATTCATCTTATGCCATGCAGGTTGTTATGGGATTCATGATGATGATTGTTGTTTTCTTCCTTCTTCCACGTGCAGTTGTAGCAGCTGGTCGTATCAATGAAGTTCTAGATACCCAATCTTCAGTCTCTTATCCTGAAAATAGTTCTAAAAAACCTAAAGAAGTGGGTACTGTCGAATTTGATGATGTTTCCTTCCGTTATTCTGAAACTTCAGAGCCTGTTTTGGAGCATGTTAGCTTCAAAGCTAAAAAAGGTGACACGGTGGCCTTTATTGGTTCGACTGGATCTGGTAAATCAACGCTTGTCAACCTTATCCCACGTTTTTATGATGCCACGCAAGGAACGATCAAGGTTGACGGTGTCGATGTGCGACATTATGACCATGAAACCTTGCACAATATAGTCGGTTATATTCCACAGAAGGCTGTGCTTTTCTCAGGTGATATCACGTCAAATATGACGATGGGAACGAGCAATAATAGTCCCCTTGATGATGCTAAGATTTGGGAAGCTCTCGAATTGGCTCAAGGAAAAGACTTTGTTGAAAATAAAGAAGGTCAACTTAAAGCAGAAGTTGCCCAAGCTGGGTCTAACTTCTCAGGTGGACAGAAGCAACGTTTGGCTATTGCGCGTGCCTTGGCACGTAAGCCTGAAATCTTGATTTTCGATGATTCCTTCTCAGCCTTGGATTATAAGACCGATCGTAAGTTACGTCAAGAATTGGCTGAAAAAACACAAGATATGACCAAGTTGATTGTTGCCCAACGTATCTCTACTATTATTGATGCGGACCAAATCTTGGTACTTGACCAAGGTAAGGTCGTTGGTCAAGGAACTCACAAGGAACTCTTGGCAAATAATGAGGTTTACCAAGAAATTGCCTATTCACAATTGTCTAAGGAGGAGTTAGAAAATGGAAAATAAGCCAAAAACATCATCCTATAAACGCTTAAAACCCTATATTAAAGGTTTCCAAATTCCGTTTGTCCTTGCGATTTTTGGAGCAATTATTTCAGCGGTCATTACAGTTATTGGACCAGATAAGCTTAAAGAAATTACCAATACTATTACTGAAGGTATCACACCTACAAAAATGGGGACGATTCCAGGTATTGATTTGGACAAGGTAGCAAGTATTGCTATGACCTTGGCTGTTCTCTATGCCATTTCAGCGATTGTGGGTTACTTACAAAGCTTTACCGTTGCGACGGTTACACAACGCTTTTCACAACGTTTCCGTACAGCTATCCAAAAGAAAATCAACGGTGTTCCTCTTAATTATTTTGATAGTCACTCTCAAGGGGATACCCTCTCTCGTGTGACCAATGACGTTGACCTTTTGGGACAATCGCTTAGCCAAGGGTTAGGTACCTTGATTACTTCAAGTGTTCTCTTGGTGGCAGCCATTATTATGATGTTCTACTCAAATGTCACTATGGCTTTCACTGCGATTGGTTCAGTCTTGATAGGGTTTGTTCTAGTAGCCTTCATCATGGGCTTCTCACAACCCCTTTTCAAACGCCAACAAGAAAATTTGGCTAATATTAATGGTTATATTGAAGAAATCTACACAGGTCAAGCAGTCGTAACGAGTTACAATGCCGCTCAAGAAAGCAGTCAGGCTTTCAAGGGGCTTAATGATAAACTTTATAAATCGATGTGGCAATCACAGTTTATCTCAGGTATTATGATGCCACTTATGATTTTCATTGGGAACTTTGGTTATGTCATGGTCTGTCTTGTGGGTGCCATCAAAGTTATTGATGGTAGCTTGACTATTGGTGATGTGGTAGCCTTCATGACCTATGTTCGCATCTTCTCACAACCTCTTTCTCAAATTGCACAAGGGATTACACAACTCCAATCAGCCACTGCAGCCATTGGTCGTATCTTTGAATTTTTGGAAGAAAAAGATATGGACGACGAGTCAGCTAAGACAGCTGAGTTGACAGATACTAAAGGTCAAGTAGTCTTTGACCATGTTTCCTTTGGTTATACTCCTGAAAAGACTATTATTCATGACTTTTCAGCTCTTGCTAAGCCAGGTCAAAAGATTGCGATTGTTGGTCCGACAGGTGCTGGTAAAACGACTATTGTTAACCTGCTTATGAAGTTCTATAACATCGACCAAGGTCGTATCACCATTGACGGTGTGGATACGAATGACATGAAACGTGAAACTGTTCATGATCAATTCTCTATGGTGCTTCAAGACACTTGGCTCTTTGAAGGTACTATTCGTGATAATTTGATTTACAATCAAGAGAATATTTCTGACGAGCAAGTTATTGCTGCAGCTAAGGCTGTCGGTGTTCACCACTTCATTACCACACTTCCAAAGGGTTATGATACTTATTTGGATGATTCTGTGACCTTATCAGTTGGTCAGAAACAGCTCTTGACCATTGCGCGTGCGCTTCTTAAGGATGCCCCTCTTCTAATCTTGGATGAAGCGACATCATCAGTTGACACCCGAACAGAAGAATTGATTCAAAAAGCTATGGACAAGCTTATGGAAGGTCGTACTTCCTTTGTCATTGCTCACCGCTTATCAACCATTCGAAATGCTGACCTTATCCTTGTGATGAAAGATGGTAACATTATTGAACAGGGCAATCATGATGAGCTCATGGTAGCAGATGGTTTCTATGCTGATCTTTATAATAGTCAATTTACAGAAGAAGTTGCCTAAATTTTTCTTATAAAATTATAAGATTTTACAAAAATCCATAGAACGTATGACTGTCAGTCATGCGTTTTGTGTTATACTGAAAAAAACAGACAGATTAGGAGATTATGATGCAATATCGCAAAGCAAGACTAGACGAAGTTCAGGAAGTTGCACAAGTATGTGCCGATGCCTTTGAAGATTACCCCTATCTTTCAATGATTGCCAGTAATTTAAAGAAGCCTGAACAGTATCAGGAATTTGTCTTAGCCTTGCAGGAAATATTGGTGCGTTTGGCGATTAAACGGGACTCATGTTTGGTGGCTGAAAAGGACGGTCGCATTGTTGCGGCAGCTATTTTACAGCATCAGACGATTTCTATGCTTAATTATCTTCAAAATGGGGCGACCAAGCTTTTCCGTTTTATAAGCATCACCAAGTTGTTCAAGTATTTTAACTTTGTTGAAGAGTCCGAAAGACATCTGGATGATTCTGCAGAATACGACTGGTACTTGATGATGTTGGCGGTGACTCCAGATTATCAAAGAAAAGGGATAGGGAGTCGTTTCTTGCTTGAAGGGGTTGAACCTTTTGTACGTAGTACAGGTGGTCACAGTCTTGGTTTGATTACCAATCGCGATTACAATGTACCTTTCTACGAGAAAAATGGCTACAAACAATGTGGTTATAAGGTTTTGACCTACGAAACACACAAACTAGGTAACTGGCCTTTTGTCAAATCGCTTGATGAATAGCCTTGTGCTATTTAATTAAGATAAGCAAAATGAATCTGGCTTCGGCTGGATTTTTTTCTTAGCCTTAGAGTCCTTCTTGTCTGGCTCATTCCTTATTTTTAAGCCTAACTATGCTATAATTAGGAAACGCTATTAGAGGAGGTTTATATGTCAACTCCAAGTATTTATGGGGAATATGCTCAGTATCTCCCCAAGATTCTACAAGAAATAACAGACCCGATTATTGCGGCTAATATAACTAGCAAAAAAGAAACAGGCTTTAAACTCTATGAACATTTTATTTCACGAATCAAAGAAAGCGATTCTATGCGTGAAAAGTGTCGTAGGAAAAATTTACCTGAAACCAGCCAATCTGCTCTCAAGGAAATTCGTGACAGTATTGGGATTCGAATCGTTTGTGGCTTTGTCGATGATATTTACAAAACTATTGATGTTATCAAGGCTATCCCTGGCGTTTCTATCTATAACGAGAAAGATTACATTTTAAATGCTAAGCCCAATGGCTATCGTTCTTATCACCTCATTTTGGAAATCGAAACCGAGTTTCCAGATGTGCTAGGAAATGAGAGAGGAACCTATTTTGTCGAGGTCCAGCTTCGGACCATCGCTCAGGATTCCTGGGCCAGTTTGGAGCATCAGATGAAGTACAAGCACGATATCAAGAATCCAGAAATGATTACTCGTGAGCTTAAGCGCTGTGCGGATGAATTAGCTTCATGTGATTTGACCATGCAGACCATCCGTAACTTAATTCAAGAAGGAGGGGACTAGAATGGCTTTGAAAATTCTACTAGCTGAGGATGAAGAGGCTCTTTCTCGAGTTTACAAGGCAGCACTAGAGCATCAGGGTTATGAGGTGGATCAAGCATTCAATGGGCAAGAGGCTGTTGATTTAGCTGCACAAAATGCCTATCAAGTAATGATTATGGATATTATGATGCCCATTAAAACAGGTATTGAGGCCCTGAAAGAGATTCGCTCCTCTGGGGATAGAACCCACGTCATTATGTTGACAGCTATGGCTGAAATTGATGATCGCGTGACTGGGCTTGATGCTGGGGCAGACGATTACTTGACCAAGCCTATTTCCCTTAAGGAGCTTTTGGCGCGTCTGCGCTCATTAGAGCGTCGTGTGAGTGAGAGCTTCACAGCCAAAATTTTGACTCTTGGTTCTGTTCGTTTGGACCAAGAGGAGCAAGAGTTAGTTGCTGGGAATTCTATTCGACTTTCAAGTCGTGAGACCAAGTTATTGGCTCACTTTATGCTCAATCCTGCTAAAAAACTAACGACGGAACATCTTTTTAAGACCATCTGGGATGATGAGGAAGATGTAGATGAGTCAATTGTCTGGGTCTATATTTCCTATCTGCGTCAAAAATTGCAAGCCATCCAGGCTGATATTAGCATTCTTGGTGAGAAGGGTGGCGACTTTTGCCTCCGTACCAATTAGAGAGGAGCAGCCTATGTTTAGACGTTTGCGACTTCAATTTATTACGATTGCTTCCTTGGCTATCCTTTTTATCTTGGTCTTTACGGTGGGAATCATCAATACGGTGAGGTCCTTTCAGACAGAGCAGGAAATTAGTAAGGTTCTTAACACGCTTACAGAAAATAATGGTAGTTTTGGAAAAACAAAAAAAATTGAGACCAACCAAGGGCGTGAAATTCCATCGGATAGCTTTAGCTTTTTCAGTGTAATCTTGTCCGGTGACGAAGTGGTTAGTCAGGATGTCAGTCATACTTCTTTAGTAGATGATGAATCAGCTGCTGATTACGCCCTTGCAGCTAGCCGTATGTCATCTAGTATTGGGACAATTAGAGAAAAAAACATCAATCTGAGCTATCAGGTTAGTAAGGTTAGCCAAGGTAGGATTCTGGTAGTCTTTCTAGACACTACCTCTTATTATAATTCTTCTCAAGCCTTGCTTAGTATTTCTATCCTCTTATCCATGTTTGGCTTTATCTTTTTTGTTGTCATTGTCAGTGCCTTATCAGGAATCGTCATTCGTCCCTTCATTCGAAACTACGAAAAGCAGCGACGTTTTATTACTAATGCTAGCCATGAATTGAAGACCCCGTTAGCCATTATTTCTGCCAATACAGAGCTACAGGAGCTTATGACTGGAGAGAATGAATGGACCAAGTCAACAAATGACCAAGTGGCACGTTTGACCAATCTAATCAATTCTCTTGTGGCTCTATCCCGTCTGGAGGAGCAGCCGGACATTGTTCTTCAAGATGTGGATTTTTCCTATATTACTGAGGATGCTGCAGAGGACTTTAAAGGTCCCGTTATCCGAGACGGTAAATCGTTTGTCATGGATATTACTCCAGGGATTCATGTTAAGGCAGAGGAGAAGTCTCTCTTTGAACTCGTGACCCTGCTTGTGGATAATGCTAACAAGTATTGTGATCCAGAAGGGACGGTTACTGTAAGGCTTCGTCAGATTGGTAGGACGCGAAAACGGGCTCGTCTAGAAGTGTCTAATACTTATAAAGAAGGCAAGTCTGTTGACTATAGTAAGTTTTTCGAACGTTTTTACCGTACAGAAGAATCCCATAATAATAAAGAACATAAGGGATTTGGTATTGGTCTGTCTATGGCACAAAGTATGGTCAAATTATTTAAGGGACGTCTCTTTGCTTCCTACAAAAATGATACCATTACTTTTACAGTCATCTTGTAAAGATATTTTTTAAATATTTGACTAGGTGAAAACCCTAATTTATGATAAAATAGTAAGGATGAAGATTTAGTATTTTCTTTGCAAAAAAGAAATCATTTTCCTAACCGATTCGTCAAAGGCAAAGCTCAAATGAGCCTTTACAATTCTTAAGACGATGCTAATTGATGACTTAGGAATGATAAATCTCAGTTAAGAATAAAAGTTGAAAATAAAATAGTTAATAGGGAGAAATCATGGCAGAACCAAAATACAAACGTGTCCTCATTAAACTTTCAGGTGAAGCTTTAGCTGGTGAACGAGGTGTTGGGATTGATCTTCCAACTGTCCAAGCTATGGCTAAGGAAATTGCTGAAGTAGCGGATTCAGGTATTCAAATTGCTTTAGTTATTGGTGGTGGTAACCTCTGGCGTGGCGAACCTGCTGCTGAAGCAGGAATGGATCGTGTTCAAGCAGACTATACTGGAATGCTTGGAACAACGATGAACGCCCTTGTTATGGCTGATAGTCTGAAACAACTCGGTGTTGATACACGTGTTCAAACAGCGATTGATATGAAGTCTGTAGCGGAGCCTTATATCCGTGGTCGTGCCCTTCGTCACCTTGAAAAAGGCCGTATCGTTATCTTTGCAGCAGGTATTGGTTCACCATACTTTTCAACAGATACAACAGCGGCTCTTCGTGCAGCTGAGATTGAAGCTGATGCTATTCTTATGGCTAAAAACGGTGTTGATGGTGTCTACAATGACGACCCTCGTAAAAACGCTGATGCCGTTAAGTTTGACGAGTTGACACACGTGGAAGTTATTAAACGTGGTTTGAAAATCATGGATGCCACAGCTTCTACCCTTTCAATGGATAATGACATTGACCTTGTTGTCTTCAATATGAACGAACCAGGAAACATCAAACGTGTTATCTTTGGTGAACAAATTGGAACAACTGTATCTAACAAAGCAGAATCACACAAATAAGAAAGAGAGAATTTATGACAAACGCAATTATTGAAAAAGCAAAAGAACGTTTCGCCCACTCACATGAGTCATTGGCCCGTGAATTTGGATCTATCCGTGCAGGTCGTGCCAATGCATCACTTCTTGACCGCATCACTGTAGAATACTATGGTGCTCCAACACCACTTAACCAATTGGCTTCAATCACCGTTCCTGAAGCACGTGTCCTTTTGATTTCACCATTTGATAAAGGCTCAATTGCTGATATCGAACGTGCTATCAACGAATCTGACCTTGGTATTAACCCAGCTAACGACGGTTCTGTTGTACGCTTGGTTATCCCAGCACTTACAGAAGAAACACGTAAAGAGTTGGCTAAAGAAGTGAAAAAAGTCGGCGAAAATGCTAAAATTGCTATCCGTAACATCCGCCGTGATGCTATGGATGAAGCTAAGAAGCAAGAAAAAGACAAAGAAATCACAGAAGATCAATTGAAAGCTTTGGAAAAGGATATCCAAAAAGCAACTGATGATGCTGTTAAGAAGATTGACAGCATGACAGCAGAAAAGGAAAAAGAACTCCTTACTGTTTAATCAATAGAAAAATAAGGAGAGTGGGACAGAAGCAAAAGAGCATGGACTATGTTAGCTTCCTTGTCCGACTCTCTTTTTAGAGGAAAAAAGATGAATACATTACTTGGAACAATCATTACTGCACTAGTAGCTGATGAAAATGACAAATTTTACTTTGTTCAAAAGGACGGTGTAACTTTTGCCTTGTCTAAAGAAGAAGGGGAGCACGCTATTGGTGACATGGTGACAGGTTTCGCCTACACAGACAGCAAGCAAAAATCACGTCTAACGCAAAAAGAAATCAAAGCCACTCGTGATTCCTATGATTGGGGAGAAGTTACTGAAGTCCGCAAGGATTTGGGTGTTTTTGTAGACGTAGGAATTCCAGATAAGGAAATCGTAGTCTCTTTAGATGTTTTACCTGAACTCAAAGAGCTTTGGCCTAAGAAAGGTGACAAACTCTATATCAAACTCGATGTTGATAAAAAGGATCGTATTTGGGGACTTCCTGCCGAACCTGAGGTCTTCCAACGTATGGCTGGTCCTGCTTACGATAATATGCAAAACCAAAAATGGCCAGCCATTGCCTACCGTCTCAAACTCTCAGGAACCTTTGTTTATCTACCAGAGAATAACATGCTTGGTTTCATCCATCCATCAGAACGTTATGCGGAGCCACGCTTAGGTCAGGTCCTTGAAGCGCGTGTGATTGGGTTCAGAGAAGTTGACCGTACCCTCAATCTTTCTCTTAAACCACGTTCTTTTGAAATGCTCGGAAATGATTCACAGATGATTTTGACCTATTTAGAGAGCAATGGTGGCTTTATGACACTTAATGACAAGTCATCACCAGCGGATATCAAGGCAACCTTCGGCATTTCTAAGGGACAATTTAAGAAAGCTTTAGGTGGTCTGATGAAGGCAAAAAAAATCAAACAAGATCAGTTTGGAACTGAATTAATCGGTTAGGAGAAGGTATGAGAAAATCCTTTTATACTTGGCTCATGGCCCAGCGTAATCCCAAATCAAATGAACCAGTAGCAATCTTGGCTGACTTGGCTTTTGAAGATTCAACCTTTCCTAAACATACAGATGACTTCGAAGAAGTCAGTCGCTACCTGGAAGATCAAGCTAGTTTCTCATTTAATCTTGGTCAGTTTGATCAGATTTGGGAAGACTATCTTGCTCATTAATAGCGACTAAGTCTAGGATAAGCAAAAAGACTCTTAGCATTTTCTTTTAAAAGCAGTTACCATTTGAGCTAGATGAATTGTTACAATTTTTTACAAATATCTCAGCTGTTTTTCAATAAATTAGGCTTGTTACAACTAGTTAGTAATTGCTTTAAAGTGCAGTAAATCACCCCTTTTTTGACAAAAAGTGTGGTATCATTGTAGATGTTAAAATTGTTAAAAAAGGAATGAATTATACATGTTATCAAAATCTAAAACAACAAAGGCACTTCTTTACTCGACCGCAGCACTTTCACTTTTTGCTGCAAGTCACGTACATGCCGATGAAACTTCAAACTGGGCAGCTCGTTCAGTAGATCAAATCAAAGCAGACATCGCTGTAAGTGACAACCAACAAACTTATACAGTTCAATACGGTGATACTTTGGGAAGTATCGCTGAAGCAATGGGTATCGATGTGAATGTTTTGGCTAACATCAATCAAATCACAAACATTGATTTGATTTACCCTGGAACAGTCTTGACAGCAACTTACAATGCTGATAATCAAGCTGTCTCTGTTAAAGTTGAAGCTCCAGCTTCAGAAACATCAACTACACCTGTAGTTGCAGAAGCTAATTTGACAACTAACGAAGTGACTGTCAATGGTCAATCTGTAGTTGCAGCGGACTTGACAGCTCCAGTTGAAACAGTAAGCACAACAGCTACTCAAGCACCTGCTACAGAAGAATCAACTCAAGCTGTTTCAGAAGTAACAGAAGCTATCGCTTCAGCATCAGAAGCACCAGCATACGCAGAAACTGAACAACCAGTTGCTGATGCTATTGATCATGTCACTGCGTCAGCAGAGGCTACACCTGAAGCAGAAACTACTCCAGCTGCTGAAACACCAGCACAACCTGAAGTAAAAGAAGAAGCTCCAGCGGCAGAACCAGCAGCAACATCAGAAGCGTCTTCAGAAGCACCAGCGACTTCAGAAGCACCAGCAGAGCAACCAGCAGCAACATCAGAAGCTGCTTCAGAGGCACCAGCTGCTTCAGAAGCACCAGCTGCTTCAGAAGCACCAGCAGAACAGCCAGCGGTAGAACCAGCAGCAACATCAGAAGTGGCATCAGAAGCACCAGTAGCTTCAGAGGCACCAGCAGCACAACCCGCATCAACAAATACACTTCCAACGGATCCACACCTTCAACCACAAGCTGAAGCTTTCCGTCAAGATGTAGCAGCACAATTCGGTCTTACTGACATCGGTGGTTACCGTGAAGGTGACCCACAAGACCATGGTAAAGGACTTGCCGTTGACGTTATGGTACCAGTTGGTTCAGAAGTTGGTAATCAAGTCGCTCAATATGCTGTAGACAATATCTCAAATGCAGGTATTTCATATGTCATCTACAGACAACAATTCTACGCACCAGTAGATAATATCTACGGACCAGCTAACACATGGAACCAAATGCCAGACCGTGGTAGCGTTACTGAAAACCACTATGACCATGTTCACGTGTCATTTAATGAATAAGTCAGAATAATAAAAAGTCACGCCTGGCGTGATTTTTTTGATATAATGGAGAAAAAGACGAAAGAAAGAGGAACTCTATTTGCAAGAGTATTCTGTTGAAATTACCCTAAATCACCCAGATGATGTCTTGTCACTTTTTGGGACCAATGAGCGCCATCTAAAACTTATTGAAGAAAACCTAAATGTTATCATTCATGCTCGAACAGAGCGTGTGCAGATCCTTGGAGATGACGAGGAAAGTGTTGAATTGGCTCGTTTGACCATTCAAGCCCTCCTTGTTTTGGTGGAGCGTGGAATGTTAGTCAACACCTCAGATGTTGTTGCAGCCTTAACCATGGCTCAAGATGGTTCGATTGACAAATTTGTTGCCCTTTACGAAGAAGAAATTATTAAAGACCATAGTGGCAAACCAATCCGAGTGAAGACCTTGGGGCAAAAGGTTTATGTTGATAGCATTAAAAACCATGATGTGGTCTTTGGGATTGGTCCAGCTGGTACAGGGAAGACTTTTTTGGCGGTTACCCTTGCGGTTACAGCTCTTAAACGTGGTCAAGTTAAACGTATAGTTTTGACACGTCCAGCAGTTGAGGCGGGTGAGAGCCTTGGTTTCTTGCCTGGTGATCTCAAGGAAAAGGTGGATCCTTACCTTCGGCCTGTTTATGATGCCCTTTATCAAATTCTCGGCAAGGAGCAGACGACCCGACTTATGGAACGTGAAATTATTGAGATTGCCCCCCTCGCTTATATGCGTGGTCGTACCCTAGAGGATGCCTTTGTTATCCTTGATGAAGCACAAAATACAACCATCATGCAAATGAAAATGTTCTTGACTCGTCTTGGTTTTAATTCTAAGATGATTGTCAATGGGGACATGAGTCAGATTGACTTGCCACGTCGTGTTAAATCAGGCCTGATTGATGCCATGGAGAAATTAAAGGGAATCAAGGCTATTGATTTTGTTCACTTCTCTGCTAGTGATGTCGTACGTCACCCAGTAGTAGCTGATATCATTAATGCTTATGAAAAAGATGCACCTAAGTTTGATCTTGAGAAAAAATCAGAAGAATCAGACCAGGCTAAAGAAGTAGTATCAGGATTGACCGAATACCCAGTCATTGGTGCTGAGGATCTTAAAAAGTAAATAGCTGAAAAGAGGTTTGAGAGTATGAGTTCTCAACCTCTTTTTCTTTGGTAGTCAAGTCACAGATTTCCTCTCTATTTTTGGTAAAATAGTATTAAAGAGTAGGCTAATATGAAGGGGAGAGGTATGATTAAGGCAAAAAAATGGAAGATTGCTATCATTGTATTGCTTGGACTTGTTGCGACAGTCTTGATAGCCATAGGAGAGGGAAGATTTTGGAAGTATCAAGAGAACTATATTCCAGATGGTACCTATCAGATGATAAAATACGAGGATAAATCGGCATATTCCAATGAATTGATAAATAGGACTGAGCGGGGAGAGAATAATGATAGCTTATATGAGGATTTTATAGTTGTTGAGAATATGAAATCTCAATTTTATTATGTTTTTGTGGGAGATGGGGAATCTTTTGTCTCACCATTTGAGCACGATGAAAAGCTCCCACAGACTTTTGACCCACGTACAGGGACTTTGAAACAGGATTTAACAGTTTCTGAATATAAAGCTCTAGTGATTTCTCATATTGATAAGATTTCTAAAAAGGGAGAGGAGTACTCAAACGTAAAGGAAGTATCTGTCCAAAGGTGTGTAGATGATTATAAAAAAATGTTGAAGCAAAAAAGAACTTATGAAAAGCGCCCTAATGGTCTCGTTCTGACTGTTTATACTAATGATGGACATATTGAGTCGCGTAGAACTTTTAAACGATTGAGCTCAGAGGAAGCCAAAGGGGTCAAAAGTGGTTATGATAGGGATTATGAGTATGCCTTGAAGTATTATAATTATTCAAGGCATGATGGGGATTATCTCATCTGGCGCTGATCCACTTATCGTGCAAGCGCCTCTTTACTATCAAGAATCATAGCCTAATGTTTTATTAAAAAACCTTACAGTCTTTATGATAATTGTCAAATACTATTTCACCATTTATTTTGGTACAATAGAACGGTAGACCAATAAAAAAGGAGATTATTATGAACCAGCAAGAGTGGATTGAGTACTTTGAATTAGTCAACGGTCGCAAACCAACTCCCGCAGAGTTAGCTCAAGCTCAAGCAGCAGGCGAGTTTATCCTTGAACGACCTAACCCTAACGTCTTTGGCTCAAATGGACAGGCGACGGAGCAAAGACCGATTAAGCCAGCTGAACCTGTGATAACGATGACACAGCAGCCTCAGTTTGCACAAACAACAGCAACCTTCCAACAAGTCGTACCTGCTAAAAAAGGTATGTCTAAGAAAACTAAGATTATTTTGGCGTCAGTCTTGGGTGCTGTGGCAGTGATTTTACTTTCTGTTGGTGGCTATTCATTATGGCGTTATCAGTCAGGAAAAATTGTAGATGGAACCTATGAAGTAGTTTCTTTCTCTCGTTATGATGAAGACAAAGATAAAATGGTTGATGGCATAGATGAATACAAGGACGAAGGTTTGGACTTGCAGTCTTTTGTAGTTGTAAAGAATAATCAATCTAGAACCTACAATTTAGTAGAGAGTGACAATAAATCATATGTTAGTTTGATGGACTATGAGACAGATGTTCCTCAGGTATTTGATCCGTGGAATAGAACAGAGAGTCAAGTTTTAGATGCGGATCAAGTCGAAGATGTCACAAAAGACTTCATGAAAAAGATGAGAAAAGACTATTCGTTTTATACCAAAGAGGAAGCTGACAAAGTCGTTAAAAAAACAACAAGAGAATATAAAGATACCTTGAAGGAAAAACGTACCTATGTCAAGCATGGCGATGAATACACTCTGACTACTTATGATAAAAAAGGGAAGCTTCAGTCACGTATTACTTATAAACGTATGAGTAAGGGAGACGCTGAGGAGCGCTGGGATGACTATAAGGATGCCATCAAAGATTATAAGAAAGATTTGAAGACTTATAGTGATCAATATGATGACTTCAAGGATTACTATGATTATGGTTATGGCTACAATTATGGCTATGGTTATGGTAATGACTATGGCTATGGTAATAGCGATGACTATGGTAGTGGTTCTAAATCAGGCTCTGACGATAGTAAAAGTAGTAAAAAATCTAGTGATAAAATCTAATCACCCAATGATGTAAATGAGTAAAGTGGTACGAGAAGGAGAGCCAAAACTCCATTCTGGTATCGCTTTTCTTTATATGGAAATAATCAAATAGCCTTGGAGTCTTTTTTCTGTTAGAATGGAAGTATCAATGAAAAAGGGGACTTTTATGAACGAAAAAGAGTGGTTAGATTATTTCGAAACAATCAATAATCGTAAGCCGACAGAGGAAGAAATCCAACAAGCAAAAGCTAATGGGGAATTTATTTCTCAAGAGGCTAAGGACGAGGGTGTTAATCCACAGCAAGCTCAGTTGAGTGACCAAGTGACACAAGCCGTTTCACAAGTTGCTCCTGCTAAGACAGGCTTGTCTAAGAAAGCTAAAATTATTATTGCTTCTGTAGTGGGGGCGATTGTCCTAGTGGCACTTTCATTTGGTGGCTATGCATTTATGCACCTGCAAAGCGGTAAAATACCTGAAGGAACCTATCTACTTGAAACTTATCGCTTTTACCATAAAGATAAGAAGAAAATGGTTGATGGTATGGAATCTTTCAAGGAAAGTGGCCTAGAGGCTCATGATTTTGTTAAAGTCAAAGGTAACAATGTTAAATTTTATTTTTATACCTTAGCTGGCGGGAACAATCTGGTTGACTTTACAGACTATGATACTGACGAAGCATACCGTCCAGATGCTTGGTCTAGAACGCTTAAACCAAACATGTCACTATCTGAATATTCGAAAGTCATTGACCAGGCAGTAGATAATCAATACAAAATAAGTGAATATCGAACTCAGGCTGATAACGATGAAAGTAAAAAGATTTACGTTAAATCCTACAAAGAATCTCTTGAAGAAACCGTTCGATACAAGGTTAAGGGTAATAAATTGATTGTCACTACTTATAATAAGAAAGGCAAACTTACAGAAGAAAGAAGTTTCAAACGCCTATCAGAGGATGACGTGAAGAAATTAGATTATGACTATGAACGTGATGTTAGAGCGGATAAAAAGCTCTTTCAAAACTAGTAATGTTTAAAACCAGCTTAGCTGGTTTTTTTAGTGTCCAAAACGTGCTATAATAAGATGTTATATCATCAGTGTTAGCCCATTTGTTAACATATGAAAGGAAATTAAAATGACAAAAACATTCTACATCACAACACCTATCTACTACCCATCTGGTAAATTGCATATTGGTTCAGCCTATACAACCATTGCTTGTGACGTCTTGGCACGTTACAAACGTATGATGAACTATGATGTCTTCTACCTTACTGGGCTTGATGAACATGGCCAAAAGATTCAACAAAAGGCTGAAGAAGCAGGCATTACACCACAAGAGTATGTGGATGGTATGGCTGTTGGTGTTAAGGACCTCTGGCAACTTTTGGATATCTCATACGATAAATTCATCCGTACGACTGATGATTACCATGAAAAAGTTGTTGCTCAAGTGTTCGAGCGTCTCTTGGAACAAGGAGATATCTATCTTGGTGAATACTCAGGTTGGTACTCAGTTTCTGATGAAGAATTTTTCACTGAAAGTCAGTTGGCAGAAGTTTACCGTGATGAAGAAGGCAATGTCATTGGTGGGGTAGCTCCATCAGGACATGAAGTAGAGTTGGTTTCTGAAGAATCATATTTCTTTAAACTCAGCAACTACGCAGACCGTTTGACTGCCTTCTTTAAAGAACATCCAGAATTTATCCAACCTGATGGTCGTATGAATGAAATGCTTAAAAACTTCATCGAGCCAGGCTTGGAAGACTTGGCCGTGTCACGTACAACCTTTACTTGGGGAGTAAAAGTACCATCAGATCCAAAACATGTGGTTTATGTGTGGATTGATGCCCTTATCAACTATATCACTGCACTAGGTTATGGTCAGGATGAGCATGGTAACTTTGATTTGTTCTGGCAAAATGATGAAAACCACGAAATCATCCACATGATTGGTAAGGATATCCTTCGTTTCCACTCAATCTACTGGCCAATCATCCTTATGGCTCTTGATTTGCCATTGCCTACACGTCTTGTTGCCCACGGTTGGTTCGTCATGAAAGACGGTAAGATGTCTAAGTCTAAAGGAAACGTGATTTATCCAGAAATGTTGGTAGAGCGTTTTGGTCTTGATCCACTCCGTTACTACCTCATGCGTAGTCTTCCTGTCGGTTCAGATGGTACCTTCACACCAGAAGACTATGTAGCTCGTATCAACTACGAATTGGCTAACGACCTTGGAAACCTCCTCAACCGTACAGTTGCCATGATTAACAAGTATTTCGGTGGTCAAGTGCCTGCCTATGTTGAGAACGTTACAGACTTTGATACTGATTTGGCTAAGGTTGTGGCTGAAAATATCGAAGAGTTCCACAAACAAATGAAGGCTGTAGATTTCCCACGTGCCTTGGACGCCGTTTGGAACATCATTTCACGTACCAATAAGTATATTGATGAAACAGCTCCATGGGTCCTTGCAAAAGAAGATGGTGACAAGGAACAATTGGCAGCTGTTATGGCTCACTTGGCTGCTAGTCTTCGTGTCGTTGCCCACCTCATTCAACCATTCATGATGACCACTTCAAATGCCATCATGGAACAGCTCGGATTGTCAGGAGCGT
Source organism: Streptococcus sp. FDAARGOS_192 (assembly GCF_002073815.2). Lineage (NCBI taxonomy): Bacteria > Bacillati > Bacillota > Bacilli > Lactobacillales > Streptococcaceae > Streptococcus > Streptococcus sp. FDAARGOS_192. Next base: position 31,617 of record NZ_CP020431.2, read on the forward strand.
TTGACCTTGAAAATCTTGAACTTTCAGGCTTCCCAGAGAATGTGACAGTCGTTTCAAAAGGAACTCCAATCTTCCCACGTTTGGACATGGATGAAGAGATTGCCTATATCCAATCTCAAATGAACGCAGGCAAACCTCAAGAGAAGGAATGGAATCCAGAAGAGGTTGAACTTAAGTCTGAAAAAGACCAAATCAAATTTGATGATTTTGACAAGGTTGAAATCCGTGTCGCTGAAGTTAAAGAAGTAGAAAAAGTCGAAGGTTCAGACAAATTGCTTCGCTTCCGTCTTGACGCTGGTGACGGTGAAGATCGTCAAATCCTTTCAGGTATCGCTAAATTCTATCCGAACGAACAAGAATTGGTCGGCAAGAAACTTCAAGTCGTGGCTAATCTCAAACCACGTAAGATGATGAAGAAATATGTCAGCCAAGGTATGATTCTTTCCGCAGAACATGATGGCAAACTCACTGTCTTGACAGTAGATCCATCTGTTCCAAACGGAAGTGTGATTGGGTAAAATATCATATAAAAAAAACAGTTTATCAATTTTTTGAATTGGGAAACTGTTTTTTACTAATCTTCAGTTGTGACTAAAGCGCTTGAAATAGATCTTTGTTGAGTGATCGAAAGTTTTGCTTCCTTAAAACCCGAAATCATATACTCTTAAGGGAAGTCTTAAGAGGACCTGGTGTATAAGAAAACGAGTTCAGTCGAACTCGTTTTTTTATACACTATATTTCAATAAATGCTTAATGCGTTCCACACTTTCATCAGGACCATAAGCATTTGGGTATCGGTCTAGTTTACTGATAGCGTCAAGGTCTGCTTGGTCTAGGTGGAAGTCAAAGCTATTAAAGTTTTCCTTCATTCGTTCGATATGGGTACTTTTAGGGATGGTCAGAATGCCTTGCTGGGTTTGCCATCTGAGGATGACCTGGGCAACTGTCTTGCCATGTTTTTCAGCAATAGCAGTTAGAGTTGGGTCCTGAAAAATACCATCCTCTCCTCTATGAAAAGGAGCCCAGGCTTGCGTTAAGGTGCCAAATTCCTTATCAGCTTTCTGAATCAGTTTGTGTTGTTTATAGGGATGCAACTCGATTTGATTGACCGCTGGAATGACCGGTGTCTGCAAGGCAAAATCCGCCAAACGCCCTGTTGAGAAGTTAGAAACACCAATGGCTCTAATAAGTTCTTCATGCTTAAGCTCAATCATAGCACGCCAGGCACCATGTAAGTCGCCAAAAGGTTGATGAATCAAATATAAATCAAGATAGTCAGTATCTAGTTTGCGAAGTGTTTCTTTTAGGGCTAATTTGGTATCTTCGTAGCCAAGCTGGCTAATCCAGGCCTTACTAGTCAGGAAAATCTCCTCGCGAGGGATACCAGTTGCCTTAATGGCACGTCCCACGGCTTCCTCATTTCGATAAAGGCTAGCAGTATCAATCAATCGATAACCTACAGAAAGAGCATCTTCAACGGCTTTTTGACATTCTTTTTGATCGAAAATTTGCCATACACCAAAACCAAGCACGGGTATTTTGATGCCATTATTAAGTGTTTGAAATTCCATTTTCTTCTCCTTAGTGGTGGGGTAGTAAGCTATCCTGAATTTCCTCGATAAATGCTTGAATAATTGCGGATTTTTTTTGCTTATTATTTGTCACAAAACCCAAGGTGTGCTTTGGACTGTTCTTCAGTGGAAGTAAAACAATTTGGTCCTTAATGAAACTATTAACAATACCGAGGCCAGAAGCGTAACTATCTGAGGCACAGAGCAAATTCATGACACTGCCTCGGTCATTACTGTAAATCACTTGTTGGTCAGGCAGAACCTCGAGAGGATCTTCGTCAAAATGAATTCCAGAGCTTTCTTGACGAAAGCGGACCTGTGGGTATCCCTCTAAATCTTTGAGATTGAGGGATTTTTTGTGAGCTAGGGGATGTTGGCGACCTAAGAAAATCTTGGTTTCAAACTCTCCAAGTGGGGTAAAAGTTAAATCCATGTGTTGGAAACTGCGTTCTAGGATATGGTCGTTATCTTCATCTAGATAAATAATCCCCAGGTCACTTTCGAAGCTTTCAACGCTTTTGAGAATCTTCCTAGTTGTTGTTTCAATCAGTTGAAATTCTTGATAATCACTACGAAAACGTTGGGCAATGTGAGCCATGGGAAGTGACAAGAAATCGTAGTGGTGACTGGCAACAGTGAATGATTTCTTAAAGGATTTGCGATAGCGTCCTTCTAGTAGATCTAGCTCTCCAAGAATACGTTTGGCGTATTTGAGAAAATCATGACCGTCATCAGTTAGTTTAGCTCCTGTATTGGAACGTTCAAAGAGTTGGACTCCAAGTTCTTCCTCTAAGTCACGGATGGATGCTGAGAGATTAGGTTGAGTCAAAAAGAGTTTTTTAGCAGCCTTACTAAAAGACCCTGTTTCAGCGATAGTCTGAACATAGCGACATTGTTGAAAATTCATAAGCATCCCCTTTAAAAAAATATGATTGTAGGTCATATTATAACAAAATGAGAAGTCTAAAATCAGCAAAATTCTGATAGGAATAGATGAAGACCTGATATGAAATTTCTATGATTAAATCGTTTTAGGAGTAATAATGAAAATTGAGATAAGTTGTAAGAATGTGGTGCTGATAAATGAAAAACTGCATCCCCAGATTAGACACCAAAAATCTAACTTGTGGGATGCAGTTTGAAATATTAGTCATTAAGATATCTAATAGCTTCCAATTTTTTAGGTCGAATGAGGAAGAGTCCTAGGGCAATAAGTGGTAACCAGAGAATGAAATGCCAGATACTTGTAGCCGGAGCAGCCTGTGTTGATTGTGAGAAAAGTACACTAGCAAAATCAATCAAACAGTGCAGAACAATAGTCCACCATAGGCTACCAGTACGTAGGTAAATCGCCGCATAGAATATACCTATAGCTGTCGCATAATAAACCTGAAACAGGGTAGCATTCAAGGGTTGGTGAGTGAGATTTCCAAGATGGGCTAGTCCAAAGGATAAGGCTGATAAGAAGACTCCTTCTAATACCTGTTTTGAAGACCTAATACCATCTTGGAAGGCGAGTTTAAGGAAGATTCCACGAGAAAAATATTCCTCAAAAAAGCCAGCCCCTAAGGCAATGATCAAGGCAGTGCCAATCATATGGGGTGCCTTACTGATACCAAAAGCACTAGCAGAAATATAGAAAAAATCTGCCAAAAGAATTAACCAACAAACACTTAAGGTTTCAGACCAACTTATCTTTTTAGCTGATTTGAGTTTTAAACCTAGACGCCTATGTACTAGGAAGTAATATCCGCACCCAAGAACAATCGTTTTAATGAGGTAAGCTAGATTCTCAGGCAAAGGCTTAAGAAGCAAACGAAGTACAAGGTTCGCTAAAATAAAACTAACCCCAAGAAGAATCAGCAATCTCATTTCTTTTTTAGTCATTGAAAAGTCCCCCAACTTTCTTAACATTTTTTTCAAGTATATGACGAAAAACGCTTAAAGTCAAGGTCTTGAAGGTGTTATTTATGTGTTTTTAGTAATGAAGAGGTCACTTCATGGTAACCCGAATATAGTAGAAAACATATGCTATCTTAGAAACAGTCCTTTATGAGAAAAAAATGAACGGCTGTAAGAAAGTAATAAGTGAAAACTCTATGAACCCCTTACGAATTACAATTAATTGTAAAGAAATGGTTAAATTATAACAAAAGTGTGTCAAACTTTAAAAACATGTAGCAAATATATAATATTTTTTTCAGAAAACTATTGCTAAATTTTGAAAATCACGGTAGTATATTAAACGGTGAAGAAAATAGGTTAATAAAATGTTAACCAAGAAGGAGAAAGTGTAAATGAAAGTCAATCCATTTAAAACAACATTGTATTCAAGCGTATTGCTTGCAGGACTCGCGGCTACAAGCGTAGCAGCTGCGGATGAAGCTAAAGATGTAACAGCAACTACTGATACTGATGCAACCGTATCAAATACGACTGCAGAATCAAGTGCTAATCTTGTTAAAACAACAGGTGATGCAGCGGTTGTCACTACAGTACCTGGAACAGAAGAAAAAACTACTACTGAAACAGATACTACTGTAAAAACAACAACTAAAGCTATTGCTGAAGTTTCAAATCCTGACTTCAATAACGCTGTTGAGGCTGCAACAACGACTGCAGCAGCATCAAAAGATTCTGCTGATGTTAAAGCTGTTCAAGATCAAGCAGCTAAAGATGCTCAAGAAGCTTCAAATACAGTTGTTTCTGAAAATAAATTGACTCGTGAAGAAGCTGATGCAGCTCTTACATCTGCTAAAGCAAATGTTGTTGCAACAGGAGGATTCACAGCTACAGAAGAAGCAGGTGTTAAACACACTAGCGTCGAAGCTGCTAACAATGACAACAAAGTTCAAACAACAGCTTTGACAACTGCGGTTTCAGAATATAATCAAAAACTTGCAGATTACAAAACACAATTGGACAAATACTACCAAGACGTTCTTGCTTATGCTGCTTGGGAAAAATCATACAAGGAATATACTGGTGGAACAACAGCTCGTCTTTTGACAAAGGGCTTGGCTGAAAATGCCACTGGCTTGATTTATAAAACAGAATCTAATGCTACTATGACTGTTGAAAACTCAGCAGGTTCAGTTGACTACTTGGATAAAACAATCCAATCAGGTCACTCAGTAGATGAAATCCTTGAACAATTCAACACATCTCGTTACATTCCAAGTGACTTCAGTGCAGCTAACGGTACACAGTACACTATCAATGCTGATGGTGAATATACTGAAGATGTATGGTTGAAGATGGCTACAGGTCAAACGTTGACTGTAACATACAACAATCTAAACGGAACATCATTCAATGGTACTCCAGTTAAGAAAATCGTTGCAACTTACACTTTGGTAGAAACACCAAGTACAGATGGTTCAGCCATTGTTAAGTTGTACCACGATCCAACGAAGACACTTTTCATTGGTTCACAAACTGACGACACTAACAAAAAACTTCATGTTAAGATGAACTTGAATTTCTTTGAAACTGAATCATCAGTGACACCACTTGATTTGTCTAAGAATGGATCAGTTTTGAGTATCTCATCACTTAACCACTGGAATACTGAGCTTGGGAACCACATTGAAAAAGTTGGTTTGAATGGTAATGAATACGTTCAAATTCCTGGTTCATCTATCACTTTGCATGAGGATGGTTATGCTTATGCAACAAACGATAACGAATTTGTGGCTAACGGTTCACGCTTTAACAGTGACTCAACAGTAGACCCAACAACTGGTGAAGTCACAGATGAAGGTTGGGATGCGATTAACCCAGATGGAACACCTCGTACGAAGAATGCCTACTATGGTGCTGCTGCAACAATCTTCAAGGGTGAACCAATGGACTTCATCGTAAGCGGAAATAACCTTAACGTTCCAACTGCTTACTGGTTCGCAACTAACTCAACAGTAGTTGTTCCTGAATTGCCAGAAGAACCAAATAAACCAGTTCTTCCAAATACTGTTTCAGCATCAGTTACTTACCACAAAAACTTTGTGTCTGTTGAAGAAACAACTGAGAAACCAAAACCTCAAGTACCAACAACTCCAACAGAACCTACACCAGGTAAACCTGTAACACCAACATCAGTACCTGTAAAAGAAGAAGTTCCAGCTCTTCCAGCTACTGGTGAAAAATCAACAGCAGCTTCTGCAGCAGCAGGTGCAGCTATGGTGACATCAGCTTTGGCCTTGTTCGGTATCTCAACTTACAAACGTAAACACTAAGATAATACAAAAAAGCTAGGAAATTTTCCTAGCTTTTTTGGTTTGGAAGAATCAAGATAGCTAGAAATAAGAAAGATGAAATTTTCTGACATTTAGTAAAACTACTTGATTTAGACTCAAAAAAGAAAAAATGATATACATTTTCTAATTTTTTCAAAACTGCAAACAAGGCCTATATTATAGGCTTTTCTCTATAGCTAACCATGTAAAAAACAAGGGTCTAAATATTATTTTCAAAAAATATGAAATAAATTAATTGACAAAAAATTATAATACAGTATAATAGATTGTGTTAGGAAGAGTTTGTTTTTTTGGCAGGGTGACTCCCTAGTCCAAAAAAAGACTAGCTTAGAATCTGGAATTCTAAGTTATCAAATTCCAATGTTTCATTGTGATGATTTAAAAAGAGAAGATTTAAACAGCAAACAAATCAGATTAATCGATTTAAAACATCAGCATCATCGTAGCGGGAGCTAGCGGTATTTTTAATCCGTGTAGAGCAAACGACAGATTCAAAAACAGCAGAATCGGTAGAGACTAATCTTCAAAAGCAAAGAGGGAAAGAAAATAAAGCAGTAACTGCTAATATACCTATCAGAAGGTGGATTAAACCTAATGACTGATAGGTGGTATGTTTTGAGAGTGGCGTTTTTAGCCAATACTCTTCTAGGAAATAGTATCTTGTAAGCAGTAAGACGTTCTGCGTCAAGAAGCTAGAGGGAAAGCTTTTTAGATTGACTGACTATCAATCATAAGATACTCTTGACTAGAAACCATTTTGGACCAACACGGTTTTGCGTTTGTTGGTATTGAACTGCACCTAGGGAAATGGTGGTTCAATGTTAGTAAATAAAGACTTTAACTTGTAAAAGTCTAAAAATTGTTTTATCTCATTATCAACTCAAGGATTAAGCTTTTATTGGGATTGCGGAACAAAAGGGTGATAAGCATATTGGGATGATGCTTCAGTGACGGAATTTGACCAGATGTTTGTGAGAGCATCTGTCTATGCTACATTAGCTATTTTTAATGGTTATGTGGGATAGAAACTGTTTTCAAAATCCTGATTCCTAGGAAAATTGGGGGATTTTCCTTGAAGAATTGAGATTGTTGAAAAGAGATCAAATGGACTGAGCGGCACTTGTATCCCAAGGTAAGCAATACACCTATAAACCTAAGTTTCCATACAGCAGGGAGCAAGTTTCAGTTTGAATGGGGGACGCATCTAGAGTAATCTAGATGTTTTTTTATTTTGTGAATTCTTTTACGAATAAGTAAGAGAGTGCACAAAGGAGAGAGTCATGTTAATTGCAAAAAATCAGGAGGGGAAGCTCGTTTCAGCTCTAGAAACCAGTTTGCAACGTAAGGAATCCTATAGCTGTCCTGGTTGCCAGGGAGTTGTCCTTCTGAAACATGGCCAGGTAATGTGTCCACATTTTGCTCATAAGTCTTTGCAAGATTGTCAGTTCTTCTCGGAGAATGAATCGGCCCAACATTTATCCCTTAAGGCAGCTTTGTATAAATCTTTGGTTAATCATGGTGAAAAAGTAAGTATTGAAAAGGTTTTGTCTGAGATGGGGCAAATTGCAGATTTATTTGTTGGCGATTCCCTGGCTCTAGAAGTTCAGTGTTCTCGGTTATCTCAGCAACGTTTGAGAGAGAGGACATGTGACTATCACCAAGCAGGTTACGAAGTGCGTTGGCTTTTGGGTGAGGAACTCTGGTTGAATGGACGTTTAACAGACCTACAGCGGGACTTTCTCTATTTTACGGCTAAGATTGGATTTCACCTATGGGAGCTTGATTGGAAGCGTGAGGAAATTAGACTTAAGTATCTCATCTATGAGGATATTTTTGGGAAAGTCTATTATTTAACTAAGGCTTGGCCGTTAACCGAAAATCTCATGACAGTTTTACGTTTTCCTTATCAAGCAGAGCAGGTTGAGACTTATCAAGTAACTCAGCGAAAGAAGGTCTCACATGTGATTCAACGAGAATTAATTGGGAAAAATCCAAGGTGGATGAGAAGGCAGGAAAAAGCCTATCTTAAGGGAATGAATTTGTTATGCCTGTCTGATCAGGATTTTTTTCCACAAGTGAGATTTCCAGAATCTAAGCAGGGTTTTGTACAAATTAGACAGTCACTTGAAGGTTTTGAAAAGCTTTTTATGCAATATTATCGAAAAAGGCATTTTTCTTATCGACAAACTCTCTACCCTCCCACCTTTTATGCTAAAATAGTAAAGAATAGATACAATTAAGGAGAATATTATGTCAGACAATCGTGCTCATTTAGAAGAGAAATACACATGGGATTTGACGACCATTTTTGCGACAGATGCAGATTGGGAGACTGAGTATGAAAGCACTGTTCAGGATTTGAAGAAGGCTAGTGCTTATGCAGGTCATCTCTTAGATTCTGCTAAGAACTTGCTTGAGGCAACAGAACTTTATATGAGCCTTATGCGTCGCTTGGAGAAAATCTATGTCTATGCGTCAATGAAAAATGACCAAGACACAACAGTAGGGCTTTACCAAGAGTACCAAGCTAAGGCCTCAAACCTTTACTCACAGTTGAGTGAAGCCTTTGCATACTTTGAGCCTGAATTTATGGCCTTGGATGATAAGAAATTAGCTGAGTTTAAAGAACAAGAGCCAGGTCTTGGACTTTATGACCACTATTTCGAACGCCTTTTGGCAAACAAGGACCACGTTCTTTCTCAAGAAGCTGAGGAGCTCTTGGCAGCAGCAGGTGATATCTTCAACGGTCCAACGGATACCTTCAATGTTTTGGATAATGCTGATATCCTCTTCCCATGGGTATCAGATGGTCAAGGGGATGTGGTTGAGTTGACACATGGTAACTTTATCACCCTCATGGAATCTAAGGACCGTGACATTCGTAAGGGAGCTTATGAAGCGATGTATGGGACCTACGAGCAGTTCCAACATACTTATGCACAAACACTCCAAGGCGTTGTCAAGGTTCACAATTACCAAGCCAAAGTTCGTCACTATAATTCAGCACGTCATGCAGCACTTGCAGCTAACTTTATTCCAGAAAGTGTTTATGATTCACTCTTGGAATCAGTGAACAAGCATTTGCCACTTTTGCATCGTTACCTTGATTTGCGTAAGAAGGTCTTGGGGCTTGACGAGCTTAAGATGTATGATGTCTATACACCACTTTCTGAGACTGAAACTGCTCTTACTTATGAAGAATCCCTCAAGAAAGCAGAAGAAGTCTTGGCAATCTTTGGTGAAGAGTATAGTAAAGGGGTTCATGCAGCCTTTACGGAACGTTGGATTGACGTTCACCCTAACAAAGGAAAACGTTCAGGTGCTTACTCAGGTGGTGCCTATGATACCAATGCTTTCATGCTTTTGAACTGGCAAGATACTTTGGACAATCTCTTTACCTTGGTTCACGAGACTGGTCATAGTTTGCATTCAACGTTCACACGTCAGACTCAACCATATGTTTACGGAGATTACCCAATCTTCTTGGCGGAAATTGCGTCTACAACCAATGAAAATATCTTGACAGAAACGCTTCTTAAAGAGGTCAAAGATGACAAGACACGTTTTGCTATTCTTAACCACTATTTGGATGGTTTCAAGGGAACTGTCTTCCGTCAAACACAATTTGCAGAGTTTGAACATGCTATCCATGAAGCAGATGCATCTGGTCAAATCTTGACAGCCGACTTCATGAATAAGCTTTACGCAGATCTCAATGAGAAATACTATAATCTCAAAGCTGAAGATAACTACGAAATTCAGTTTGAGTGGGAACGTATTCCGCATTTCTACATGAATTACTATGTCTACCAATACGCTACAGGGTTTGCGGCAGCAAGCTACTTGGCTGAAAAAATTGTTCATGGTACTGAAGAAGATAAGGAAGCTTACCTTACTTACCTTAAGGCGGGAAGCTCAGACTATCCTTTGGAAGTCATCAAGAAAGCTGGTGTTGATATGACCAATACCGACTACTTGGATGCTGCCTTCAAAGTTTTTGAAGACCGTCTCGTTGAATTGGAAGACTTGGTTGAAAAAGGTGTTCACCTTTCTTAAAAATAAGTCACTATAAGAGAGAATCATTCTGAATCAGGATGATTCTTTTTATGTCTAAAAACGAACGTTTACTAGAATACAAGTTCTAATTGATTTGGAAATGAGTTGATGAGCATATTTATAGCCCATGGTTTATATTCATGATAGACTAAAAACCTAACGTTTTGTGTTTTATAAGTGAACAATGTTCAGAAATAGAAAGTAGGTTTTTGTGAAAACAACCAATCGTTATCTTGTAGCAACGTGTGGTGTCTTACTCCATCTCATGTTGGGGTCTACCTATGCTTGGAGTATCTATCGTAATCCTATTATGGCCCAGACTGGCTGGGATCAATCTTCAGTTTCTTTTGCCTTTTCATTGGCTATCTTTTGTCTAGGGCTTTCTGCAGCTTTCATGGGGCGTCTGGTTGAAAAATTTGGTCCGAGAGTGACTGGAAGTATGTCGGCGGTCCTCTATGCTGGGGGAAATATTCTGACAGGAGTTGCCATTGCTCATGGAGAGCTGTGGATGCTTTATCTTGGTTATGGTATTCTTGGTGGTCTAGGACTGGGTGTGGGGTATATTACGCCTGTTTCAACCATTATTAAGTGGTTTCCTGATAAGCGTGGCCTTGCGACTGGCCTTGCCATTATGGGCTTTGGCTTTGCCTCGCTGCTAACTAGTCCCATTGCTCAATATCTGATTCAGGCACGTGGTGTTGAGCAGACCTTTTATATCTTGGGAGTCGTTTATTTTGTTGTTATGCTTTTTGTCTCACAATTCATTAAACGACCAAGTGTAGAGGAAACACAACTGTTGGCTGACAAGAGTCCAAACCGTCAGGCTGCTGATTTGAGCAAGGGAGTTACGGCTAATGAGGCCCTGAAATCGTCAACTTTCTACTGGTTATGGCTTATTCTGTTTATCAATATTTCATGTGGCTTAGCCCTTGTCTCTGCTATTTCTCCAATGGCTCAAGATATGGTTGGGATGTCAGCGGAATCAGCGGCGGTTGTTGTAGGTATTATGGGAATCTTTAATGGTTTTGGTCGCCTTCTGTGGGCAGGCTTGTCGGATTATATTGGGCGTCCGAAGACCTTTATTCTCCTCTTTGTGGTTAATATTGTTATGGCCGTCCTCCTAATTGTTCTACAAGTGCCACTTGTCTTTGTGGTTGCGATGGCTGTTCTGATGACTTGCTACGGGGCAGGATTCTCCTTGATTCCTCCCTACCTTAGCGATATCTTTGGGGCAAAGGAGTTGGCTACCCTTCATGGTTATATTTTGACTGCCTGGGCGATGGCGGCCTTAGTGGGGCCAATGCTCTTGTCGGTAACCTACGAATTGACAAAATCATACCAGATGACCTTGCTTGTTTTCATCGCTCTTTACGTGGTGGCTTTGGTCATTGCTTACCTCTTGAAAAAGAGGGGGTTACGTCAAGTAGCCTAATGATGACGATTTGATTTATAGATAAGAAAAATCTCTAGCACTCGCTAGGGATTTTTTATATAATAAAACACATGGTTAAATCATATAGTAAAAACGCAAATCACAACATGCGACGTCCTGTAGTCAACAAGGATATCGTGGACTACATGCGAACGCATCTTCAAGAAAATAAAGGGCATTTGGCTGAACTGGAAGCCTTTGCTCGTAAGGAAAATATTCCAATTATCCAGCACGAAGTTGTTGCTTATTTCCGATTTTTGTTGCAGACCTTGCAGCCTAAGAAAATCCTTGAGGTAGGAACAGCTATTGGTTTTTCAGCCCTTCTTATGGCTGAGTATGCACCTGATGCTCAGATTACGACGGTTGATCGTAATGAAGAAATGATTGGCTTTGCCAAGGAAAATCTAGCCAAGTATGACAGCCGCAAACAAATTACCTTGGTTGAGGGGGATGCAGCAGAAGTCTTGCAAGATTTGGACACTGATTATGATTTTGTCTTTATGGATTCAGCCAAGTCTAAATATATCGTCTTTCTGCCTGAAATCCTAAAACGTCTTAAGGTTGGCGGTGTGATTGTTTTTGATGATATCTTCCAAGGAGGAGATATTGCTAAAGACATTATGGAGGTTCGCCGTGGTCAACGTACTATCTACCGTGGTTTACATCGCCTTTTTGATGCGACATTAAATAACCCTGGTTTAACTGCTAGTTTGGTACCTATGAGTGATGGACTTCTTATGCTTCGGAAAAATTCTGAAAATATTATCTTGCCAGATTAAGCATTATTTAAGTAAGTGTGGTATAATAACAGAGATATTGACAATTTAAGGAGTAGATAGAATGGCTAAAGAAAATGAAAACCTTGAGTCAACAGAAGAAACTGTTGAAGAGGTTGTAGCAGACAAAGACGCAGAACAAGAGCATCTTGATCGCCAAAAAGAAGAAGAGGAAAGCATCGCCCTCGCCAGTGAAAAAGCGAAAGAAAAAGCTAAACGTGCTAAAACTAAAAAGACACGTGATGCTGGTAAACCAAGCTCAGGTGGTCGCTTCCTTGGGGGTCTTGCCCTTGTAGCTGTTTCAGCTCTCGTTGGTGCAGGTGCTATGTATGTTTCTCTAGGTAACAAAACAACTGAAGAAACAACTTTGGTATCTATGAAAGGTGATACTGTTACTGTTGGTGATGTTTTTGATTCACTTAAAGGTAGCAGCCAAACACAACAAAGTGTTTTGAGTGCAACTTTGCAAAAGGCTCTTGAAAAAGAATATGGTAGCAAGGTCAGCAAAGAAGACGTTGACAAAGCTTATAAGCAAGCTTCAGAACAATACGGAGATCAATTCTCACAAGTACTTGCAGCCTATGGTCAAACAGAAGAGTCATACCGTAATCAAATCCGTACACAAAAATTGGTTGAGTATGCTGTTAACCAAGCCGCACAAAAAGATTTGACGGAAGCAAATTACAAGGCTGCCTACGATAACTACACACCAAATACAGAGGTGCAAGTGGTTTCAACTACTGATAAAGCAGTTGCAGATAAAGTAGACTCTGAAGCTAAGGCAGAAGGAGCAGATTTCTCACAAGTTGCTAAAGATAACAGCTTGGAAGTGACTTCTAAGACAGTTAACTCAGCTTCTCAAGACTTCCCAGCAGATGTTTTGACAGCAGCCTTCAAACAAGATGCTAATGCCGTTTCTGACGTAGTGACTGTTTCAAACAGCTCAACTGGTGCTGCGACTTACTACATCGTCAAAACTGTTTCAAAATCTGAGAAAAATGCAGATTGGAAAAACTATAAGGATGATTTGACTAAGGTTATCATCAATGGTAAGAAATCTGATACTAACTTCACTAACTCAGTGATTGCTAAGGTCCTTAAGAAATATAACGTTAAAGTTGTAGATAAGGCCTTTAGCGCAATTCTTGACCAGTATGTGACTGGTTCTGGAGCTTCATCAAGTTCATCATCAAGCTCTAGCAAATAAATCACAAGATAGAGTTGATAATGCTATTATCAGCTTGACCTAAGACCTAAAACACGTTAAAATGGAGAGTGGCTGAAAGTTCTAATATCATGACATTTTTAGCCTTCCCTTTGAGATTGGTAATCATCGCTTCTGATACAGAAAAATGGCGGTCGCTGCGAGCCATGGACGAATCTGGTTACTTGCTACTCAAAGTTCACAATTAAAGACAAATAAGAATGACAAGTTCATTGAATGAAGGTGGTACCGCGGTTCACGTCGCCCTTCGTTTAGTGGTCTTGTCTTTTATTCTTTGGGTATTTTCTGAATGAAATGTATGACAATATTGGAGGTAGCGTATGAAAACCTATTTTGTCAAACAGAAGTTTCGATTGGGTGGCGAACGCTTTGATATCAAGGATGATCAAGGTAGAGTTGCCTATCAGGTTGAAGGATCCTTTTTCAAGATTCCAAAGACCTTTACAATTTTTGGTGAGGATGGTCGTGAGATTAGTCATATCACCAAGGAGCCGCTTAGTCTCTTGCCTAAGTTTACAGTAGACTTGCAGGATGGTTCGAGTTTTTACATTCGAAAAAAATTAACCCTTCTTCGTGATAAGTATGATGTCGATAATCTTGGCTTGCGAATAGAGGGTAATATTTGGGACTTGGATTTTCAACTACTTAATAGTCAAAATCAGGTAGTTGCTAGGATTCAAAAGGAGCTCTTCCATCTGACATCGACCTATACTGTTACTGTTTATGAAAATACTTACGCCGATTTGGCCATTTCCCTGTGTGTTGCTATTGACTATGTGGAAATGCTCGAGAATAGCTCAAAATAAGAAACATTTATTTAAGGAGAAACAATGAAACAACTTACTTCAGCACAAATTCGTCAAATGTGGCTTGATTTCTGGAAATCAAAAGGTCACGCTGTTGAACCATCAGCTAACTTGGTTCCAGTTAACGATCCAACCCTTCTTTGGATTAACTCAGGGGTTGCCACTTTGAAGAAATACTTTGATGGCTCTGTGATTCCTGAAAATCCACGTATCACCAACTCACAAAAGGCTATCCGTACCAACGATATCGAAAACGTTGGTAAGACAGCTCGTCACCACACAATGTTTGAAATGCTTGGTAACTTCTCAGTTGGTGACTACTTCCGTGATGAAGCCATCGAATGGGGTTATGAGCTTTTGACAAGCCCAGAGTGGTTTGATTTTCCAAAAGACAAACTTTACATGACTTACTATCCAGATGATAAAGATTCATACAACCGCTGGATTGCTTGTGGTGTTGAACCTAGTCATTTGATTCCAATTGAAGATAACTTCTGGGAAATCGGTGCTGGACCTTCAGGACCAGATACTGAAATCTTCTTTGACCGTGGCGAAGACTTTGACCCTGACAATATTGGTATCCGTTTGCTTGAAGAAGATATTGAAAACGACCGTTACATTGAAATTTGGAACATCGTTTTGTCACAATTCAACGCAGATCCAGCTGTTCCACGTTCAGAATATAAAGAACTTCCTAATAAAAACATTGATACGGGCGCAGGTCTTGAACGTCTTGTAGCCGTAATGCAAGGGGCTAAAACAAACTTTGAAACAGACCTCTTCATGCCTATCATTCGTGAAATCGAAAAAATGTCTGGTAAAACTTATGATCCAGATGGTGACACAATGAGCTTCAAGGTTATCGCTGACCACATCCGTTCATTGGCATTTGCCATTGGTGATGGTGCCCTTCCAGGTAATGAAGGTCGTGGTTATGTCCTTCGTCGTCTTCTCCGTCGTGCCGTAATGCACGGCCGTCGTCTCGGCATTTCTGATGCTTTCTTGTACAAACTTGTTCCAACTGTTGGTCAAATCATGGAAAGCTATTACCCAGAAGTTCTTGAGAAGAAAGACTTTATCGAGAAGATTGTTAAACGTGAAGAAGAAACCTTTGCACGTACCATCGATGCAGGTTCAAGCATGCTTGACGAGCTTCTTGCTAACCTTAAGAAATCTGGTAAAGATACGCTTGAAGGTAAAGATATCTTTAAACTTTACGATACTTATGGATTCCCAGTGGAATTGACAGAAGAGTTGGCTGAAGATGAAGGATTCAAGATTGACCATGAAGGTTTCAAAGCTGCCATGAAAGAACAACAAGAACGTGCGCGTGCTAGCGTGGTTAAAGGTGGTTCTATGGGTATGCAAAATGAAACCCTCGCTAATATCACTGAACCATCTGAGTTCTTGTATGAAGCTGAAACTGCCGAAAGCCGTTTGAGCGTAATCGTTGCTGATGATGCTCGTCATGATAGTGTTAACTCTGGTCAAGCACTCCTTGTCTTTGAACAAACACCATTCTACGCTGAAATGGGTGGACAAGTAGCAGACCACGGTACGATCTCAGATGCAGCTGGTACAGTCGTTGCGCGTGTTGTTGACGTTCAACGTGCGCCAAATGGACAAGCACTTCACACTGTTGAGGTTGAAGGTGAACTTGTTGTAGGTGCTAACTACAAACTTGAAATTGACCACACACGTCGTCACCGTGTTATGAAGAACCACACAGCAACTCACCTCTTGCATGCTGCTCTTCATAATATTGTTGGTGATCATGCTGTTCAAGCTGGTTCTCTTAATGAACAAGAATTCTTGCGTTTCGACTTCACTCACTTTGAGGCTGTAACTCCAGAAGAATTGCGTGCTATCGAAGAACAAGTCAACGAAGAAATCTGGAAAGCAACTCCAGTAACAACTATTGAAACAGACATTGACACTGCTAAATCAATGGGAGCTATGGCCCTCTTTGGCGAAAAATATGGTAAGAATGTTCGCGTCGTTTCAATCGGTGATTACTCTGTTGAGCTTTGTGGTGGTACGCACGTTGCCAACACTGCTGAAATCGGTATGTTCAAGATTGTCAAAGAAGAAGGTATCGGTTCAGGAACACGTCGTATCTTGGCAGTGACATCACGTGAAGCTTACCTTGCTTACCGTGAAGAAGAAGATGCTCTCAAAGCAATCGCAGCAACACTTAAGGCACCACAATTGAAAGAAGTACCTAACAAGGTTGCTAGCCTTCAAGAGCAGTTGCATGCCCTTCAAAAAGAAAATGCTGCTCTTAAAGAAAAAGCAGCAGCTGCAGCAGCTGGTGATGTCTTCAAAGACGTTAAAGAAGCTAACGGTGTTCGTTACATCGCTAGCCAAGTAGAAGTTTCTGATGCAGGTGCCCTTCGTACCTTTGCTGACCAATGGAAACAAGCAGACTACTCTGACGTCCTTGTCCTTGCAGCTCACATTGGCGAAAAAGTTAATGTCCTTGTAGCAAGCAAGTCTAAAGATGTTCACGCAGGTAATGTCATCAAGGTTCTCGCACCAATCGTATCAGGTCGTGGTGGTGGTAAACCAGATATGGCCATGGCCGGTGGTAGCGATGCGAATGGTATCCAAGATCTTCTTTCAGCAGTAGCAGAACAGCTTTAAGATGTGATACAATAAAAGAAACTTGAAAAGGTAGGATGAAAATCCTATCTTTTTTTCTTTAAAAAGTTTAGTAATAATATTGAAATAATTGTAAAAAATATTTCAAAGGGGTATAATAGAAGTATGAAAACGGTTCCAATTTTTATCAAACAGCCTAGAAAGTGAGAGTGATCAAAATGAGAAAGGCATATGTTTTTAAGGAACGCCAACGTTACTCAATACGTAAATATTCTTTTGGAGCTGCATCAGTCTTAATTGGTGCGAGCTTGATGCTTGGTGGGCATGCTTTGGCTCAGGAACAAGCCAACGGCGCAAGTTCCAACAAGGACTATGAAGTTTTTGTAAATAATTCTGAACCACTTCAAATCGACCAGGCAACTTCAGAAGCTGTTACCGATGTCCTCAATCAACCAGCTTCAAGATCTGAAGCGCCAAGACCTAAGCTTGCCAGCAGTGAAGTTGCTTCTTCTGAAGCTAGTAGTGTAGTGGCTAGTGAGGCTGCTTCTTTGGAAGTACCGGCAGAGGTTGCTCATTCTGCATCTGCTGTTGCTTCTGTTTCTGGATCAGAAGTGGCTAGTCCACGTTCTGAAGTGTCATCAGTAGCTAGCTCTGAAGCGGCAAGTGAGACTAACCGTTCAGCAACTTCAGAAGTAGCAGAAGTTAGAGGTACTGACCGTGAAGCTGTCGAAACACGTCAACCTGGTGTGGATGGTCCTGTGACTGCTGACGGTTCTCTTGATATCCCATCAAACGGTACTTTCTATTTCCGTCGCACAACTGAAATTCGTACAGCGCCTATCATGGATATCAAACCTACCTTTGTCTTTAGTGCGGGCGACCATGTTATCTATGATAAGGTCTTGAAGAGAGACAATCATCAATGGATTTCTTACATTGGCTACGACTATGAACGCTACTACGCTGATATCGCAGCATTGAAGGCTGAAGACACTAGTAGCAACTCTGAAGCGACTAGAGATGAAACCATCCCTGAACGTGGTACTTATTACTTCACTAAACCTGCAGATGTGAAGAATCAACCTAGCTTGACTGCCAAGACTGAGTTCAATTTTGATCCGGGCATGTCAGTCAACTATGATAGATCTTTGCTTGCTGACAACCACCGTTGGATTTCTTATGTGTCATACAATGGTACTCGTCGTTACGTCGACCTAGGTGCTGCTGCAGAGGCTGTAGCTAAACCAAGAGGCGATATCGCTATTGAAAGTCATGACAATGGTGACTTTAGTGTAGTTATCAGTAATGTTTCAGATCAAAACGGTGTCCTCGGGGTATCTGTTCCAATCTGGTCTGAAAAGAATGGACAAGATGATATCATCTGGTACAATGCGACTCGTCTTAACAACGGTAACTACAAGGTTAACGTCAGTCTAACTGACCACAAGAATGAACGTGGTCTCTACAATGTTCATCTTTACTATGTTGAAACTAATGGTAAATTAGTTGGTGTGGGTGGCACAACTTACACAGTTCCTGCTAAGGTTGAAGAAGCTCATACAACTACTAGCTATAGCCTTCCTGATGCAGGAACTTACACCTTCAAAGAACGCTCTAGCATTAAGGCAGAACCTCGTGTGGCAAGTCCAGAGTTAGCCTACTACGATGCTGGTATGTCAGTTAACTACGACAAGATTGTCAGTGGTGATGGTTATCAATGGCTTTCTTACCTCAGCTACAATGGCAACCGCCGTTATGTAGTTGTGGCAAAACTTACTCAACAAGAAAGCAAACCAAGTGGCACTATCAATATTGAAAACCTATCTAACCTCGGTTTCGATGTTCATATCACCAATGTTTCTGGTGGTGACAAGGCTATCCAAGGCGTGAGTGTTCCAGTTTGGACATCCAAAGATGGTCAAGATGATCTTGTATGGCACCAAGCTAGCAGACAAAGTGATGGTAGCTATAAGGTTCGTATCAACGTTAGTGACCATAAGGCTGAAGCAGGTGAATACATTGTCCATCTCTATTATGTTCAAGACGGTAAGATGGTAGGAATCGGAGGTACTAGCACAACTGTTCCAGTTCAAAATGCAACCCGCCACAACCTTCCAGCTTCAGGTTCATATACCTTTACCGCTCGTACTGGCATCAAGACTCAACCTTTGGTAGCCAACCCAGATGTTAGCTATTACGATTCAGGCATGTCAGTCAACTATGATAAGGTTGTCAATAATGATGGCTATACATGGCTTTCTTACCTCAGCTATTCAGGACATCGTTTCTATGTGGCTATCACACCAACGAGTGTGACTAAACCTGTAGAACAACCTGTTCAACCAAGCACACCATCATCTGGTACCTATACTTTCAAAGAACGCTCTAGCATTAAAGCAGAACCAAGTGTAGATAGTCCAGAGTTGGCCTACTATGATGCTGGTATGTCTGTTAACTATGACAGATTGGTGACTGCAGATGGTCATACATGGCTCTCTTATGTTAGCCATGGAGGTAACCGACGTTATGTTGCTATTGATGGTAAGGCAACAGCAGTTGCTCAACCAGCAAGTCCAAGCCTAGCTGCAACTGGTACTTATACCTTTACCAAACCTAGTTCTATCAAAGCTCAACCAAGTGTAGCAAGTCCAGAGTTAGCCTACTATGATAAAGGCATGTCCGTTCGCTATGACAAGGTTCTAACAGCTGATGGACACACCTGGTTGTCTTATGTAACCTATAGCGGTGCAAGACGCTATGTAGATATTTCTTAAGAGTTTTAACATCACTCTCTTTTGAGGGTGGTGTTTTTTAGTTTCAAGAGTTGAATCAATATATTGTTTAATATGTTTTAGAAACATTTGCTGTAAATTAGCGAAAGTTGTAAAATCAAGGTGAAAGTATAGGATTCGTTCTATGAGTAACTAGCATCTTAAGTTATAGAATAAGGATGTTGTAATTAGAGGTGTTCAATTATGTTAGATATTTTTGTTTTAGAAGAAGATTATTTTCAACAAGCTCGTCTTGAGGATGCTATCCACAAGTCTAAACAAATATATATTTTAAGAATTGGGAAGGTCGATTTATACGATAAACCCAATCAATTATTAGAGTGTATTACGGAAAGGGGTTCGCACTTACTGTTTTTTCTAGATATTGCAACTGATAGTGATATCGAAGGGGGAATATTGGTTGCTCAACAGATACGTGAGCGAGATCCTTATGCTAGTATTGTTTTCATCACAGCACATCCCGAACTCCTACCATCAACCTTTCAGTATCGCTTAGCTGCACTTGATTTTATTGACAAGAATTTGCCTGATATTGAATATGAAGATAGGATTATTTCTGATATTGGATTAGCACTTTCTAAAAATGGTCTGAGCCGAATAGAGTGTGCTTTTACTATAGATACAAAGAATGCAACTATACAAGTTCCTTTTCATAAGATTCTCTATTTTGAAACATCTCCAACAGTTCATAAGGTGATTCTTCATACAACAGAAGAGCAAATTGAGTTCTATGGTCAATTGTCAAAAATTGTGAAACAAGATTGCAGACTGTATAAATGCCATAAATCATTTGTTGTAAATCCCGAAAACATTGTGAGATTGGACAAAGAGTTAGGTATTATTTATTTTGAAAACGGAGAGTCATGCTTGGTTTCAAAAGCTAAACAAAAAGAGATTGTTGCTAAGATGCTTGTTCCAAAACCCATGGCAGTTTGATGTATATAGTATTTTTATTTTAAAATGTTATTTTCTGATTACGACGAAAAAACGACTGTTTATGACTTCAATGAAAAATTTAGCTGTTTTTGTATTATAATAACCTAGTAAATTATCAGAAAAGGAATCTCACTCATGAAAAATACAAGTAAACTCATTGGTATCGTGTCAGCTCTTATTGTAGTTATCCTCGCTGTCTTCTTAGTGACTAAGTTTAATAGTCATGAGTCAGCGCGTGTTAGCACAAGTGGTAGCCCAGCCAAGACGGTCAAGAAATCATCTTCAAGCTCAAGTAAAGCTGTTAAGAAGGATAAGAAATCAACTCAATCATCATCTTCGGCAGTTTCAAATGAAGAAAATGACAATCAGGCTTCAGCAGTATCACCTAAAGCTTCTTCTCAAGAACAAGCTCAAGCAGGCGCTACGCAAGGTAGTAAAGTGGCTGAAGCAACAGCTGGAACAGATAATGTTACATCTGAGAAGAACACAAATAACGGTCAATCATCGCTTGACTTTGGTGCCCTTGACAATGGTGATATTAGCTCTCTTGTGGGAACTTGGACTAACGCGAATGGTGAATCAGTTACAATTAATGCTGATGGTACAATTATTAAAAACTCAACAGGTTATACTGCTCAATTGAAGCCTCAAAGAGTTTCAGACAATATTTTTTATGCAGGAGTATTCTCAGATACAAGCTCAGCTGCATTGAGAGCGATTTCTGGAGGTAGTAACGGCTCTGATTACCTTGTTATTGGTCAAGACCAAACTGCTGAAGGTTTCCCTTATTATCGTAACTAGTACGAAAAAAGATTGCTATTTATGAACTGCACCCCAAAAGTTAGACAGATAAAATCTAACTTTGTGGGGTGTTTTTTAATTGATTGAAGCGAAAAATGTTACAAACCATTGTCTTTTTTGTAATAAAAATGTAAAATAAGTAAAGAGAACAATAAATCTCATTTTGAATAAGAGGGATTCGTTTATTAAAGGAACTGCTCCACCTTGGATCTATCTTAAGATTATGCTAGAGGAGTTATGTTATGCTTAACATCTATGTTTTAGAGGATCATTTTATCCAACAAAATCGTATTGAAGAGGTTATTCATACGATTCTTAAGAAAAATAACATTAAAGTGGGAGACTTTGAGATTTTTGACAAGCCCAATCAACTGTTAGAGTCTGTTACCGAGAGAGGGTCTCATCAGCTCTTTTTCTTGGACATTCAAATTAAAGACGATACTAAAAAAGGTTTGGAGGTGGCTAAGCAGATTCGCAAGAATGATCCCTATGCCAATATTGTTTTCTTCACGACTCATTCAGAGTATCTTCCCTTAACTTTTCAATACCAATTGGCTGCTCTGGACTTTATTGATAAGTCTTTGGAGGAGGAGGACTTTCAAAAGCGTGTGGAAAGTATTATCTTATTAACTTGCAAAAAGATACAGAGTCAGAATCCAGAAGATGCTTTTCGGATTGAGAATGTTAAGACCGTTATTCAGGTTCCCTTTCATGATATCTTGTACCTTGAGACCTCGGATATCGTTCATAAGGTTATCCTTTATACTAAAGAGGAGCAGATTGAGTTTTATGGCAGTCTCTCTCAAATTGAAAAGAGTGACCCTAGACTGTTTAAATGCCACAAATCTTTCCTTATCAACCCAGAAAATGTCATCAAATTAGATAAAAGTACGGGGACAGTCTATTTTGAAAATGGTGGCGTTTGCTATGTTTCAAAGTTGAAACTAAAGAAATTGCTTGAGAGAATCAGCCTATGACAGCAATCAATTTTTTGTTGGATAATCTAGACTTTTTAGCGGAGATTATCCTCTTTATTCTCATTTATCAATACATTACCTCCGAGAAGATAAAGCTAAGATGGTATATCATCATTCCCTTGATTATCCGATTTTTGTTTGTGCTTTCTCCAGCCCTATCCTATGTTTTAGGGCATGCCTTCTTGGTTGTTTATTCCCTCTACAGAAATCGTTATGGCAATAGGTTATTAGATATTTTCTATGGCTTGTTTCCAATTGTCATAGAAAGTCTTGTTCACAATCTTATTATTTATGGGATTGCCTTAGTCATCAATCGTCATTATCTGATTGTACTTAACCATTTTCATTTAAACCTTGTCATTGAGTTGCTAGTCTTTCCTGTGTTTTGGTTAATCATTAAGACCTTAAAAGTGGATTTCAAAGCGTTGAACTATGGTTTTAGAAAGTCATTTTCAAAGTACTTTTTATTGCTTATAGATATATCAATGTTATCTTATGCACTCCTTCTCCAATATATTACCTTTTTTGTGCAACAGAGCCCTGGAGGAAGAGATTGGCATGTTTATCTCGTGGTGACCTATGCTTTACTCTTTCTTGCGACCCTTGTTTATATCAATGCGACTTTCAGTGAAAGACTAAAAGAAGAAGTCCTACTCCAAAAAGATAGGCAAATGAGTGATTTGGCCCATTATAGTCAACAAATCGAGCAACTCTATACGGATATTCGTCGCTTCAGGCATGATTACCTAAATGTTTTGTCTAGTATCAAATATGGCATTGACTCCAAGGATATAGCTATGATTTCCGATATCTACGATAACATCCTTGAAAAAACAAAGACTCGGATTGAGGGAAAACAGTACGAAATTGCCAACTTGATTAATATTAAAGATGAAGCTGTTAAAGGTGTCCTGACTAGTAAAATCTTGGAAGCACAGGGACAGTCCATTACCATTCACCTTGAGGTCAGCGACGTCTTTGAAGTATCGAGGATGGAATTGTTGGATTTCATAACGGTGCTGTCCATCTTCTTGGATAATGCTATTGAGGCTAGTTTGGATAGCAGTACTAAAGAAGTAAACATTGCTCTTATCAGTGGAGAGACAAAGGTAGTAATAGTGGAGAATACCATTGCTCAAGAATCTATCAATACAGTCGGTATCTTTAAACTTGGCCGCTCAAGTAAAGGAGAGGGACGTGGTATAGGTCTGTCCACTGTTCGAGAGATTTTAGGGAAGTATCCTAATTGTTCTTTGTCTACACAATCTAAAGACTATCGTTTTAAACAGACGCTAAAAATAGAAGATGTGGTTTGATTATGACGAAAAAACGACCGTTTATGACTTCAATGAAAAATTTAGCTTTCTATATATTATAATAACCTCGTAAATTATCAGAAAAGGAATCTCACTCATGAAAAATACAAGTAAACTCATTGGTATCCTATCAGCTATAATTGTAGTTATCCTTGCTGTCTTTTTGGTGACTAAGTTTAATAGTCATGAGTCGGCGCGTGTTAGCACAAGTGGTAGCCCAGCCAAGACGGTCAAGAAATCATCTTCAAGCTCAAGTAAAGCTGTTAAGAAGGATAAGAAATCAGCCCAATCATCAACTTCAGCAGTTTCAAATGAAGAAAATGACAATCAGGCTTCAGCAGTAGCACCTAAAACTTCTTCTCAAGAACAAGCTCAAGCAGGCGCTACAGATGGTGGACAAGTGGCTGAAGCTACAACACCAGCTTCTCAAGTTGGAGGAGTGGAAGGTGGTCGAGGTGCTTGGACAGCTACTTCTGGAACATTGACACTTGATGAGGAAACACCTGTATATGCTGCACCAGATAAAGATAGCGGAGCAGTATCTACACTTCCTGCCGGAGATGTTGATTGGGATAAATATGAAATTTTACCTGATGGAAATTGGTATAGCTTTGTCAAAGATGGACAACGTTATTATATTTCATATTCAGATGTAGGACATTGATAAATGATTAAAAAGAAAACATGATAACTCGCATAAAGTTATCATGTTTTTTATGTCTCACTCTCCTTTTTCTAACAAAATTACGAATAAATAAGTATGGTTTGCTTCGGCTTTCGATTATGACGAAAATCGGACAGTTTATGATTTAAGTGGGAACAAATCAAATAAATTTGGTATACTAATGGACAAGTGAGAAATATTTAGTAATATTCTGTAAAATACTTGTAATATTTGTCACCGAGTGTTACAATCAACCTGTAACATCAATTCGATAGAGAGAATAATTGATATGAAACGAGAAAAATTTTTACACGAACAACAACGTTATTCCATTCGTAAATATTCATTTGGGGCAGCATCAGTTCTTTTAGGAGCTAGTTTGGTCTTTGCGGGTCAAGCTTTGGCTGATGAGCATCATGAGGTTTCAACACCTTCAAATGCTTCTTTGTTTGCTACCTCAGATAGTGATGCAGTGACCGCAGCTGATATTTTCAGTGGTGTAGCAACAGATGGGGCGGCGTCAAGTGAGAAGGCTAGCCAAGTTTCAACAACTAGCCAAACTGCTAGTGAAACTGCTACTAGCGAGGCTACAAGTGAAGTGAGTACTAGTACCTCACAAGCAACAGATAAAACTTCTGAATCAACAGCTGCCAGCTCAGAAGCAACAAGTGTTACAAATGCTTCATCTGAAAAAGCCACTAACCTTGATGTATCTGCCTTAACGAGAGCAGCTGTCAATACTAGTTTGGCAAGCCAACCAGCTACAACTACAGACAGCGACCTTCCAAGCCAAGGAACTTATGTCTACAAGGAACGTACAGAGGTTAAAAATCAACCTAAGGTATCTGCCAAGGCTGAATTTTATGTAAATCCAGGGGACAGCGTCCTTTACGATCAAGTCGTGACAGCTGATGGCTACCAATGGATTAGCTACAAATCATACTCTGGTGTGCGTCGTTATGCGCCAGTGAAGCCAGTGGCAGCTGGTAGCGGTAACGGTAATAGTGGTAATGGGGATGGCAAACCTTCTAGTGGTGCTCAAGCCACAACAGGTGCTTTGGATATCCCAGCGACAGGAACTTACTACTTTACACGTGACACAGATATTAAGAAGGAACCAAAAGCAGACCTCAAACCTACTTTTGTTTTCGGTAAGGGTGACCATGTCATCTATGATAAAGTTTTGACAGCTGATAATCACCAATGGATTTCTTACCTTGGTTATGACTATGTTCGCTACTATGCAGACGTTGCGACTTTGTCACCTGCTAAAGCTGAAACACCAACTGTTAAACCAACAGAAACTAATCAAGCAAAACCAGAAACTACTGGTGCTGAAAAGCTTCCAGCAAGTGGCACTTATAATGTGACACGTAGCTTGAATGTTAAAAATGAGCCTAAGGCTTCTGCAGAAACACTTTATACCTTGGAAAATGGCTACAAAGTGAACTATGACAAGGTATTGACTGCAGACAACCACCAATGGCTTTCTTACATTAGTTACAGTGGTACACGTCGTTATGTGGATATTGCGACTTTGAAAACTACTGAGTCTAAGCCTCAAGAAAACCGTGTTTCTGGTAACCTTACCATCAACAATCAAACCTATAATGGTTTTGATGTAGTCGTAACCAATGTTTCAGGTGGTGGCAAAGAAGTTAAAGAAGTGCGTGTCCCAATCTGGTCAGATAAGAATGGTCAAGATGACCTCACATGGTATCATGCTGACAAACAATCAGATGGAAGCTACAAGGTTCATGTAGATACAGCTAGCCATAAGGGTGATGCTGGTACCTATTCTGTACATCTTTACTATATGTTGAATGGTAAGAGAACTTATATTACAGAAACTAAAGCTACAGTCCCTCAATCTACAGAATCTCAAGTTACAGGGAAATTGACCATCAACAATCAAACCTCTAATGGCTTTGATGTAGTCGTAACCAATGTTTCAGGTGGCGGCAAGGCAGTCCAAGAAGTGCGTGTTCCAATTTGGTCAGATAAAAATGGCCAAGACGACCTTACTTGGTATCATGCCGATAAACAGTCAGATGGAAGCTACAAGGTTCATGTAGACACAGCTAGTCATAAGGGGGATGCTGGTACTTATTCTGTGCATCTTTACTATATGTTAGATGGTAAGAGAACCTATATCACAGAAACTAAAGCTACAGTCCCTCAATCTACTGAAACTCAAGTTACAGGGAAATTGACCATCAGCAACCAAACGTCTAATGGCTTTGATGTAGTCGTAACCAATGTTTCAGATGGTGGCAAAGAAGTTAAAGAAGTCCGTGTTCCAATCTGGTCAGATAAGAATGGTCAAGATGATCTTACATGGTATCATGCCGACAAACAATCAGACGGAAGCTATAAGGTTCATGTCGACACAGCTAGCCATAAGGGCGATGCTGGTACTTATTCTGTGCATCTTTACTATATGTTGAATGGTAAGAGAACCTATATCACAGAAACCAAAGCTACAGTGCCTCAAGCTACGGAATCCCATGTAACAGGAAAATTGACCATCAGCAACCAAACGTCTAATGGCTTTGATGTAGTCGTAACTAATGTTTCAGGTGGCGACAAGGAAGTTAAAGAAGTGCGTGTTCCAATCTGGTCAGATAAGAATGGCCAAGACGATCTTACATGGTATCATGCTGATAAACAATCAGATGGAAGCTACAAGGTTCATGTAGACACAGCCAGTCATAAGGGTGACGCTGGTACTTATTCTGTGCATCTTTACTATATGTTGAATGGTAAGAGAACCTATATCACAGAAACTAAAGCTACAGTCCCTCAATCTACTGAAACTCAAGTTACAGGGAAATTGACCAATAACGGTTCTTACTACAGTGTTCGTGGTAAATACGATGATATTATCATTGTCAATAAGAAACATGGTCTTTCTAAGGACTATAACCCAGGTGAAAATCCTACAGCTAAGGCAGCCTTTGTTCGTCTTCGTGACGATATGATTAACCAAGGTTTGAATGTTGGACGTTCATACAGTGGTTTCCGTTCTTATGACTATCAAAAGACTCTTTACGACAACTATGTTAGCCGTGATGGTCAGGCAGCTGCGGACCGTTACTCAGCTCGTCCTGGATATAGCGAACACCAAACTGGATTAGTCTTTGATTTGACCGATAAATCTGGTAATTTGCTTGAAGATTCACGTGCTAGTCAATGGCTTAAAGACAATGCACATAACTATGGCTTTATCGTGCGTTTCCAAGCAGGTAAAGAAGCTTCAACTGGCTACATGCCAGAAGCATGGCACATCCGCTATGTGGGTAAAGAAGCTAAAGACATCCACGATTCAGGTTTGAGTTTGGAAGAATACTTCGGTATCGAAGGTGGAGATTATTCTGCTAGCAGCAAACCTGCTGAAAGCAAACCAGCCACTACAGGTGCTGTCAACCTTCCAGCGACAGGAACTTATACTTTCACAGGTCGTGCGTCAATCAAGGCGGAAGCCAAGGTTTCAAGCCCAGAGTTGGCCTACTATGACAAGGGCATGAGTGTAAACTACGATAAGGTTTTGACAGCCGATGGTCATCAATGGCTTTCATATGTGACAACAAGTGGTGCGCGTCGTTACGTTGATATTGCAACAGTTAAAGCGACAGAAACTAAACCAGAAGTTAAACCAGTTGCTAAGCCAGCGGATAAACCAAATCTCCCTGAATCAGGAACTTATACCTTTACAGGTCGTGCCTCAATTAAGGCAGAAGCTAAGGTTTCAAGTCCAGAGTTGGCCTACTATGACAAAGGTATGACTGTTAACTATGATAAGGTTCTCACAGCCGATGGTCGTCAATGGCTCTCATATGTAACAGCAAGTGGTGCTCGTCGTTACGTTGATATTGCAGCAGCCAAGTCAGAAGCTAAACCAGAAACAAAACCAGTTGCGAAACCAGCGGATAAACCAAGTCTGCCAGAATCAGGAACTTATACCTTCACAGGTCGTGCGTCAATCAAGGCAGAAGCCAAGGTTTCAAGCCCAGAATTGGCTTACTATGACAAGGGCATGACTGTTAACTATGATAAGGTTCTCACAGCCGATGGCCGTCAATGGCTTTCATATGTGACAACAAGTGGTGCTCGTCGTTACGTTGATATTGCAGCAGCTAAGCCAGAAGCAAGTCAACCAGCCGCAAAACCAAGTCTCCCAGAATCAGGGCGTTATACCTTCACAGGACGTGCGTCAATCAAGGCAGAAGCTAAGGTTTCAAGTCCAGAGTTAGCCTACTATGACAAGGGTATGAGTGTTAATTATGACAAAGTTTTGACAGCCGATGGTCACACATGGCTCTCATACATGACAGTGAGCGGTGCTCGTCGTTACGTTGATATTGCTTAATGAAGGAATGAATCAGGTTGGACAATGTGTCCAGCCTTTTTTGATAGCCTTTCTTTATCATGAGATTGAATTTTTCAATTTTTGTGACGTCTTTTGGAGTGCTATAATGGTTAATATAGAATCGAGGTTACTATGAAAATCGCATTGGTACAGATGGATGTTGCTCACGGACAGCCTGTGGAAAATAAAAAGCACGTGAAAGAGATGTTGGAAAGGACGCTTGATGACAATCCCGATGTTATTGTGCTTCCTGAAATGTGGAATACAGGCTATGCTTTAGATGAACTGAATGGGCTTGCAGACAAGGAAGGTTTGGACTCTCAAGAACTCTTGTCTCATTTTGCTAGGAAACATGCTGTGGCTATTATCGGAGGGTCCGTTGCTATTGAGAAGGACGGCAAATTCTACAACACGACCTACGTCTACAATAAGTCTGGGGACCTAATCAATACCTACAGCAAGGTCCATCTCTTTGGCCTCATGGCAGAGGACCAGTACATGTCTGCTGGGTCTTCGGAGTCTGTATTTGAGCTTGATGCTGTGACAGCTGCTAGTGTCATTTGTTATGATATTCGTTTTCCTGAATGGGTGCGAACACAGATGGCACAAGGGGCCAAGGTGCTTTTTGTGGTAGCGCAGTGGCCAGAACCTCGTGTGCAGCAATGGGAGATTTTGTTAAAGGCGCGTGCTGTTGAAAATCAAGCTTTTGTAGTTGCTGTTAATCGTGTTGGAACAGGACCAGACGATGTCTTTTCAGGACATTCTATGGTTATTGATCCACTTGGAAATGTGGTCTTGCAATCCAAGGAGCATGAGGAGGGCATTTTTACGGCCGATATTAATCTTGAAGAGGTAGATAAGGTTCGAGGTCAGATTCCTGTTTTTGAGGATCGTCGCACGGACTTGTATCATTAAGGAGCGTTTATGTTATTTGAAGAATCGGACTTATTGAAGGCATTGCCAGAACAGTTTTTTGCAGGTTTGGTTGCTAAAGTTAATGCCAAGGTAGCGGAAGGAGCAGATGTGATCAATCTCGGTCAGGGCAATCCCGACCAACCGACCTATGACCATATTGTTGAGGCGCTGTGCGTCTCAGCGAAAAATCCTGCTAGCCATAAGTATTCACAGTTTCGAGGCAATCGTCCCTTTAAGGAAGCAGCTGCTAGTTTTTACGAAAAACATTATGGGGTCAATTTAGACGCAGAGCGTGAGATTTGTGTCATGGGTGGAGCTAAAATTGGACTAGTGGAATTGCCTCTAGCTTTGATGAATCCTGGCGACCTCCTGCTCTTGCCTGATCCAGGTTATCCAGATTACTTGTCAGGAGTGAGTTTAGGCCGTGTGACCTATGAAACCTTTCCTTTGACGGCTGAAAATGATTTCTTGCCAGATTTGGATGCCATTCCTGAGGAGACAGCTCGCCGAGCTAAGTTTATCTATATCAATTATCCGAATAATCCGACGGGGGCTGTGGCGACTAAGGCTTTTTATGAAAAGTTAGTTGCCTGGGCGAAGACCTACGAAGTAGGAGTGGTGAGTGATTTGGCTTACGGAGCTTTGGGTTATCAGGGCTATGAGAATCCTAGCTTTTTATCAACGCCTGGTGCTAAAGATGTGGGCATTGAGTTCTATACTTTCTCGAAAACTTTTAATATGGCTGGTTGGCGTCTGGCCTTTGCGGCTGGGAATGAGCAAATGATTGAAGCCTTGAATCTGATTCAAGACCATCTTTTTGTGGGAATCTTTCCTGCCTTGCAGGAGGCTGGGATTGCAGCCCTCTTAGACCCTAAATCTGAGGAGGCTGTTGCTCAACTGAATGCGACTTATGATGGCCGTCGAGATGCTTTTGTCCAGGCAGCTGCTAAGATTGGCTGGCAGGCCTTTCCATCCAGAGGTTCTTTCTATGCTTGGATGCCTGTTCCAGAGGGGGACACCAGTGAGAGTTTTGCGGATCTTTTGCTTGAGAAGGCCCATGTTGCTGTGGCACCAGGTAAAGGCTTTGGTCCCGCGGGTGATGCTTATGTTCGTATTGGGCTTTTGGTAGAGCCAGAGCGTCTAGTCGAAGCAGTCAATCGTATTGCCAACTTGCATTTATTTAATAACTAGATAACAATCATGAAACAAGTAGTTGAAAAAGACTGCTTGTTTTTTCATATTAATTTCAATTTCTCCTTGACAAATGAATAAAAATGCAATAAACTAGTTACATATTTATACAAAAGGAGTGCATAAATGAAAGTTTCAATCGTTGGTATCACTGGTTATAGTGGTTTAGAGTTAGTTAAAATTTTGAATAATCATAAAAAAGTGGAACTTGTTTCTATTCACGCAACCAAGGAAGTGGGCCGACGATTGTCTGATGTGTATCCCTATCTGAAAGGTGTTTGTGACTTAGACATTGAAGCTTATGATGCGGAGAAGATTATGAAAAAGGCGGATTTGGTTTTCTTTGCTACACCTTCAGGAGTCGCTAGTTTGCTAGCAGAGGAATTTGTTCTGGCTGATTTTCCTATTATTGATCTGTCTGGGGATCATCGCTTGCTGGCAGATGTTTATCAAGAATGGTATAAAAAATCACCTGCCAAGCAGAGTGTTTTGAATAAATTTACATACGCATTATCAGAATATACAGATGTGAAGGATAAGAAATTTATTGCCAATCCTGGATGCTATGCAACAGCGACGGAGTTGGCCTTGCTTCCTTTGGTTGCTTCTGATCTGATTGAGACGGATAGTGTCATTGTGGATGCCAAGTCTGGTTTAACTGGTGCGGGTAAGGCTTTGAGTGAGTCTAGTCATTTTGTCAATGTTCATGATAATTACGTGACTTATAAACTTAATCATCATCAGCATATTCCTGAGATTGTTCAAACCTTGCAGACCTTTAATCCGGAAATGCCTGAGATTCAGTTTTCAACGTCGCTTTTACCAGTTAATCGCGGAATCATGGCTACGGTTTATTGTAAGTTGAAGAAGGACGTGACTGTAGCTGATGTGACTTCAGCATTCACAAAGGCTTATAGCGATAAACCCTTTGTACGTGTTCAAGATAGCTTGCCAGAACTGCACAACGTTATCGGATCGAATTTTACAGATATTGGCTTTGCCTACAATGAAAAAACCAATGTTCTGACAGTTATTTCGGTTATTGATAATCTGCTTAAAGGAGCAGCTGGACAGGCAGTGCAAAATCTCAACCTCATGCAGGGATGGGATGAGACGGAAGGTTTGCTTATGACACCGTCATACTTGTAGATGAAAGCATAGAGTTAGGAGAAAAAATATGAAAGTCATAGATGGAACAATTGCTAGTCCGCTGGGGTTCTCAGCAGATGGGCTACATGCCGGATTTAAAAAGAGAAAAATGGATTTTGGTTGGATTGTCTCTGAAAAGCAAGCCAGTGTGGCAGGAGTTTACACGACCAATAAGGTGATTGCAGCTCCTCTGATTGTGACCAAGACCTCAGTTAAAAAGGCTGGAAAAATGAAGGCTATCGTTGTTAACTCAGGTGTAGCCAATTCTTGTACAGGGACTCAAGGTTTGGAGGATGCTTACACCATGCAGGAGTGGACCGCTGAAAAGCTAGGTGTTGAACCAGACTTGGTTGGTGTAGCTTCTACAGGGATTATCGGTGAGTTGCTACCAATGGATACCTTGAAAAATGGTCTTTCCAAGATAGTGGTTAATGGTAATGCTGATGATTTCGCCAAGGCGATTTTGACGACTGATACAGCGACTAAGACTATTGCTGTGACGGAGACCTTCGGACGTGATGTGGTCACTATGGCTGGTGTCGCTAAGGGTTCAGGCATGATTCACCCTAATATGGCGACCATGCTTGGATTTATCACTTGTGATGCTAATATTTCTAGTGACACCCTTCAATTGGCCTTGAGCCAAAATGTGGAAAAGACCTTTAATCAGATTACGGTTGATGGGGATACTTCGACTAATGATATGGTTCTTGTTATGTCAAATGGCTGTACCCTCAATGAAGAGATTCTGCCAGATACACCAGAGTTCGATAAATTTTCGAAGATGTTGAATTTCGTGATGCAAGAGTTGGCTAAGAAAATTGCCAAGGACGGTGAAGGTGCCAATAAACTCATCCAAGTTGATGTAGTCAATGCCCCTAATGCCCTTGATGCACGTATGATGGCCAAATCTGTTGTTGGTTCAAGCCTGGTTAAAACAGCTATCTTTGGTGAAGATCCTAACTGGGGACGTATTTTAGCCGCTGTTGGCTATGCTGGTGTGGATGTCCCTGTGGATAATGTTGATATTATGCTTGGCGGTCTGCCAGTTATGTTGGTCTCTAGTCCTGTTTCCTTTGATGATGAAGAAATGAAAGACATCATGCATGATGATGAAGTCACTATAACGGTAGATCTTCATGCTGGACATGAAAAAGGAACTGCATGGGGGTGTGATCTTTCCTACGATTACGTTAAGATTAATGCCCTCTACCATACTTAAGTTATCTATGACAAAGGAGTTAACTGATGACTACTGAATATATTGTAATCAAGATTGGTGGAGTAGCCAGTAAGCAGCTAACTCCTGAGATATTGGCTAAACTGTCAGAATGGCAGCAGGCTGGTCAAAAAATTGTTATTGTCCATGGGGGCGGTTTTGCTATTAATCAGCTGATGGAGGAGAATCATATTCCAATTCACAAGGTCAATGGTCTTCGTGTGACGGGTCAGTCAGATATGGCCTTGATCAAAGAAGCCTTGGTTGACATAGTTGGGAAAAACTTAGCAGATGAGCTGACAACTGCAGGTTTGCCAGCCTATCAGCTTGTAGATGAATTGCCAGACCTTGTCCATGCTGATTTCTTAGATCAAGAGACCTATGGTTTTGTGGGTGAAGTCAAAAACATCACTAATCAAACCCTAGTGAGCCTCCTATCTCAAGGCAAACTTCCCTTGATTCCTAGCCTAGGTTATAGTGAGCAGGGGGATTTGCTCAATATCAATGCCGATTACCTTGCCAGAGCTGTGGCGATTAGTCTAGGTGCCAAAAAACTTATCCTTATGACAGATGTCAAGGGCGTTTTAGAAAATGGTCAGGTTTTGGAACATCTGAACTTTGTGGACGTTCAGAAAAAAATAGATTCAGGTGTGATAACTGGAGGCATGATTCCTAAAATTCAAAGTGCTGTTCAGACAGTTCAAGCTGGTGTCGAGCAGGTCATTATTGGTGATAACCTAACAGATGGTACCATAATCAAGGAGTAAGAGATGACAAAACTATTTTCAAATTATAAACGGGCAGCGATTGATTTTGCTTCGGCTCAGGGCAATTATTTGATAGATACAACTGGCAAGACCTACTTGGATTTTTCATCAGGTATTGGGGTAACCAATCTGGGCTACCATCCCCATGTCAATCAGGCTTTGACAGAGCAGGTGGGCAAGATTTTGCACCAGCCTAATCTCTATCACAATCAGTTGCAAGAAGATGTTGCTGACCTTTTAATTGGTGATAAGGACTATCTGGCCTTTTTCTGTAACAGTGGTGCAGAGGCCAATGAGGCAGCCATCAAAATTGCCCGTAAGGCTTCAGGTAAACAAGAAATCATTACCTTCCAAAATTCCTTCCATGGTCGAACGTTTGGATCTATGTCTGCCACTGGTCAGGATAAAATCAAACAAGGTTTTGGTGAAGGTGTGCCCCACTTTAGCTATGCCGTTTTTAACGATATCGACAGCGTTAAGACCCTAGCTAGTGAAGAAACTGCAGCTATTATGCTAGAGTTGGTTCAAGGGGAATCAGGTGTGCAACCTGCGGATAAGGACTTCGTTAAGGCTTTGTCTGATTTTTGTAAGGAGACAGGTATTTATCTCATTGTAGATGAGGTTCAGACAGGAATTGGTCGTACTGGTAAGCTTTATGCTTATGAGCACTACGATATTGAACCAGATATCTTTACATTGGCCAAAGGTTTGGCCAATGGGGTACCAGTTGGTGCTATGCTTGCCAAGTCATCTCTTGGAGGGGCTTTTTCTTACGGAAGTCACGGCTCTACCTTTGGAGGAAATAAACTGGCTATGGCGGCGGCCAAGGCTACGCTTGAAGTTATGTTGGCTCCAGGTTTTCTGGATACTGCTCTTAAAAATGGAAACAAGCTACAAGAAAAATTGCAGGCAGCTTTATCTGATAAAGAGACGGTTACCACTGTGCGTGGCTTGGGTTATATGATTGGTATAGAGACCACTGGCAATCTGGGAGAATTGGTTCAGGCGGCTAGAGATAAGGGGTTAATTGTCTTAACTGCAGGGACAAACGTGATTCGTCTTTTGCCACCAATCACCCTAAGTGATGCTGAAATCGAAAAGGGTGTGGCTATCCTATCAGAAATATTTGACTAGAACATAAAAATCACTTGATTCAAGAATCAAGTGATTTCTTTTATTCATTGTCAGTAGCAATCTCGCTAAGAAGCCCTTTAGCTGTTGTCGTTGGCAGAATACGGACACGATTGAGTGAGAGGAGGCCATCCTTGGCACTAGCTAGCCCTTCGTTGGTTGTTAGTCCTAACTTGTATGTTTTCTTAGCTAGGTCCAGTGTCGTTTGATTGTAGCGACCTGATGGGTAAGCAATGGTATTGACCTTGGTATTGAGTTTGTTTTCAAGGAAGTCGATAGAATCCGTTAATTCAACCTTTTGTGTTGCCTTGTCAGTGGCTGACAAATCAGGGTGGTTAACCGTATGAGACTGGAAGCTCATGCCGTGCGCCATCATTTCTTTCATCTGCTTGACGGTAAGATTTCCAGCATTTCCCTTCTTAACAAAGCCAGTGATTACATTGTTGGTTGCCTTAGCTTTGTATTTTTTGAGAATCGGATAGGCGATGGTATAGAAATCTTCGTTACCATCATCAAAGGTCAGCCAAACAACCTTCTTAGCAGGCAAGGCATTTTCGGTAAAGGCTTTATAGGCTTCTTCAGGCGTTAGGAAATAGTAACCTGCCTTTGACAAAGCCTTGATTTGTGCCTCGAAGAGGTCTGGGTCAACGATAAGGTTGGCGTTAGAAGCTTCAGAGGGATCCATGACGTGTACGGCATGATACATCAGGATAGGGATTTGGACAGGTTCGTCATAGGTTTTCCATTTAGCTGTCGTCTTAGACTGACTGGTCTGAGTCTGTTGTTGTTTGCTTTTCGACTGGTTTGGGCGGTTTAACATAAAAACTGCCAGTAAGCCAAGAAGGACTAGGTTTAGTAAAAGCAGAAGAAGGTTCAGTTTCTTTCTGTTAGCGTTAGTTGATTTTTTCTTTTGAGAAGTCATTGTATCCCCTTTCAAATAGGTCTAGCTATTATTCTAACAAAAATGGAGTGGAAATGCACAGAATTTTCAGTAAAAAAAGAATACTTAGCTCCTTAAATGGCAACAATATTCTGTCAATTCCGATAGAAATATGTTACAATTAAAAAAATGTATGTTTTTAAGGAGAAATCGTAAATGTCTATTAAAATTGGATTGCTTGGCTTTGGTACAGTAGCTAGCGGTATTCCTTTCCTTTTGAAGGAAAATGGTGAAAAGGTTCTTGCAGCCTCACGTGACCAACTCGAAATTGCGAAGGTTTTGGTTAAAGATGACGAGGAAAAAAATCGTCTTATCGCTGCAGGTAACGACTACAATTTTGTCACAAATGTTGACGAAATCCTTAACGATGACGAGATTCAAATCGTTGTTGAATTGATGGGACGTATCGAGCCAGCTCGTACCTTTATCACAAAAGCACTTGAAGCAGGAAAAAACGTAGTTTCTGCTAACAAAGACTTGATTGCAACTCACGGCAAAGAGTTGATTTCTCTTGCCCAAGATAAGGGCGTGGCTTTCTACTATGAAGCTGCTGTTGCTGGTGGTATTCCAATTTTGCGTACTTTGGCTAATTCTTTGACATCTGACAAGGTGACACGTATCCTTGGTGTGCTCAACGGAACATCTAACTTTATGATGACTAAGATGGTTGACGAAGGTTGGTCATATGAGGATGCTCTTAAGACTGCCCAAGAACTTGGTTATGCTGAGAGTGATCCAACCAACGACGTTGAAGGTATTGACGCTGCTTATAAAGCTGTTATCCTTAGCCAATTTGGTTTTGGTGCCACAATTGATTTCGACGATGTGACTCACAAGGGGATTACAAACATCTCTACTGATGATGTAGCTGTCGCTCAAGAATTGGGCTATGTCATCAAATTGGTTGGTGATGTGCGTGAAGTAGAATCAGGTATCTCTGCAGAAGTATCACCAACATTCTTGCCAAAAAATCACCCACTTGCTAGCGTCAACGATGTTATGAATGCAGTCTTTGTTGAATCTATCGGCATTGGCGAATCAATGTACTACGGTCCTGGTGCTGGTCAAAAACCAACAGCAACATCTGTTTTGGCAGATATTATCCGTATTGCTCGTCGTCTTTCAGATGGCAATGTTGGGAAACCATTCAACGAGTTCCGTCGTGACTTGCCATTGGCTAATCCAGCGGACGTTAAGAGCAACTACTACTTTGCCCTTGATACGCCAGATGAAAAAGGAAAAATCCTTCACTTGTCTGAAATCTTCAACTCAGAAGATATTTCATTTGAACAAGTCTTGCAACAAAAAGCAAATGGCACAACAGCTCGTATCGTTGTGATTACACATGCTATGTCTAAAACTCAACTTAAAGCTGTTACCGAAAAACTTGAAGCAGCAGAAGACTTCACAGTTGTCAACACATTGAAAGTTTTGTCTAATTAATTGATAAGCCCATACTGGTGCATATAAGAAAGGTATTCAAGGAGAAAAGTCGCTGATGGCTTTCCTCCTTTTGGTGTATTATTATGAAAATTACTGTCCCAGCAACATCTGCCAATATTGGTCCAGGTTTTGACTCTGTGGGTGTTGCGGTTTCTAAATATTTGACAATCGAGGTGCTTGAACCAGCGGATGCATGGCATATCGAACACGATTTGGGAGATATTCCTTCAGATGAAAATAACCTCCTCATTTCAACAGCCTTGCAAGTGAAGTCTGATTTGCAGCCTCATAAATTGGTGATGACATCAGATATTCCCTTGGCGCGTGGTCTCGGTTCTTCAAGTTCTGTTATTGTCGCAGGAATCGAGTTGGCCAATCAATTGGCAGACTTGAAGCTCTCAGACGATGATAAACTTGATATTGCGACCAAGATTGAAGGTCACCCGGACAATGTTGCCCCAGCTATTTTTGGGAATCTTGTTGTGGCATCTTATGTGGACGAACATGTTAATAGTATCGTTACAGATTTTCCAGAGTGTGCTTTTATAGCCTTCATCCCGAGCTATGAACTTAAGACGTCTGATTCACGTGGGGTGCTTCCAAGTGACTTGTCTTACAAAGAAGCTGTAGCTGCATCATCTATTGCCAACGTTGCCATTGCTGCCCTCTTTGTAGGTGATTTGGTTAAGGCGGGACGTGCTATCCAAGGAGACATGTTCCACGAACGCTACCGTCAAAAACTGGTTAAAGAATTTGCGACTATTAAGGAACTGTCAGGTCAATATGGTGCCTACGCTACCTATCTCTCAGGTGCTGGTCCAACAGTTATGACCTTGACGCCAAATGATCAGGCTGAAGCTCTTAAAACAGCTATCGATGGTCTTGGTTTAGATGGTGAAACCTTCATCCTATCTGTGGATAAAGCAGGTGTTGTCGTTGACTAGAAAAAATCAAGGGCTACTCTTTGGTCTAGCGACTTATATTCAATGGGGATTTTTATCCCTTTTTTGGAAGCTTTTAGCAGGTGTTTCGGCTTATAATACCTTCTCATGGCGGATTGTTTTTACTGTAGTGACTATGTTGCTCTATGCCCTAGTTGCTAAGCAAAATGCACGTTTTAAAGATGAGTTAGTCGAGCTTTGGGAGGATAAGAAAGCCTTACTTCGCATGCTGCTTGCCAGTTTTCTCATAGCAGCTAACTGGTTGATTTATATCTATGCTGTGGGTCATGGTCAAGCGACGCAGGCTAGCCTGGGCTATTACATTATGCCTATTGTTTCTATCCTGTTTGCCCTCATTTCTCTTCGTGAATCATTGAGTAGGACCATGTGGGCAGCAGTAGTATTGGCCTTTATAGGAGTACTGGTTCTTGTTGCCAATACAGGAAAACTTCCCATGGTTTCATTGGGGTTAGCTCTGAGCTTTGGTTTCTATGGTCTAATCAAAAAAGGGGTTAGGCTCTCCAGTGACGTAGCCATGCTAGTAGAAAGTGGCTTGCTACTACCTTTTGTAGCTATCTATCTCGTTTTCTTTTCTCCAGAATCATTTTCTTCCTATTCGAGCATGGAAATGTTTCTCCTAGCCATATCCGGTGTGGTGACGGCTGTTCCATTGCTTTGCTTCTCAGAAGCAGTCAAAAGGGCACCGCTTAACCTTATTGGTTTCATCCAGTATCTTAATCCTACGATTCAACTTTTCGTAGCCATCCTCATTTTTGGTGAGACGGTCAGCTTTGGAGAGTTGAAAGGCTTCCTCTTTATCTGGATGGCCATACTAGTCTTTATAACTGGCCAAATAGTAACATTTCGTAGAAGTTCCTGATAGCTATCGGGAACTTTTTATGATATTGTCCTAAAAATGAGCCAAGTTTATCTGACAATTTTAGAACTTTAAGATATAATAGTAGTATTAGATTAAAATAGCGGAGAATTTTATGCGAAAAATGAAAAAGCTAGCGGGCTATCTGCTTCTGCTCGCTATCCCAGTTGCCATCGCTGCAGGCTTGTTTATCTTTAACGGTTCAGGTTATCGCTTGTCAGAACAAGATGCGGCAGACATTGCTTACAAAAATGCAGGTGTCAAAACTTCTGAGATTTCCCAATCAACAGTTTCGAAAGCACGTTCTGGGCTTCACGGAAGTTATGAGATTAGTTTCACAACGTCAGACAACCATTTTGAGTATACAATTGATGGTCAGTCAGGATCTATTTTGAAACATAAGAGTGACCATCCAACAACTAAGGATGAGGATGACGCTCAAAAAAGTGAAGAACCTAAAGACGAGACTCAACCTAGTGAAAGCAAGGAAGAGACAGCTGTATCAAAAGAGACTGCGCAAACAACAGCTCTTAACCATGCTGGCCTAGCTGAAGGTTCTGTGACAAACTTGAAAACGGATTTGAAGACTGAAGGAGACGGTAAGGTCTACAATATCAGCTTTGACTATGCTGCTAGCGGTCTACGTTATAAATACGCGGTAAATGCTGATTCGGGTGCTATCGTAGCCTATACGACTGAGTATCTCACAGGGGCTGCGGCTCCTGCTCAGTAGGTCGCAGATAGAGTGAAAGCCCTCCTTATTATTAAGGAAAATCCTTGCAATTTCTCTGAAATGGTGTAAACTTAAAGTGAAAACGGTAACAGTAGCTGTAGAGGTTGCCGTAGAATCAAGGAGGCTTTGACCATGAAAGAATTCCAAGCATTTAAAGACACGCTTAGCAATAAGGCTCTCAAAGCCATTTACGAAGAAAGTAAATTGGAAGTCCAAGACGAAACAACTGAAGGTACAGAAGCCTTCTCACTAGCCTTGGCAACCCAAATGGCTATCAATCTACTCGAAAGCTATGAAAAATGGCTAAAAGAAGAAAGAGCTAAGGAAGAAAAATAAGATGAAATCCTTGTCGGAAGACAGGGATTTTTCTAATGGAAAATAAAGTTATCTAGAATGTAGATTATCTGTCTTGAAATATATATAATACCATCATTCATGTACTCATAATAAAATAAATGATTTTACTTATGATAAATGAGCCATTTCTTGTGAAAAAGGTCTCGATTTTAGCCGATGTTTTGTTACAATGGTTTCAGCAAGTTCCTTAAGAGAGGAGTAGAGAGATGATTTTCTTGGTGGTTAGGATAATTACTATGATGTTAGGGGTTATAGTTACTTACCTGCTATTGTGTTATTTTATTAGTCATACACAGTCCGAACATGTTTTAATAAGAGCACATCAAAGACGAGTTGCAGCTGGGAAAAAGCTCAAAGATGTTTGTGGGCTTGAATTAAAAGTTCATAAAGAACATTTTCAGAAGGATTTTGAAGGAAAGTGATGGTGAACTTCATGGAGTTAATTAAATCATTTCTTGTGGCGCCCTATTTTCTTGGGATGATTCTTGGTGGTGTATTTTTAGGGATTTATGTGTTGATAGATAAGATTATTAAGAATCCGATAAAAGATATCGATTATTACAAAAAGTTTGTAGAATCTTACAAAGAAGAAGCAGATTTTTATCAAATGTCCTCCGAAGAGTATAAAACGATGGCAATAACTTACCGTAAGAGATATTTGGAAAGCCAAGCAAAGTTAGAACTTGTCATGAAAGGCAATAGTAGCCATTGAAAATTGTAAGGAAAAGTAAGACGGAGGACATACTTTCAAATTCAAAAATCAATAAGATTTCCATCATAATTTCATTTGTCTTGGTCTTAAAATTGTGATAAAATAAGACCATTCAGAGGTGCTTTGAAGCCCATTTGTCACAGGAAGCGGTGGTACTGAGAAATCCGCACAAATGTCAAAGCTGGTTGCTGATGGTCAAATTGAATCAAGAAAGCTGTGAGTGGTTGCCACTCAAAATTGGGTGGTACCGCGGATACACATTCGTCCCTGTCATAGTTATGGCAGGGATTTTCTATAGCTTTTAAATAACCAAGACCGAAGGTCACAGGTGAATTTAGAGATATTGATGCAGACGGAGCGCAAGCGAGGTCTACGTTCCTATTAAAGGAGGGTGACATGAAGCAATCTTTTGAGACCAGTAAATTGTACTATGGTTTTCCAATTTTTATCTTGGGTTACCAGGACCAGACACATGGCTATAATGTGACGACTTGTAGTTCTTCCTATAGTCTAGGAGATTGGCTCGTAATCGGGGTTGGTAGCGAGGAAAATGCGGCAGACCAGATTAAACATTATCAGAAGTTCACAGTGAATATACCTGATGAGGGTTTAATGCTTGAGATGGAACAGGCTGGTTTTATTAGTCATCGGGAAAAGATTGCTAAACTCGGCTTAGATTTCCAACCTTCTAAACTGACACAAGCACCTATACTGGATGCTTGCCCAGTCGTATTGGATTGCCAGGTAGATCGGATTATCGAGGAAGATGGCATCTGTCATATCTTTGCTAAGATCCTAGACCGCCTTGCTGATCCTGGTTTGCTAGATGACAAGGGACATTTCCGTAATGATTCTTTTGCACCGACTTACTTTATGGGAGATGGTCATAAACGTGTCTATCGCTATCTAGATAATCGTGTCGACCCCATGGGAAGCTTTATCAAGAAAGCGAGGAAGAGGGATGAAAAGAGCTGAGTTGCTAGAACGAATCGAGACGGAGCGACTGGTCTTGCGAGTCCGTACAGTGGCGGATGCAGAGGCAATCTTTGACTTTGCCAGTCGTCCAGAAGTCTCCTACCCAGCTGGTTTTCCACCAGTCAAGACCTTGGAAGATGAAATCTATTACCTAGAACATCTCCTTCCCGAGCGCAATCAAAAAGAAAATCTTCCAGCAGGCTATGGGATTGTGGTCAAAGGGACTGATAAGATTATCGGCTCTGTTGATTTCAACCATCGACACGAAGACGATGTGCTTGAGATTGGCTATACCTTGCACCCAGATTATTGGGGCCGAGGTTATGTACCAGAAGCAGCACGTACCTTGATTAATCAGGCTTTTAAAGAACTGGGGCTTCATAAGATTGAACTGTCTTGCTTTGGTTACAACCTTCAAAGTCAACGAGTCGCTGAGAAACTTGGCTTTACTCTCGAAGCTCGCATCCGAGACCGCAAAAATGCCCAAGGCAATCGCTGCGACAGTCTGATATATGGCTTGCTGAAGAGTGAGTGGGAGGTGGATTGATGCATGTTTTTATCATTGGAGCTCCAGCCTCAGGGAAAATGACCATTGGTCAGGAACTTTCGAAACTCACCGATGCGACTCTCTTTTTCAACCATCAACCAATTGATTTCGCACTCGAAATCTATCAAGATTTTACAGAGGAAATGTGGGAATTTGTTCGTGGAATTAACTTTTCTTTTCTTGGAACAAGCGCCAGGAATCATCGGTCGGTGATTTTAACAGGCGTAATTGACTTTTCAAATCAATACCAACTGATGTATTTGAAGAATATTCAAGATTTGTTAAATGAGTATCATCAAGAGATTCTTTTTGTTGAATTAGAAACGTCTCTTGAGGAGCGCTTACGTCGAAATCGGACGGAGAATCGGTTGAAGTATAAGCCCTTGAAACGGTATGTTGAGGTATCTGAAAGAGAGATTTTAGAGACTGATAAAATGAATCAACTTAATTCTCAAAAGCGACCGAGAGGTCTTCACCACTACCTTAAAATTGATAATACGAATCTGTCCGCAGAAGAAGTTGCAAAGCAGATTCAAGAAAAAATGAAAACAATAGAGAAAGGACACACACATGTCTAAAGAACTTTCACCTAAATACAATCCAGCCGAGGTTGAGGCTGGTCGTTACCAAAAATGGCTTGACGAAGATGTTTTCAAGCCTTCAGGCGATAAAAAGGCTAAGCCTTATTCAATCGTCATTCCACCACCAAACGTAACTGGTAAACTTCACCTTGGTCACGCTTGGGATACAACTCTTCAAGATATCATCATCCGTCAAAAACGTATGCAAGGTTTCGATACGCTTTGGCTTCCAGGTATGGACCA
The DNA here is from genome assembly GCF_002073815.2 of Streptococcus sp. FDAARGOS_192. Lineage (NCBI taxonomy): Bacteria > Bacillati > Bacillota > Bacilli > Lactobacillales > Streptococcaceae > Streptococcus > Streptococcus sp. FDAARGOS_192. Next base: position 74,916 of record NZ_CP020431.2, read on the forward strand.
CGCAGGTATTGCCACTCAAGCTAAGGTTGAAGCGCGTTTGGCTGAAGACGGCATTTCTCGTTATGACCTTGGCCGTGAAAAATTCCTTGATAAAGTTTGGGAATGGAAAGACGAGTATGCCTCAACTATCAAGCAACAATGGGGTAAGATGGGGCTCTCTGTAGACTATTCTCGTGAGCGTTTTACCCTTGATGAAGGTCTATCAAAAGCTGTTCGTAAGGTCTTTGTAGAGCTCTACAAAAAAGGTTGGATTTACCGTGGTGAATTTATCATCAACTGGGATCCAAAAGCTCGTACAGCCCTTTCTGATATCGAGGTTATTCACAAGGATGTGGAAGGTGCCTTCTACCACATGAACTACATGTTGGAAGACGGTTCACGTGCCCTTGAAGTGGCAACAACACGCCCTGAAACCATGTTTGGGGATACTGCCGTAGCGGTTAACCCAAACGATGACCGTTATAAAGATTTGATTGGTCAAAATGTTATCTTGCCAATCTTGAACAAGCCAATCCCAATCGTTGGGGACGAACACGCAGACCCTGAATTCGGTACTGGTGTGGTGAAAATCACTCCTGCTCATGACCCTAACGACTTCTTGGTTGGTCAACGTCATAACTTGCCACAAGTCAATGTCATGAACGATGATGGTACCATGAATGAATTGGCTGGTGAATTCAACGGCATGGACCGCTTTGAAGCACGCAAGGCCGTTGTTAAGAAATTGGAAGAAATCGGTGCCCTTGTTGAAATTGAGAAAATGACTCACTCAGTTGGTCACTCAGAGCGTACAGGTGTGCCTGTTGAGCCACGCTTGTCTACACAATGGTTCGTTAAGATGGATCAATTGGCTAAAAATGCTATTGCCAACCAAGATACAGACGACAAGGTTGATTTCTACCCACCTCGTTTCAACGATACCTTCCTTCAATGGATGGAAAATGTCCACGATTGGGTTATTTCTCGTCAGCTCTGGTGGGGTCACCAAATCCCTGCTTGGTACAATGCTGAGGGTGAAATGTACGTTGGTGAAGAAGCACCAGAAGGTGACGGATGGAAACAAGATGAAGATGTTTTGGACACTTGGTTCAGTTCTGCCCTTTGGCCATTCTCAACTATGGGTTGGCCTGATGTGGAAGCAGAAGACTTCAAACGTTACTTCCCAACGTCAACCTTGGTAACAGGTTACGATATCATCTTCTTCTGGGTGTCTCGTATGATCTTCCAATCATTGGAATTCACAGGACGCCAACCATTTAAGAACGTCCTTATCCATGGTCTCATCCGTGACGAGCAAGGGCGTAAAATGTCTAAATCTCTCGGAAACGGGATTGACCCAATGGATGTTATTGAGAAATACGGTGCTGATGCCCTCCGTTGGTTCCTTTCAAACGGTTCTGCACCAGGACAAGACGTGCGCTTCTCTTACGAAAAAATGGATGCGTCTTGGAACTTCATTAACAAGATCTGGAACATCTCTCGCTATATCCTTATGAACAATGAAGGTTTGACCTTGGATGTAGCACGTGAAAATGTAGCTAAAGTGGCTGCTGGTCAAGCAGGTAACGTGACAGACCGTTGGATTCTTCACAACCTCAACGAAACTATTGGAAAAGTGACTGAAAACTTTGACAAGTTTGAATTCGGTGTGGCTGGTCACATCCTCTACAACTTCATCTGGGATGAGTTTGCGGACTGGTATGTTGAGTTGACTAAGGAAGTGCTTTACAGCGACAATGAGGACGAAAAAGTCATCACTCGTTCGGTTCTTCTTTACACCTTGGATCAAATCTTGCGTCTCCTTCACCCAATCATGCCATTCGTGACTGAAGAAATCTATGGCCAAATCTCTGAAGGAACAATCGTGACTGCTGAATACCCAGTGGTTCGTCCAGAGTTTGAAAACGAAGCAGCAGCAGCTGGTGTAGAAGCTCTTAAAGACGTGATTCGCTCCGTTCGTAACTCACGTGCTGAAGTGAATGTAGCACCAAGCAAGCCAATCACCATCTTGATCAAGACTAGTGATAGCAAGCTCGATGCCTTCTTCAATGACAATGTCAACTACATCAAACGCTTCACAAACCCAGAACACTTGGAAATTGCAGCAGATGTCGAAGTACCTGACTTGGTTATGTCAAGCATCATCACAGGCGCAGAAATCTACTTGCCACTCGCTGACCTTCTTAATGTCGAAGAAGAATTGGCCCGTCTTGAAAAAGAATTGGCTAAATGGCAAAAAGAACTGGCTATGGTTGGTAAGAAACTCTCTAACGAGCGCTTCGTAGCCAATGCCAAACCAGAAGTCGTCCAAAAAGAACGCGACAAACAAGAAGATTACCAAGCTAAATACGATGCGACAGTCGTACGTATTGAAGAAATGAAGAAATTGGTGTAATATTTTAATGATATAAAGTGACCATTTAGTCTAATCGCTTGTGAGTTTGACTTGCAATGTATACTAAATGGTTTTTTTAGTTAAATTTTATATAATCAGATGTTAATTAAGCCATCTTTAGGAGTGAGTTTTAATGTTAGAAAAAATTCAATTTATAAATTATAAATGTTTTGAAGATGCAACAATTCCTTTAAGAGAAATTACAATTGCTGTGGGGAAAAATAATGCTGGTAAATCTACTATGATAGAGGGGTTGAGATTGATTGCATTAGCAATAAAAAGTGGTAAAAAACATAATTATAAAGATTTACCTCCTATTTTTCAGCAGAGAAACAAGAAGTCGAAGAAACTTAATTTAGATTCTTTAAAAATTGATCTACGTACAGTGTCTCATTTTTACAAAGAAGATATTATTTCAAAAATAATAGGATATTTTAATGATAAAAATAAGATTGAAATTTATATTTCAGATGATGTTGCTTATGCTTGTTATTATGATAAATCGGGAAGAAATATAAAAAGCGCAAATAAATTTCTAGTAAGTAGCTTTTCAAGAGTTGAGATATTACCTCAAATTGGATTAATTAAAGAAGAAGAAAGACAGTTAGCTGGAAGTACAATTGTTAATGGTCGAGATACTTATTTGTCTAGTAGGCATTTTAGAAATGAGATATTAGATGAGAAAACAAAGGATATAACAGTTTACGAAGAATTTTGTCAGTTAGCAGAGCAAACTTGGCAAGGGTTGAAAGTAAAAGAATTGATTGCACCGTCGAGAGGATTTATAGGGGATAGCACTCCTCCAATCCAATTAATGATAGAAGCAGATAGATTTACTTCGGAGATAGGCTATATGGGGAGTGGTCTTCAAATGTGGCTTCAGATTATTTGGTTTATTTGCAAATCTGCAGAGTCAGAGACTGTGATACTAGATGAACCTGATGTTTATATGCATCCAGACCTACAGAGGAGTTTAGTAAAAATTGTAAAGAATAGATTTAAGCAGGTAATTATTGCTTCACATTCAGTAGAAATTTTATCAGAGGTTAATCCCGAAAATGTACTAATGATTGATAAATCTAAACAAACCATGAAATTCTCTTCAGACATCATTTCTGTACAAAATACATTGGAGGACTTAGGCAGTTCGCAAAACATTACATTGTTAAGGATTGCGAATTCTAAAAAATGCATTTTTGTCGAGAATTCAAGTGATTTAAAAATCTTAAATAAAATTTATGAAAAATGTTACCCAGAAAATAACGATTCACTACTAACACTTCCATTCGTGGAATTAAAAGGAGCAAGTAATCTACCACAAGCTTTTGGGTTATCAAAACTATTTGCGGGTGAAACTAAAGGTAGTATACAAGTAAAATGTATTTTAGATAGAGATTATTTCCCGCAAACTTGGTTAGATAAAAAGATATTTGAAGCAAAAGATGCTGACTTAAATTTAAAATTCTGGAATAAGAAAGAAATTGAAAATTACTTTCTTATTCCAAAAGTTTTATTTGCCATCTCAGGGATGGAAAATGAAATAATTTTTTATCAATATTTGGATAAAAAAATTGATGAAAACTTCAAAGATGAAGTGGCAGATTCATTGTCAACAAAACTAAAAGAATTAAATAGTAAGTGGGACATTGTTAAGGCTAATTCTGAAGCAAGAAAAATACGTGATAAATCATGGAATACTTTAGAAGAAAAGTTATCTATTATTGGTGGAAAGAAAGCCTTAACAATGATAAGAGCTTGGTTCCAGAGTGAGTTTAAAAGGTCCTGCTCGATTGATGATATAATAAAAAACGCTCAAAAAGAAGATTTTGATAAAGAAATTATTGAAATGATTGAATGGCTTAGAGAATAGATTATGGTTTTCACAATTGAATTTATTATAATTAACAATTGAACTCTGGTACTCCTTAGTTTTCAAGTATAGTGGAAGAAGTTTATTACTATTAAAAAACTAACTTACTCATCTTTTTATTAATTTCTATTTTCAAATTACTATTTAATCGTATTGGAAGAAATAGATATTTCAGTAAGCATAGTACCGGATGATAGATTCTATAAATTTATGTCAATTTGAGGAGGATAAAAGTATTGCTTGTTTCTCAGGTGTCTAGAATAGTTAGTTGGCTTTATAAGGCTATGATTTTGAGATATTTTAGGTTTTTAGTGTCACGATTATCATAAAGTTTTCGAAGATTGTAGAAAAAATTCCCTTTAGATACTTTGTATGAATGTAGAGCGCAATCCTCGTTTGATTTTCGTTGAAAATATAAAATCCCCTTCAGTTTTCTTTAAGCAACCAAAGCTATACTATAGTCATCCTAATAAGTATTACTGAACGTCGTTCGGTAGCGCTCACATGTTCTGGTTTTAAGTCAGACAGTGTATCTTTCTTTTTTCATAAATCTCCCAAACAAGTCTAATCTCACAAGGTTAGGCTTGTTTTTATGAAATAAGCAGAAAGTTTTTCATTAAAAGTAAACGCCTGTGTAAGTAAAATGAAAACGTTAGGCAAAGTCAGTGAAAACGTCTAAAAAACCGTCAATTCATTGACTTTCGTGGAAAATAGGACTAAAATAGCAGGGTAAAAATAATTAAAAAGGAGAATTCTACTATGAATCTAACTATCTTAGCCCTCGGTTTGGCCGTTATGGGTGTATCTGTTGGTGAGGGTATCCTCGTTGCCAATATCGCTAAAGCTGCAGCTCGCCAACCTGAGATGTTTAGCAAACTTCAAACATTGATGTTTACTGGTGTTGCCTTTATCGAAGGTACCTTCTTCGTATTGTTTGCCCTTAGCTACATTGTCTAATAGACAAATAAAAGATGAAGGAGGGATGAGCAGTGGAAACTACAAGTAATCCAACCGTCTCATTATTTGGGATTGATTTTGACTTGACTGTCCTTGCCATGTCTCTCTTGACAGTAATTATCGTTTTTGGAGTGGTTTTTTGGTCAAGTCGTAAGATGACCATTAAACCAAAGGGAAAACAAAATGTGCTTGAGTTCATCTATGAGTTTGTGAACAGTACCATTTCTCAAAGTCTTGGGAAATTCACGAAGAATTATAGTTTGCTCTTGTTTGTAATTTTCACCTTTGTTTTTACAGCAAACAACTTAGGTTTGCTTGTGTCTATAAAAAGTGAGCATTACAATTTTTGGACTTCTCCAACATCGAACTTCGGTGTTACTATCACTCTTTCTTTGATTATTACCCTCATTAGTCATATTGAGGGGATCCGTAAAAAAGGGTTTAAAGGCTATCTAAAGGGCTACCTTTCACCATACCCAGCTATGCTCCCAATGAACATTTTGGAACAATTAACCAACCTTGCTTCATTGGCCTTGCGTTTGTTTGGTAACATTTATTCTGGTGAGGTACTTACTGGCTTGATTCTTCAATTGGTGACCTGGTCTGCTTTTGCAGCACCTGTATCCTTTGCTTTGAACCTTGTCTGGGTTGCCTTTTCAGCCTTTATCGGCTTTATCCAAGCCTATGTCTTTATTATCCTAAGTTCAAACTATATTGGTGATAAAGTCAACGAAGAATAATTAAGAAAGGGAGAAATGAAATGTCAATACTTATTAATAGTACGACACTTGGTAATATCATTATCACACTCGGCTCAGTTTTTCTCTTGTATTACCTCATCCGTAAATTCGCATGGGATCAAATTACAGGAATCTTTGCTGCTCGTGAAAAGAAAATTGCCACAGATATTGATAGTGCTGAAAATGCTCGTCAAGAAGCAGAAAGCTTGGCACAAAAACGTCAAGATGAGTTGGCAGGTGCTCGCACTGAGGCAGCTCAAATTATTGATGGGGCCAAGGAAACTGGTAAAACTCAAGAATCAAAAATCATTGCAGAAGCACATGATGAAGCTAAACGCTTGAAAGAAAAAGCAAATCAAGACATCGCCCAAAGCCGTGTGGAAGCACTTGCTGGCGTTAAAGGTGAAGTTGCAGACTTGACTGTCCTCTTGGCGGAAAAAGTTATGAAACAAAACCTTGATGCTAAAGCGCAATCTGACTTGATTGATAGCTATCTTGATCAATTAGGAGATGCTTAATGGATAAGAAAACACAAGCTCTTGTTGAGCAGTATGCCAGAAGCCTGGTAGAAGTCGCTTTTGAACAAGACGCCGTGTCAACAATCCAAGAAGAAGTAAGGCAAATCCTAACAGTTTTTGCTGAAACAAATCTAAAAACCTTCTTGTCGCAGGAAAATGTGACAAGTGAAGCTAAAAAAGAAAGTTTGAGCTTGTTTCAAGAGTCTTGTTCAGTGTATATGAACAATTTTCTTGAGGTAATCTTACTCAATGACCGTGCCAACATTCTCTATGATGTGTTGAAATTGGTCCTTGAGCTCTTTGAACAAGAAGACAATACTTACGATGTTACAGTGACATCAGCAAGTCCCTTGTCTGAGGAACAAAAAGCCCGACTTTTGGCGATTGTTTCACAAAAATTTGAGATTAAGACACGTCGTTTAGTAGAAAAAATTGATGAGGACCTCATCGGAGGATTCGTCATCAAAGCAAAAAATAAGGTTGTTGACACGTCAATTCGCAGTCAATTGCAAACCTTTAAAACGAATTTGAAATAGAAAGTGGTGTGACTTTTGGCAATTAACGCACAAGAAATTAGCGCTTTAATTAAAAAGCAAATTGAAAACTTCCAGCCAAACTTTGACGTCACTGAAACTGGTGTCGTTACCTATATCGGTGACGGTATCGCACGTGCTCGTGGTCTTGATAACGCTATGAGTGGTGAGTTGCTCGAATTTGAAAATGGTGCCTATGGTATGGCCCAAAACCTTGAAACTAATGATGTCGGTATCATTATCTTGGGGGATTTCGTAGCAATTCGTGAAGGCGATATTGTTAAACGTACTGGAAAAATCATGGAAGTTCCAGTTGGTGAAGCCCTTATTGGTCGTGTAGTAAACCCACTTGGGCAACCAGTTGATGGTCTTGGTGACATCGAAACAACAGGTTTCCGTCCAGTTGAAACACCTGCTCCAGGTGTTATGCAACGTAAATCAGTTTCTGAGCCATTGCAAACTGGTCTTAAGGCCATTGATGCCTTGGTTCCAATTGGACGTGGTCAACGTGAGTTGGTCATCGGAGACCGCCAAACTGGTAAAACTTCAGTAGCCATTGATGCTATCTTGAACCAAAAAGGACAAGATATGATCTGTATTTATGTGGCTATTGGTCAAAAAGAATCAACAGTTCGTACACAAGTAGAAACTCTCCGTAAACATGGTGCTCTTGATTACACAATCGTTGTGACTGCCTCAGCATCACAACCATCACCATTGCTTTACATCGCACCTTACGCTGGTGTTGCAATGGCTGAAGAGTTCATGTATAACGGAAAACACGTCTTGATTGTTTATGATGATTTGTCTAAACAAGCCGTGGCCTACCGTGAACTTTCATTGCTTCTCCGTCGTCCACCAGGTCGTGAAGCCTACCCAGGGGATGTCTTCTATCTCCACTCACGTCTTTTGGAACGTTCAGCTAAAGTTTCAGATGATCTTGGTGGTGGTTCAATTACTGCCTTGCCAATCATCCAAACGCAAGCCGGAGATATCTCAGCTTATATCGCAACAAACGTTATCTCAATCACAGATGGACAAATCTTCTTGCAAGAAAACTTGTTTAACTCAGGTATTCGTCCAGCCATTGATGCGGGTTCTTCCGTATCACGTGTAGGTGGATCAGCGCAAATTAAAGCGATGAAGAAGGTTGCTGGTACACTTCGTCTTGACTTGGCTTCATATCGTGAACTTGAAGCCTTTACGCAATTTGGTTCAGATTTGGATGCTGCGACTCAAGCGAAATTGAACCGTGGTCGTCGTACAATCGAAGTTTTGAAACAACCGCTTCATAAACCACTTCCAGTTGAGAAACAAGTTGTTATCCTATACGCTTTGACACACGGTTTCTTGGATAGTGTTCCGGTTGATCAAATCTTGGACTTTGAAGAAGCACTCTATGACTACTTTGATAGTCACCATGAGGATATCTTTGAAACTATTCGTACAACTAAGGATCTTCCTGAGGAATCTGTACTTAATGAAGCTATCCAAGCTTTCAAAGATCAGTCAGAATACAAATAGAAATAGGGAGGACAGCATATGGCAGGCTCTCTAAGAGAAATCCAAGCAAAAATTGCTTCAACAAAGAAAACGAGTCAAATCACAGGAGCCATGCAAATGGTTTCTGCCTCAAAATTGACACGTTCTGAGCAAGCTGCTAAAGATTTCCAAATCTATGCCTCAAAAATTAGACAGATCACAACAGATCTTCTACATTCAGAATTGATTAATGGTTCGTCAAATCCAATGTTGGACGCACGCCCAGTTCGTAAGACAGGTTACATTGTCATTACTTCAGATAAGGGACTAGTTGGGGGTTATAACTCAACAATTCTTAAAGCTGTGTTAGACATGATTAAACGTGACCATGATTCTGAAGATGAATATGCTATCATTTCTATTGGTGGAACAGGTTCAGATTTCTTCAAGGCTCGTAACATGAATGTTGCTTTTGAACTTCGTGGCCTTGAAGATCAACCTAGTTTTGAACAAGTCGGAAAAATCATTTCTAAAGCTGTAGGAATGTATCAAAATGAACTTTTTGATGAACTCTATGTGTGCTACAACCACCATGTTAATAGTTTGTCTAGCGAAGTTCGCGTGGAACAAATGCTTCCTATCGCTGATTTGGATCCCAATGAATCAGAAGGTCATGTGTTGACCAAGTTTGAATTGGAACCAGATCGTGACACTATTTTGGATCAACTCTTGCCACAATATGCTGAGAGTCTTATCTACGGTGCTATCGTAGATGCCAAAACAGCTGAGCACGCAGCTGGTATGACTGCAATGCAGACAGCCACTGATAATGCTAAGAATGTGATTAACGATTTGACAATCCAATATAACCGTGCGCGTCAAGCTGCCATCACTCAGGAAATTACTGAAATCGTTGGTGGTGCAAGTGCACTTGAATAGCTAGAGATTTGTCTTAATTAGACACACATGAAAAAAAGGATGATTGTCATCCAGAAAACTATCATAAGGAGAAAACAATGAGCTCAGGCAAAATTGCTCAGGTTGTTGGTCCTGTTGTAGACGTAGCGTTTGCAGCTGGTGATAAACTTCCTGAGATTAACAATGCATTGGTCGTTTATACTGATGAACAAAAGTCTAAACGTATCGTGCTCGAAGTAGCTCTTGAACTTGGAGAAGGTGTGGTTCGTACCATTGCCATGGAATCTACTGATGGATTGACTCGTGGACTAGAAGTTCTGGACACTGGTCGTCCAATCAGCGTTCCTGTTGGTAAAGATACCCTTGGACGTGTCTTTAACGTTCTTGGTGATACCATTGACTTGGAAGCACCTTTTGCAGACGATGCAGAGCGTGAACCAATTCACAAAAAAGCACCAACTTTCGATGAATTGTCAACATCTACTGAAATCCTTGAAACAGGGATTAAAGTTATTGACTTGCTAGCCCCTTACCTTAAGGGTGGTAAAGTCGGACTCTTCGGTGGTGCCGGTGTTGGTAAAACCGTTCTTATTCAAGAGTTGATTCACAACATTGCCCAAGAGCACGGTGGTATTTCCGTGTTTACAGGTGTTGGTGAACGTACACGTGAAGGTAATGACCTTTACTGGGAAATGAAAGAATCTGGCGTTATCGAGAAAACAGCCATGGTCTTCGGTCAAATGAATGAACCACCTGGAGCACGTATGCGTGTTGCCCTTACTGGTTTGACAATCGCGGAATACTTCCGTGATGTCGAAGGTCAAGACGTGCTTCTCTTCATCGATAACATCTTCCGTTTCACTCAAGCAGGTTCTGAGGTTTCTGCCCTTCTTGGTCGTATGCCATCAGCCGTTGGTTACCAACCTACACTTGCTACTGAAATGGGTCAATTGCAAGAACGTATCACATCAACTAAAAAAGGTTCTGTTACATCAATCCAAGCTATCTACGTTCCAGCCGATGACTATACTGACCCAGCGCCAGCTACAGCATTTGCTCACTTGGATTCAACAACCAACCTTGAACGTAAGTTGACACAAATGGGTATCTACCCAGCCGTTGACCCATTGGCATCAAGCTCACGTGCCCTTTCACCTGAAATTGTTGGTGAAGAACACTATGCTGTTGCGACTGAGGTTCAACGTGTGCTTCAACGTTACCGTGAATTGCAAGATATTATCGCTATCCTTGGTATGGATGAATTGTCAGACGAAGAAAAAACATTGGTTGGACGTGCTCGTCGTATCCAATTCTTCTTGTCACAAAACTTCAACGTTGCTGAACAGTTTACAGGTCAACCAGGTTCTTATGTTCCAGTTGCTGAAACCGTTCGTAGCTTTAAGGAAATCCTTGAAGGTAAATATGACAATCTTCCAGAAGATGCCTTCCGTAGCGTAGGTCCAATTGAGGATGTAGTAGCTAAAGCTAAAGCTATGGGCTACTAATGAGGTGAAGATATGGCACAAATGACCGTACAAGTGGTAACTCCGGATGGTCTCAAATATGACCACCATGCCAGCTTTATCCACGCGGTTACTAAAGATGGTCAAATTGGTATCTTGCCAGGCCATATTAACTTGATTGCGCCACTTGAAGTGGATGAACTCAAGGTTCGTCGTGTGGATGACGAGAGTCACGTCGATTGGATTGCCGTAAACGGTGGTATCATCGAAGTTAAAGATGATTTTATTACTATCGTTGCCGATTCAGCAGAACGTGAACGCGACATTGACGTTTCTCGTGCCGAACGTGCCAAGCAACGTGCCGAACGTGACTTGGAAGAAGCAACTAAATCTGACCGTATTGATGAAGTTCAACGTGCTCAGGTTGCTCTCCGTCGAGCACTTAATCGTATCAGTGTCGGTACAAAATAAGATAAACAAAAAACGAGACTTAGGTCTTGTTTTTTGTTTGTCTTAAAAGAAAACATAAGAAGTAGCAAGGTTTTCAAAGAAAGCTCATTGTAAAACCTATCTGAAGGTAAGTTAAAAAAATAGATTTCCAGTCTTGAAAACGGTTAATTTAGCTTTTACTTTAGTTTAAGGTATCAAAGTGTTATAATATAAGCTGTTAGCTTTATATTTTTAGAAAGAATGTAGAGTAACGTAATAGAAAGTATGAGTTTTTTAAAGATATGAAAATTGAAAAGAAGCATCTTTTAGATTACACCATCTTGATACCTTATTTAATCTTATCCGTGGTTGGTTTAATAGTAGTGTATTCAACAACAAGTGCTCGTTTAGTAGCCTTGGGAGCCAATCCCTTTGCATCTGTTATAAACCAAGGAGCCTTTTGGTTGGTATCCTTGTTCTCTATTTTTTTCATCTATCGACTGAAGTTGAACTTTCTCAGGAAAGATAAGCTTTTGGGTGTTGTTATTGCCTTTGAGATTTTACTTTTGGTCATTGCCAAATTTTTCACCAGGGAAATCAATGGTGCCAATGGTTGGATTGTGCTTGGTCCCTTGTCTTTCCAACCAGCAGAGTACCTTAAGATCATTGTTGTCTGGTTCTTGGCACACACTTTTTCAAAAAAACAGTCTGCTATAGAACGTTATGACTACCAAGCCTTGACGAAGAATAGATGGATTCCAAGGAATGGTAAGGAGCTGAATGACTGGCGTGTTTATTTGCTCGTTATGATTGGTTTGGTTGCTATCCAACCTGACTTGGGTAATGCGGCCATTATTGTATTGACTACGGTAGTTATGTTTTCAATTTCTGGTGTCGGATATCGCTGGTTCACGGCCTTATTTGCCGGTATTGTAGGAGTTTCATCTGCCTTCCTAGGTTTAATTGCCTTGGTAGGGGTACAAACCATGGCTAAGGTACCTATCTTCGGTTATGTTGCCAAGCGTTTCGCGGCTTATTTTAATCCTTTTAAAGATTTGACAGGATCAGGTCTACAGCTATCTCATTCTTACTATGCTATGAGTAATGGGGGGTGGTTTGGTCTTGGGCTTGGAAATTCGATTGAGAAAACTGGCTATCTTCCAGAAGCTACAACAGACTTTGTGTTTTCGATTGTTATTGAAGAATTAGGTCTTATCGGAGCTGGCTTGATTTTGGCTCTCCTCTTTTTCCTCATTCTTCGTATTATGATTGTGGGAGTTAAGGCCAGAAATCCATTTAACTCTATGATGGCGCTTGGTGTAGGGGCTCTCATGCTTATGCAGGTCTTTGTTAATATCGGAGGAATCTCAGGACTGATTCCATCAACAGGGGTTACCTTCCCCTTCCTTTCACAAGGTGGTAACTCGCTTTTGGTAACTTCAGTTGGGATAGCCTTTGTCTTGAACATCGCTGCTAATGAAAAGCGTGATAATATTGTTCAAGCTATTGAGGAAGAATTGTCTCAGACTCAAGAATTAGAAAGTCAAGATGAAAAAATTGTACCTTTAAGAAGAAGTCGTTAATTCGGCTTCTTTTTTTACTTGATAGCGTTTTGCATTAGTAAAGGTAATACTAAAAGCTTGTAGAAGTAGTAGAAATAGAAATACTGAAAGAAATATTTGTGATTACTCTAAAGAAAAATTGAAAACTATATAAAATACTTGCAATTCTATGACATTTTGATAGAATAGTAGAGTAAAGTTAGACTGTATTGCCTACTGTCTATCTATAAAATATATTTTATTGGAGGCTTTTCCTAAATGGCAAAAGAAAAATACGATCGTAGTAAACCACACGTTAACATTGGTACAATCGGACACGTTGACCACGGTAAAACTACTTTGACAGCTGCTATCACAACTGTATTGGCTCGTCGTCTTCCTAGCGCAGTTAACACACCAAAAGACTACGCTTCAATCGACGCTGCTCCAGAAGAACGTGAACGCGGTATCACAATCAACACTGCACACGTTGAGTACGAAACTGAAAAACGTCACTACGCTCACATCGATGCGCCAGGACACGCGGACTACGTTAAAAACATGATCACTGGTGCCGCTCAAATGGACGGTGCGATCCTTGTAGTAGCATCTACTGACGGACCAATGCCACAAACTCGTGAGCACATCCTTCTTTCACGTCAGGTTGGTGTTAAACACCTTATCGTCTTCATGAACAAAGTTGACTTGGTTGACGATGAAGAATTGCTTGAATTGGTTGAAATGGAAATCCGTGACCTTCTTTCAGAATACGATTTCCCAGGTGATGACATTCCAGTTATCCAAGGTTCAGCTCTTAAAGCTCTTGAAGGTGATTCTAAATACGAAGATATCATCATGGACTTGATGAACACTGTTGACGAATACATTCCAGAACCAGAACGTGACACTGACAAACCATTGTTGCTTCCAGTCGAAGACGTATTCTCAATCACTGGTCGTGGTACTGTTGCTTCAGGACGTATCGACCGTGGTGTTGTTCGTGTTAATGACGAAGTTGAAATCGTTGGTCTTAAAGAAGATATCCAAAAAGCAGTTGTTACTGGTGTTGAAATGTTCCGTAAACAACTTGACGAAGGTATTGCCGGAGATAACGTCGGTGTTCTTCTTCGTGGTATCCAACGTGATGAAATCGAACGTGGTCAAGTATTGGCTGCACCTGGTTCAATCAACCCACACACTAAATTCAAAGGTGAAGTTTACATCCTTTCTAAAGAAGAAGGTGGACGTCACACTCCATTCTTCAACAACTACCGTCCACAGTTCTACTTCCGTACAACTGACGTAACAGGTTCAATCGAACTTCCTGCAGGTACTGAAATGGTTATGCCTGGTGATAACGTGACTATCGACGTTGAGTTGATCCACCCAATCGCCGTTGAACAAGGTACAACATTCTCTATCCGTGAAGGTGGACGTACTGTTGGTTCAGGTATCGTATCTGAAATCGAAGCTTAATTAATATTAAGTTCCCAATACAATTATTCGTCAGACAATAATTGAGAGAGTCGAGTTTACTCGGCTCTTTTTGGTGTTTGAAAATACTCGTAATATTATATTTTTGAGGTGTTTTAGATGCTTAATTTAAGTTTTGATTGTGATAAATAGACATAAAGGAGGTTGAGTTTTCGGAATTTTCCTAAAATCCTAGTAATAGTAAGGGATTTGTGATAAAATAAACGAGTAAATAAATAAAAGAAGAGGTATGTGAAATGTCACGTAAACCATTTATCGCTGGTAACTGGAAAATGAACAAAAATCCAGAAGAAGCAAAAGCATTCGTTGAAGCTGTAGCATCAAAACTTCCTTCATCAGATCTTGTTGAAGCTGGTATCGCAGCTCCTGCAGTTGACTTGACAGCTGTACTTGCTGCTGCTAAAGGTTCAGACCTTAAAGTTGCTGCACAAAACACTTACTTTGAAAATGCTGGTGCCTTCACTGGTGAAACTAGCCCACAAGTTTTGAAAGAAATCGGTACTGACTACGTTGTTATCGGTCACTCAGAACGTCGTGACTACTTCCACGAAACTGATGAAGACATCAACAAAAAAGCAAAAGCAATCTTTGCTAACGGTATGCTTCCAATCATCTGTTGTGGTGAATCACTTGAAACTTACGAAGCTGGTAAAGCAGCAGAATTCGTAGGTGCTCAAGTTTCAGCTGCTCTTGCTGGATTGACTGCTGAACAAGTAGCTTCAACAGTTATCGCATACGAACCAATCTGGGCTATCGGTACTGGTAAATCAGCTTCACAAGACGACGCACAAAAAATGTGTAAAGTTGTTCGTGACGTTGTAGCTGCTGACTTTGGTCAAGAAGTTGCTGACAAAGTACGTGTTCAATACGGTGGATCAGTTAAACCTGAAAACGTTGCTGAATACATGGCTTGTCCAGACGTTGACGGAGCTCTTGTTGGTGGTGCTTCACTTGAAGCTGAAAGCTTCTTGGCATTGCTTGACTTCGTTAAATAATTTTAGATAAAGTCGAGGTTTTCCTCGGCTTTTTTGTTTTTTGATGAATAGCTTTATAAATAATTGCTTGGGATAAGACAAATGGTGCAGGTTTGTAAATACGAACGCTTTAGGTGCTCTATTTTATAGGTTTAGGGTTTGACAAATAGAATTGGATTGCCCAAAGAGACAGATAATATGCTATAATGAAAGTAGTATAACTAGAGCTCAGATGCTAATAGTCTGTATGCTCCGCATTTTTTTCCAAAAAAGGAGAGTTAGAATCATGACTTTTGATGCAATTGACCAAATGGCGGTCAGCACTATTCGTTCGCTTTCGATCGAGGCAATTCAAGCCGCGAATTCTGGGCACCCAGGTCTTCCTATGGGTGCAGCGCCGATGGCTTATGTGCTTTGGAACCATGTGATGAATGTTAATCCAAAGACTAGCCGCAACTGGACAAACCGAGACCGTTTTGTTCTTTCTGCAGGTCATGGTTCTGCCTTGCTTTATAGTCTCTTGCACCTTTCTGGCTACGACGTGACAATGGACGACTTGAAGAACTTCCGTCAATGGGGATCTAAGACTCCAGGTCACCCTGAAGTTAACCATACAGATGGTGTTGAAGCGACTTCAGGACCTCTTGGTCAAGGGATTGCTAATGCTGTAGGTATGGCAATGGCTGAAGCGCACTTGGCAGCTAAATTTAACAAACCTGGTTTTGATATTGTTGACCATTATACTTATGCCCTCCATGGCGATGGTTGTTTGATGGAAGGTGTTTCTCAAGAAGCTGCTAGTCTTGCTGGTCACCTTAAACTTGGTAAGTTGGTACTTCTTTACGATTCAAATGATATCTCACTTGATGGACCAACTTCAATGGCTTTCACAGAAGATGTTAAGGCTAAGTTTGAAGCTTATGGTTGGCAACACATTCTTGTTAAAGATGGTAATGATTTGGAAGCTATTGCTAAAGCTATCGAAGAAGCTAAAGCTGAGACAGATAAACCATCTATTATCGAAGTTAAAACAATCATTGGTTACGGAGCTGAAGGACAAGGAACATCAGCTGTCCACGGTGCTCCAATTGGTCAAGACGGCATTGATCATGCAAAAGGTGTTTATGGTTACGATGCACCAGCATTTACAGTTCCAGATGAAGTCGCACGTCGTTTCGAAGTTGGTATTAAATTCCGTGGTGAAGCTGCTGAAAATGCTTGGCAAACTAAATTTGCAGAATATGAAGCTGCTTATCCAGAATTGGCTGCGGAATACAAGGCTGCCTTTGCAAATGAACCTGTACACGTTGACTTGAATGCTCATGAATTGGGTTCAGCAGTAGCTAGCCGTGTGTCAAGCCAACAAGCTATCCAACAGATTTCTGAACAAGTTCCTTCATTCTGGGGAGGTTCAGCAGACCTTTCAGCTTCTAACAATACTATGGTTAAGGCTGAGTCTGATTTCCAAGCAGATAAC
Organism: Streptococcus sp. FDAARGOS_192; assembly: GCF_002073815.2. Lineage (NCBI taxonomy): Bacteria > Bacillati > Bacillota > Bacilli > Lactobacillales > Streptococcaceae > Streptococcus > Streptococcus sp. FDAARGOS_192. Next base: position 91,707 of record NZ_CP020431.2, read on the forward strand.
TATGCTGGACGTAATATTTGGTTTGGTGTACGTGAGTTTGCTATGGCAGCAGCTATGAATGGTATTGCTCTTCATGGTGGTACTCGTGTTTATGGTGGTACTTTCTTCGTCTTCTCAAACTACTTGCTTCCAGCAGTACGTATGGCAGCTCTTCAAAACTTGCCAGTAACTTATGTTATGACACACGACTCAGTAGCAGTTGGTGAAGATGGACCTACTCACGAACCAATCGAACAATTGGCAAGTGTGCGTTCAATGCCTAATCTTAACGTTATCCGTCCTGCAGATGGTAATGAAACTAATGCTGCGTGGAAACGTGCCTTGGCTGAGACTGAACGTCCAACAATGCTAGTTTTGACACGTCAAAACTTGCCAGTCCTTGACGGTACAGCTGAAAATGCTGAAGCTGGTGTTAATAAAGGGGCTTACATCATCTCAGAAGCTAAAGGTGATCTTGATGGTATCATCATTGCGACTGGTTCTGAAGTGAAATTGGCTCTTGATACTCAAGCAGCTCTTGAAGCTGAAGGCGTGCATGTCCGTGTTGTTTCAATGCCATCACAAAATCTCTTTGATGAACAAGATGCTGCATATAAAGAAGAAGTTCTTCCAGCAGCTGTGACAAAACGTTTGGCTATCGAAGCTGGAACTAGCTTTGGTTGGGGCAAATACGTTGGTCTTGCAGGTAAAACACTTACTATTGATACTTGGGGCGCCTCAGCACCTGGTGACCGTATCTTTAAAGAATATGGTTTCACTGTTGAAAATGCCAGTCAACTTTACAAATCATTGTAAGAAAAGAAAGAGCTTGGTTAGTCCAAGTTCTTTTTTTGTAAATGTTATACAGAACTTGACTTTTTAGGGCATAGTGTTAGAATGACTGTGTCAGCCGATTTAGCTCAGTTGGTAGAGCAACGCACTCGTAACGCGTAGGTCACAGGTTCGAAACCTGCAATCGGCATGGTCAGAGGTATTCAGATAGAAACAGGGTTTTTTAGAAACCTCTGTTTTCTTTTGTCCTTGATTGTTCTTTTAAGCTAAAATTTGATAAAATAGAAGATGAAAAAAAATAAAGGAAGTATCATGTCAAAAGGGTTATTAATCTCAATCGAAGGGCCAGATGGTGCTGGAAAGACTACAGTTTTGGAGGCTCTTTTACCACGTTTAAGAGAGGTTTATCCAGCTCAGGTTGTGACGACACGTGAACCAGGAGGAGTAGCTATTGCAGAGCAAATCCGTGAGGTTATTCTGGATGTAGATAATACGGCTATGGATGCTAAGACAGAGCTCTTGCTCTATATTGCTGCTCGCCGTCAACATCTGGTTGAGAAGGTTTTGCCAGAGCTTGAAAAGGGCAATATGGTCATCATGGATCGCTTTATTGATTCATCAGTTGCCTATCAAGGTACTGGTCGTGGCTTGGATCAGGATGAGATTGCCTGGTTAAATGCCTATGCGACTGATGGGTATAAACCTGATGTGACCCTATTGTTTGATGTGGATTCTGAGACTGGTTTGGCCCGCATTGCAGCTAGCAGCGAACGTGAAGTCAATCGGTTGGATTTAGAGAAACTTGACCTACATCAGCGTGTACGTCAAGGTTATTTAGATTTAGCACAGGCTGAACCAGAACGTATCAAGCTAATCGATGCTTCACAGGATTTTGAGGATGTTGTAGAGCAAGCTTGGAATGTAATTAAAGACTATTTATAAGGAGCAAGATGAAGTTAGCTGAAAGTCAAAGCAAACTATTTGAAGAGTTTTCACAAATTATCAGAGAAAATCGTTTGAGTCATGCTTATTTGTTTTCGGGTGATTTTGGAAGTCTCGACATGGCTATTTGGCTAGCACAGAGTCGGTTTTGTCTGACTCCTGAGGATGGTCTACCTTGTGGCCACTGTCGTCCCTGTCGCTTGATTGCACAGGGGGACTTTTCTGATGTTAAATTAGTAGAGCCACAAGGACAGATTATTAAGACGGACACGATTCGTCAGTTGACTAGAGAGTTTAGTCAATCGAGTTTTGAGGGGCAGGCTCAGGTTTTTATCATTCGGGATGCAGATAAGATGCACGTCAATGCTGCTAATAGTCTATTAAAGTTTATTGAAGAGCCTCAAAGTCAGATTTATATTTTTCTTTTGACAGCTGATGATAGTCGTATGTTACCGACGATTAAAAGCCGAGCTCAACTCTTTTATTTTCCAAAGAATCGGGCTTATCTGGAAGAGTTGTTGCAGAAGGAGGGTTTGTTGCTGACACAAGCCAAAGTGTTGGCGGACTTTGCTAAAGATGATGTTCAGGCTTTAGACTTAGCTAAAGATAATAAGATTCTTGATCTGATTACTACAGTAGAGCGTTTCACACAGTCCCTGCTATCTAATCAAGATCTGCTTTATTTGGACGTTGCAAAACTGGCTGTCCAGTGTAGTGAAAAGTCGGAACAAGAGATGGTCTGGGCTTTTTTAACTTATCAATTGGGGAAGGATATACAAAATCCACAAGCAAGGCGATGGCTAGACTTAGTTTATGAGGCACGAAAAATGTGGCTAGCTAATGTCAGCTTTCAAAATGTAATGGAGTATATGGTATTATCATGACAGAAGTCATTGGAATAAAATTTGAAGAAACTGGAGCAGTAGAATACGTTGTTCCTGATAAAAATTACGCCAAAGATGACTTTGTAGTCGTTTTGGAGAAAAAAGATACGCGCCTAGCCCAGGTTGTCATGGAAAACACTGATTTTCCTGAGCTTAGTTTGCCTGCGGATTTGAATCGGGTTGAAGGATTGGCAGGAGAGAAAGATTTTGCTAGATATGAGGAAAATCTTTTGAAGGCTGAAAAGAGTATGGGAGTAGTGGCTGAATTAATTGCTCAAAATCAGCTAGATATGAAGGTGGTTGATATTGTCTTTCCGCTAAATAACTCTTATGTGTTAATCAGTTTTGTAGCTGAAAAAAGAGTCGATTTTCGTCAGTTACTCAAAGATCTGGCTTCTTACTTTAAGACACGTATTGAGTTGCGTCAAATTTCAAGTCGTGAGGAATCAAAAATCTATGGCGGCTTAGGACCTTGTGGACGGGCACTTTGTTGTTCTAGTTTTTTGGGTGAATTCCCACCAGTATCGATTAAGATGGCTAAAAATCAGAGTTTATCTTTGAATTCTGGTAAGATGAATGGGGTCTGTGGTCGACTTATGTGTTGTCTCAGTTATGAAGATGACTTTTACCGAGATAGCAAGGCTAGTTATCCTGATTTGGGTGATGAAATTGAAACCAAGGATGGCACGGGTCAGGTCGTTGCCATTGATGTGATTGCAGGGACCATTAAGGTTGTATTTGAAAAAGGGCGTGCGCCCCTAACTTATGGAGTGGAGGAAGTTCAGCTAAATGGAAAAGCGTGAATTGTATGATAAATTCGAGGAATTATCACAAAATTTGATGTCTATGTTGGCAGAAGTGGAAGCAATTAAGGCGAACTTCTCAGGGATTCTGGATGAAAATACGGCCCTCAAGTTGGAAAACGACAAGTTACGTGAGCACTTGAGTCAAGTGGTTCAGGAGGAGACAGGGACTAAAATGTCTCATGGTAAGGTGAACCTCGAGGCTATTTACGATGATGGGTTCCATATTTGTCCAGATTTTTATGGCCAACGTCGTGATAATAATGAAGCTTGTGGCTTCTGTGCAGAATTGTTGTACGGAGACTAAATATGCAGGTTCAAAAGAGTTTTAAGGGGCAATCTAGCTACGGTACCCTCTATCTGGTTCCCACTCCTATTGGGAATTTGCAGGATATGACTTTTCGTAGTGTGCAAATCCTGAAAGAGGTGGATCTTATTTGTGCGGAGGACACGCGCAATACGGGTCTCTTACTCAAGCATTTTGAGATTGAAACCAAGCAGTATTCTTTTCATGAGCACAATGCCTATGAGAAAATTCCAGATTTACTGGAGCGTTTGAAGTCAGGTCTTTCTTTGGCTCAGGTTTCTGATGCGGGTATGCCTTCCATTTCGGATCCTGGGCATGATTTGGTCAAAGCCGCCATTGCTGAGGATATTCCTGTGGTGGCCTTACCGGGAGCATCAGCTGGTATTACAGCCTTGATTGCTAGTGGTTTAGCACCCCAACCTCATATTTTTTATGGCTTCCTGCCTCGTAAAAAGGGACAGCAGATTGATTTCTTCAAGGAAAAAGTATCTTATCCTGAGACACAGATTTTTTACGAGTCACCTTACCGTGTGGCGGATACCCTCGAAAATATGTATGAGGTCTATGGCAACCGTCAAGTAACGCTAGTTCGAGAATTAACCAAGCTTTATGAAGAGTACCAGCGAGGGTCAATTTCAGAAATTTTAGATTATATTGCTAGTAATCCTCTCAAGGGAGAATGTTTACTGATTGTGGCTGGAGCTTCTGAAAATGATAGGGAAGAAAATCTAACATCAGATGTTACGCCAGTGGAGGCTGTTGAAGCTTTAATTGCTTCTGGTATGAAACCTAATCAGGCTATAAAAACCGTTGCTAAAGAGCGAAAAATAAACAGACAAGAGCTTTATAACCTTTTCCATGGGGTTTAAGAGACTCTTTTTTTGTGGCGACATAAGATGTCAGAAAAGAAAGAATTATCAAAAAATTCCGTAGATACGCTTGTTTATCTCATGTTTTTGTGTTATATTATCTGACATAAAATAATTTGAGAATTGGAGTGGTTTCATGGATACAGGTAGCAGTGCCTTTATATTGATTTGTTCTGCCATGGTTTGTTTGATGACACCAGCCTTGGCCTTCTTCTATGGTGGGCTTGGACGTCGTAAGAATGTTATCAATACCATGATGATGTCTGTTCTTCCCTTAGCTATAGCTTCTCTCTTGTGGATTGTTGCTGGCTACTCGCTTTCTTTTGGCGGTCATGGGAATTTCTTCGGTAATTTCAGTCACCTTTTTTTAAATGGTGTGTCTGAAACGGCCTCAAGCCGTGGTTTAACCATTTCTGATATGCTGTTTGCCGCTTTTCAGATGATGTTTTCGATTATCTGTGTGGCGATATTGACGGGTTCAGTGGTAGGACGGATGCGCTTTACACCTTTAGCCATTTTTGTTGTCTTTTGGTTACTTTTTGTCTATTATCCATTTGCACATATGGTTTGGGATGAAGGGCTCCTTGCAAAATGGGGGACGATTGACTTTGCAGGTGGTGATGTGGTTCATATTACCTCAGGTGTATCAGCCCTAGTTTTGGCAATCGTTGTTGGTAAACGGCGTGATTTTGGCATTTTAGAACACCGTCCTCATAATGTTCCTTTTGTCCTATTGGGAGCGGGTCTCTTATGGTTTGGTTGGTTTGGCTTTAATGCAGGATCAGCCTTGGCTGCCAATGGTTTGGCAGTTCACGCGCTAGTAACCACTCATGTGTCAGCTGCTGCAGCCATGTTTTCATGGTTGGCAATTGAAAAACATGTCACAGGACATCCATCCTTGGTTGGTGGTTCAACCGGTTTGGTAGCAGGTCTAGTTGCAATCACACCTGGAGCTGGTTTTGTTTCAATTTGGAGTGCTATTCTAATTGGTCTTATGGTTAGTCCGATTTGTTTCTATGCTATTTCAGTCTTGAAGAAACGTTTTGCCTATGATGATGCTTTGGACGCTTTTGGTTGCCATGGTGTTGGAGGTATCTTTGGTGGTTTTGCCACTGCGATTTTTACGACACCAGATTTAGCCCTAGATAAGGCCAATATTGGCTTGATTTATGGAAAGGCGCATCTGTTTATTGTGACATTTTTGGCTATTATTTTTACAGCTATTTGGTCTGCTCTTGTGACCTATGGTATTATTAAAGTAATTGCTCATTATATGCCTTTACGTGTTAGTGACCGTGATGAAGCTATTGGTCTTGATGACTGTGAACACAAGGAAACAGCCTATCCAACCTTTATGGGCTTAGATTCGTAGGAGAATTCAGATGAAAAAAGTAGAAGCAATTATTCGTTCAGATAAATTAGAAGATTTGAAAAATGCCTTGACTGGTAGTGGCTTGGCCAAGGGAATGACTGTGAGTCAAGTACTAGGTTATGGTAATCAACGTGGCTTTGCAGAGTTTGTTCGTGGACAGCGCATTGTTCCTACCTTATTAGCTAAGGTTAAGGTTGAAATTGTAGTCAAAGATATGGCAGTTGACGAAGTTGTTGATGCTATTTGTAGCGCCGTAGCGACAGGAGAAGTTGGTGATGGGAAGATTTTTATTGTTCCTATTGATGATGTTATCCGTATTCGTACTGGTGAACGTGGTGGAGACGCCATTTAATATAATGAAGGCTTAAACCGGTTGGTTTGGGTCTTTTTTAGTGAATTTTGATATACTTAGAGAAGTTAGTATGATTGAGGGGGTGACCAATTGGCAAAAGGAAAAAAGAAAAGCAAGTCGAAAGCTAGACCTAAGAAAACTAAAAAGAAAAAGAAGTCTTTCTTGCTCTTTCCTAAATTTTTCCAGAAGTGGAGTCTGATTTTTATTGGCCTATTTGCCTTATTGGGACTCCTTTCTAGTTTAAATTTTCCAAGGTTGACCATGGAAAAGAACATGACATCTACGGATGAGACGACGGTTGCTTTTATTGCCGAGATTGGCGAGACGTCCCGCTATTTGGCGGCTAGAAACGATCTTTATGCATCTGTCATGATTGCTCAGGCCATCTTGGAATCTGACTCTGGACAATCTACTTTGAGTCAGAAGCCGTCCTATAACTTCTTTGGAATTAAGGGGGACTACAATGGTCAAAGTGTAACCCTACCAACCTGGGAGGATGATGGTAAGGGCAATCCTTACTATATTGATGCAGCTTTTCGTTCTTATGGCTCTGTGGAAAATTCTTTACAGGACTACGTAGACTTCCTTGAGGGTAGCTACTATGTAGGGGTACACCGTTCCAAGACTAAGAATTATAAGGATGCGACAGCTGCCCTAACAGGGGTCTACGCTACGGATACAACCTATGGAGAAAAATTAAATAGCATCATTGAACAATACCAGTTAACCATTTATGACACTTATTAGGGTCGAAGGAGAGTAAAATGAATCAGAATCAAGTGAAACTCATTGCAATTGACATGGACGGGACGCTCTTAAATAGCCAAAAAGAGATTCCTGAAGAGAATATCAAGGCTATTCAAGAGGCGGCTGCGGAAGGTATCAAAATTGTCCTTTGTACAGGACGCCCACGTTCAGGCATTCTTCCTCATTTTGAGAAATTAGGACTGAGTGAAGAAGAGTATATTATCATGAACAATGGTTGTTCAACTTATGAGACAAAAAATTGGACCTTGCTGCAATATGAAAGTTTATCTCGCACTGAGATGGAAGAACTCTTGCAGGCTTGCGAAGACTTTCCAGAGGTGGCTCTAACCTTGACTGGAGAAAAGACTTACTATGTTGTGGGCGATGAGGTGCCTGAGTTAGTCGCTTATGATGCTGGCACTGTCTTCACAGAAGCGAAAGCTAGGAGTTTGGAAGAAATCTTTGCGGAAGGTCAAGTGATTTTCCAAGCCATGTATATGGCTGATTCTGAACCTTTGGACGCCTTCCAAAACGCAGTGCAAGATGGACTTAGTCAGAGCTATAGTACAGTTCGTAGTCAAGACTATATCTTTGAAATCATGCCACAAGGGGCAACAAAGGCTAGCGGGCTTAAACATTTAGCAGAAAAGCTTGACATTAACCCAGATCAAATCATGGCTCTAGGCGATGCTGCTAATGACCTTGAAATGCTTCAATTCGTCGGTCAAAGTGTTGCCATGGGTAATGCTAGTGACGACATTAAAGATTTGTGTAAGTATGTGACCTTGACAAATGACGAGGCAGGTGTGGCACACGCCATTCGTACCTGGGCTCTATAAGAAAAAGACCTTTAGCTTTATTGTTTGCTAAAGGTTTTTCGATTTTTAATAATGGCGATGAGTGTGGTTAGTGTGATAGTGACGTCAGTGATGGCAGCTGGGTAAGCCTGAATGGTCAAATCGTAAATGAGCCAGAGTAACATATTTTCAATAATGACCCAGCGAAGCCACTGAAGGTTTGGTGTGGTAGCAATCGCTAGGCTATAGGAGACGGAGGAAATTATAGGTAAATAACCAATAATCCCCAGTTGATTGAGATAGGTTCCGACGATGATTTGAATAATGATGAGGGTGGTCAAGATAGTTTTGGTCATCTTCTTTTTGACCATCAAGCTATTACGAATGATGGAAATACTAATGGTTAAAGCACCCGTATAGCCCCCTAGAAGTAGGTTGGCAATAGCAGTAAAAATATAGTCGGTAATTTGCCAGACCAGCATTTTATGTTTTGATTTTGCAAAAGAGGATATGGCGACACAGAGAGCTCCGATGGCTGAGAATACTTGTGCTAGAAGATAGATTGTCATGGTATAACTTTCAATTTTTGTCTCCATTATATCACAAGGATTCAAGAGATTTTCATCTCATTTTTAGAATTTACAGCCCTAATATGTTGGCGTTTACATTAGAAAATGATATAATAAAAGTGTAGAAAAGATTGTTCCCTTAATAGTAGAGAGAACCCTATGTTGCCTTGTAACATAGGTCCTTTCTTTACTTTTTACGATAGACTAGAAATGAGGAAATAATTATGAAAAACAAATTTTCCCAAGCAATCGTGCTTTCCATGGTTACCCTTTCCTCAGTGGTTTTGTTGACAGCCTGTTCCAGCCATAAGGAATCGAGTTCAGCAGATAAGACGCCTAAGAGCAGCCAGGTGACCTCATCAAGTAAGGCTAAAACATCCAGTAAAGATAGCGGTAAGACTAGCAAATCTAGTGCTAAGGTCAAGGAATCTTCGGGTTCAAAGACGGAGTCTTCAAGCACGCAAAGTAGTCAAAAGGCTTCTGTCCCAAGTTCGAGTAGTAGTCAGGCTCAGTCATCATCTTCAAAGAGTTCATCAGTTCCCTCAAGTAGCCAGTCCCAAGCACCTAAATCATCAAACGAGAGCCAATCTTCAGCCAGTCAATCTCAAGTGCCAAAGAGCTCAAGTGATAGCCAAGCTTCAAGTAGCCAATCTAGCAGCCAAGCTCAATCTAAAACGGATACGCAAGTAACCACCGTGGATATGGATGTGAGTGCTGTAGCGCGTGGTCAGTTTGATAGTATTGCTGGTACTTGGAAGTCCAGTGATGGCAGTCGTCTGGTCTTTAATAACACTAGTCTAGTAGGAGATATCACTGCCCAAGGTCAAGCGACAGTTCACAATTATGTGCACCCGAAAGATAATTATCAAGAAGGCTCAGGTAAGTATGATGCCACTCTTTCAAGAGATAGGGGTGACACCTCTGGTATTGTTGGCGATATTAGTTTTGTTTCTAAAAAGGCAGCTATTTCTGGTCCTAGCTATGAACAAGATACCATTCAAGTAACCAGTACTGGTGGAACAAAGGTCTACTTTAAAGAATCAGACAATGTGACGCTACCTAAAGATGTGACAGTTACTGACAATCAACTTCCAATTGATGGTGGTATAGCAGAATCTGGCAGTTACACGCTTACCAAACGCACAGTTGTCAAAAATACTCCTAGTGATACAGCTCCAGTTGAATTTTACTTAGAAGCAGGCGATAAGATTAACTTTGATATGAAGGTTACTCAAGACGGTCATAGTTGGATTTCTTACATCAGCTATAGTGGTGTTCGCCGTTATGTTCAAGTGGATTAAATAAGATATCTAGAAAGGTCAGAATTTCTTCTGATCTTTCTATTATTTTGTGGAAAAAGCCTTGTCTATTCCCTAATAAATCGATACAATAGAAAGGTCGGTTTAACCGAAAATTTTTAAATAATGAGGACAAAAATGTGTCAGTAAATTGGCAAGATATTGCGTTTTCTTTCCTCGGTGGTTTGGGGCTTTTCCTCTTTAGTATCAAGTATATGGGAGATGGTCTTCAACAAGCAGCCGGAGATAAGTTGCGCTTTTACATCGATAAGTATACCAGCAACCCGTTTTTAGGGGTTTTGATTGGTATTGTCATGACGGCCTTGATTCAATCGAGTTCAGGGGTTACCGTTATTGTCGTCGGTCTGGTTTCGGCAGGGCTTTTGAGTCTTCGTCAGGCTATTGGTATTGTCATGGGGGCAAACATCGGTACAACCGTAACTTCCTTCATGATTGGTTTCAAGCTTGGTGACTATGCCCTTCCAGTGATTTTCCTGGGGGCTGCGCTTCTCTTCTTTACAAGCAATAAGAAGCTCAATAATCTAGGACGTATCTTGTTTGGTGTTGGGGGGATTTTCTTTGCCCTTAACCTTATGGGAGATGCGGTAGAACCTTTGAAGTCAGTTACAGCCTTTAAGGACTACTTGGCAACCTTGGGTGATCGCCCAGTCATGGGGGTTATCATCGGTGCTGGCTTGACCATGTTGATTCAATCGTCAGCAGCGACCATCGGTATTCTTCAGAGTCTCTACTCAGGTGGTTTGCTTGATCTGCAAGGTGCCCTTCCAATCCTCTTTGGGGATAATATCGGAACAACAATCACAGCGGTACTAGCAGCTCTTGGTTCGAACATTGCGGCTAAACGTGTGGCAGGGGCTCACGTCCTGTTCAATGTTATTGGGACGGTCTTGTGTTTGATTCTTTTGGTACCATTCACAGCCTTGATTCAATGGTTTAAGTCTGTGCTTGGATTGACACCTGAGATGACCATCGCCTTTGCTCACGGTACTTTTAACATTGCAAATACTATCGTTCAATTCCCATTCATCGGAGTTCTAGCTTACCTTGTAACTAAGATTATTCCTGGTGAGGACGAAATTAACAAGTACGAAGCACTTTACTTGGACCGTTTGCTTATCACACAGGCACCAGCTATCGCCCTTGGTAATGCCAAGAAAGAATTGGTGCACTTGGCGTCATACGCCATCCAGTCTTTGGAAGCTTCATACGCTTTCTTTGCTAAGGGAGATGAGAAATACTTCGACAAGGTTGAGAAGTATGAAACAGCTGTTAACAGTATTGATGAAGAGTTGACAACTTACTTGATCGATATTTCAAACGAATCTCTTAGCGTTTCTGAAAATGAAGTTTTGGCAAGTGTGCTTGATTCTGTTCGTGACTTGGAGCGTATGGGTGACCTTGCTCTTGCAAGTGCTAATCTTTCACAACACATTCATAGTAAGGGAATTGAATTCTCTGATACTGCCAAGGCTGAGCTTGCGGATGTTTACAATCGTACTCACCGCATCGCTCTTGATAGTATTCGTGTGGTTGTAGATGATGACAAGGTACTTGCAGGTCAAGTCATCCTTCGTCATGAAGAGTTGGAAAAACTTGAAAAACAATTGCGTAAAACACATACCAAACGTCTTAACAATGGTGAGTGTACTGCGCAAGCAGGTATCAACTATGTTGATTACCTCTCACATTACACACGTATCGCAGACCATGCGATTAATCTTGTTGAAAAGGTTACAGAAGGTGTGATTTAATAGAGAAAGTCGAGAAAATTTCTCGGCTTTTTTGATATAATGAAAGCGTATTAAGAATATAGAAAAATGATGAGAGGTGGTCTTATGACCTATTATATTTCAGCCAAACGTTTTTACTTTGAAAATAAAATCAAGGAAGGTGGCTACCTAGAGGTTGTGGATGGTCATTTCGGTGACTGGACAGAAAAGGTACCAGAAGGTGCAGAAGTACTGGATTACAGTAATTATCAGATTGCTCCGGGTCTTGTAGATACTCATATTCATGGATTTGCGGGTTATGATGTCATGGGTAATTCTGAGGAAAGTCTTCTAGGCATGAGTCAAGCCTTGCTATCAGCAGGTGTGACCTCTTTCTTACCGACAGCCCTAACAGCGCCATTTGAAGAGCTGAAGGCTATTTGCCAAACAACAGCTAATACGGTTGGTAAGGAAACTGGTGCCAAAATTCAAGGGCTCTTCTTTGAAGGACCTTATTTTACTGAAACCTATAAGGGAGCTCAAAATCCTAAATACATGGGCAATCCAAGTGTGGAACAATTGAAGTCATGGCAGGAGGCAGCTCAAGGAAAATTGATTAAATTGGCTCTTGCTCCTGAACGTGAGGGAGTAGCTGAATTTATCCAAGAAGCAACCAAGCAAGGCGTCACTATTGCTCTAGGTCATTCCAATGCCACATATGAAGAAGCCATGGCAGCAGTGGAAGCGGGGGCGTCCGTTTGGGTTCATGTCTACAACGGAATGCGTGGTTTTACACACCGTGAGCCTGGTATGGTTGGTGCAGCCTTCGATAGTCCTGAAACGATTGGTGAGCTGATTGCAGATGGGCATCACGCAGTCCCTGCAGCTTGTAAGGTTCTTATCAAGCAAAAGACACCTCAAGGAGTTGCCCTTATTACGGACTGTATGTCAGCGGGAGGACGTCCTGATGGCGACTATATGCTGGGTGAACTTCCTGTCATCGTTGAAAATGGTACCGCCCGTCTCAAAGAAGGTGGTAACCTAGCTGGATCTATCCTTCAACTTAAAGACGGTGTTAAACATGTGGTTGATTGGGGACTTGTGACGGTTGCTCAAGCTCTGCAGATGGCAACTAGTGTTCCAGCTAAATCGGTTGGGCTTGAAAATACTTGCGGAAGCCTAAAAGCAGGTTTACCAGCTGATTTTATCGTCTTAGATGACTCCTTGGACTTACAAGCAACCTATGTTGATGGACGAAAAGGTTGGGAAAAATAAGAGAATAAGTAGCACTTTCTTATGAAGGTGCTGTTTTTGATTGATTTTTACAAAGGTGTCAGAGTAGTGTAAAATAGAAATACTTTGTATTTTACAGGAGGTAATATGTCAAAACGTATTTGGAGCATTGCCCTGGCCTATGTCGGTGTAATGATTGGTGCAGGGGTGTCTTCAGGACAGGACCTCTTACAGTATTTTGTTAGTTTTGGAGCTTGGGGACTGATAGGTGTCATGGTTCTAGGAATCTTGCATGTTGGCTTTGGGCGACTCATGATTGCTCTGGGAAGTTATTACCGCTCAGATGATCATTCGGTAGTCCTGGCAGAAATCAGTCATCCTGTGATTTACCGTATTCTGGATATCGCTTTGATTATCACTTGTTTCCTGTTTGGTTTTGTGATGACAGCAGGTGCAGGGGCTAACCTAAACCAACAGTTCGGCTTTCCGATTTGGGTAGGTGCTTTCCTTTGTACAGCTCTGACTATCTTTGTGAGTTTCCTAGATTTCAAAAAAATCATCGGTGTTATTGGAGTTTTTACCCCTATGATTTTGGTTATGATTGCCATGATATTCGTGACCAATGTTTTAGGACGTCACTGGGATTTTGCTGAGATGGATAAGGTGTCGCAAACCATTCAATCTCCTTTTCCGAGTATTTGGCTGTCTGTGGTTAACTATTTTGCCGTTTGTGTTATGTCAGCCATAGCCATGGCCTTTGTGATGGGTGGCTCTATTCTTAAAATCAATGAAGCTGAAAAGAGTGGAGCCTGGGGAGGATTTATGGTTGGTGTGATTTTCTTCGTCACGACCTTGATTCTCTTTGCTAACAGTGATAAGATTGCTAGCTCGGATGTCCCTATGTTGGCTATTGCTAAGGAAGTGAACCCTATCTTTGCGACGCTCTACGCCTTGGTCATCTTTGGGTTGATTTTTAATACCGTCTTTAGTCTCTATTATGCTCTTGGGAAACACTTCTCAGCAGGTAGTGATAAACGCTTCAAGTTCTTCGTGGCTACATTTGCCCTTGCTGGTTTCGCTATTTCCTTCATGGGCTTCCGTCAACTGGTAGCGGTTATGTATCCTATTATCGGTTATTTAGGAATGCTGATGTTGGTTGTGCTGGTTGTGGCTAGCTACCGCAAAAAAGCCAAAATTTGTAAGGAAAAGGAAATTCGAAATCATCTCTTGTCTATCGTTGAGAAAGCGTATGATCCCAATCAAGACTTAACCCATCAGGACAAGAAAAAGGCCAAAGAACTTCGAGAAGCCTCAATTATTGATAATGACATTCTCCATGAAGATTCCCATGCACATGTTCGTCAGGAAATGGGAATCAGTGAGAAGGATTAGAATTTTATTTTACAAGTTTCCCTATTTCTGCTATAATACTGACAAGAAAGAAGGGCTTATGGCGTTTTTCTAGCGAGCTTGGGATAGTGAAAGCCAAGTAGAGCAAAGTAAGCAAGTGGCGCTTTCTCTCAGCAAAGAGCTGAGTACAAACAGATAAAATGAAGTAATAAATTAGGGTGGAACCGCGTTTCTGACGCCCCTAGGTCGAACGACTTAGGAGCAGAGACACGGTTCTTTTTGCATCCTGAGTCACAAGAAACTTTATGAATAAGGAGTAAATAATGTCTAAAAAATTGACTTTCCACTGCGTCAGTGGTAGAGACCTCCTTATAGTCGGACTGCCCCACGCTCAGCACTAGGGTGCCTGAGCTAAACGCAGTACTAACTCGTCTTGCCTCGTAAAATCGACGAGGCAGACTCGTGTCGCAAGAAATCATTTAAATCAAGGAGTATTTAATGTCTAAGAAATTAACATTTCAAGAAATTATTTTGACTTTGCAACAATACTGGAATGACCAGGGTTGTATGCTCATGCAGGCTTATGATAATGAAAAAGGTGCGGGAACCATGAGTCCTTACACTTTCCTTCGTGCCATTGGTCCTGAGCCATGGAATGCGGCTTATGTAGAGCCATCTCGTCGTCCAGCGGATGGTCGTTACGGGGAAAACCCAAACCGTCTTTACCAACACCACCAATTCCAAGTTGTTATGAAACCATCACCATCAAACATCCAAGAACTCTACCTTGAGTCATTGGAAAAATTGGGTATCAATCCTTTGGAACACGATATTCGTTTCGTTGAAGATAACTGGGAAAATCCATCAACTGGTTCAGCTGGTCTTGGTTGGGAAGTTTGGCTCGACGGTATGGAAATCACTCAGTTCACCTACTTCCAACAAGTTGGTGGATTGGCAACTGGCCCGGTAACTTCTGAGGTCACTTACGGATTGGAACGTTTGGCTTCTTACATCCAAGAGGTAGACTCAGTTTATGACATCGAGTGGGCTCCAGGCGTTAAATACGGAGAAATCTTCCTTCAACCAGAATATGAACACTCAAAATACAGCTTTGAAGTTTCTGACCAAGATATGCTTCTTGAAAACTTCGAAAAATTTGAAAAAGAAGCAGGACGTGCTTTGGAATTGGGCCTTGTTCACCCTGCCTATGATTACGTTTTGAAATGTTCACACACCTTCAACTTGCTTGACGCTCGTGGTGCTGTTTCTGTTACAGAACGTGCCGGCTACATTGCCCGCATCCGTAACTTGGCCCGTGTCGTAGCCAAAACCTTCGTCGCAGAACGTAAGAAACTTGGTTACCCACTTCTCGACGAAGCCACACGCGCAAAACTCCTAGCAGAAGAGGAAGAATAAAAAAGAGTTACAAGAATGGAAAATGGGCAAACAAAGTGAGCCCACATGGCTACCCAGAGGCAAGTCGAAGACTTGCTAAAGGGATAGGCATCGCCGTACTGGTATATGGGGATTTTTGAAACGTTAGGTTCAAGAATCAGTTGGTTAAATCCACTTTGATGAGACTGTTGGAAATCGATGTGGAGAAGACAGAAGATTTCCCTACAGCCTCACAAAGTTAGTTAGCAACGTCCCCAGTACCTAAGATGCCTATCAAAAAGAAGAATTTTGTAAAGGAAAAAACATGACAAAAAACTTATTAGTAGAACTTGGACTTGAAGAGTTGCCAGCCTACGTTGTCACACCAAGTGAAAAACAACTCGGTGAGAAAATGGCAGCCTTCTTAGATGACAACCGTCTTTCATACGAAAGCATTCAAACCTTCTCAACACCACGTCGTTTGGCAGTCCGTGTGATTGGTTTAGCTGACCAACAATCGGATTTGACTGAAGATTTTAAAGGACCTTCTAAGAAAATCGCCTTGGATGCAGATGGAAACTTCTCAAAAGCAGCTCAAGGATTCGTCCGTGGGAAAGGTTTGACTGTTGATGATATCGAATTCCGTGAAGTCAAAGGTGAAGAGTACGTTTATGTCACTAAACACGAAGCTGGAAAACCAGCTAAAGAAGTTTTGGCTGGCGTTCCAGAAGTGCTTGCTTCATTGACCTTCCCTGTCAGCATGCACTGGGCTAACAATACATTTGAATACATTCGCCCAGTTCATACCTTGACAGTTCTTTTGGGTGACGAAGCGCTCGACCTTGATTTCTTGGATATCAAGTCAGGTCGTGTGAGTCGTGGACACCGTTTCCTTGGACATGAAGTGGAAATTACTAATGCGGATTCTTATGAAGAAGACCTTCGTACCGTTTACGTGATTGCGGATAGCAAAGAACGTGAAAACATGATTCGTGAGCAAATCAAAGCCATCGAAGCAGAACAAGGTGTTCAAGTTCAAATCGAAGAAGGACTTTTGAATGAAGTCTTGAACTTGGTCGAATACCCAACTGCCTTCATGGGAAGTTTTGATACTAAGTATTTGGATGTTCCAGAAGAAGTCTTGGTGACCTCAATGGAAACGCACCAACGTTACTTTGTTGTACGTGACCTTGATGGTAAACTTAAACCAAACTTCATCTCAGTCCGTAATGGTAACGCTGAGCACTTGGAAAATGTTATCCGAGGAAATGAAAAAGTATTGGTTGCACGTCTTGAAGATGGTG
This sequence comes from Streptococcus sp. FDAARGOS_192, assembly GCF_002073815.2. Classification (NCBI taxonomy): domain Bacteria; kingdom Bacillati; phylum Bacillota; class Bacilli; order Lactobacillales; family Streptococcaceae; genus Streptococcus; species Streptococcus sp. FDAARGOS_192. The sequence continues at coordinate 108,409 of NZ_CP020431.2, forward strand.
AATTCTTCTGGCGTGAAGACCAAAAACTTAAGATTGAAGACCTCGTTGCTAAATTGGCGAACGTAACCTTCCATGAAAAAATTGGTTCTCTTTCAGAACACATGGCGCGCGCTGGTGTCATTGCAGCGTCACTAGCTGAGCAAGCTGGTTTGACTGCAGAAGAAACGGCAGCAGTAGCTCGTGCAGCTGAAATCTACAAATTTGACCTCTTGACTGGTATGGTCGGAGAGTTCGATGAATTGCAAGGAATCATGGGTGAAAAATACGCCCTTCTCGCTGGTGAAGATGCTGCGGTAGCGACAGCTATCCGTGAGCACTACCTTCCTGATTCAGCAGATGGTGCCCTTCCAGAGACTAAGGTTGGTGCTATCCTTGCGCTTGCAGATAAATTGGATACCCTCCTTTCATTCTTCTCAGTTGGCTTGATTCCATCAGGTTCAAATGACCCTTATGCGCTTCGTCGTGCAACACAAGGGATTGTTCGTATCTTGGATGCCTTTGGTTGGCACATCCCTATGGATGAGTTGATTGACAGCCTCTACGGACTTTCATTTGATAGCCTTTCATATGACAATCAAGCAGAAGTCATCAACTTCATCAAAGCGCGTGTGGACAAGATGATGGGACGCACTTCAAAAGATATCAAAGAAGCCGTTCTTGCTGGTTCAAACTTTGTCGTGGCTGATATGCTTGAAGCAGCTGACGCCCTCTCAGAAGCTGCTAAGGCTGATGGTTACAAAGCAGCTGTTGAATCACTCTCTCGTGCCTTCAATTTGGCAGAAAAAGCAGATGCTTCAGTAGCAGTCGATGCCAGTCTCTTTGAAAATGATCAAGAAAAAGCTCTTGCTAAAGCGATTGAAGAGCTAGAATTGACTGGTTCAGCTAGCGACAAATTGGCTCAACTCTTTGCTCTTAGCCCAGTCATCGATGCCTTCTTTGACAACACCATGGTCATGGCAGAAGATGAAGCGGTTAAAAACAACCGTTTGGCCCTTCTTGCAGGTCTTGTAGCGAAAGCTAACGCTGTTGCAGCCTTCAACCAATTGAACACAAAATAAGTACCTGGTAACAGGTAGAAAGTAGGTTTTATTATGACACCTGAAAAAATCGCTCGTATCAATGAGCTTGCTAAAAAGAAAAAAACAGAAGGTTTGACTCCAGAAGAAGAAGTGGAGCAAGCAAAACTTCGTGAAGAATACATTGAGGGCTATCGTCGCTCAGTTCGTCACCATATCGAAGGAATTAAAGTGGTTGACGAAGAAGGTAACGATGTGACACCTGAAAAACTACGCCAAGTGCAACGTGAAAAAGGTTTGCATGGCCGTAGCCTTGATGATCCTGAATCATAATAACGATGAACAAGGGTTTGGAATTTTTCCAAGCCCTTGTTTTGAAGTATAAAATTCTGAATATTCTGTATAAAAATTGACCAATTATTTCAAAAATGGTAAAATATAAGTTATGTTAAAAAATGGCATGATTCAATGAGTCGTGCTCAATAGAATTGGAGTGAAAAAAATGTCGCAAAAGCAACATCATAAAGACGACAACCAGACTGAGAATGGGATGGTGCGTGGTCTTCAAAACCGTCACGTCCAGCTGATTGCCATCGCTGGTACAATCGGTACAGGTCTCTTCCTCGGGGCAGGGCGTTCTCTCTCCCTAACAGGACCTTCAATCATCTTAGTATATATACTAACTGGTATCTTCATGTATCTTATGATGCGAGCGATCGGTGAGATGCTCTATATGGATCCTGACCAGCACACCTTTATCAACTTTATTACCAAATACCTTGGTAAGGGCTGGGGATTCTTCTCGGGTTGGTCTTACTGGGTATCACTGATATTCCTCGGGATGGCAGAAATTACGGCAGTATCAACCTATGTGCAATATTGGTTCCCAAGTTGGCCTGCCTGGCAGATTCAGATTGTCTTCTTGATTATCCTGAGCTCGGTTAACCTGATTGCGGTTAAGATTTTCGGGGAAGTTGAGTTTTGGTTTGGGATGATTAAGATTATCACCATTCTTGCTCTTATCGCAACAGGTATCTTCATGGTAGCAACCAACTTTGAAACGCCTGCTGGACATGCTAGCCTTGCCAATATTACACACGGCTTTCAGATGTTCCCTAAAGGTTGGGTAAGCTTTGTTATGACCTTCCAAATGGTCTTCTTTGCTTACCAAGCCATCGAATTTGTAGGGATTACAACTTCTGAGACAGCGAATCCACGTAAGGTCTTACCAAAGGCAATCAAGGAGATTCCGATTCGTATTGTCATCTTCTATGTGGGTGCCCTCATTGCCCTCATGGCTATCTTCCCATGGCAAAAACTTCCAGTTAATGAATCACCGTTCGTAACGGTCTTCCAAATGGCTGGTATCAAGTGGGCAGCAGCCTTCATTAACTTTGTTGTCTTGACAGCAGCGGCTTCATCATTGAACTCAACACTTTACTCTACAGGTCGTCACCTCTTCCAAATTGCTAAGGAAACACCAAATAGTAAAGTCATGAAAGCTTTGAAGCTAGATACTTTGTCACGTAATGGTATTCCTTCACGTGCTATCATTGTTTCAGCCATTGTAGTATGTGTTTCAGCCTTCATCAATGTCTTGCCTGGTGTATCTGATGCCTTCGCTTTGATTACCGCATCATCATCAGGGGTCTACATTGCCATCTATATCTTGACCATGCTTGCTCATCTCAAGTACCGTAAATCTCAAGAGTTCATGGCAGATGGTTTCCTTATGCCAGCCTACAAGATTCTCAATCCATTGACTATCCTTTTCTTTATCTTCGTCTTTGTTTGTCTCTTCTTGCAAAAGTCAACAGTTGTCGGAGCTATTGGGGCAGCCATCTGGATTGTGGTATTTAGTATCTATAGTAACTGGAAACATAGTAAATAAATCAATCTAGCTCACCTTTATGGTGAGTTTTTTGTTGCAAAAAAGGACACAAGGTGTCCCAGTTATTAGTTATGCAATACTTTCTTGATTTCCGTGGTGAAAGAAGCCACCTAAGAGGCCTTTGCTACGATGAAAAATAGCAGGCTTATGATCGTTGTGTGAACGACCATTAACATCAAGTTTAGCCCATTCAAGAGCCTGGTAGGCATTTCGGTCTGAAACTGTAGATGTCCCAATATAGCTATAAATACCTGCCTGAGCAAGAATAAACCCTTGTAGTTGACGAATATGCTCATCATTGAGTGCTTCAGAAAAATGGATTTTAACTGTCTTATAAATCAAGGCTTGGACAGACTCAACGATAGGTGATTCTGCTAGGAGGTGCAAAAGTTCTTGATGCTTAGTAAAGTACTTATCATAGTCCATTGGAAGAATAATAGTATGGGCAATCCAATCTTCCAAGTTGGCTTTGGCTTTCTTACTGAGACCTTTTGCTGTGATACTGAGATTATCTATATTGAAAGGAAGCTGGTCGATGTGAGCAGTGTTCGAACCATATGCCTTTCTGAAAAGCGGTGTACTTGATAGAATATGTCCAGTAGGGGAAATAATAGCCAAGGCAGTTTCCTTGGTTTGGTAACCAAGCTTGTGGCATTCCATGCTAGCGTATGTATCTTTAAATTCAATAATTGCTCTTGTTTTCATCGTGTAACTCTCTTTCTGTTAGTTTATAAACTAACAATAGTTTATCATGACTTATGCTCTTGGTCAAGAATTTACCTCGAAAAACAAAAAACAATTATGTAAGGGCTTGCAAAAATGTTTGGACTCTGATAAGATAGAACCATAGCAAAAGGATTGTTACTGGTCAGCAGGCAAAACCTAGATAAATACGAAAAACTAATGGGAGTAGTGTATGCTTATCCCAATTGGTTCTTGGTATTTATTTAGGTTTTTTTCGTTGAAAAAGCCTCAAAGAAAACTAGAATCCTAGACAAGAAAGGAGCCCTTATGGCTAAATATACTGAATTAGCTGAGGACATTCTCAAACACGTTGGTGGCAAGGAAAATGTCAATAGCTTGAAACACTGTGTGACACGTTTGCGTTTTGATTTGAAAGATGAATCTAAAGCAGATGATGACTACCTTAAGAACCGTGACGGAGTTGTTACGGTGGTTAAGGCAGGTGGACAATATCAGGTGGTTATTGGTAACCATGTGCCTGACGTCTATGCGGAAGTCCTCCAAGTTGGTGGTCTTCCAGCAGGTGGAAGTCTTGATCTCGATGAAGGGGATGCACCTAAGGGAAATCTCTTTGACCGCTTTGTATCTATGGTCTCTAGTATTTTCCAACCCTTCCTTGGTCCATTGGCTGCGGCCGGGATTATCAAAGGGGTAGTCGCTATCATGGCGGCATGTGGCCTGTCAGCTGCGACAAGTCCTATGTATGTTATCTTGAATGCGGCGGGAGATGGTTTCTTCCAGTTCTTGCCAATCTTGATTGCCTTGACATCTGCTCGTCGTTTCAAGGTTAATGAGTTTACAGCTATTGCGATTGCAGGAGCACTTGTCTACCCAGATATTGCTACAGCGGTAGCAGCGCTTCAAAAGGCTGGCCATGGTCATGTTCTAGGAGCCATTCCATTTACGCTTCCAGCAGGGGGCTACCTCTCAACTGTAATGCCTTCTATCTTGGCCATCTGGGTAGCTTCTCACATTCAAAAATTCTTTACTAAGATTATCCCAGATGTCATTAAAGTCTTTGCGGTACCTTTCTTTACATTACTCATTACTGTCCCATTGACATTCTTGGTGGTAGGACCAGTTGCTAATACTTTCTCTGATGGATTGACAAGCCTTTTCCAAGCAATCATGAACTTTAGTCCGATTGTCTTTGGTCTTATACTCGGTATCTCGTGGCAAGTCTTGGTTATGTTCGGAATGCACTGGGCGCTTGTTCCCCTTGCTATCCTAGATGTGGCAACAAACGGAAGTTCTATTATTCTTTCGGCAGCTATTCTTCCATGTTTCACGCAAACAGGTGTGTTGGGAGCTATCATGCTTAAAACGAAAGAAGAAAAAGTCCGTACCATCTCTATGCCAGCCTTCATTTCATCTATTTTTGGGGTTACAGAACCTGCTATCTATGGGGTAACCCTTCCAATGAAAACGCCATTCTACATTTCATGTGGTGTTTCAGGACTTATGGGGGCTGCCATGATGGCCCTAGATATTAAGACGTATTCAATAGGTGGTCTGGGTGTCTTTGTCTTCCCAAGCCTTATTGGGCCTGACGGTAACCTTTCTAAAGTTATCTTTGCCATTATTATTGCCATTGTGGGTGGTGTTCTTGCCTTCCTCATCCAACTTTTTGTCCGAGTACCAAATCTATACGGTGGTGGGGCAGCTAAGGTTGAGGAAAAAGCTGAAGAAGCTGCACCCGCTCCTAAGGAAATTCAACAAGAAATTATTGCAAGCCCACTTATCGGGAATGTTGTCCCACTTGACCAAGTTCCTGACCAAGTCTTTGCCTCAGGAGCTATGGGTAAAGGTATCGCTATTGACCCTACTGATGGGGTAGTTGTCGCACCAGCTAAGGCAACTGTTAATTTAGTCTTCCCTACTGGTCATGCGATTGGTTTGACAACTGAAAATGGTGCAGAGCTTCTCATTCATATTGGTATGGACACTGTTTCTCTTGCTGGTAAAGGTTTCAAGACCTATGTGGAAGCAGGTGAAGTCGTAGAAGCAGGACAGAAACTTATAGAATTTGACCTAGCAACTATCCGAGATGCTAAATTACCAGTTATCACGCCAGTCATTGTGACCAATACAGCTGACTTTAATGATGTCTTAACGACTAAAGAAGCTCGTGTTAACACTGGCGACTATCTCCTCACTGCTGTTAAATAAAAAAGAAATCCGAGAATCAACTTCTCGGATTTTTGTTTATTTGAATTTGTAGTCTTTCACAACTTCAACGGAATTAACCGTTACATTTTCTTTTGGTTTGCTGTTGTCATCGACTTCAAGGTTTGCAATGGTATCAACGACATCCATGCCTTTGATGACTTGTCCAAAGACAGTATATTTGGTATCACCAGCTGGGTAACCACCTTTTTTGTAGGCGTCAATGATAGGTTTTGGATAGCCAGCATTTCCTAGTTGCTTGCTTTGATCGTCCTTGTTTTGAACAATGTAGAATTGGCTGCCATTTGAATTCTTAGCACCAGTATTGGCCATAGCAAGTGCGCCACGGATGTTGTAGAGGAATGGTGTAGGCTCAACAGCGAAACCTTTCTTCCAGATAGATTCTCCGCCAGTACCGTCACCCTTAGGGTCACCACTTTGAATCATGAAGTCCTTGATGACACGGTGGAAGGTAAGACCATCATAGTATTTGTCCTTGGCATGTTTCAAGAAGTTTTCAGAAGCCTTTGGAGCAAGTGTAGGGAAGAGTTTGACTGTGATATCACCCTTTGAAGTGTGGAGGATAACTTCAGCTTCGTCCTTACCGACCTTGTCAGACAACTGTGGAAAGGCATCTTTTCCAGATTTTTGGGCTTTTTCTAATTGTTTAGTGAATATCTTATTATCAACATAAGCATCTCCACGAACGACGCGTGCGATGTTCTCACGAAAGGCAAAACCTAGGCCTGCGATAACAAGTACAATAATTAATGGAATGTACTTTTTAATGTTTTTCATATATAACTCCTTTGGTGCATTATACCTACTATTGTAGCAGAAAAAAACCTTTTGGGAAACGGTTAACAGAGGTCTTTAAATATGGTAGAATGGAACTATCAACAAGAAAATGAACATGGGACTAGATATAGGGAAAGGTTGCCTCAGGCTAAAAAGTGAGGGCTGACTTTTGGAAGGACGCATGCTACTTGCTCTTATCAGAGATAGGTGTCTAAATTCTAACTATAGAAAACTTCGCTAAGCTGAAGGGGCCTCTTGTTTGGATTTCTTGAAAAAAGGAGATTTTTATGTCAACTAAAGCAGAATGGGCTGAACTCTTTGAGTCGGTACACGGGCGTAAGCCTAGCCCCCAAGAATTTTTGGATGCTAAAGCAGCTGACTTTGATACAAGTGCTTTGGCTGCTCAAGCAGCATCTGTAGAAGCACCAGCTAATGAACCTGTCGCTGAAGAAGTAGCTCCAGAACCAGTTGCTACTGAAGAAGTCACAGAACAAGATGACATCGCAGATGTAGCTGAAACAGCTGAGGATGCCGTCGCAGAACAAGCAAGCAGTGAATCACCATTTGGTGCAGAAGCTTTCTCAGAAGCACCTGTGCAACAACCAACACCACAATTTGATTCAAGCATGTTTGAAAAGGCACCTATCTCATCAGCTCAAGGATTTGGAACAGTTCCTAATCCAGCAGCAGCTGGCTCAGCAGATAAACCTCTTTTCAATCTTATCTTGCCAATCGTTGCGATTGCACTTTCAGTAATCTTTGCAGTCTTGGCATGGTTTGTAGGTCCTGCTTGGCTCTTCATCATCTTGACAGTCCTCGCAGTTGCGGTGGCAGTTGTTTCACTTGTCTTTAGCCTTAAATCAAGCAAGAAATTGCTTTCAATCATTGCAACAGGTGTTGCTGGTCTCATGCTCTTTGTGTCTATTGGTGGTTTGATTTTCCAAATCTCTCAAAACGCTAGTGATAACACAAGCTCAAGCAAGACATCAAAAGTTGCTGATAAAGACGATGATGCTGACAAGAAAAATGATGACAGCGATTCAAAATCTGACTCTAAATCTGATTCAAAAGGTGATAGCACTGACGTCAACGATTACATTGACAAAAATGCTAAATTTGACTGGAATGAATCTAAGTTCCAGAAATTGAAAGTCGGTAAAGATACCGTTAAGTCTATCATCAAGACTTATGGTAAGGCTTCTGATGCACAAATCTCTGGCGATGAGATGAAGTTGAACTACTCTGGTAAAGACTATGGTGAAAGTGTTTACCTAACCTTTACGAAACAATATGATGGTACATTTATCTTGTCATATGCTTCAGGTAGATTCCCTCAAGATAAGGTAGAAGTTGATAAGTCTTATAAAGCTGACTGGACAAAAGAACAGTTTGATGCTCTCAATAAGGGGGATTACACTGATCCATCAAACGGTACAAAACTTGAAGATGTCGTTAAGGATCACCCTAAAGCTTCAAGTGCAGAATACACGATTTCAACATCTCGTCAAGGTGAATTCAAAAAAGAAATGACTATTTCTTATAGTGATTATAAGGCTGAAGATGGCAAACTCAAGAGTGTTTACTTGTCATTTGATACCAAAGAAGGTGAAGATACATTCTACCTTACTTATAAATCAGGTCCAGATGAGGATTAATTAAGGGACAGGAGGGGAAACCTTCCTTTTTTTTCTTGATAAAAGGAGAAAGCTATTGAAATTCTTAAATTATACATTCGAGCAAAGTCAGTCTCTTGTCACTAAGGAGACCGTAGAAAAGCTCAATCAAAAAGGAAGCTGGAAACGATTTATTGGCTTGTTAATCACTTCAATTGTTATTTATTTCTTCTCCATTGCTATGCCCATGTTTATAAAAGGATTGACAGTTGATCAAAATCCAACATTTTCTTGGATTCAGTGGCCAGTCATTCTCTTGTATGTAGTCATGTATCTGATCTATCTTTTCTTTTCAATAAAGTACAGAAGAAGCCCGATGAAACTAAAATTCTGCACCTACTTTTATATGGTCGTCTTACTCGCTATCTTTACAGTATGTGCTGGTATAATGATGATGACACGACGAAATATTGTCAGTATACTATCGGGGGCTATGTTTCTTCTGTCCATTTATTATTTGATTCGAACGGTTCCCCGTAAACTGAGAGAAGCCGTTCAAAATCAGACAGAGTTTAGCCCTATGGTAGCTCTTGTAACCGAAAAAATTTCAGATGGCTTGGTCTTTTTAGGAGGAACGGGGATTACAGCTGGACTGGTACTGTTTGACCGCTCTACCGGGAGCGACATCAGAGGGAGTATTGATGCAGTTTTGATGCCCCTAATGCCTGCTATTTTTGTCTTTGCGACTTATGTCTTTTCCATTGATTTGCTACGAGGCTATTACCTCTTCAAATACTCCGAGCGATATAGAGAGCAGTTTGGCTACTCAGCTAAGGACTGGTATGGCGAGAAGTCGAAGGAGTATAGGAGGATGCAGGGGTAAGGTGCATAGAGAAGACCAACAGGTTTTGAAGTTAATTATAAGATTGATGGAAACGTAATAAAGATGATTAAAGTTAATGAAAGTGTAACTACAAAAGTAGAAGCTTCAAAAATATGAAGGTCGTAGTCCAACGTTTTGGTCTCGAAGACAAACAAAAGTTTATGAAAATATAGACTTTAAAATAGTACAGCTTAATTATTATAAAATTTCACTGTCTTTAGATTCTAATGTACTGCCATTTCGTACTTTTAAGAGGTAATATTCTCCTCGTTGCGTAATGACTTGGAGCGTTGCATCCTAGTTTCTAAGGACGTTGCGCATATTTTACTATTCGTTGTGTGCTTTTAGTCATGGGTCTTGATAAATTTAAAGTAACAAATCTGAGGAGGTATTCTTAATGTTACAATTTATTAAGAAAAACAAAACTAATTTTATATGGGTGCTTGCTTTTGGATTAATGGGGTTGATACTGAAACCTTTAGTTAATTTATTGGTCAGTTTATCAAACAAATATCCGTGGGTTACGAGAATGTTATTGTTTCTATTACTCGTTGCTACTTACTTTATTTATAAACTTCCTCTCTATATAATATTAATAGCAATTTTGTTGATAGAGCCTTTTATCGAAGAATAGAAATAAGCTAGGGGTATTAAAATGGACATTGCTACGTTGATTAAAGAATATAGAACTAAAACAGGTATGACTCAGCAAGAACTTGCAGATAAAGTATTTGTTACTCGTCAGACGATTTCTAAATGGGAATTAGGAAAAAGTGAACCTGATAATGTTTCACTGGAACTATTATTTAAAGAGATGAATATTGAAAAAGAATCTCAAAAAGGCATTAAAGCTAATTTAATTAGCAGAAAAAATATTTTACTTACAATCATTGCCGTTTTATTCTCTCCATCGATACTTATCATTAGACTATTGGTACTTAAAATAGGCAAGATAGAAAATAAAAGATTAGTCATTTTGATCAATACCTTTCTCTTTATAATAATTGGCATTTATCTGAAGAGTTTAAAGGATAATGTATACTTTGGTTTCTTGGGAATCATTGCAATTGCTTATAGCCTTTATAGTTTTTATAAGCTTAGTTTGGAGATTAAAAAAGACTAGATACATAGCTATACATTTAAATATAAAAAACTAGTCTTACTAATACTAGACTGTATATATGTGCAAGATTTCTAAAGGATGAAGTTATGTCAGTAATCTACTCAAAAGTAAAAATGTCAAATAATATTTTTGAAGCTTGTAAATTGGTAAGAAACTTTATGACTATACCAATTAGTGAGATAAAAAATAGGATTCAAAAGGGAGAAGTTTTATTAGAATGTAATTATCTAGATTTAGAGGAATTGATAAAAATGAGGACCCTCCTAGAAAGTCTTGAAACATTAGGTGCTCAAATATATTTATATGAAGGAGATTACGAGGTAAGTATGGAATTCCTTAGTAATACAATCGAGTCATATAAGGGTATTGCTGAAGATAGAGAAAAGATAGATGAATTGATGTTTTCTGATGAGTAATAAATAAACCATAATGTGAACTGCCCCCAAAAAGTGTGATAGAGAAAATCTAACTTTTGGGTGCAGTTTCTTTTCTTCTTCCATCCATTTTCATGAGATGGCTTGTCACTTAAGCACCTAAGGTAGTCTCAAAAAATTCTCTCTTATATCCGATTTTATTTTCATAAGACGAGATTAAAGTATGATAAAATAAAGAAAAAGAGATAAAGGAGTCAGCTATGGCAACTAGAGAAGAATGGGTGCGTCACTTTGAGGACGTCAATGGACGTAAACCAAGTCCTGAGGAGTTTATGGAAGCTAAGAAAGAGGGTTTTGTCATTGCTTCGGAGGAACCAAGTGCCCAAGTGTCTGAGCAGGTTGAGGCTAAGCAGGTGGATAGTTCTGAAGCTACTGAAGAGGTGACAGCTGACTCAGTAGCAGATACGCAACCAGAAGAGGCTCAGGTGGCATTAGAGGAGGAAGCTCCTAAGCCAATGCCTGAGTTGAATATGGAGAAAGAGCAAGAAAAAGAAACTCCAAAGGCAAGTCAGATACCTTTGGAAAACCCTTATTACAAACCAAAAGTAACCAAGAATAATGCTTTTGTTAATATTGCTTTGCCGATTATTATCCTAGTTTTGGGGATTCTATTCGTCATTTTGTCTTGGACGCTTCCTTTCGGTTTTGTCTTTACTTTCCTTGCTTTCTTCCTTATCATTCTAGCTATTGTGACTTTGGTTTTGAGTCTGAAGTCGACACGCAAGGCACTTTCTATTATTGCCCTAGTCATGTCAATCATCTTCTTCATGACTTCGCTTGCTGGAGCAGGCTATCAAGCAGTGAAATTTGTCATGAACCATGCTGAGCAGTTCCAAAGTGATGGTCACGATAGAGCTTATCTGTACATCGATGAGAATTATAAGTTTGACTGGACTGAGGATCAGTTTAAGGAGTTGAAGGTTGGTACTTTGACATTGGACGAGGTCTTGGATACTCACGGTAAGGCGACTGATGCCGAGTATAGTGATGCTTACGAGGAAGATAAACCAGATTTACTAGATCTTACCTATAGAAAAGAAAACACAGATGGAAACAACTATGTTCGTTTGACTTTTGAGAAAAAAGACGATGTTTATGTTTTGAAATCTGCCTCAGCAACCTTCGACTATGATAAGGTCAAAGAAGTTGATGACTATCATAGCAACTGGACAAAAGATGACTATGAAAAGTTGTCTGTAGGTACACAAGCTGATTTGCTCAAGGGGACACGACTTTCTGAGGTGGTTGAAAAACACCCAGAGGCTAGCTTCACTTATCATGAAATGACACAAACTGAACAAGGCGATCTCACTCAGTCAGTCAGTCTTAGCTACCGTGATTATAATCCAGAAAGTGGAAAGGTAGATGCTGTTCGTTTGACCTTCGACTATGACAAACGTGAAAACGAGTACTTCTTGACAGACAAATCAGACGAATAAGACTACATTTTAATTAATTCAAGCTCAGGGTTGCCTGGGCTTTTTAGTATCAACAAAAGAGGATAAAATCTGGTATAATAGAAATGATTGATTTTTCAAGAAAGAAGTGTCACACATGAACATACAACAACTACGTTATGTCGTAGCCATTGCCAATAGCGGAACCTTCCGCGAGGCAGCCAGCAAGCTCTTTGTGAGTCAGCCTAGCCTTTCGGTGGCTATCAAGGATTTGGAGCAGGAGCTGAATTTCCAAATTTTCACCCGTACAACGACGGGGGCTGTCTTGACCAGTCAGGGCATGACTTTTTACGAGCGTGCGCTTGAGGTGGTACGCAGTTTTGATAGTTTTGAAAATCGCTATCTCAATGCTTCTGAAAAGGGCAACCAGTTTTCAATTGCCAGTCAGCACTATGACTTTTTGCCACCTTTGATCACGACTTTTTCAGAGCGTTACCCTGATTACAAGGATTTTCGTATCTTTGAGTCTACGACCATTCAGATTTTGGATGAGGTAGCCAAGGGGCACAGTGAGATTGGGATTATCTATTTGAACCGTCAAAATAGTAAGGGAATCCATCAAAATATGGACAAGCTTGGGCTTGAGGCTATTGATTTGATTCCGTTTAAAACGCACATTTATCTCCGTAAGGGGCATCCTCTGGCTAAAAAAGAAAGTCTTGTTATGGAGGATTTGGCGGCCTTGCCTACAGTACGTTTCACTCAGGAGAAGGACGAGTACCTTTACTATTCTGAAAACTTCGTGGATACATCAGATTCGTCTCTGATGTTTAACGTGACAGACCGTGCGACTTTGAACGGTATCTTGGAACGTACGGATGCTTATGCGACGGGATCTGGTTTCTTGGATGCACAAAGTGTGAACGGGATTACGGTTATTCCGCTTGAGGATAATTTGGATAACAAGATGGTTTATGTCCGTCGTAAGGGGATTAACTTGTCATCTTGTGCTCTTAAGTTTGTCAATGTTATGTTTGACTACTTTGATACATACAAACCATAGGAGGACTTATGCGTAAGGTTGCGATTCCTTTGGCTATCTTGGCTCTGATTGGTTTGGATCAGTGGGTTAAGCATTGGGTTGTGGCAAATATTGCCCTTAACCAAGTTATCAAGGCTATTCCTGGACTTTTCAGCTTGACCTATCTACAGAACCGTGGTGCTGCCTTTTCGATTTTACAGGATCAGAAATATTTCTTTGTGATTTTGACGGTTCTAGTGATTGGTGCGGCTCTGGTTTATCTGGTTAAAAATTACCAGAAGAGTCTTTGGTTGGTGCTATCTTTGGTTTTGATTATCTCAGGTGGTATTGGTAACTTTATTGACCGTGTGCACTTGGGTTACGTGGTTGATATGGTTCAGCTTGATTTTATTGATTTTGCAATATTTAATGTGGCAGACTCCTATCTAACGGTGGGGGTACTGCTCTTGATTTTAATCTTATGGAAAGAGGAAAATGGAAGTCATCATTAAAGAGGCGGGAAACCGTCTGGACAAGGCTTTGGCAGATTTGACAGAATTGTCACGTAGTCAGGCCAATGAAGCGATTAAGGCTGGAACGGTCTTGGTTAATGGTAAGTCGGCAAAGGCCAAGTATGCGGTTAAAGAGGGTGATGTCATCACCTATGAATTGCCAGAAGAAGAGGTCTTGGAATACAAGGCTGAAGATATTCCTTTGGATATTATCTACGAAGATGCGGATGTGGCAGTAGTCAACAAACCTCAAGGCATGGTTGTCCATCCATCAGCTGGTCACACGTCTGGTACCTTGGTCAATGCTCTGATGTACCATGTCAAGGACCTCTCGTCTATCAATGGTGTGGTTCGTCCAGGAATTGTTCACCGTATTGACAAGGACACGTCTGGTCTCCTTATGATTGCTAAGAATGATAAGGCTCACAATGCTTTGGCGGCTGAGCTTAAGGATAAGAAGTCCCTTCGTAAGTATGTGGCTATCGTGCATGGCAATCTACCTAATGATCGAGGCGTGATTGAGGCTCCGATTGGGCGTTCGGACAAGGATCGCAAGAAGCAGGCAGTTACAGCTAAAGGAAAACCTGCAGTTACACGATTTACCGTTCTTGAACGTTTTGGCAACTATACTTTGGTAGAGTTGCAGCTGGAGACAGGTCGCACGCACCAGATTCGTGTGCACATGGCTTATATCGGTCACCCGGTGGCGGGAGATCCTCTTTATGGTCCACGTAAGACCCTCAAGGGCCATGGACAATTTCTACATGCTAAGACTCTCGGTTTCACACATCCTACGACTGGAGAATTGGTCGAATTTACAGCGGAAGAACCTGCTATTTTCAAGGAAACCTTGGAGAAGTTGAGAGAAGCGTAACAGTTATTAAACGGATAGTCTTTCTTGGGAGGGGCGTCCGTTTTTTCCTTGTAAAAGAGTCTGAAATTTGCTATAATTTACCTAATTAAATAAGTCCTTTAATCACTGTCCAGAGAGGCAGGCAAGGAGCCATGAGAAGTGTACGGGTGAACTGTACTCATATTTTTGTGTATCTCCTTGTTTTCGAGGGGATTTTTTTGTATTTAGAAAGGTTCTTTTTATGAAGAAAAAAGAGATCGTCGATGACGTAACCATGAAACGTGCCATTACACGTATCACTTATGAGATTATTGAGCGTAACAAAAATCTCGACAAGATTGTCTTGGCTGGTATTAAGACACGTGGTGTTTATATTGCACAGCGTATCCAGGAGCGCTTGAAACAGTTGGAAAACCTTGATGTGCCATTGATTGAGCTTGACACTAAAGCTTTCCGTGATGATGTTAAGGCTGAACAAGACACATCTGTTTTCCCTATTGAAATTGATGGTACAGATGTTATCCTTGTGGATGATGTGCTTTACACAGGTCGTACGATTCGTGCAGCTATTGATAATATCGTTAGCCATGGACGTCCAGCGCGTGTTGGTTTGGCTGTCTTGGTTGACCGTGGTCACCGTGAATTGCCAATCCGTGCGGACTATGTTGGTAAAAATATCCCAACTAGTGAGTCAGAAGAAATCGAAGTTTTGGTCGCAGAAGTTGATGGCAAAGATAGCGTCAACATTATTGATCCAAGCTAAGTTGACTGACGGATAGGGTAATATGCCCTTTGTATCTTGTTAATTGAACACGCCCTAAGCCTTGTGCAAAAAAGATAAATATTCTTAGGAGCTGGCGCTCCGTCATCATATTTCCTATTTTTGCTTTAGGCTTTAGACGGGCTTTGTATCTTGTTTAATTGAACACGGGACTCATTTCTTAGGAAAAAAGATAAGTCTCCTAGCACTCTTTGGAGTGCCTTGTCGACTTCCTATTTTTCTACAGAAATGTTTAGCTACGCTAAAACGTCCCTTTGTATCTTAATTTTAAGGAGTCCTTTGATATCGTGAATAACGTAAAATATGATGTGAATGATATGCCAAAACCTGGTTTATTGGTTGGTTTGTCATTCCAGCACTTGTTTGCCATGTTTGGTGCGACGGTGCTTGTGCCGATTTTGGTTGGGATTGATCCCGCTATTGCTCTTTTCTCATCTGGTTTGGGAACTTTGGCTCACTTGACGGTGACCAAGTACAAAATTCCAGCTTACATGGGGTCTAGTTTTGCCTATATTGCGGCTATGCAGACACTTATGAAGACTGATGGCATTGCGGCAGTGGCTCAAGGTGCCATGGCAGGTGGTTTGGTTTACTTGCTTGTGGCTCTGATTGTTAAGTATGCGGGTAAAGACTGGATTGATAAGGTCCTTCCACCAATCGTGGTTGGTCCCATTATCATGGTGATTGGTTTGAACCTTGCAGCCAATGCAGTCAATGATGCGACAACTTTAAATAAAAGCTATAGTATCTATGCTCTATTGATTTCGATGGTGACCCTCTTTGCGGTTATCCTCTTTAACATGTATGGCAAGAAGATTGTCGGTGTCATCCCAATTTTGCTTGGTTTAGTTGTGGGCTATATTTTCTCAGCGGTTCTTGGTTTGCTGACAGGACATAGTTTTATCAATTTCTCAGAGGTAGCTGCGGCACATTGGATTCAAGTTCCCAACTTTGACATTCCATTTGTGGATTATAGTTTTAAGCTTTATCCAAGTGCGATTTTGACCATGGCTCCGATTGCCTTTGTGACGATGACTGAACACTTTGGTCACGTCATGGTTCTAAACAGTTTGACTGAGCGTGATTACTTCAAAGATCCAGGACTTGACCACACCCTTACTGGTGATGGTTTGGCACAGATTATCGCTGGTTTCTTTGGAGCTCCTCCGGTAACTTCTTATGGTGAAAATATTGGGGTTATGGCCCTCAGTAAGGTCTACTCAGTTTACGTTATTGCGGGCGCAGCAGTGATTGCGGTCTTGATGAGCTTTATTGGTAAGCTATCAGCACTCTTGCATTCTATTCCAACTCCTGTATTGGGTGGATTATCTATTGCCCTCTTTGGGGTTATCGCTGCTAGCGGTTTGAAAATTTTAGTTGAACATAAGATTGATTTTGATAATAAAAAGAATCTCTTGATTGCTAGTGTTATCTTGGTATCTGGTATCGGTGGTTTGATGATTGACCTTGGTGGTCTTCAAATTACGGGTGTGGCAAGTTCAACCATTCTTGGTATCTTGCTTTACCAAATCTTGCCAGATCCTAAAAAAGGTAGCAAAGAATAGTCAATCAATTTAAAAGGAAAAACTATGGCGATTGCAGATGGAAAAGTGTCACTGAAACATTTGGTGACAATGGAAACCCTCACGAATGAAGAGGTCTTGGGCCTGATTCGTCGAGGTGGAGATTTTAAAAATGGCAGAGCTGATTTCCAGCTGGATCGACAGTATTTCGCTGCCAATCTCTTTTTTGAAAATTCAACACGAACGCACAAGTCCTTCGAAGTGGCGGAGAAAAAACTTGGCCTGGATGTGATTGAGTTCGATGCTGGAACTAGCTCGGTGAACAAGGGTGAGACCCTCTATGATACGATCTTAACCATGTCTGCTTTGGGCGTTGACATCTGTGTGGTCCGCCACTCGGAAGTCGATTACTACAAGCAGTTGATTGATAGTAGGACCATCCAGACCTCTATTGTCAATGGTGGTGATGGTTCAGGGCAACACCCAAGTCAGTGTTTGCTTGACTTGATGACCATTTACGAAGAGTTCGGAACCTTTGAAAATCTTAAGATTTGTATTGCAGGTGACATTACGCATTCGCGTGTCGCTAAGTCAAATATGCAGATTCTCAAGCGTTTGGGTGCTCAGCTTTATTTTGCTGGTCCGGCAGAGTGGTACTCGAATGAGTTTGATGTTTATGGTCAGCATGTGGCCATTGACGACGTCATTGAGGACTTGGATGTTCTCATGTTGCTTCGTGTTCAGCACGAGCGTCATGGGGATGACAAAGGATTTTCAAAAGAAGACTACCATGCTCTCTATGGTTTGACTGAAGAACGTTATGCCAAGTTAGCTGATCAGGCGATTATCATGCACCCTGCTCCGGTTAATCGTGATGTGGAGATTGCTGATAGTCTGGTTGAGGCGCCTAAGGCTCGTATCGTTGCTCAGATGCAAAACGGGGTCTTTGTCCGTATGGCAATTATTGAAGCTATTTTAAATGGCAAAGCGTAAACAACGTTAATCGATTCCTGAGAGAATCAGACGAAAAAGAACATGGGCTAAATCTTTGAAAAGAGACAAATCTTCCTAGAGGCTGGAGCTTCTCTGTCAGATTTGATTTTCATTCAGATTTTAACGCCCTTTGTATCTTAGTGAAAGGAACAATTTACTATAATGGCAAAACGTTTACTTATTTTGGAAGACGGCACTATTTTTGAAGGTCAGGCCTTCGGTGCTGATGTGGATGTGACGGGTGAAATCGTCTTTAATACTGGTATGACAGGTTATCAAGAATCTATCACAGACCAGTCTTATAATGGTCAAATTTTGACTTTTACTTATCCACTTGTTGGTAACTACGGTGTTAACCGTGACGACTATGAGTCAATTAAGCCAACGACTAAGGGTGTCGTTGTGTCAGAGGCTAGCCGTCGTGCCAGCAACTGGCGTAACCAAATGACCTTGGATGAGTTTTTGAAGGCGAAAAACATCCCTGGTATCTCTGGTATTGATACACGTGCCTTGACTAAAATTATCCGTCAACACGGTACCATGAAAGCCACTTTGGCCAGCCCTGGTGACAGTATTGAGCACTTGCAAGATCAATTGCGTGCGACTGTTTTGCCAACCAACAATATTGAGCAGGTATCAACTAAGACAGCTTACCCAGCACCGGGTGTTGGTAAAAATATCGTTTTGGTTGACTTTGGTCTCAAGCACTCTATCTTGCGTGAGTTTTCAAAACGTGATTGTAACGTGACTGTTGTGCCACATGATATCACTGCTGAAGAAATTCTCCACCTCAATCCAGATGGTGTGATGTTGTCAAATGGTCCAGGTAACCCTGAAGATGTACCGTACGCACTTGATATGATTCGTGGCATCCAAGGTAAAATTCCAATCTTTGGTATTTGTATGGGTCACCAGTTGTTTAGTTTGGCTAATGGTGCCAAGGCCTACAAGATGAAGTTTGGTCACCGTGGATTTAACCACGCGGTTCGTGAAATTGCGACTGGTCGTGTTGATTTTACAAGCCAAAACCATGGTTATGCCATTGACCGTGAGTCACTTCCAGATTGCCTCATGGTAACACACGAAGAAATTAACGATAAGTCAGTTGAAGGTGTTCGTCACCGTGACTTCCCTGCATTCTCAGTGCAATTCCACCCAGATGCAGCACCTGGTCCACACGATGCTAGCTATCTCTTTGATGAGTTCTTGGAATTGATTGATGCTTTCCAAGCTGAAAAAGCACGTCGTTAATTGCAACTGTCTAGTGACTATAGTGGGGTGTGACTCTTGTTCGCCCCAGTCTACTACCTTATTTAATGACAACCAGAGAGTTGTCAAATAGAAAGGAGAAGATACAGGTTCACGGAAGTGAACACGCCCTAAGGACTGTGTGAAAAAGATAAACGGTGACTAGACGCTTGAGCGTCGTCGTCACGTTTCCTATTTTCACTGGGTCCTTAACGGGCTTTGTATCATAAATTATGCCTAAACGTTCTGATATTAAAAAAATTATGGTTATCGGGTCTGGTCCTATCATCATTGGTCAGGCTGCTGAGTTCGACTATGCTGGTACGCAAGCGTGCTTGGCCTTGAAAGAAGAAGGTTACAGTGTTGTCCTTGTCAACTCTAACCCTGCGACAATCATGACTGATAAAGAAATCGCAGACAAGGTTTACATTGAACCAATTACGCTTGAATTTGTCACACGTATTCTTCGTAAAGAGCGTCCTGATGCTCTCTTGCCAACACTTGGTGGACAAACTGGTTTGAACATGGCAATGGAATTGTCAAAAGCTGGCATTCTTGAAGAGCTTGGAGTAGAGCTTTTGGGAACAAAATTGTCTGCCATTGACCAAGCCGAAGACCGTGACCTCTTCAAACAATTGATGGAAGATTTGGAACAACCTATTCCAGAATCTGAAATCGTCAATACGGTTGAAGAAGCAGTTGCCTTTGCGACAGAGATTGGCTACCCAGTTATCGTTCGTCCAGCCTTTACCCTTGGTGGTACTGGTGGTGGTATGTGTGCCAACGAAGAAGAACTTCGTGAAATCGCTGAAAATGGCTTGAAATTGTCACCAGTAACACAATGTTTGATTGAACGTTCTATCGCTGGTTTCAAGGAAATCGAATACGAAGTTATGCGTGATGCCGCAGACAATGCTCTTGTGGTATGTAACATGGAAAACTTTGACCCAGTTGGTATCCACACAGGGGACTCAATCGTATTTGCCCCAACGCAAACCTTGTCAGATATTGAAAACCAAATGCTTCGTGATGCCAGCTTGAAGATTATTCGTGCCCTTAAAATTGAGGGTGGTTGTAACGTACAGTTGGCTCTTGACCCTAATAGCTTCAAGTACTATGTTATCGAAGTAAACCCACGTGTGTCTCGTTCATCAGCCCTTGCCTCAAAAGCAACTGGTTACCCAATCGCCAAATTGGCAGCCAAAATTGCTGTTGGTTTGACACTTGATGAAATGATTAACCCAGTCACTGGTACAACTTACGCTATGTTTGAGCCAGCTCTTGACTATGTGGTTGCTAAGATTCCGCGTTTCCCATTTGATAAATTTGAACACGGGGAACGTCGTCTTGGTACTCAAATGAAAGCAACTGGTGAAGTTATGGCTATCGGTCGTAACATCGAAGAGTCACTTCTTAAAGCCTGCCGTTCACTTGAAATCGGTGTTTACCACAATGAAATGCCTGAACTTGCGGATGTCACAGACGACGCCTTGGTTGAAAAGATTGTCAAAGCTCAAGACGACCGTCTCTTCTACCTTTCTGAAGCCATCCGTCGTGGTTATACTATTGAAGAATTGTCAGAGTTGACTAAGATTGATATTTTCTTCCTCGACAAATTGCTCCATATCTTCGAATTGGAACAAGAATTGGCTACTCACGTAGGCGATGTTGATGTTTTGAATGAAGCTAAACGTAACGGTTTCTCTGATCGTAAGATTGCTGATCTTTGGAATCAAACAGCTGACCAAGTTCGTGCGACACGTTTGGAGAATAACATTGTTCCTGTTTACAAGATGGTTGATACCTGTGCGGCTGAGTTCGAGTCATCAACACCATATTTCTACTCAACTTATGAGTGGGAAAATGAATCAATCAAATCTGATAAAGAATCTGTCATCGTTCTTGGTTCAGGACCTATCCGTATCGGACAAGGCGTTGAGTTCGACTATGCGACAGTTCACTCTGTGAAAGCTATCCAGGCTGCAGGTTACGAGGCCATCATCATGAACTCTAACCCTGAGACGGTTTCAACAGACTTCTCAGTTTCAGATAAACTTTACTTCGAACCATTGACCTTCGAAGACGTGATGAACGTTATCGAATTGGAACAACCTAAGGGTGTCGTGGTTCAGTTTGGTGGTCAAACAGCCATCAACTTGGCAGAGCCATTGTCTAAAGCTGGAGTGAAAATCTTGGGTACACAGGTTGCTGACCTTGACCGTGCCGAAGACCGTGACCTTTTTGAACAAGCCCTTAAAGACCTCGATATCCCACAACCACCAGGACAAACAGCGACAAATGAAGAAGAAGCGGTTGAAGCAGCTCGTAAGATTGGCTTCCCAGTTCTTGTTCGTCCATCATACGTTTTGGGTGGACGTGCCATGGAAATCGTTGAAAATGAAGATGACCTTCGTTCTTACATGCGTACAGCCGTTAAGGCAAGTCCAGACCACCCAGTCCTTGTTGATAGCTATATCATTGGACGTGAGTGTGAAGTGGATGCCATCTCTGATGGTAAGGATGTCTTGATTCCAGGTATTATGGAACACATCGAACGTGCAGGGGTTCACTCAGGGGACTCAATGGCAGTTTACCCTCCACAAACTCTCTCTAAGAAAATCCAAGAGACTATCGCTGATTACACTAAACGCTTGGCTATCGGTCTTAACTGTATTGGTATGATGAACATTCAGTTCGTTATTAAGGACGAAACTGTCTATGTTATCGAGGTTAACCCACGTGCCAGCCGTACGGTACCATTCTTGTCTAAAGTGACTGATATCCCAATGGCACAAGTTGCTACTAACTTGATTCTTGGTAAATCATTGGCTGAACAAGGTTACAAAGATGGTCTTTACCCAGAAAGCAAGCATGTCCATGTTAAAGCACCAGTCTTCTCATTCACAAAATTGGCTAAGGTAGATAGTCTCCTTGGACCTGAAATGAAATCAACTGGTGAAGTTATGGGTACAGATGCGACTCTTGAAAAAGCCCTCTATAAAGCCTTTGAAGCTTCTTATCTCCATTTGCCAACCTTTGGTAATGTCATCTTTACTATTCATGATGATACGAAAGAAGAAGCCCTTGATTTGGCTCGTCGTTTCGATGCTATCGGTTACGGTATCTACGCCACTGAAGGAACAGCTAAGTTCTTGAATGAACATGGAGTTCACGCAACGCTTGTTAACAAATTAGGTGAAAATGACGACAACGACATTCCAGCCCTTGTTCGTACAGGTAAAGCGCAAGCTATTATCAATACGGTTGGTAACAAACGTACTTATGACGAAGATGGAGCAGCAATCCGTAGCTCTGCTATCGAAGCAGGAATCCCACTCTTCACAGCGCTTGATACAGCAGATGCCATGGTGCGTGTGCTTGAAAGCCGTAGCTTTACAACAGAAGCTATCTAATTTTAAAACAGAGTCTCAGCCTTGCTGGGACTTTTTTCTTACACAAATGTAAGCTAACAAATTAAAATGAAAGCTAAGACGATGGTTTTGTTTCCGAAGATTCTGCTATACTAGAAACATGATTATTACCACATCTTTACGTGAAAATGAGGCCTTGATTGCGCGTGCCCAAGAACTAGCTCTCGAGCTAGGAGCTGACTACCAGCCTCGGCGCAAGTTGTCCTTGGCAAAATGTTTAGAGCGCTTTGGACCTTTCTATCTCCTATATAAAGACAGATTGTCTTTTGTTAATGCGGATACTAGTGAATTGACCTTCCATCCAGATACGGCTGCTCTCAGGATTAAGGCCCCCCATGACGCTTTAGTCAGTCTTTTAGGCAAGTCTCCCAAGACTATTCTTGACACGACCATGGGTTTGGCTTCTGATAGCTTAGTGATGGCAGCAGCGGGAAATCAGGTGACTGCCCTTGAGAGTCAAGATGTGATTTTTCAGGTGGTTTCTTGTGGTCTTGCCTCTTATCAGACAGATGATAAGCAGCTTGAAAAGGCCATGCGTTCTATTAAAGCTATTAAGAGCGATAGCTTGTCTTTTTTGAAGGCTCAAGCTGACAATTCCTTTGATATCATCTATGCCGATCCTATGTTTTCAGAGATTATCAAGGAATCGGAAAATCTAGAGGCTATCAAGCCTCTGGCCAATGGTAGCCGTCTGACAGAAGAATGGCTAAAAGAAGCTAAACGTGTTGCACGGGAAAAAATTATCATCAAGGCACATTTTCGAGATACCGTTTTTGAAGAACTTGGTTTTGAACGCCAGGTTCGGCCCAATCAAAAGCTGCATTATGGTGTCATGGATGTAAGCGAAGGCCATTGACACTGAAAGTTAAAAGTATTACAATTGTTTCATCCATGTGATACAAAAAGAAAAGAGAGACATATGCGAAAGAAAATCAGTCCAAAGTTATTTAAAAATAAAAAAAGAGTTTGGATCATTGGAGGAATTGGCTTCCTTGTCCTTTTGGTCCTAGGCTTTAACCTTTTTGCAGGTGGTGGCAAGAATGATAAGGCTTCTGAGTCCCCTACAGCAAGTAAGGTAACTAAGGGGCAGCTGGCCTCGTCCACCCTTTTGACTGGCATGGTGAAGGCTCAGTCGGAACAGTATGTTTATTTTGACAATACCATTGGACGCAATGCCACTGTGACAGTCTCTGTTGGTGAGGAAGTTAGCGTCGGTCAGCAACTGGTCCAATACGATAGCACCTCAGCCCAAGCGGCTTATGATACGGCTAGTCGTGCCTACAATAAGGCAGTTCGTGACCGTAATTATTTCCAACAGTATGGGACGGCTCCTGCGGCTTCAGCACAAACAAGTAGTGATTCGGATGAGGATGATTCGACAACTACCGTTAGTCCTCAACAGCGTCAGCAAACCGAGGCAAGTAATTACCAAACCTTGCAAGATTATAATGATGCCATTGCCAATGCAGCATCAGAGCTAGAAAAGGCACAAGATGTTCTCAACCAAACAGTGATTGTTTCAGATGCTAATGGAACAGTCGTAGAAGTCGCGGACTCTGTGGACCCTGCTTCAAAAGAGAGCCAAACCCTAGTTCATGTGACAAGTGAAGGCCAATTTGAGATTCAAGGAACCTTAACAGAATATGACATTCCAAATATTTCAGTGGGGCAAAAGGTCAAGATTACTTCCAAAGTATACCCAGACCAAACTTGGACGGGGAAAGTCAGCTACGTTTCCAATTATCCTAAGCAAAATGCCAACCAGTCAACGGGGACATCTGGCAACTCAGGTCAGTCAGGTTCTCAGTATGAATACAAGGTTCAATTGACCAGTCCAATCGGAAAACTGAAGCAAGGTTTTAATGTATCACTTGAAGTGACAAAAGATGATGATGCCTTGTTGGTTCCTGTAACTGCTGTGACTAAGAAAGGCTCTGACAACTATGTCTGGGTTTACGATGATGAAACTCAGAAAATCAAGCAAGTCAAGGTCAAACTTGGCAATGCGGATGCCAAGCAACAGGAAATTGCTTCAGGACTTAAAGAAGGTCAAAAAGTTATCACCAAGGCAGATAAATCCTTTAAGGATGGCGAAACCCTAAAAGATGTGATGGATGCCGATAGCAAAAAATCAAAAGACACTAGTGGAGAAGAGGTGAGGTCTAGTGACTAAGCCAGCACTTATGGTCTTAAAAGGCATCACCAAGTCTTTCAAAAATGGTCAGGAGTCCTTGCAGGTCCTTAAGGGAATTGACTTATCAGTTGAAGAAGGTGACTTCGTGGCAATCATGGGCCCTTCTGGTTCAGGTAAATCAACTCTCATGAATATTATTGGACTTCTTGATCAACCAACTACAGGTTCCTATCAACTCGAGGGCGAGGATGTGGCTGATCTCTCTGAAAACCGCCTGGCCAAGGTAAGAAATGACCAGATTGGCTTTATCTTTCAGCAGTTTTTTCTCTTGCCAAAGTTAAGTGCCCAAAAGAACGTAGAGCTTCCCTTGATTTATGCGGGGAAATCGCCACGTGAACGTAAGCAAAGGGCACAACAATTCTTGGAAAAAGTCGGCTTGTCAGAACGTAGCCATCATTTGCCGTCAGAGCTGTCTGGTGGACAGAAGCAGAGGGTGGCTATTGCGCGTGCATTGTCTAACGATCCGGCAATCATTTTGGCGGATGAACCTACAGGTGCTCTTGATACCAAGACAGGGATGCAGATTATGGAGCTCTTAACCCAGCTGAACCGTGAAGGAAAGACTATCATCATGGTTACTCATGAGCCAGAGATTGCAGACTATGCCCGACGTAAGATTGTCATCCGCGATGGGGAAATTACCCAGGATACGACTGATAGCGTTCGGATTGACTAGGAGGTAAGAATGGAAAATTGGAAATTTGCTCTTAGTTCTATCCGTTCACACAAGATGAGGTCCTTCCTGACCATGTTGGGAATCATCATTGGTGTTGCTGCGGTAGTACTTATCATGGGGCTAGGAAATGGAATGCGTCAGAGTGTTACTGATAGTGTGACAGGTGATAAGGATACTGTTCAAGTCTACTATGAAGCCAAGGGTGAGGAGCTAGATCCTGCTTATGCAGATCTGGCACAACCTACCAAACCGGTTAAAGAAGTTTGGTTGGAGCAAGTAGCAAAGCAGACGCCTGGTATTGATAGTTATTTTGTGACCAACAGCCTAACTTCCTCGATCTCCCTCCAAAAAAAGACTGTGAAGAATGTTAATATTACAGGTGCCAGTCAGGGCTACTTTAAAGCTAAAAAGTTAGAAATGTTGACTGGACGTTCCTTGCAAGACAATGATTATAAAAACTTTTCACGAGTTATTGTCATTGATCAGATGGTGGCTAAAAAACTCTTTGAGACGAATGGGGATGCCCTTAACCAAGTGGTTACTATTGGGAACAATGATTATCGTGTGATTGGTGTTTATAAGAATAAAGACACAGCAATCGGTGCCTATGGTGAAATTGGAACAGCTCTTGTGGCCAATACCCAGTTAGCGGCAGAAAATAACACTGATGCTATTGGCCAGATTTTTTTCCATGTGACCGATGTAAAAAATAGTAGTAGCGTTGCTAAGGATGCTGCTAAACGCTTGACCCAGTTGGCCCAAGATGACAATGGAGAATATAAGGCAGCAGATATGAGTTCGGCCCTAGATCAGGTGAACACGATCTTTGGAACCATTACCACCGTTGTCGGAGCTATTGCTGGGATTTCATTATTGGTTGGCGGAATCGGTGTTATGAACATCATGTTGGTTTCGGTAACTGAGCGGACACGAGAGATTGGTCTTCGTAAGGCTTTAGGTGCTACACGTCGTAAAATCTTGACCCAGTTTTTGATTGAGTCGATGGTTCTGACCATTCTGGGAGGTTTGATTGGGCTAGGCTTTGCAGCCCTAGTCGTTGGTCCAATTGGGAATGCCATGGACCTTAAAGCGACGGTTTCTCTTGGTGTAGCCATGGGAAGCATAGCCTTTTCAGCAGCTGTAGGGATTATCTTTGGTCTCCTACCGGCTAATAAAGCTTCGAAACTCGATCCTATCGAAGCTCTTAGGTATGATTAGAAATAACCTCTTGAAATCTTTAGATTTTGAGAGGTTTTATGGTCTTCGAAAAAAGATAGAGAAAAAATAAAAAAATTGCATTTTTTTCTTGACGTCTGATTTAGGTCATGATATTATAAATAAGGTTTGAAAAAACTGACCTAAGACAGTTGGGGAGCAAGACTCGTAAACATCCAACCGAGGCACAAAACGTAACTATTTTTTTGTAACGTATTGTACTTTCGTGTCTAGGTTTAGGTGCGATTTTTTTGTGCCTAGCCCAAAAATAAAAACGGAGGTAAAACTACTAATGAGTGAAGCTATTATTGCTAAGAAAGCTGAACAGGTTGCTATCGTCGCTGAGAAAATGAAAGCAGCAGCATCTATCGTTGTTGTTGACTCTCGTGGACTTACAGTTGACCAAGATACAGTTCTTCGTCGTAATCTTCGTGAATCAGGCGTTGAATTTAAAGTTATCAAAAACTCTATCTTGAGCCGTGCAGCTGAAGAAGCAGGTCTTGAAGACCTTAAAGAACTTTTTGTTGGTCCATCTGCAGTAGCATTCTCAAACGAAGATGTTATCGCACCAGCAAAAGTTATTAGCGAATTTGCTAAAGACGCAGAAGCTCTTGAAATCAAAGGTGGTGTTGTTGACGGTGCGTTCACTTCAGTCGAAGAAATCAACGCTCTTGCATCACTTCCAAACAAAGAAGGTATGCTTTCTATGCTCCTTTCTGTACTTCAAGCGCCAGTGCGCAACGTTGCATACGCTGTCAAAGCGGTTGCAGAAAGCAAAGAAGACGGTGCTGCATAAGCCCATCTTCACAACTCGTAGCCTAAGCTACGTTTAAAACACTATATTAAAAAACACATTTGGAGGAAATCACAATGGCATTGAACATTGAAAACATTATTGCTGAAATTAAAGAAGCTTCAATCCTTGAATTGAACGACCTTGTAAAAGCTATCGAAGAAGAGTTTGGCGTAACTGCTGCTGCTCCTGTAGCTGCTGCTGCAGCTGGTGCTGCTGACGCTGGTGCTGCTAAAGATTCATTCGACGTTGAATTGACATCTGCAGGCGACAAAAAAGTTGGCGTTATCAAAGTTGTACGTGAAATCACAGGCGAAGGTCTTAAAGAAGCTAAAGCTATCGTTGACGGTGCACCATCAGTTATTAAAGAAGGTGTTGCTGCAGCTGAAGCTGAAGAAATCAAAGCTAAACTTGAAGAAGCTGGAGCTTCAGTTACTCTTAAATAATAAGGTAACGACTCAAGTCGCTTAATAAAGAAAACCAGGGCATAAGCTCTGGTTTTTTATTGCGATAAGCGATTATGAGAAACTGATAAATTAATTTGGTTTCCTGCCAAAAATCCTGCCAAAAATTCTTTGGCAGTTTTTTGTTTTAATAAACTTTCGGGGGTAGATACTAGATTGTCTACCCTTTTTTTGCGTTTCGGAGGTAATTATGCAAAAGGAAGAACAGTCATCACGTCAAATCGTGAAGAGCCATATCATGACCATCATGGGAGTTGATAATCTAAAAGCAACTCAACTGGTAAATGAAATGGAACAAACAGGTTTAATCTGATTTGATGAATTCGGTTGTTATATGTATAAATTAAACAATTGTGTTACAATGAAACCATATAGAATTTTAAGTTTTCTCAAAAACTTTCTATAACTAAGAACACATAAGGAGGTAAAATGGTGAAGCATTCTAAAATAACAAAAGTTTTTCAGCTTTCGCTCGTCATCATATTTATTTTAGTCTTGTTAGGGCTCTTTGTTCCCCAGCAGTTTCAAAATATTAGTTTTTACTTAAAAAATCT
Source organism: Streptococcus sp. FDAARGOS_192 (assembly GCF_002073815.2). Lineage (NCBI taxonomy): Bacteria > Bacillati > Bacillota > Bacilli > Lactobacillales > Streptococcaceae > Streptococcus > Streptococcus sp. FDAARGOS_192. The sequence goes on from NZ_CP020431.2 coordinate 136,732, forward strand.
CTTAACAACTAGTGTTGGCTGGTTTTACTTGTTATTGGTTACGGGGATTTTAATTTTTTGTGTCTTTTTAATTGTAAGTCCGATAGGGCAGATTCGCTTGGGTAATCCCACGAGTCGGCCAGAGCATTCGACGACGTCATGGATTGCCATGATGTTTTCTGCTGGAATGGGGATTGGGCTGGTCTTTTATGGGGCAGCAGAGCCTTTGAGTCACTTTGCTATCTCGACGCCCAATGCAGAAATAGGCAGTGCGGATGCTCTCGCAGATGCTTTTCGTTTTACTTTTTTTCACTGGGGATTTCATGCTTGGGCGGTCTATGCCCTGGTGGGATTGTCTTTGGCTTATTTTGGCTTTCGTAAACGGGAGAAATATCAGCTCTCAGTCGTCTTTAAGCCTCTTTTTGGAAAATATGCGGACGGACCAATAGCAACCATTATCGATACCATCACCATTATTGCGACAGTGATTGGGGTAGCGACAACGCTCGGCTTTGGTGCCTCACAAATCAATGGTGGTCTCTCCTATGTCTTTGGTATTCCTAATAATAGTCTTGTGCAAGTCATCATTATCATCATTGCGACAATTCTTTTTCTTATTTCTGCCTTATCAGGTTTAGGAAAGGGTGTTAAAATCCTATCTAATACAAACTTGATTTTAGCTATTGTCTTGCTTGCTGGAGTCATAGTTTTGGGGCCAACGGTTAAGATATTTGACACCATGACAGACTCTATCGGCCTTTATTTTCAAAACTTCTTCCGTATGAGTTTTCGGGCGGCGGCTTTTGATGAGACCAAGCGGGCTTGGATTAACCAATGGACCATTTTTTACTGGGCATGGTGGATTTCCTGGTCACCTTTTGTGGGCGTCTTTATTGCCCGTATCTCAAAAGGTCGGACTATTCGCGAATTTTTGACAGTAGTGCTTTTGGCACCAACAGTCCTTAGTTTTATCTGGTTTTCTGCTTTTGGTACCTTATCTACTTCACTACAAGATTCGGGGGTTAATTTGATACGTTTTGCCACAGAAGAAATTCTTTTTGCCTCTTTTAATGAATATCCTCTGGGAAGTGTCCTTTCACTCCTGGCAATTATTTTAGTTTTAACCTTCTTTGTGACCTCGGCGGATTCTGCCACCTATGTTTTGGCCATGTTGTCTGAAGATGGCAATCTAAATCCAAGTAATCGTAAAAAGGTGATTTGGGGTGTCATGCTGGCCTTGATTGCTATTGCACTCATGTTTTCTGGTGGATTGACAGCTTTACAAAACACGCTCATTATTGTCGCTTTTCCATTTTCTATAGTACTAGTGTTGATGATGTGGTCGCTTATGAAAGAGTTATATCACGAAAAAGAGCAAATGGGACTCGCCATTACACCAGACCGATATCCTGAGAAGAATCAACCGTTTAAATCTTATGAGGAAAATTAGGAGGATGGCATGGAGTTAAGAGTGCTTCGTTATTTTATTACTATTGCTGAGGAGGGGAGTATCTCCAAGGCAGCTGAGAAGCTGATGATTACTTAGCCGACACTCAGTCGTCAGTTAAAAGATTTGGAGCAGGAACTTGGTGAACCTCTTTTTATCCGTGAACATATCAAGTCGCTTAATAAAGAAACCAGGGCATTAGCTCTGGTTTTTTCTATTGCTTTTAATATTTTCATTTGTTAGAATGTAGGTAATGTGCGTGCTTGTCACGCCCTTTTTCTGTGTTTTTTTTGGCTTTAGTGGTTGTCAACAACTATAAAAATCCTAAAGGCATGGTAAACGCTAAAAAGAAAAGGAGAAATTTATGGCTTATATTTGGTCTTATCTCAGACGTTATCCTAAGTGGCTAGCAATGAATTTTACGGCGGCCATTTTATTTGTTATTGCTAACTTGGGTTTGCCGACGGTTCTTGCCAGAATGATTGATGAGGGAATAAACCGTGGTGATGTTGATAAGCTTTACGCTTATGCTTGGGTCATGTTTGGTGTAGTTTTGACTGGGATTGTTGGTCGTATACTTCTGTCCTATGCGGTTGGTAAGTTGACGACCACAATGGTGCAGGTCATGCGTAATGACATTTATGCTAAGCTTCAGGAGTATTCCCACCACGAGTATGAGCAGATTGGGGTATCCTCTTTGGTGACTCGTATCACGTCGGATGCTTTTGTTCTCATGCAATTTGCAGAACAGATTCTAAAGATGGGTGTCATTACTCCTCTGATGATGGTTTCCAGTGTCTTCTTGATTTTGACGACAAGTCCATCTTTGGCTTGGATTGTGGCAATCTCCTTGCCTTTCCTAGCCGTAGTAGTCTGGTATGTGGCGGTAAAAACGCGTCCGCTTTCTGAGAAACAACAGGCAACTCTAGATAAGATTAACCAGTACGCTCGTGAAAATCTGACTGGACTTCGTGTCATCCGAGCTTTCGCTAGAGAAGATTTTCAAGAGAAGAAGTTTGCTTCTCAAAATGCTGTCTATGCGGATAATTCAAACAAGCTCTTTAAATTAACTGGTTTGACTGAGCCACTTTTTGTGCAAATCATCATCGCCATGATTGTGGCAATTGTTTGGTTTGCCCTTGAGCCATTAGGATCTGGGACTTTGGCAATCGGGGATTTGGTTGCCTTTATTGAGTACAGTTTCCATGCGCTATTGTCTTTCCTTTTCCTAGCCAACCTCTTTACCATGTATCCTCGTACGGCGGTATCTAGTGAGCGTCTGCAGGAAATTAGGGACATGCCTATTTCTATCAATCCAAATGAAGATGGAGTGACAGAGACTGAGACTAAAGGATATTTGGAGTTTGACAATGTGACTTTTGCCTATCCTGGTGAAACTGAGAGTCCTGTCCTACACAATATTTCTTTCAAGGCTAAACCCGGTGAAACCATTGCCTTTATCGGATCTACGGGTTCAGGGAAATCATCACTTGTGCAGTTGATTCCACGCTTTTATGATGTAACACTTGGACGCATTCTTGTTGATGGTGTGGATGTCCGTGACTATAATCTTAAGGCTCTGCGTCGTAAGATTGGCTTTATTCCACAAAAGGCCCTGCTCTTTACAGGAACCATCGGTGAAAATATCCGTTATGGTAAGGAAAATGCCAGTCATGAAGAATTGAATCAAGCTACGGATGTCGCTCAGGCTAAGGAATTCATCGAAAGTAAGGAAGAACGCTATGACTCTTACTTGGCTGAGGGTGGTAGCAACCTTTCTGGGGGACAGAAGCAGCGTTTGTCAATTGCACGTGCAGTTGTTAAACGTCCTGACCTTTACATCTTTGATGATTCCTTCTCTGCCTTGGATTACAAGACTGATGCGACCTTGCGTCGTCGTCTGAAAGAAGTGACCCAGGATGCGACAGTCTTGATTGTGGCTCAACGTGTAGGGACTATCATGGATGCAGACCAGATTATCGTTCTTGATAAGGGTGAAATCGTTGGTCGTGGCCGTCACGAAGAGCTTATGGAAAGCAATGATATTTACCGTGAAATTGCTAATTCTCAATTGAATCAAAAGAGTCTTACAGAAGACTAGAAGGAGGTCAAAATGAAAAAAAATATAATGAAAACAAGTCATTCCTCAAGTTTTGGCCGCCTTTGGTCCTACTTGCAGGCTTATCGTTTCCCACTTTACCTAGCCATTTTCTTGAAAATTGTTAGTGTTATCATGAGTGTCCTTGAGCCAGTGGTCATTGGTTTAGCCATTACCGAGTTAACTAAAAATACGCTGGATATCATGAAGGGTGTGGAAGGTGCTCGTATCAACGTCTCCTATGTTGGTTGGGTTCTAGTTGTTTATCTCTTGCGTGGTCTTATTTATGAGTTGGCCGCCTACTATTCCAACTATTTCATGACCAATGCTGTGCAAGCAACGGTTCAAGATATGCGTAATGAGATGACTGAGAAAATCAATCGTACCTCAGTGTCATACTTTGATAAGCACCAGTTTGGGGACCTCTTGGGCCGCTTTACTAGTGACGTCGAGACAGTATCTAATGCCTTGCAGCAGTCATTCTTGCAGGTTGTTAATGCCGTCTTTACTCTAGCCTTGGTTATTGGAACAGTGCTTTACCTTAATCTTCAATTAGGAACTATAGTTGTCATCACTATTCCGATTACTTTCTTTGGTGCCCGCTTTATCATGAGTAAGTCTCAGCCCTACTTTAAACAGCAGGCTGATGCCCTAGGTACTCTTAATGGTTTTGTTCAGGAAAATCTGACCGGCTTCAATGTGCTTAAGCTATTTGGCCGTGAGGATAGATCCTTGGACGACTTTAAAGAAATCACGGAAGACCTTCAGAAGGTAGGCTTTAAGGCTAATTTCATTTCAGGACTTATGATGCCGGTTCTTAACGGTTTATCTGACTTGACCTATCTAATTGTCGCTGTTTTAGGTGGTCTGCAAGTTTTGGCTGGTCGCCTGACGATTGGTAATATGCAGGCCTTTGTTCAGTACGTTTGGCAGATTAACCAACCTATTCAGAACTTGACTCAGTTGGCTGGACAATTGCAAAGTGCTAAATCTTCTTTAGACCGTATTTTCCAACTGATGGATGAACCAGACGAGGCTAATGATGCTACTGAAGTGCTAGAGGGAGATTTGACTGGGCAAGTTAGCTTTAAGCATGTGGACTTCCAGTATGTGGCTGATAAACCTTTGATTCGTGACTTTAATCTTGAGGTTAATCCTGGCGAAATGGTGGCCATTGTCGGTCCTACCGGTGCTGGGAAATCAACCATTATCAATCTCCTCATGCGTTTCTATGATGTGACTGCTGGTTCTATTTCAGTTGATGGTCACGATATCCGTAACCTGTCACGTCAGGATTATCGTAAACAGTTTGGTATGGTGCTTCAGGATGCTTGGCTCTTTGAAGGAACTATCAAGGAAAATCTTCGCTTCGGTAATCTTGAGGCGACTGACGAGGAGATTGTTGAAGCCGCTAAGGCTGCCAATGTGGACCACTTTATCCGTACACTACCTGGTGGTTACAACATGGAAATGAACCAGGAATCAAGTAACATTTCACTAGGACAAAAGCAACTTTTGACCATTGCGCGTGCGCTTTTGGCTGATCCTAAAATCTTGATTTTGGACGAGGCAACCTCATCGGTTGATACCCGTCTGGAACTCTTGATTCAAAAAGCCATGAAGACCCTTATGCAAGGTCGAACAAGTTTTGTCATTGCCCACCGTCTGTCGACTATTCAAGAAGCAGACAAAATTTTGGTCCTTAAAGATGGTCAAATCATCGAACAAGGGAACCATGAATCCCTCCTTGCAGATAAAGGCTTCTATTACGACTTGTATAATAGCCAGTTTGCGGAGAAATAAACAAAAAATCCATCAGTTCATAACTGGTGGATTTTTTCTGAATGTGGAGATCAATAAAAGAGACTTCTCCTATAGAGGCAAGTCTCAAAATCAATATTATTTCTCAGCACGTCGTGTGACAAACATGGCATCTCCGAAACTGAAGAAGCGGTAGCGTTCTTGGACGGCGTGTTTATAGGCATCAAGGACGAATTCACGGCCAGCAAAGGCTGAAACCAACATCACCAAGGTTGATTTTGGAAGGTGGAAGTTGGTTGAAAAGGCATCTACGACTGTGAATTGGTAGCCTGGTTTGATAAAGATATTGGTCCAACCTGAGTCGGCTTGGAGTTGACCATCGTATTTATTGCCGATTGTTTCCAGTGTTCGGATAGAGGTTGTTCCAACTGCAATGATGCGTCCTCCAGCGGCTTTGACACTATTGAGTGTATCGGCAGCGTCTTGGCTGAGGGTGTAAAATTCTGAGTGCATTTCATGTTCGTCGACATTATCGACAGAAACAGGTCGGAAGGTTCCCAGTCCAACGTGGAGGGTGAGGTAGACCAATTTTACGCCTTTAGCTTCAATCTTTTGAAGCAATTCAGGAGTGAAATGGAGACCAGCTGTTGGTGCAGCGGCAGAGCCATTTTCCTTGGCATAGACTGTTTGGTAACGGTCACGGTCTTCCAATTTTTCATGGATATAAGGTGGCAATGGCATCTCGCCCAAACTTTCCAAGACCTCAAGGAAGATACCGTCATAGCTAAATTCTACGATACGGCCACCGTGATCTAGTTCCTCAGTGACAGTGGCAGTCAAACGGCCATCACCAAAACTGACTCTAGCACCTACTTTAAGGCGTTTGGCCGGTTTGGCCAAAACTTCCCATTGATCGCCTTGTGTATTTTTCAAAAGGAGAAATTCCACATGGCCGTGGGTATCAGGCTTTTCACCGTAGAGGCGGGCAGGAAGCACGCGCGTATTGTTCATGACCAAGGCATCGCTAGGGTTAAGCTGGTCGATGATGTGGTCGAAGTGGGTATCAGTCATTTCCTTGGTTACAGGATCAATGACCAAGAGTTTAGAGGCATCACGTTGTTCCAATGGGGTTTGGGCAATCAGTTCCTCTGGCAGTTCAAAATCAAAATCGTTTGTATTCATTTCTTTCCTCGTTTAAAAATGTTCAGCCTTTTTATTATAGCACGATATAGGGCGACCGTCATTAAACTTATCGAGTGAAAGCGCTTGACAAAAGTGTTAAAAAAAGAGATAATAAAGAAAAATGGTATATACCAATATCGAGGTGAATAGAATGAAAAAGATTATAGTTGAAAATCAAGTTGAGGGAGGCAAAGTTGCCTTTGATCTTCTTAAAGAGAGCCTTGCAGCGGGTGCTCAGACATTGGGATTGGCGACAGGTAGTTCACCTATCGCCCTTTACCAAGAGATGGTTGAGAGTGACGTGGATTTTTCGGAACTTTACAGCGTCAATTTGGATGAATACGTCGGACTAGCACCAGACCATGAGCAGAGCTACCATGCCTTTATGAGAGCCCAACTCTTTGATGCTAAGCCATTTAAAGAGAGCTTCTTACCTGACGGCATGGCTGAAGATTTAGAACAGGCGGCCAAGGATTACGATGACATCTTGTCCCAACATGTCATTGACTTGCAAATCTTAGGTATCGGAAGTAATGGGCATATTGGATTTAATGAGCCAGGTACGTCTTTTGATAGTCAAACCCATGTGGTTGACTTGACGGACAGCACCATTGAAGCCAATAGCCGTTTCTTTGCCAGTCGAGACCAAGTCCCTACAAAGGCTATTTCAATGGGGATTGCTTCCATTATGGCTGCCAAGAAGATCATTTTGTTTGCCTATGGTGACAAGAAGGCAGATGCCATTTTCAAGATGGTTAAGGGGCCAGTGACAGAGGGAGTGCCAGCCAGTGTCTTGCAACATCATCCAGATGTGACTCTTATCTTAGATGAGGCTGCTGCTGCGAAATTGTAGAAGAAAACATGAGTCGAGCAGATGCGAGTTAGGTAATTAGAAAGTTATAGAAAAAAACAGGTTGAGCTAGTGCTACTCAACCTGTTTATTAATGAATAAACATAATATAGATTTTGACTTCAAATATTTACGTTACCTAATTAGTACTCATTTTTCATCAATTACCTAAAATTCTTTAGTCGGAATAGTCCCTATTTTTATTGGTAATAAAATCTCTATTTGATATTGTCCATCGTTTATAAAGCGTTTGATATTACCTTGATATTCTTGAACAAGAGCATCAATATTTCGCAACCCCCAGCCATCTTTTTGACGGGATTTACGAGTAGATTTTTCTTTCTCATCAAAATTATTTCTAATATTGATAAAAAGATTTTGTTGAAAGTATCGGATATTAAGTGATAAGTTTCTTTCTTTATTTGGTAGTCTGAGACAAGCTGCAATACTATTGTCTAGGCAGTTTCCTAATATAACAGCTAAAATATCTGGTTGAATAGATAATTCTTGTGGTACAAAGCAATCAATTTCCATTTCTATCTCATCTTTTAAATGATGTAGTTTTTGATTAAGTAAAAAATTAATAGTTTGATTTTTAGAGTAGAAAGTTTGTTCACCTACTATACTATCTGTTAATGAATAAAGATAATCTTTTGCCTCTTCAGGATTTTTCTCTAAAAGCGATAAAAGAGTCAAATGTTTATTTTTTAAGTCATGCCGAAGTCTTTGGAGACGTTGATATTCTTCTTGAGATTGTTGTATTTCTCGAACTTGGAACTGTAACTGTTCTTTTTCCAATTGGTTTTGGTAATATTGCTGCTGTTGACGAGCAAGGTACAGATTAAAATAAAGAGAGGAGAGAGTTAATACAATGAGAGATGAGAGAGAAATGATTGACAGGTAATCTGCTTCAAATACCCCTCCTTGAATGGCAGATATTGTAAAAGCAAAGAAAATAGATAAAAGAGGCACGATAAACTGATAAAGCCAGTTTCCCTTAGAAGTAGCAATACGAAGCCTTTGATGGGATAGGAGAAGCTTTCGTAAAATAAGAGTTATTCCTGTAGATAAGAAGAAACTTATTCCGAGATACAAACTAATAGCTTCTAAATTTTTTGATAGTTCCCATAAAGGTAAAATTAGTTGGATTCCTTGGTTTAGGACAGCCCCTGCTAACAAACTTAGACTAGTTTGTAAAAGAATCCAAAAGGAAGACTGGCGAATAGGATAATCAAAATTGAGGCCGATTAGATAGTATTCTAAAATGTTTAGAAGGAGATTACTGACCAAAAAAATACGACTTTCAGAGAATAGGAACACGAGTTCCCCATGAAAAATCAATATGAAAAAAAGGGCTACTAAAGGCTTCTTTTTCATATTGATTTTAGACAATGGTCTATAAAATAACATACTTGCTAGAAATAAATCGTACAAGATACTGATTATTCGTAATCCTACTAACATTAAAAATGCCTTTCACTTAGATAGCTGTAATATTTTTCTTTAAAAGAAAACTGAAACTTTCTACTAATTGGGAGTAGGTGTTCTTCAGTCCCATTTAGTAAAATAGTAACTGTTTTTGAATCAAAGTCTTTGATGTATTTGGGGTTTAAAATATAGGAAGCATGAATTTGAATAAAATAATTAGGGAGTTTTTCCAAAATCTCTTTTGTTTTTAGTAGAGACTTGTAGGTACCTGTCTTTGTGTATATAAATACTGAACGTTTATCTTTCTCAAAAAATACAATATCGCTTGAGGGGACAGAGTAATTGTGTTTACCAAATGAGAAGGTGAAAAGTGCTTGGCCTATATCCAAAAAACGCAAAATACGATCCAATACTTTCGTTAACTTTTGAGGTTCTATCGGTTTTACGATATAGTCAAAAGTCTGAACTTCGAAGACTTGTTCCATATAATCACGATAACTTGTCACAAAAATAATTGGAATGAAAGGATTAAATTTTCTAATCTTCTGTGCTACGTCAATTCCATTGATTCCTGGCATATTGATATCCAAAAAGACACAGTGGATGTCTGGCGTCAGCTGATCTAAGAGTTTTTGTGGATTTGTATAAAGTTTTGTTTCTAGAGGAAATTTATCATAAGAAAGTAAATAATGTTCTAATTGGCTAGCATCTCTATCAGAGTCATCACAAATAGCAACTTTTAACATTGAAAACCTCCTCACTCATTTCTGTATGTTAATTATAACGTTAAAATGGTCAATTATGACATAATCATAAGACTCTCTTAAGGCTATTATACAATAACCCTATAAAAAATGAAGTATGCTGAGAAATCTTTTCTCAATACGGAGAAATAAAATTATGACTTTTGAGACGCTCACCATTGAAAATCTAACAAAATCATTTGATAAACAACATTTTGCTAATAACCATATCTTCTTAGAGCTAGAAGCTGCAAAAATCACAGCTCTTTTAGGGCATAATGGTGCTGGTAAATCAACCCTTTTAAAGCAAATGATTGGCTTTATTAAGCCTGATCAGGGAGATGTTCACTACGGAGATATTTCTTTTATACATAACCGTAAACAAGCTCGAACAATGATGAGTTATATGTCACAACAGTATGCACCACTTGAAAAGTTAACTGTTGAGCAAAATTTAGAGATGATTGGAAGAATGAGAGGGTTAAGCACCTCAGAACTCCAAAAAGAAATTGATTGCCTTCTAGCAGAACTAGAAATAGAAGAATACCGTGATAAACAAGGGAAGAATCTTTCAGGAGGCCTAAAACGGCTTACATCTTTTGCCATGGCATTAATTGGCTCTGCTGATATCATGCTTCTTGACGAACCAACCAACGATGTTGATCCTGTACGTCGTGAGAAACAGTGGCAATTATTAAAAAAGCTGGCTTATAAAGGACACACTATTATCATTGTTACCCACAATCTACTAGAGGTCGAAAAATATGCGGATAATTTTGCTCTTTTTAACCATGGTAAATTATTAAAATCTGGTCCAGTACACCAAATGTCTTATAAAAATCATTATCAAATTTCTTTCAATTTTGTTAGTAAAGAATTTTTAAGTCTATTCGAACATTTTACGATGGTCAATGGTTGTGTTTGTCAGATGGAAATTGAAGAAAGTGAATTAACCCGAATACTCATTCAAGTTAAGGAAGGTCTAGAAAAAGGGCTTATTTCAAACCTTTCAGTTAAGATGAAAACATTATCTATTTCCAATCTTTATAAAGAGGAGCTTGTTAACTGATATGACTCAATTTTTTTACTTACTTCGTTGGAACTATCTTCGACAAAAAAATCTATTCATTCTATTCACACTAGCTCAAGTGCTTTTGTCCGTTTCACTTCTTTTTGGGTATCCGTTGATAATTGGTAAGCTGGACACAACAACTGCTTACTATCTTGCCTCTGGATCAGTTTTAATAGGAGTTATTTCTATTGGCTGTACGATTTCATCTCCTGTTATAGCCAATGCCAAGTCAGAAGGTCATGTGGACTATATTCGGGCTTTACCTATTCCTAGAATTCTAATTTCTTTAGCTGACCTATGTATATGGTTAATTGCTATTTTACCAGGTGTATTCTTCTCTTTTTTATTAGGCTGTCTTCGCTTTTCTGTCCAATTAAATTTGTCAATTTTGTCTGTTTTTGTGATGTTGCTTATTTGCCTAACAATGATTAGTCTAGGATTTTCAATTGCTTATATATTTCCCCAAAATATTGTCACGCTAATGTCTCAGCTTATTTTAATGATTGGTCTTATGTTTTCACCAATCATGTACCCGGCAGGTCGTCTTCCAGATTGGTTAGATCAACTTTATTTTCTACTTCCATTTGTCCCTTCTTCGAATCTTCTTAGAGCTAGCTTTTATAGACATGGAACTGTTTCGCTTGTAGATATAGGAGTTCTTATTTTCTGGATTTTTCTGACACAACTGCTTATCTTAGGGACACTACAGAAAGAGTTGTAATACTATCTTATGGAAAACAATCTTACGAAACTCAGGTTGAGGCATCTGGTACTCAGCCTTTTTCTTTTGTGACAATTCTCCTCCAAACAAATCAATTGCCTAGTCCTCTTTGATAGCGCTATAATAGTTAAGTTGACTTTGACTATCAAACAACAGATATAGATATTTCATAAAGAAAGAGGACATACAATGGCAAAACCTATTCGAGTATTGCTTTATTATAAATACCTTCCGATCGAAAATGCTGAGCAATTTGCGGCAGACCACTTGGCTTTCTGTAAATCAATCGGCCTCAAAGGACGTATCCTAGTCGCTGACGAAGGAATCAATGGAACGGTTTCTGGTGACTATGAAACCACTCAAAAATACATGGACTACGTTCACAGCCTTCCAGGGATGGAGGACCTCTGGTTCAAGATTGATGAGGAAGAAGAGCAAGCCTTCAAGAAGATGTTTGTTCGTTATAAGAAGGAAATCGTCCACCTTGGTTTAGAGGATGACAACTTTGACAGCGACATTAATCCACTTGAAACTACAGGTGCTTACTTGTCACCAAAAGAGTTTAAAGATGCTCTTTTAGATGAGGACACTGTTGTCCTCGATACACGTAACGACTATGAGTATGACCTTGGTCACTTCCGTGGAGCCATTCGTCCAGACATTCGCAACTTCCGTGAATTGCCACAATGGGTTCGCGACCATAAGGAAGAGTTCATGGACAAGCGCGTGGTTGTTTACTGTACTGGTGGTGTCCGCTGTGAGAAATTCTCAGGTTGGATGGTCCGTGAAGGCTACAAAGATGTTGGCCAATTGCACGGTGGTATCGCAACTTACGGAAAAGATCCAGAGGTTCAAGGGGAGCTTTGGGATGGTAAGATGTATGTCTTTGACGAGCGTATTGCTGTTGATATCAACCATGTAGACCCTATCGTTGTCGGTAAGGACTGGTTCGATGGCACGCCTTGCGAACGCTATGTCAACTGTGGTAACCCATTCTGTAACCGTCGTATCCTTGCTTCAGAGGAAAATGAAGACAAATACCTCCGTGGCTGCTCACATGAATGTCGTGTTCACCCACGTAACCGTTATGTCTCTGAAAATGGTTTGAGCCAAGAAGAAGTTGTCTCACGCCTTGCGGCTATTGGTGAGAGTTTGGATGTAACACCAGCCTAAGTTTAAATAGAGAAGAAGCTGAGAGCAATCTCGGCTTTTTATTTTGCAATTTATTTCTAAAATTACGACACATATATATTGCAATTAGAAATATATAGTGTATAATTAAGATGAAAATAGCTGGTGAACCTAATCAATTTCGACGATAATATCAGATATGATGTAAAGGAGGGAGCATGTGGCAAAGAATTTACGTTTAAAAGCAGCTCGAGCAGAGCATGATATGACCCAGGGTGACTTGGCAGAAGCTGTAGGTGCAACAAGACAAACCATAGGTTTGATTGAAGCTGGAAAGTACAATCCTAGCCTAGCCTTATGCATTGCCATTTGCAAGACACTGGACAGGACCTTGGATCAACTGTTTTGGGAGAATTAGGAAGGAAGTAAAGATGATGAAATTCAAACTGATTAATAATGAGGTTACAGATGAACGCGAAGAAGCTCTAACTAATAAAGTTGCTACCGAATGCTATTACATAATGATTGCAGGGACGCTTGTATGCTTACTTTATGGCTCCCTCTTTAACAATGGTGTCATCACCTCTAATTACTTAATTTTTCCAATATTAATTGCATGGGTTTGGTCTGTTTATAGAGCTGAACGTCTTGCTGTAAGTGCTTTTGGAGGTTCGAGTATGACAGTCCTAGGTTGTTTACTGGTGACTGGGCTTATCATCCTTAAAATAATGATAGTTAACTATCAGTCATACCACAATGTCTATCATAATAATCCATTGGATCCTAGATATCTCATGGCTTGGGCAGTTACTTATATGTTGTATGCTCCCTTTGTCTTTTTTATGAATTGGGCTATTGCTGCATTGGGAAGATATGAGAGAAGACGTCTTGAAAAACAGCTAGACGATTTGGAAAATGAAGAATAGATAGTGAGAGAATCAGACCGTTCTTTTTGGTCTGTTTTTTTTGTGTTATAATGGGTCCTAAAACTAAGGAGGTCACGTATGCTACTAACTGAATTTGATGATAATAGACAAGCGATTATCAATCCCGAGGACTTGAATGAGCCTCTTGAGGGTTTTCCTAAAATAGCTGTATCCTGTTTTTCTCGTTCGACCTTTCAACGAATGCTTGAGATGTTTCCTCATGAACTTATCTATGAAACGTCCATGGCGAATGTGGCTATTCCGATATATAAGCTTGTTATTGATGAGCAGGAGTTGGCTCTTTTTAATGCACCTGTAGGTGCCTCTGCCTGTGTGGCTATTTTAGAGGATATTTTTGCTTTGGGAACTGATAAACTGGTGCTCTTTGGTACTTGTGGGGTACTTGATGAAGATATAAAAGAGACTTCTATTATTATCCCTAGTCATGCTCTTAGAGATGAAGGAACGAGTTTTCACTATGTGGAAGCTAGCGATGAGATTGCGGTAAATGTGGGTGTTTTAGATCGTTTTCGTTCCTATCTCAATGAGCGTCAGATTTCTCATAAGGAAGGCAAGGTATGGACAACTGATGGTATTTACCGTGAAACGAGTGCTAAACTCAAGGCTCGAAAGGAAGCAGGAGCCATTTGTGTGGATATGGAGTGCTCTGCAGTTGCAGCTTTAGCAAAGTTTAGAGGTGTTGACATCTGCCATTTTTTCTATGCTGCGGACCACCTTTCTGAAGGTAATTGGGATGCCCGTAACTTGATGAATCATATGGACTTGGATGAAAAGGACAAGGTAGCTTTATTAGCTTTGGAGTTTGCGTGTGACTGGAGTAAACCTTAAAAATTCTACTTTTCAAACTTCTTATTTGTAATCATTCTAAATAACTGCTATAATACTTTTTAGAATCATTCTAAATAAGGAGTAAGAGAATTGGAAGATAAGAATTTTGCAGAACGTTTAAATATTTTGAGAGCTGGTGTTTTGGGGGCCAATGATGGCATCATTTCCATTGCGGGAGTGGTTATCGGTGTGGCCAGTGCGACATCAAACATCTGGTTCATCTTGATTTCTGCCTTGTCAGCGATTTTTGCCGGTGCCTTTTCGATGGCAGGTGGTGAATATGTCAGTGTGTCAACGCAAAAAGATACTGAAGAAGCTGCTATCGCTAAGGAACAAGCCCTCTTGGACCGCTCTCCTGAGGCGGCTAGAGAGAGTTTGTATCAAACCTTCCTAAGTCAGGGGGATTGTGAAACGGCAGCTGAAGTCAAGGTCAATCAAGCCTTCAGTAAAAATCCTATCAAGGTCTTAGTTGAGGAAAAATATGGGGTGGATTTGGATGAAATTACGAATCCATGGCATGCTGCTGTATCTAGTTTTCTGGCTTTTTCAGTTGGTTCCTTGCCACCAGCCCTAGCTATCATGTTGTTCCCAGAGCCTTACCGTATTCCTGTAACAGTGGTCGTGGTTGCTCTTACCTTGCTTTTGACTGGTTATATCAGTGCTAAGCTCGGAAAAGCACCTGTAAAACAAGCGATGTTGCGTAACTTGACAGTAGGACTCTTGACCATGCTTGTGACCTTCTTGGTCGGACATATCTTCCACGTGAATGTGTAAGTGTTAATGATGTGATAAGTCTATCTTTTGAGGTAGACTTTTTGTTTTATCCAGAATTCTTTTGAGACCTTTCTTATGTCGTCCTTTCTTTTTAGTCTGCTAGACCAGGCTTATCCGTGGTACAATAAGGTTATGCGTTTAGACAAATTATTAGGACAGGCAGGCTATGGTTCCCGCAATCAGGTCAAAAAGCTCATTCGTAGTCGTCAAGTTTATGTAGACGGTGTCTTGGCGGATCGAGATAATCTTAATGTGGATGCTAGTCTTCAAACCATCACGGTTTCTGGTAAGGAACTGGAGCATACGCCAGAAGTTTACTATCTAATGAATAAGCCAGCAGGTGTAGTGTCAGCTCGAAAGGACAAGGAACACCAGACAGTCATTGATTTGATTAAGCCTGAAGATCAGCGAGACGGTCTTTATCCTGTAGGCCGATTGGATAGAGACACGGAGGGTTTGGTGCTGATTACTAACAATGGGCCTCTGGGCTTTGCCATGCTTCACCCACGCTATCATGTGGCTAAGACTTATTATGTTGAGGTCAATGATGTTCTTGGGTCTGATGCACCTACATTTTTTGAGTCGGGTGTTGTCTTTGAGGATGGTACTGTTTGTAAATCAGCTCAGCTAGAAATTCTAAGTTCTGCGAGTGACAAGAGTAGTGCCTACATTACGATTTCGGAAGGGAAGTATCATCAAGTGAAAAAGATGTTCTTGGCTTATGGGGTCAAGGTGACCTATCTTAAGCGGATTTCTTTTGGAGCGTTTACGCTTGATGAAGGGATAGCAGTAGGTTCCTATCGAGCGTTAACGGAAGCGGAAAAAGTGATTTTACGTACTTATTTGGGCTAGTCATTTCTTCTTATTAGGGTATGATAGGAACTTTCAATCTCCTGATAGGTCCATCCTATCACTAGGCTAATACTGTAAGGCCTATAAGGACGGTCTTTTCTAGGGGTATAAGTAAAACTTATGACATTCTATAAGTTTTTTTAATTTTTCAAGTCATGCTTCTGGTGGTATGATGGTATCAATTCGATTGAGAACTTAAGTAAGTCAGGGCAATGAGCAGGTCTAATCAGAGAGGGAGGTTCATTATGACAGAAGCATTTTATGATCATTTAGCAAAGACACGTCATCAGATTCACCAACATCCAGAGGTTTCTGAAGAGGAGCATGAGACGACAGTCTTTTTGAAAGGTTATTTGAAAAATCTAGGTATTGAGCCTTTAAATTATCCCTTGAAGACGGGACTCATCGCTGAGATTGGGTCAGGTTATCCGATTATTGCTTTGCGTGCTGATATTGATGCCCTACCGATTAAGGAAAAGACAGGACTTCCTTATGCCAGCAACAATGGGGCTATGCATGCTTGTGGTCATGACTTTCACCAGACCTCTCTGCTTGGAGCTGCTCAGCTTTTAAAAGAAAGAGAAGCAGAGCTTAAGGGGACCGTTCGCTTGATTTTCCAACCAGCCGAGGAAAATTTCCAAGGGGCCTATCAGGTCATTGAAGCGGGTGGTCTTGACGGTGTGTCAGCTATCATCGGTTATCACAATAATCCTCACTTGAAACCGGGTCAGATTGGACTTCGTTCAGGTGCTATCATGGCTGGTGTGGAGCAGTTTAGGGTTGATGTTAAGGGTGTTTCCTCCCATGCAGCTCGTCCTGATTTGGGTGTAGATACGGTCTTGGTTACTACGACCATCATTAACAATTTGCAACAGATTGTGGCTCGTACGGTATCGCCCTTTGAATCAGCAGTATTGTCAGTTACTCATATCGAAGTTGGAAATACTTGGAATGTTCTTCCAGCAGCAGGATTTTTCGAAGGAACGATTCGTACCTTTGAGCCTAAGGTTCGTGAAGATGTCATTGCTCGTTTTGAAAAGGTCGTTCAGGCGACAGCAGACCAGTTCGGTGCTCAAGTTGACATTACTTGGGGCAATTCACCTTACGTGACCTACAATGACCAGACGATCACACCTCTCATCTTTGAAAATTCTAAGGCCTTCGCAGAAGTGATTGCAACCTTGCCATCAACAGGGGGCGAAGACTTTGCGGCCTATCAAAAGGAAATACCAGGAGTCTTTGCCTTTGTTGGCTCAAATGGTGAAGAAAATGCACCAGACTGGCACCATGATGATTTCCTTGTGAAAGATGAGGCCTTGCCAGTAGCTGTGAATTACTATGTGGAAAACGCCCTTTTCCTACTTGACTATTTTAAGGAGAAAGGCAAATGACCATTCCCTTAATCGGTATTACCAGTAATGAAAAACTTGTTAGTGTTAGGGAGTTGAGAGCTTCACTGACGCCCCATTTATAGGTGTTCAGTGGTATGCTGAGTTTCTCTTGGGACATAAGCTCTTAAAAGACCAAGGACTCTTTGATTATTTTGTTAAGAGTTTTAAATAAAGCTTAAGAACTTTAAATTGGTACTACTTTTGATATTGAAAAGGAGGACGTGCTTAAGGAGAAAAAATCTTTTGATCATTTAGTTTACACTTAAGAACCCAGCCGATTGGTTGGGTTCTTTTGTCGTATTTTAGAAGCAAGATTTCAGGACTTAGAAAGGGAGGGAAGATTTTTCACTTGCTATTTTTGAGTTTTTTAGATAAAATGAAAGCGTTATCATTTCAAAAATAGATAGGGAGTGGTCAAGTCATCTTTTTGATGTTTGACCTTATAACTTCCGAATAAGGAGAAACGTATGTTAATTGGTATTCCAAAAGAAATCAAAAATAACGAAAACCGTGTGGCTCTAACGCCTGCAGGTGTCCAAAGTCTTGTGGCTAAGGGACATGTCGTGTTAATCGAAACAAATGCAGGCCTTGGCTCTGGTTTTGCGGATGCAGATTATGCCAATCAAGGTGCTAAAATCGTTGCAACTGCTGCAGAAGCATGGGCAGCTGAGCTTGTGGTTAAAGTTAAGGAGCCTCTTGCAGCAGAATATGGCTTCCTTCGTGAGGATCTTTTACTCTTTACCTACTTGCACATGGCAGCAGCTCCAGAATTGGCAGATGCTATGGTCAATGCTAAGACAACAGGTGTGGCCTATGAAACAGTACGTAGCCAAGAAGGTCACCTACCACTTTTGGTTCCAATGAGTGAAGTTGCAGGACGTATGGCCGTTCAAATCGGTGCTCACTTCTTGACCAAACAAGAGGGTGGCTCTGGCGTTCTCCTAGGTGGGGTACCTGGTGTTCCTAAAGGGAAAGTGACTATTATCGGTGGTGGTGTCGTAGGGACACATGCAGCCCGCATTGCCCTTGGACTTGGAGCTCAAGTGACTATCCTTGATATCAGTGCTAAACGTTTGTCTGTCCTTGAAGAGGTCTTTGGTAGCCAAATTCAAACACTTATGTCAAATCCGCTCAATATTGAAGCGAGTGTCCGAGATGCTGACGTGGTTATCGGTGCTGTTCTTATCCCAGGTGCTAAAGCACCGAAACTTGTTACTAACGATATGGTTAAACAAATGCGTCCAGGTTCAGTTATTGTTGACGTTGCCGTTGACCAAGGTGGGGTTGTTGAAACTGCGGATCGCGTGACCACTCACGATGAGCCCGTTTATGAAACACATGGTGTTCTTCACTATGCCGTTGCCAATATCCCAGGAGCTGTAGCACGTACATCAACTATTGCCCTTACCAATGTCACTTTGCCTTATATCGAAGCCCTTGCAGGAAAAGGATTCAGAAAAGCCATTAACGACGACGAAGGTCTGCGTCAAGGGGTTACAACCTACCAAGGTCATATTACTAGCAAACCGGTTGCAAAGGGCTTAGACAGAGAGTATACATCAATTGATGAATTGGCATAAATAGATTATTTAGCATAAACAAAGAGGAGTCGCACCATGATTTGGTTGACTCTTTTTTTGTGGTCTGAGACAAGAAATGCTACAAAGCCGAAACTGTTAGATTTTTTCTAATTTTGCTCTTATTTTATGCTATAATGAGTAGACATATTAAGGGCAGTAATGAGTATCTATAAGGTATTTTATTCATGTTTGCCATTAGGAGGTTTTATCGTGGCCAACCATATTCGTGTGATCACAGTAATTATTTTCTCTCAGCTTGTCGTTCTTTATTTTGGTTTTCGTATGGATGTCTCTTTGACCGAACTGCTAACTACAGTAGCTGTGGCATCTCTGGTTGAGATTATTTATCATGTGAAGTTTGTTCGTAAGATAGGAGCCAATATTTCTTTTGAGACTTTTTGGAAAAACTGTGACCAACTTTTTAGAAAAAATGCTGTGCTGTTGGCTATTTTACTTTGTGATCTGCTTATTTTTAAAGGTGGGGATTTCTTGGCCTTCATTCTTTGGCAAGTTACCTTTGTTGTCTTGGTAAGTATTATCATCATGGCATCAAATAATGCACCGAACGCATGATACTACTTAAATCTTACAATAGAAAGTGTGTAGATAATGTTTACCATTCAAAGAAATCATTTGTCGGACCCAGGTGTAGATTATGTCACTTTGGGTAAGGGAGACAAAACTCTTATTATCATTACGGGATTAAGTTTGCAACGATTAGGCGATATGTCCAACCTGACTATTTATTCACTATTTTATCGATACGCTAAGGAGTATACGGTCTATATTTTTGATAGAAAGGATCATATCGAAGAAGGCATTACTATTGAGAATATGGCGGATGACCTTTATCATTCTTTGGAAGTATTGCATATTGCTAATGCCTCTATCATAGGCATATCACAGGGAGGTATGATTGCTCAGCTATTTGCTATCAAGTATCCTCAAAAGGTGAAGAAGCTAGTATTAGCTCTGACACTTTCTCGCAATAATGCCGTCAGTAGAGAAACCATCGGAGGGTGGATAGAGATGACTGAAAATAACGATATGGACCAACTAAATAAGGATTCGATGAGTAAATCATTTTCGTCACCTGTTTTAAAGAAATTATATGTGATTAACAGATTATTTTTGAAGTCTGTAAGCAAGGAAAAACGCAATCGCTTTGTCTGTTTAGCCAAGTCTATTCTTGAGTTTGACTGCTATAAGTCGCTTGATAAAATCACTTGTCCGACCCTTGTTCTGGGAGCCAAAAACGATTTAGTTCTGGGTGTGGGTGGTGCAAGGGAACTTGCAAATAGCATTCCAAAAGCCTCCTATTATGAGTTTAGCAAACAGGGGCACGCGGCCTTTATTGAAAGTAATCAATTTAATAAAATGATATTAGAATTTCTGCGAAAGAATGCTTAGGCAGCAAACTCATAAAAATAAATCTAACCACTTACTCTCTCTAAAAAAATCAAAAAAAATAGTAAAAAAGTTATTTATTCATTTTAGATTCATCTTTCTTAGCTAAAATAAAATCATCAAGAGAAACTTGATAAGTTAATAAAAAAGAAAGTTGGAACATATCATGAAAAAAACAATTAAACAAAAAACAGTTATCACACTTGCATCACTTGGTCTCGCATGTAGTTCAGTAGTAGTGTTTGCTAATACTGCTAAAGCTACTAAAAGTACTGGGTCAACTACCCAATCAAGTTTGACGGTAGACCAAGCCAAAGAAAAAGCTCTCAATGAATCAAAAAGTGGTCAGGTAATCGGTTATGAGCAAGAGGCTAAGTTTGGAAAAACTGTTTTTGAAATTACTATTCTTGATGGTCAAAATGAGAAGGAGTACAAAATTGATGGTCAGACAGGGGATGTCTTGAAGTCTAAAACGAAAGACTTGACCAAGGATAAGGATGATAAGCAATTGATTAATGCTAGTTATAAGATTGATTTAGCTGGTGCTGAAAGTCAGGTTAAATCTAAATATCCTAAGTCTACTATTGAAAAATTGCAATTAGATGTTGAGAATAATACACTTGTCTATGACGTTAGTCTAACTGAGGGCAAGAAAGAGATTGATCTTGAACTTGATGCTAATACAGGCCAAATTGTAGAAGAAGACATTGAAACAGAAAAAGATTAATTTTAGTTATTAAAAATCTAAATCTCGACTAGTCCTTTACTAGCCGAGATTTTTCATACGAACATGATATAATATGGGATAAGAGAGTGAGAGTAGATGTCTATGAAAATATTAGTAATTGAAGATGAAGTTGACTTGAACCGAAGCATAGTGAAATTATTAAAGACACAAAAATACAGTGTTGATTCGGCTTATGATGGTCAAGAGGCATTGGATTACATCAAAGTTTCACAGTATGATGTGATTATTTCAGATATTATGATGCCTAAATTAGATGGTTTGGGGGTATTGTCCTACTTGAGAAATCATCATATTAAGACACCGATTTTGTTGTTAACGGCAAAAGATACACTAGAAGACAAGGTGACGGGTTTGGATGCTGGTGCAGATGACTATCTCGTAAAACCTTTTGAATTCGATGAATTGTTAGCTAGAATTCGTGTCATGCTTCGAAGAGATAATAGGGAAAATCTAACCAGTAGTGTGGTTTTTGGAGACTATTGTCTAGATTTTGTGAAAAAAACGTTGACTCAAAATGGCCAGCTGATTGACTTAACCTCTAAGGAATTTGAACTTCTTGAATGCCTGGTTAGACACCCGAATATTGTTTTAAGTCGGGAGCAAATTAGAGAGCATATTTGGGATTTTGATTATGTGGGAGAATCGAATATCATTGATGTGCTAGTCAAGAATATTCGAAAGAAATTGGGGAATCCGTCAATTATTCAGACAAAGAGGGGCATGGGCTATGTTTTCAAAAATGAAGAATCAGACTAAACAACTCTCTATAATTTCGAAGGTAACACTTTGGTATACAGTGTTTGTCTCCTTACTATTCATTGTCATGTTTGTAGCCTCTTTTATCATATCAGGAACTTGGTCTGACTATGAATCACGAAGTGAGTTGGAACAAGAAACGGTAGAATTGTCTACGGATCTTGATGATTTTGAATCCTTTGATGATGGTATCTATTTTGCACTCTACAATCAAAATAAGGAGTTTGAAAAAGGGGCACTCCCAAGTGATTTTGATGCGAATGCTTCCTTTAAGTCTGGTAAATTATCTACCTATAGCAGTTCACAAATGAACTATTATTATTACGATGTTTATAATGCCAAGAAAGGAAAGTGGATTCGTGGTGTGCGAACCGCATCTGGACTGAGTAAGGAATTAACCTTGTTTTTAATTTCGATAGCTATTCTTGCTCCCATTTCAATTCTTGGTATGGCATGGGTAGGACGTCGAATTTTAAAACGTGCATTTGTGCCAATTAAAGATGTGACTCAGATGGCGGAAGAGATTACAGAAAGTAGAGACTACACTAAACGTGTTTCCTCTTCTTATAAGCTGTCTTATGTTGAAACGACACGATTGACCAAAGTTTTTAATGACATGATATCATCGGTCCAGTCGACTTTTGAGAAAGAAAAGCGGTTTAATCAAAATGTTTCTCATGAACTTAGAACACCACTTTCTGTCATCTTGTCTGAAAGTGAGTTTGGTTCGAAATATGCTGATAGTCTGGAAGAATCCAAAGAATCCCATACTATCATAAACCGTCAGGCGAAATTAATGAAAAATATGACGGAGCAAATTTTGGAGTTGTCTAAAACTCAGAAGCTTAATTGGAATGATTTAGAAAGATTATCGTTGTCAAGCCTGATATCAGAATATTGCCAGGCACAAGAAAGAAAGTGGGCAGAATCAGCTATTGATTTTAAAGTAGCTATTGAACCCAATTTATGGATAAAGGGTGAGAAGTTACTTGTCATCCGAATGCTAGATAATCTGCTGAGTAATGCTATGAAATTTACTCGTACTAGTATTTCCATTACTCTTGAAAGGGTGGACAATCAGGCTCTTTTAAAAGTGGCAGATGATGGTATTGGTATCTCAGAAGACCAGCTCAATAAAATCTGGGACCGTTTTTATCAGGTCGAAGATTCTCGAAACAAATCGCTCAATAGTGGTGTTGGGTTAGGTTTATCCTTTGTCAAAGATATTGCAGAGTTACACCGGGCAGAACTTGATATTCAGTCTAAAGAAGATGTTGGGAGTAGCTTTATGATTCGTTTCCCTCTATGTGATTAGGAAAATGGGGTGAGTCTAAAAAGTAGTTATTTCTAGCTAGACTATTTTAAAGTCTTACAGTTTAGCTTCTATATTGAACTAGGGGGAGGTTACTAAACTTCCCCTTTTTGATTTACGGATCAGATATGTGCAGTCTGAAAAATTAAATGATAGAATGGCAATAGATAGGAGGATACAGAAATGTTAAACTATGATTTGATTGTTATCGGTTTCGGTAAAGCCGGTAAAACTCTGGCTGCTAAGATGAATGCAGCTGGTAAGAAAGTTGCTGTCATCGAGCGCAGTAAAGCGATGTATGGTGGTACTTGCATTAATATTGCGTGTATCCCAACCAAGACTATGATTGTTGCGGCTGAGAAGGGCTGGTCATTTGACGACACCATGAAAGAACGTGGTGCGGTGACTGGTCGTCTTAATGCTAAGAATTATAAAATGTTGGCAGACAATGGCGTTGATGTCATTGATGCAGAGGCACATTTTGTGTCAAATAAGGTCATCGAAGTGGTGGCAGGTGATGACCGTCAAGAGCTTACAGCTGAGACTATTGTCATCAATACTGGTGCTGTATCTAATGTCTTGCCTATTCCTGGTTTGACAACAACTGAGCATGTCTACGATTCAACTGGTATTCAAACCATTGAAGCCTTGCCAAAACGTCTGGGTGTCCTAGGTGGTGGTAATATCGGTCTTGAATTTGCTGGCCTTTATAACCGTTTGGGAAGCCAAGTGACTGTCTTGGATGCTGCGACTAGCTTCTTGCCACGTGTGGAGCCATCTATTGCTAAGTTGGCCAAGGAATACATGGAAGAGGACGGTATTGTCTTTGAGCAAGGTGTTAAAACTTCCGAAGTAAAAAATGATGGTGATGAAGTTGTCGTTGTTACTGACAAAGGTGAATTTCGTTTTGATGCTCTCCTCTATGCGACAGGACGCAAGCCTAATATCGAACCCCTTCACTTGGAAAATACCGATATTGCCTTGACAGAACGTGGCGGTATTCAGGTTAATAAGCATTTAGAAACAAGTGTTCCTGGTGTCTTTGCGGTGGGTGATGTTAATGGTGGACTTCAATTCACTTATATTTCATTAGATGATTTCCGTATTGTCTTTAATTACTTGACAGGGGATGGTAGCTATAACCTTGAAACACGTGGAGCAGTTCCAACTGCCATGTTCCTCAACCCACCTTTGGCACAGGTTGGTCTTACTGAAGACCAAGCCAGAGCAGCAGGTGGACCAGTTGCTGTCAAGGAACTTCCAGTTGCTGGCATGCCTCGTGGTCATGTTAACGGTGATTTGCGCGGTGCTTTCAAAGCTGTGGTAAATCCTGAAACTAAGGAAATTTTGGGAGTGACCCTCTTTGGTCAAGAATCCCATGAAATTATCAATCTAATTACCCTAGCGATGAATCATCACATTCCATACACAGATTTGGCTAAACAAATCTTTACTCACCCAACTATGGCTGAGAACCTAAATGATTTGTTTGCGATTTAAAATGAAAAGAGCCGAGAGGCTCTTTTTTTGAAAACATATCTCTAATACAAAGCGACACTCTAGGTTAGATGTCGCTTTTTTTGCGCTTTGATGATAAGATAGAAGTGCTATAAGAAAATTCTTTAGATTGGTGCTCTTTGTCTCCTTTGAATGCTTGATTGACCTTGAGTCACCACTAGAATCTGTATGAAAAATCTAGAAAGACACTCGCCTGCAAATTCGTCTGTGAGTGTGTGTAATTTATGACTAAGAAAGTAGGAGTGGGCAAGGCTCACAGTAAGATTATTTTGATGGGGGAGCACTCGGTCGTTTATGGTCATCCTGCCCTTGCCCTCCCTCTTAAGGATATTGAGGTTGTCTGTCAGATTCAGGCGGCTGAGACTCCTTTGACGCTCAGGGCTCAGGATCCCTTGACGACAGCCATATTTTCAGCCCTTAACTATCTAAAAATCAAGAATCAGCCTATCAGCTATGCTATTAAGTCTAGTGTCCCTGAAAAGCGTGGCATGGGGTCGTCTGCGGCTGTAGCCATTGCGGCAATTCGAGCGGTCTTTGATTATTTCGATCAGGAGCTTAGCCAGGAGACCTTGGAAATGCTAGTTCATCAGGCGGAGACCATTGCCCATAGTAAACCTAGTGGTTTAGATGCAAAGACCTGCTTGAGTGACAAAGCCATTAGCTTTACGCGTAATATCGGTTTCAAGGAAATCGAGGTCAATTTAGGTGCCTATCTGGTCATTGCTGATACGGGTATCCATGGAAATACCCGTGAGGCTGTGGAAAAGGTTGAGGCCATTGGTTTAGATGCCTTGTCAGATCTCAACCAACTGGGCGAATTAAGTCAGCAAGCTGAAGGATCCCTCAAAGCCAAGAATCAAAAGCTTCTTGGTCAGCTCATGTCTCAAGCCCATAATCACCTTAAATCTTTAGGGGTGTCTTGTGACTTGTCGGATCTTCTAGTAGCAACTGCTCTGGAGCATGGTGCACTGGGTGCCAAGATGTCAGGCGGAGGACTGGGTGGCTGCATTATTGCCCTAACAAGTACCAAGGATCAAGCCCAAACGATTGCTAAAAAACTTCAAGAAAAAGGAGCCGTAAACACGTGGATAGAAAGCCTGTAAGCGTCAAATCGTACGCAAATATTGCTATTGTCAAATACTGGGGTAAGGCAGATGCGGAGCGTATGATTCCTTCAACCAGCAGTATCTCACTGACTTTGGAAAATATGTATACGGAAACCAAGTTGTCTTTTCTGCCTGAGGATGCGACTGGTGATGTCATGTATATCGATGATGAGCTCCAAGGGGAAAAAGAAACAACCAAGGCCAGCAAGGTCTTGAATCTCTTCCGTACCAATCCTAACCAACATGTCAAGATTGAAACTTGGAACAACATGCCGACAGCTGCAGGTTTATCATCAAGTTCCTCTGGTCTTTCTGCCCTAGTTAAGGCAGCTAACGAACTTTTCCAAGTAGGAAAAATGCAGTCTGAATTGGCTCAAATTGCCAAGTTTGCTTCAGGTTCCTCATCCCGGTCTTTCTTTGGTCCATTGGCAGCTTGGGACAAGGATAGCGGTGAGGTTTACCAAGTTGAAACAGACCTCAAATTAGCCATGATTATGCTGGTTTTGACAGATCAAAGGAAACCCGTATCAAGCCGTGATGGTATGAAGTTGTGTACCGAAACATCAACCTCCTTCCCAGAGTGGATTAAACAGTCCGAGCAGGATTACAAGGATATGTTAGGCTACCTCAAGGCTAATGATTTCCAAGCGGTCGGTGAGCTTACTGAAGCCAATGCCCTTCGTATGCACCAAACCACAAGTACGGCAAACCCTCCATTTTCATATCTGACGGATGCTTCCTATCAGGCTATGGACAAGGTTAAGGCCCTTCGTGCTTCTGGTGAGCAATGTTATTTCACAATGGATGCAGGACCAAATGTTAAGGTGCTTTGTCTGGAAGAAGACCTGGACCGCCTAGCAGACCATTTCCGTAAGGACTATCAGGTCATCGTTTCACGCACCAAGGAGTTGCCAGATGCCTAAGCAGTCGGTCAATCAGGTCACAGTAAAAACAGGTGGGAAACTCTACATTGCTGGAGAATATTCAGTTCTAACACCTGGACAGACAGCCCTAATCCAGTTTATCCCTATCTTCATGACAGCAGAGGTCAAGGAAGCACCAAGCACACAGCTATCTTCTGATATGTTTGACTATAGTGTTAGCCGTGAGCCAGACGCAAATTATACCCTCATTCAAGAGGCCTTGAATACTTTTGAAGCCTATTGTGGTGAGAATTTGCCCGCTCTGGACCTTTCAATTACTGGAAAGTTGGAGCGAGATGGGGTTAAGTTTGGCATTGGCTCATCTGGTTCAGTTGTGGTATTGACCCTCAAGGCCTTGGCAGCGGCTCTGCAGAAAGACTTGTCCGAAGACATTCTCTTTAAATTAGCTAGTTACACCCTCCTCAAACAAGGAGACAACGGTTCTATGGGGGACCTAGCTTGTATCGTATACGAGAATCTGGTTTCCTATCGCTCTTTTGACCGTGCAAAAATAGCAGAGCTTATAGACCAAATGCCTCTATCAGAGCTTTTAGAGAAAGACTGGGGCTATCGTATCAGACCTGTAGTGTCAGCTCTCAAAGCTCATTTTTTGGTGGGGTGGACCAAGCAAGCTGCTATCTCAAAAGACATGGTTAAGATGGCCAAATCTCGTATATCAAGCAAGTATCTAGGTGAAACCGAAGTGGCTGTTCAAGCTGCCATCAAGGCTCTGGAAACAGGAGATAAGAACTTGCTTAGGAGCAGCCTTCAAACTGTCAGTGACCAGTTGGAATCACTGAGTCCAGATATTTATGTGGACAAGCTGAAAAAACTCAAAGAAGCAGAGCAAGGACTCGATGTCATTGCTAAGTCCTCTGGAGCTGGGGGTGGCGACTGTGGTATCGCCTTTGCCTTTGACCAATCAAGCCGAGATGCTCTAGTTGAGCGTTGGCAGCAGGTAGGAATAGAGCTCTTGTATGAGGTATAGGAATCAGCTTAGTAGATAATAATCACGCAAGAAAGTAAAGAAATAACCTATGACAAATCGTAAAGACGATCACATCCGTTATGCCCTCAAGTACCAGTCGCCCTACAATAGTTTTGATGATATGGAACTTATCCACAAATCTCTACCAACTTATGATTTAGATCAGATTGACTTGTCCACACATTTTGCAGGACGAGATTGGAACTTTCCCTTTTATATCAATGCCATGACAGGTGGTTCTGCCAAAGGTGGTGCAGTCAATCGTAAATTGGCTGAGGTGGCCAGTCGAACAGGTATTCTCATGGTGACGGGTTCCTACAGTGCTGCTCTAAAGGGAGAAGCACCAGAATCCTTTGACTATCGCAAAGAGTTTCCAGACTTAGACCTAGCGACTAATATCGGTGTGGATAAGTCTGTGGACTTGGGGATTAAGACGGTGGAAGCCATGAATCCAGTCTTTTTACAGCTCCATGTTAACCTTATGCAGGAGCTTCTCATGCCTGAGGGAGAGCGTATTTTCCACACTTGGAAGGAAAATGTGGCGGCTTATGCACAGAACATAGAGGTTCCACTTGTGCTTAAGGAGGTCGGCTTTGGTATGGATGTGGAAACCATTCGTTATGCCATGTCTCAAGGCATCAAGACTGTGGATATCTCAGGTCGTGGTGGGACTAGCTTCGCCTATATTGAAAATAGTCGAGGTGGTAACCGTGATTACCTCAATGACTGGGGA
The DNA here is from genome assembly GCF_002073815.2 of Streptococcus sp. FDAARGOS_192. Lineage (NCBI taxonomy): Bacteria > Bacillati > Bacillota > Bacilli > Lactobacillales > Streptococcaceae > Streptococcus > Streptococcus sp. FDAARGOS_192. The sequence goes on from NZ_CP020431.2 coordinate 165,007, forward strand.
CAAAGCACCGTTCAGACCCTCTTGCAAGCCCAAGACCTTCGTGATGATGTGGAAATCCTAGCCTCTGGTGGTGTGCGAAACCCACTCGATATGGTCAAATGTCTGGTCCTGGGAGCAAAAGGTGTTGGCCTCTCACGAACTGTCCTTGAATTGGTGGAACGTTCCCCTGTGGATAAGGTTGTAGCTATCGTTAATGGCTGGAAGGACGACCTTCGTCTTATTATGTGTGCCCTCGATTGTCGGACCATTGATGAGCTCAAATCTGTGGATTACATCTTACATGGTAAGCTACAAGGGACATATATCAAGCAAGGAAAGTAGGAAAGAGCCAAGTGCTCTTTTTTTCTTTTTCTTATTATGTTAAAATATTGTAATGTAAATCGATATATTTTTCAGTTAACGCACGCTTGTTTTCAGGAAAACATGTAGAATGATAGGTGTTAGGTTAAAGAAATATTAAAGGAGTAACTATGTCTCAGCAGGTTATTAAAGCGGACAATTTAAGCAAAAGCTTTGGGTCTTTTAAGGCCATAAGTTCCCTCACTTTCGAGGTCAATAAGGGAGAAATTTTAGGTTTTCTTGGGCCGTCTGGATCTGGTAAAACGACCACAATCAATATTCTCACAGGTCAATTGACACCAGACAAAGGGCAATCATCAATTCTAGGTAAGTCCTCTACCAAACTGAACGAGGAAGACCTTACCAATATCGGTCTAATTACGGAAAATAGTGGCTATTATGAAAAGTTGAGCCTTTATGACAATCTCCTCTTTTTTGCAAAGCTCTATGATGTTCCACAAGGGGACCTTGATGATTTGATGAAGCGTGTAGGTCTCTATGACAGACGTAAGACCCTGGCTGAAAAGTTATCAACAGGGATGAAGCAACGTATGTTACTCGTCCGTGCCATTATTAACAAACCTCAAGTTCTCTTTTTGGATGAACCGACTTCAGGCTTGGATCCGTCAACCTCCCAGTCTATTCATGAACTTATCAAGGAGTTGCAAGCAGAAGGAACGACCATTTTCCTAACGACCCATGACATGCACGAGGCGAATATCCTCTGTGACAAGATTGTCCTTCTTAATAAGGGACAAATTGTGGAAGCGGGGACTCCAAGTGATCTGATTCAAAAGTACAATACAGCTAGACGTGTCAAAATTACCTATCAATCTGGTGAGGAGAACTACCTATCGTTTTCAGAGTTGGGACAGATCAGCCAGACTGATGATATTCTAACCATCCATTCTTGTGAACCAACCTTGGAAGATGTCTTTATCCAACTAACAGGAGGTAAGCTCAATGCGTAAGCAGTTAAAATCACTTATGTGGCTCAGACGCCGAATTATCTTATCAAATAAAAGTCTTTTGCTTCAAGTCTTGCTACCATTTGGCTTTCCCTATCTATACAAAAAGCTCTATGAGGTACAAGGAACATTAAATACAGAGACAAAGTTCAATCTTCTAGCGACTTGTTTGTCTATGGCTCTTTCCCTTGGTGTAGGAAATATAATTAGTACCATTGTGTCTGAGGAAAAAGAGAAAAAGACCCTCCGAACTCTCCTTCTGAGTGGTGTTAAGACGGAAAATTACATAATCTCTACCCTTGTTTTCCCATTCGCCATTAGTCTTGCTTCAGCACTTTTCATTCCTAAAATTCTAGAGATTGACTTGGGTAAACAGTCAGATGCTTATTATCTCATTGTTTTATTAACTGCGGTAGCAATCATGCTTATCTATCTATTAATTGGTATGGTGTGTAAGACTCAAGTTTCTTCACAAATTGTTAGCTTACCAGTAATGATGATTAGCCTTTTCATTCCAACATTTTCAGGTATGAGTGACACTTTTGATACCGTTATAAAATATAGTCACATGGGACTTTTCACAAATGCACTCAGTGATTTGGACCACTTTAAGTGGCAGGACCAAAAAGCTAGTTTAATAGCCCTAATCGTCTGGATTCTAGTCTTCGCATCGCTTGTCTTCGTGCAGGCTAAGAGAATACGAAAGATTTCTTAATTCGTCTATTGATAAGATAAGTTCCTGTTTTGACTACGACGTCCGCACTCACTTCAGGAAAGTCTCAAAAAATCTATTTTTCAAAAGAATATCTTACAAAAAAGAGCGTAAGCTCTTTTTTATTATCCAATCAAGCAAAAAGTCAACTTTTCCCCTTGACAAGTTACTGCCTTAGGAGTATTATTTTCAGTGAAATACGGTAGGTGAGGCTACCACAAGGATACGGATGACTACCGCAAAGCAGTGGAGACACTACTCGTTGGTCAACAGTCCTGATCGCCAAGGTCAAGACTAAGCTCATTTCATCGCCTTGCGGAGCTAAAGCTCGAACGGTCCATTTTTTGACAGAATCTATTAAAAAATCAACCTCGAGTTTATAGAGTCTTACCTGTATATGGGTAGGACTCTTTTCTTTTGTCTGAGGTCCACCCACTATGTAAAAAAATGAAAGGAGAAACCTATGAGACTAATCGACGATCACCCCGAACCGCACCTAACCAGTCAATCGCTGATTAGTGTCTTAGGGACTCCATAAGTGATTGGCTCCTGATTAAATAAGGAGATTCCAATGTCAACAAATAAAGAAAGACTTATTGCTGCTCTTCAAGAGCCACTTGAAACAACCCTTACTCGCTACAAGACTCATTTGGATGGCTTGAAGGAAGACCAAGTAGAAGAAAACCGTGACCTTTATGGGGAAAATGTCATAACCAAAGGACAAGAGGATTCTATCATCAAAAAGATTTATGAATCTATCATCAATCCCTTTACTGTTATTCTCTTAGTCATTGCTCTGGTTTCCTTTATCACCAATGTCTGGCTTGCTAAACCGGGTGAAGAAGACCCAACGACTTCTATCATCATTGTCACTCTAGTTTTGATATCTGGTGGTATCCGTTTTATTCAAGAACTTCGTAGCGACAAGGCTGCCAGTAATTTGTCTCGCATGATTGTCAATACAGCAACAGTACTTCGAGATGGCAGTGAGCAAGAAATCCCAATTGATGAAATTGTGGTTGGAGATGTGGTCAAACTAAGTGCGGGAGATATGATTCCGGCTGATGTGGTCTTACTAGATTCTCGTGATTTCTTTGTTCAACAGTCTGGCTTGACAGGTGAAAGCGATGCTGTGGAAAAAGCTTGTCTGGCTAAAGCAGATGGTCAAAATCTAGAGAGCCTGCTTGAAAGTGAGAGCCTTGCTTTCATGGGAACTAATGTTATCTCTGGTCGTGCAACAGCCTTGGTTTTAGTTGTTGGTGATGAAACCATGATGGGAGCAATTGAGCAGACCATCAATACTTATGACGAACCAACTTCATTTGAACGTGAGATGAATTCCATTTCTTGGCTCTTGATTCGACTCATGTTGGTTATGGTTCCTGTTGTTTTTGTGATTAACGGTTTAACAGATGGGGACTGGCTTGAAGCCGGCGTCTTTGCCCTTAGTGTGGGAGTCGGTTTGACCCCAGAAATGTTGCCGATGATTATCACAGCCAGTCTTGCCAAGGGTTCTATCATTATGGCCAAGGAAAAGGTGGTCATCAAAAAACTTAATGCTATTCAAGACCTAGGGGCTATCGACATCCTTTGTACGGATAAGACAGGAACCCTGACTCAGGATGAAATCGTTCTTGAGTACCCTCTTGATATCCATGGTGACCTTGACCTTTCAGTGCTTCGGAGAGCCTATCTTAACTCTTATTTCCAAACTGGCTTGAAAAATCTTATGGACCGTGCCATTATTAGTCGAACTGAGAGAGAAGCTAAGAAACACGAGATTGTTCGTAATCTTGACCAAACCTTCCACAAGATTGATGAGCTCCCTTTTGATTTTGAACGCCGTCGCATGAGTGTCATTGTTCAAGACACTGATGGATTTGTTAGCATGGTGACAAAAGGTGCCCTTGAAGAAATGCTCTCTGTTTCTAACTATGTGGAATACAAGGGAGACATTATCCCATTGACTGACGATGTTCGTGAGGAAGTCCTTGCGGAAGTTGCACAGTTGAATGAACAAGGTTTGCGTGTTCTCGGTGTTAGCTACAAATCACAACTTAATGAAAATGACGTCTTTAGTGTTGAAGATGAAAGTGATATGATTTTGACGGGATATCTTGCCTTCCTTGACCCACCAAAACCATCAGCAGCACCTGCTATCAAGGCTTTGGCGGAATATGGTGTGACCACAAAAATTTTGACTGGAGACAATGATAAGGTGACACAGGCTGTCTGTGAAAAAGTTGGTCTAGATGTGACGCACATTCTACTTGGAAGTGATCTTGATACCATGTCAGATCAAGATTTGGCTAAGGCTGTGGAAACGACAACAGTCTTTGCTAAGTTATCCCCAGACCAAAAGGCACGAATTATCCTAAGCCTTAAGGAAAATGGGCATAAGGTAGGCTATATGGGTGATGGTATCAACGATGCCCCATCCATGAAGGTGTCAGATGTGGGGATTTCTGTGGATACAGCTGTTGATATCGCCAAAGAAACTGCAGATGTTATCTTGCTTGATAAGGATTTAATGGTCTTGGAAAAAGGTTTGGTTGAAGGACGGAAGGTCTATGCTAATATGACCAAATATATCAAGATGACCGTTTCTTCAAATTTCGGGAATATCTTTTCTCTCCTCTTTGCCAGCATTTTCTTACCATTCCTACCAATGGCACCTGTGCATTTGATTGTCCTAAATCTTGTCTATGATATCTCTTGTATCGCCCTTCCATTTGACAATGTGGACAAGGAATTTCTTAAAGAGCCACATATCTGGGAAGCCAAATCAATCATGCGTTTCATGGCTTGGATAGGACCTATTTCGTCCGTATTTGATATTTTGACATATATCTTGCTCTATTTCATCATTGTGCCAATGATTTTGGGGCATGGCTATGTTCATGGTTCACCAGAAGCAGCAGCCTTTATCATTATTTTCCAAACAGGTTGGTTTATCGAATCTATGTGGTCTCAAACCATGGTTATCCACATGTTACGTTCACCAAAACTACCATTTATTCAAAGTCACCCAGCACCATCAGTTGTTGTGACAACCTTATTTGCTGCTTTCTTTGTGACTTCTCTTCCATACAGTCCATTGGCTAGTCTCTTAAAACTCAGCCATCTAAACGGTCTCTATTTCATTCTCTTGTTTATCATCATTACTTTGTATATGCTTAGTGTTACCTTTGTGAAGCATATCTATATTAAGAAATACAAAGAATGGTTATAGGATAACTATACTTAGAAAAAGAGCATAAGCTCTTTTTTCATTACCTTTCATTCTGCCAAAACCTTTTCATTTATGGTATAATAGGGCGATTATAGATAATCAGAGGCCCTAAAAAACGTCTGTTATGAGGACATCTTTTCTAAGAAATGAGAGACTATGTTTTCAAGGCCCCTTTCTTTCGTAGGCTATCCCAGTGGGAGGTGGAGGCCCTGAGATTTGGGGCTCAAGGCTAAGACCGTCTCGAAGGAAACCATCACAAAAAAATCTTAAGAAGGAAAAAGAAAATGAGTAATTACGCTATTATCCTTGCTGCGGGTAAAGGAACTCGCATGAAATCAGATCTTCCAAAAGTATTGCACAAGGTTTCAGGCATCACTATGCTTGAGCACGTCTTCCGTGCAGTTTCAGCTATCGAACCAGCTAAAAACGTTACTGTTATTGGTCACAAGGCTGAGCTTGTTCGTGAGGTTTTGGATGGTCAATCTGCCTTCACCATGCAAACTGAGCAGTTGGGGACTGGTCACGCAGTAATGATGGCTGAAGAAGAGTTGGCTGGACTTGAAGGTCAAACGCTTGTTATTGCTGGTGACACGCCTTTGATTACTGGTGAAAGCCTTAAAAACCTTATTGATTTCCATGTTAATCACAAAAATGTTGCCACTATCTTGACTGCAACTGCGGACAATCCATTTGGTTATGGTCGTATTATCCGTAACGAAAATGGCGAAGTGACTAAGATTGTTGAGCAAAAAGATGCCAACGAATTCGAACAACAGGTCAAAGAAATCAATACAGGGACTTATGTCTTTGACAATAAACGTCTCTTCGAAGCACTTAAAAATATCAACACTAACAACGCTCAAGGGGAATACTATTTGACTGATGTTATTTCTATTTTCCGTGAGAATGGTGAAAAAGTAGGTGCCTTCACTCTTCGTGACTTTGAAGAAAGTCTCGGGGTTAACGACCGTGTTGCCTTGGCTACGGCAGAAGATGTTATGCGTCGTCGCATCAACCAAGCTCACATGGTTAATGGTGTTACTTTCCAAAATCCAAACGCTACTTATATCGATGTGGATGTGGAAATTGAGCCAGACGTTGTCATTGAAGCCAATGTTACGCTTAAAGGGCAAACTAAAGTCGGTGCAGAGTCAGTGCTTACCAATGGGACTTATATTGTTGATTCAACTATCGGTGCCAATACTGTTATCACTAACTCTATGATTGAGCACTCAGTGGTTGAAGAAGGTGTTACTGTTGGTCCATTTGCCCATGTTCGTCCAGATTCAACCCTCAAAAAAGATGTTCATATCGGTAACTTCGTTGAGGTTAAGGGTTCTACTATCGGTGAAAATACTAAGGCTGGTCACTTGACCTACATTGGTAATGCGGAAGTTGGTTCTGACGTTAACTTTGGTGCTGGAACAATTACCGTTAACTATGATGGTCAACATAAATTCAAGACCCAAATTGCTAACAACGTCTTTATCGGAAGCAATTCAACCTTGATTGCACCGCTTGAAATTGGGGATAACGCCCTCACAGCAGCTGGTTCAACCATTACAGAGAATGTTCCAGCGGACAGCGTAGCCATTGGACGTGGCCGTCAGGTCAATAAAGAAGGTTACGCTACTAAGAAGCCTCATCACCCAAGCCAACAAAAATAGGCTTAAGGCTATCTGAGCTTGGTTGTTCTTATAAAACCAGCTTAGAATGAGGTCAGAAGTAAAAGGAGTCAATTCATGGAGTTTGAAGAAAAAACACTCAAACGTGAGTCAAAATTTAAGGGACATATTTTTGAAGTTGCAGTAGACGAGGTCCTCTTGCCAGACGGTAAGACGGCTGGTCGTGAGCTCATCTTCCACAAGGGAGCAGTAGCTGTTTTAGCGGTTACCCCAGAAGGAAAAATCATTATCGTCAAGCAATACCGTAAGGCTATTGAGGCGGTTTCCTACGAGATTCCTGCGGGTAAACTGGAAGTCGGTGAAGCTGGTGAAGAGATGGTTGCAGCAGCGCGTGAACTTGAAGAGGAGACTCAGTATAAGGGTGATCTCGAATTGATTCATGAGTTTTACACAGCCATTGGTTTCTGTAATGAAAAAATCAAGCTCTATGTGGCTACAAACCTCAAGCCTGTTGAAAATCCACGCCCACTTGACGAAGATGAGTTTCTTGAAATCTATGAGTTGACTTATGAGGAGTGTATGGAACTCGTAGCTTCAGGTGTAATTCAAGATGCTAAAACCATCATCGCTCTCCAATACTATGCACTTCATTTTGGAGGAAAATAAGTTATGAGTAAGCCACTTTTGACTGACGATGTCATTGAGCAGGCCAAGCGTGGAGAAATTGACTTAGAGGATCATCCTTATTATCAGGACTATGAGGAAGAGTTCTATGATGAGGACTATGAAGCTAATTATCAGCCCTCTGCTTACAAGAGCCGTCGGATTGAGAATGCTAAACGCAATCAATTTCAACACAAGCTTAATCGCATCCTCTTTTGGGTTGTCGTCCTCTTGATTATTCTCTTCATTGCTGTCTTTTATTTCTAATAAGTCTATGAGTCAGATAGCTCTGTCTACTGATTCAGACAAGATTACAAGCTGAAAAGGAACTATATGAAAATTGGAATTATCGCTGCCATGGAGCAGGAGTTAGTGCTTCTAGTGGAGCAATTGGAAAATAAGGTTGAAGAAACTGTTCTTGGCAATACCTACTACACAGGACGCTTGGGAAAACACGACGTCGTTTTGGTGCAATCAGGTGTTGGTAAGGTTATGTCAGCCATGTCTGTGGCTGTTTTGGCAGACCACTTTGGCGTTGATGCCCTCATTAACACTGGTTCTGCAGGAGCAGTAGCACCTAGACTTAAAATTGGAGATGTCGTTGTGGCATCAAAATTGGCCTATCACGATGTTGACTTGACAGCATTTGGCTATGACTATGGGCAAATGTCTATGCAGCCACTTTACTTTGAAAGTGACTCTACCTTTGTAGAGACTTTTGAAAAGGTTTTGGCTCAAGCCTCTATCGACTCTAAAATTGGTCTTATTGCGACTGGTGATAGCTTTATTGCAGGTCAGGATAAGATTGATGCTATTAAAGGGCACTTTCCAGAAGTCTTAGCCGTGGAAATGGAAGGAGCAGCCATTGCTCAAGCTGCACACAGTGTCAAGAAACCTTTCATCGTTGTGCGTGCTATGAGTGATACAGCAGCCCATGACGCTAATATTACTTTTGACGAATTCATTATTCAGGCGGGGAAACAATCAGCTGCTATCTTAGTGGAGTTTCTCAAAGAGCTTGCCTAAAGTACTTTAAATGAGTGTTTATGCTCATTTTCTTAATAAATTTAAAGACGACTGTTATTCCTTTAAGAATGGCAGTTTTTTTCTGCTTTTAGATAAGAAAACCTTCTCATTTTTTAAAGAAAAAATCTGAATTTTAGCATTTTTCAGACGGAAATTGAATTAAAATTATGGCAATAAAATGAGAAAGGAAAACAATATTAAAAGAGAGACTCCGAAAGAAAGCTTATAATATAAGGGTTTGAAAATTTCACTATCTATTGATATCTTAGAAAGCTTTACAAAACCTCCAAAGGGGTAAATAATTATCTTGCAAAGTTCTGAAAATAGTGTATAATTCAGAATGAAAAGGGTTACAAAAATGTTAAGATTTGTAAAAATGGGAGGATAGAATCATGAATAACCGATTCGGTGATTCGAGGCAGCGTTTCTCCATCCGTAAGTTTACGGTGGGTGTTGCTTCGGTCTTACTTTCGTCTGCAGTTTTTGGTGTAAGTACCGCCAAAGCAGATCAAGCTGAAGAGCCTAAAGGCCAACCAGCGACGAGTGTACTTGAGGAAGCCAGTGAGTCTGATGGTGGGGGCCAAAGGACAAGCACTAGTGCCTCAAGTCAAGAAGTGACAGCTGAACCTACCGTTCAGGCAGAAAGTACCAGTGCTATCTCAGTAACTGCTGTTTCTAGTGAAGTTGCGCTTCAAGAGCAAACGGTTGCAAGCTCTGAACAAACGAGTACATCACAAGATAAGACTAGTGAGGGGCTCAGTGAGAAACCTGTTACAGTCAATGAAACACGTGAAGCTAGCGCTAGCGACCTCGCTGCAGCAAACAATACGAGTTCCGCTTCGTCAGATAATTTCGGACTGAAGGTTACCAACCTAAGTCGTCCGATTCCAGCGGATGTCAAGGTGACTAAGACAGGAACTGAAATCACTGTTCAAAATCCTGATGTGGAAATGGAATTTCCAAACGGAAATAGTAAGTACGCTACTAGCAAGGTTGTCTACCACAATATTCCTTTCCCTGATGATATGACTATCAATGAAGGGGATCAGGTCATTTTTAATTTGCCTGAGCAGTTGCGTTTCCGTACTAGCTACGATATCAATGTCTATAATCCAGACAATCAAATTGTAGGTCTGGCTCAAATTGATCCTGAGAAGAATCGTGTCACAACGACCTTTAATAACTATTTCCAAACACATCCCAACAATAAGCTCATGAGTTTGGAGTTGGATACCCTTTATTCTGAAGAAGTAGATGAAGGGGAACATCTTACTCTTGATTTTGAGGGACGTATCATTCATGTTTCAGTGGGTAAAGTGCAATCACCTCCTCCAGGTCAAGAAGTTATTTCTAAGTGGGGTAGTCAAGACAAGCATGATCCAACTATCCTAAATTGGCAGATGCGTCTCAATTACTCAAGACGTCTCCTTAACAACTTGAAACTGGTTGATACTTGGTCTGACAATCAAAGATTTGTGGACGGTTCTTTGCAACTTCGCTACATTGATTCGGCAGATCCTTGGATTGACAAGGGATCAGCTATGGATCTGATTAAGAGTTTCTCTTATGATGATAGTCATTTTGAGCTTAAACTCAATCAGTTGGACCGCATGGTTTATGTTTGGTATCAAACCCGTTTGACACAACCTGTTGAAGAATCAACTAACCCTGTCAACCGTATTAAACTTCATGCTGATGTTGTTTCCGATTCTTACAAGTCAACCATTCGCTTGGTAGGTGGCCGAGGAGATGCCATCGGAGATAACCTCGCTCATTTCAATCTTGAGCTTGAGAAGGACTTGACGGGTAGAGACCTTAAGGATAAAGAATTTACATTTAAATTAGTTGATGTGACTGATAGTGCCAATCCTGTTGACTTAGGGGAAACCACTAATGATGGCAAGGGTAAAATCGTCTTTTCAGATCTCTCACTCAGTAAGCCAGGTATCTATCATTATCGTGTGACAGAGGTTCCAGGTAATGACGAAGATGTGGTCTATGACAAACTAGAGGCCAATATCACCATTCAGGTTGTTCGTGAAACTGTGGACAATCAAGTCAAATTAGTTGCCAAGGTTGCCTATCCAGAAGACATTATCTTTAACAATAAATTGGTAACACCAGCCAAGGCCAAAATTGCATTTGGTAAGGAATTGACCAAGGCAGGCGTTAAACAAGATCTAAAAGCAGATCAATTCCAATTTGTTCTCAAAGACCGTTTTGGAAAAGTCCTTGAAACTGTTGGCAATACAGCTGATGGTCAGGTTGCCTTTAGTGAGTTAACCTTTAACAAGGTAGGTACTTACAACTACACTGTTGAAGAGCTTACAGGTAAGGATGATTCAATTGTTTATGACAGCATGAAAGCTGCTGTTTCTATCACGGTAACACGTGATGGCGACGCCCTTGTTTCAACCGTGGTTAATCCTAAAGACACTATCTTTAACAATAAGTTTGTGACTCCAGCTAAAGCCGCTATTCAGTTCAGTAAGGAATTGACTAAGGCAGGTGTCAACCAAACTTTGACTGCTAATGAGTTCCAATTTGTTCTCAAAGATAGTGCCGGTCATATTGTCGAAACAGTTGGTAATACAGCTGATGGTCGTGTTGCCTTTAGTGAACTTCACTTTGATAAGGCAGGAACTTACACTTATACTGTTGAAGAAGTTAAGGGAACTAACGAAGATATCATCTATGATGGTATGAAAGCGACTGTCTGGATTACAGTGACACGAGATGGTGATGCTTTGGTATCAACAGTCGCTAATCCAAAAGATACTGTTTTCAATAACTATGTTAAAGACGTGCAACCAGCCAAGGCTAAATTCGAATTGACCAAGGTTCTTACAGGTCGCAACCTCAAAGATGGTGAGTTTAGTTTCGTTCTCAAGGACGACAAGGGTAATGTTATCCAAACAGTGACCAATAATGCACAAGGAAACATTAGTTTTGGAAATATTGTCTACGACAAACCAGGTGTTTACTACTACACTGTTGAAGAAGTCAAGGGCAATGAAGCTGACGTGGTTTATGATAACATGGTGGCTAAATTCCAGGTGACCGTTACTAAGACTGTAGGTGAAAAGGAAAATCTGCTTGTAGCAGCCGTTCTCCTTCCTTTGGATACAGAATTTAACAATAGTTACATTCCTCCAAAACCTCCTACACCGCCAACACCACCGACACCACCAAGTGTCCCACCTAAACCACCAGTGGTTCCGCCAACACCACCAACTCCGCCTACTCCACCGGTGACTCCAAAACCAGCTAAGCCAGTTCAATCCTCTGAGAAATCAGGACCTCAACTTCCAGAGACTGGTCAAGCTAACGATACTGCCTTGCTTGCCCTTGGGGCGGTAGCAGAAGTGGCAGCAGTCATGGGTGTAGCATATAGCCATCGTCGCCGTAAAGACGTTTAAGATGATGACCTAAAAGATCGAGTATTCTCGATCTTTTTTAGTATTTGGCCGCCTATCTCATTAAATGAGAAATCAAGATAAAGCCAACTGCAAGATGAAATTTCTACTAAATTAAGCTATAATGAAGAGTATGAAAGTTCTACTTTATCTTGAAGGAAAATCGGTTCTTGAAAAATCAGGAATCGGACGGGCTCTCCACCATCAGATGCATGCCTTGGACTTGGCGGGGATTCCCTATACAACGGACATCTTGGGTGATTACGATGTCGTTCATATTAATACTTATGGGCCACGCAGCTTGATGTTGTTGCATGCTGCAAAACGCCGTGGCAAGAAGGTCATCATGCATGGTCATTCGACACGTGAGGACTTTGAGAATTCATTCATCGGTTCTAACCTTTTGGCCCCACTTTTTGGAAAATATTTGGCCCACATGTACCAAAAGGCTGATTACGTGATTACGCCATCTGAGTATTCCAAAAAATTGATTCAGTCTTACGGAGTTACCACACCAATCATTGCTGTTTCAAATGGGATTGATTTGAAAAAATACGGTAAGGATCCACGTAAGGAAGAAGTTTTCCGAGACTACTTTGGTATCGAGGAAGGACAGCCAGTGGTTATTTGTGCGGGGCTTTATTTCCAACGCAAGGGAATTGAAGACTTCGTCAAGGTGGCCGAAAAGATGCCTCATGTTCGTTTTATTTGGTTAGGTAGCATCAGCAAATGGTTGATTCCTAAGAAGATTCGAGACATTGTCAATGGTAAGCATCCTGATAATGTCAGCTTCCCAGGTTATTTCAAGGGAGCCGTCTTCCAGGGGGCTATGAGTGGTGCTAATGCCTTCTTTTTCCCATCTTACGAGGAAACTGAAGGGATTGTGGTGCTAGAAGCCTTTGCTAGTCACCAGCATGTAGTTTTGCGTGATATTCCTGTTTATGAAGGTTGGGTTGATGACAAGTCGGCCTCATTTGGGCACAACGTGGACGAATTTGTAGTAGCCTTGCAAGATATTATCGATGGTAAAGTGGACAAACGTGAAGAAGGCTATAAGGTTGCAGAAAGTCGCTCGATTGATGATGTCGCCCAAAAGCTTGTTGAAGCCTACAAAGAAGTATTGGAGATTTAAATGCGTATCGGATTGTTTACAGATACCTATTTTCCACAGGTATCAGGTGTTGCGACCAGTATTCGCACGCTGAAGACGCAGTTGGAAAAAATGGGACATACAGTCTTTATCTTTACCACCACTGATAGAGATGTTGACCGCTATGAAGACTGGCAGATTGTCCGTATTCCGAGTGTGCCTTTCTTTGCTTTTAAGGATCGCCGTGTAGCTTATCGTGGCTTTTCCAAGGCACTAGAGATTGCTAAACAATATAAGCTTGATATTATTCATACGCAGACAGAGTTTTCATTAGGTCTGCTAGGGATTGCCATTGCACGCGAACTTAGGATTCCTGTTGTGCATACCTACCATACTCAGTATGAAGACTATGTCCGCTATATTGCCAAAGGTATGGTTATCCGTCCAAGTATGGTTAAGTACATTGTTCGTGGCTTTATGAGCGATTTAGATGGAGTCATCTGTCCGAGTGAGATTGTTTATGACCTTTTGCTCAAGTACAAGGTTGCAGCTGAAAAACGTGTCATTCCAACTGGAATTGAACTTGAAAAATTCCAACGTCCAGAGATTACTGAAGATGATGTGGCAGACTTGAGATCCAAGCTTGGTATCGCCTCTGATGAGACCATGTTGTTGAGCCTCTCTCGTGTGTCCTATGAGAAAAACATCCAGGCTGTGCTGGCTGCTCTCCCTTCTGTTTTGGAGGAAGACGACAAGGTGCGTTTGGTTGTGGCTGGTGACGGTCCTTACCTACCAGATCTTAAGTCTCAAGCCAAAAAACTTGGTATTCAGGACAAGGTGGTTTTCACTGGTATGATTGCGCCTAGTGAGACAGCACTTTATTATAAGTCTGCTGATTTCTTCATTTCGGCATCAACCAGTGAGACTCAAGGCTTGACCTATCTGGAAGCCTTGGCTAGCGGTACCCCTATCATTGCTCACGGAAATCCTTATTTGGATAATGTGATTACAGACCAGATGTTTGGAACGCTTTATTATCATGATAATGATTTAGCCGGGGCCATTTTGGAAGCGGCTATAGCAACGCCGAAAAAAGATGAGACAAAGTGGGCTGAGAAGCTCTATGAAATTTCTGCCGAAAACTTTGGAAAACGTGTCTATGAGTATTACTTGGACCTCACGATTTCTAAGGATTTCCACAATGATTTGAATGGTGAAGATAGTACCATGAAACGCTTGACGCGTATGGTGACTTACTTGCCAACCAAGGCCATTACCTTGCCTGTTAACGGCTCGGTTCGTATCATCAAAGGCTCTGCTAAACAGGTCAAGAAAATCAAAAATATCACGAAACTATTGGATTAGGAAAGCTATCAGATTTTCCTAGTCAGATAAAATCTTAGAATTGATTAATAAAAGAGATAATTAGCTTGAAAAATTACAGTTTCATGCTATAATAACGCATAGAGACATATCAGTCATGGGAAATCTTTCAGAGAGCGTGTGTCGCTGGGAATCACGCAGAGGACATGATTGGGACTACTCGATAAATTTTTTATGCAAACATAAAACGGTGGCCACGTTAGAGCCAATCAGAGGTGTAGGACAGACGCATTTTTTGTCGTACACGAACTAAGGTGGAACCACGTTGCGACGTCCTTTTTGGATGTCGCTTTTTATATTGTTCGGGATACTTTGAGATTTTTATAATGTCTAGTATAGATAGAAAAGCTTTACTTTGTGACTAAATATTCTCTCTATTGATTACAAAAAGGACTGTTTAGAATGAAGTGGCACTATCTTTTTAGTTGAAGGAGAATTTATGGGGTTCAAATATGAAGCTATCAAGGCCTACTTGATTGACCACGGTGTGGATACTAGTCTTGCTGAGACTATGCACGCTATCTATGCTACCCAAAGACTTGGTGGAACAGCCAATGCCTATTTCCTAATTGTTTTTACAGAAACAGAGGTTTTCATTATCTCGATTACTCCTTTAGGAAAATTAGGAAAGATTATCGCTACACTTCCTGAAGAGATGATTAGGTCCTATCAGTTTAAGAAACGTTTCTTCATTGGTTACAAACTTCGTTTCGTTCTAACTGATGGTAGGGAGCTAGACTTTAATATCAACAAGATGATGATTGGTGCAGGTTGGCATAAGACAGAATTGCAAAGCATCCTAGAAACAAACTATTACAACAAAAACATTAAATAGAAAGGAAGAAGGAGCTCATTCTTTAGGGCTCTGACATCTTAATTATGATTAACATTACTTTCCCAGATGGCGCTGTTCGTGAATTCGAATCTGGCGTTACAACTTTTGACATTGCACAATCTATCAGCAACTCTTTGGCTAAAAAGGCACTTGCTGGTAAATTTAACGGCAAATTGATTGACACAACTCGTGCGATCACTGAAGATGGAAGCATCGAAATCGTGACACCTGATCACGAAGATGCCCTTCCAATCTTGCGTCACTCAGCTGCTCACTTGTTTGCCCAAGCAGCTCGTCGCCTTTTCCCAGATATTCATTTGGGTGTTGGTCCAGCTATCGAAGATGGTTTCTACTACGACACTGATAATGAAGCTGGTCAAATTTCTAACGAAGACCTTCCTCGTATTGAAGAAGAAATGAAGAAAATCGTTAAGGAAAACTTCCCATCAATCCGTGAAGAAGTGACTAAAGACGAAGCGCGTGAAATCTTCAAAAATGACCCATATAAATTGGAATTGATTGAAGAACACTCAGAAGACGAAGGTGGTTTGACTATCTACCGTCAAGGTGAATACGTTGACCTTTGCCGTGGTCCACACGTGCCATCAACTGGTCGTATTCAAGTCTTCCACCTTTTGAATGTTGCAGGTGCTTACTGGCGTGGAAATAGCGATAATGCTATGATGCAACGTATTTACGGTACAGCTTGGTTTGATAAAAAAGATCTCAAGGCTTACCTTAAACGTCTTGAAGAAGCTAAAGAACGTGACCACCGTAAACTTGGTAAAGAACTTGATTTGTTCATGATTTCTCAAGAGGTTGGTCAAGGTCTTCCATTCTGGTTGCCAAACGGTGCAACAATCCGTCGTGTTTTGGAACGCTACATCGTGGACAAGGAAGTAGCAGCAGGCTACCAACACGTCTACACTCCACCAATTGCTTCAGTTGAGCTTTATAAAACTTCAGGTCACTGGGATCACTACCGTGAAGATATGTTCCCAACAATGGATATGGGAGATGGTGAAGCCTTTGTCCTTCGTCCAATGAACTGTCCTCACCACATCGAAGTTTACAAACACCATGTGCACTCTTACCGCGAGTTGCCTATCCGTATCGCTGAAATTGGTATGATGCACCGTTATGAAAAATCAGGTGCCCTTACAGGACTTCAACGTGT
Organism: Streptococcus sp. FDAARGOS_192; assembly: GCF_002073815.2. Taxonomy (NCBI): domain Bacteria; kingdom Bacillati; phylum Bacillota; class Bacilli; order Lactobacillales; family Streptococcaceae; genus Streptococcus; species Streptococcus sp. FDAARGOS_192. Next base: position 181,473 of record NZ_CP020431.2, read on the forward strand.
GCGTGAAATGTCACTTAATGACGGTCATACTTTCGTAACACCTGAACAAATCAAAGATGAGTTCCAACGTACGCTTCAATTGATTATCGATGTTTACGAAGATTTCAACTTGACTGACTATCGTTTCCGTTTGTCATACCGTGACCCTAAAGATACTCACAAATACTTTGACAATGACGAAATGTGGGAAAATGCTCAAAGCATGTTGAAATCAGCCATGGATGACATGGAACTCGACTACTTTGAAGCAGAAGGTGAAGCTGCCTTCTACGGTCCAAAACTTGATATCCAAGTGAAGACTGCCCTTGGTAATGAAGAAACACTTTCTACTATCCAATTGGACTTCTTGCTTCCAGAACGCTTTGACCTTAAATACATCGGAGCTGATGGGGAAGAACACCGTCCAGTGATGATTCACCGTGGGGTTATCTCAACAATGGAACGCTTTACAGCTATCCTTATTGAAAACTATAAAGGAGCCTTCCCAACATGGTTGGCACCTCAACAAGTAACTGTTATCCCAGTTTCAAATGAAGCCCACACAGATTATGCTTGGGAAGTTGCTAAACAACTTCGTGACCGTGGTATCCGTGTTGAAGTGGATGAACGTAACGAGAAAATGCAATACAAGATTCGTGCGTCTCAAACACAAAAAATCCCTTATCAATTGATTGTTGGTGATAAGGAAATGGAAGACGGAACTGTTAACGTTCGTCGTTATGGACAAAAACAAACACATACAGAAGCTGTGTCAGAATTTGTAGAAAATATCCTTGCTGATATCGCTCGCAAATCACGCCCAGATGCCGAATAAAAAAAGGGTCGGTTAGCTAAGCTAACTGACTTTTTAGTAGGATAAACCATGCATGTTTTTATGAAAAGACTTTTATTTCTGATGGGAGCAGTTCTAGTCTTGTTGCTGGCTAGCTTTATCTATCATAGATTAGCCTTGCAAAGAGAAAAGGCCTCTCTCAACCCTATGGGGCAAATGGTGTCTGTGAATGGCCATGACATGAGCGTCTTTGTGAAGGGAAATGGTCCACAAACCTTAGTTTTTCTATCTGGTGCTGGAACGGCCTCTCCCATTCTAGATTTTAAAGACTTGTATGATGGGCTTTCTAAGCAGTATAAGATAGTCGTTGTAGAGAGAGCTGGCTATGGTTATAGTGAGGACACATCTAAGTCCAGAGATGTGTCTGAGGTTCTTTCTGAGACACGTCAAGCCCTAGCCAAGGCACAAGTATCAGGTCCTTATATTATTCTTTCTCATTCGATGGCCTCCTTAGAAACGCTTTTGTGGCAAGAAAAATACCCAAGTGAAATAAAAGCTATCATTGGCTTAGATTGGGCTCTACCAGAGAGTTATTCGCAATTGAGAATGCATTCCCAAATTTTACGTATGGCTCGTTTAGGAAGTCAATTAGGTCTTTTAAGGTATATACCGAGTCGCTTATATGTGCCTAATGAAAATCTAAGTAGTAGTGATCGACGCCTCTATCAACGAATAGCTTATCGTCAAATACTGTCACAAGCTATGTTAAATGAGAGCCTATCTGTTGAGGAAAATGCTAAAAAGGTTGATGCTAAGATAAATTCACAAATTCCAACCTTACTGATGGTCTCGAATGGTGGGGGTACTGGTTTTAGCCAGAAGGACTGGCGGCATTATGCGACTAGCTTTGCAAAGGACCAGAAAAATATCGAAGTGACTTTTTATGATGCTCCGCATTATCTTTATCACTATCAGACCAAAGAGGTAGCAGCAAAGATAGAGGAGTTCATCAAAAAGACGACTGATTAAATTTACATATATTATCGAGGAGAGATGTGATGCTCATTGGTTCAAAAGCCTTTCGAAACTTATGGGAGGACTGGCAAAGGGACTACCAGCCATTGCAAGTACTAAAGCTATTGTTAGCTTATATAGGGATGCCAGAGGATTTATCGGGAGAGCTTGAAGAAACCCAACACCTTTTATCTTATTTTGATCCTGACTTAGCACCGCATGATTCCTTCTGGAAGGATGTCGTGAAATTGGTAGATCTGGCTTTTCCTGATGATAGTTTGTCTAAGAATGTTTCTATAGAGCGACAAATCCATCAGCTACGATACCTGATTTCTAGTCAACAGGCCCAGTATGTGCGAACGCATTATAAAAAGCCGGGGATGACAGATAAAGAAGCTTTGGCTGTCTATCTCAGATGGAAGCCTTTCACCATGTTTGATCAGGGACGTTTGCACCAGAAGGTTTCTATCTGTGATGGCAAGGCGGTTTATCCTGATGGGATTCCAAGTGTTAATCTAAAAATTCTTCTCTATAATCGGATTGAGTTTATTCTGGATAGTCAGGGAAACTTTCTCAATGAGGTCGATGCGGAGCAGGTGACTGAGAGTGGGGTGGTTAATGGTGCCAGTTTTAACTATGGTAATTTCAAACGCCACTGGCAACTGGATGTGGAGCCGGTCCAACCACATGACCCTGATTTTCGTAATCGGATGACCAAGGGCTTTCGTTCACCCAACAAATTGAAAAAACGTTGGGGACAGCAAGCGCCTGAACAGTTTGATAAATCTTTCTACAATCCAAAAGGCATCTATGCCCAGTCTCATAGGTCTTTGGCAAATGATGTCAAACGCCAAGCCAGACTTTTTCTCGCTCTGGTTTATGGCTTTAAACCGGATCAGAACAAGCAATCAAAGGAGGTTCATATGTCTAAACAACCACAAAACAATAAGGGAACAGCAGTTCTAGGCTCACTAGTCTTTATGGCCTTATACGCCCTAGGTATTTGGCACAATGCTGTCCGAGGAAATATTCCCTTTCTCATTCTTTGGAGTGTTTTACTCCTTGTTAATGTCAGCTATTTGATTTTCCGCTTGAGAAAATAAAAAAAGAAAGTGATACAGACCTAAATGGTAAGAAATTTAGGTCCGTATCACTTTTTTGTATATTCAATGATGGCTTACCATTTGCTTTCTTCTGGGATAATAATCCAGCAAATGATGTAGAAAAGAAAGCCTGTTCCGAATAAGAAAATCGCTGCAGCCCAAATGAGGCGAATAATGACAGGGTCGATATCAAGATATTTAGCGATACCAGAACAAACACCGGCAATGATTTTGTTGTTTGGATCTCGTCTGAGTTCTTTTTTCATATGATTTACCTCCGTATGCCTTATTATACCATAACAACTTGCGGTCTAGTATTAGCTTAAGGAAGCATGAAGTAGACGATACCCAGATATTGGAGTGCTGAAGCCAGCATGATGAAGAGGTGCCAAATCATGTGGAAGTATGGTTTTTTCTTAGCGTAAAAAGCTGCCCCGACCGTGTATGACAATCCTCCGGCAAGCATAAGTCCCCAAAAGGCTGGCCCTGTCTTAGTAACGATAGCTGGAATAATGAAGATAACCAACCATCCCATCATCAGATAGAGGAAGAGGGAGAACTTTTCATTGATTTTTTTAGCAAAGATTTTATAGAGAATACCAAAAATGGTTGTTCCCCATTGGAGGATGATGATGCTATAGCCTAGCCAACCGCCAACCAGTGAGAGGGCAACAGGGGTGTAGCTTCCAGCAATGGCGATATAAATCATGCTGTGGTCAATAATTCTTAGAACCATCTTGTGGGGTGAGTTGTAATCCATAGCATGGTAGATGGCTGAGCTCAAAAACATGAGGAAAAGGCTGATAACGAAAACAGACATCCCGACCGCAGCAGTCATGCCGTAGCCGTTGTTGGCATGAACAGCAGTAATTGGCAGTAAGACCAACATGGCCACAGCTCCGACGGCGTGAGTCACACTGTTGGCAACTTCCTCACCAAAGCTTAGTTTTTTACTGAGTTTGAGGTTGGGAGAAGTATTAAAAGTAGCAGTATTAGACATTATTTCCTCCTTCAAGGTCGTTCAAAAGTTGATGGGTAGCTCGGTAGCATTGAAGCGTCTGACAGGCTGAGAGTATGACTTGTGGAGCTTCTTGAGGAAACTGACCATTCATGCAGGCTACAAAGTCATTGTAGTAGCTCTTTTGACTTTCAGTATCTGTTCGTAGGATTTCCAAGGTTTTAGCAATCTCAGAAATCTCAAAGACGGTCTTTAGACTAGTGATGACAATAAGTCTAGCTACCTGAGCAGCATTATATTTTTTCTTGATGGGTTTTGCGACATGGCCATGTTTGACATAATTATTGACCATAGAGGCGGTTAGCCCCTTGTCGTTTGGTCCCAAAGTGCTTTGGGTGACCTGATTGACATAGAGCAAAACCTGATCCAAATAGAGTTCAATCTCTGGTAATTCTTCCCAGAGAGGGTATTGTTGTGTTGTCAAATTATAAAAACCTCTTTATCTAGTTTTCATAACTAGATTATAACATTATAGAAATTCAAGTCAAGTCAGAACTTGTGAGATATGAAAAAGATGTTGAGATAAAATTTCCAACATCTTTATTTTTTATGTGATAAGGCAGAGTGATATTTTATTGCTTCATATTCTCTTTTTATGGGGTTCTGAGTTTCTCCAAAATTGCTTGTGCAGTTTCTTGGTTCATATGTTTGGCCTTGAGAAGTTCAGCCAAAACTTGAGGCATTTCTTCAGGACTGGCCCCAGCTAACAAAGCCAGGGATTTGGCTTGGAGTTTCATATGTCCTGCTTGTATTCCTGTTGAAGTCAGAGCTTTCAGAGCAGCCAAATTTTGTGCCAAACCAAGAGAGACGATGATACTGGCTAGGGTTTTGGCATCTGGATGATTAAGCAAATCATGGGCGATAGAAGCACTAGGGTTAAGTCCGATAGAACCGCCACGGGTTGCGATTGGCATGGGGAGGGATAATTCTCCAACTAGTTCCTTAGATTCCTGATTATAAGTCCATGTGGACAGACCTCGGTAGCTACCATCCTTGCTTGCATAGGCATGGCTACCGGCCTCAACTGCTCGCCAATCGTTTCCGGTCGCGATAACTAGGGCATCGATACCATTGAAAATTCCCTTATTATGGGTAGCTGCTCGGTAGGGGTCCACCTGAGCCAGTTGGCTGGCCATCTCCATTTTCTTAGCCAGGTCATGTGCCTCTTCCTTATTACGACTGAGGAAGCGTGTGCTAAGACGACAAGTCGCTGTCACAAGACTTTCAGTGGCTAGATTTGAGAGAATAGCCATGAGGCTTTGACCTTCTGACAGGTTTTCTAATTCTGGCACCAGGGCTTCCATCATGGTGTTGACCATATTGGCTCCCATGGCTTCTTGGGTATCAACGGCTAGATAGACAATGAGGAAGTCTCCTTTAGTCTCAGTCCAGAGCTTGCGAGGGCCACCCCCACGCTTAACAATAGAAGGGTGAGCCTCTTTGGCAATCTCTATAAGGTCCTGACTGGCTGCTTGAATTTTGCTTGAAGCATTATCCTTATCAGGAACGTCAAAGAGGGCAACTTGGCCAATCATTTGACGGTCATGGATTGTAGTCGTGAAACCACCAGAACGCTTAATGAGCTTGCTAGCGTAGGAAGCAGCAGCCACAACTGAGGGTTCCTCGGTAACCATGGGAACCTGATAGGTCACACCATCTACCAATACATCTGGGCAAATGGCAAAGGGGAGTGTGAATCGACCAATGACATTTTCAGCCATCTGATTGGCTGTTTCAAGGGTGAGTTGTTGGTCCTTATCCAGAAGATCTTGATTTTCCTGAGACAAAAGAGCATTCGTTTTCAAATGCTCTTTACGTTCTTGCGGTGTCTTCTTGGAAAAACCAGTCCAAGAGAGTTTAGTCATATTAATGTCCTTTATAGATACGTTGGTGTTCAGAGATTTCAGCTAAACGGAAAGCTCCGGTTTGGTAATCAGCGAATTGAGTAGAACCAGTGTCATCCAACTGCGCCTCCTCATAGAAAAGTTTTTCATAATCAGCAACGCTTAATTGTTGACGTTTGGCAAAGGTATCTAGGCGGTCCGAACGAAGCAGGTCTTTGTAACCTTCAACCAGACGTCCTGAGAAAATTTCAGAGACAGCTCCAGAACCGTAAGAGAAGAAGCCAATCTTATCTCCGGCTTTAAGGTCTTGCGACTGTTCAAGCAAAGAAAGAAGTCCAAGATAGAGTGACCCTGTATAGATATTCCCAATTTGACGACTATAGGTAATTGAAGCATCGAAGTTATTTGTCAGACGCTCTTTGTTCTCTGGATTCAAATCTTTTGGAATAATCTTATTAAGTCCCTTAAGAGCTAGCTTAGGATAAGGAAGATGGAGACAAAAAGCAGCAAAATCAGCAAAGTTAGCCTGATGGCGTTCTTGATAAGCTACCCAAGTTGTCTTCAAACTGTCAAGGTACTGTTTGGTTGAATAGATGCCTTGAACATAAGGCGTTGAACTGTAGTTTGGACGCCAGAAGTCCATGACATCACGAGTTTGTGCCACATTATCATCAGCAAGTTCCAAAATACGTGGATTCTGACTGACTAGCATAGCTACAGCACCAGCTCCCTGAGTTGACTCCCCAGAAGATCCGACACCATAGCGGGCAATATCACTAGCGATAACCAGAACTTTGCTATCTGGGTGAGTTGCCACATGCAACTTAGCATAGTTAAGTCCAGCAGTTGCAGCGTAACAAGCTTCCTTCATTTCAAAAGAACGAGCAAAAGGCTGAATACCTAAAAGACTGTGGACATAGACAGCAGCAGCCTTAGACTGGTCAATGGAAGACTCAGTAGCTACGATGACCATATCGATAGCATTTTTGTCGTCGTCATTTAAAATATCAGCCGCCGCATCAGAGGCAAGCGTCACGATATCTTCTGTAATCGGCGTAATACTGGTTGCATCAAGCATCAGCCCCTTGCTGAATTTTTCAGGCTCCGCCCCACGGGCAAGAGCGAGATCAGCCATGTTTAGAACATATTGACTGGTCGCAAAACCAATCTTATCAATTCCAATAGACATATGATGTTTCCTTTTTTCTTCATTGTAGAGTATCCAGAAGATACTAATCTATAGTGATTTTACCATAAAAGAGCGCTTTCGCCTTGAAAAAACTTTGATAGTTAGTTATATCTCATTTTTTGATAGGAACTAGGGGATTTTACACGACTTACATTTGCTATTCCATAGCTTATATTTCTCATTTACACCAGAATAAGGTAAAATTGAAATGGTAATCTACTTGTTTTTTAGCTATGTTAGAAAAGTAAAATTGTTGTTATATATTGAAATCATTGCGAGCGTTAAGTGAGACTTTCCGCTGTGAGATAAGTGTCTGTAAATAAAGTGTTTTGTTTACAGACACTCGGAATTTTTGAGACCATAGGCTCAAAAATTAGTCTTGGAACTTCGAAGAAGTTCGCAGACGTCCGTAATCACTTAAGGGAAGTCTCAAAAAATACTTTGTTTTCAATAGAATAAAGAGGAAAATCATGACAAAAGCAGACACTATTTTTAAAGAAAATATCACTAAAATCATGGAAGAAGGCGTTTGGTCGGAGCAAGCACGTCCTAAATACAAGGATGGCACCACAGCCAACTCCAAATACATCACTGGAGCTTTTGCAGAATATGACTTGAGCAAGGGAGAGTTTCCAATTACCACTCTTCGTCCTATCGCTATCAAATCTGCCATCAAAGAAGTGTTTTGGATTTATCAAGACCAGACAAACAGCCTAGATGTCCTTGAAGACAAATACAATGTCCACTATTGGAATGACTGGGAAGTTGAAGGCGTGCCTGCCAATAATGGGGACAAGCGTTCGATTGGTCAGCGTTATGGAGCGGTTGTTAAGAAGCACGATATCATTAACCGTTTGCTGGCACAGTTGGAGGCTAATCCGTGGAACCGTCGCAATGTCATTTCCCTTTGGGATTACGAGGCCTTCGAGGCGACAGCAGGACTTCAGCCTTGTGCCTTCCAAACTATGTTTGACGTTCGCCGTGTGGGAGAGGACATTTATTTGGACGCCACTTTGACGCAACGTTCTAACGATATGCTGGTGGCTCATCATATTAATGCCATGCAGTATGTGGCTCTTCAGATGATGATTGCCAAGCACTTTGGTTGGAAAGTTGGTAAATTCTTTTATTTCATCAACAACCTCCATATCTATGACAATCAATTTGAGCAAGCCGAGGAACTTCTCAAACGTCAGCCATCTGATTGCCAACCACGTTTGGTCCTCAACGTTCCTGATGGAACTAATTTCTTCAATATCAAACCAGAAGATTTCGAATTGGTTGACTATGATCCTGTTAAGCCTCAACTCAAATTTGACTTAGCAATTTAATAAATGCTTATGGTTTAAGCCCTTAAAGAGCTGGCAAAGTTTTTCCAAGCTCTTTTTCTCTTTTTTTGTTAGAATGGATTGTAAACTTAAAAAGAAAAGGAAATACTGTGTCTAAACAACTCATTGCTATTTGGGCGGAAGCTCATAACCATGTTATTGGGAAGAATCACACCATGCCTTGGCATTTGCCTGCTGAACTGGCACATTTCAAGAAAACGACCATGGGCTCAGCAATTCTCATGGGGCGTGTGACCTTTGATGGCATGAACCGTCGTTGTCTACTAGGACGTGAAACCTTGATTTTGACACGAGACAAGGACTTCGACTGTGAGGGTGTAACGACCGTTACGAGTGTTGAGGAAGCCCTAGCTTGGTTTGAACAGCAAGATAAGGATCTCTATATTGCTGGTGGTGCTGGTGTCTACAAGGCTTTTGATGGGCATTATGATGCATTCATCAAGACAACTATTGAGGCTGATTTAGAGGGAGATACGTATTTTCCACAACTAGATATGACGGCATTTAAAGTGGTATCACACGAACGTGTGGCCAAGGATGATAAAAATGCCTACGACTTTAGCATAAGTCGCTATGAAAAAGAAGGAGACTAGGTTCATGCAACGTAGTGTTTTTGGGTTATTTACTGCATTATTGGGAGTACTTTGTGTGCTCTCTGCCATTCCTGCCTTTCGCAAGAAACGTTATGGGTTAGCAGTTTTTCTCTTTTTAAATGCTTTTACCAACCTTGTCAATACTATTCACGCCTTCTATGGCACCCTATTTTAGAAAAGAGTGAGGAATAAATGGCTGGAAATCGTAATGAAGAAATGGTTTATTGTTCATTTTGTGGCAAAAACCAAGAAGAAGTAAAGAAAATTATCGCTGGGAATGGCGTCTTTATCTGTAACGAATGTGTGGCCTTGTCACAAGAAATCATTCGTGAGGAAATGGCAGAAGAAGTTTTGGCTGACTTGGCTGAAACACCAAAGCCAAAAGAACTTTTGGATATTTTGAACAACTATGTCGTGGGGCAAGACCGTGCTAAACGTGCCTTGGCGGTAGCTGTTTACAACCACTATAAACGTATCAACTTCACAGAAAGTCGTGAAGACAATGATGTGGATTTGCAAAAATCAAATATTCTCATGATTGGACCAACTGGTTCAGGGAAGACTTTCTTGGCTCAGACCTTGGCTCGTAGCTTGAATGTTCCTTTCGCGATTGCGGATGCGACATCATTGACAGAGGCAGGTTATGTGGGTGAGGACGTGGAAAATATCCTCCTCAAACTGATTCAAGCGGCAGACTTCAATATTGAACGTGCGGAACGTGGGATCATCTATGTCGACGAGATTGATAAGATTGCTAAAAAAGGTGAAAACGTATCAATCACTCGTGACGTTTCTGGTGAAGGGGTTCAACAAGCCCTCTTGAAGATTATCGAAGGAACAGTAGCTAGCGTTCCACCTCAAGGTGGCCGTAAACACCCTAACCAAGAGATGATTCAAATTGATACGAAGAATATTCTCTTTATCGTGGGTGGTGCTTTTGATGGTATCGAAGATATCGTTAAGCAACGTCTTGGTGAGAAAATCATTGGTTTTGGTCAAAATAATAAGGCTATTGATGATGACTCATCATACATGCAGGAAATTGTGGCTGAAGATATTCAAAAATTCGGTCTTATCCCTGAGTTTATCGGACGTTTGCCAGTCCTTGCTGCCCTGGAACAGTTAACGGTGGACGACTTGGTTCGTATCTTGACAGAGCCTAGAAATGCCTTGGTTAAACAGTATCAAACCCTCTTGTCTTATGATGGAGTTGAACTTGAGTTTGACCAAGATGCTCTTGAAGCTATTGCAAGTAAGGCAATCGAACGTAAGACTGGTGCACGTGGGCTTCGCTCTATCATTGAAGAAGTCATGATGGATGTCATGTTTGAAATTCCTAGCCAGGAAGATGTGACTAAGGTTCGTATTACCAAAGAAGCCGTTGACGGTACAGCTGCTCCAGTTTTGGAAACAGCGTAAGGAGGACCTATGGCTGAAGAACAAGTCCTAAATACGCACAATGCTGAGATTTTGCTCAGTGCAGCAAATAAGAGTCACTATCCCCAAGATGACCTTCCTGAGGTTGCCCTAGCAGGACGCTCGAATGTTGGTAAATCAAGTTTTATCAATACACTTCTCGGTCGTAAAAACCTCGCACGTACTTCTGGGAAACCAGGAAAAACCCAGTTGCTTAATTTCTACAATATTGACGATAAGCTTCGTTTTGTGGATGTGCCAGGTTACGGTTATGCCCGTGTGTCCAAAAAAGAACGTGCCAAATGGGGCAAAATGATTGAGGAGTATCTCGTGACTCGAGACAATCTTCGTGTGGTGGTTAGCTTGGTGGACCTCCGACATGAACCAACTCAAGACGATATTCAAATGTATGAATTTCTTAAGTACTATGAAATTCCAGTTATCGTTGTGGCGACTAAGGCTGACAAGATTCCTCGCGGAAAATGGAACAAGCACGAATCTATCATTAAGAAAAAACTCAATTTTGATAAAAATGACCATTTCATCGTCTTTTCATCTGTCACACGTGACGGTTATGATGAAGCATGGGATACGATTTTGGCAGAATTGTAAGAAAAGCTCGGAGAAATCCGAGTTTTTTTCTTGTGATAGTCTTTAACTATCTCTTTGATAGTTTTCACTTATTATCCAAGGAAATGATATTGTGATAAGCTTGTTTTATCACATATATTGGAGGAATCTATGGAAAACCATAATTATGAAAATGAGGGTCAGTTCCAACGGAAGATGACTTCTCGACACCTCTTTATGCTATCGCTGGGTGGTGTCATTGGTACTGGTCTTTTCTTGAGTTCAGGCTATACGATTGCACAAGCTGGACCCCTTGGAGCTATCCTATCTTATCTTGTGGGAGCTATTGTTGTTTACTTGGTCATGCTTTCATTAGGTGAGTTAGCTGTTGCCATGCCGGTAACGGGATCCTTTCACACCTATGCTACTAAATTTATCAGTCCGGGAACCGGCTTTACGGTAGCTTGGCTTTATTGGATTTGTTGGACGGTAGCCTTGGGAACAGAATTTCTCGGTGCTGCCATGTTGATGCAACGTTGGTTTCCATCGGTTCCGGCTTGGATTTTTGCGGCCTTCTTTGCCTTGGTGATTTTTGGGATTAATGCTCTGAGTGTGAGGTCATTTGCGGAAGCGGAATCCTTCTTCTCGTCAATAAAAGTCATTGCTATCCTGGTTTTCATTATTCTGGGGCTAGGGGCTATGTTTGGGTTGGTGAGTTTTGATGGGCACCATGAGGCCATTATGTTCAAGCACTTGACAGCCAATGGTCTCTTTCCAAATGGCGGTATTGCCATTGTGTCAGTTATGTTGGCTGTTAACTATGCCTTTTCAGGAACAGAGTTAATCGGTATAGCGGCTGGTGAAACGGACAACCCTAAAGAGGCAGTTCCTCGGGCGATTAAAACAACTATTGGTCGTTTGGTAATCTTCTTTGTACTGACGATTGTTGTATTAGCTTCGCTACTTCCAATGAAAGAAGCAGGAGTCTCTTCAGCACCTTTCGTTGATGTCTTTGATAAGATGGGAATTCCATTTGCGGCGGACATCATGAACTTTGTTATCTTGACAGCTATCCTTTCTGCTGGAAATTCTGGACTTTATGCGTCAAGTCGTATGCTGTGGTCTTTGGCCAATGAGGGGATGCTCAATAAAAAGCTAGTGAAAATTAATAAGCATGGTGTTCCAATGACAGCTCTTTTGATTTCTATGGCAGGAGCAGTTTTATCGCTCTTTTCAAGTATCTATGCAGCAGATACAGTTTACCTAGCTTTGGTATCAATCGCTGGTTTTGCAGTTGTTGTTGTCTGGCTCTCTATTCCTATGGCACAAATCAACTTCCGTAAACAGTGGAATTTAGAACATTCTGATGATGAGTTGGATTACAAGACGCCTTTTAATCCAATCCTACCTTATATCACAATCATTCTGTTGGCCATTTCTGTTCTTGGTATTGCTTGGGATAGTTCACAACGGGCAGGACTTTATTTTGGTATTCCTTTTATGATTTTCTGCTACCTCTATCACTACCTTCGTTTTAAGAAATGGTAAGGAGGCCTTGCATGGCAATATTTAAAGACTATTTAGAGAATAAATCTCCCCTCATTCTTCATGGGGCTCTGGGAACAGAGATGGAGAGCTTGGGTTATGATATTTCTGGGAAACTCTGGTCAGCCAAGTACCTGCTTGACAAGCCAGAAGTTATTCAAAAAATCCATGAAACCTATGTAGCTGCTGGGTCTGATTTGATTACCACATCGTCTTATCAGGCAACCTTACCAGGCTTGATAGACGCTGGACTTACTGAGAAAGAAGCGGAGCAGATTATTGCCTTGACAGTTCAGTTGGCAAAGAATGCACGCGATAAGGTCTGGGCAACTTTGGATGACAGTGAGAAAGCTAAGCGTCCTTATCCATTGATTTCTGGTGATGTCGGTCCTTACGCAGCCTATTTGGCCAATGGTTCTGAGTACACTGGTGATTATGGTCGGATAACTATCAAGGAACTTAAGGAGTTTCATCGCCCTCGCATTCAAATTCTCCTAGATCAGGGTGTCGATTTATTGGCTTTGGAAACCATTCCTAATCATCTGGAAGCACAAGCTTTGATTGAACTTCTGGCTGAAGAATTTCCAGAAGCAGAAGCTTATATCAGTTTTACAGTCCAAGAACCAGGAACTATCAGTGATGGGACTTCTTTAGATGAGATTACCCAGCTTGTTTCCCAGTCAGACCAAATCTTGGCTCTAGGAATCAACTGTAGTTCGCCTCTGCTATATAATCAGGCTCTTACTATTCTTAAAAATGCTGGAAAAGCTCTCATTACTTACCCCAACTCAGGTGAGGTTTATGATGGTAGTACGCAGACTTGGAAACCTAAGGACAAGGATGCTCTGACCTTAGTGGAACACAGCAAGGATTGGCATGATCAGTTTGGAGTTAAGATTTTAGGTGGTTGCTGCCGCACACGTCCAAATGACATTAAAGCCTTATATGCAGAGTTTAGAACCTAGTCAAATTTCTAATTATTTGTTATAATAGGAGACTGTAAGGCTATGAGCTCTACACACTATTAGTAGAAAATGAAGCCAGCGTTAAGCTGGTTTTTAAAATGAAGAGGAAAATATGACCTACGAACAAGAATTTCTAAAAGACTTCGAAGCCTGGGTTGTTACCCAAGTTAAAGTAAACGAAACGGCCTTGGCCGCTAGCAAGAAAATCTGGGAAGAAGATGGCGATGAGCGTGCACGTGATGCAAGTTACCGTTATGAAGCCAAATTGGATGCTTACAATTTCCTAATTGGTAAGTTTGCCAACTATCGTGCTGGCAAAGGTTTCCATGATATGCCAGATGGCTTGTTCGGGGAACGTCACTATTAATAGAGGATGAAAAAGAAAATGGCGACAGTACTTTATGGAAAGGTGTCGCCGATTAAAATAGGAGAATACTAAACATGGCTAAAGTAAAAAATAAAAAGAAAGCTTTTAAACACCGTTTGAAAAAACAAGGACTTTTCAATAATGTTAAAGCCCCTGTTCCACCAGTTGCGCCTGTTCCACCAGTGCCACCAGTAGCACCACAACCTGTTGCTGAAACTAAGACAGTTGCTAAGGAAGAAGTAGCAGCTAAAGACCTTAGTCTTGAAGCTTTTGCAGAACTTCCAGAAGTTGAAGGTCTTCGTTCAAACCTTGTAGAGACTCTTTACAATGAAGGTTTGACTTCAGCAGAGGCTTTTGCTACTGTGACTGAAGAAGAAGTTCTTGCCCTCAAAGGTGTAGGACCTGCGACAGTTAAAAAATTGAAAGAAAATGGTGTCAGCTTTAAAGCTTAAGCCTAAAAAAGATCCGAGGTGTAGACTTCGGATCTTTATTCTTTGACTTGGAAAGCATTGTTTGATTAGGAGAACAAGAAAACCACTAGCTTTTTGCTAGTGGTTGATAGATCTGTATTATTTATTTGGATTTTGTTTGGTTAAATTAAGTCCAAAAGGTACCAAGTTTTCTTGATGCCTACGGATTCGCCCCATATTTTCAGTGTGGCGGAAGATAATAATCAAAGCCATGATGGTAAGGACCCCAGTGAAAATAAGGTCATAGCCATCTAGCAAGAAGTGGATGGCTGGAAACACAGCCAAGGTAATCAGTCCAACAATTGCAGCAGTGACACTAGAAAATGAGATCATGCTAGTTAGATAGAGTGTTAGGGCAAAGACCAAGAGTAGGAAGACACAGTAGAGTGGGGCGAAACCAAGAAGCACCCCAGCACTTGTCGCAACGGCCTTCCCACCTTTAAATCCAGCAAAGATTGGAAAAACATGTCCGATAATGGCAAAGAAACCAATGACTAGAGGTGAAACCTCTGTAACACCAAGCCAGATAGGAAGAAGAACAGCCAAGGTACCCTTGAACATATCCACCAAGAAGGTAATGGTACCAGCAGTCTTACCTAGAACACGAAAGGTATTGGTTGTTCCAGTATTTCCAGAGCCATGCTCACGAAGATTGGTATGGAAGAAAAGTTTCCCAATCCAGAGGCCGGTCTGAATGGAACCTAGCAAGTAGGCGATTAGGATTAACAATAAGATTTTCATGAGATAATTATAGCATACAGCCTAGTAATTGACAAAGTCAGTCAGCCTTAAGATATCTTTTGAACTTTCTTGATTTCTTTTGCAAATTCTTCTGAAAACTTATAAAATAATAAGGATGAAAATTTTGGAGGTCACTCTTGGCTAAAAAAGAAATTAATGTAAATAATTATAATGATGATGCCATTCAGGTACTAGAAGGGTTGGATGCGGTTCGCAAGCGCCCTGGAATGTACATTGGCTCAACAGATGGAACAGGACTTCACCACCTCGTTTGGGAGATTGTCGACAATGCGGTCGATGAAGCTCTTTCTGGTTTTGGTGATGTTATCGCTGTCACCCTAAATAAGGATGGTTCTGTTTCTGTTTCTGACTCTGGACGTGGGATGCCGACAGGTATGCATGCCATGGGTAAACCAACAGTTGAAGTTATTTTCACCGTTCTCCACGCGGGTGGTAAATTTGGACAGGGTGGTTATAAGACTTCTGGAGGTCTTCACGGTGTGGGTTCCTCAGTTGTTAATGCGCTGTCTAGTTGGCTTGAGGTAGAAATTACCCGTGACGGTAGTGTTTATCGCCAACGATTTGAAAATGGTGGTCACCCTGTAACAGGGCTTGAAAAGATTGGTAAAGCGCCTAAGTCTAAGACAGGTACAAAAGTTACCTTTATGCCTGATGCGAGCATCTTTTCAACAACTGACTTTAAATTTAACACTATCTCAGAGCGTCTCAAAGAATCAGCCTTCCTTCTTAAGAATGTCACTATGACATTGACTGACTTGCGTGGCGAAGAAGAAGTTCGTGAAGAATTCCACTATGAAAATGGGGTTCAAGACTTCGTGTCATACCTGAATGAGGACAAGGAAACGTTGACACCAGTTATCTATATTGATGGAGATCAGCAAGAATTTCACTTGGAATTAGCCCTTCAGTATAATGACGGTTACTCTGACAATATCCTTTCCTTTGTCAATAATGTCCGTACTAAGGATGGAGGGGCCCACGAAACAGGCTTCAAGTCTGCCATTACCAAGGCTCTTAACGATTATGCGCGTAAGACGGGTCTTCTCAAAGAAAAGGATAAGAACCTCGAAGGCTCAGATTACCGTGAAGGTTTATCAGCAGTTATTTCGCTTTTGGTTCCTGAAGAACACCTTCAGTTTGAAGGACAAACCAAGGACAAACTTGGCTCTCCTTTAGCTCGTCCGATTGTTGATAGTATTGTTTCAGAGCATCTGACTTACTTCCTTATGGAAAATGGGGACTTAGCTTCTAACTTGGTGCGTAAGGCTATCAAGGCCCGTGATGCCCGTGAGGCTGCTAGAAAAGCGCGTGATGCTAGTCGAAATGGTAAGAAAAATAAAAAAGACAAGGGGCTCTTATCAGGGAAACTGACGCCAGCTCAGTCTAAAAATGCTAAGAAAAATGAACTTTATCTGGTCGAAGGGGATTCTGCCGGTGGATCAGCCAAACAAGGTCGTGATCGTAAATTCCAGGCTATCCTGCCTCTTCGAGGTAAGGTCCTAAACACTGAGAAAGCTAAAATGGCTGATATTCTCAAAAATGAAGAAATCAATACCATGATTTACACTATTGGTGCAGGTGTTGGAGCTGATTTTAACCTTGACGATATCAACTACGACAAGATTATCATCATGACCGATGCCGATACCGATGGGGCTCACATTCAGACCTTATTGCTCACTTTCTTCTATCGTTATATGCGTCCACTGGTTGAAGCGGGACACGTTTATATTGCTCTGCCTCCTCTTTACAAGATGTCTAAAGGAAAAGGCAAGAAGGAAGTTGTTGAATATGCTTGGACGGATGGGGAACTTGAGGAACTTCGTCAAAAATTTGGTCGTGGAGCTATTCTTCAACGTTACAAGGGGCTTGGTGAGATGAATGCTGACCAGCTTTGGGAAACAACCATGGATCCAGAGACAAGAACCCTTATCCGAGTGACTATTGACGACCTAGCGCGTGCCGAACGTCGTGTCTCCGTTCTTATGGGAGATAAGGCAGCACCACGCCGTCAATGGATCGAAGATAACGTTAAATTTACCTTGGAAGAAAGTGGCGCATTTTAGGTTGCAGGCCAGAAGGGAATGTAATAAGATAGAACTAGGGAGAGCGTTTACAATCAATAGAAACTTGGGCTTATAAAGAAACAAGTTGATTATTTTCTACATCGTTTATTAACTATTTGCAGTGTCATTGACTAGAAATCAATGGAGGTAGAAAAATGGATTTTAATGTTATGGATTACCTAGCTTACCATGCAGATGTAGCTGTTCCTGCTATTATTCTTATGGTTATTGTTTCTGCTATATACTTAATTTTTTATGGTATACGTCCTATAAAAACACGCTTTTTGATCCTTTTTCTCTTATCTATAGTCTCCCTCATAATCTTCGTGCTGGATAACCCCCTCTATTATTATTTGGGAAGTCCATTCTCAGGCTTATTATTTGTTTTTTACTACCTGATGGTCTTTTCAGTGTTTTATGTACCATTCTCACTAATAGCTTTTATAAAGAGTCTTCTACATTTAACACGCTTTCAAACCAATTATTCAATCTTATTAGCGATTAATAGTTTTTTCGCCACATTACTGGCTTTCCTCAACCTACTTTTCTTACAAGGGGCTTTGGAATTTCTCCCAAATTCATCCATGTACCTTATTTTTATCCTCCTAGCGGCAAGTGGTATTGCTCAAACTATAATAGGGAGAAAGGAAAACGAAAAAAATAAAGATTATATGGTTGAGTCAGGAAAAGACAATGTGAGGTAGACCTATGTTATCTAAGGTATTAAGTTTTTTACTTCACTATTCTCAAGTAGTCTTTCCTGTTTGTGGGGGAGCAATAGCTTATTTAAGCGTTTATAAAAAGAGACCAATAAAAACACGCTTTTTAACCCTGCCTATACTAGTAGTGGTAACCTTCCTTCTATCTTTGATAGATAATCCATTCTCAGATAGAACCTACTCGGGTTTATTATTGGCTTTCTATCATGTCTATGTTTTTTCTCCCCTAAGTGTTGCTTGTAGTATCACATCACTTTTAAAAAGTATCTATCATTATAGATTGTTTCGTATACCGCTAGCTACTGTTCTCGTAATCAACGCCTCTTTAATGACTTGTTTATCACTCTTAAACTTTATCTTATTCTTTGGGGAACTTTCTACTTCATTGACACTATCTTGTGTATTTTTCATTTTAATTGTGATAAGTACAGTCGTTCAATTTGTGGTTGGTGAAATAGAAATTAGGAAGGTGAAAACCATTCTTCTACAGTTGCAAAGTCAAGGAAAGACATTATGAAGCGTGGCAGTTAGGTAGGAAAGTTACTATTTGTCTTTCACATTATTTCAAATCATTACTTAAACTAAAAAATAAAGAGAAATCTTATGTCTAATATTCAAAACATGTCCCTTGAGGACATCATGGGGGAGCGTTTTGGACGCTACTCCAAATACATTATTCAGGAGCGTGCGCTTCCTGACATTCGTGACGGTTTGAAACCCGTTCAACGTCGTATTCTTTATTCCATGAATAAGGATGGCAATACCCATGACAAGGGCTATCGTAAATCTGCCAAATCGGTGGGTAACATTATGGGTAATTTTCACCCACATGGCGATAGTTCCATTTATGATGCCATGGTGCGTATGTCTCAGGACTGGAAGAATCGTGAAATCTTAGTTGAAATGCACGGTAACAACGGTTCTATGGATGGTGATCCACCAGCGGCTATGCGTTATACAGAGGCGCGCTTGTCAGAGATTGCTGGCTACCTTCTTCAAGATATTGATAAAAACACCGTTCCTTGGGCTTGGAACTTTGATGATACAGAGAAGGAACCAACCGTTTTACCTGCAGCCTTTCCAAACCTCTTGGTTAATGGGGCTACAGGGATTTCTGCTGGTTATGCCACAGATATTCCACCGCATAATCTGTCAGAAGTCATCGATGCTGTTGTCTACATGATTGATCACCCATCTGCTAAACTGGATAAATTGATGGAATTCTTGCCTGGTCCAGATTTCCCAACAGGAGCTATCATTCAGGGCAAAGATGAGATTCGCAAGGCTTACGAATCTGGTAAGGGACGAGTAGTTGTGCGCTCACGTACTGAAATTGAACAACTCAAAGGTGGTAAGGAGCAAATCATCGTTACTGAGATTCCTTACGATGTTAATAAGGCGGTTCTTGTTAAAAAAATCGATGATGTAAGGGTCAATAACAAGGTTCCAGGCATTGCAGAAGTTCGTGACGAGTCTGACCGTACAGGTTTGCGTATTGCTATCGAACTTAAGAAGGATGCTGACAGCCAAACCATTCTTAACTATCTTTTGAAATATACGGACCTTCAGGTCAACTATAATTTCAACATGGTGGCTATCGATAATTTCACCCCACGTCAAGTGGGCTTGCAAAAGATTTTATCTAGCTACATTGCTCACCGTCGCGATATTATCGTTGCTCGTTCAAAATTTGACAAGGAAAAAGCTGAAAAACGCCTTCATATTGTTGAAGGGCTGATTCGTGTTATCTCTATTTTGGATGAGGTTATTGCCCTTATCCGAGCTTCTGAAAATAAGGCTGATGCCAAGGAAAATCTTAAAGTCAGCTATGATTTTTCAGAAGAACAAGCTGAAGCTATCGTGACCTTGCAACTTTATCGTTTGACCAATACGGATATCGTCACTCTCCAAAATGAGGAAGCTGATTTACGTGAACAAATCGCGACCTTGGCTGCCATCATTGGTGATGAGCGTACCATGTTTAATGTCATGAAACGTGAACTCCGTGACATTAAGAAGAAATTTGGTAATGACCGTCGTTCAGAGTTGCAAGCCGAAACCAAGACTATTGAAATTGATACTGCAAGTTTGATTGTTGAAGAAGAAACCTATGTCAGCATCACTCGCGGTGGTTATGTAAAACGTACTAGCCCACGTTCTTTCAATGCTTCAACGATTGACGAAGTCGGAAAACGTGATGATGATGATTTGATCTTGGTTCAGCAAGCTAAGACGACACAACACCTCTTGATGTTCACTAATCAGGCCAATGTGATTTATCGTCCAATTCATGAGTTGCCAGATATTCGTTGGAAGGATTTGGGAGAGCATTTATCACAAACTATCACCAATTTATCTAAGGATGAAGAAGTGCTTTACGCAGAAATCCTGGATGATTTTGAAACAGGTACTTACCTAGCAGCTACCAAGCTGGGTCAGATTAAACGTTTCGAACGCAAGGAATTTACGCCATGGCGTACCTACAAGTCTAAGTCGGTTAAATACGCTAAACTCAAGGATGATAGTGATTTTATTGTTACGGTTACGCCAATTCAATTGGATGATATCATGATTATCACTCAAAAGGGTTATGCCCTTCGCTTTAACGCGGACGAAGTTCCAGTAGTTGGTGCCAAGGCAGCAGGTGTTAAGGCAATCAATCTTAAGGATGATGATACCGTTCAGGCTGTTTTTGTAGCAAATACTCAAAGTTTCTACCTTCTGACACAAAGGGCTAGTCTCAAACGTGTGGCTACAGCCGATATTCCGCAGGCTAAGCGAGCTGGTCGAGGTCTCCAAGTTCTTCGTGAGCTTAAGACTAAACCACATCGTGTCTTTACTGCGGGTCCAGTCTTTACGGAGAATGCTGGTGGCGAAATAGATCTTCTAGCAACACCAGTGGAAGAGACTCCTCAGACCTTGCTTGTAACAGCAACAACAGGCGAAACGGCAGAGGTTGACTTGTCCCTTCTAAATCTTTCAGACCGTACTAGTAACGGTAGTTTCATTGAAGGATTAGCAGACAAAGAAGTCTTTTCTGCCAAGATTATTGAAAGATAAAGATAAGAAAGCTTTGTTCTCTTATTAGAGGGCAGAGTTTTTTTCTTTGATGGGCAAAATAAGTGTTTTAAAAAGAATTGTCAGAATTTTGCAACATAACCTTGAAATTTTCAATGAAAAGGACTATACTAGAAAGCACATAGTAACAGAAAAGAGGATATACACATGACAGTTGATTTAGACTGGGAAAATCTAGGATTTAATTACAGTAAACTTCCATTCCGTTATATCTCATATTACAAAGACGGTAAATGGGATGAGGGGCAATTGACTGAGGATGCGACTTTGCATATTTCAGAAGCATCTCCAGCCCTTCACTATGGTCAAGAAGCTTTTGAAGGCCTCAAGGCTTACCGTACTAAAGATGGATCTATTCAATTGTTCCGTCCAGATGAAAATGCTAAACGTTTGCAACGTACTGCGGATCGTCTTTTGATGCCACAAGTTCCCGTTGACAAATTTGTAGATGCATGTAAACAAGTTGTACGTGCAAATGAAGAATATGTTCCACCATATGGTACAGGTGCAACACTTTATCTCCGTCCATTGTTGATTGGGGTTGGTGATATCATTGGTGTGCATCCAGCAGATGAGTATATCTTTACCATTTTTGCTATGCCAGTAGGTAACTACTTCAAAGGTGGTTTGGCTCCAACAAACTTCCTTATCCAAGATGATTATGACCGTGCTGCTCCACATGGTACAGGTGCTGCTAAGGTTGGTGGTAACTACGCGGCAAGTATGTTGCCAGGTAAGATTGCACATGACCATAACTTCTCTGACGTGATTTACCTTGATCCAGCAACTCACACTAAGATTGAAGAAGTGGGTTCTGCAAACTTCTTTGGTATCACAGCCGATAACGAATTCGTTACACCACTCAGCCCATCTATCTTGCCATCTATCACTAAGTTCTCATTGCTTTACTTGGCTGAAAATCGCTTTGGCATGAAAGCTATCCAAGGTGATGTTAAGATTTCCGAATTGGATAAATTTGTCGAAGCAGGTGCCTGTGGTACAGCTGCCGTTATTTCACCAATTGGTGGGGTACAACATGGTGATGACTTCCATGTCTTCTATTCAGAAACAGAAGTAGGTCCTGTAACACGTAAACTTTATGATGAGTTGACAGGTATCCAATTTGGTGATGTTGAAGCACCAGAAGGATGGATTTTCAAAGTTGACTAATTCTTAATAGATAAACGATTATTTTAAGGCTTGCTCTTGCAAGCTTTTTTCTTTTTCGGTAGAATTAAGAAGATACATTAAGAAAGGATGGCTCGAACCAAGGATCGGGTATAAATCTATGAGTAAAAAAGATAAAAAAATTGAAATCCAAATTAATGATGCTAAAGTAGTCGTCAATAAAGCAACTATTGAAGGTTTTGAACTTCTTGTTGGTAAGAAAGTCATCGGACAAATTGTGGAAATTGATGGTAAGTTTGCCGTTGTTGACAAGGAAAATGTTGTAGGTTTCCACAAAAAAATGGATGATGCAGTAGCTGCCATTATTGAATCATACAATCTTAATCATTAAAATCCAAAGTAAAGGCTTGCTTTGGTCAAGAAACTGTGATATACTATTTCTTGTTCTTAAGGAGAGATAGCGAAGAGGCTAAACGCGGCGGACTGTAAATCCGCTCCTTCGGGTTCGGGGGTTCGAATCCCTCTCTCTCCATGTCTAAGAAACTGAATCGGGATAGTCGATATCAAGTACTTAGATGTTTTTTTATAGCATTTTGCTATTGGGGTATAGCCAAGCGGTAAGGCAAGGGACTTTGACTCCCTCATGCGTTGGTTCGAATCCAGCTACCCCAGTAAAAGGTATCGGGTGCATTGGCACCGTCTATGTTAACCATTGTCTTTGCGGGTACCTTTAAAAATATATTGTTATCAAGGGTCAGAATTGGCTGGCTCTTGTTGGAGGATCTTTTTAGAATGAACGAATTTGAAGAATTGCTAAACAGTGTTAGCGAAGTTAACACAGGTGACGTTGTAACAGCTGAAGTTATCTCAGTAGATAATGATCAAGCAAATGTTGTTATCGAAGGAACTGGTATCGAAGGTGTTTTGACACGTCGTGAATTGACAAACGACCGTGACGCAAACGTTGCAGACCTTGTTAAAGTTGGTGAAACACTTGAAGTGCTTGTTCTTCGTCAAGTTGTTGGTAAAGATACTGATACTGTAACTTACCTTGTATCTAAAAAACGCTTGGAAGCTCGCAAAGCTTGGGATAAACTTGTTGGTCGTGAAGAAGAAGTTGTTACTGTTAAAGGAACACGCGCTGTTAAAGGTGGACTTTCAGTTGAATTTGAAGGTCTTCGTGGATTTATTCCAGCTTCAATGATTGATACTCGTTTTGTTCGTAACACTGAACAATTTGTAGGTCAAGAATTTGACGCTAAAATCAAAGAAGTTGATCCAGCTGAAAACCGTTTCATCCTTTCACGTCGTGAAGTTGTTGAAGCAGAAGCTGCAGAAGCTCGTAAAGAAGTCTTCTCTAAACTTGAAGTTGGTTCAATCGTAACTGGTAAAGTTGCTCGTTTGACAAGCTTCGGTGCTTTCATCGACCTTGGTGGTGTTGACGGACTTGTTCACGTGACTGAATTGTCTCACGAACGTAACGTTTCACCTAAATCAGTTGTATCTGTAGGTGATGAAGTTGAAGTTAAAGTTCTTGCTATCGACGAAGAAGCAGGACGTGTATCACTTTCACTTAAAGCAACAACACCTGGACCATGGGATGGCGTTGAACAAAAACTTGCTGCTGGTGATGTTATCGAAGGTAAAGTTAAACGCTTGACTGACTTCGGTGCTTTCGTTGAAGTATTGCCAGGTATCGATGGACTTGTTCACATCTCACAAATTTCACACAAACGTGTTGAAAATCCAAAAGATGTTCTTTCAGTAGGTCAAGACGTTACTGTTAAAGTTCTTGAAGTAAACGCTGATGCAGAACGTGTATCACTTTCAATCAAAGCTCTTGAAGAACGTCCAGCTAACGCTGAAGGCGAAAACAACGAAAAACGTCAATCACGTCCACGTCGTCCAAAACGTCAAGAAAAACGTGACTACGAACTTCCAGAAACTCAATCTGGATTCTCAATGGCGGATCTTTTCGGAGATATCGAATTGTAAGATAAAAAAAGAGGCATGGAAACATGTCTTTTTTTCTATTTTAGAGTATGCTATAATAGTATACTGTTAGCACCCTTAGTGTAATGGATATCACGTAAGATTCCGGTTCTTGAGATAGGGGTTCGATTCCCTTAGGGTGCAAAAAGAAAAACGTTGAGTGAATTGTTCTCTCAACGTTTTTTAGTTGGTAAGTTTTAGTAAAAGTATTTCATAAAATCTTTTGGCATTGAAGGGGAAGAAGGCAAGCATACAGAAAAAAGCTATTAGCTTATCCTAATAACAAAGGAAACTACTTTATTAGCACCACCATAGTTGATTTATTGGGGAGACAGTTTGGCTAATCTTTTGCAATTTATTAAAAAATTTGCTATAATACACAGTATCTCATATTGGGGTCGTTACGGATTCGACAGGCATTATGAGGCATATTCTGCGACTCGTGTGGCGACGTAAACGCTCAGTTAAATATAACTGCAAAAAATACTAATTCTTACGCTGTAGCAGCCTAAACACCTGCTCGCGTGACTTCTAGCAGATTGCTTATGTTTGTTTAGAGGTTTTATTGATTTATAAGCTACGTTTGACCATTGCCTAGCTGGTTGAAAAGAGATTTATAGGCTCGCAGATAGAAGGCTTGAGTTATGTGTCGTCTATCTGTTAAATGAAAGACATAACCTATGGTTGTAGACGAATATGTTGGCAGGTGTTTGGACGTGGGTTCGACTCCCACCGGCTCCATAAAAACCAGAGGCGTCAGCCTTTTATTTGTATATATAGGAATTTATTATGAAAAAACTTTTGTCTTTGACCGTTTTAGGTCTCTCACTTTTTACTCTAGCTGCTTGTGGAAAATCTTCGTCTAAGACAGAGACGAAGGGATCTTTGGATAATGAAGCCTCTAAGATTTTAACCGTTAAGCATGGGAATGTTCGCCAGAACTTTGATAAGATTACCATGGCAAATGCTTCTCAGGAATTTTCAGGAGGCTCAAATCTTGATAGCTTGAAGGGCTGGTTTGGTGAACCTTCATCAACGAGTCAGGAGCAGGCAGGAGATGCTAAGCTTGATGTTTATAATTGGCAGTATGACAATGTTGTTGTTACAGCGAAACTCTTTAACAATAGCACTGTGGTTAAGTCAATTTCAAACTTTTCTTACGTCCGTGATCCTAAAATCACACTGAAGATGTACGAAAATCTCAAAAATGGAACGAGCTATGACGATGCTGTCAAAACGCTTGGTACACCGGATGTTTATTCGATTGCAGTCTCTTCAGATGCAACAATGACACAAGCGCTTTGGTCTTCGAACCTTGTTGCTAAGAAGGGTGAAACAGGTAGCCTTACCCTTAACTTTAAAAATGGTGCCTTGGAAAACAAGTCACAAGCAAATTTGATTAATAAGTAATCGCAGTAAAAGATGCCTTTCTAAATCAATGAAGGCATTTTTTTGTTATAATAAAAGGAGCGATTAAAATTATGGAGATGTAATGACCAAAAAAAGACTATTTTTTATAGGGATAGCCGGTTTAATACTGGTATTCTTATGGCCTCTTTTAAATAACTTCATCCCCTTAATCAAGGAATGGACCAACGCTAAGCATGATCAAGCCTTTTTAAGAGAAGTTTTTAAGCAGGCTAATTTCCAAAATGCACTGATCCTTCTTAGTCTCATGATTCTGTCATCGGCTATTCCTGGAGTTTCAAGTTCTATTTTTTGTATTTTTGTTGGGCTACTCTATGGCCCTTTGCTTGCGATTCCGATGAATATTATTGGTAATACTTTTGGGAATTTGACTAGTTTTGAAATTCTGAGAAGACTTGAAAAGCCAGAGAAGTCCAAACGCATGGAGAAACTTCTAAACTATATTGAGAACTTTAAGCATCGCTTTATTGGGATTTCACTGGCCTTCTCTATTCCATTTATACCATCAGCTCTGGTCAATTATGCTTGTGTTCAAATGAATTTACCCACAAGGACGAGGATTTTGGCGACACTTATTGGAGTGACGCCAGTATCGATTGTTTATGCAGTTAGTGGAGATTTGTTGCTTAATATCCGTCCAATCCGAATGCCATTAGTGGCAGTACTTGCCATCTTGCTTTTTATCTCACTCGTCATTTACTTTATCCATTTTAGGAAGGAAAAAAATGAGCTTCATTCAAGTAACTAAAGAAGAATTTAACACACATGCTCAACAAGTGTCTGAGCGTTCTTTTATGCAAACTGAGGAAATGGCTAAGCTTCTTGAAAAACGTGGATTTAGCATTAGCTATGTCGCTTGGAAAGAAGGAGACCAGCTAGAAGTCTCAGCAATTGTCTACAGCATGCCTATGACTGGTGGGCTTCGTATGGAGGTGAATTGTGGACCGATTCACTCAAATACAGCTCATCTAAGCGACTTTTACCAAGGTTTGAAGGATTATGCTAAGGAAAATGGTGCTCTTGAACTATTAATCAAACCTTATGATACTTATCAAACTTTTGATAGTAATGGTGAACCAACTAGTGATGAGCAGAAGCAATTGATTAGTCAATTGACTGATTTAGGCTATAGCTTTGATGGTTTACAGACAGGCTATCCTGGTGGTGAACCTGACTGGCACTATGTGAAGGATTTATCAGGGATTGAAGAAAAAGATCTCATCAAATCTTTTAGTAAAAAGGGAAAACCTCTGGTTAAAAAAGCCAAAACGTTCGGGATTAAATTAAAAAAACTGAAACGTGATGAGTTATCCATTTTTAAAGAAATCACTTCAGCGACCTCTGATCGTCGTGAGTATAGTGATAAATCGTTGGATTATTATCAAGACTTTTATGATGCTTTTGGTGACAATGCTGATTTTATGGTTGCTACCCTGAATTTTCAAGATTACTATGACCATTTGGAAAGTGATCAAGCTAAATTGGGGGCTAGAATTGTTAAACTCCAGGCTGATTTAGAGGCTAATCCAAAGTCTGAGAAAAAGCAAAACCAATTGAGAGAACTATCAAGTCAGTTTGAGACTTTTGATGTTCGTAAGGGAGAGGCAACTGCCTTTATCGATAAGTATGGTCAGGAAGACATTGTTCTGGCTGGAAGTCTTTTCGTCTATACCCCTCAAGAAGCTGTTTATCTCTTTAGTGGATCTTATCCTGAGTTTAATAAGTTTTATGCGCCAGCGCTCTTGCAAGAGTATGTGATGACACAAGCTATCAAACGTGGTATTACTTTCTATAATTTCCTTGGGATTATGGGGATTTTTGATGGTTCAGATGGAGTTTTGCGATTTAAACAAAACTTTAATGGTTACATTGTTCGCAAGATGGGAACCTTCCGCTATTATCCACAACCGCTTAAATACAAAGCGATTCAAGGAGTTAAGAAACTGCTTGGACGTTCTTAAATTTTAGAGGACTTCGATTTGAGTCCTCTTTCATTATAAGTCTCTATATGGGCTTGGACCATTGTAAAGAGAGATTAGAAATTAAGGAGGTAAGTTGATGAAACTTGCACTATTGGGTACAGGAATGATTGTGACAGAGGTTCTTCCTGTGTTAACTACTATTGAAGGAATTGAGCTTAAAGCTATCATGTCGACACCACGATCACTTGACAAAGCTAAAGCTTTAGCTAAGCAATATGGTTTGGCTCAGGCGACTAGTGATTATGAGGAGATTTTGTCCAATCCAGAAGTTGATACGATTTATGTGGGAACGCCCAACCATACCCACTATGATTATGCTAAGAAAGCACTTTTGTCCGGCAAGCATGTTATTTGTGAGAAACCTTTCACCTTACATTTGGAAGAGTTTGAAGAGCTGGCTAAGCTTGCGCAAGAAAAAGAGCTTCTCTTGATGGAGGCTATTACCAATCAATATTTGGCTAATTTTACAGCGATTAAGGAAGCCTTGTCTGATATTGGAGATATTAAGATTGTGAATATCAATTATTCTCAATATTCTTCACGTTACGATGCCTTTAAGCGAGGAGAGATTGCTCCTGCCTTCAACCCTGAAATGGGTGGGGGAGCACTTAGAGATCTTAATATCTATAATATCCATCTCCTGGTTGGTCTCTTTGGTAAGCCTAATCGTGTGGAATATCTACCTAATGTGGAGCGAGGAGTGGATACGTCAGGAATTCTAGTTTTGGACTATGGTCACTTTAAGGCTGTTGCCATTGGAGCTAAAGACTGTAGTGCCGAGATTCGTTCAACTATTCAAGGAGATAAGGGAGCTATTACCATTTTTGGTGCAACCAACACTCTCCCTGAGATTGGCGTCACCCTCAATGGTCAGAAAGAGAGAGTCGTCAATCTCAATAGTCTACAACATCGTATGCATGATGAATTTGTGGCTTTTGAAAAGATGGTGGCGACCAAGGATTTTGACAGTGTTGCCAAGCAGTTGGAACATAGTCGTCAGGTTATGGAAGTTCTGGATCAAGCTTCGAAAGCTTTGTAACATACAAAAAAACAAGCAGTGGTATTAGCCATTGCTTGTTTTGTCTTATACAGTTGTTGGGAATGAGATCTCAATCAATTTGTCAGTGTGTACTGTTCTGAGTTTGTCCATCAAAACGATATCCTTGTCGATTTTTCGTTTGAGGAAGAATTCACGGATAACTTCTAATTCATTGTCTTTAACAGCACGGTGTTTATTTGAAATCAAGAGTTCATAATGCTTAGGTGCTTGTGTAAAGACAACATCAGTATTCCCAGCAGAGTAGGTCTCTACGAGAAAGGCATCCGTGTTGTCAAGTTGGTTTTGAACAAGTTCTTGGTGTGTACGGGTCGTATTAATGAGTTTCATAGTTTCCTCCTAGGATTTGCCAGTTGTTGTGTTAGTTTCTTTCCATTGTTCGATTCCCCATTTATGACTGCCACGTTTAAGTTTAGCAATGGCTTCGTCAATTGGAAACCAGGCCAGGTTATTGAAATCTTCGAGAGGTTTGCCAATTTTTGAAAAATCTACAACTTCATAAATATAGGCTGGATTGTAATAGTAAGTGTCACGGTGGCTTGAATAGAAGTATTCATCAGCCTGGCCATAGTACTGGCCTAAAGTGGCTGTAAACCCAAGTTCTTCAATTAACTCGCGTTCTAATGCGCTATAGTGATCCTCGCCTGCTTCGATCTCTCCACCTGGGAGAAACCAAGCTCCGTTAGGAGCCTGGACTAAAATAATCTTTGTCTTTTCTTGGTTAGGAATCACAGCATAAACACCGTAACGTGTTTGATAATGAGCTCCCTCAACCTTGTCACCAAATGTTGGATTCATGAGTTGCTCCTTACGTTTATTTGCCTATATTATACTAAAATTTTGCTCATTTTCCTATTGATTTAGGCAGAATTAGGGATAAATTTGAAAATAGGAAATGAAAAGATAAAGAAACCAAGCCATTGCGACTTGGTTTCTTTATTTAATCAGTTTCTTTTGCTGTCTCAGCTTTCTGAGCAGTTTTTTCGGCTTTTTTAGCAGACTTAATGGTGATGTGGCCTTTTGAAGTCATGACTGCCTTGAGATCTTTTTCGTTTGGATTTTCAAGGTAGAAGTCAGTAATAGCGTCTTCAATATGATCTTGGATGGTACGACGTAGTGGTCGAGCACCCATCTTAGGATCGTAACCAAGGTCAACCAATTTTTCCTTAACTTTCTCAGTTACACTGAGGTGGATACCGTTATTAGCCAAGCGTTGGTTGACATTATCAAGCATGAGGTCCACGATAGTGAGGAGATTTTCCTTGCTAAGGGCAGAGAATTCGATAATACCGTCAAAACGGTTCATGAATTCAGGGCTGAAGAAATCTCCAAGCTGGTTAAGCACAGAATTGGTACGATTTTCACGGGCAGCTCCAAAGCCAACGCTAGCTTCTACTTTACCTGTACCAGCATTTGAAGTCATGATGATGATGGTATCCTTGAAACTTACAGTTCGCCCTTGACCATCAGTCAAGCGACCGTCGTCAAGAACTTGGAGGAACATGTGAAGAACGTCTGGGTGAGCTTTTTCAACCTCATCTAGAAGAATGAGTGAATAAGGATTACGGCGGACTTTTTCAGTTAACTGACCAGCTTCGTCGTAACCGACATATCCTGGAGGGGCACCGACTAATTTGGCAACGGCGTGTTTTTCCATGTATTCTGACATGTCGAAACGAATCATACTGTCAGCTGAACCAAAGAGTTCAATCGCCAATTGTTTAGAGAGTTCAGTTTTACCGACTCCTGTAGGACCTACGAAGAGGAAGCTACCAATTGGGCGATTTGGTGCACCCAATCCAACACGATTACGACGGATGGCTTTGGCAATCTTATCAACTGCGGCATCTTGTCCGATAACATGTGATTTAAGATCATCAGCAAGACTAAGAAGTTGTGATTGTTCTTTTTCTTTCAAATCACCGACAGGAATATTGGTTTTTTGTTCCACAATGGCTTCGATATGTTTTTCTGTGATGACAGGCATATCTTGGTCTTTGATGGTTTGTTTTTGCATTTCCTTGTATTTGGCAATTTGATCACGGAAATAGGCAGCTTTTTCAAAGTCTTCGTCACGAGTAGCTTGAGCCTTGAGGTTTTCAGCCTCAATCAAACGTTTGTCGATATCTTTAGGATCAACAAAGTTGAGGGTCAAGTTCATCTTAGAACCTGCTTCATCGAGAAGGTCGATGGCCTTGTCTGGCAAGAAACGGTCTTGAATGTAGCGGTTGGACAATTCTGCAGCTGCAGTAATTGCTTCGTCCGTATATTTGACGTGGTGGTAGTCTTGATATTTAGGCTGAATCCCACGCAAAATAGTGATGGTTTCCTCAACCGTTGGTTCGTCAACCTTAACTGGTTGCATACGACGCTCTAGGGCAGCATCTTTTTCGATGATGCGGTATTCGTTGAGTGTTGTTGCTCCGACCAGTTGAAGTTCTCCACGAGCAAGGGCAGGTTTTAGGATGTTTCCAGCATCCATATTGCCATCACCAGCATTACCAGCTCCCACAATTTCATGGATTTCATCAATAAATAGGATAACATCCTGACGTTGACGAATTTCTTCCATGAGTTTTTGCATGCGTTCTTCAAATTGGCCACGGATACCAGTCCCTTGAACCAGACTGACCACATCAAGACGGATGACTTGTTTGCCTTGGAGTTTTTGTGGCACGCTACCGTCTACAATTTTTTGAGCTAGGCCTTCAACGACAGCAGTCTTACCGACACCGGGTTCACCGATGAGGACGGGGTTGTTCTTGGTACGGCGGTTAAGGATTTCGATGACACGAATGATTTCCTCGTCACGACCAATGACAGGATCAATATCTCCACGACGAGCGATGTCAGTGATGTTAATGCCGAACTCTTCAAGAAGACCTTGTGGCTGTTGAGGAGCTTGTTGGCGTGGTCCTCCTGGACGGCCTGGCCCTTGTGTATTGCCACCGTTTCCTCGGTTACCTCCTTCTTGTGTTGGAGGTGTATTGGGAAGATCGCCGTTAGAAGAACGGAAGTTATTTAGGTCGCTGAAGAAATCGTCGAAGAAGTTGGAACCTCCTGTTTGATTGAATTGATTGAGGGGGTTCTCTGGATCGGATTTCATGATTTTATAACAATTTTGACAGAGGTCAACTTGTTGCTGATTACCATTTACATTGGTATACAAATGAATACTAGCTTCATTAAGGTTACAGTTTTGACAGAGCATATCAGTACCTCTTTTCTATCTGAATTGGGAAAGATCTTTATTGAAAACAATCTTGGTCAAAAAAGGTCAAATCTATGACTCCATTATAGCATGCGGAAGGTAGATTGCAAGTAAAAAGCATCTAGGTTTGGCACTCTCTTAACAAGAGTGCTAACATTGAATTTTAATTCAAAAATGCTTGTCTAAAATGCATAAATATTATATAATGTTTTTATATTATTCAGAACGAAAGAGAGATGCCTATGACACAAGCTAAATCATTTTTGAAAGAAATCGACTTTACCAAGCAGGAACTTGAGGAGTTAATCGATTTATCTATAAAATTTAAACAGCTAAAGAAGGAAGGAATTCCGCATAAATATTTAGATGGCTTAAATATTGCCTTGATTTTTGAAAAAACATCCACAAGAACTCGCTCAGCTTTTACAGTGGCTGGTCAGGACCTAGGTATGAATGTGACCTACCTTGGTGCTGGAGACATTCAGTTAGGTAAAAAGGAATCTGTAGTTGATACAGCCAAGGTGCTTGGTTCTATGTTTGATGGAATCGAATACCGTGGTTTTAAGCAAGAAGATGTCGAAGATTTGGCTAAGTACTCAGGAGTTCCGGTCTGGAATGGTTTGACGGATACCTGGCATCCAACGCAAATGATTGCGGATTTCATGACTTTGAAGGAGCGTTTTGGTAGTTTGGAAGGTTTGACCATCGCCTATATTGGAGATGGTAGAAATAATATGGCCAACTCACTTTTGGTCACTTCGGCTATTTTAGGCGTTAATGTCAAGATTATTGCCCCAGAGGTGCTGCAACCTGAAGATGAGATTGTAGCCCTAGCTCAGAAACATAATAATGGTGCCGATTTAACCATTACAGATGATATTTCAGAGGTCAAGGGAGTGGATATGCTTTATACGGATGTCTGGGTATCTATGGGTGAAGAAGTAGACTTTAAATCTCGTATTGATTTACTCCTGCCTTATCAAATTAATGCAGACCTACTTGCCAAGACGGAAAATCCAGATGTCATCGTTATGCACTGTCTCCCAGCTTTTCATGATCTCAATACCCAAATTGGGCAAGAAATCTATGACAAATATGGTTTGGCAGAATTAGAAATCACCGATCAAGTCTTCCAAAAATACAGCGATATCATCTTCCAAGAAGCTGAGAATCGTATGCATTCTATCAAGGCCATTATGTACAATTCCTTGAAAAATATCTAAAATTCCCCCATTTTTCCCATAAGTGTGATAAAATAAGTAAGAAATACACAATTAATAGGAGAAATAACATGGAATCACATTTGGTGAGAATCATTAACCGTCTTGAAATGATGGCGGCTGATGGTGGTAATTTGAAACGTAATTTTGAACGTGAAGGAGTGGTTGTTGCCGAAGTATCATTTAGCAACGATCCTGAAAATGGTCCAGTTTTCACATTGCGTGATGTTGAAGCACGTGAATCTTATTCATTTGATAGCATCGACTTGATTGCAATGGAAATCTACGATTTGCTTTACTAATAAATTATTTTGGAACTTTACAAGGTTCCAAAAATCAGAATGCCTGAAACTATCGAGTTTCAGGCATTTTTATCAGGATGAAAGCATGGGGTGATGCTTGTATGGCTTGTCAAAACAGGCAGTGTTTCAACTCATTGGCAAAGTTTTTGGCGTGGTGTCATCTTGGAAATACATGAGGTGTATTGCTTAAGAGTTTTGCTAGCTAGGTCTATAACTTAGTTTTTATACTGAAATATCGCATTTATAAGAAAATACTTTATTATTATACAGTCTTCTGATATAATATTGAAGAATATTAGTAAGGAGTATCTAGATGAATTTTTCATTTCTACCACAGTTTTGGTCTTACTTTAACTATGGTGTCTTAGTAACAATTATGATTTCGGTCTGCGTGGTCTTCTTCGGAACCATCCTTGGGGTTTTGGTATCCTTGGCCAAGCGTTCTGGAATCAAACCTTTGGAGTGGTTGGTAAGCCTTTATGTTTGGGTTTTCCGTGGGACTCCTATGGTTGTACAGATTATGATTGCTTTTAACCTCATCCACATGAATCTTCCAACTGTTCAGTTTGGCATTTTGAACCTTGATTTGTCACGTATCGTTCCAGGTATTATCGTCCTTTCTTTGAACAGTGGTGCTTATATTTCTGAGAGTGTGCGTGCAGGTATCGAGTCTATTCCTAAAGGTCAGGTTGAAGCTGCCTACTCACTTGGTATCCGTCCATGGAATACCATGCGTTATGTGGTCTTGCCTCAAGCTATTAAAAATATCTTGCCTGCCTTGGGTAACGAGTTTGTTACTATTATCAAGGATAGTTCGCTCTTGCAAACCATCGGAGTTATGGAATTGTGGAATGGTGCACAAACTGTTGCAACAACAACCTACTTGACCTTGACACCGCTCTTGTTCGCAGCCTTCTATTATTTGATTGTGACAACGGCTATGACGGCACTCTTGAAACAAATGGAAAAACGACTTGGGGAGGGACGTAAATAATGGCAGAAACAATTATTGAGATTAAAAATCTTCACAAGTATTTTGGTAAGAACGAAGTTCTCAAAGGGATTGATCTAGATATTAAAAAGGGTGAGGTAGTGGTTATCATCGGTCCTTCAGGATCAGGAAAATCTACCTTCCTACGCTCAATGAACTTGCTTGAGAAACCTACAAAAGGTGTTATTTCCTTTGAAGGTGTGGATATTACAGATAAAAATAACGACATTTTCAAAATGCGTGAGAAGATGGGAATGGTTTTCCAACAGTTCAACCTCTTCCCTAATATGACAGTTAAAGAAAATATCACCTTGTCGCCAATTAAGACTAAGGGTGTTTCTAAAGCTGATGCAGAAGCAAAGGCTATGGAACTTTTAGAAAAGGTTGGCTTGAAAGATAAGGCAGATGCCTACCCAACAAGTCTATCAGGTGGTCAGCAACAACGTATTGCGATTGCACGTGGTTTGGCTATGGATCCAGATGTTCTCTTGTTTGACGAACCAACATCAGCCCTTGACCCAGAAATGGTTGGTGAAGTTCTTGCAGTTATGCAGGACCTTGCTAAATCAGGGATGACAATGGCAATCGTTACCCACGAAATGGGCTTTGCTTATGAAGTGGCTGATCGTGTTATCTTTATGGATGGCGGTGTTATTGTCGAAGAAGGCACACCACAAGAGATTTTCGACAATACTAAGGAAGATCGTACCAAGGATTTCTTGAGTAAAGTTTTGTAAGATATTCATTAAGTATGTATACATTGTTTGTGAAGGCTGGAACTTTTCCGGCCTTTTCTTTTTGTGTTCTGCTTTTCTAGAATCATTCTTGTTTAGGATAATATTGCGGAAAAGATGGATAAATATGCTATAATGATGCCATATCAAAAATAATAAAGTAGGTCAAGAAATATGCTCATATATGATGCGGCCTTAAAAACGCCTTACCGGATTCTTGGCATTAACCTCCCTAAGGATAGTCTTTTGCACTTATCTAACCTAGGGTTGGCTGCCGGTGAAACGATTGAGGTGGTAACTAAGACCAAAAACAGTGCTATTATTATCGTTAAAGGGAGTCGCTTAGCCTTTGATGCTTCGATTCTAGATAAGATTGATTTGGCACCTGCGGAGGAAAATCAGGAAAAGATACCTCTTTCTGAATTACCGGTTGGACGTTCGGCTATCGTTACTGATATTTTTTCAGCAAATGAAACCAAACGACGTCTTATGGATATGGGAATTACAAAGCGTACTCGGGTGTTGTTGCGTAAGGTAGCCCCTTTGGGAGATCCTCTAGAAATTAGTTTGAGAGGGTACGAATTAACCCTACGCAAGTCGGAAGCGCAAATGATTAGTGTGGTCATGCTGGATGAGGGAGAGGAAAAATGACAGAAATTGCATTAATAGGTAATCCTAATAGTGGTAAAACCAGTTTATTCAACCTGATAACAGGGAACAATCAGCGTGTTGGTAACTGGCCGGGTGTTACTGTAGAACGAAAAAGTGGTCTGGTTAAAAAGAATAAGGATTTAGAAATCCAGGATTTACCAGGAATTTACTCAATGTCACCCTATAGTCCTGAAGAAAAGGTAGCGCGTGACTATTTGTTGAGCCAAAGGGCCGACAGCATTTTAAATGTAGTCGATGCGACAAATTTGGAGCGTAATCTTTATCTGACAACGCAGTTGATTGAGACAGGTATTCCAGTCACTTTAGCGCTTAACATGAGTGATGTTTTAGAGGCTCAGGGAAAACAGATTAATGTTGATAAATTATCTTACCATCTAGGCGTCCCAGTAGTAGCTACTAGTGCTCTCAAGCAAACTGGTATTGATCAGGTTGTGAAGAAGGCGGCACATACGACAACCTCTACAGTTGCTGACATTGCTTTTCCAATTTATGACGATAAATTAGAAGCTGCCATCTCACAAATTTTGGAAGTCTTGGGAAATTCGGTGCCGCAAAGGTCTGCGCGTTTTTACGCCATTAAACTCTTTGAACACGATGCTTTAGTTGAGGCTGAGCTAGACTTGTCCCCATTCCAACGAAAAGAAATCAAAGACATCATTCGAATCACTGAGGAAGTTTTCACCGAAGATGCGGAGTCAATTGTCATTAATGAGCGTTATGCCTTTATCGAACGAGTTTGTCAGATGGCTCAAAGTCATACAGAAGATTTTGCCCTGACCTTGTCGGATAAGATTGATAGGATTGTCACCAACCGTATTTTGGCCTTGCCAATTTTCGCAGTGGTTATGTATTTGGTTTATTTCTTATCTATTCAGACTGTTGGAACCATGTGGACAGACTGGGCTAACGATGTGCTTTTTGGTAAGTATGTTCCAGATTTGGTAACGTCTGGTCTTGACTATCTTCAAGTTCAGGACTGGCTTAAGTCTTTGATTGTTGATGGGATTGTCGCTGGGATTGGGACAGTACTAGGATTCCTACCTCAAATATTTGTGCTCTTTATCTGTTTGGGTGTGCTTGAGGACATTGGATATATGAGTCGTATTGCCTTTGTTATGGACCGTATTTTCCGACGTTTTGGTCTTTCTGGGAAATCCTTTATTCCTATGTTGATTTCTACAGGTTGTGGGGTTCCAGCGGTTATGTCTAGTCGAACCATTGAAAATGAAAGGGACCGTCGCATTACCATTATGACGGCAACCTTCATGCCTTGTTCGGCCAAGTTGGAAATTATTGCCTTGATTGCTGGAGCTTTCTTCCCTAGTAATTCTTTAGTAGCACCAAGTACCTATTTTATTGGGATGGCTGCTATTATCCTATCGGGTATTGCCCTCAAAAAGACGAGTTTTTTAGGTGGTTTAACCAGTCCGTTTATTATGGAATTGCCTGCCTATCACTGGCCTAAAGCCATGTCGGTCTTGCGTTATGCTTTTGGTAAGGCTATGAGTTTTGTCAAACGTGCGGGAACCATCATTTTCAGTTTGACCGTTCTTATCTGGTTTATGTCTAACTACAACTTTACCCTACATACTGTAGATACGGAAGTTAGCATTTTGGCGACTTTAGGTAAGGGCTTGTCTTGGATTTTTGACCCACTCGGATTTGGAAATTGGAAGGCAACAGTTGCGGCTCTCACAGGTTTAGCTGCCAAGGAGACCGTTGTTGCCACCTTTGGTATTCTCTATCATAATAGCAGTGAGGCGGGTCTGGCTGAGGCTCTGCGAGGAGATTATTCTTCCCTAGCTGCCTATTCCTTCTTGATTTTTAACTTGCTTTGTGCGCCATGTTTTGCGGCTATTGGAGCTATTAAGCGTGAAATGGCCAATCTTAAATGGACGGTTGGGGCTATCGGTTTCCAAACAGGTCTAGCTTATTGTGTGAGTTTAATCCTTTACCAGTTTGGTCAAGTCATCCTGTACGGTAAGTCAATGACAATTTGGACTTTGGTTGCTTTCTTACTTTTAGTAACGATGATTTACTTTGTTGTTCGTAAACCACGTCAGATTAAGGATCAAATCATTAGCTTGGATAATCTTCAAGAAGCTCATATTTAGGTTTAGGAGGAATTGTTATGTCTACCTTTATCATTGCTTTCATTATTTTTGCTTTGGCTGGTCTTGGCATCCGTCACTATATCAAAGGCAAAGGATCTTGTGGCGATTGCGAGTGTTCTTGTCCAGTTAAGGAAGAAATGCATAAGGCTAATCGCTAATAATATATAGAAAAATGGTCTCTTATTCATTTAAGAGACCATTTTCTTACGATTGTAAGAAATGTATAAAGGTATCTAGGTTGGAAGTGTGATACTATAAGATAGATAAATAATCTAAATTTTTAACAAAAAAGGGAGATGTATAAGGAATGGTTTTGAACAAAGAGATTGTCCTAATTCATGGGACCTGGTGTGATGGCAATGTTTGGGGAGAATTTGCGACAGGTCTACGTCAAATGGGATATAAGGTGCATACACCTAGCTTTCGTTACCATGACCTACCTTATCAAGAGTGCCTAGCTAAAGTTGGGACTGTTACCTTGCAGGACTATCGAGATGATTTAGTGGCTTTGATTGAAAGTCTAGACCAACCACCACTCATTTTAGGGCACTCTTTAGGCTGTCTGGTGGCTCAAATGGTTGCTGAAAAGACAGAAGTTGCTGGTATGATTCTCATGGGACCTGCTCCGACAGCAGATATTTATGCCTTTTATCCAACCATGTTAGCTTGTTTTGGCAAACACTTTTTACGCTGGGGGTTTTGGAAAAAAGCCATGCCCCCTTATAAAAAGGAGTTTTTCAAGTATTGCATGAATGAACAAGAGGAAACTTTGAAAGAGGAAGTTTTTGCTGGTCTGGTTCCTGAATCAGGAAAAGTTTATACTCAGATGGCTCTTCATTGGTTTGATAAGACAAAGGCAGCTTATGTGGACTTTAGTAACATTTTATGTCCTGTTCTCGTCATTTCAGGAACCAAGGATAAGATGACTCATCCTAATATTGCTAGAAGAACAGCTAAGAACTACCGTGATTCTGTTCTCGTTTCCTTAACAGGTGCAGATCACATGTATGAAAGTGGCAAATACCAGCAGAAGACCTTGAAGGTTATTAAGGGTTGGAGCCAGCAAAATGATTTTGTGGATTAGTCACGAAAGATAATCAGAAGAAGTTGGAAGGCAATTCCAGCTTTTTTAGTTTTCACTTGAAACGTCTTTTTGAAAATTTAGAAAATTTAGTCACAAAGAGTCCTCACTATGGTATAATTGAAAAAAAGTATGTATTGGAGAACACCCATGGCGATAATAATGGATGGTAAGGCCCTAGCTGTTAAAATGCAGGATCAATTGCAAGAAAAGGTAGCACGTCTAAAAGAAAAGGAATGGATTGTGCCAGGACTCGTGGTAATCATGGTCGGTGATAACCCTGCCAGTCAGGTTTATGTGCGAAATAAGGAACGTGCTGCTAAAAAGGCTGGCTTCCATAGTCAGACGGTCAATCTTTCTGAGAGTATTAGTGAGGAAGAGTTGATTGAAGTTATTGAGCGCTATAATCAGGATCCGCTTTTCCATGGTATCTTGGTTCAGTTGCCACTGCCGAATCATATTAATGAAATGCGTATTCTTTTGGCTATTGATCCTAAAAAAGATGTCGATGGTTTCCATCCTATGAATACTGGTAATCTTTGGAATGGTCGCCGTCAAATGGTGCCTTGTACACCGGCTGGGATTATGGAAATCCTTCGTGAGTACAATGTTGAATTGGAAGGTAAGACAGCAGTTATCATTGGACGTAGTAATATTGTTGGTAAACCTATGGCTCAGCTTCTTCTAGAAAAGAATGCAACAGTTACCTTGACCCACTCACGAACACCGCATTTGGCTAAGGTTTGTAGTAAGGCAGATGTCTTGATTGTAGCTATTGGACGTGCAAAATTTGTAACAGAAGAATATGTCAAAGAGGGTGCTGTTGTCATTGATGTGGGAATCAACCGTGATGAAGAAGGCAAACTTTGTGGTGACGTTGATTTTGATCAAGTGAAAGATAAGGTTGGCATGATCACGCCTGTTCCAGGTGGTGTAGGCCCTATGACTATTACTATGCTTATGGAACAGACCTATCAAGCTGCTCTTCGTAGTGCGAAAGGATAGTTTATGAAAGTTGATGACGATTTAGCTAGGCAAGTGATAACACCTCGCTTGAGAGAGTCTCACAAGGGTTCTTACGGTCGATTGCTTTTAGTTGGTGGGCTTTATCCTTATGGTGGTGCCATCATTATGGCTGCCATAGCTTGTGTCAATAGTGGGGCAGGCTTGGTCACAGTGGCTACGGATCGTGAAAATATCACAGCCCTTCATGCTCATCTCCCTGAAGCCATGGCTTTTGACCTTAGAGAGACTGAAAGATTTCTTGAGAATCTTAGGGCAGCTGATGTGGTATTAATCGGTTCTGGCCTAGGTGAAGAAGGTGCAGCTAGTCAGGCTATGGACTTGGTGCTGGCAAATATTAGGGCAGATCAAAATTTGGTTGTTGATGGTTCAGCTCTCAATCTTTTGGCTAAGAAAAATAAGAAGGACTTACCAGATTGTCACCTTACTCTCACCCCACATCAAAAAGAATGGGAACGCTTGTCAGGTTTAAGGATTCCAGAGCAGACAGTTTCCAACACTCAAAAAGCCTTGGGAGAGTTCCGAGCTGGGACAATCCTGGTTGCCAAGAGTCACAAGACGGCTGTCTATCAGGGTGAAAAAGTAGCTCATTTAGAAGTTGGTGGGCCTTATCAAGCCACAGGAGGAATGGGAGATACCTTGGCTGGTATGATTACTGGTTTTCTGGCTCAGTTCCCTTCAATTGATCGCTATAAGGCTGTCACAGTGGCTACCTGGCTTCACTCAGCTATCGCTGATGATCTGGCTAAAAATGCCTATGTGGTTTTGCCGACACATATCAGTAAAGCTATTCCTAGCTGGATGAAAAAGTTATCATTATAATCTAAAAAACGTGTCTTGTATTGAGGCAAGTTTTTTTCGATTTCGACATTTTTTTAAGTTTGCTAAAGCTTATTTGTGATAAAATAAAAGAGAATTTTTATGAGAACATAGAGGAAAAAAAGTGACATCATTTTCGAAAAAACTCAGTCAAAAATGGGAAAAACGGCGCCAAAAACAAAAAGAAAAACGAGCGAATAAACCTAGAAAGCCAGTAAACATCTCACGTCGTGTTTACTTGCTTTTTGGTGTAGTCTTTGTCCTTTTTTTGTTGCTTTTTGCACGTTTGACCTATATGCAGGTTTATAACAAATCGTTTTATACTAAGAAATTAGAGGATAACTCCAAGTATACGGTTAGAATTGCAAGCGAACGTGGGCAAATCTTTGATGCTAAAGGGGTTGCCCTCACGACCAACCAGAGTAAGGACGTTATCACCTTTACACGTAGCAATTTGGTGTCATCAGATACTATGAAGAAGGTCGCTGAAAAGTTAGCGACCATGGTAACACTAACGGAGACGAAGGTAACAGCACGCCAGAAACGCGATTTCTATCTAGCGGATTCTGCCACTTATAAGCGTGTTGTTAATGATCTTCCAAACGACAAGAAAACAGATAAATTTGGTAATAAATTAGCTGAAGCTACTATCTACAACAATGCTGTTGATGCAGTTCCTGATGAAGCAGTGGATTACTCTGAGGATGAACTTAAGATTGTCTACATTTACTCACAGATGAATGCTGTTTCTAATTTCTCAACAGTCACATTGAAAACAGGAGACTTGACGCCTGAACAAATTGCGATTGTAGCAGCTAAACAGAAGGAACTCAATGGTATTACGGTTGCTAAGGATTGGGAACGCCATACGGTTGATTCAGCCTTGTCACCTCTCATCGGGAAAGTCTCAAGTTCAGAAGCAGGTTTGCCACAAGAAGATGCCAAGGAGTACCTCAAAAAAGGGTATGCACTTAATGACCGTGTAGGAACGTCCTATCTAGAAAAAGAATATGAAGAGAAACTACAAGGAAAACATACTGTTCGTGAGATTACAGTAGACAAGGAAGGCAAAGTTGCTAGTGATAAAATCACTCAAAAGGGCAGCAAGGGGAACAATCTGCAGTTGACCATCGACCTTGATTTCCAAAAGGGAGTTGAAGACATCCTAGGTCAACAGCTTTCTTCAGAAATTTCAGAGAATAAAGCAACCTATTCTGAAGGAATGTATGCCGTTGTTATGAATGCTGACACTGGTGCTGTACTTGCCATGGCGGGGCAAAAACATGAACAAGGAGCACAAGATTTTAAAGCAAATGCCTTAGGAACAATCACTGATGTCTTTATTCCAGGATCTGTTGTTAAGGGAGCAACCCTAACTGCTGGTTGGCGTTCAGGAGCCATCTATGGAAATCAGGTCTTGACTGACCAACCAATCAACATTGCTGGTTCAGCCTCGATTACATCTTGGTTTACAGATCAAGGTAGCCGTCCTATTACCGCGACACAGGCTCTAGAATATTCATCAAATACCTATATGGTGCAGATTGCAATCAAACTACTTGGCCAACAATATGTTCCAGGCATGGCCTTGTCGACTGACAATATGGATAAGGCCATGACGACACTTCGTGATACCTACGCTGATTTTGGTATGGGGGTATCTACAGGACTTGATTTGCCTGGAGAATCAGAAGGGTATATTTCTAAGAATTACAATGTAGCCAACGTTCTGACAGAGGCCTTTGGTCAGTACGATTCTTATACAACCATTCAGCTAGCTCAGTATGTTGCTTCAATTGCCAATGGGGGTAAACGTGTAGCCCCTCATATCGTTGGAGGTATCTATGATGCAGGATCTAATGGTAGTCTAGGAACTCTAGCCTCAACAGTAGATACACGTGTATTAAATACCTTACCTCTCGACTCTGAGCAGATGGGTATTATCCAACAAGGCTTTAATGATGTTGTTAATTCAGGATCTAGCCTTGCGACTGGTAAAGCTATGGCAAGTTCTATCATTCCAATCAGTGGTAAAACAGGGACAGCCGAAACCTATGCGACGGATGCTTCTGGTAACTCTGTAACAACGGTTAACCTTAATGCCGTGGCCTATGCGACCGCTAAAGATGGTACGAAGTTGGCAGTTGGGATTATGTACCCACATGCTTTAGACTGGAAGAGTAAGGCTCATCAAAATGCGGTCAAAGCTATCATGGAACTTTATCAAAATACTCACTAAATATGAAAATCTCTTGTGCCTTGCACGAGGGATTTTTCTGTGATATAGTGTTTGAGTATTTGTTCTTGGGTAAAGACATATCCATGACAGTGACATAAGATAAGAGATGAATAAAATCATATAAAGAACAGGAGACCTTCATGCTTTATCCTACTCCAATTGCGAAGCTGATTGATAGTTTTTCAAAACTCCCTGGAATTGGGGCTAAAACAGCGACACGCCTAGCTTTTTATACCATTACCATGTCTGATGAAGATGTCAATGATTTCGCAAAAAACCTCTTGGCAGCCAAACGTGAATTGACTTATTGTTCGGTCTGTGGTCGTTTGACAGATGATGATCCCTGTAACATTTGTACAGATGAAACGAGAGATCGTACTAAGATTTTGGTTGTTGAAGACTCCAAAGATGTTTCAGCTATGGAAAAGATTCAGGAATACCGTGGTCTCTACCATGTGCTTCAAGGGCTTATTTCCCCTATGAATGGTGTTGGACCAGATGATATTAACTTGAAAAGTTTGATTACTCGTCTTATGGATAGCGAGGTTGACGAAGTTATCATTGCTACTAATGCAACAGCAGATGGTGAGGCAACATCTATGTATATTTCACGTGTCCTCAAACCTGCGGGAATCAAGGTGACTCGTTTAGCGCGTGGTTTGGCTGTTGGTTCTGACATCGAGTATGCTGATGAAGTGACCTTGCTAAGAGCTATCGAAAATCGAACAGAACTTTAGGAAAAGTGTTGGTAATCCAGCGCTTTTTGTTTGCAGTAAGTAGGTTTCTCATTAAAAATTTGGTAAAATAAAGTAAACGCTTTAATGATGAGGGATCATGATGCAGATCGAAAAGATTTTAAACAACAATGTTGTTCAGGCTTTGGATAATAATGTGGAATACATTGTCATGGGCAAGGGACTGGGCTTTCAAAAGAAGGTCGGAGACTTTGTTGATAAGGAAAAGATTGAAAAGACTTTTATTTTGGAAAATACAGAGGCAGTAGAGGAATGGTCTCGTGTTTATGTCAATTTGCCTGATGGTGAAATGCAGGTCTTTTTGAATATTCTTACTTTTGCTGAGGCTGTCTTGCAAACCAAGTTTGAACCCTCCTTTTTTATCGCTCTTGCAGACCACCTACATAACGCTATTGAAAGAAGTAGAGAGGGTGTTTCTTTGCAGAATCCTTTGGCTTGGGAGGTTCGAAAATTTTATCCTCGGGAGTATGAAATTGGGAAACAAGCCCTTCGTTTGATTGCCAAGGATTTAGAAGTTCAGTTAGAAGATGATGAGGCTGCCTCTGTCGCCTTACATTTTGTCAATGCACAAAAAGATGCAGGTCTTCTTGAAAAAGACCGACAGATGACTCAAATTGTGGTTGGGATTAGTGAGATTGTCCGTCTTCATTTTGGTTATGATTTGGAGGAGGATAGTTTCTCGTATAACCGTTTTATGACCCATCTCCAATACCTAGCACAACGTATTGTGAGCGGAGTTAGTGGTGGTAAGAATGATGCTTTCCTTTACGAACAAGTTAAGATAAATTATCCAGAGTCCTTTATCTGTACCCAAAAGATTGCTACCTATATCAAGACAAGTTATGCCTTTGAGCTGAGTTTAGACGAACAAGTCTTTTTAACCATTCATATTCAACGTCTTAAGGATAATTTAGATAAGTAAGCGATT
Source organism: Streptococcus sp. FDAARGOS_192 (assembly GCF_002073815.2). Classification (NCBI taxonomy): domain Bacteria; kingdom Bacillati; phylum Bacillota; class Bacilli; order Lactobacillales; family Streptococcaceae; genus Streptococcus; species Streptococcus sp. FDAARGOS_192. The sequence continues at coordinate 225,989 of NZ_CP020431.2, forward strand.
CCCAGAGACGTCCTACAAAAAGCAGACAATTAGCCTTAAGTCTGCTTTTTCTGTGTCCTTATGGTATAATGAGGTGATTAATATTAGACCAAAAATACTCTGGGCTAGTATTCTATGTATTTGTATAAAAAAGCTAATGAGTTAGTGAAAGGAAGCGAGCGGTTCTATGCTTGAAGTGATCATAGCCGTTCCTAAAGTATCTTATGTATATTGAAATGATTGATGAGACTGGACAAGTCTCTGAGAAATTAAAAGAACAAACCTTGGAGTTGCTAGATTTTGCAGCACAAAGACTTGGCAAGGAAGACAAGGAAATGGCGGTTACATTTGTAACCAACGAACGTAGCCACGAGCTAAACCTGGAATATCGTGATACGGACCGTCCAACGGATGTTATTAGTTTGGAGTATAAGCCTGAATTAGACATTAGCTTTGATGAGGAAGAGTTGGCTGAAAATCCTGAATTAGCTGAAATGATGGGAGAGTTTGATAGTTATATCGGTGAACTCTTTATTTCTGTTGATAAGGCTCACGAGCAAGCTGAGGATTATGGTCATAGTTTCGAACGTGAGATGGGCTTCTTGGCTGTTCACGGTTTTCTTCACATCAATGGCTACGACCATTACACCCCAGAAGAAGAAGCGGAAATGTTTGGATTACAGGAAGAAATTTTGACTGCTTATGGACTTACGCGACAATAACCCACAAAAAAAGTGGAAAAATAGAGAATTTACAGCTAGTTTTGAGTTTGCTCTAACAGGGATTATCACAGCTTTTAAAGAAGAACGCAACATGCGCAAGCACTTGGTTTCAGCTATCTTGGTGGTATTGGCTGGCTTGATTTTTCGGGTGTCTGCGACAGAATGGCTCTTTCTTTTGATGGCCGTTTTTCTCGTAATTGCCCTAGAGATTGTTAATTCTGCCATTGAAAATGTTGTCGATTTGGCCAGTAATTATCACTTTTCGATGCTAGCCAAAAATGCCAAGGATATGGCTGCAGGGGCTGTTTTAGTGGTTTCTTGTTATGCACTCATTACGGGTATGATTGTTTTTATACCTAAAATTTGGCACTTAATTTTCAATTAAAAAGAAATAGGAAAGAAGTTATATGACATTTAAATCAGGATTTGTGGCTATTCTTGGCCGTCCTAATGTAGGAAAATCAACGTTTTTGAACCATGTTATGGGGCAAAAAATTGCTATTATGAGTGATAAGGCTCAAACAACCCGTAATAAAATTATGGGGATTTACACAACTGATAAGGAACAGATTGTCTTTATTGATACACCAGGGATTCACAAACCTAAAACGGCTCTTGGGGATTTCATGGTGGAATCTGCTTATTCAACCCTTCGTGAAGTAGATACCGTCCTCTTTATGGTACCAGCGGATGAACCCCGTGGTAAGGGTGATAATATGATTATCGAACGTCTTAAACAAGCTAAGGTTCCAGTTATCTTGGTAATCAATAAGATTGACAAGGTTCATCCAGATCAGCTCCTAGAGCAGATTGAGGATTTCCGTACACAAATGGATTTCAAGGAGATTATTCCGATATCTGCTCTCCAAGGGAACAATGTTTCTTATCTTGTGGATGTCTTGAGTGATAACCTTGAGGAAGGGTTCCAATATTTCCCAGCGGACCAAATCACCGACCACCCAGAGCGTTTCTTGGTATCGGAGATGATTCGTGAAAAAGTCCTTCAGTTGACACGTGAAGAAATTCCACACTCTGTTGCGGTTGTCATTGATGAGATGAAGCGTGATGAAGACACGGATAAGATTCATATTCGTGCGACGATCATGGTTGAGCGTGACAGCCAAAAAGGCATTGTCATTGGTAAACAAGGTTCCATGCTCAAGAAAATTGGTACCCTTGCCCGTAAAGATATTGAAGTTATGCTAGGGGACAAGGTCTTCCTTGAAACCTGGGTTAAGGTTAAGAAAAATTGGCGTGATAAGAAATTAGATCTTGCCGATTTCGGATACAACGAAAAAGAATATTAAAAAGCTGGGCATTTGCTCGGCTTTCTTGTTAGAAGGAGGAGCAAATGCCTGAGTTACCTGAGGTAGAAACTGTTAGACGAGGGTTAGAAAGATTGGTAGTAAGTCGGACCATTTCGTCTGTTGAAGTTAAGGTCCCGAAAATGATTAAGACCTCCTACGATAGTTTTTTGAATGACTTACCTGGCCAAACTATTCAAGCCATGCGACGTAGAGGCAAGTACTTGATTTTTGATTTTGGACAGTTGATTATGATTTCCCACTTGCGCATGGAAGGGAAATACCTCTTGTTTACGGATCAGGTCCCTGCTAATAAGCATTTCCATCTTTTCTTTATCTTAGATGATGGCTCGACTCTTGTTTATCAGGACGTCCGCAAGTTTGGGACCTTTGATTTATTGGCTAAAAATCAAGAGGAGGCTTATTTTACAAAGAAAAAGCTTGGTCCTGAGCCTACTAAGAAGGCTTTTAAATACGCCCCGTTTGAGAGAGCCTTGATGACCTCTGCAAAGCCCATTAAAAGTCTCCTTTTGGAGCAGAAATTGGTGGCTGGTCTAGGCAATATCTATGTTGATGAGGTGCTTTGGGCAGCCAAGGTTCATCCTGAGACGCCAGCAAAGAAACTCAGCAAGGCAGCCATGAAGCGAGTCCATGATCAAACGATTGTTATTTTACAGCTAGGAATTGAAAAAGGTGGCTCAACTATAAGGACTTATCGTAATGCCCTTGGTGAGGATGGGACCATGCAGAACTATTTGCAGGTTTACGGAAAGACGGGACAGCCTTGTCCACGCTGCGCAAGCACAATTGAGAAAATCAAGTTAGGAGGGAGAGGAACACATTTGTGTCCTCATTGTCAGAAACGATGATTATTGGGTTAACAGGTGGTATTGCTTCAGGAAAATCTACTGTTGTTGAAATGATTAAAGAGGCAGGTTACAAGGTCATTGACGCTGATCAGCTTGTACACGACATGCAGGCTCAAGGGGGCCGTTTGTACCGTGCCTTACTCGATTGGTTGGGAGAGGAAATTCTTCTTTCTAATGGGGAATTGAACCGTCCTAAACTAGGGCAACTGATCTTTTCCAATGAGGAGATGAGACAGCGGTCTGCTGAGATTCAAGGGACGATTATTCGAGAGGAACTAGCAGCGCAAAAGGATTATTTAGCTAAGAAAGAAGATGTTTTTTTCATGGATATTCCCTTGCTTATTGAGAATGGGTATCAGGACTGGTTTGATCAGATTTGGTTGGTGGCAGTGTTACCGGAGATCCAGTGCCAACGCTTGATGAAACGTAATCACTTAAGTGTTGAGGAAGCTAAGCTGCGTATTGATAGCCAGATGTCTTTAGCTGAGAAAATGCCTTATGCCAGCTTGGTTCTTGATAATAACGGTAGTCTCGATGATTTGAAGGAGAAGGTTAAGAGTGCAATAAATGATTTAACGAGCTCCTCATAGCTAGCCATTGTGATATAATGGATAGTGAATTTTAGAAAGAAGATGATTATTTGCGCCAAAAAGAACTTAAAAGTACTGATTGGCAACGTAACCTTAAAATTGCATGGATAGGAACCTTTTTTACTGGAGCTAGTTTCTCCATTGTTATGCCTTTCATGGCCCTATACATTGAGGAACTTGGTGTTAAAGGAGATATGGTCGAATGGTATGCTGGCTTGTCTGTTGCCATCTCTGCCTTAGCCTCTGCCTTGGTTTCTCCTATTTGGGGACGCCTGGCTGACCGTTATGGTCGAAAGCCTATGATGATTAGGGCCAGCATGGTGATGACTTTTACAATGGGAGGGCTTGCCTTAGTCCCAAATGTTTTCTGGCTGCTTTTCTTAAGAACGCTGAATGGTTTGTTTGCAGGCTATGTCCCAAATGCCACAGCTTTAATTGCTAGTCAGGTTCCTCAGAATCGTTCTGGCTATGCCTTGGGGACCTTGTCTACGGGTCTAACGGCAGGTGTTCTGATTGGCCCTTTGTTAGGTGGTACCTTATCTGAGGCGTTTGGTATGAGGGGTACCTTTTTATTGGTTGGACTCATTCTATTTATCTGCTGCCTCTTAACTATTTTTGGCTTGCGAGAGGATTTCCAGCCTGTCGAAAAGGGAGAGATGATGACCCTTTCTCAGGTTTTTGCAAGAATTCCCAGCAAATCTATGTTGATTGGCCTTTTTGTGACCAGTATGATTATTCAGATTTCTGCCCAATCGATTGCACCTATGTTGGCCCTTTACATTCGTTATTTAGGTCAGAGGGAAAATATCCTTTTTTACTCAGGGTTAATTGTTTCTGCTATGGGCTTTTCTAGTCTCTTAAGTACCCCTTATCTGGGAAAATTGGGAGACCGTATTGGGAATCATCGCTTGCTTTTAATGGGGCTATTTTATAGCTTTCTCTTGTATTTCCTCTGTGGTTTTGCCGGTTCAGCCTTGCAACTGGGTATCTTACGCTTTGCCTATGGCTTCGGTGTAGGTGCTCTTATGCCTAGTGTCAATTCTTTATTGACCAAGATGACACCCAAGGAAGGAATCTCAAGAATATTTAGCTTTAATCAAAGCTTTTCATATATTGGACAGGTTTTAGGTCCCTTTGTTGGGTCAGCAGTTGCGACAGGTCTAGGTTATCGCTGGGTCTTCTTTGTGACTGCAATGATTGTCTTTGGAAATTTTGTCTGGTCCTTAATCATCTTTAGAAAATTGCTAGGAGTCAAGAATATAGGTGAGAGTTAAAATCAATTTAAAGTGTAGTGAATGTGGGAGCATCAACTATCTCACAAGTAAAAATAAACAGAATCATCCTGAGAAAATTCAGGTACCCAAATTCTGCCCTAAGGATAGAAAAGTAACCTTACATGTTGAATCTTAAAGGGTTCTATGGTAGAATAAAAAGGACTTTTTCGGAGGAATAACTATGTACGACTTATTATTAACGCTGCTCTTGGTGATGTCAGCTATTATTGTGATTGCGGTATTTATGCAGCCACAAAAAAATCCAAGTAGCAATGTCTTTGATGGTGGTGGGTCAGAAGCACTATTTGAACGTAGTAAACCACGTGGTTTTGAAGCCTTTATGCAACGCTTTACAGGAATCATGGTTTTTCTATGGATTGTAGATGCAATCGTCCTTTCCATTCTCTCAAGTAAGTAATGAGCTGACTGAGGTTGGCTCATTTTTTGCGTTATAGTCAATAAATAAAAGAAAAGGAAATCATGAAAGAAACTATTATAAATTATTTGAAGGAGCATGGGAAATCCAGTGTAAACGACATTGCCCAGGCTCTTAATCATGCTGGGGGAGAAAAGTTCCCTCAGCTCATCAAGGCCATATCAGCCATGGAAAGTAAGGGGCAGTTGCGTTTTAACCGAGATGGCTCTGTATCCTTGCGTCCTAAGAAAGAAAATCCTAATCAGGTGACTGTTGAAGGTGTCTTCCGTGCCAATAAGAATGGCTTTGGTTTTTTGCATGTCGATGACAGTGAAGATGATATGTTCATCGGTCGTAATGATGTTGGCCATGCCATTGACGGTGATACTGTTGCTGTTGTCATCAAGAAGCCAGCGGATCGTTTGCGTGGGACTGCAGCGGAAGCACGAGTTGTTGAAATTGTAGAACGTTCGCTTAAGACTGTTGTAGGGAAATTTATTCTTAGCGACGAGAAAGAACCTTATGCGGGTTACATTAAGTCTAAAAACCAAAAAATTCAGCAGCCAATTTATATCAAGAAAGAACCAGTTGCCCTAGATGGTACTGAAATTATCAAGGTTGATATTGAAAAATACCCTAACCGTCACTATGATTATTTCGTAGGAAGTGTTCGTGACATTATTGGTCATCAGGGGGATGCCGGTATTGATGTCTTGGAAGTTTTGGAATCAATGGATATTGTTTCAGAGTTCCCAGAGGATGTCATGGCGGAAGCAGAAGCTGTCCCAGATGCGCCAAGTCAGGAAGACCTCGTTGGTCGTGTTGACCTTCGTCAAGAGGTAACCTTTACTATTGACGGAGCCGATGCTAAGGACTTGGACGATGCGGTCCATATCAAACGTTTGCCAAATGGTAACTTTGAACTTGGTGTTCATATTGCCGATGTGTCCTACTATGTCACTGAAGGGTCTGCTCTTAACCGTGAGGCTGTAGCACGTGGGACCTCTGTTTATGTGACAGACCGCGTGGTGCCAATGTTGCCTGAGCGTCTTTCAAATGGCATTTGTTCACTAAATCCCAATGTTGATCGCTTGACGCAGTCAGCTATTATGGAGATTACTCCTAAAGGTAAGGTGGTTAATCATAAGATTTGTCAATCTGTGATTAATACAACCTTCCGTATGACCTACAGTGATGTCAATGAGATGTTGGCTGGAAATCCAGAAAAGATTGAGCAGTTTAAGCCAATCATGGATTCTGTATCAGCTATGGCAGAATTGCATAAGATTTTAGAAGACATGCGTGAGCGTCGTGGTGCCCTAAACTTTGATACATCTGAAGCTCGTATCTTGGTTAATGAGAAGGGAATGCCAGTGGATATCGTGGTGCGTGAACGTGGAACAGCCGAGCGAATGATTGAATCCTTCATGTTGGCTGCCAATGAATGTGTGGCAGAGCACTTTGCTAAGGCTAAGTTGCCATTTATCTACCGTATCCACGAAGAGCCAAAAGCTGAGAAATTGCAACGCTTCATGGATTATGCCTCTATCTTTGGTGTTCAAATCAAAGGAACTGCCAATAAGATGGATCAGCTAGACTTGCAAGAGTTTATGGCCAAAGTTCAGGGAAAACCTGGAGCAGAAGTCATGAACATGATGCTGCTTCGTTCAATGCAACAAGCCCGCTATTCAGAACACAATCATGGACACTACGGACTTGCGGCTCAGTACTATACCCACTTTACTAGTCCAATCCGTCGTTACCCAGATCTCTTGGTTCACCGAATGATTCGTGAGTACACTAACAATATGTCTCAAGAGACGCGTGAACATTTTGAAGAGGTTATTCCTGAGTTAGCGACATCATCTTCAACTCTTGAACGTCGTGCCATTGATGCCGAACGTGTCGTTGAAGCTATGAAAAAAGCGGAATACATGGAAGAGTTTGTTGGCCAAGAATTCGATGGTATTGTCGGAAGTGTGGTTAAATTTGGTATGTTTGTGGAATTGCCAAATACTATCGAAGGTTTGGTTCACATCACGACCCTTCCAGAATTTTACAATTACAATGAACGTACCATGACACTTCAGGGTGAGAAAACTGGTAAGACTTTCCGAGTTGGTCAGCCTATCCGTGTCAAATTAACACGTGCGGATAAGGAAACCGGAGACATTGACTTCCAATACCTTCCAAGCGAGTATGATGTCACTGAAAAAGTAGATCACAAGGCTCGTCAGGAACGTGAAGAAAAGGCAAAAGCCTTCCGCAATAGAGGTCCATGTCGTGACCGTCAAAATGGAGACTTCGAACGTCGTGGTAAACGTGGGGATAACCGTAACCGTCAAGACGGTAATGGTCGTAAAGGTTCTTATGACGAAAAACGTAAGTCATCTAAGAAACCCGACAAGCGTAAGAATCAAAACCGTCCTCATAATGATAACAAGGGACGTGAGAGTGGCCGTCGTAAGAAGAAAGGGAACAAACCTTTCTACAAGGACGTTGCTAAAAAACGAAAATAGGATGAGAATGGAGGGACTGCTATGCCAAAGGGTGAAGGCAATGTTGTTGCTCAGAATAAAAAGGCTAGACATGATTATAGTATCGTTGATACTATTGAAGCAGGTATCGTGCTAACAGGGACGGAGATTAAATCCGTTCGTGCGGCACGCATCCAACTAAAAGATGGCTATGCCCAAATCAAGAATGGTGAAGCCTGGTTAATCAATGTTCATATTGCTCCTTTTGAGCAAGGTAATATTTGGAATCAGGATCCAGACCGTACGAGAAAATTATTGCTCAAGAAGAAGCAAATCACCAAACTTCAAAATGACCTTAAGGGAACAGGAATGACCTTGGTTCCTTTGAAGGTATACCTAAAAAACGGTTTTGCCAAGGTATTGCTTGGTATTGTCAAAGGGAAACATGATTATGATAAACGTGAATCTATCAAACGTCGTGAACAAGAACGTGATATCAAACGTATTATCAAGAGTGTTAACCGTTAAAACGCCTATCATCTAAGACTGCTATAGTCCTAGATGATTTTTTGTTTTTGGCTTTAAGACATGATATAATGGGAGTACCATACGGTCTTTAGTTAGGATAGCAGGTATACCTAACTCTGGTCGTGATACTGTAAAGGAGATTAGCGATGCCAGTAGATGCTAAAACAAAATACAAGGCCAAGAAGACAAAGATTGTTTTCTTCGACATTGACGACACCCTTCGTGTCAAAAAGACAGGCTACATTCCTGAGTCTATTAAGGCTGTTTTCAAAGGGCTTAAAGAAAAAGGAATTTTGACGGGGATTGCCACAGGACGTGGCTACTATGGTGTCGTTGAGGACATTCGAGACCTAGAGCCCGATTATTTTGTAACCATCAATGGAACTTATGTGATTAATCGAAAAGGGGAAGAAATTTATAACCAGCCCCTAGCTCGTGAAGTTACAGAAGCCTTTGTTGCTTGGTGCAAGGAGATTGGGATTGCTTGGGGCTTTGCCGGTAAGGATAAGCCAGTTGTCTCAGAGCGTTCAGATTTGATTGATGATGCTATGAAACCAGTCTATGGTCTTTGTGATGTGGAGCCAGACTTCCATTTGTCGAACGATGTTTACCATATGTGGACTTTTGCGGAAAATGATGGTGAGCTTGAGTTACCAGAAGAACTTGCGACACATGTTCGTATGGTACCTTGGCACGAACACTCATCTGACGTCGTAGCAAATGGTATCTCAAAAGCATCTGGTGTCGAGCATGTCTTGGAGCATGAAAACCTTAAACCGGTCAATGCTATGATGTTTGGGGATGGTCCAAACGATATGGAGATTTTTGACTATGTTGGACTTAAGGTTGCCATGGGTAATGCCACACCAGAACTGAAAGAAAAAGCAGATTACGTTACAGGAACAGTAGAAGAAGATGGCATTTTCAATGCCTTGGAGGAACTCGGATTGGTAGAAAAAGAACTTCATTTCCCACAACTTGACTTGGATGCAGTAGAAGGTCCAGTCGCAACAATTAAAACAAACCATGGTGATTTGGTCATCAAGCTTTTCCCTGATCATGCACCATTAACAGTTACTAACTTTGTCAATTTGGCCAAGAGTGGCTACTATGACGGTGTGATTTTCCACCGTATTATCAAGGACTTTATGATTCAAGGTGGTGACCCAACTGGTACTGGTATGGGTGGTGAGTCAAGCTTCGGTGGTAGCTTCCAGGATGAATTTTCTGAAGAGCTCTATAACCTCCGTGGTGCGCTTTCTATGGCCAATGCTGGACCAGATACTAATGGTAGCCAGTTCTTCATCGTTCAAACGCCTGAAATTCCTTATGCTAAAAAGGAACTCGAACGTGGTGGTTGGCCAGCACCAATCGCAGAAGCTTATGCTGAAAATGGTGGAACACCTCACCTAGACCGTCGTCACACAGTCTTTGGTCAATTGGTGGATGAAGACTCTTACAAGGTGCTTGATGAGATTGCCAATGTTGAGGTTGGGGCTCAAGATAAGCCACTTGAGGATGTTGTAATTGAAACAGTTGAGGTAGCAGACTAAGATGAAAATTGGAGACAAGCTTAGGGGTGTTATCACAGGCATCAAGCCTTACGGTGCCTTTGTTTCATTGGAAAATGGTACCACAGGCTTGATTCACATCTCGGAGATTAAGACAGGTTATATCGACAACATCTACAATACCCTCAAGGTAGACCAGGAGGTCTTGGTTCAAGTTGTTGATTTTGATGAATTTACACAAAAGGCTAGTCTTTCTTTGAGAACCCTTGAGGAAGAAAAAAATAAAATCCCTCATCGTCATCGTTTCTCTGATAGTCGTTTGAACTATGGCTTTAAACCCTTGGCAGAAGCAATGCCAGGATGGATTGAAGAAGGACTTGACTATCTTAGACAAGAGCATGAGGAAAAATAGTAAAAGCTGACTCTCGATGAGTCAGCTTTTTTGGTGTTTTCGATTTGGCTACAAACAAAAAGATCTTCAATTTAATTGAAGACCCATGTTTATTAATTAGACATCAAAATAGAGCAATTCTTTTGGTGTGTGTGTGAAGACTTCAAAGCCATCTTTTGTCACATAACCACAGTCCTCGATACGAACACCAACTTTTTCAGGAATGTAAATACCTGGTTCAACAGAGAAGCACATTCCTTCTTCGATTACCAAGTCATTTCCTTCCATGATTGAAGGGAATTCATGCACATCCATTCCGATACCGTGTCCGAGGCGGTGGTTGAAGTATTCACCATAACCAGCTTTTTCAATAACATTACGTGCTGCAGCATCGACTTCGCTGGCAGTTACACCTGGTTTAATCATATCTAGGGCAGCCTGTTGAGCTTCTAAAGTCAAGTGGTAGATTTCTTTTTTGAAATCATCGGGTTTTCCAACAGCGACTGTTCGCGTCATATCTGAAGCATAGCCATTCACCATACAGCCCAAGTCGAAGAGAAGAAGAGCATCTTTTTCAATTTTGTTGCTTCCAGGAATGCCGTGTGGGTTGGCTGCATTGTTACCAGTCAAGACCATAGTTTCAAAGCTCATTTCATAGCCCAAGCGTTTGATGCCAAATTCGATTTGAGCAATGATGTCTGTTTCAGTAACGTCAAGAGAGATATTGTCGAAACCGATATTAACAGCTTTATCAGCATAATCACCGGCAACAATCATTTTTTGAATTTCATCAGCTGACTTGATAACGCGCATTTTTTGAATGAATGGTGTCAAGTTTTCAAAGCGACCTTCAAAGACTGTTTGCAATCCTTGGAACTTAGTCACATTGAGATTGTCAAACTCTGCATAAATAATAGAGCTGTCTGTACTTGCTAGACCAGCTTTGATTTTTTGCCATGGATTTTCAGAATCCACATAACCAAAGACTGGGAAGTCGAGTACAGCAGAGGCACGTGCAACCTCAAGAGCAGGAACAAAGAGGGCAGGTTCACGATTTTCGTAGACGAAGAGGAACATTTGGCGTTCATGTGGGTCACAATCAAAACCAGTAAGATAATTGACAGTTACAGGATCTGAAACAATAGCTAGCCCTGCTTTATTTTCATTCAAAAAATGACGAATGCGATCAAGTTTAGACATAGAAAAAACTCCTTTGTATTTCTTACACTCATTCTGTCACTTTTATAGGGAAAATGCAAGTTGTTTTTTGGCTTTTCATTAAATCATTTACTTTCATTGAGACTTTTTTAGGCTAGTTTTGTAAGCGATGGATAGTCTTGGAAACACGAAATGAGAGGCCTTTTTCTGAAATGGCTTTCTTCCTCGTAACCATAAAGAAGGAATCCCTTTCATTTTTTTGTAAAAAATCAGTCAAAATAATTGAAAGTGTTTTCAGAATCTGATACAATTAGCATGAATAAGTGAGCGTAAAATGAGAAAGGAAGTGTTTTTATGAATACTGATGAAACAATTACTATATACGACGTTGCGCGTGAAGCAGGTGTTTCGATGGCGACTGTGTCTCGTGTGGTAAATGGAAATAAAAATGTAAAAGAAAACACCCGAAAAAAAGTGCTTGAGGTCATTGATCGTTTGGATTACCGTCCAAATGCGGTTGCGCGTGGCTTGGCGAGTAAGAAAACCACTACTGTAGGAGTTGTTATTCCAAATATTGCTAATAGTTATTTTGCTACTTTAGCAAGGGGGATTGATGATATTGCTACGATGTACAAGTACAATATTGTTCTTGCATCTAGTGATGAAAATGACGATCATGAAGTTACCGTGATTAACTCTCTATTTGCCAAACAAGTAGACGGTATCATCTTCATGGGTTACCACTTGACGGAAAAAATTCGTGCAGAATTTTCTCGTACCCGTACGCCGATTGTTCTAGCAGGAACAGTAGACCTCGAACACCAATTACCGAGTGTTAACATCGACTATAAAGCTGCCGTTGAGGATTCTGTAACGCAGCTTGCCAAGAATAATGAAAAGGTTGCCTTTGTATCAGGACCACTAATTGATGATATTAATGGCAAGCTCCGTCTAGCTGGTTATAAGGCTGGACTTGAAAAGAATAATTTGCGCTACAATGAAGGACTTGTCTTTGAAGCTAAATATAGCTATAAAGACGGCTTTGATTTAGCACAACGTGTCTTGAACTCTGGTGCCACTGCTGCCTATGTTGGGGAAGATGAATTGGCTGCGGGTCTCTTGAATGGCCTCTTTGCTGCAGGTAAATCAGTTCCAGAAGACTTCGAAATCATCACAAGCAATGACTCACCAATTACAAGCTACACACGTCCAAACCTTTCTAGTATTAATCATCCTCTCTATGATTTAGGGGCAGTTAGCATGCGTATGTTGACTAAAATCATGAATAAGGAAGAGCTTGAAGAAAAAGATGTTATTCTTAATCACGGTATTACCTTACGTCAGTCAACAAAATAAAAAAGGAGTTGGGACATAAGTTTGTCTCAACTTCTCTTTTTTAGAAAAAGGGAGAACCAATGACTTTTGAGGATGCTTATTTTAAAAAGAAAGTCCTAAAACCTGATAGCCTAGAGCCTTTTGGTTTTACAGCTACCGAGCAAGGCTATGAGTTCAGAAAAACACTGATAGCTGAAGAACTTGAAGCTCGATTGTTTATTGATTTAGAAGGTAAGCTGACGGGACAGGTTGTCGATAGTGATTTTGATGAGCCTTATGATATCTTCAGGAGTCCTCAGGCTACTGGAACTTACGTTGGTCAAGTCAGAGAAGCTTATGGAGAACTTCTGTCACAGGTAGCTGATTCTTGTTATGAAGATCAATTATTCTCATTTCCACAAGCTAATCGCCTGGCTAAATTTTTAGCTCAAGAATTTTCAGACCAAGCAGACCAACCTTTCGAGAAGGAACCAAGCTATCTATCTTTTAGAGTTGATGGTAAATGGTATGCCTTGTTTTTTCCTCTTAAGGGAGAAAAACTAGGGCTTGATGGAGAAAAGGCAGAATTAACATATGATGTGGTTAACCTCAAGGTTAATCCGACGCAAATGGATAAGCTCTTGAAAATGGATGGCGTTTTTCCTAGCTACCATATGTCCAAGAAGACCTGGGTTAGTCTTGTTTTAGATGAGACCTTGCCGGACCAGACCATTTTTGAGCTTCTTAGTGAAAGTCGCTCCCTAGTGGCCCCAAAACATCTTAGAAAGGCTTCGGAGCCTCATTATTGGATTATCCCAGTAAATTTGAAATACTACGATATTGGGGAGGAGTTTTCCGCAAATGAGGAGATTCTTTGGACACAGAAAGCTAGTATGCAAAAGGGAGATTTTGTGGCTATCTATATTACGGCACCTACCAAGGCCATCCGTTACCTCTGTCAAGTTTTAGAGGCAAATATCCCTAATCAAGGTTATCGTGAAGAGGAGAGTATTAAGGAGTTGATGCGGATTAAACCCTTATACACTTTTAATGATACTGACTTTGATAGTGATAGACTAAAGAGTTTAGGTATTAAAACTGTTCGAGGTCCCCGACATATGACAGAAGAGTTAGTTCAGGCCTTATCCCCTTACCTAAAAGAAAAATAGAAGGAGGACATCATGCGAATTTTGATTGCACCTGATTCATTTAAGGAAAGTTTATCTGCAAAAGAGGTCGCCTTAGCTCTTAAATCAGGTTTTGAAAATGCCTTATCCGACGCTGATTTTGACCTCATGCCAATAGGTGATGGTGGCGAGGGCACCTTAGATGCTCTTGCTGAAAATCTAAATCTTGAGAAGAAAAGTATCAAGATTCCTCATGCCTATACAAGTGACGGAAGTGTTTCTTTTGCCAGCAATGGCCAGACTGCCATTTTTGAAATGGCTGCGATTTGTGGCTTGGAGCATATTCCTAAGGAGAAACGAAATCCTCTAGCTCTAACGACACAAGGCGTAGGTGAACTAATTGTTCATTTGGTTCAGTCTGGCATCCGAGAGTTTATTATAGGCGTAGGTGGATCTGCTACCAATGATGGTGGTATTGGTATGGCATATGGATTGGGGTATCGTTTTTATGATTCTGAGGGACAGGAGCTTGAGCCAATAGGTGCTAATCTTGGTCTCATTAAGAAGGTATCCTCTAAAAATAAGGTTGATTTGTCTAGTGTCACCATTCGTCTGATTACTGACGTAGATAACCCCTTGTGTGGCCAACATGGAGCGACCTATATTTTTGGTGGACAAAAAGGCTTGTCTCCTTCACAATTTAAAAAAGTTGATCAAGATATGTCACAATTCTACACTGACTTTGCTCCAGAAGTTTTAAAATTGGCTGGTTCAGGGGCGGGAGGAGGCATGGCTGCAGGCCTGGTGGCCTTTGCAGGTGCAGAAATTAAATCAGGGATTGACTTTGTACTTGATTGTGTTGATTTTGACCAACGTGTGAAGTCTGCTGATTTGGTTATAGTAGGAGAAGGACGTATGGATAGCCAGTCCTTATCTGGTAAGGCACCGGTCGGAGTGGCTAGGCGGACACCATCAGCTATTCCCGTCATTGCTATCTGTGGTAGTTTGAAGGATGACTTGCCTGATTTTCCAGTAGCAGGTATCTCAGCTGCTTTCCCTATCATTGGACAAGTATTAGAGTTAGACCAAGTTTTAGCTACCGCTAAGGAGAATCTCTATCGCACAGGACTCAATATTGGGAATCTCATCAAGCTCAGTAAAACATTGTGATATAAGAAAAAGCTGACTTTGCATCAGCTTTTATTTTCCGAATAGTTTAGCAAAAAATCCCTTTTTTTCAAGGATAGGTTCAGTTTCACTAGGAGCAAGGATATCAGGATAGAGTTCTGAAAATAATACTTTATCAAGATTCTCTGCTTGATTACTATGTACGATAAGACCGTATGGTGAATGGGCCTTGGCCTCGTCAACAATAGTTGCAGAAATATTTAGTGCTTGAGCGGTCTTGATATAGGTAAATTGTGTCTGGTCGGCTAATTTTGGCGAAAGTTTGAGACTAAGATTAGGGTAAACGGCTAATAAGTCTTTTAATATTTGCGGAAAATTGTCAATTACAGTTTTCTTTTCGGTGTTTTCCAATAGAACAGCTAGGACTACACGTTCCGCATAGGTTCCAAAATACTGACGAAGTTCATCGGGATTTAGGCGTTTTTCGCCACTAGCGCATTGGAGCACTTTGTTTTCAAGTGAAGTCATAGGAATCTCCTCTTAGTTTTCTACTTGTATTATACAATATTTTGAATTCCTTTTCATTTGAGTTGCTTTCTGAGATTTTCAAAAACAATTGAAAATATTAAAAAATAGAAAATCGCTAGAAAATTCTGGTTTTAATTTGCTTAAGCCTTGATATTATGGTAATATATAGGTGTAAAAAATTTTAACTCATAAGGAGAGTATTGTAATGTCAATTATTACTGATGTTTACGCACGCGAAGTCCTTGACTCACGCGGTAACCCAACACTTGAAGTAGAAGTTTACACTGAATCTGGTGCATTCGGTCGCGGTATGGTTCCTTCAGGAGCTTCAACTGGTGAACACGAAGCAGTAGAACTTCGTGATGGTGACAAAGCTCGTTACGGTGGTCTTGGTACTCAAAAAGCAGTTGATAATGTAAACAACGTTATTGCTGAACACATCATCGGATTCGACGTACGTGATCAACAAGGTATTGACCGCGCAATGATCGCTCTTGACGGTACTCCAAACAAAGGTAAACTTGGTGCCAACGCTATTCTTGGTGTGTCTATCGCTGTAGCACGCGCAGCTGCTGACTACCTTGAAGTTCCACTTTACAGCTACCTTGGCGGATTCAACACTAAAGTTCTTCCAACTCCAATGATGAACATCATCAACGGTGGTTCTCACTCAGACGCTCCAATCGCTTTCCAAGAATTCATGATTGTACCTGCTGGTGCACCAACATTCAAAGAAGCTCTTCGTTGGGGTGCTGAAATCTTCCACGCACTTAAGAAAATCCTTAAAGAACGTGGACTTGAAACAGCCGTAGGTGACGAAGGTGGTTTCGCACCTCGTTTCGACGGAACTGAAGATGGTGTTGAAACTATCATCAAAGCTATCGAAGCTGCTGGATATGTACCAGGTAAAGACGTATTTATCGGATTTGACTGTGCATCATCTGAATTCTACGATGCAGAACGTAAAGTTTACGACTACACTAAATTTGAAGGTGAAGGCGCTGCTGTTCGTACTGCTGCAGAACAAATCGACTACCTTGAAGAATTGGTTAACAAATACCCAATCATCACTATCGAAGATGGTATGGACGAAAACGACTGGGACGGTTGGAAAGCTCTTACTGAACGTCTTGGTGGTAAAGTTCAATTGGTTGGTGACGACTTCTTCGTAACTAACACAGCTTACCTTGAAAAAGGTATTGCAGAACACGCTGCTAACTCAATCCTTATCAAAGTTAACCAAATCGGTACTTTGACTGAAACTTTCGACGCTATCGAAATGGCGAAAGAAGCTGGATACACAGCAGTAGTATCACACCGTTCAGGTGAAACTGAAGATTCAACAATCGCTGATATCGCAGTTGCAACTAACGCTGGTCAAATCAAGACAGGTTCATTGTCACGTACTGACCGTATCGCTAAATACAACCAATTGCTTCGTATCGAAGACCAACTTGGTGAAGTTGCAGAATACCGTGGTTTGAAATCATTCTACAACTTGAAAAAATAATTCTATAGTCATATAGAATAAAAAGAGATTCCTTAGGAATCTCTTTTTTATGTTTCTAAAGAATCTTAGATTGTGTTATGCATTATCTCTAAATAGAAACTCTAAACATAAAAAGTCCCCTCAATCAATAGGATTGAGGGGACTTCGTCTTAGAATAGACCTTTAATCTTGTCTAAAGCTCCACTAACCATTTCGTTACCTGAAACAAGAGATTTGGCTTGGTCGAAGTATTCGCCCAAATCATCTTTATTGTCATCGACAAACTTTTTAGCAGCTTCGAAATCTTTCTTTTCGATCATTTCTTTTACTTGGTTAAAAAGGTCCATTGGATTCATATCTGTTCTCCTTTATAAGTTTTCTTACAAACTCTATTTAATCACGCTTATAGTAAACTAGCAAGAAATATGTTTGAGGCGAGTGCTATGAGGATTTTGATTTTCTAGTTAAGTACGATTGATAATTGTTTAATCTAAAAAGGCAGTCCAAACAGGACTGCTTTTAAGGCTTATTGTTGTTCCGTTGAAGAGCTACTTGGCTCTGATTCACTTGAACTTGAGCTCGATTCAGATTCTGCAGGATGTAGTTCCTTGTAAGATGGGGTCTTGAATAGATCAGCTGTTGATTTATTGCCTTTTTGTTTGTAGAGGCTGGTTGATTTATCTTTCAGCTTTTTATTGATTTCTTTTAGTTGATCCATCTGTTTAGTGTAGGAAATCTTGCTAGAATCAACATGCTTCAAACCGTTTGGCGTATAGAAACGAAGAAGGTCACCTGTTTGAACAGCGTCACTCATCGAAAGCTGAGTTGCTACTGCCTTACGAATGGCTTCGTTATCCTTTTTAGTCGTTTCATCAGGGTTGGTAATTTCTTCCCCTGTTTGAGTATTATAGAGTCGACCAGAATAGCTAGTGTATTGAGGAGTAACATATTGACCTGAGGTTCTAAATGCGACAATTTGCTTGTTATCAGGAGATAGGAGGTCTTGTCCCATCTGGA
Organism: Streptococcus sp. FDAARGOS_192; assembly: GCF_002073815.2. Lineage (NCBI taxonomy): Bacteria > Bacillati > Bacillota > Bacilli > Lactobacillales > Streptococcaceae > Streptococcus > Streptococcus sp. FDAARGOS_192. The sequence goes on from NZ_CP020431.2 coordinate 243,810, forward strand.
TATAAGAGCTAGTGTCAACACCAAGAATGTGAAGGAGAGTTGGAAGGGCATCGACCTCACCGCCAAAGGTGTTAGAGATGCCACCACCAGTATATCCTGGAATATGAATCATGTAAGGAACACGTTGAAGCATGGCCTTATCATAGTTTGACCAAGTTTCAGGGTTCTTACCGAGAAGTTCAGCAAGATTGCTGCTTCGTGTATCAGAGATACCATAGTGGTCACCGTACATGACAATAATCGAGTTGTCGTAAAGACCGGTTTCCTTAAGGTAATCAAAGAAGTCTTTGATTGCTGAGTCAAGATAGTTAGCTGTTGCAAAATATCCGTTGACTGTCTCATCTTTTGTTTCAGCGAGTGGGAAACCTTGTTCCTTTTCATCGCCTGAGAGTGAAGTGTATGGGTAGTGGTTAGATACTGTAAGGTATTTAACGTAGAAAGGTTGTTGCATTTGTTCCAGATATTTGATGGAATCTGGGAACATGTACTTGTCATTTAGACCATACTGGAAGGAGTTTTCATCAGTTTTTTCAGTGAAGGCTGATGAGTCAAAGAAGTAATTATACCCCCATTGTTTATAGGTATTATTACGATTCCAGAAGGATCCAGTGTTTCCGTGGAAAACAGCTGACGTATAGCCACCTGTTTGAGCTAGAATAGATGGTGCCGCATAGGCTGTATTGGTACCACCATAGTTTACCATGTATGACCCTGTACTTAGTCCAAAGAGAGACGTTTCCATCAAGGTTTCAGCATCAGAAGTTTTCCCTGATTTAACTTGGTGGAAGAAGTTTGAAAAGGCTAGCGTCTCGTTTGAGTGGTAAATGGAATTGATGAATGGTGTAACCTCATATTCTTGACCGTCTACTTTGAGCTTGTAGTCAATAAGGAACTGTTGGAAGCTTTCCAAGTGAATAACGATGACGTTTCTTCCTTTAGCAATTCCGTAATACTTAGGATCAGGTGCTGCATAGTGCTCCTTAACGTAAGCCTCAACCTTTTTCATATCCTCAGCTGTTGCAGATGAACGAGCCTGTGAGGCCTGATAAGTTAAGTTACCAGAATAGGCTGTGAAGAAGGGAATCCCCATAGCACGAACAATATAGTTATTTGAGAAACCACGTGTCAACAACTCGCCACGGTTAACTTCCGCTAAGAAGAGGTTAACTGAGAGAAGGAGTGTCGACAGTGCAGTGACGGCAAAACTAGCTCGTTTGTTAAATGGCTTGCTGTCCATCTTAAGCTTCTTCCTGAAACCAGCATAGATGAAGAAAGGTACATCAATCAGGTAGAAGAGATAGCTTGGCTCAAGAAGGTTCTTGGCGGAGTCTCCTAGTCCTGCTGCCGAACTAGAACTTGCTAGGATGGTATTTACAGTGATAAAGTCTGTAAACTCTCCAAAGTAAATCACATTAGCGATAAGTAAGAGGTTAAGGATGACATAGATAGCAATGGTAATGCTATAAAAGAAACGTCGTTTCTTAAAGTATAGTCCTAAACCTAGAAGCATTAATCCTAGTGGAATAGGGTTAATCAGCGAAAGCATAACCTGATATCTGCTTTCCAACTCAAGATTAATGTTGACGTAATAAGCGAATATGGTTTTTAGCCAGTAAAAGAAGAGTAACAAGAGGATAAATCCAAGTCTTGATGAAACTCCTTTCCAAAAGGCTTCATTAATTTTTTTCAAAGTAATACTTCCTTTGATTCTATATTATCTTAATCATTATACCAAATAAGATAATGACTCTCAAAAATTTACTGCCATTGAGTGTGATATTCCTTGACATATAATTGATAAAATCTAGTTACGAAACAGAAATAATAGCATTTTTTTGGTATAATAGTAACATGAGTATATTGACGGTAAGTCCCTTTGCGGAGAAAAAAATCAAACAAGGAAAACAGCTTCTTCTAGCGGAAGATTTTCCAAATATCACTGAAAATAATCAGTTGGTTTACCTTTATAGCCAGTCCAAAGATTTTTTAGGAACGGGCTATTTGTCAAGTCAAAATAAGGGGATAGGATGGTTTCTGTCCCCTAAAAAACAAAAATTGACAGTGACTTATTTTCAAGGGCTTTTTGAAAAGGCAAAGGCCAAACGTCAATCCTATTATGATAATGAGTTGACGACAGCTTTTCGTCTTTTCAACCAAGATGGTGATGATTTTGGTGGTCTCACAATTGATTTATATGGGGATTATGCCCTCTTTTCATGGTACAATGCCTTTGTTTATTCCTTGAAGGATGTTATTGTAGAGGCTTTCCAAACGGTCTTTCCTGAGGTTTTGGGAGGCTATGAGAAAATCCGTTTCAAGGGTCTTGATTTCGAATCAGACCATCTTTTTGGGCAAGAGGCGGCTGATACCTTTACCATTTTAGAAAATGGGGTAACATATGAAGTTTTCCTCAATGATGGGCTAATGACGGGGATTTTCCTTGATCAGCATGAAGTGCGTGATGGTTTAGTTAATGGCCTAGCTTTGGGTAAATCAGTTTTGAATATGTTTTCCTATACGGCAGCTTTTTCAGTTGCTGCGGCTATGGGTGGAGCGGTTGAAACGACATCGGTTGATTTGGCTAAACGTTCACGTGAATTATCGACGGCTCATTTTGAAGCTAATGGTTTCAGTATGGACAATCATCGCTTGGTCGTGATGGATGTCTTTGATTATTTCAAATATGCAAAGAAAAAAGGCTTATCTTATGACCTTATCGTCATCGATCCGCCAAGCTTTGCCAGAAATAAGAAACGCACTTTCTCAGCAAATAAGGATTACCACAAGTTAATTGCACAGAGTCTTGATATTTTATCAGAGCATGGGACAATCATTGCAAGTACCAATGCTGCTAATATGACCGTGCAACAGTTTAAAAAACAACTGCGTAAGGGCTTGGGAGATGTTTCAGCGGACTTCGTTAACCTGCAACAATTACCAGCGGATTTTACCGTCAATCCTAACGATCCAACATCAAATTATTTGAAAGTATACACAATAAAGGTAAATAAATGAAAATTGTAGTTCCGATTATGCCAACTAGTTTAGAGGAGGCACAAGAGCTTGAACTGTCTCGTTTTGAGGGGGCAGATATTATAGAATGGCGTGCAGATTTTTTAGATAAGGATAGTATCTTAACGGTTGCTCCGGCTATTTTCGAGAAATTCGCAGGCTTTGAGATTGTCTTTACCATCCGTACGACGCGTGAGGGTGGCAAGCTTGAGTTAACGGATGCAGAATACGTCGCACTAATTAAGGATGTAGCTGCTATCTATTCGCCAGATTATATTGATTTTGAGTATTTCACACGTAAGGCTGTCTTTGACCAAATGCTCGAATTTTCAAACTTGGTTTTGTCTTATCATAACTTTGAGGAGACACCTGAAAACCTTATGGAGCTTTTGTCTGAGATGACAAACTTAACGCCAAGGGTGGTTAAGGTGGCTGTTATGCCTAAACATGAGCAGGATGTTATTGACCTTATGAACTTCACACGTGGCTTTAAGGCCTTTAATCCTGAGCAAGAGTTTGTGACCATGTCAATGGGTAAACTAGGTCGTTTGTCACGTTTTGCGGGAGATTTGGTGGGGTCATCATGGACCTTTGCTAGTCTTGACAATGCTAGTGCACCGGGACAAGTTGGTCTAGCAGATATGCGTAGAATCAGGGAGGTTTTGGATGCAGATTGATGGACACACACGCCTAGCGGCTGTTGTTGCCAATCCTATCAAGCATTCCATTTCACCATTCATTCATAATTCGGCCTTCGAAAAGACACAGGTTAATGGTGTTTATGTGGCCTGGGAGGTTCCAGATTCAGACTTGGCCGAGACAGTTGAAAATATTAGACGTTACAACATGTTCGGTATCAACTTGTCGATGCCATATAAGGAAGCAGTCATTCCTTTTTTGGATGAAATTAGTCCTGCAGCTCAACTGATTGGTGCCGTCAATACAGTTGTTAATCGTGATGGTCATTTGATTGGTCATAATACGGACGGTTTTGGCTTCTTTGCTAGTCTAAAGGACTTTAGCCCTAGAGACGCTCATTTGATGATTTTGGGTGCTGGTGGTGCTGCTAAAGCTATTGTGACTCAGGCAGTTCTTGATGGTGCAAAAAAAGTCAGTGTCTATGTTCGCCCTCAGTCATTGGATAAGGCAAAAGAGAGCTTTAAGTCCTTACTTGAACAGGCAACTTGTCACTTGGAGTTTCATGCTTTAAATGATATTGAGTATTTTCAAGAGGAACTAGGCCAGGCTGATTTATTGGTGAATGCGACGAGTGTTGGGATGGATGGCGAATCCTTGCCTATTCCTACAGATACAAGATTTCCTAAGGGACTCTTGGTTGCTGATATCATTTATCAGCCTTTTGAAACACCTTTCTTGGCCTTGGCTAGAAAACAGGGAATCGAGGCTGTAAATGGACTTGGCATGTTGCTTCATCAAGCAGCAGGTGCCTTTAAATTGTGGACCGGCAAGGACATGCCAACAGACGCCATTTGGCAGGAATTAGAAAATATTTACAATAGCTAGGAGGGGACGACTATGAAACTAGAGGTAAATTTAACAAATAACCCTTATGACATTATTATTGAAAAAGGAGCCCTTAAGACCGTCGGTCAATGGGTGAAGTCACTTTGGGAACCACAAAAGATTGCACTTATCACAGACAATCATGTGGGAGCTCTATATGCAGAAAAAGTTAAGCTTAGCTTGGAGCACGAAGGTTTTGAGGTAGTCGTTTTTGATTTCCTAGAAGGTGAAGCAAGTAAAAATCTTAAAACTGTTAATAAGGCTTATGAGTTTTTGATTAAGAATGGCATGACTCGTAGTGATGGAATTCTTGCTCTTGGTGGTGGCGTTGTTGGTGATTTGGCAGGGTTTGTCGCTTCGACCTATATGCGTGGCATTCACTTCGTTCAGGTTCCAACCAGTCTAACTGCCCAAGTGGATTCATCTATTGGTGGTAAGACAGGTGTGAACACACCATTTGCTAAAAATATCGTGGGAACTTTTGCTCAGCCTGATGGGGTTTTGATTGACCCTAATGTCCTTGAGACACTTGGTAAACGCGAATTGATTGAAGGTATGGGTGAGGTTGTCAAATATGGTTTGATTGATGATCCTGAGCTTTGGCACTTGCTTGAAAGCATTGATGGTTCAGTTCACAGTATCCTAGAAAACTCAGAAACCATCATTTATCGTTCATGTAACGTTAAGCGTAAAATTGTGGTTGAAGACGAGTTTGAAGGTGGTGTCCGTATGTATCTAAACTTTGGTCATACGATCGGGCATGCCGTTGAACAAACAGCTGGTTACGGTAAAGTCATGCACGGTGAAGCGGTGGCTATCGGAATGGTTCAGATTTCACGTGTTGCTGAGGAAAAAGGTCTAATGCCTAAGGGAATCACACGTCAAATTGCTGAGATGTGTGTCAAATTTGGCTTGCCAGTAGACTATGAGCCATGGCGTGTTGAGGAGCTTTATACAGCTCTCACACATGACAAAAAAGCCCGTGGTAATAGTATTAAGACAGTTATCGTTCCAGAGATTGGTAAGGCAGCTATCAATCAAATTCCTTTAGTTGAAATGAAAGAGTACTTGGAGAAATAAATGAGATATTTAACAGCAGGTGAGTCTCACGGCCCACGTTTAACAGCAATTATCGAAGGTGTTCCAGCTGGTCTTCCCTTGACGGCTGAAGATATCAATGGCGATTTGAAACGTCGTCAAGGTGGCTATGGTCGTGGTGGCCGTATGAAAATTGAGTCTGATAAGGTTGAAATCACTTCTGGTGTTCGTCATGGGAAAACAACAGGAGCTCCAATCACCCTTCATGTCATCAATAAGGACCATCAAAAATGGTTGGACATCATGGCTGTGGAAGATATTGAGGACCGTTTGAAAACCAAACGTAAAATCACTCACCCACGTCCAGGCCATGCTGACTTGGTTGGCGGAATGAAATACCGTTTCGATGATTTGCGTAATTCCTTGGAGCGTTCTAGTGCGCGTGAAACAACCATGCGTGTGGCAGTAGGTGCTGTTGCTAAACGTATCTTGGCTGAGCTTGATATTGAAATTGCTAACCATGTTGTTGTCTTTGGTGGTAAGGAAATTGATGTGCCTGAGAATTTGACAGTTGCTCAAATCAAGGAATTGGCCCAACAATCAGAAATTTCAGTTGTTAACCAAGAACGTGAACAAGAAATTAAAGATTACATTGACCAAATCAAAAAAGAGGGAGACACAATCGGTGGTGTCGTTGAAACCGTTGTTGGCGGCGTCCCTGTTGGCCTTGGTTCTTATGTCCAATGGGATACCAAACTTGATGCCAAGATTGCTCAAGCAGTTGTATCCATCAATGCCTTCAAGGGTGTAGAATTTGGTCTTGGTTTTAAGGATGGCTACCTCAAGGGCTCTCAAGTGATGGACGAGATTCTCTGGAATGAGGAGGATGGCTATACGCGTCGCACTAACAACCTTGGTGGTTTTGAAGGTGGTATGACCAACGGGCAACCGATTGTGGTCCGTGGGGTTATGAAACCTATTCCAACCCTATACAAGCCATTGATGTCAGTAGATATCGAAACACATGAACCTTACAAGGCAACAGTTGAGCGTTCAGATCCAACGGCCTTGCCTGCAGCGGGTGTCGTTATGGAATCCGTAGTTGCTACAGTCGTAGCCAATGAAATCTTGGACAAATTCTCTTCTGACAACATGGAAGAATTGAAAGAAGCGGTAGCACGTCACCGTGACTATGTGAAAAACTTTTAAGCAGCATCAGACAATAGATGGGAGTAGTAATGAGTAAGAAAACTATTTATATCGCAGGATTGGGCTTGATTGGTGGCTCCTTGGCCTTAGGGATTAAAAGGGACCACCCTGATTATGAGATTCTTGGATATAATCGCTCTGACTATTCTCGAAATATTGCGCTTGAGCGTGGGATTGTTGATCGTGCGACAAGTGACTTCAAAGAATTTGCTCCCCTCGCGGATGTTATTATCCTTGCAGTGCCAATTAAGCAAACTGTGGCCTACTTGAAGGAGTTGGCTGACTTGGAGCTCAAAGATAATGTCATCATTACAGACGCAGGGTCTACTAAGTTGGATATCGTTGAGGCAGCCGAACGTTACCTAACAGGTAAAAATGTTCAGTTTGTAGGTTCTCACCCTATGGCTGGTTCCCATAAATCAGGTGCTATTGCAGCTGACGTGACACTTTTCGAAAATGCCTATTATATTTTCACACCGACAAGTCTAACAAGAGAGACAACTATCCCTGAACTTAAGGACATCTTGTCAGGGCTTAAGTCACGATTTGTGGAGATTGATGCGGCTGAACATGACCGTGTAACTAGTCAAATCAGCCATTTTCCACATCTTTTGGCTTCTGGTCTTATGGAGCAAGCTGCTGACTACGCACAGGCTCACGAGATGACCAATCACTTTGCGGCTGGGGGCTTCCGAGATATGACCCGTATTGCAGAAAGTGAACCTGGCATGTGGGCTTCCATTCTCATGACCAATGGGCCAGCTGTTTTGGATCGTATTGAAGATTTCAAAAAACGTTTGGACCATGTGGCTGACTTGATTAAGGCTGAAGATGAGAATGCCATTTGGGAGTTCTTTGACAACGGTCGTAAGAAGCGTAAAGAGATGGAAATTCACAAAAAGGGTGGCGTGGAAAGTGCCTTCGATATTTTCGTGGATGTGCCTGACCGAGAAGACGTTATCCTTAGCATTATGGAATTGTTACGAGGAACGTCTTTGGTTAACCTTCGTATTAATGAGGAAAATCGTGAGGATATTCACGGTATTCTTCAAATTACTTTTAAAAATGAAAAAGATCGCACACATGCTAAGACTGTTATTGAAGCCAATACGGATTATCATGTGGTGATCGCCTAGGAGAATAAAATGACAAATATTTATGATTTAGCAAATGAGTTGGAACGTGGCATTCGTGCCCTTCCTGAGTACAAAACTTTGGTAGAGAAAAAAGAAGCGATTGCAGCTGATGCTGAAGCTAGCGCTCTTTTCAAAGAGTTTACTGATTTCCAAGAGGATTTCTATGCTAAAATGCAAGCTGGAACAATGCCAACAGCAGAAGAACAAGCAGCTGTTCAAGAATTGGGTCAAAAAGTAGAAGCTAATGCCCTTTTGAAAGAATACTTGGCTGCACAACAAGGTTTGTCTGTTTATTTGAATGATATTGAACGTATCATCTTCAAACCTTTGCAAGAATTGAATAGTTAATCAGAGAGGGTGTGTCAATTGACAGGCCCTTTTCTGCATTCAAAAGAGATTGTTTAAGGAAGAAACTAGAGACATTAAGGAGGAAAATGATGAGTCGTAAGATTGGAATTATTGGTATGGGAAACGTTGGAGCTGCAGTAGCTCATGGAGCAATTGCCCAAGGCTTGGCTGATAGTTATGTCTTTATAGATATCAATGAGAAGAAGGCCGAGGCAGATGCCCAGGATTTTAAGGATGCCGTGGCAAATCTACCTAGCTATGCAAACATTGTTGTCAATGATTATACGGCACTTGAAGATGCTGATGTGATTATTTCATCTCTTGGAAACATTCAGTTACAGCATAATGCTGGTGAGGACCGCTTTGCTGAATTCCCATTTACTCGAGAAGCCGTTTATCAGGTTTCTCAGGAGCTTAAAAAATTGGATTTTAAAGGCATACTCTTGGTTATCTCGAATCCTGTAGATGCCGTATCAGCCCTCTATCAGGAATTCACAGGCTGGCCAAGAGAACGTGTGATTGGGACAGGAACTCTACTCGATACGTCTAGAATGAAGGCGGCGGTAGGAGACGATTTATCAGTCAATCCCAAATCAGTATCCGGCTACAATCTTGGCGAACATGGGAATTCCCAATTTACAGCCTGGAGTCAGGTTAAGGTCAAAGGTCAAGACATTACAGAATTGACCAGTGAAGAAGAGCGTCAAAATCTCTTTATGGCTTCCATGAAGGGTGGCCACAAAGTCTTTTATGGTAAGGGCTATACTTCTTACGGCATTGCCAGTGCGGCTCTTCGTTTGGTGTCTATTATCATTTCGGATGCTCAAGAAGAAGTGGCAGTATCAAGCTATCAAGAAGCCTATCAAACCTATCTTGGCTATCCAGTCATTTTGGGACGTCAAGGGGTGGCTGCTCCCGTTCACTTGTCTTTGTCTGCTGAGGAAAATCGTCTTTTGGAGGAGTCTGCTAACTTGATTCGGAACCGTGTTCAAGAGGCGGTTGCCTTTCTGAAAGAAAAGTATGGTAATACTAGAGAGTGAATATTTTGACAATTCAGTCTATGGTTGGGCTTTCAATTATGGTATAATGAGAGTAACTATAAAATTTTCAGGAGTAACCTATGAAACTAGAAACCAAGGCTCAAGGTCTTCATGGCAGCTTGCGCATCCCTGGTGACAAGTCAATCAGTCACCGTTCTATCATGTTCGGAAGTCTTGCCAAAGGTGTGACAACTGTTCGTGATATTTTACGAGGTGAGGATGTCCTCTCAACTATGCAGGTCTTCCGTGATTTGGGTGTGACTATCGAGGATGATGGTGATGTGGTACGCATTCACGGTGTTGGTTTTGATGGTCTCAAGGCTCCTCAAAACAAGTTGGATATGGGTAACTCTGGGACATCTATTCGCTTGATTTCAGGTGTGCTTGCAGGTCAAGATTTCGATGTAGAGATGTTTGGAGATGATTCCCTTTCAAAACGTCCTATGGACCGTGTGACCATTCCCTTGCGTCAGATGGGTGTAGAGGTTTCAGGTCAAACAGACCGTGATTTGCCACCATTGAAAATGCACGGTAGCAAGTTTCTTAAGCCTATTCATTACCAATTGCCAGTTGCCTCTGCTCAGGTAAAATCTGCCCTTATTTTTGCAGCTCTTCAAGCTGATGGTGAATCTGTCATCATTGAAAAGGAAAAAACACGTAATCATACAGAGGATATGATTCAGCAGTTTGGTGGTCAGCTTCAAGTAGATGGCAAGGAAATTCGTATTTCTGGTGGCCAAAGCTTTACTGCTCAAGAAGTCGTGGTTCCAGGTGACATTTCTTCAGCGGCCTTTTGGTTGGTAGCGGGACTCGTGGTGCCTAACTCTAAGATTGTCTTGGAAAATGTCGGCATCAACGAGACACGTACGGGTATCATTGATGTGATCAAAGATATGGGTGGTAAGATTACCCTTTCAGATATTGACCAAGTTGCCAAATCTGCGACTATTACGGTTGAAACTTCAGAACTTAAAGGAACTGAAATTGGTGGCGATATCATTCCACGTTTGATTGATGAACTTCCGATTATCACACTCTTGGCGACGCAAGCCCAAGGTAAGACAGTGATTCGTGATGCTGAAGAACTCAAGGTCAAAGAGACCGACCGTATTCAGGTGGTGGCAGATGCCTTGAATGCTATGGGGGCTGATATTGTTCCAACAGAGGATGGTATGATTATCACTGGTAAGACCGCTCTTCATGGAGCAGAGGTCAATACCTTTGGTGACCACCGTATTGGTATGATGACGGCTATTGCTGCCCTCTTGGTTCAAGATGGTGAGGTTGACTTGCAACGTGCGGAAGCTATCAATACAAGTTACCCAAGCTTCTTTAGTGACTTGGAAGGATTGCTCAATGGCTAAAGTTTTATTGGGCTTTATGGGAGTTGGTAAGAGTTCCGTCGCCCCATACCTGGATGGTCGTTTCGTGGATATGGATCAGGTCATCGAGGAGAAAATCGGCATGTCCATTGCTGATTTTTTTGCAAAAGAAGGTGAGGCAGCCTTTCGTCAGATTGAGTCTGAGACTTTGGAAGAACTTCTTCAAGAGGGAGATGATGTCATCATCTCTACTGGAGGTGGTGTCGTTGTAACAGAGCGTAATCGTCAGCTCTTGGCCAAGAATCGTAAGCATAACGTTTGGCTCCATGCTTCTTTCGATGTGGTCTATGATCGCATTGAAAAGGATACCAAAAATCAACGTCCCCTCTTTCTCAATCATTCAAAAGAGGATTTTAAGGTTATTTACGACGGTCGAATGGCACTCTATCAAGATTTAGCAGATTTGGTTGTCACAGTTGATAACCGAACGCCAGAAGAAGTAGCAAGGTTTATCAAATGTATGTAGGTTATTTGGGCCCAAGTGGGTCGTTTACACATAATGCAGCCTTAAAGGCTTTTCCTGAGGCAGAATTGGTTTCATTAGGTACCATTACTGAGGTTATTAAGTCTTATGAAGAGGGGCGTGTGGATTACGCGGTCATTCCGGTGGAAAATTCCATTGAGGGCTCTGTTCATGAGAGTTTAGACTATCTCTTTCATCAGGCCGATATTCGTGCTGTGTCAGAGATTGTTCAGCCCATCAAGCAGCAGTTGATGGCCACTAAACATCATGAGAAAATTGAGAAAATCTTCTCACACCCGCAGGCCATTGCCCAAGGGAAAAAGTATATTAAACAGCATTTTCCACATGCCAAGATTGAGACAACAGCAAGTACAGCCTTTGCGGCTCGTTTTGTCGCTGATAATCCAGATCAGCCTTATGCAGCAATTGCTCCACATGCAGCTGCTAAGGAATACGGTCTACAAATATTGGCTAAGGATATCCAGGAGATTGAAAAGAATTATACCCGCTTTTGGGTGCTGGGGAACACTGTTCCTGAGATTCCGCTCAATCAGATTGATTGTAAATTAACGCTGGCTTTGACCCTGCCTGACAATATGCCAGGGGCACTTTACAAGGCCCTATCGACCTTTGCCTGGCGAGGCATTGACTTGACCAAGATTGAAAGCCGTCCGTTGAAGACGGTACTTGGCGAGTATTTCTTCATTATTGATTGTGATTATACAAAGGAAAAGTTGGCTCAGTTCGCTCTTGAAGAGCTAACTGCAGTTGGAATTGGATATAAAATCTTGGGTGCTTACCAAGTCTATGAAATTTAAAGGGAAATCTTATGACCAAATCTAACAATGGGCCGTTTACACATCATGAACGGTTACGTTACAGCTATCTTTTAAAAAATCTTGCTCACCTGAATGGACAGCAGGCTTCAGAATTCAATTATCTCCAAGGAAAGTTAGATGCCTATGAAGCTGAGCGGAGGTATCAAGCGCAAAGAGAGGACTATCAAGCAGCGTGGCGCCAGCCTTATGACAATCGTTATGACTACTATCAAGAGCGTGATTATGAGGCTCCCAATCAGCTAACTGAGGAAGGACTACCCATCTATCGAGAGGAAGTTGCTCAAAGTAAACCTAAACGCAAAAAGGTTCAAAGACAAGCAGCACCTTCAACAGCGTCTGCTCCAAAGTCCAAGTCGCAAGTAGCCCAGAAGAAGCGGCCAAAGAAAAAGAGAAGGCTCAAGAAGGTTGTCAAGCTAGTACTTAGTTGCTTGAGTCTAGGAGTTGTGTTCCTAGTGATAGCCATGGCTTATCAATTTTACAAGGGAACAGACCTTTCTGCTGCGGGTAATAATGGTAAATCATACCAGCCTGCCATAGTTGAGACCTTTAATGGTAAGGATACCAAGGATGGGGTCAATATCCTTATTCTGGGTTCTGACCAGCGCGTTAGCCAAGAATCTACCGATGCCAGAACAGACTCCATTATGGTGGTCAATGTGGGCAATAAAGAAGGTAAGGTTAAGATGGTTAGCTTTATGCGAGACACCTTGGTCAATATCAAGGGGGCTTCAGAAACCGACTATTCTCAGGACTTGAAACTCAATACGGCCTTCAATATTGGTGAGCAAAATAATCATCAAGGGGCAGAGCTCATGCGTGAGACGCTCAAACGAAACTTTGATATTGATATCAAGTACTATGCCATGGTTGACTTTGAAACCTTTGCGACAGGGGTTGATACCCTCTTCCCAAATGGTGTGGAAATCAATGCGAAGTTTGCGACTATTGATGGTAAAAAAGTGTCTTCGGTTCAAGTTCCAGATGATTTGAAGATGGACAAGAATGGTCACGTGCCAAATCAAACCATTAAAGTTGGTAAACAAGATATGGATGGCCGCACCCTTCTGAATTATGCCCGTTTCCGTAAGGATGATGAGGGAGATTATGGCCGTACCAAGCGCCAGCAACAAGTGATGCAGGCTGTCATGAAGCAGCTTAAGAATCCACTTAGCCTCTTCAAAGGGCCTGAGGCTTTGGGGAAGGTTTACTCTCTAACCTCAACCAATATGAGTATGACAGACATGTTGGACTTGGGGCTTTCAAATGCCGGTAGTTTCAAAAAAGGGATCAATTCGCAAACCATTCCTTCAGATGGTGATTGGATTGATAGCTATGATTTGTATGGCGGTCAAGGGATTGAAATTGATTTTGACACTTATCAGGCAAAATTAAAAGAACTAGGATTTAGATAAGAAAAGAAGCAGGTTCACACTGAACCTGCTTCTTTTTTGGTGTTAAGAGTTTGTATAAGCGCCATGTATAAGAAGTTTTAGAAAATGATAGAGCAAATAGGTCATGATAACAAGAATAATGACGAACTCTACCTTATAAATCAATTGGGTAGCTGGATTGACTAAACCCAGACTGGTGGTAGCTGCTTTAAAAGCATTGGTACTATTGACTAATGGGAAACTAAAGGCAGCAAAAAGTGGTATAAAGCCTTTTCTAACCAGTTTTACAAAGAGATTAAGAGCATAGAAAAAGAATGCTTGTGAGAATAAAAGTAGGGCAAGTAAAATGATAGTTGCAGGTCTTTGATTACTCTTGATTGAGCTGGTAATGAGAAGGGCCAGAGGTGCTGCTAAAATGGCAAGTATAGGCCGATATAGGTGAGGTATGGCTATCTGTCTCATTCTCCATAAAACAAGTGGAAAGAGGGCTAGAGTCGCAAATCCCGTTACTCCCAGAATAAGTCCCTTGATGCTAGTTGGAACACTAGCCGGTACTGTCACAAGACTGATAGCAGGGCCAACATAGACCACGAACCAGCTTGGAAAGACTTGGTTCAAAGATAGTGGGCACATAAAACGCAGACTGAAAAAAATAATATAGGCAATATAAAGTCCAAGGAGTCCAACCCAAGTCACACTTAATCCTGTTTGAGCTAGTGGGAGGTGGCTGGCAAAGAGAAAGGCAGCCATAAAGAAGCTGGCAAAGGCCGAAGCAACGACTGGGTTGCGCAAATCTTCTCTTATTTGTTCAAAGCCAAGAATCAAGCGTCCTAGTATAAGTATAAAACCGATACTGGCCAGAGACCAAATGCCCTGAGCAATCAGGGCATAGTGGCTTATTTGATTGGATAAACTAAAGAGGGCAAGAACTAGACTAGATAGGGCCAAGGGAATTTTCTTAAAAAATACCTTCATTGGTCCACCGGCCTTTCTAGCTAGCTGCAAGAATGTGACGAAGCTGCACCGCACTCGGAGATACAATTGGAAGGAAGACACCTTCATTCCAACGACGGATAAAGCTTGACTCTGATTCTTTCAAATAGCCACGACCACCACTAGCCTGAAGTTCGAGGAGTAGGCTGTTGGCTACGACGTCGACAATATCGATACGCAATTGGAAAAGTTCACGTGGTTTGTCAATGAAATAATCGGCATCATTAAGACCTGCAAAGAGTTGGTCTTGGATAGCAAGAAGATTTCCACGTGTAGCTTCAAATTCTTCACGAAGAACACTACGGTTACTGTTTAGACTAGCTTCAACCTCATCAAGAGAACGTTTGGCCAAACCAAAGGCAAGACCAAATTGGAAACCAAGGAAGTTCGGACGTGTTTTGGCAATATAGTCCGTACCTTCTTTTGAAAGGACCCAATTAGGATCTAACTTAACGTGATCGAAAGTAAGAGAGGCAGTGTTAGCACCTTGAAGGGAAACAAATTCCAAATCTTCAGAACGGCTGAGGCCTTCAGCTTCAGATGGAATAGTGATAATCCAAGGTTGGCTACCGTCTTTAAAATCAGCAGCAAAGAGAGCAGCGAATTTATCAGAACGTAGGTTAGTTACCCAAGGCAAACGACCATCGAGATAGTAGTCATCACCTTCTTGACTGATGGTAACATTCAATTCTTCAATATCTGACAAGAATTTGACCGCATTTGACAAGCCAGTGCCACCAGCACGCTCACCGGTATACAATTCTTTCAACCATGTTTCACGAGGGTAAGCATTGTCACTCGCAAGGATATACTCGATGAAAGTACGGTGTCCCCAAGAAATAAAGGAAGCTGTCAAAGAGTGTTGTGCCAATTCATTAAGCACATCAACAACTTGAGTAGGACCACCACCTAGGCCATCAAACTCAGCAGGTACGCCGATTTTAAAGACGTCGTTTTCAGCAATTTTTTCAAGAAGTTGGTCCGCAATTGGTCCAGACTCTTGGTCAATATGGTCAGCGTTGGTGTCCAACCAAGTAAGGAATTCTTTTGAAAAATGTGACATAGGCTTAGGTCCTCCTCTAGTTTATCTTTATCAGTTTATCTTTGCATTAAGCGAATTCTTGAAGTTCAGGGTTAATCGGTGTTTGTGCGAGATTGTTAGCGTAGTTACACAAGCTAGCAAGGCTGACACCCAAGATAACGTCAAGGGCATTTTGAGCAGTGTAGCCAGCTTCCAAGAAGTCATTGTAGGCTTCGTCACCAACAGCACCTTTAGTATTAATCACGGCAATAGTAAATTTAGCAAGGGTATCAAGTTTTGGATCGTCTTCGATTGGTGTACGGTTACGAAGAGCTTCCAAGAGTTGAGGTGTCATTTGGATTTGTTTGATTGAAAAGGCTGTGTGACCTGCCACACAGAAGGCGCAGCCGTTAGTAACAGCAGCTGTAATTTGTACAACCTCACGTTCAGTTGGTGTCAATGAATTGCGACGGTTGATTTCACCGACAGTACGGTAAGTTTCAAGCGCAGTTGGCGCATTAGCAAGGAGACCAATCAAATTTGGAATGTATCCCCCATTGGCATCTTTAACTGTTTGAAGGACGTCTTTGACTTCTTCTGGTGCAGTTTCGATTGTATGAATGGTAATATCTGGCATGATTATTCTCCTTTATATAGAAACGACATCTAGCTAAGTTGCTGAGTCGTTTAATTTTTTGTCATGGACCTATGATAGCACTGTATGACTTTTCTGAAAAATCTATATTATTTATGGCCAGCCATAAATTTGATTTATATGTGCTATAATGGAGGGTAGTAAAAGGCTTTAGAAGATATGTTTAAGCCCTATAAGAGTAAAGAAAGTTGAATTATGTTAAATAAAAACGATATTGTAGAAGTTGAAATTGTCGATTTGACACATGAAGGAGCAGGCGTTGCCAAGGTGGATGGCTTTGTCTTTTTCGTGGATAATGCCCTACCAGGTGAAGTCATCAAGATGCGCGTGCTTAAGCTCAAGAAAAATATCGGCTTTGGTAAGGTTGAAGAGTATGTGACCCTTTCACCAAACCGTAATCAGGACATTGATGCGACCTATCTACGTTCAGGGATTGCTGATTTTGGCCATATGACCTACGAGGAGCAGCTCAAGTTCAAGCGTAAACAAGTTGTGGGCAACCTCTATAAGACAGCAGGTATCTCAGACGTAGAAGTCGCTGAAACATTGGGAATGGAGACTCCTTACGCCTACCGTAACAAGGCGCAGGTACCCGTTCGCCGTGTTAAAGGTCAGCTTGAAACAGGTTTCTACCGCAAGAATTCGCACGACTTGATTCCAATTGAAGATTTTCTCATCCAAGACAAGGAAATTGATAAACTCATTGTCTTTGTCCGTGACCTTCTCCGTCGCTATGACCTCAAACCTTATGACGAGAAGGAGCAGACAGGGTTGATTCGTCATTTGGTGGTCCGTCGTGGCCATTATTCAGGTCAGATGATGTTGGTCTTTGTAACGACTAGACCAAAAATTTTCCGTATTGATCAAATCATTGCTAAAATTACAGAAGCCTTCCCAAATGTCGTTTCTATCATCCAAAACATCAACGATAAGAACACTAACGCCATCTTTGGTAAGGAGTTCCGTACCCTTTTTGGTCAAGATACCATTACAGATAGTATGTTGGGCAATGACTATGAGATTTCTGCCCAGTCATTCTATCAGGTTAACACCGAGATGGCTGAAAAACTCTATCAAACAGCCATTGACTTCTCAGATCTAAACAGCGACAGCATTGTAATTGATGCCTATTCAGGAATCGGGACAATCGGTTTGTCATTTGCAAAACAGGTCAAGGAAGTCTACGGCGTTGAAGTCATCGAAACAGCCGTCGAAGATGCCAAGAAAAATGCAGAACGCAACGGCATTACAAATGCCCACTATGTGGCTGACTCAGCTGAAAATACCATGGCCAAGTGGAGCAAGGATGGCATCAAACCAGATATTATCATTGTGGACCCACCACGCAAGGGCTTGACAGAAAGCTTCATCAAAGCCAGCGTCGCCATGCAACCTGAGAAGATTACCTACGTCTCATGTAACCCAGCAACCATGGCGCGTGATATCAAACGCTATCAAGAATTGGGCTATGAATTGAAAAAAGTACAGCCAGTGGATCTTTTTCCGCAAACGCATCATGTAGAGTGTGTGAGTTTATTGGTAAAACGCAGTTAAACATCTCGCTTTTACATTTCAAGGCGAGATGCTTCAAAGCTCCACTGGAGCTTTGAACTCCCACAGACGCATCATGTTGAGGCAGTATCACTTTTGTCCAAACTCGATGTCGATAAGCATATAGACGTTGAAATTGAGCTGGATGAGCTTGATTTGACCAGTGCTGAAAGTAAGGCAACATATGCTCAAATCAAAGAATATGTTTGGAATAAATTTGAATTATAAGTTCCGACATTATATATTGCACAGATAAAAAGGAAATGTGGAATAGAATTACGAGAACATTACAACAAGTCTAAAAAGGAGAAACAAATTATTCCACAGTGTACACCTGAAAAAGAAGAAGCTATCATGGATGCCTTGAGACACTTCAAAATGATTGAATAGAAAAGAATGACAGCATATGACTTTCTGCATTTATGACATTCCTACTTGGTATAGGAACAGCTATTATTCCTTTCTTGCAAGGTATCAATGAGAAAATAGGCTCAATATAAAGATTGATAGGATCATTTTTATATTTAAAGGAGCGTTGAAATGATTGATAAAAGCAATAAAAAATTTTGGGATAAATTTGCTAAGCTATATGCTCCTTTCATGAAAAAAGACAAAGGAGTATATGATAAAGTTTGCGAATACATTCGTCCTCATTTGAATAAAGACATGGAGGTGCTTGAACTTGCTTGTGGCTCAGGACAATTATCGTTTAATCTTTCAAAGCATACGAAAAGTTGGATTGGCACAGATTTTTCCGAACAAATGATTAAGGAAGCTAAAAAGCGTGGGGAATACGAAAATCTTACATTTGAAACAGCCGATGCAGTAGCATTATCCTATTCGCATGAAAAATTTGATTGTGTGTTAATTGCTAATGCACTTCATATTATGCCTAAACCGGATGAGGCGATGAAAGAAATATATAGGGTGTTAAAACCTAATGGGACTTTGTTCGCCCCCACTTTTCTATGGAAAGAGGGAAAACAAAGAAAAATGATAAAAAGTTTGATGTCTATTTTAGGATTTAAGATGTATCAAGAATGGGATAAAAAGGAATTTGAAGATTTTATTAAAGAATATGGATTTTCAGTAGTTGAAATGAAATTGGCACATGGAGGTCTTGCACCGATTGGTGTGATGATTGCTCAAAAAGTGGCTTAACAGATTCTATTCTTATGATTTAAAAAATTTCATCAAAATGGTAACCAAAGGCGATAGAAAAACTATCGTCTCAGAACGTAGACAAACCCTACTAGGAATAGAAAAATTGTCATTTTGTCGGTTGGGTACCACTTAGCGAAAACTCTTAGGAATGCTGTTTTAGCGCTATTCTTAAGAGTTTTTCTCTTTTTCTAGTAAAAGAAAAAGACTGAAGAAAATTGGGCACTGCACCCATAAAATGAGACAAAAGAAAACACTCCTGTTGAAATCTGGTAAACTAGAAACAGGAGTGTTTTGTTATGGTCAAAAAAGCATATTCAGTAGAAACTAAGCTAGCCTGTATCGAAATGAAGAAGGCAGGTAAATCAAATAAAGTTATCATGGACACCCTCGGCATCAAAATGTTAGTCAGGTCAAGACTTGGTGGCAATGGTATCAGAATGATGAATTGTACCGTTTCCACCAACCTGTGGGGAAACAATATACTTATGGTAAAGGGATGAAACAGTTATCCAAAGTAGAACAGTTACGTTTGCAGGTAGAATTACTAAAAAAGTATCAGAGCTTGGTAAGAGAATCGACAAAGTAAGTCTTATCAAGCTAGTGGAAGAGTATAAGAAAACGTTCCCTGTATCGATTATTTTAGAATGTTTCGGCGTCAAACGCTCAACCTTTTACCGCTGGAAACAGGAGTGTAAGAATTCTCAGAAAAGAGATGAAATAGCAGATAAAATCGAACAACTCTGTATGAAAAATCACTTTATTTACGGCTATCGAACTATTACTCGCTTGCTCAAAAAAGTGTATAAGCTCGTCGTTAATCGCAAGAAAGTCTATCGCATCATGAAGGAAAAGGGCTGCCTTTGCCGTGTTCGTCCCAAGAAGGGACCTAAATTAGGGAAGCCTTACCATGTAACAGACAATAAGCTGGATCGTGATTTCCAGGCAGACAAGCCTATGGAGAAACTTGTCACAGACATCACCTACCTCTATTTTGAAAACTGTAGACTTTATCTATCTTCGATCATGGATCTCTATAATCGTGAAATTGTAGCTTATACCATCTCCGAGTGCCAAGATACGGACTTCGTGCTCGACACACTTAATCAACTTGAGCTACCTCAAGGAGCACTTTTACACAGCGACCAGGGCTCTGTCTACACCTCAAAAGCCTACTATCAGGCTTGTACAGAAAAAGGCATCACCCGCTCCATGTCCCGAAAAGGAACACCAGCAGATAATGCCTGTATCGAATGGTTCCATTCTGTTCTCAAGTCTGAAACCCTTCTATCTCCATAAGTGGAGAAACCTAACTAAAGATAGTATAACAGATATTGTTAAAAATTACATCATATTTTATAATGAAACTAGAATTCAACAGAAATTAAATGACCAGTCTCCTGTAGAGTACAGAAAACTAGTCGCATAAGAGGTTTTTCTCTTGTCCCATTATTGGGGTGCAGTGCCCCTTGGTGACAGGGCTTTTTTACTGGTTTCAAAACTATAATTTTTTAATTGACAGTTTGTCAGTAAAGTAGTATAACTTATAATCAGGAGGGATAAAATGCGAGATGTAAAAGATCCGGAAATTCGACGGGCAGAGATTATGGATGCTGCTATGCTCCTCTTTATGGAGAAAGGATATACGAACACAACAACTCAGGATATAGTTGATAAAGTAAATATATCACGAGGTTTGTTATATTATCATTTTAAGAATAAAGAAGATATTCTATATTGTCTTGTTGAACGTTATTCAGAGAAATTACTGAGAGATATTCATGTGATTGTCTATGATGAGGATAAAACTGCTATTGAAAAAATAAGAGCCTTTATAGATGCCACAATAATCTCTACAGATAACGTTTCAGCGGAGGGAACTGAGTTACAAAAGACGGTTGATCTTGAAGAGAATCGTTATATGTTAGATAAGTTATCCCATAAGCTCATTGAAAAACTGACTATATATTTTGAGAGGATAATAAATCAAGGCATCTCAGAAAAAGTATTTTCTGTAAAATATCCATCAGAAACAGCAGAATTTCTGATGACAGCCTATGTTTTTGTTTCAAATAACATAGGTATAAAAACTTCAAAGAAAGAACCTGTCAAAGATTACTTGAATGCATTTAAGATAATGCTGGAACAAAATCTAAATACAAAAGGACTCTTTAGCAATTAAAAAAAATAGAATGTTTGTAAAGAGAACTATGTACCGATAGCTAAATCAAAACAAGCTATCGGTATTATTTCAAAATATAACTGACAAATTGTCAATAGAGGTGAAAATATGTTAGAGATAAAGAATTTTAGTAAAAGTTATGGGGACAAGAAGGTTGTGGATAACCTATCTATTTCAGTACAGCCTGGAGATATTTATGGTTTTATTGGAGCAAATGGTGCAGGCAAAACGACAACGATAAAGGCAGTTGTCGGTATCCATGATTTTGAAGACGGAAGTATAATTATCAACGGTCATTCTATTAAAGAAGAACCTGTTATTTGTAAAAAAATGATGGCGTATATCCCAGATAATCCAGATTTGTATGAACATATGACAGGACTTCAATATATTAATTTTATTGCTGACTTGTTTGAAATTCCTACAAAAATACGCAAGGAGAGAATACAAAAATACGGTGATTTATTTGATATGACTGATCATCTTTCGGGGATTATTTCTTCATATTCACATGGAATGAAGCAACGAACAGCCATTATTTCTGCACTTGTACATTCTCCCAAACTGTTGATTTTAGATGAACCTTTTGTTGGGCTAGATCCCAAAGCAACTTTCCTACTAAAGAAAATTATGCATGAGTGTGTTTCAGATGGAGGTGCTATTTTCTTTTCAACCCATGTATTGGATGTTGCGGAAAAATTATGTAATAAGATTGCCATTATCAAAAATGGAAAGTTAATTGCAAGTGGCAATACAGGAGACGTCAAAGGTGATGAATCATTGGAGGCATTTTTCATGGAGGTGCAGAACAATGAGTAACATTTGGATACTGCTTAAAGCGCAATTGATTAATTTCTTTCCTATTAACGAGATTAGAGATTCACGAAATAAAAAACAAAGTTCAATGGCTATTGCGAGTTTTGGCATAATAACTCTTTCCTTATTTTGCTTTGTTTATAATATAATAACAGCGAAAACATTGGTACACGTCGGACAGCAGAACTTGATTCCAGCATATATGGTATCTGTCTCAAGTTTTTCAATATTATTTTTGACAGTATTTTATTCGAATGGCATTTTATTTGGCAGTCGAGATATGGAAATTCTCCAATCCTTACCTGTTAAAAGTTCGTATATTATCACCAGCAAGTTCATGTTTATGTACTTATTGAATTTTTTAATAGGCTTGATGTTTATGCTTCCGGGTGGAATTGTATGGGGCTTGAACGGAAGTTTAAACCTCCTACAGATTATATTGTATTTTACTTCTATAATTTTTGCCCCTTTGATCCCCATGTGTATAGCGGCATGCATGGGTATCATTATTGTTGTCGCTTCATCTTTTTTTAAAAGGAAAAATGTTATCTCTCTTATTTTTTCATTTGCGATGCTAGGTATAATTGGATATTTTGCATTATCAGCTATGCAATCAGGTGATGAAAGTAGTATTGGGGTTACTCTAGCTAAGCAAATTACTGGACTGTATCCAATTTCTAGACTATTTATGTCATACTACAATTTTCCAATGTACTATGGGATGGGATTTTATATAGTTCTTTCAATAGTCGTTTTTTATCTATTTGTCAAAATTGCTTCGTTGAAGTATGGACTACTTAATACACTTGCTAATACAAAATCAAGATATGCTAATGACAAAGTATCTTATGAAAGAAAATCGGTATTTTTTGCCTTGTATCAAAAAGAGCTTGGACGATTTTTAAGTTCTTATATGGCAGTCTTGAATGCTGGGCTTGGAGTGATTCTTTTATGTGTCTTTAGTATATGTTTCCTGTTTAATTCTGTCGGTCAAATAGGAAATTCAGCAGGAATTGAAAATATAAATGAGTATCTTTCAAACTTAGCTCCCGTCTTTATTGCATCTATGCTTTCACTCAGTTGTCCAGCAGCTTCATCTATATCTTTAGAAGGTAAAAATATTTGGATTTTGAAAAGTTCTCCAGTTGAAGTGAAAACGATTTTAAATGCTAAGATAGCTGTCAACCTTACACTTCATTTGATTGGATATATGATTTCTGTATCTGTATTTATGCTGAAACTTGATATGAGTCCTATTCAAGTTATGAATCTAGTTATTGTTCCTATATGTTACTCCCTTTTTATAATGGTAATCGGAATTTCATTAAATAAAAAATATCCCAACTATGATTGGGACAGTGAGATGATAGTTGTCAAACAAAGTCTTCCTGTTATTGTAACTGGAATTATTAGTATGATTACGCTTATTACGCCTATTTTGCTTAATTGGTTTTTTAATCTTCCAATTATATTTGTTTTGCAAGCAGTATCAGTAATTTTACTGGCTATTTCGTTTAGAGTTTATATAAAAATGACCAAGTTAAATTTTATCTAGTTAAAGGAGGAAAATAAGATGAAAAATAGACTGTTAAAAGATATTTTGGTTTTGTTGGGAATGATGGTCATCATAGTCATTATTTGTGGGTTTCTCCCTGAGAAAGTTCCTATTCATTTCAATGCAAAAGGAGTAGCAGATATGTTTGCAAATAAATACTATCTTCTACTAGCTACAGTCATCCCTTATTCTGCATATTGGAAGTTTGTTAGGGAAAGTGATAATAAAAAGATTAAATGAAACACCATCTATATTTACAAATTGCATCAAAATTAAGAACGAAGATTTTAAGAGGTGATTATGCACCTGAACAACAAATTCCTTCAATAAGGAGATTAGCAGAAAACGAGAAGTGTAATCCGGCAACTGTCCAAAAAGCAATGAAAGTTCTCGAAGAACAGAATTTGGTTACTAGCTGTGGAACATTAGGATATTTTGTCATAGCAAGCGAGCAAGAAATAAAAGAGATAAGATATCAAGAATCTAACAAGCTAGTTAAAATTTTGTTTGAAAAACTTGGTGAGCTAGGCTTTTCAGAAGATGAGATTGTCAATTTATTTTTTAGAAAAGATGCTTAGAAGAAGTTGAATGGAAATTTATTAGGATTATTTGTGAAAGTATAGAAAAGCCTTGATTTCAAGGCTTTTTCTTGCATTTTTGTGATAGAATATAGCTAGTTATACATCGAGAGCAACTTAGAAGCAGTAAAAAATTATTCATAAAGTAATCAAGATAAGGAAGATAAATGACAGAAATTGATAAAAAGAATTTAAAAAATTATCTTTATTTTACATTTGGAATTACTTATATAGCTTGGGGACTTCTTGCCATATTTACACAATCTCATATTTTGGGATTAGAGACTTTTATAGGGAGAATATTACATATAGTTGGTGCTCTTGGACCAGCTATTGCAAGTGGGTCTTATTTGAAAAGTAATAATATAAAATTTAAACATTTTGTATTTCATAAGAGAGAAAATAGTAGTATTTATTTCATTATTCATATGTTAGCAATTTTGATCCTATTTTCTGTATCTTCCTTAGAATTAAACGGAGTATCACTTTATCTGATGCCACTATTCTTTATTCAATTAATTTTTTTTGGTGGTGGACATGAAGAATTAGGATGGAGAGGTATATTACAACCGTTACTTGATAAAAAATATACGTATTGGCAATCTAATTTGATTGTAGGATCAATTTGGGGAATTTGGCATCTGCCTTTATGGTTTATAGTGGGAGAAAGTCATCAAGGATTTCCTTTTATTTTATTTTTTATATATACATTATTTTTAAGTTTTGTTTTAGGGCTTCTTTATCGTCAAACCAAATCTGTGGGGTACTGTCTATTATTTCATGCGTTTGCAAATTTGTTAAATCTCTATTTTGTGTTAAAAATTAATGTTATTTTTATTATCATTTTTATTGGTTATTTGATTTATACGATATTGGCTAGTAATAGAATTAGTAAGGAAAAGAGTTTGTATCCAAAATAGCTGGATATACTCTAGAAAATGAAGATGATTTTGTTCAAGGGAATAAAGTAGAAATAACGAACATTTAGATGAAAGGTTTAGAGTATACATGAGTCTCTTATTTGAAGAATTTAAAACCATTTGTTTCCATTTAAATCGAGTCGGAATTACACCGACACTGATGGGTTCTTTGGGATTGGAGTTTAGAACGAAAGAAAATTGGGTGCCGTCTGACATTGACATTCATGTGCCTGGTGACCCTAGAGGTTGGGAAGCGCCTGATCATATCAGAATTTATGACTGGGACAAGATAATGAAAGAGATGAAAGACTTAGGCTACGTCTTAATAGATATTCATGAGCATGAATTCCAAAAGGATCGAGTGACTGTTGAATTTGGAAGTATCGATTCCTTACTTGATTTTGCAGGAGTTTCGGAATCGGATATAGAGCTTATTCACATTGAAGGCATCACTTTTCGTCTTCCAAGTCTGGAGCAGTATCTAAGTATTTACAAAGCCTCTTCTCAAGACTCCTATCGAAATGAACAAAATAACAATAAGGATTTTAAAAAGATCGAGTGGCTGGAAAAACATTTGTAAATTATCATATGAAAAGTAGTAAGTTGTAAGACTGGCTGCTATGTTATTTTTATTGGTTATTTAATTTGTACTATATTGGCTAGTAATAGAATTAGTAAAGAAAAGGAATTTAAATTATAGAATGGATGTCGTTTCTTTTGGAAGTGGTGATAATCTTTCCATTCTACAGTATCATTTTAAAATGATTTTCATTGCCTTTTGTTTATTAGTATAAAAGCAGAATATTACCACACGTTGAGTGTGTGGCATTGCTTGTGAGAGCTGAGGCATCAGCGAAGTAGAAATAGATGTTCGGCCCATGAATTGTACACCCAAGAAAACGAGTAAGGTGAAGTGTGATTAGCTGCGTGCTAGTGCAAAAGGAATGCCCAACATATTAATCTAATATAAGTATTAAAACGGTGTAGACAAATGCAAATTTTGGAGGTATAGATTATGGCTTCAAGTAAAGAGTATTTAGATTTCATTTTAGAACAACTATCTGAGTTGGAAGAAATAACATATAAAGCAATGATGGGTGAATATATTATTTATTATCGCGGGAAAATTGTTGGTGGGATTTATGATGATAGGTTTTTAGTGAAGCCTGTTAAATCTGCAATAGCATATATGCCAAATGCAAAATATGAGTTGCCGTATGATGGAGCAAAGGAAATGCTATTGGTAGATGATGTTGACAACAAAGAATTTTTAACCGGCTTATTCAATTCAATTTATGATGAGTTACCTGCACCAAAACCGAAGAAAAAGAAATAATCAAATTCGAATTTGTGGAGAGGATTTGAATGAAAAATGCCGTTATATATGTTCATGGTAAGGGTGGTAATGCAGAAGAAGCTAATCACTATAAACAATTTTTGATGACAGCTTTGAAATCATTGGATTTGATTACAAATCATTGAACCCGTGGGATGCTAAAATCGAGTTTATAAATTATTTGCGAAACAATAATAACAATAAATATTTTAAGAAGTGGGTTGTTGATGGAAATACTAGAGGTTATGGAAAACAGGAAAAATTATATTGAGTTGCTATTATTGGCAGATGAGCAGGAGGATATGATAGACCGTTATATTGATAAGGGTAAAATGTATGTACTTGATGATAATGGTATTAAATGTGAGTGTGTTGTAATCGATGTGGGAAATGGCGTACTTGAAATTAAGAATATTGCGACAGTGCCGGAATATCAAGGCAAAGGTTACGCGAAAGCCATGATTGATTTTATTATCACGAAATACAGAGAAGAGTATTCTACTCTGCAGGTAGGAACGGGCGATAGTCCAATGACGATTCCGTTTTATGAAAAGTGTGGGTTTGTGCGATCACATATCGCCCCGAACTTCTTTACAGACAATTATGACCATCCAATATATGAAGGTGGCATTCAGTTGGTAGACATGGTTTATTTGCGGAGATCTTTCTAAATCCCAGTTTGTCTAACTGAATATTAAACTGTTTAAGACACTTACTTATTTCGAAGACGGGAAATGCTAAGGATGTGGATATGTTTCCAATGACTGCGCATGTTGAGGCGGTAAGTTTGCTAGTCAAGGAGTAAAACGACGAAGATTAGCATTTACTTCCGCCCATGCGATAGCTGTCCGTGATTGACAAGTGCTAGCACGCAGACAGAACGGAGATAGCGAACCGCTGAGTGTGTCGCTCTGCTCGTAAAAGCTTAGAAACCTTTGAACGAAAGGGATAATGAAAGCCTTGATTGCAAGGCTTTTTGCTTTATGGTGGGTAAGTATCAGAGTGAGAAAATTTTTGGAATGAGTAGAAGTGATAGCTAGAAATTATCAGTTTCTATTTCCATTTACCCTGTGGGTACGTGTTTGTTTCCATTGACAAGGAGTTTGTGGGAATAGAAATGTACCCACCTTGTTTGAATCAAGTGAAGTGTAGTTGAAGGAAATCTGTTGAAAGCAATACTTCATTTTACCGAATAAGTAATAATTTAGGCAACTTCAAATCGATTAAAAAAAACTATTTTAAAGGTTAAGAGTAGACAAAAATTGTCCACTCTTTTTTGCAAACTCAATTTATCAATAAATGAAATGAGGGAATGTAAAATGAAATATTTTGAGGTTGAGTTAGAAAATCCTGATGAATTTTTAAAACTACAAACAGAAGATTTTGTGAAAGCTAATCGCTTGCTACTAAGGAAGATAATCCAGAGCGTTACAGTCTATGAAGAAAACTTCGTCATATCCTTTAAATCTGGCATCGAATTGGAAGTATGAGTCTCATTCCATAACTTTTATATTGAACATATCATCTTGTTGTGTTATACTATAAATTGATATAAACAAAGATGTAGGAGGAACCGAAACTATGACAGCCTCAATGCGTTTAAGATAAGCTGGCAATAAAAAAAGCAGAATCTATACCCGATGATAGGCTTTTTTGTTGTGCTTATTTATACGATATTGAGCATTCATTAGTTACGGTGAGGATATTGGTTATTTAACTATACCTTTATTTAACTATGTCTTTAATATGAATGTTTCCAAATTGTATGTATGCAGACCAAAAGCCACATTGTGGGGTTTGGCCTGCATTTTTTATTGCCTAGAATGCTATTCAAAATAGAAATTCAAGCAAAATAATATGCAGGAGATAATATAAATGGAAAAATACAACAATTGGAAACGAAAATTTTATGCAATATGGGCAGGGCAAGCAGTATCATTAATCACTAGTGCCATCCTGCAAATGGCGATTATTTTTTACCTTACAGAAAAAACAGGATCTGCGATGGTCTTGTCTATGGCTTCATTAGTAGGTTTTTTACCCTATGCGATTTTGGGACCTGCCATTGGTGTGCTAGTGGATCGTCATGATAGGAAGAAGATAATGATTGGTGCCGATTTAATTATCGCAGCAGCTGGTGCAGTGCTTGCTATTGTTGCATTCTGTATGGAGCTACCTGTCTGGATGATTATGATAGTATTGTTTATCCGTAGCATTGGAACAGCTTTTCATACCCCAGCACTCAATGCGGTTACACCACTTTTAGTACCAGAAGAACAGCTAACGAAATGCGCAGGCTATAGTCAGTCTTTGCAGTCTATAAGCTATATTGTTAGTCCGGCAGTTGCAGCACTCTTATACTCCGTTTGGGATTTAAATGCTATTATTGCCATCGACGTATTGGGTGCTGTGATTGCATCTATTACGGTAGCAATTGTACGTATACCTAAGCTGGGTAATCAAGTGCAAAGTTTAGAACCAAATTTCATAAGGGAGATGAAAGAAGGAGTTGTGGTTCTGAGACAAAACAAAGGATTGTTTGCCTTATTACTCTTAGGAACACTATATACTTTTGTTTATATGCCAATCAATGCACTATTTCCTTTAATAAGCATGGAACACTTTAATGGAACGCCTGTGCATATTTCTATTACGGAAATTTCCTTTGCATTTGGGATGCTAGCAGGAGGCTTATTATTAGGAAGATTAGGGGGCTTCGAAAAGCATGTATTACTAATAACAAGTTCATTTTTTATAATGGGGACCAGTTTAGCCGTTTCGGGAATACTTCCTCCAAATGGATTTGTAATATTCGTAGTTTGCTGTGCAATAATGGGGCTTTCGGTGCCATTTTATAGCGGTGTGCAAACAGCTCTTTTTCAGGAGAAAATTAAGCCTGAATATTTAGGACGTGTATTTTCTTTGATCGGAAGTATCATGTCACTTGCTATGCCAATTGGGTTAATTCTTTCTGGATTCTTTGCTGATAAAATCGGTGTAAATCATTGGTTTTTACTATCAGGTATTTTAATTATTGGCATTGCTATAGTTTGCCAAATGATAACTGAGGTTAGAAAATTAGATTTAAAATAAACAATATTGGAGGAATATTTATGTATCTTATTTTCATGTAACTCTTCCTGCTAAAATCGCAGGGTTTTCCCTGCATACAAGCAAATGAAAGCATGCGATTATAGACAGGAGGAAATGTTATGGAATTAATATTAAAAGCAAAAGACATTCGTGTGGAATTCAAAGGACGCGATGTTTTAGATATAAATGAATTAGAAGTATATGATTATGACCGTATTGGTTTAGTAGGAGCAAATGGTGCTGGAAAAAGCACTTTACTCAGGGTACTTTTAGGAGAATTAACTCCCCCAGGATGTAAAATGAATCGTCTGGGTGAACTTGCCTATATTCCCCAGTTGGACGAAGTAACTCTGCAGGAGGAAAAAGATTTTGCACTTGTAGGCAAGCTAGGTGTTGAGCAATTAAATATACAGACTATGAGCGGTGGTGAAGAAACAAGGCTTAAAATAGCACAGGCCTTATCGGCACAGGTTCATGGTATTTTAGCGGATGAACCTACGAGCCATTTAGACCGTGAAGGAATTGATTTTCTAATAGGACAGCTAAAATATTTTACAGGTGCACTGTTAGTTATTAGCCATGACCGCTATTTTCTTGATGAAATAGTAGATAAAATATGGGAACTGAAAGATGGCAAAATCACTGAGTATTGGGGAAACTATTCTGATTATCTTCGTCAGAAAGAGGAAGAACGTAAGAGCCAAGCTGCAGAATACGAACAATTTATTGCGGAACGTGCCCGATTGGAAAGGGCTGCGGAGGAAAAGCGAAAACAGGCTCGTAAAATAGAACAGAAGGCAAAAGGTTCTTCAAAGAAAAAAAGTACTGAAGACGGAGGGCGTTTAGCTCATCAAAAATCAATAGGAAGTAAGGAAAAAAAGATGTATAATGCTGCTAAAACCCTAGAGCACAGGATTGCGGCCTTAGGAAAAGTAGAAGCTCCGGAAGGCATTCGCAGAATTCGTTTCAGGCAAAGTAAAGCATTGGAGCTCCATAATCCATACCCTATAGTCGGTGCAGAAATTAATAAAGTATTTGGGGATAAGGCTCTGTTTGAAAATGCATCTTTTCAAATTCCGTTAGGAGCAAAAGTGGCGTTAACTGGTGGTAATGGAATCGGAAAAACAACTTTAATCCAAATGATCTTAAACCATGAAGAAGGAATTTCTATTTCGCCTAAGGCAAAAATAGGTTACTTTGCACAGAATGGTTACAAGTACAACAGTAATCAGAATGTTATGGAGTTTATGCAGAAGGATTGTGACTACAATATATCAGAAATTCGTTCAGTGCTAGCATCTATGGGGTTCAAACAGAACGATATTGGAAAAAGTTTATCTGTTTTAAGCGGTGGAGAAATTATAAAATTGTTGCTTGCTAAAATGCTCATGGGTAGATATAACATCCTAATAATGGATGAACCCAGTAACTTCCTTGACATACCAAGTTTAGAGGCTTTGGAAATACTAATGAAGGAGTACACCGGAACTATCGTGTTTATCACCCACGATAAACGATTACTCGAAAATGTAGCAGATGTAGTTTATGAAATTAGAGATAAGAAAATAAATCTGAAACATTAAATTTAAGGTAGTCGCTGGTCAGTATAGTCTGTTCTGGTTGGCGACTCCATTGTTAAAGAGTATAAAGACTTTAGATTTTATGAATATTAAAAATAGGAACAGTCAATTGAACTGCTCCTATTTTTCTGCTAAATATATTGTAGTTTTCTTATATGTATAATGATAGATTAGCGGATTCTCATCTACGGTACTTACTTCAAATATGAAGAAGTGATCGCGGTTATCTCTGGACTTTTCCTTATTGAGGACAAAGTAATTCTTACGTGAAGTCGCCATTGTTTTTAGGATATCATCAGTTAGGAAGGTCAATGGAATATTCATGTTAGAGTAGCGGTAGAAGTCACGTTCAAAATCTTGGTAGCTCTCGCTATAATAGTCCATTTGTAGGTGATTACGCTGAAACTCAAGCTGATTCATAGAGCACCTCCTCGACAAGTTCAATACTAATAATGTCTTTTAATTTCAAATTGATGTGACCTGTTGTAGTTTTTATCAAAATGAAATCTTTGGTCAGACTTGGTATTGTTCCAGTGTAGGAAACACGCTTGTTTTTTTCAATCACTTGAATGCGTGTGCGTAGCTGCCCGGCGTATACTTGACTGAGGAGTAATAATTTCTTCTCTAGTGATAAGTCAGACATGTACGTTACTTTGTTTGTATCATCAGAGAGTGCTGATGCATGTTCAGATAGGAAAAAGCCCATCCATTTTTGCATCTTTGTATCCTGGTACTCTCTTGCTGATTGAAATGGTAAATATGAACGGTCAATCATATCAAATCCTTTCTATGCAGAGGCAAGGGTATTTTTATCAAATTGAATCGTAAAACCTTGAATTCCCCCACCTGTGTAACATTCTTTAAAGCGATTGATTACCTCAGTATAGATTATCACAGATGAGCTTGTTGGCTTAATGCTAAATGTAAATTCCAATGGTAATCGGTTTTCAGATTTAGCATGTACTAGTCGTATCGATATTTCAGTTGTTTTGAGTTTTCTCTGACGAAGTTTTGAAGTTGCTGTTTCAACGATTCCATGTAAAAATCTTTCAAGCATTTCAATATCATTACATCCTTTGCTACGGATTTCTGAAAATTGTACTGTATTTTTTTCTTGTTTCATTTTAATCCCTCCAATCCACCCGCGGAATGACCACCGATAAGTTTACTGCGTTCAATATTTCTGGAACCTTCAGTTAGGACGGTTCCTTTTTGTATGGCTAAAAAACCAAACTGTTCTCTGACAACATCAATAGCTGTCTGAAGTCTATTATCTTTTTCAATTTGTTCTACATCATCAAAGAGTGATAGTAGAGTATAGCTTTCATCTACGAAGCCACTATAAGATACACCAATTTGTCTCACTGCACCAGAGGTGTATTTTTTCGGAATAATACAAGTACATGACTCACCATTGTTTTGGGGAGATTTGCGGGTTCAATTTTATTCTGAGCATTTATAGATTTTTTCATCTCAGTCCTAGAATAGCCAATATGAATAGAAACGACAGTAGTCAATACTAGGGCTACTGTTCCGTTCCACAGTATCATTTAAAAATCATTTTCACACCCTTTCGTCTATTAGTATAGAAGAAAGCTCTCAGCACATGTGGAGTGTATAGCGTTGATACAAAGAGTCAAATCATGAAAAATCCTTCATTTGAAATGATTGTATAAACAGTTGGAATTTAAGGAGAGAAAAATGATTTTAGAAACGGAAAGATTGATTCTTCGCCCATGGGAAGAAAAAGACGCCAATGATTTATTTCAATATGCCAGTAATCCCGAGGTGGGTCCGATTGCAGGTTGGCCAGTACATACAAGCGTTGAAAATAGTAGGGAGATTATAAAAAGTTATCTTTCAGCACCTGAGACATACGCCATTGTTTTAAAAGAAACGATGCAGCCAGTGGGTAGCATAGGACTGATGATTGGCTCTGCAAGTGATAAAGGGATTCCGGATACTGAGGCGGAGATTGGTTACTGGATAGGAGTTCCCTATTGGGGTCAAGGCCTGATACCAGAAGCAGTTCGTGAGATGATGAGACATGGATTTGATGACCTGAATCTGGAGAAATTATGGTGCGGTTATTTTGACGGCAATACAAAGTCGCAGAGAGTTCAGGAAAAATGCGGGTTCCGTTATCGTCATACAAAAGAGAACGTTCCGTGTGCATGGGAAGGTGTTCTTCGTACAGAACACGTAACCTGTCTATCAAAAGAAGAATGGATTTCATTTAAGTAAATCACTGCTTGTACAAGCTGAGTCATCAGCGAAGTAGAAGTAGATGTTTGGCCCATGCGACAAGGTGAGACTGAAGGTTGAGAAGGTGCCCTGGGCATAGGACTCGTAGAATGAGGAGGGAAACCGACGAAATGATACGGTAAGTCCGAACCGCTGAGTATGTGGATCTGCTCTTCCAATCTGAGACAGTCGAAAAGTAGAAAGGGATGGTATTGGTATCAACCAATGAGTAACAAAGTAACAGCGTGATTCGAAACATTTGCTTGTAATTTGAGGAGGAACATCAATATGGATGGAATAACAAAAGATTCTATAAAAATGGCTAAACAAATGAAACAATTATGGCCCCAATTGACCGATAAAGAAGCTATTGATGAAGTAAAAAGATATACGAATGGCAAAAATACTGCAATCTTTACTGAAGTTGAAGGTGACACAATCGTAGGTCTAGCACTATGTTCACTCAGATTTGATTATGTTGAAGGATGTAAATATAGTCCTGTTGGATTCTTAGAAGGGATTATTGTCGACGAGGAATATCGTTTAAAGGATATTGCTAAAAATCTCTGTACAAAATGTGAGGAATGGGCGAAAAATAAAGGATGTAAGGAATTTGCAAGTGACTGTACTTTAACGAATACTGATTCTATAAGATTTCATCTCAATATTGGATTCCAGGAGGCAAATAGAATTATTCATTTTAAGAAAAAATTATAATTTCGAAACGAGAATAAACTTGTTTAAACTTTATGTATCTTTAGAAAGTGTGAAAGATTGGACGAACAAATTTTTTTGATGGGTGGAAATCCGCCGATAAAGAATCATACGATTGTTAATAAAATTGTGTCATCAAGGAAGATCGAAAGAATTGTCATTTTTACAGTTTATCGAGAAAATTGGCAACCCTATATGAAAAAGTACACGGAAGTTTTCCGAAGTCAATTTCCTAATCTAAACACTGATTACTTACTCTTAGACACTGAGCAGATTAATTTTGATAGCTATCTAGATGCTGATGTCATTATCATCGGTGGTGGAGATACGGAAAAATATATAGCTACTTATGTCAATCAGGAGTTCAAAAATTATATCGATCATATGCTGAATAAAGGGGCTAAAGTTATAGGATTTTCTGCAGGAGCCCTATTATTAGGAGAAAAGGTCTATATCTCACCTAATGATCATTCAGATCATCAGATAAAGATAAAGAATGGATTAGGACTCTTTAGTCAGTTTTTAATTAGTGTCCATTATGATTCATGGAATGATAAAGCTAATAAAGATAGAGCTGAAGAACTTGTTCATGTTCCCATAATTTCACTAAATGATCATTCCTGTCTTGTATTGGATAAACTTGGAAACATCACAGAGAAAATTGACTAGTTTCCATTATCTAAATCTTGATCTAGGTAACTAAAGTGTAGACGAAATATATAATGAAAAGCCTTGAATTAAGGCTTTTTGTTATATTTCAATAAAGAACTTGACATTATTAGTTTTGTCCACTAAAATAGAAGTTACATACCATCGGTATGATAGAAAGGGACTGGAATGGCAAGAAATAGAAACTCACACGAAACTAGAAAAAAAATACTAGAGGTCTCTAAAGATTTATTTTTAGAAAAAGGATTTGATAATACGTCAATACAAGATATCATAGATGGCTTAGGTGGATTGACGAAAGGTGTTATTTATCATCATTTTGAGTCTAAATATGATATTTTGCAAACGATCATTAGCGAAAATAATCAAGAAATTTTAAATTATAATTGGAGAGGAAATACTGGATTAGAAAAGATACAAAATTCTTTGATGGATTCTTTCTCTAACTTTGAACACCAAAGGCTCGTCTACTCTGCTTCAATTATGCTAAGAAGTCCACGCTTATTGGGAGAGCAGTATCTAGGTCTATTTTCTGATTTTTTACCCGAAATTAGAGAAAAAGTTTACGAAGGTGTCGAAGATGGCTCTATTAAAACAGAATATCCAGAAGAGCTAGCAGATTTAATTGTTTTAACTTTAAATATTTGGATTGGTTTTCAAATTTCCGTTTTTTCATTAGTAGAATTAAAGCGTAAAATGAATTTCATTAAACTTACTTTTGAAGGTCTAGGGGTACAGTTAATTTCTGATGAAATGATGGAGGTGATTTTCAACTTATTTGATCACTTAAAAAAATAGTAAATATGTAGTCGCACGACATTCTTGTTAATACTAATTTCTATCTATGTATTATCAATTGAACGATCTATTTTACATTTTGATACTTAAAAAATAACATACTTTATGTGTGTTATTAAAATCCTATTTTACATACCGTAGGTATGTTTGTTTTTTAACATATACATACCGACAGTATGTATAGTGGCATTGTCTGTAAAATAAGCTTTTTTTAAATATTTGGTGAGATTAGTTTGAATAGTTTATTCTTTATTTACACTTTGGAGGAAATAATCTATGTTGTCGCTTATTAAAATTGAATTAAATAAAATTTCTAAATCTAAGTTAATTTTAGCCTGGTTGTGTACTATATTTATAGTGTTAGGTATTACAGTAATAATCATTATGGGGTTAGGTACTGACAATAAACTAGGAGAATTCACTGGACAGGATTCTAATCTTATTAGAATTACTGGCAAATGGGAAGGTTGGGCAATTGTAGCATCATTATTTTCATCTTTATTTACAAAATCAGCATTTTTGATTTTTGAATCTTATTTATTATCTACGATTATTATTGATGAATTTAAACGAAAAACAATTTTTCAGTTATTTTCTTACCCTATTTCTAAAATAAAGTTAGTATGGGGAAAAATTCTTTCAGTCATCCTAATTTCATTTATTGCCCATTTTTCTGCCCATTTAGTTATTCAAATATTCATTAGATCCATGGCTGTTGTCACTGAATCTACTTATATCCCTGTTGGTAATCAATTAATGAACTTAGCTGGAATTACGTTTGGAACAGTACTAATAGGGTTATTACCATTTGTTTTAGGTATGATTAAGTATTCAACAGCTATAACAATGCTTACAGGACTTGGCTTAGCAGCATTACTTTCGAATGTAAGTTCAGGAAGTTTATCTAATAATATTGTTGATAACTTATTCTTTTTGATATTTGCAAGTTTCATAAGTTTAATGATTACTTCATTTTCAATTTATAATATTTCAAAACGAGATATTAGTATCAAATAGTATTGCTGAGTTTAATCGAAGAAAAGTGGTAATTCCTTTATGATTCCAATAAAGAAAGAGACTGTATAAGTTTGTATTTATGCTCCTGAAGAAAAATTCTTGCATTTAAAGGTGGTTATAGAAAGAGAGATAGAAATGAGAAATATTGTTGAAATAAAAGAAGTTTTTAAAACAATTGATAAAGAAGAAATTTTAAGTGGTATCAACCTTCAAATTGCTGAAGGAGAAATCTATGGTTTTTTAGGACCGAATGGTGCTGGAAAAACAACGTTAATGAAATGTATGTTATCCTTATCAACAATTACATCAGGTAGTATTGAAATTTTTGGGAAAAATCTACAAGAACACAGAGAAGAAATATTAAGTCAGATTGGAAGTATTATTGAATCACCAATTTTTTATGATAATTACACTGCAAAAGAAATTTTGGAAATTCACGCTCAGTATATGGGGAAAAATATTATTGAATCAGATATAATAAGAGCCTTAAGAATGGTCGGATTAAAGAATACGACTAAAAAAGTAAAAGATTTTTCGTTAGGAATGAGGCAAAGGCTTGGTTTAGCTCGTGCTTTTCTAACAAAACCTAAATTGTTAATTTTAGATGAGCCAATCAATGGTTTAGATCCAATAGGAATTCAAGAAATTCGAAATCTTTTGTTGTCGCTTTCTAAGGAGCATGGAATTACAATTCTAATATCGAGTCATATATTATCGGAAATTTCACAGATAGCAGATAGGATTGGTTTTATCAAAAATGGAGAAATAGTAGAACAGGTCTCTATGAAAGAGATTAGGAGAGAGAATATTGACTTAGAAGAATATTTTATCTCACATTTTCTAAATGATATTAAGGATTATGAGGTAGATTAAGGATGAAACAATTGATAAAGAACCATCAGAAGGCTTTTTATACTTTCATGATATTTAATATACTGGTCCCTTTAACTAATATTGCTTTTGCTTATTCTATTAAAGGTATTATTGATAGTGGCATGTCCCAAAATGAAGTTGCCTTAACTCAAGCGGTACTAGTAGGAGCTACTGTTATTTTCATCTATGCAGCACTCAACTTTATATCTCTTCGATTGAGAAATAAACTTGTTAGGCAAATCATGTCAAGATACAAAAACAAGGTGTTCCAATCTATTTTAGATAGGGATTATAGAGACTTTTCTAAAGAAAAATCAGGGAAATTTATTTCCGTATTAACCGAAAATATGAAGAAAATTGAGCAAGATTATCTATACCAGTATTTTAATATTTCAAAAAACCTTTCCTTAATGATTTTTTCACTTCTAGCTATGTTTATAGGTAATTGGTTTTTGACCTTATTAGTTATCATTGCTAGCATTATTCCAATGATGATTTCAGGATTTATTGGACAAAAA
This sequence comes from Streptococcus sp. FDAARGOS_192, assembly GCF_002073815.2. Taxonomy (NCBI): domain Bacteria; kingdom Bacillati; phylum Bacillota; class Bacilli; order Lactobacillales; family Streptococcaceae; genus Streptococcus; species Streptococcus sp. FDAARGOS_192. Next base: position 281,466 of record NZ_CP020431.2, read on the forward strand.
TCAGCCTCTTTACAAAATAGAGCTATGGTTGCCGATCAGAAGTATTTAGCTAAGGTTAAAGATATTTTAGCAGGATTTCTTGTTATTAAAAGTTTTAATGTGAAAGATGCTATCTGTGAGGATTATAGTCATGAAAGTGAAAAATTTGATGAAATAAATTTTATAAAAGGGAAATTTGACGTTTTAGCTAATGTTATTTCACAGCTTTCAGGGATGATTGTTTTTTTGGTAGCCTTTGGTGGAGGGATGTATCTCGTATTTAATAGCTCTACCACAATTGGGAGTGTAACAGCTATTGTTCAACTGGTCAATTTTGTAGTAATGCCACTGAATGAAGTTGGAATGGGAATAAGTAAATTTCGTGAAGGTCAGGCAACACTAGATGCATTTGAGGTAAAAGATGTAACTGAGCTTCAGACTGGTGAAACAAAAGAATATTTCGATGATGTTATTTCTTTTTCAAATATAGACTTTTCTTACCCTAATACTGAAGAAAAAATTTTTAATCATTTATCTTTGAAGATTCAAAAAGGGGAAAAAATTGCAATTGTAGGAATGTCAGGGAGTGGAAAATCAACTTTGCTCAATCTATTACTGCGTTTTTACGATGTAACAAGTGGGCACATCTCCATTGATAATATAGATTTGCAAGCTATTTCAGCAGGGAGCCTTTATAACTTAATGACTATTGTTCAACAAGACATTTATATCTTTGATGATACTTTAAGATCAAATATTACTCTTAATCAATTCTTCACTGATGAGGAAATAAAGCAAGCGGTACAGCAGTCAGGTTTAGAAAGTTATGTTTTAGAAAATGAATCTGGTCTACAAGCTTTATGTGGAGAGAATGGCTCAAATCTATCTGGCGGACAAAAACAAAGACTTAGTATTGCGCGTGCCTTAATTCGAAAAACACCAATCTTATTATTGGATGAGGCTACCTCATCTTTGGATAATCAAGTAACTACTGAAATTGAAAATTCAATCCTGGATATTCAAGATTTGACTGCACTTGTAGTAACCCACAAGTTGAATGAGAACATTTTGAAAAAATACGATAGAATTCTCTTTATGAAAGGTGGCGTCATTGTTGAAGATGGTTCTTTTGGTGACTTGATGGATAGGAGAGGTGAGTTTTATAAGTTGTTTGAGTTGAGTGTGTAATTCTCTTTCGTTCTATAATATAGGAGTATACTAGCACGACATGTTGAAGCGGTATCACTGCTTGTGAGGCCTAGAAAATGTGTAGAATGAAAAGCCTTGGTGACAGGGCTTTTTATGGTAAGTCATTTGATATTTTTATCTGAATCATATTTCTTCTTCATGTTACAATAAATATATACAAAATAGAACGCTTAGAAAAATGGAAAATATAATGGTTAACCAAAGCAAATATGTGTCTAGTGATTTTCCAGAGGCAACGTATCAAGTGGCTTTTGAGGATTTGAAAAAGAAAATTTTAGTCGGGCATCAGGAAATTATTCAAGGTAAAGTCTCTTCTCTAGCTGATGCGAGAAAGGAATTTGGCCTTGACTAGGTAGGTTGCGATATTGTCTCTCTTACTTGTAACAGAGCTAAGCAGAGTAAATAGTAGAATAATAAAGGTGAACATAGACTTTCAAGTAAATATAGTACTGTCTATATGAGACATTTTGGAGGTTATCAAAATGAAATTTCATAAATTCGGTGATAAAAATTTGCCTCCCATTTTATTGATACATGGTGGGGGTAGCTCTTGGTGGAATTATCTTAGACAAGCTCGTCTCCTGTCTCATAATTACCATGTCATTTTACCGACACTTAATGGACACGGAGAAGAGTATCAAGAGGATTATATATCAACGGAAGATTCGGCACAGGAAATTCTAGATTATGTTCGACAAAACTGTGGTGGGAAAGTATTTGCTTTAGGTGGTGTTTCACTTGGAGGTCAAATTGCTATGGAACTTTTGTCCTTAGACAGCGATATAGCTGAGAAAGCCATCATAGACGGAAGTATCTGTATTCCTCAACCAAGGTTGGCGAGATTTAGCATCTTGTTGGTATCTTTATTTGGTAAACTGATGTTCAGTAAATCCTCTTGCAAACTTCAGTTAAGCTTAATGAATAAATTCTATCCCCAATTAGCTTACCCAGACGAGATAAAAAATTATTATATGGAGGATATGCCAAGGACACCTAACAAAACATTAGTGACTATCTATAAGACTTATATGGGGCACTACAAATTGAATAGTAGGATTTCTAAAAGTAAGGCGCAGGTTCTCTATATTTATGGTGAAAAAGAATTGAAATGTGTTAAGGAGTCAGCTAGGTTATTTGAGCAGCTACATCCCAACACTATTCTGTTTGAAGCAAAGGGTTATAATCACGGCTATTTATCAGCTTACCTGCCTCAAGAGTGGGTTGATTTGGTGATACCATTTTTAAAGAGTGATTCATTTATAGTAAACTGAACCAAAAATAGTACATAATCTTCAACACGTTATAAAAACCTTGAAATCAGTATGTTTCAAGGTTTTAAGTACTCTTACGGATAGCATTGGGAACATCTAACTTTCTTGAGGAGTAAAGTTTGTTTCTCAATATAGTAATCGTTAAATTGTGTCAAAGCGTTATATGATATGATAATTCCAAATAGTCCTTTGGGCTTTTTATGGCATTGTGATATTCTCTAAGAACACGAGATTGCTTCAATAATTTACAAAGTTATGGGGATTTCTCATAGCTTTTTTACTTTCTTCCTTGACAATTGAGCGAGTGTTCAACTATAATGATAATAGTTGAGTGGTTGTTCAACTGAATCATCGATTATTGAGGTATGAGATGTAATTTTTCTTCTCTATCACCAGTAATGCAAGCTTTATTAGCTGGCTTATTCAACTGGTTTTGTACCCTTATCGGTGCTAGTTTGGTCTTTTTTGTCAAAACCATTCATCAAAAATTCATGGATATGATGATGGGCTTGGCAGCGGGCATTATGACGGCAGCGGCAGTCTGGCCTTTGCTTGTCCCTTCTTTGGACTATAGCCAGTCAATAGCTACGAACAGATTTTACTGGTTGACGACGGCTGTTGGTTCTATTGTCGGGGGCTTATTTATCCGCTTTATTAATTATTTGGTTCCCGACCTACATTTGAATCATCAGATGAGTGATAAGGAAGGGATTTTGAATCCCAAAAGACCCTTATCAAAGACCATGCTGCTTTATCTGGCGGTAGTGTTTCATAATATACCAGAGGGCTTAGCAGTTGGTGTGGCATTTGCTAGTGTGGCAAATCTCGCAACTAGACTTTCCTTTACGTGAATGAGTGCCCTTGGATTGGCCTTGGGAATTGGCATCCAAAATATTCGAGAAGGCTCTGCCTTGTCCTTGCCACTACGGGTAGAAGGGCGAAGTAGGAAATCAGCTTTCTACTATGGCGCCATGTCAGCGATTGTTGAGTCGATTGCAGCTGTTTTAGGGGCCTATGCTGTTATGTCTATGACCCAGCTACTACCTTATGCTCTCTTATTTGCGGCGGGAGCCATGATTTATGTTGCAGTGGAAGAACTTGTGCCAGGTGCTCAAGAGCACAAGAATACCGATATTGCGACAGGTGGGGTTATGGCCGGATTTCTAATCATGATGTTACTTGATACAACTTTAGTATAGGAGGAATAGAAAATATGTCACAGTGTTTAACAGCTTGTAATCCAGATTTAATTCAAGGGGTCCATGAGACGGAGTTTGATACCGTTACATTGCTAAATATGTCCAATTTTTTTAAGGCGATTTCTGACCCAACTCGTTTGCGGATTTTACAAGCAGTACGGCAAAATCCAATTTGTGTCGGAGACTTAGCGATTGCGTTACAGATGACCAAGTCTGCTATTTCTCACCAACTACGCTATCTGCGGGACTGCCAATTGGTCAAGGGGGAGAAAAAAGGAAGGATGACCTATTATGAACTTGCGGACGATCATGTCGCAGCAGTCTTGTCTTTGACACTGAAACATTTGAAAGAGGAAAAACATGAAGAAAGAGTATGAACTTCGAGGAATTGACTGTGGCAATTGTGCTGCTAAGATTGAACGTGCTGTCAATCAATTGGAGCAGGTAGAATCTGCCACTGTCAATCTGATAGCTCAAAAGCTGATTTTGGAAACAAAAAGCGAAGATGGGATAGATAAGGAAATTATTGACTTGGTGGATGCTATTGAACCTGGAATCGAAGTTATCAGTGAGAAAAAGGAAGAGGCACTTCCAGAAAAACGAGATTGGGCGAAAGAGCTGCTACTTGCTGTTATGATTCTATTTGCCTTCGGCTTTTTCCTGCCAGAGGAGTATTTCTGGATTCGTCTGGTCTATTATCTGACCCTATATATCATTATCGGCCATAAGGTTCTTATCAAGATGGTTCAAAATATTCAACGTGGTAATCTTTTTGATGAAAACTTTTTGATGAGTATCGCGACCTTAGGAGCCTTTCTCTTGGGAGAATTTCCAGAGGCAGTAGCCGTCATGCTTTTTTATCAGATTGGGGAGTATTTCCAAGATAAGGCCACCTCTCAATCTCGTCAGTCCATTGCACGATTGATGGATATTCGGTCGGATAAGGCTTGGAGACTAGAGGGGGGAGAAACCGTTCAAGTAGACCCTGAAACAGTAAGGGTTGCGGACCATATTTTAGTTAAGCCTGGGGAGAAGATGCCCCTAGATGGTCTGGTCAGAGAAGGTCGTTCTATTCTGGATACGTCAGCCTTGACAGGAGAATCACTGCCTAGGGAAATTGGCGTTGGTGAGGACATTACAAGTGGTGTGATCAATTTGACTAGTCCATTGGTAATTGAAGTGAGTAAGACTTTTTCGCAATCAACGGTCAACAAAATTTTGGAATTAGTTGAAAATGCAAGCAATAAAAAAGCGGAGACGGAACGGATGATCACACGTTTTTCGCGTGTGTATACACCAGTGGTTGTCGGAATCGCTTTTCTGCTTGCAAGCCTGCCTCCCTTGCTTGGTTTAGGGGAGTGGTCGACTTGGCTTTATCGGGCACTTACCTTTTTAGTCATTTCTTGCCCTTGTGCTCTTGCGGTTTCGGTACCAATGAGTTTCTTTGGCGGGCTAGGGGGAGCATCTAAATTAGGTGTCTTAGTGAAAGGTGGGAATTATTTAGAGGCTCTTGCCAAGTTGGATACGGTCGTATTTGATAAGACGGGGACAATTACAAAAGGTATCTTTGCGGTGGATACCGTTGTCAACGCAGAAGGTGTCGAGGATGATATTCTGTACCTCGCTGCCCATCTGGAAAGCTATTCCAATCATCCAATCGCAAACTCTATTCGAACAGCCTATGGACAGGAAGTGGACGAGAATAGGGTGAGTCAGATTACCGAGCTACCAGGGCAGGGCATGTCCGGTAGGGTAGATGGCAGACAGCTCTATCTTGGGAATGCTAGATTAATGGAAGTTCAAGGGATTGCTTATCCAGCTATTGACAGCACAGGAACAGTTCTCTATTTGGCAGAGGACAGTCATTTTCTAGGCTATTTCCTTATCACAGACCAAGTGAAGGAGACGAGCATCGAGGCCTTGAAGGATTTACAGGCAGTCGGAATTAAAAAGACGGTTCTCCTTTCAGGCGATCGTCAGGCAGTGGTTGATGAATTTGCACAGCAATTTGCCTTTAATGATGCATTTGGAGATTGCTTGCCTCAGGATAAGGTGAGTACATTTGAGGAAATTCTGACTCAGTCTCAGCAGGCTGTTGCCTTTGTTGGAGATGGGGTGAATGATGCACCGGTTCTTGCTAGGGCAGATGTTGGTATTGCTATGGGAGGGCTAGGTTCGGACGCAGCCATTGAATCAGCAGATGTTGTACTGATGGATGATGACCTTGGAAAACTTCCTCAAGTCATTCGACTGGCAAAAAAGACAGTCAGAATAGCCCAACAAAACATGACCTTGGCTATTGTAGTTAAACTAATTTTCTTGGTTCTAAGTGGATTGGGAATTTCTAATATGTGGGAGGCCATCTTTGCAGATGTTGGTGTAACGCTACTAGCAGTATGGAATGCATTGAGGGTCTTGAGGATAGATACCTCCACTTTGTCAAAGTAAGTGAACTGATGTTAGTATGATTTTATGGACACGTTTTGGTAGAATAGTATCTAACCAAAGGAGATGTCCAAATGAGCCAAAAATATACCAAAGAGTTCAAGGAAACTAGTGTTCAATTACATGAAGCAGGACACGTGGAGTGTGTAGCTTTGCTTCTACGAGCTGATTAAACAAGGATTTAGCAAGTGAAAGTCCTAAAGTAAGGAGTCTAAACATGAAATTCCATGAATTTGGGGATAAGAATTTGCCTTCTATCTTACTGATACATGGTGGTGGCAGTTCTTGGTGGAATTATCTTCGTCAAGCACGAATCTTGTCAGAAGAATACCGTGTTATTCTACCCACTTTGAATGGCCACGGCGAGGAATATCAACTTGATTATGTTTCTACTGAAGATTCTGCTTTGGAGATTCTAGACTATATCAAAGCAAACTGTGGTGGGAAATTGTTAGCAATCGGTGGTGTTTCACTTGGTGGTCAAATTGCCATGGAGCTTTTGTCTTTAGACAGTGAAATTGCTGAGAAGGCCATCATAGACGGAAGCCTCTGTATTCCTCAACCAAGGTTAGCTAAAATCAGCATCTTTCTAGTGTCTCTATTTGGTAAATTGATGTTCAATAAATTCTCTTGTAAACTTCAGTTAAGCTTAATGAATAAATTCTATCCCCAATTAGCTTACCCAGACGAGATAAAAAATTTTTATATGGAGGATATGCCAAGGACGCCTATCAAAACATTAGTGACCATCTCTTCAACTTATATGGGGCATTATAAGTTGAAGAGTAGGATTTCTAAAAGTAAGGCGCAGGTTCTCTATATTTATGGTGAAAAAGAATTGAAATGTGTTAAGGAGTCAGCTAGGTTATTTGAGCAGCTGCATCCCAACACTATCTTGTTTGAGGCAAAAGGATATAATCACGGCTATTTATCAGCCTACCTACCTCAAGAGTGGATTGACTTGGTTGTTCCATTTTTGGAGAATAACGATTGATTATACTTTATTAATTTAGAAAGCAGAGTTTCATGGAAGTCAAAAAATATACTCCCCTCAATTCCTTAAAAAAGATAGCAGATAACCTATGGATTGTGGATGGGGAAGAAGTACTGATGGATTTCAAATTCTTCAAAGTGCCTTTTTCAACTAGAATGACAGTTATCCGTCTACAGAATGGTGGTCTTTGGGTGCATTCACCGACTAAGCCTAATGACAATTTACTTTTTGAAATCAAGCAATTAGGTGAGGTAAAACACCTTATTGCCCCCAATGTCTTACATTATAGTTATATAGATGAATGGCATCAACTATTTCCTGAAGCAAAAGTTTGGCTAGCTAGTGGTGTTCAAAAGCGTGCCAGAAAATCGGGAATGAGTTTGGATTATGGTCAGGAATTAAGCAAGGCCAATTGGAACGAAGAAATTTGTTTTACAACATTTGAGGGAAGTTTTTATGTAAAAGAGGTTGTTTTTTTCCATAATGAAAGTTCAACTCTGGTTTTAACGGATCTTATTGAAAACATAGAAACTGAGAAATTATCGCTTTTTGAAAAGCTACTTTTTAAAATAGGTGATAATCACCATCCAAATGGTAAAACACCAAGAGATTTAAGAATGACTTTCTTATTTGGTAAAAAACAAGCTCTGAAGAGCTATCACAAAATAAAGAAATGGGAACCTAAGAATATTATTATTTCTCATGGACCGTGTATGATTGGACAAGCAAAAGAGATGTTAAACCAAGCGTTCTTTTGGCTAGAGAAATAGGGTTATGTGGTTAAGGGAACTTGTCGAAAGACAAATACGAATACTTCGACCTTTGTATTTAAAAGTTGCATTCATTCGCTACACAAAAAATCACCCCACAAGCTACAACTTGTGGGGCATTTTCTTTTATTAGTTTTTCACTTACAAAATTACGTCTGTTTTTTCAACTTTGTAAAGGGCAATTCCCATGATTATGGTCAAGACAAGAAGAATTAAAACAGCAGGGGTCCAAGAGTTAAAGAGTTGTTTGCTTGAACCGAACAAGACTGGACCAAGGGCTGCAAAGATATAGCCTCCGGTTTGGGCTAAACCTGATAGTTGGGCTGTTTTTTCAGGCGTGCTAGCCTTCATTGAAAAGGAAACCATCATGTAAGGGAATAGGACACTAGCAGAACTTCCGATTAAGAGGTTAAGGACCAACCAATACACAAAGCTGTCTGTATTGACTAGAAGCATAGCCACTCCGATAAGTCCTGCTAGGACGGTAGTCACTAGCATCAAATGGCGGTTGCGATCAGAAAGTTTCGTGATTAGGCTAGGAACAATCATAGAGAATGGAATACTCGTCAGTGTGAAAACGGAAGCTAGAATTCCGGCATTGGCTTCGCCGACACCGGCTTGTGTAGCCATGGTTGGAAGCCAAGTGATAGTGGTATAGAAGAAGAGTGACTGTAATCCACCGAAAATCATGATGGCCCAGACTTTGCCACTCTTATACCAACTGCCTGAATTTTCGCTGGTAGAAGTATCTTGTTCTAAGTAATGATTGTGACGTACATTAGGGAGCCAAATCACAAGAGCTAGGGCACAGACCGCTGTCAATACCCAGACCAAGCCTTGCCATGAGGTTGCCTTAGTGATTGGAACGGCAACTGATGAAGCTACGGCTGTGGATAATCCCATGGCTGTAATGTAGAGTGTGGTTAAGAATCCTAACTGATTTGGCTCGTTAGCCTGAATTAGGCTTGGGAGAAGGACGTTGATAAAGGCAATTCCAGCTCCGACTAACAGCGTTCCCACATAAAGAAGAGGGAGATTAAGGGTACGCAAAGCAGAACCAAGTGTCATCACAATTAAAACACCGAGGAAGAGTCTTTCTATACCAAAGCGTTTGGCCCAGCTAGCCGCAAAAGGTGAGAATATCGCAAAGGTCAAGAGAGGGAGACTTGTCAAGAGACCGAGAGAACTGACCTCAACGCCTAGACCAGAAGCAATGTCTGATAAGACCGTAGACAAGGTTGTGAACGGGGCCCGCAAAACGATCCCTAGAAGAAGGATTCCAGGGATTAGAAAATGTGAATGTTTCTGTTTCATAAAGCGTCTCCATGTTTAATAAGGGTATTTTAATTTTTAAGAATATGACACTAATGCGTCACTTCCATCTTACCATAAATGAAGGGGGTGATGAAAGCGATTACGTTGGATTGTCAAGAAAGAATTTTTAGTTTTATAATCCTATTCTGCTGATTATCAAATAGCATAATCTGATTTTTAAAAGACCGAACATGTAGTCCAGCCTCTTTTCAATGTCGTCTTAAATTTCATACCCCATAAGGAGTCCGCCTTCTTCAGCATAAAAGCTACAGAGTCCAGAAGTAGGAAGGACTTCGATGCTTGCTTGGGCAAATTTTTCACGAACCAATTCAGAGAATTGCTCGATAAATTTTTCATTGTTGCGGTGGGCAATCGTAATGTGGCCTCCAGCATAACCAGCCTTGAGGAGTTCATCAAAGGCAGCTTTGATGGCTTTCTTTTGACCTCTGGCTTTTTGAAGCAATTCAAGAGTACCTGTCTTACTAGCTTCACCGACCATACGGATATTGAGGAGTCCAACAACGGTGCCAACTAGTTTACTTAGACGACCATTCTTCACCAAATTATCAACTTTGGCTAAAACAAAGAGCAACTTAGTCTTGGCTTGATAAGCTGTGATGCCATCAACGACTTGGTCAAAATCAAGGCCTTCAGCGACTAAGTGATTGAGTTTACGAACGATAAGGTCGACCTCGCCACCAGCTGACAGGCTATCAATCACGTGAATCTTAGTATCAGGATGCTCTTCCAGATAAATTTTCTTAGCGATTTCAGCACTATTGTAGCTACCAGAAAGGGTTCCAGTGATCGTCACGACGACTATATTGTCCGTTCCTTCAAAGGATTTCATATAATCATCAGGACTCGGACAGGCAGACTTAGAAGCAGTCGTAGTTGCATACATTTTCTCCATCATTTGATCAATATTGAGTTGGGCATCATCCCTGTAAATGGTTTCGCTCACTTGGATAGTCAAAGGAACACTGACAAACTCCGTATCTGGTGCCAGATTGTCTAAAGAACGGTAGTCACAGCCTGAATCCGCAATAATTTTCCATTTCATAGGTTTATACCTCATATCTGCATAATGTACATTGACAAGTTATTTGTCTTCTTTTACAATTTTATCATGAAGTGCATTGCTATCAAAGCAGATCTCATCAGGTGTGACAGATAGAAAGTGAATGTTATGGCAGAAAGAAAAATCTCAGAGAAATCCTTGGAAAATCTCAAACGATTTAACCAAGAAAATAAAGCAATTACACGAGAATCCATCGAAATTTCTCTCCTGCAATTGTTGGAGAAAAAAGACTTTAAAAAGATTACCATATCGGAACTGGTTGAGCGTGCGGGTGTATCTCGTGCTGCCTTTTATCGCAATTATGGTTCTAAGGAAGAGATTTTAAAATCTATTTTTGAGTCTTGCATTACAAAGATTACTAAGTCCTTGGACAGCTATAATCTCAAGACGGATCTTTACCAAGTCTGGGTTTATCTCCTTAAGGAAGTCAAAAAAGAAGCCAAAATCATCAGTCTTGCCATTGATTATAATTTTGAGCAGGTATTGACCAAGGCAGTTTATGATTTTTTGGAAAAACGAAATGGTAGCTCATCAAATGGTGCCGGTAGCTACCTCAATTCCTTTTGGAGCTCAGCTATTGTCTCAGTGATTTCCAAATGGGTCAAGGATGGCATGAAGACCCCAGCTGAAAAGATTGCCAAACTTGGTCTCCCGCTTTTTCCACAAAAGAAGAAATAATCCCCTTGCTACTACAACTAATTGGAGGTTCAGTATGCCAATATATGAATTTTGTGCAGAGAATGTGACTTACTTAGAAAAAGCTTTTCAAGCCGGTGCTCAACGCGTGGAGTTGTGTGATAATCTGGCTGTTGGAGGCACGACACCTTCTTATGGTGTCATAAAGGCGGCTGTTGGGTTGGCCAAGGATTATCAGGCTAAGGTGATTGTGATGATTCGTCCACGAGGGGGCGACTTTGTCTATAGCCAGCAGGAATTAGCTATCATGCTAGAAGATATCAAGTGTGCGCGTGAATTGGGTGTTGACGGCTTTGCACTAGGTGCTTTGACTTCAGAAAACCAACTCGATACAGAAGCTCTAAAGACCTTGTTAGATGCTAGTCGAGACCTAGAGGTCACCATGCATATGGCCTTTGACCAAATCCCTAAAGCAGCTCAGTCTAGTGCTATTCAGTGGCTTAAGGACCACGGTGTGACGCGTCTTCTCACCCGTGCTGGAACTCCTGAGACTGCTCTAGACTTACGCTTGAAACGTTATGCAGAATTGGTTCAGCTAGCAGACGGTCAGTTGGATATTTTAGCAGGAGGTGGTATCTCCGTGGCTAATCGTGACCAATTTCTTGCCATACTTGGTCTTGAGCAAGTTCATGGAACACGTGTCGTCTTTTAGATTTACAATGGAACCAGCTTCTTGGCCCGGTTCCTTTTGATTTTTGTGCAATGGGAGGCACTTTGCTTTTCTAGTCATTCTTTGGTAAGCTATTACTATAGCATTAAAAAAATTGGGGGATGTATGTTAGATAATTTGTTAAAAAAGAACCCTATCTTGGGTGTCATTATTTATCCGTTATTAGGGCTAGGAGCTATTTGGCTTGGTCACTATTACTCACAGAGCCTTTCGCTATTGGAAAAAACGGGTGGTCAGATCAAGGTTAATACTTTTGTTTACATTGCCTATCAATTAGGTGGGACCAAACTCGTCATGGGGTTCTTTATTCTTTTAGCGCTTTTCTTTTTCTATCTGGGCTATACTTATCTTAAAAAACTTGGCAATACTCAGAAATAAGAACCAAGTTTATACACTAACTGCGGCTACTGGCTTGCAGTTTTTTCTTTTCTACAAGTCAACTAGAATCCCTAATTTATGCTACAATGAAACTATTACGCTTCAAAAAGGAGATGAGATGAAAGCAGAAGAATGGTTAACCTATTTTATAAAGATTTATGGACGTCGCCCAAAGATGACAGAGGTCGACGAGGCGATACAAAATGGTAGTCTCTTGGCCAATCGAACAGAGGTAGAGAGCTTATTGTTAGCATCTAAGAAAAGCTTTTGGCAAACCTTAAGTCAGTATGTTGTGACTCATAAGGTCGCAGCGTCAGTTCTTGCAGTTTCTTGTATGACGCTTCTTGGTGGTGGTGCCATTTTTGCTTGGCATTCCCTTCATTCACAAGCTCAACAAACGTCATCCCTTGCGGTTTCTTCGTCAAGCAGTCAGACTGGTCAAACTTCTTCCTCAGACAAATCTAAACAATCGAGTTCTAGAGCTTCTGAGTCGTCTTCAAACTCTAGTTCTCAAAGTCAGAATGCCTCATCAGAAGCCAAAACGCCTGCCATGGATGTGGATGCTATTCGAAATGGTGATTTTTCAAGCATCGAAGGTGACTGGGTTTCTGACGGTGGTCATGTTGTGACCATTACCAAGTCAGGGCTCACAAAGTCTGAAGAGACAGGAAGTACTGATGGCAAGACTGTCGTTAAAGATTTCAACGGTCAGCCTATGTTTTATTTTGCGGACAATGGTCCAGGGCATGGGGTCAATCCTTTTGTGCCTGTGCCAGCCAATCAAGCAGCACCGTCTCCGGACAATTCTGTCAAAGACACAGATCGTTTGGTTCAAATTCCAGAGTCTGCTGGGCCAGGGGTGGTTTACACGTCTTATTACAGAGTGAAAAGCAAGAGCCAGTCCAGCCAGACTAGCCCAACCAATACGGCAGACCTTTGGGATAGTGACAAGGCTGCCAAGCTCGCAAGTTACATGGTGGAGTTTGGGCACAAGATGAATCAAGAAAGTTATAGAAGGCTAACACCTAACGGAAATGATGATTTCTTTGGTGCCATGTCTTTTGCTAAAAATAACCGCATTATTGTAGGTGAAAAGACTGAACAAAATGCCCCAATGACCAACCAACAAAAGGTAGACGTTGCCTTTTCTGACGATGGTACAGGGACAGCCGACTATATCATTGTAGACAGCTACGGGTATTCAGGTTCCGCCATGATTCTCTATCATTTCACCATCCATAAAGGTCAACCAGTGGTCCTAGTTTCCATGCAAAATCAGGGGAATCCTGAAAACATGTATTATATGTACCCTACCAATAATAAGGACATCCAAGAAGCCTTTGCCAATATTGTGAATGACAAGTGATGGTTTGAGAGGTTTGAAAGAAAAATTTTACATCTTAAAAATACAATATAAGTGAACAAAAGATTTTCTATGTTCCAAATCTGTTTACTTACTATTTAAATTATATAAAAGAGCCAGCCTAAAGTTTAGACTGGCTTTTCCTATTATAAAATAACTTAGTTATTCATCTTTTCGCTTTTCTGTCATCAGAGCTAATGGAGTACATATCAATACAATGATTGCTCCTACAATAAATACATTATCAAATGCCCTGCTTAACTGCTCATTTTTTTCTTTGACAATTACTTTAAGAGCAGATGATAATTCATCCTTTTGAGCTAATAATTTAATCGCTGTACCAACTTTAGCTTGGTCTCCAGATATAGTTTTTAAACTAGTTGATAACAGTGGGACACTTGAACTAACAGTTTCAACTCCATTGATTAATAACTGATTTGCATCATAAATCTTTCTATAATTACTCCCCTTTTTAGGTTCTGGAAGATTATCTGTTTTTTGAGCAGCTATTTTGATTGCCTCAACCATATTACTTTGTTTGGTTGAAATACTATTATTTTTCTTAGTCGTATCGAAAGTTTTTGAAATTTCCTTCTTAGCAACTTTTTTTACGTCTGTTGATAAAACCCGTTTTTCAATTTGGTTATACGCTGTTTCCTTAATTTGTGTTTTAGCAATATTGACATTACTATTTAAAATGGTAACGAGGAGAGCCATACCAATGGCTTGCCCAATATATCTAGAAGCATTAACGATACCTGACCCAATTCCAGCCTTATTAATTGGTAAATATTTTACTGATGATGTTAAGGACATTGCCATAAATCCTAGTCCTAAACCAATAATTACATTACAACAAACAATGAGGCTTTGTGAGGTATTATACTGAATAAGACTAAGCATAAATAATCCACCTGCTGTAATAACCAAACCGATACTAATGAGCAATCTTGCACTAATTTTTTGGTACATCTTAGTTGCTAACGGCATACCTACTATGATAGCTAAAGAGGTGGGAATAATAAGATATGCTGAATGCAAAGCAGAATAGTTGCGAACATTTTGCAAGAAATAGTTTAAGATCAATGAAGGTACGATAATCGCAAATCCAAAAATCATATAAATAAGACTTGAAGATGTAAATGTACTTTCCTTGAATAAATTTAAGTCAATGATAGGTGATTTTACTCTTCCTTCGGTTAAACAAAGAAAAAATAGGCCTACAACACTAATAATAAAACTAGCTATGATGATTTGTGATGCCCAACCATACTCGTGACCTTCTAATAAACCAAATATAAGTCCACCTAAAGTACAAGTAAGAAAAATAATACCTAGCCAGTCAATATTCTTTGAAATTTTTAAATCATATGATTCTTTTGTCCCCACTAGGATCATCAAGAATGCAAAGATAGCGATTGGAACATTAATACCAAAAATCCAATGATATGTTGTCCAATGGACAATTAAACCACCAATTACTGGTCCCCCCGCTGCAGCTAAGGCACTGAAGGTCCCCATAATAGCAGCAATACGGCTGGTATTCTCTTTCCCAAGTAGTTCAATTCCCATGGGGAGAACAATTGGAGTTAATATGGCACCTCCAATTCCTTGGAAGAACCGAAAAATAATTAAGAGTAATAAAGAATCAGCCACCATACATGCGAATGAGAAGATGCCAAATATGACTACACCAATTAGCATAACCAATTTTCTACCGTAGATATCAGCGAGTTTTGAAACAGTAATAATAAATACAGACATTGCTAAAACATAGATTGTTGCTACCCAACTTGTATCAGTCAATCCTGTATGTAAGTCTTCCATAATATTTGGTAGGGCGATATTAACAATCGTGGCATCTAAAGCTCCCATAAAGAGTGCTAAAACTAGACCTATAAATCCTAGAATTTTTCTTGATTTTGTCATTAAATTCTATTCCCTTCATTAATTATTTTGTTAAATGATTAATGATGCATCAATTATCTTCGTGAACATAAAACAGTCTTTTTTAACTTTTATAATTCACATAAAAAGAATATAATAATACCCATATATTGACCATGACAACATCAAACAATATGTTTAATTAAGGAAAAAATGACAAAGAAAAGAAAGACTAATAGCGTTACTAACCTCAAGTCTGCTTTGATAGACCTCCTACTTGAAATGGAGTACTCAAAAATAACCATTGGAAATATAACTCAGAGAGCAAATGTTAGTAGGGGAACATTTTATCAACATTTTCTTGATAAGGATGATTTAGCATACTCTATCGGAACAGAGACGATGCAAAGATTTTGGGAGATTTTAGCTCAAGGAAATTTAGATAAAGAGGACATGCTTTTAAAGGCTCTACTATTAATAAAAAATGACTATAAACATTTTAAAGCAATTTCAAAAGCACCTCACGTTCAATTTAAAGATAAGGTTCAACAACTTATTTGTGATCTTATAAATAACAACCCAGCTATTAGAGAAAAGATCAAGAAAAAGACGAAGATTTCAGATGAAATTGTGATAAAAGCCTTCTCTACATCTTTTGAAACCATTATCTCATCCTGGATTGATAATGATTTATCGGAAAGTCCCGAAAAAGTTGTAGATAATATCATTAAAATTGAACAGCTATTTTGGAAATAATAAAAAATATAGAAAAAATGATAAAAATCCATAGTCTTCAAACGGTGTGAGCCTATACTGAGACTTTACGCTGTGATAAAAACGCCTGAAGAATTGGTATTTCAGGCGTTCGGAATTTTTGAGACTCTAGGCTCAAAAATTAGCCATGGAACTTCGAAGAAGTTCGCTGGCGTCCGCTATCACCTAAGTAAAGTCTCAAGTAAAAGCTTTTGTTCTCAATCTAAAGCCTTAGCAACAAGGCTTTTTCTTGTGGATAAGTATCTTGAGAATGAGTAGTCAGCAAAATCTGGTATAATGAAGCCAAGGAGGCGCCTATGAAACATCTAAAAAAACAGACGCTAATTCTTTTATCTATCTCTAGCCTGCTACTTGTCGGTTTAGCAGTTTTTGCACATATCCACAAAAAGGAGGAAAAACCAAGCTACTCCAACCTTAATAGCAAGGCCAGTCTTAATGAGGTACGTTCCATTCTCTCGAAACATTTGAACGAGGAGAGTGTGGATAACTTTATCAATCTGGTTAGGGATTACAATGATACCGTGGGTACTGTTGGACTTTCTGGGGATTTTGCGCCATTTACCAAAACAGACTATGATGTGGAAAAAATCAGTAACCTGTGGACAGCCAAGCATGGTGACTTTATCGGTACCAACTGCCGTATCAACACCTACACGCTACTGAAAGGCAAAATCAAGATTCCTCAAGTCAAAAGTGATACTGAGCTCCTTTTCCAAGACAAGGACGCCATTGACAAGGGCAAGCTCTTTAATGCCAAGGACCAGGCAAACTTTGACATTCTTTTTTCAAGGGTCAAGACTGAAGCTACCCAAGATGTCAAGGTTCACGCCAAGCATATGGAGGATTACTATAAGCAGTTCACCTTTGATGACAAGGCACGCATGCTGTCGGTTGTTGTCCACGATAATTTGGATGGTGATTCCCTTTTTGTCGGTCACGTCGGAGTCTTGGTGCCTACGACGGATGGCTACTTATTTGTTGAAAAGTTGACCTTTGAAGAGCCCTACCAAGCCATAAAATTTGCCAGCAAAAAAGATTGCTACAAGTATCTCACAACCAAGTACAAGGACTATACCGGACCAGGTCTAGCCAAACCCTTTATCATGGATAATGACAAATGGGTGGATATGGACTAGCTTAACGTGAAGTGGAAGTTTTAATAGGGAAGAAAAAGGAAGCAAGATATGAAAAGAAAACAAGCCTTGTTGCTTTATCTAGCAGGGACCCTTGGACAAATCTTATTAGTTAGTCTCCTTGTTTGGCTGCTAAGAGCAGGAGAAGTTAGGGTTGATTATGGGACTCCAATTGGCCTTTTTACCCTTATCTTAGGTGGCTTGTCATCAGCCATTTGGGGAGCAATTATTAGCATCCGCTATCATCACTCCAGTTTTAAACAGCTTGTCAGTGATTTTTTCCAAGTCAAACAGCCTCTTAGTAACTATCTCTTAGTCCTCATTTTTCTATGTTTGGATTTTTTACCACTAATCCTGAGTGGAGGTATACTTATCCAAGTTTGGTATCTCCCCATAATTTTATTTGTAAAAGCCCTCGTCTTTGGTGGTATAGAAGAAATCGGTTGGCGTTATTTTTTCCAGCCTACTTTGCAAGAAAAGTTGACCTATCTAGTGTCTACGCTCTTTACATTTTTGGCTTGGTCACTATGGCATATCCTCTATTTTTACATTGATGGGTCTCTGGCCACGATTCATTTATTGCCTTTCTTGCTAGGCTTATTAAGCAATTGTTTCATCTTATCCGCCATTTATACAAATACCAGAAGTCTTTGGCTTTGTGTGATGACACATGCGCTTATCAATGCTTTATCGCAACTGTCATCAGCGGAGAGCCTTTGGTTGTCCCTTGTGATTAAGGTGTTGATAATTCTTCTTGCCATGAAAATTGCAAGTAGCAGTATGGAGAAAGTGAAATCCTAAGCTGGCTTGATTTTCATTGCTTTAGTTAGTTATAACTTTTAAGAGTAGTTCAATGACTGCTCTTTTTTTCCACTCAAATGACCTTGCCCATATTTTTGAGGCATGTTATACTAGAAGAGTATTGTCAAAATTTTCTGACATTACAGGTGGAAAGGAGGTGCTAATGCCTTTTAAAAAAACAAAACACTTTGTTTTTTCCCGCTACCTAAGCCTGCTCTGTTTGCTTCTAGTTTTACTAGTAGCGTCAGTTTTTATAGCAGTGTCTTTAGGGGCGGTCACTATAGATATAGGTGATACCTATGGTGTCATCTTCAGTAAATTGGGGCTTCCGATGGCCAGTCATAACATAGCCAAACCACTTGAAGCTATTATCTGGAATATGCGAGTTCCTAGGGTTCTCCTAGGGTTAATAGTTGGTGCAGGCCTTTCCATGTCTGGGAGTGTCATGCAGTCAACCGTTAATAATCCGATTGCCGAACCCTATATCCTGGGAATCTCGGCAGGGGCAACTTTTGGAGCAACCTTGGCCATCATTTTAGGCCTTAAGGCTGTGGTAGGCTTGGGTGCCTTTGTGGGGGCTATCCTAGCGACGGTTCTTGTCTTAATCATTGCCTCTATGCAGGGGAGAGTGACCACATCTGGCCTGATTTTATCTGGAACGGTTGTCAATGCCCTCTTTATTGCCTTTGCCAATTTTATAATCTCTATTGGAGCGACAGCAGATAGTGTCATGACCATTAAGTTTTGGACCATGGGTTCATTGACAGGAACATCTTGGTCAGATGTGATGCTTCCAGCAGTAGTGGTTGGTTTGGCCTTTCTCTTTTTCTCAACTCAGTATCGTGTCTTCAATGCCATGATGATGGGAGATGAGGCAGCTTTGACTTTAGGGATTCCACTTAAACTCTACTGGTATCTTTATATTGCCATTGTTGCGGTCATAACGGCAATCTTGGTTTCTAGTTGTGGTATTATTGGCTTTGTAGGCTTGATTACCCCTCATATTGCTAGAAGTTTAGTCGGAACTAACTATCGTAAGCTTTTTCCAGTGGCAACTCTCTTAGGTTCCTTGTTTGTGGTTTGGTCAGATGTCTTGGCGAGAATCCTCGTCAAAAATGCAGAGCTACCTATCGGTATCTTTACAGCCTTAGTTGGCGCACCTTTCTTTATTTATATTGTGACTAGAAATCGTAGGAAGGTGGTTTAGACTTATGGATGTAAAGTGTCAGGATATTCATTATTCGATTGGAGAGAAAAAAATCCTAAACGGTGTCTCTCTAGAGGTTGAAGGTGGGCAATTCCAGACCATACTGGGACCAAATGGAAGTGGGAAATCAACCTTGCTCAAAACCATTTACCGCCAGTTGAAACCAGATAGCGGTCAGATTTTTCTTGATGGGAAATCCCTAGATCAGATAAGTCTAAAGGAAACTGCAAAAGAAATGGCCGTTGTGACACAGTTTAACACCCTTCAGTTTGATTGTACGGTGGAAGAAATTGTCATGCTTGGCCGAACGCCCCATCTTTCCTTTCTGCAAAAAGAATCGGAGCGGGACCACTTGCTCGTTCAGGATGCCCTAGACAAGGTTGGCATGTCTGAAAAGAAGACACGCTATTATTCGTCCCTATCAGGTGGCGAAAAACAAAGAGTCATCCTAGCGCGTGCCTTGGCTCAGGAACCCAAACTCCTTTTATTGGATGAGCCTACCAATCATTTGGACATAAAGTATCAGTTGGAGATGTTGGCCTTGGTCAAGGAACTCGGCATTAATGTTCTTGCAGTTCTCCACGATATTCAATTGGCCTGTCGTTTTTCAGATTATATCTACTTAATGAAAGGGGGTGAGATTGTTGCCCAAGGTGTCCCAAGGGATGCCGTAACCCCACAATCCTTGCAGGCGGTTTATGATGTTCAGAGTCGTATTACCTGGACGGATGACCAGCAGGCAATGATTCAGTATTTATAAGCCTAGGAAAGGAAGGCCTTATGAACAAGAAAACATTTCGTATCGCATTAATCGCTGCAGCAGTCCTCACATTGACAGCATGCAGTTCTACATATAAAAACAGCACATCATCGTCATCATCAGCAAAAGAAACGGTGAAAAAGACCAAGTCAGAAACCCAGTATCCTTTGACTGTCAAAACTTATGACGATAAAGGAACTGAGCTAGATCAAGTCTTCAAAAAGGCACCAGAAAAGGTTATCACCAATAACCTTTCATCAACTGAAATCTTGATTGAGCTTGGTTTGAAAGACAAAATTGTCGGTATGCTTAACCCTGACAATGAAGTAACCGATAAATATAAGGATGACATTGCTTCAATCCCACATATCGGTGATAAGAAAACAATTTCTCAAGAAGCCATCTTGGCTTACGGACCAGATGCTCTTATTGGTCGTAATATGATGTTCTCAGACAAGTCAATGGGAACCATCAGCACATGGAACAGCAACGACATTCCTGTTTATACCCAAAAAGCTTCTGTCTCAACAACCAAACAAGATTTGAATAATATCATCGAAGATGTTAAAAATATTGGTGACATTTTCAACGTCCAAGACAAGGCAGACAAGTATGCGGGACAACTTCAAAAGCGTATCGACGCTGTTAAAAAGAAAAACAAGTCTTCTGACAAAGACTTGAAGAAGGCTCTTATCATGTGTGCCTACAACGATGAGACCTTTGGAACTTACAAATCTGCCCTTCAAGAAAGCATGCTCAATCAGCTTGGTTATACCAATGTTGCGACAGGAACATCAGATTTGACTCTGGAAAATCTCGTGTCAATGGAACCAGAATTGATTATCTATGTAACCAGTGACCGTAATAAGGCCATGGACAAGGAAGCAACAGACAAGATGGAAAAGAACGCTGTTCTTGAAAATGTTCCAGCCGTTAAAAACAAGAAAATCATGACTATTTCTTATGATGAGCTTATGGATTACGGTCCATCTGTGATTGATTCTCTTGAAAAGGTTAATGACTTTGTTAATAAATAAAGACTTTGTCTGCCATGACATTCAGGTTACGGTTGCCCTTCCTGAGTCTTATGATTTCAAGAAGGCTTATCCAGTTGTTTTTTTGAACGATGGGCAGCTTGAGTATCTGGGAAAAATCGCAGATTCTGTTATCCTGGTTGGGCTTGAACCTCAGAATCGCTTGGATGATTTTACGCCTTGGCAGGCTCAGGCTCTGAGACCTGGAAGCCCTGATTTTGGCGGTAAGCTAGCCAGCTATCATGACCATCTATTTGGCCATATTTTCAAAAGCATCGCACAAGAGTTTCGACTGGATGAAAGTCGCATGGCTTACGGAGGCTATTCGCTGGGTGGTTTGGCTGCTATTTCCAGTCTTTATAGCAGTGATAAGATGCCTTTGATCTTCTCCATTTGTGGATCCTTCTGGTATCCAAATTTTGTAGCTTACTGCAAAGCCCACCAGCCCATCAATAAGTCTTGCTCGGTCTATTTACGTAACGGTTTGACCGAGGGGGCTAATCATAAGAATAGATTGGCCAAAGCTCCTAGTTATGCCAAAGAAGTGCATGAACTTATCAAAAAACAGAGCGTGTCTACTTATTCAGCATTTGACCCCTACGGACATCATGACCATCTCCAAAAAAGATATGACGCTTTTTCGGATTGGTTGATTGAGCAGTGGAAGCTTTAGTTTTAACATGGTGTAAGAAAGAGCACTAGACAGACTAAAAAAGTAGTGAAGAAAATTCCGACGATGGAATCTCTTCACTACTTTTTGTTATGCTCGAAAACTACCATAACAGTTGATGCTTCCGAAAAGTTTTTAGACATGAATCAAAAGACGCCTTAACTCTGTATATTAAAGGTAATTTATTTACCTTTGACTTATATCCTAACTTCAAAAAGGACAGGACTATTATTGTTGCTGATGCAGTAACTTATATCATTTAAAACTTTTTTGTTGGAGAAGTAGAAGGGAAAAAACTATACTTTGGTGCCTGAGAATACTTCGATATGGTTCCCTAGTATTTTTATATCTACTGGAAGATTATCCGATTTGTCTCCATCAACATCTGACTCTAACTCAACCTCTGAAGAAATCCTAATATTACGCGCTTTGATATATTCGATATTATCGTTACCTACTAGATCCCCTTTTAACAAATCTGGGATAGTCGATAATTTAGAAATGATGGATGCATCTTTTAAAATCAAGATATTTCCATATCCATCTGTATTTTCATCAAATAGTTTTTTGTCTGCATAGTAATTAGATAGAAGAACTAAGACCTGACTAGCTTCACCTTCATAATTGCCATTTTCGCTTTCAATACGAATATTAAATACATCGTCTTCCACAACGGACTTCATCGTATTGATTGCATATGCAAAGATACCGTACTTTGTTTTATCTTCAATATCAACGTTATGAATAGCTTCTGGTAAAGATCCAACACTAAAAATATAGCCAAAATAATTTTGATTAGCTTTTCCAACATCAATGGTTTTAGTAAAATTGAAATCAAGTTCTTCAATCGCTTGATCAATATTTTGGTTGATTTCTAATAGCTTAGTGATTAAATTACCAGTTCCACCAGGAATAATCCCAAGTTTTGGAATGTGATTTTTTTCAGCAATCCCTGAAATAACCTCATTTACAGTACCGTCTCCACCAAAAACAATTACTGCATCATATTTTTCTTTAGAGGCTTTTTCAGCAAATTGAGTTGCATCTTTGGCTTTTTGCGTAATCTTAGTTTCAACATAATCAAAATACTCTTTAGCCTTATTCTCCAAGCTCTCTTTATAATCTAATGCTGTTTCTCCTCCAGAAGTTGGATTAATAATTATCATTACTTTTTTCATTGATATTTTCTCCTATGGACTACTAGTGACAATACTTTTCAACGGTTTCTTATGCTTATCAAATTAATATCTCACATTACTTGTTGTTATTTGGGGATTCTTTTTACTTATCCTTTTCTATTTGTTGAAGATCATCATCGTTTTTATATTGAATGATGTAGTCGACTAATTCTTTTTCAGTTAATCTATCATTTGTTAATTGTGAAACCTGAATCGAGATATTTTTCAAACCATATTCATTTTGTTTGTTAATGATACTTTGTAACTCAGCTTCTGAAAGATACTTACCTGAAATAGTTAGCTTTAGTGTATTGTTTTCTTTACTATATTTCTTTTTCAAAATAGTATGGTTTTCAAATTGATCAGATAGATAATTATTGATAGACTCATTGATTAGCGTATCTCTAACTAAGGTAGTTGCAGAAGCTAAACTTGGAATAATAAGAACAAGCGAGACTAGAATTAATATTTTTCGCATTTTAGAGGCTTCACGATTATGTTTAACATAAGGATTATTAACCATCATCACATTAGTGCCAATATATGTAGCAATCATAATAAAACTGCAGTTAATGGAGAACAAATATGACGCCCCTATCATATACTCAAGATTTCCTGTGGCAATAGAATACCCCACGGTACAAACAGGTGGCATAAGAGCAGTTGCAATGGCGACACCAGGAACAATGTTATTAGCTTCTTTCTTTCGTGCTCCAATAATGCCGGCTAATCCACCGACGAATGCTATTACAACGTCCCAAATTGTGGGCGAAGTTCTAGCAATAATTTCCGTACTTGCATAAGAAATGGGCGAAATTAAAAAATAAAGTGTAGAGGCTAAGAGGCTTACTGCAACTTGAATAAAAAGAACTTTAAACGATTTTTTGAGAAGTTTTGTATCTAATATTGCTAACGCAAAACCTACTCCAAGGATAGGTGTCATCAATGGAGAAATCAACATTGCCCCTATAATTGTTGGAATAGAATTCATATTCAAACCAATAGATGCAATCAATATCGCACACAATAAAGTGGTTAAGTCACTTTTTGATAAATCTAAATCCTCATAGATTTTGTCCCTAAATTCTATGAGAGAATAAAGTTTACCATCCTTCAAAACTTTTTCCATAACAGTACTCCCTTTTTGTTACTATAGTCAACTTTTTAAGCTCACTCTTTGACGACGTATCTAAATCATTGGTCATTATTATTGTAACTTCTTTACGTGGGCGTGTTTTATATTCTACTTTCAATTTGTAATCAATTCACTACTCCATATTAATTTTAAACTCCTACTGAAAGTGATGGAGTGTTTGGTGTATTATTTATACTATTTTGTTAGATACTTACTATTTAAAGAAAAATGTGTAAGGGTTTACATGTCTCAATTATACATTTTATTTTTACTTTCGTCACTCGAACGTCTTAGGGCTATTTTATTTTGTGACTAAAATGCTAATCAATCATATGAATGTACCAGTTTAATCAAACTTTTTATTCATAAATCAATCCATTTAGAGGAAGGCCTAATAATAGTAGAAGTATTTGTAGATTTTTAATAAAAAAATGAGATAAGTGAAATTGTAAAACTATGCAAGCGATTGCAAAGGTCGATGATGGTTTTTATGTCTATTTTTGTGTAAGCGCAAACATTTTCATTGACTTATCAATTTGATTAACTTATACTGTTATTAACAGGTATATACTAACATTAATCTTATGATTGTTAAGATTAATATAAAAAATGTTTTAGCTAAAATGTAACTCTTTAGATGGTTTGATTTTCCAAACAATCTAACTTTCCTCTATTTAGAAAGGGGGAGACATTATGCTTTGGGCTATTATTGTCGGAGGCTTTATAGGTTTTATTGCTGGTGGAATCACTAAAAAGGGAGGTTCCATGGGAATAATTGCCAATATCTTTGCAGGTTTAATTGGTTCATCTGTTGGACAGTCACTCTTCGGTTCTTGGGGGCCTAGACTAGCTGGAATGGCCTTAGTTCCATCAATTTTAGGGGCAGTTATTGTTGTTGCAGTAGTATCATTTTTCTTAGGAAAAAAAGAATAATTTTCAATATTTCGACAGGAAGACTCCAATCAACTCAAACTTAGTGCCGATAAATTAAAAAAGTGGTAAACATGGACTAGCTAATGGTTTATCAGCAAATAAAGATAACATTAGTGAGGGTGTTCAAGCTGTTTATGACTCGACTTCAACACAAAAGCTATAATTTAACTTATCTTGTTATACTTAAAAATTTGAATGTATTGTTTAAGAGCGTTCATATTTAAAAATCTTTATGTCCAAAGGAGGATAAAATTATGTCAGTAGAAGAAAAACTTAACCAAGCTAAAGGCGCTATTAAAGAAGGTTTCGGAAAAGTAACTGGTGATAAAAAAACAGAAAAAGAGGGTGCTGCTGAAAAAGCAGTCTCAAAAGTGAAAGAAGTTGCCGAAGATGCCAAAGATGCTGTTGAAGGAGCTATCGAAGGTGTGAAAAATATGATTAAAAAGGACGATAAATAATTAAATAGTCAATTGATTTTTCACATAAAAGCTACAAAAGCTACTCTACAAAAAAATAGAGTTGTCATATTCTACTCCTAATTACTCACTTATAAGATTACTTTCAAAATAACTACAAATCGATATTCTTATAATATTATTCAGTTGAAAAATCAACTTTCTTTAGATTAATTCAAATTCCTTTTTAACTCCATATACATATTCTTTCTAATAGTAAAAGCACTCTAATTTCTATAGTTTTATCCAAGCTATAGAGGCTAGAGTGTTTTTTATAACATTTTGAAGAATTATTTAATGATTGGGGGAGATTTGTATTTTTCTAGTTTTTATACAAATCAGCAAAGTATAAGTGCTAACATCATCCAGATTAGAGAATGGCAAACGTTTGCATCACTTGTGAATGTTTTCACCACCAAAACATCACATTTTCAGTGAATTACTTGATTTTCATAAGTATTAGTTTTATAATTGAAGCATAGAAAGCGCTTTCAAATATCTCCGAGTTTTTGTCCTACTTGAAGTGGTTCGGCTAACAGCCGACTTCCATTCTAGAAAGGAGTATTGTTTTGAGTCAATGTGATATTCTCATTATAGGGGCAGGTCCTGGTGGTTATGTTGCTGCTGAAGAAGCTGCCCGTTTAGGTAAAAAGGTAACTGTCATTGAGAAAAACTCCATAGGTGGCACCTGTTTGAACGTTGGCTGTATCCCATCTAAAGCCTATCTTGAACATGCCCATTGGCTATTAGCTGCTAAAGAAGCCTCTCAGTATGGAGTGACCGTTTTAAATGATAATCTTGATTTTCAAAAACTTGTTGCTCGCAAAGATCAAGTCGTAGCAACACTACAGTCTGGTATTCAATCAAGTTTTAAACAATTAGGTATCACCTATATTGAAGGTGAGGCAGCTTATATTTCTGATAAAACCTTCCAAGTTAATGGTGAAAGAGTCTCAGGTAAGTCTGTTATTTTGGCGACGGGGAGTCATCCATTTATTCCTCCTATTCCTGGTATTAACGATGTTAACTATTTGACAACAGATAGCTTTTTCAACTTAAAGGAACTTCCTCAACGTTTGGTTATCATTGGTGGAGGTATTATTTCCGTTGAGTTAGCTTTTGCCATGGCTCCACTTGGTGTGGATGTGACAGTGATAGAGGTTGCACCAACAATTTTAGCAACTGAAGATGACGAAGCACGTTCCATTATTAGAGAAAAGATGGAACAACTTGGAATTACTATTCTGGAGGGAGTTAGCATAGATAGGGTTAAAGAAAATGCTGTAATTTTAGCAGATGGGAAGTCCTACTCTTATGATAACTTACTTGTAGCAACAGGGCGTAAGCCAAATATTGAGTTAGCCCAAATGATGGGCTTGGAGCTGACCGAAAAAGGCTTTATTAAGGTAGATAGTTATTACGAGTCATCTCAATCAGGTGTTTATGCGATTGGGGATTTGATTCCTGGATATATGTTAGCTCATGTTGCTAGTAGCGAGGGAATCAAAGCTGTTCGAGCCATTTGTCGTCAGGCTGAGGAACCGGTTGATAATTCAAGTGTTCCACGGTCGCTCTTTACAACGCCGGAGATTGCTTCCTTTGGCTTGTCAGAAGAGGAGGCGGTACAACAAGGATATGATATATCAGTTGGTCAACTTCCTTATGTTTATAATGGTCGAGCCATTGCGTCTAATTCAGCAAAAGGTTTTGTTAAAATTGTCTCCGAAAAACGCTATCACCTACTATTAGGTGCCGTTATCGTTGGTCCACATGCAACTGATATTCTACAATCCTTGATTGTCTTGAAAGATGCTGAAGGAACACTTGATCAGCTTGATAAGACAATTTTTGCACATCCAACAATTTCTGAGTTGGTTCAGGAAGTTGCAAGACTGGTTTTAAGATCCTAAGGTCGATGGATAGGTTTAGCACAGCCATTCTCATTTTTTCAAATCTGTATATCTGTCAATAATATTTGTTTTTTATAAAGCTCTCTATAGAAGGAGGAAACAATATGACACATTATCAAGAATTGCCACAAGCCCTAATGAAAGAAAAACATCAGGGACAAACCTTAACCAAGGAAGAAGTTAAGGTTCAAACTGCCCATGATCTTGGTGTGGAAAATGTTTCAAAAGAAGAGGCTAAATCCATGTATAAGACTATGTGGGATATTCGAAATTTTGAAGAAAATGCACGACATTTCTTTTCAATCGGTCAAATTCCAGGATTTGTTCACCTTTACTCAGGTGAGGAAGCTATTGCGACTGGGGTATGTGCTAACTTGACTGATAAAGACTACATTACTAGCACACATCGAGGACATGGACACTGTGTGGCTAAAGGTGGAGACCTTAAAAAAATGATGGCTGAAATCTTTGGTAAGTCTACTGGGCTTGGTAAAGGTAAGGGTGGCTCTATGCATATCGCTGACTTGGATAAAGGAATCCTTGGTGCTAATGGTATGGTAGGCGGAGGCTTTGGTCTTGCGACTGGGGCTGCTATGCGCAACAAATATCTAAAGACTGATGATGTTGCTGTATGTTTCTTTGGTGATGGTGCTGCCAATGAAGGTAATTTTCATGAGTGCTTAAACATGGCCTCTATTTGGAATCTACCTGTGGTATTTGTAAATGAAAACAACCTTTTTGCAGAATCAACACCACAATGGTATTCATCAGGTTCTCCAACAATTGCTGAACGTGCACAAGCTTACAATATGCCTGGAGTTCGCGTTAATGGTAAGGACTTATTTGCTGTTTATCAAGTGGCTAAAGAGGCCGTTGAACGTGCGCGTCGTGGAGATGGTCCAACGTTAATTGAAGCTATTACTTATCGTAACCATGGCCATTTCGAAGGAGATGAGCAAAAATACAAAGCACCAGATGGAATCGAAAAAGAATGGGCAGATGTGGATGCCTTGGAAGTATTTCGTGACCTGGTAACTGAAAAGGGTATCCTTAGCCAAGATGAATTGGATGAGATTGTTGCCCAATCACAAAAAGATGTTGAAGATGCAATCCACTTTGCTCAAGAGAGCCCAATTCCAAAAGAAGAAGCTCTCTACGAAGACGTATTTGCAGACTGATTGAGGAGGATTCATAATGACTAGAGAAACATTATTTATGAAAGCCATCAATGAAGGGCTCGATCAAGCCATGGAAAGAGACGAGCGAGTTGTTCTCCTAGGAGAGGATATCGCAGGTGGTGTTAATGTTGAACACTTAGAAAATAATAATGAGGATGCCTGGGGCGGTGTCATGGGTATCACACGAGGATTGATGCCGAAATATGGCAGGGAACGAGTTATTGATACTCCGATTTCTGAGCACGGCTATTTATCAGCTTCGGTTGGAATGGCGCTTACGGGACTAAGGCCTGTACCAGAGTTGATGTTTAATGATTTTATTGGATTCTGTTTTGATGCCCTATTAGGACAGGCATCTAAGATGCGTTACATGTTTGGCGGTAAAGCTAAAGTTCCCATGGTTGTTCGTACTATGCACGGGGCAGGAGCTTCAGCTGCGGCGCAACACTCTGGATCCTATTACGGTTTATTTGGATCGATTCCTGGTATTAAGGTGGTCGTTCCTGCTACCCCTTATGATGCCAAAGGATTACTCCTAGCATCAATAGAGGATGATAATGTAGTTATCTTTTCTGAGGACAAGACTTTATATGGATTAAAAGGGGAAGTGCCAGAAGAATACTATACTGTACCAATTGGTAAGGCTGCCGTTCGTAGAGAAGGTAAGGATTTAACAATTGTGACAATTGGTAAGATGTTGTATGTAGCCTATGAGGTCGCCGACCGCTTGGCAAAAGACAACATTTCTGTAGAAGTGATTGATCTTCGTACAGTTGCTCCATGGGATGAAGAAACAGTGTTAAATTCCGTGAAGAAAACTGGTCGTTTAATTATTGTGGATGAGGCAAATCCACATAACAATACTGCAACTGATATTGCATCTGTAGTTTCAGATAAAGCTTTTGATTATCTTGATGGACCAGTGAAATGTGTTTGTGCACCAAATACTCCTGTTCCATTTGCGACAAACTTAGAACAAGCCTATATTCCTGATGCGGATAAGGTTTTGAAAGTAGCTGATGAATTGATTCAGGACTTGAAAGGATAGGAGGGCGCTTATGGCAACAGAAATTTTAATGCCCAAGCTCGGCCTAACCATGACTGAAGGACTCATTCAAAAGTGGTTGGTCCAAGTTGGTGATACAGTAACAAGTGGTCAGCCTTTATTAGAAATTAGTTCTGAAAAATTGACTAGTGAAGTCGAATCCCCTGCTTCTGGGGTTGTTCTAGACATTGTGCATGGTGAAGGTGTTACAGTTAAATGTAAGGAAGTCGTTGGATGGGTTGGTCAGGAAGGAGAGGATGTAGGAACCCAAGAGGCTCCTGCACAAGAGGAAACTCCAACTGAAGTCGCTAAAGATTCAACACCGTCTAGTCCTAAATCTACTACAGCACCTATAGCTCGTACTAGTGGTGAACGCATTTTCATTACACCGGTGGCTCGTAAGATGGCTGTTGAGAAAGGCTATGATATCTCCCTTATTAAAGGGACAGGTGGAAATGGTCGTATTACAAGACGTGATGTAGAAGCTTACCAACCAAGTCTTGTTGTTGATAAGGTTGTAGAACCTCTACCACAAGCTATGACCTCAGTCCAATACGGTGAGGGACTCGAAGGCATGCGTAAGATTATTGCCGAACGTATGATGAGCAGTCTTCATTCTTCTGCTCAATTGACACTCCATCGTAAGGCTGATTTAACTGAGCTTTTGAAATTCCGTAAAGAACTTAAGGCCAAGGTCCATACTCCACTTGAAAATGGTGAACTAGGTATTACAACTCTATTAACTAAAGCAGTAACCAAAGCTTTGAGAGATTTTCCATCTTTGAATGCTTGGTATGGCGGGGGCGTTCATCAGATTCAAGAACGCATTCATATTGGTATGGCAACAGCTTTGGATGATGGTTTGGTTGTCCCTGTGATTCGAGACGCAGACCGTATGACTTTAGCAGATCTTGGTCAAAGCATTAAGACTCTGGCTAATCAAGCTCGAAAAGGTACACTTCCATCTGACCTATATAGTGGTTCTACTTTCTCAATTACGAACCTTGGTGGGCCAGGTGTAGAATACTTCACACCAATTCTAAATTTCCCAGAGGTGGCAATTCTTGGAGTAGGAGCAATCCAACAAGCTTTAGCATTTAATGAGGAGGGAGAAGTTGTTCAAAAAGACTATCTTCCATTGAGTCTGAGCTTTGACCATCAAGTCATCGATGGTCTCCCAGCCGCTGAATTTTTAGCACAAGTTATATCTTATCTTGAAGATCCTTATCTCCTTATCTTCTAGTGGATTTAAATTTTGCAAGGTTAAGATTATCAATTAATAGACATATTATAGGTTAAAATATAAAGTTTTTTGCTAACCTTGTCTAGCTCAATAGCTAGCGTAAAGCTTACACAAAGAGAAGACTAACTTGGTCTTCTCTTTTCGTGTTGCTAAGGGGGAGAGCTTTTCTTAAGTCAAGTGGGAATTTGTCTATCAATTTCCTAATGTCTTTTAATAACAATATACAAAACCCATTTGTGATTTTGCCTTTCTTCAATCTTTGAAAAGCCAATACTTGTTAATAACTGACTCAATTCAGAACTTGTTCCATAATCTGTCATATGATACTTAATTTTTTCTTTTTCGGAAGCAATAATCAGAGTGGAAGGATTGGACATGACTCGATAGATTTCCTGAAAGCTTTGTTTTAAATCTTTCCAGAAAATATGGGTCTGAATGGCAAAGACAAGATCAAAATAATGATTTTGGTAGGGAAGGTTTTCGACATTTCCAACTATCAGCTGGACACTATCGTTTTCTATTGACTTTAAAAGCATCCGTTTAGCAGTTTGATAAGACTCCTTGGAAATATCAATGCCATGAATGTCAAGATTTTTATCTAAAGCAAGTAGGTTTTTGATAGTGCTACCACCGCCATAACCGACTTCTAAAATACGACTATTGTTAGGGATAGTGGTTTGTTTTATTGCCCAAAGGCTGAGTTCCTTAAAATAGGATGACCAGATGTTGGTAATCACTCGGCCAACAAGACCACTCGGATTTCTAGATTGCTTTATAAGATATTGAATGAGCATGTTCCCTCCCATTTTTGAAAATAAAGTTTGAAATATAGATGGTTTAAATTCAAACTTTATTATAGAGAAAGCAAGTAAGAATAGCAAGGAAAAATGAAATATATACACATATATTTCAAACTTATGCTACAATTGGTAATAACAGAGGTATTCACATGAATCAATATCAAAAGACGACTGAGAAAAAGAAGCAAGCGGTTATTCAAGCAGCTTTGCGTTTGTTTAAAGACAAAGGTTTTAAGGAAACGAGTATAAAATCTATTGCAGAGGCAGCAGAAGTATCTCCTGTTTCTATCTACAATTATTTCGGGAGCAAAGATAACTTGGTAACTCTCTGTGTTAATGACTTGTTTGAAGAAATAACCCAGCAAGCCGAGGATATTTTAAAAAGTAATCTAGCTTTTAATACAAAATTAGACCAGGCTTTAGACCTATGTCAGGAGAAAATGAGTCAGCAAATCTCGGACTATTTTCAAGATAAAATGGTGGAAGATTCTGTTTTCTCAACTCTCCTAACGAAAGCAATCACTGCAAAAAAACGTGACATCTATCGTGCTTATATTCATCTCGGAAAAGCAGAGGGCCTTATTGCTGAAGATCTATCGACAGAGCTTATCTTAAATGTCATGGATGCTCTTAATGGTATGGGAAATCAATTATCCCATAGTGACAATTTAGAGACAGAGGTTGAGCAAATTCATCAGATCTTTTTGTACGGTATTTTAGGAAAAAAGAAATCATGATTCTCCTAATTCTATTATTGTTCACAGCTAGCAACATCCCATCTCAATCGGTTGTATATTCTCATGCATGGGTGTAAAATTTACTATATAGAGATAAAGAGGAGCAAGTTATGGAATTAAAAGATTTTACAGAACAAGAACAAAAGCAAATCGAAAAAGGTTTGAGCACAGCTGAGATTTCTGATAAGGAAGCGGCTAAGAAGTTACTCGCTCTCGTACCACAAGAATGGATTAAACGCATTCCTTTCTTTGTCAGAGGGCATGCGACGACTAAGACAGTCGAGCGTGTAGCCAAGCAATATCCTGAACTTTATGCAGCGGCTAAGCGCCAAGGGGACCTTCCTGAAAAAGAGAGAGAAGAGCTCCGTAAAATCATGTCAGGCATCTTTGAAGAAAAAATGAATAAACACAAGATTAAATAAGATTTTTAAAGACAATGTATTTATTTCTACAATTACGAATTAACCTTCCATAAAAAAGAGATACTGTCAATTTTACCATCCCGTTACGGAGAAAAAATGAGCAAATTTATTTCAAAACAATCAGTCGCTATCTGGTATGTACTGTCTGCCCTCTTTGCTACATATATAGTAGGGCAAGTTATCCTATGGTGTTTCCCAGACAGGAGTAGTCTGGGTGCCTCACTACTGTTTATCCTAATGAACTGTGTTCCCCTGATTATGGCGGCTGTCTTTTCTCTTGTGTTGAGTGAAGTCAAATCCTTGGGTGAATTCTTCAAAAAGGTCTTTCTTCAAAAAGAAAGTCCCCTGTCCTGGATTCTAGCTCTCTTCATTCCAGTCATCTACTATGGAATCTCATTCTTTCTCAGGAATGTTAGCTTTACTGGGAACACCTTCTTGGCCTTCTTACTATATTTTCCCTGGACCTTTTTATATGGGGGGCTGGAAGAAGTAGGTTGGCGTTGGTTTTTACAAGAACATCTTTACTTTAGTAAGCACTTTATAACTAAAATGATGGTTCTTTCCATTGTCTGGTTCCTCTGGCATATCCCTATCTATCAACTCCCTTGGATTACAGCAGGTTCCTCCAACTATCTCGTTTTTTACCTGATGATTTTAGGAAATACTTTTCTATTTGGAGCTCTCAAAGAGTATTCGAAAGGAGCTGCTCCTTGTATCCTCGCTCACATGCTGATCGATAGTCTGGCTGTCCTTATGCTGGTTCAGAGCTCTCTTACTCAGATTATCCTTCTGGTTATTTTCGAAATCCTACTAGCCTCTTGGCTGGTGGCGGTACGAAAATCATAGAAATAGAGTTGAACCTCCCACTGAATTTCGGTGGGAGCTTTTCTTTCCTATCTGTTGATATAATGACACAGTTTCATTTTTAGGAGGTGACTCGTTTGGCCAAGGATACATTTCATCATCAAAAGGCTGAAAAAGAGAGAGAAGAGCTCCGTAAAATCATGACAGACATCTTTGAAGAAAAAATGAATAAACACAAGATTAAGTAATGTTGTATCAAAAGAGGTATAAGTCTACAAACTTATACCTCTTTCATATCTTTACTTCTTACTTGATTTGGATAGGGTGATGGCAACCATTGTCGCACACAGGAAAAAGGCTGCTAGTAAACCTTTTGTAGTCGTGGTCATAAAGGGTTTATCAAAGACATAATAGTTATAGACAGAAAATCCCAGTCCAATAAGAGTTACAATAATCGACACAACAAATAGCGTCATCCATAATCTTCTTTGAGTCATCGTCAACCTCCTGTTTGTATTCGTTTTCTTTCTGCCTATAGTATAACATAAAAAACCTTAGCTAAATTCCAGAGAGTGGATTGGCTAAGGTTTTTCATATTATTTCGTCAAGACAACCGTATCGTTTGGATCACGGTCATCATCTTCAATAGTCAGCTGATTGCCGTCGAGTTTGTAGAATTTGGTATCATCACCAATCGTTAGACTTTGATTGTCAGGGTTAACTGTTACAGACTTGCTTTCCTTCTCGCCATCTGCTTCGTCCTCTTCCCAAGTTCCAGTATTTCCAGAGATGGTAAGAGTAATACGATCATTTTCATCAGTTCCTTTATAGGTGCCATCTAGCCCTTCAGTCTGTTTAGAAACTTCAGAACTTTGTGAAGATGAAACCTTACTTGAACTTTGTTGGGTGCTAGCAGAGCTTTCAGGTGTTTGAGCTTTCTGGTTTGAGCAGGCTGCTAAAAGACCAAGAACTGCCATAGAGGCAAGAGAAAGTGTGAGTTTTTTGGACAATGTCATAGGCTTTGTCTCCTTTCTTTGATACCTTAAGTATAGCAAACGCTTACAAACAAACCAAGCAAAAGCCCTTTTCTGAAAATAGTTGAAAATCACTCTTCAAATTCTCAAAGGCATAATCTATTATCCCCATTTAAACTATGCTATACTGATAAAAAGCAAGAAGGAAGGTTCCTAATGACAACTACCAATCCACGTCGCCAGTGCGAGCGACTTTGGGCAGCCAATAAGTATCTGGTGCTCAGCCATTCAAACAAGATTTACCTAGAAATCCGTAACTATCTCAAGAATGATGAGGTTAGTTTGGATCAGGTTCAGGCCTACATTGATCAAGCACTTGACCTTCCTGAAAATCCTGGTCAGGTCGTCAATGCCTTTCAACATATCTGGGGGTATTTTAAGAAAAAGGCGACTGCCAGCGAGAAGGAAATGTTTATGGCCCAACTGGAAAGCTATGCGACAGGTCGAATTCCTCAGATGTGTTTGGTGGCATCCGTCAAAGAGCTCCTCATCAAGTACCCAAATCGCTATCTGGAGGAGTCAACCTTAATTAATGGGGGTTCAAAATGAGACTATGGCATCAAGCCTTGATTTCAAAACTACCCCGTCAGCAATTATTAGGGCAGCACCGAGAATGTTGTGCCCTTCGTGGTAAGGGATGGCAACGCAAACATGCGACGGTTAACTATGTTTTTGATTATTCACCGTATCGCTTGTTTAAATACCATGAGCTCATTATGCAAGAAATGACGGAACGTGGCTATCGTGTTAGCCCAGAGTGGTTGGACAAGGAGTATCGAGGCAAACAGATGCCAGCCTACGATAAGCTTGAAGCGGAGACATTACCAGTCATCATCTACCCAGAGCATGATGCTGCCTATTTACAGGAATGTCTGGACAATCTCAAGCAAAAAGGAATCGTCATCTAAAGGAGGAAAACGATGCATTTATTTAAGTGGTTAGCATCTAAAAAGAAAGCAGCAGAAGGCCTTGTCATGCGTATTTCGACAGCTGATCAGGTAGACTATGCGACGATTACAAACCCAAGTGACAGTGATATCTGGGATGCTTTGGTGCAACTTCCAGTATCCTACGATAGTCTCTATCTCACTTATAGCGAAAAAGGGGCAATGAGTTTTATCTTTGTTGAATACGAGGATGACAAGTATCGCTTGGAACATGACACACCTGAGCTAGGATTAGAATTGACCAATGTCGCACGTGTATCTCAACAAGTTGCCAGAGATATCCTTATTCGCTTTTCGAAAGAGCACTCAGTGATTTTGGACGACCATTGGAAACAAGAGAAAGTAAGGTAATCCTATGGCCTACCTTACCCCAGAAACCAGACGAAAACGGCGAAAAGGCTTTTGCTTAATTATCGAAATCATTTGTCTGGTTCATTTTGCAATCATTGTCCCTCGTGA
Source organism: Streptococcus sp. FDAARGOS_192 (assembly GCF_002073815.2). NCBI lineage: Bacteria > Bacillati > Bacillota > Bacilli > Lactobacillales > Streptococcaceae > Streptococcus > Streptococcus sp. FDAARGOS_192. Next base: position 317,381 of record NZ_CP020431.2, read on the forward strand.
CCGAGTTTTTACGCCTGAAAAATGGGCTCGTACTCCAGATCACATGCGCCATAAATTCATGTGGAGTTTTCACCGGCAGTATCAGCTTGAGGGCATGACGAGAAAAGAAGTTGAGAAACTCTTAGGCAAGGGGAGTGATCTTCAAGGAAGTGTTGAGTACAAGCTGAAGGACGATTGGATTGGTGGTTGGCGTGTTTACCATATTGACTATAAGCAAGACCGTGTGATTCGTGCCAAAGAAACCTGGCAAGATTGGTGAGAATGAGCTTTCTCTTCCCCTAAAAGTAGTATAATCAAGGTGTAAAGGTAATCGTTTTCAAAAGAACGAAGCTGTCTTTTGATTAGAAATGGAGGACAAACTCATGACCCTATTTATGTCTAAACTGATGAGCGGTATTATGGAACTGCTCATAGTCTCTGTCATTCCTTTTATCACTTGGTTAATTTGGAGCAGGAAAAAGGTCGGTTTCTTTGACTGGATTGGGTTGAAGAAAGTTGAGAGTCAGAAGAAGAGGCAATTATTACTGACCATTTTGGGTATTAGTCTACTTTTTCTTCTTTTTTCGATTGTGGTCTTTAGTTGGTTTGACTCTAGCCAAACGGCCACAGCAGATTTTTCTGGAAATGGAATTGGAGCTCTTCCTGCTATTCTAGCCTATGCTATCTTAGGGACTGCCTTGCCAGAAGAAATCTTCTTTAGAGGTTTTCTATTAAAAAGGATGCAAGGAAAACTAGGATTTCTAGGAGCAAATCTGGTTCAGTCTCTCTTATTTGGTCTCATCCATGCACTTATGTTTATGCAACTAACTGGTTACCTTAAGGCTTTTGCCATTTTGGTCTTTATCAGTCTCATAGCTTACGTTTTTGGTGCTATCAATGAGAAAAAAGCAAGTGGGTCCATTCTTCCAAGTGTCTTTATCCACGCCTTGGCCAATACGGTTGTAGGGTTGCTCTTTGCCTTCTCCCTCATTTAGATAAAATTATATAGAAGAAAGTTATCATGGATGAATTAAAAGATATCAAACTTAAAAACTATCAGTACCTAAATGAGGTCGCTATCAAGGGAGAGACGCTCTTCACGGGCTCCTCTCTCATGGAGCTTTTTCCCATTTGTGAAATCGCTAGGAGTAGAAGTATCGACGATATCATCTACAATCGAGGCATCAGTGGTTTGAATACGGATGAATTTCTCCAACATATCCATCCCCTACTTTTGGATTTGCAACCGGCCAAGGTTTTCATCAATATCGGTACCAATGATATGACCGAGGACCCTTATGGAGACCAGTGGTTCCACCATATGACGGTAAATATCAGACAAATTCTGGAGCAAACACTAGCTATATTGCCCCATACCAAGATTCACCTCATGGCTTTTTACCCAGCCAATCTACATCTGCCTTGGCAGACACCGGCATCTATCCAGTGGATGAAACTGCGGACTCCTGAAAATCTTGACCGCTGTAACCAGGCTCTTGAGGAAATTGCCAAAACCTATGGCTGCCACTTCATTAATTGTAATGCTGATTTGGTTGATGATAGAAAAGAGCAGAAGGCTGAGCACACCTATGACGGCGTCCACCTTTATGCCAATGCTTACTTAAAAGTCTTTGAAGTTCTGGAGCCATATCTCCTGCATTAAGAAAATATGAGAGAATTTCCAGTTCTTACTCGCTTTTTTCCCTTGATTACAGTACAATAGACGTCAAAAGTGAAAAATTGAAATGAGGTATCCCTATGTGGAAATGGTTTAAACGACTCATTGTCCTCGTCATTGTGCTCTTTTTTGCAGTGGCGGCTCTACTTATTCCGGACAAGATCGACAGTCAGGACCAATTAAAAAATGTATCAACACAAACATCCCTTGCTGATTTAGCCCAGGCTGGTATTGGTGGGGCGTCCCTTTCATCAGGCGGAGTTTCAACTGAGATTAATCTTGACAGTAATCAGTTTCGTCAAATCCTAAAAGCAAGCATGGCTGATTCTAATGACGAGACCTTGCAAAACAGTAGCGTAGAGTTGAATGATTCCTATCTAACAGCTAAGGTTCCCGTATCTCTTGGACCTATCGAATCAACATTCAGCCTTGATTTTACGGTCAGCACTAACAAGGAAGTCATCCTACTAGATTTGGCAGGTGCCCACCTGGGTCGCCTTCCAGTTCCAAAATCACTGGTTCTGCCTTACCTCAAGAAGAGCATTGCCCAGTCAAGCAGTGGTGTTCAAATGGTTAATGACCAAATTCAGCTCAAGCTTCCAGAAATCGGCTATGAAATTGAGCAAGCCTCTGTGACCAATAGCAAGATGAAGGTTAAACTTAACATTCCGATTTACTTGCCAACAAGTTGGTAATCCATAATGAATCTTTCAAAACAAGTCCATAGTCTGGACTTGTTTTTTGATACCTTCACTTCTAAACTAAGAAAGTTAAAGAATTCTTGAAATAATAGCTTTAAATCCCTCAATCCCCTAGAAAATGAGCTTTTCCTATGCTATCATAAGATTGTAAAATTGATAAGCGTCTGATACTCATTGAAAAAGAGTTATTTCACTGAGTTAAAGAGTTTTAGGATAGTAGTTAGGAGGAAAAAATGGACGCTTTAAAATATATCACACCCAAATTTTTCACTACCATCAGGAATTATTCTAAGGGCCAGTTTCTTAAGGACTTAATCGCAGGAGTCATCGTGGCTATCATTGCTCTCCCCTTGTCGATTGCTCTTGCCATTGCCTCTGGTGTTAATCCTGAACAAGGTCTTTATACAGCAGTTGTTGCAGGCTTTTTTATTTCCTTTTTAGGAGGTAGTCGGGTTCAGATTGGTGGACCTACCGCAGCCTTCGTTGTTATCATTTATGGCATCATCGCCCAGTATGGTATGGCTGGTTTGACCCTTGCCACGCTCATGGCGGGACTCATGCTTATTATCATGGGGCTCCTGCGTTTTGGTGACCTGATCAAGTTCATTCCAAAAACCATCACACTCGGTTTTACCTTTGGGATAGCTGTTGGGATTGTGGCTGGACAGGTTAAAGATTTCCTGGGCCTTGAGATGAAGTCCGTACCAGCTGAGTTCTTAGAAAAACTTCTAGCTTATGGGAAGCATCTTCCAAGTATTAGCTGGCCGACACTTGCAATTGGTATCTTGGCCCTAGTCATTCAAATCTTTTGGCCACGTTTTTCTCAGAAAATTCCAGGATCCCTGGTTGCCATCCTTGTAACCACAGCCATCGTAGCTTTTGGTCATCTGCCAGTCAAAACCATCGGTGACCTTTACACCATCAAAGCAGGACTTCCAAGCTTCACAGTTCCTGACCTATCATTTTCTTTGATTCGTCAAATGATTTCGCCAGCCTTCACTATTGCCATACTAGCAGCCATCGAATCCCTACTTTCTTGCGTTGTTTCAGACGGGATGATTGGTGGTAATCATCGTTCTAATGCGGAATTGATTGGCCAAGGTGTTGGGAATATCATGTCAGCCCTTTTTGGCGGGATTCCGGCAACGGGTGCCATCGCCCGTACCGCAGCCAATGTCAAAAATGGAGGACGGACACCAGTAGCGGGGATGGTTCATGCCCTTACCTTGCTTCTGATTTTACTCTTTCTCATGCCTTATGCCTCATTGATTCCTATGACCTGTTTGGCCTCAATCCTAATGATTGTCGGTTATAACATGAGCGGTTGGCGTACTGTCGTTCGAATGATCCAACGTGCTCCTAAGAGTGACGTAGCAGTCCTTATCGTAACCTTTATCTTAACTGTTTTCTTTGACCTAGTGGTTGCCATCGAATTTGGTATGGTCCTAGCAGCCTTCCTCTTCCTCAAACGGATGTCCGACGTAGCCCAAGTTCGTCAGTGGGTGGACAAGGGGAATCTAGAAGATCCTATATTGTCTGAGGATAGCGACTTGAAACAAGTCCCTAAAAATGCAGTCGTATATGAAATCTTCGGTGCCCTCTTCTTTGGTGCAGCCAATAATTTCCTGAATGTTATCAATGACGACGGTAAGAATGTCCTTATTCTACGCATGCGCAACGTTCCAGCCATGGATATTTCAGGTCTGGATGCCCTTGAGGAAACGCTTGCTATCTGCCGAAAACGAGGCATGACCTTGCTTCTTTCTCACGTTAACCCCCAACCCTACCGAGTTCTCGAAAAATCAGGCTTCATCCAGACTATCGGTCCAGATAATATCTGCGAGTCGACGGACCAAGCCCTTGAAAAAGCAGTAGCCCTAGCAAAAGAAGGCTAGACAAATCCATTTTGCACAAGAAGAAAAAGCCAGTTCAACTGAACTTGGCTTTTTAAAATACGCGATAAACATAGGGATTATCAGGTTGACCGACCTCTTTAACCTCAGTCAAATTGAGGATAGGGAGGCTCTGTTTAAGATTTTGATAGTAATCCACAGTGATGGTACCAGTGACTTTTACCCAGGTATTATCCTTGAAGGTTTGGTCACTTCCTCTCGTCGCCAGTCCGTAAACACCTGAATCAGCGATACAGTGGATAATACCGAAACGGAAGATGAACTGATAACCCTTGGTCTGTGGGTCATTGTAAACAAAGCCGGTATAGGTGACCTTCTTGCCCATGAAATCGTTAGGATAGAGGTAGATGAGCTCCATGACTTCCATGTAATTTTCCGTGGTAATCTGGATGGTCTCACGTCCCTTGTACTTGGCTAGCTCCTTGGTCATCTCCTTCTCATAAGCTGAGGAGGTGAAGTAGGAGCTAGTGTCTGGCTTCAAGTACTGGATAGTCGTTCCCTCTTGGTCGGCCTGGTTAGGATCGCTCCCTGCCGCCAGTGGAAAATGATAGCCCTTAGCTGATACGGTATTGGCATCCAAGGTTACTGTTGGCACCAAGAGCCCCGTAAGGACTGGAAAGGCCAAGAGAACGATGCTGGCTACCTTGGCTACTCGACCTGACAAATGCGAGTGAACCTTCATCTGCTTCATCCAAACAATGAGTTGAACCACAGCAAGGATAAAGGAAAGCACCATGGAAATGTAGGCCAAGTAGGAGTAGTGGATATTAATGTACTGGTTGAGCTTGCCAGAAACTTGCAAGTACATGACCAGCTCAAAATACCCAGATAAGATGAGAAAACGTAACATTAAATCACCCCCAATACCAGACAGTAAATGATTGTCACCAGACTTGCGGTTCCTACGAAGAGACCAACAAAGCGTGTCTTAAACTGGTGTTTCATCATGATTAGGTTCTTGATATCAACCATAGGACCGATGATGAGAAAGGCCACCGTTGGTGCCACTCCAAAACTAGAGAGTAAGGAAGCCCCGATAAAGGCATCGGCCTCTGAACAAAGCGAGAGGATAAAGGCCAAAAGCATCATGATGAGGATGGCTGTCACCGAATTGTGCCCGATTGTCGTGAGAATACGGGTAGGTAGGTAGGTCTGCATACTTGCGGCCACCAGGCTCCCGAAAATCAGGTAACGCCCAGTGTCGAAAAACTCATCTACCGCATGAATCAAGGCTTGAAAAACTTTCTTACCAGCTGACAAACCACTATAGTCGTGCACATGACTGACCTTACGATTGTCCTTGAGAATCTGGTCATCCACCACAAAGCCCAGCAAGATTCCCAAAATCATGGCAATCAAGAAAGCTCCGAGAAAACGTAAAATCACGTAGTACCAAGAGTTCCCAAAGGCCGTATAGGTCGCAAAAAGAACGACTGGATTAATGATAGGAGCTGTTGCCATGAAAGGAATAGCCGTGTAGCTAGGCACTTTTTTCTCTAAAAAGCGCGTGATAATGGGAACAATCCCACACTCACAAGAAGGGAAAATAAAACCAATTAGAGTTCCAAAGAGAATAGCCAGAACCTTGTTTTTCGGCAGGAAGTTTTGGACCTTTTCAGGAGTCACGAAGACTTCAATAAAGCCAGACAAGATGCTTCCCAACAAAACAAAGGGCAGAGCTTCGATAATAATAGATAGAAAAACTGCCAGAAGCTGCAAAACGCTATCTGGTAGTTGATGAAAAATAGCCATAACTATTATTTCTTCTTATCTTCTTGAAGACGTTTGTCCTTCTTAGGATCAGTTCCCGCCTTCTCAAAATCAGGGATAGCCGCAAAAGATGCCATCATGCTTTCAAGTTCATTTGTTTTTTTCTGAATAACCGCCATAAAAAGCCTCCGAGTTAAAATAAGATACTAAGAGCGTCATTTCTGACAGAAAATTAGGGCATCGGCCGAAGAAGCTTTGCTTCTAGGAAGATGCATCTATTTTCCGAAAGAAATAGCCCGAGTTCAGTTGCAATAAGATACTAAGGGCGTCATTTCTGACAGAAAATTAGGGCATCAGGCGAAGAAGCTTTGCTTCTAGGAAGATGCATCTATTTTCCGAAAGAAATAGCCCTTAACAATAGGTTTACCTTTCTATTATACTACCTCTTGCTTAAAAATTCTCGCTTCAGCTACAAGGTTTTCTGCCCAAGCAAATCTCCTATCGTGGTATAATAGAACTTATGGAAAATCGTAATCTAGAGACATTGGCTCAGGAATTGGGCCTAAAAAAACAACAAGTTGAAACAGTTTTGGAATTAACCGCAGAAGGCAATACCATTCCTTTCATTGCCCGTTACCGTAAGGAAAAAACAGGCAATCTGGATGAAACGCAAATCAAGGCCATCATTGATATGGACAAGTCCTTGACTGCTCTTCAAGACCGTAAGGAAACAGTTCTAGCCAAGATTGAGGCTCAGGGCAAATTGACCAATCAACTCAAGGCAGCTATTGAAGCCGCTGAAAAACTGGCAGATGTGGAAGAACTCTACCTTCCCTATAAGGAAAAACGCCGCACCAAGGCGACGGTTGCCCGTGAAGCAGGTCTCTTTCCCTTGGCTCGTCTTATCCTGCAAAATAGTCCAAACCTCAAGTCTGAAGCTGAAAAGCTGACATCTGAAGCCTTTCCAACAGCTGATAAGGCTCTTGCTGGTGCTGTGGATATTTTGGTTGAGGCCTTTTCTGAGGATAACAGTCTTCGTTCTTGGACCTACAACGAAATCTGGAATAACAGTGACATTACGTCGACCCTCAAGGATCAATCTCTGGATGAAAAAGAAACCTTCAAGATTTACTATGATTTTGCGGATAAGGTGTCTAAACTCCAAGGTTACCGTACTCTGGCCCTTAACCGTGGTGAGAAACTAGGCGTTATCAAGGTAAACTTTAAGCATAATATTGAGAAAATGCATCGTTTTTACAGTGCCCGTTTTAAGCAAAAAAATGATTATATCGAGGAAGTTATCAATCAATCTCTCAAGAAGAAAATCATCCCAGCTATGGAGCGTCGTATCCGTAGCGAGTTGACTGAAGCAGCAGAAGATGGAGCCATTAATCTTTTCTCTCAAAATCTTCGCAGCCTTCTCCTAGTATCACCACTTAAAGGTAAGATGGTACTCGGTTTTGACCCAGCCTTTCGTACAGGGGCTAAGTTGGCCGTGGTTGACCAAACTGGTAAGCTCATTACAACGCAAGTTATCTATCCAGTGGCTCCAGCCAGTCAGGCTAAGATTGCCCAAGCTAAGAAAGACTTGGCTGATCTCATTAAGAAGCATGCCATTGAGATTATCGCTATCGGTAATGGAACAGCCAGTCGTGAAAGTGAAGCTTTTGTGGCAGAAGTTCTCAAGGATTTCCCAGAGACTTCATATGTCATTGTCAATGAAAGTGGTGCCTCTGTTTACTCTGCTTCAGAGTTGGCCCGTCATGAGTTCCCAGACTTAACGGTCGAAAAACGCTCTGCTATTTCCATTGCCCGTCGTCTCCAAGACCCATTGGCTGAGTTGGTTAAAATTGACCCTAAATCAATCGGAGTAGGCCAATACCAGCATGATGTTAGCCAGAAGAAACTCTCTGAAAATCTTGATTTCGTCGTCGATACCGTGGTTAACCAGGTTGGTGTTAATGTCAATACGGCAAGTAGTACCCTCTTGTCACACGTGTCAGGACTCAACAAGACCATCTCTGAAAATATCGTCGCCTACCGTGAGGAAAATGGTGAGATTGCATCGCGTGCTGAAATCAAAAAGGTCCCACGTCTTGGTGCCAAGGCCTTCGAACAAGCTGCAGGTTTCCTTCGTATTCCAAATGCCAAGAATATCTTGGATAATACGGGAGTCCACCCAGAGTCCTACCCAGCGGTAAAAGCCCTCTTCAAGCAGTTGGATATCACAGACTTGGACGATTCTGCCAAGGCAAAATTGAAGGCTCTTAATCTTAAAGAAACAGCGGAAGGATTGGGACTTGGACAGGAAACCCTCAAAGATATCATTGCTGACCTTTTGAAACCAGGCCGTGACCTCCGTGACGATTTTGAAGCACCAGTGCTTCGTCAAGATGTTCTTGAACTCAAAGACTTGTCAGTAGGACAAAAACTTGAAGGAACGGTCCGTAACGTTGTGGACTTTGGTGCCTTTGTGGATATCGGTGTCCACGAGGATGGACTTATCCACATCTCAGAGATGAGTAAGAGCTTCGTTAACCACCCAAGTCAGGTCGTATCTGTTGGGGATTTGGTTACCGTGTGGGTATCAAAAGTTGATTTAGAGCATGAAAAACTCAATCTCTCCTTGGTGAATCCACGTGAATCTAACTGATTATGTTAAGACTGTTTCTATAGAAGATTTTGGTTGGGAATTTAAGCATCAAGCCTTGTGGAACAAGCGTCTCCGAACCACTGGAGGTCGGTTCTTTCCCAAGGATGGTCATTTAGATTTTAACCCAAAACTCTATGAGGAACATGGTCTTGAAACCTTTCGAAAAATCGTCCGCCACGAACTCTGTCATTACCACCTTTATTTTCAAGGGAAGGGCTATAAGCATGCGGAGAGAGATTTTAAGGACTTACTAGCCAAGGTTGATGGCCTTAGATACGCTCCAAAGATGCAAGGGCAAGTGGAGAACTATTATCTCTATCAGTGTCAATCCTGTGGTCATACCTACCGTCGAAAACGCCGTGTCAATACACAGAAATTTGGCTGCGGTCTGTGTCGAGGCAAGCTCATTTTTCTAAATCAGTCCTAGGGCTGATTTTTTTAGTTTTAAAAAATCATATAATTAAATCAAAGAAATGATGGGAGAAGAAGACAATGTCAAATCGTTTTTATAAGACACGAAAAAATAGACTCGTCGCCGGTGTTGTTGCAGGTTTGGCAGATAAGTTTGGCTGGGACCTAGCTCTGGCTCGTATCTTGGCTATCATTCTCATGATTTCAACGCAGTTTGGAATCTTCTTATATTTGGTTTTAGCCTTCCTCCTTCCTTACAAAGAAGATATTTATCCCGAAATCAAACTCAAGGATGGACGCAAACGTAAAAACGCTGAACCTGTTGAAGATGAGTGGAATTGGTAAGTAACTGTTAATAGATATTGACCTGTGATTGGCCCTGGTGCTAGTCACAGGTCTTTTTTGCTTTGAGAACCGCATTGAAAACCTTTTTATGATACAATGAAACTAGTAAATAATCGGAGGAAATAATATGACAGTAACCGTTAAAATGTTGGTTGACAGGCTTAAACTCAAGGTTGTCTATGGGAATAAGGATCTTTTGGCAAAAGCGATAACAACGGCTGATATCTCTCGTCCTGGGTTAGAAATGACGGGCTATTTTGACTATTATTCACCTGAACGACTTCAGTTAGTAGGAATGAAGGAGTGGTCCTACCTTAAAACCATGACTGACGATAACCGTTATTCTGTTTTTACTAATATGTTTAAAGCGGAAACTCCAGCTGTTATAGTGGCGCGTGGTCTTGAGGTTCCGGAAGAGATGCTTCGAGCCGCTAAGGAAAATGGCGTAGCCGTTCTTCAAGGCCGTAGCGGAACATCATCACTTTCAGGTGATATGTCTTGGTACCTCAATGCACAGTTGGCGGAACGTACCAGTGTTCACGGTGTTTTGGTTGATATCTACGGCATGGGTGTTCTCATCCAGGGTGACTCTGGTATTGGTAAGAGTGAAACAGGGCTCGAGCTAGTCAAACGTGGTCACCGCCTTGTCGCTGACGACCGTGTGGATGTCTATGCTAAGGATGAGGAAACTCTCTGGGGTGAGCCTGCGGAAATCCTCCGCCATCTTCTTGAGATTCGCGGAGTTGGTATCATTGATGTCATGAGTCTCTACGGAGCTAGTGCTGTCCGTAATTCTTCTCAAGTTCAGTTGGGCATCTATCTTGAAAATTTTGAAGACGGTAAGGTCTTTGATCGTCTTGGAAATGGGAACGAAGAAATTGAATTGCAAGGCGTTAAGATTCCACGTGTCCGCATCCCTGTTAAGACAGGCCGTAACGTATCAGTCGTTATCGAAGCTGCAGCCATGAACTACCGTGCTAAGCAAATGGGATTTGATGCAACCAAAACCTTTGAGGAGCGTTTGACCAACCTCATTAGTAAGAATGGTGAAGACTAATGTTAGCTACTATTGATCCTATTGCTCTAAGACTTGGCCCCATTAGTATTCATTGGTATGCCATCTGTATTGTATCTGGTCTCTTACTTGCTGTTTATCTGGCTCAGCGTTGGGCTCCTGAAAAGGGAATTGACCCTGAAAACATCTTAGATTTTATTCTTCTTGCCTTTCCTATAGCCATTGTTGGTGCTAGGCTCTACTATGTGATTTTCCAGTGGTCTTACTACAGTCAAAATCCTTCAGAAATTTTTGCGATTTGGAATGGTGGGATTGCCATCTATGGTGGCTTGATTGCTGGAGCAGCTGTTCTCTATTGGTTTGCTAAACGTCATGCCATTGCTGTCTTAGATTTTCTAGATATCGCGGCACCTGGCGTTATGATTGCTCAGAGTATCGGTCGCTGGGGAAACTTTATTAACCAGGAGGCCTACGGAAAAGCAGTTAGTCATCTGAATTATGTCCCAGAATTTATTCGTCAGCAGATGTACATTGATGGTAGTTATCGTGTACCGACCTTTCTTTACGAAAGTCTCTGGAACCTATTCGGTTTTATCATCATTCTAGGACTAAGACGCTTTAATAAGAAACTACGCCAAGGAGATGTGACCTCATTTTACCTTATCTGGTATGGTCTTGGACGCTTCGTCATTGAAGGCATGCGTACGGATAGCCTCATGTTTGCTGGCTTGCGTGTCTCTCAATGGGTCAGCATTGCCATCATTATCTTGGGTACTAGCCTCTTATATTTCCGTAAGCAACGTCCAGAGGCAGATTATAAAATGAAATACTAGTCATACCGCTCAGACTTTGTTATAATATAATGAAAATTATCATAACAAAGGTTACTGGAAACTGAAGAATCTATTTCAGTTTTCTTGTAGTAACCTTTTAAAAAGGTCAAAGGAGTCCTAAACTATGGCAGAAATTGCATTTCTTATTATCGCAATCGCACTTGCTGCGTTCCTCATTGCATTAATCCCTACCCTACTTCGTACCCGTCATGTGGTTAAAGAAGTTGAAGAAACAGTTGCTGTGCTTCGTACAGATATCAATGTAACCCTTCATCAAACAAATGAAATCTTGGCTAAGGCAAACGTCTTGGTTGAAGATGTTAATGAAAAAGTTCAAACCATCGATCCTCTCTTTGTAGCAGTAGCTGAGCTTTCAGAAAGTGTCTCTGACTTGAATACTGAAGCCCGTTACCTCGGTGCTAAAGCAAGTGCAGCAGGAGCAAGTGTCGGTAAGGCAGGTTCAGCCTTTGCTATCGGTAAGGTTGCCTCAAAACTTTTTGGTAAAAAAGACAAGAAAAAATAAGGAGATCTTTTCATGAGTAAATTTTTAAATACCCTAATCATTGGTGCAGCTTCTGGAGCTGCAGCAGCATACTTCTTTACAACTGAAAAAGGTAAAGCTGTTAAAGCACGTATTGATGAAGAAATCGCTTCATTCAAAGAAGATCCTAAAGCTTATCAAAATCAAGTGGTGGAAAAAGCTAGCGACTACAAAGATTTGGCAGTCGATACTTTCCAAGACTATAAAACAAAATTTGAAAATGGCGACATCACTGCGGATGATTTGACAAAAGCTGTCCAAGAAAAAACAGCTCAAGTTGCTGACTTTGCAAAAGAGAGCTTTGAACTTATCAAAGAGAAAACTGCTCAAGTAACTCCTGAGCAAGCAGATGTTGAAGCAGAAACAAAAGCTATCGTTGATGATATCGTCATTGATATCAAAGATATCTCTGAAGAAGCAGCAGAAGCAAAATAAAAAGAAAGCCCATGAGGCTTTTTTTAGTACGAAAAAAACGTTGACCAAACAGTCAACGTTTTTGTGCTTTATAATACTCGATTAGGACATAAATGCCTATCTGACCAATGACGCTGATGGTAATTGCCCAGAAGAAGGCCCAGAAGGTAGCCACCTGTGCTACCAAGAAAAGGAAGGCAACTAGGACTGTTGAAACACAGAAGCTTGAGATACGTCCAAAGAAAATCATATCTTGTAGCTTAATACTATTACTATTTAAACCTTGATAATCTTGGTAATTCGTCGTTTGAAGACGCTCAGTCTCGAAATCTTCGATGTGATCAAATTGACGGTGTAAGTTGTCAGCCATGTCTGCCTCCTTTCTATATAAAATATCTAAATCACTTTTTCGTGTAGGTTAAAATACTTAGTCAGTATTTCACTATTTAGAATCTCATTAATAATACCATAAAAAATTTATATTGCAAAGTTTTTTTTGATTTTTGTGAAAATTATAGTATTTAAAAACTAATTTAAAATATTGAGATACATAGTTTTGAACCTAAAAATTCTAAAAAAATCAAATCATTTGTGCTATAATGTGAGTTATGGAAAAAATTGTAATTACAGCGACTGCTGAGAGCTATGAGCAAGCACTTGAGCTCCTAGAACTTGGCGTAGATCGTATTTATATCGGCGAAAAAGCCTTTGGCCTTCGTTTGCCTAAGCCTTTTTCATTCGCAGAAATGCGAAAGATTGCAGAGCTGGTACATGAGTCAGGCAAGGAATTGACTGTTGCCGTTAACGCCCTCATGCACCAAGGTATGATGGATGCTCTTCCAGACTATCTTGATTTTCTTGAAGAAATCAAGGCAGATTATATCACGGTTGGTGATGCAGGAGTTTTCTACATCTGTAACCGTGACAAACGTCCCTTCAAAATGATTTATGATGCTTCAACTATGGTAACCTCTAGCCGTCAGATTAATTTCTGGGGCAAACAAGCGGGAGCTTCTGAAGCTGTTTTGGCTCGTGAAATTCCATCTGCGGAACTTTTCGTCATGGCTGAAAATCTTCAAATTCCAGCTGAGGTTTTGGTTTATGGTGCAAGTATCATTCACCACTCAAAACGTCCGCTTCTTCAAAATTACTACAACTTTATCAAAACGGATGAAGCTGTTACCAAAGAACGTGACCTCTTCCTTTCTGAACCGGGAGATCCAGATTCTCACTACTCAGTTTATGAAGATATGCACGGGACACATATCTTTGCCAACAATGACTTGGATATGATGACTAAACTTTCAGAACTCGTTGAACATGGGTTTGACCACTGGAAGTTGGACGGTGTTTATTGCCCAGGTGAAAACTTTGTAAAAATCACTGAGTATTTTGTGAAGGCTCGTGACCTCATCGAGGCTGGCGAATTTTCACAAGACCAAGCCTTCCTCTTTGATGAGGCTATTCATAAATTACACCCAGCCAACCGTGGTTTGGACACAGGTTTCTACGACTATGAACCTGACCGTGTAAAATAAAAATACTTCCTCCTTCGTTTGTGAGTTTTCCATTTTCAGGGAACGAAGGAGCCTTCTAAAAACTAAAATCGACAATCTTGCAAATTGGAGAAATTATGACTACAACTAAAAAACGCCCAGAGGTACTTGTACCTGCTGGAACTTTGGAAAAATTGAAAGTCGCTGTAAATTACGGCGCAGATGCTGTTTTCGTTGGTGGACAAGCCTATGGTTTGCGTAGCCGTGCCGGAAACTTTACCATGGATGAGCTTCGAGAAGGTATCGAATATGCTCACGCTCGTGGTGTTGATGTGCACGTTGCTTCAAACATGGTTACCCATGAAGGAAATGAAAAAGGTGCTGGTGAGTGGTTCCGTGAATTGCGTGACATGGGACTCGATGCTGTTATCGTATCTGACCCAGCCTTGATTGAAATCTGTTCAACCTATGCTCCAGGACTTAACATCCACTTGTCTACACAAGCATCTGCGACAAACGTTGAAACCTTCCATTTTTGGAAAGAGTATGGTTTGACCCGTGTCGTTTTGGCACGTGAGGTTACCATGGAAGAGTTGGCTGAAATCCGTAAGCGTACGGATCTTGAAATTGAGGCCTTTGTCCATGGCGCTATGTGTATCTCATACTCAGGTCGCTGTACCCTTTCTAACCATATGTCAGACCGTGATGCCAACCGTGGTGGTTGTTCACAGTCTTGTCGTTGGAAATATGACCTTTACGACATGCCATTCGGCCAAGAGCGAAAGAGTATCCACGGTGAAGTTCCTGAAGAATACTCAATGTCAGCCGTTGACATGTGTATGATTGAAAATATCCCTGACCTTATTGATAATGGCGTTGATAGCCTTAAAATCGAAGGTCGTATGAAATCTGTCCACTACGTTTCAACAGTTGCCAACTGTTACAAGGCTGCTTGTGACGCTTACATGGAAAGTGCAGAAGCCTTTTATGCCATCAAAGATGATTTGATTAACGAACTCTGGAAAGTTGCCCAACGTGAATTGGCAACAGGTTTCTACTACAAGACACCAACAGAAAACGAACAACTCTTTGGTGCTCGTCGTAAGATTCCACAATACAAATTCGTTGGTGAAGTCGTAGACTTTGATCCAGCAACTATGACAGCTACGATTCGTCAGCGTAACGTTATCCTCGAAGGTGACCACGTTGAATTCTACGGACCAGGCTTCCGTCATTTTGAGTGTGATATCAAAGACCTTCACGATGCTAATGGTAACAAGATTGACCGTGCACCAAACCCAATGGAACTTCTTACGATTACCGTGCCACAAGAAGTTAAACCTGGTGACATGATTCGTTCAACTAAAGAAGGTTTAATTAACCTCTACCAAAAAGATGGTTCAAGCAAAACTGTTCGTGCCTAATGACAAGTCAAATCAATGGGCTCCTGGTAGATGATCAGAGTAGATGTCAGCACTATCATTCCCCACTAGATATTGTGGCCCTAAAATGCTTTGAGTGCCAGAAGTATTATGCCTGTTATCAGTGTCATGATAGCTTGGAGGATCATAGCTATCGAGCTTATCCTTGTCAATTGAAGCAGGACAAGGTCCTTATCTGTGGCGTTTGTAGGCATGAGATGACAATTGAGGAGTATCAAGATGTAGAAGCTTGTCCCAATTGTCACAGTGCCTTCAACCCAGCTTGTTCAAAGCACTATGATATTTATTTTGAAAAATAAAAAGATTGAAGATTCTGTTCACACGAACAAAGTCTTCAATCTTTTTTAGTTAAAGTAGCTATGATTTTTAAGAGCTTTTAAGACTGGCTTAGTTACCAAAGCGACGATGAGTCCTTTTAAGAGGTCAGGAATAATAAAAGGTGTCAAGCCAACAGCCACAGCCGCAGACCAACCCATCTTTCCAAGAAAGTGCAGGCTGAGGATACCACCGATAAAGACGAGTGCATCACCCAAAACAAAAGCTACAAAGATTTTCCAAATAGGAGTCTCAGCATGCGTCAGTTTTGAAGTGATAAAGGCGAAAAATGGATAAGCCAACAAATAGCCAGCTGAAGGACCAAAGAAGGCTTGGAGTCCACCGCCTCCACCTGCAAAAACTGGAAGACCAATGGCACCTAGAATCAGGTAGAGGGTAGCAGCAAGTGTCGCCTCTCTTGGTTTAAGGATGGCAGCAACAAGTCCGACAGCGAAAGTCTGTAATGTGATTGGGACTGCACCGATAGGAATAACAATTTGAGCCAGTGCGGCAATGATGGCAGCACCAAAAGCTGGAAGAATAAGCGACAATGTACGATTTTGTGTCATTTTTAGTTAACCTTTCCTAAATGAATAGTTAACTTATTATAGCAAGTGATTTTGAAATAGTCAACTTAATAATAAAACGAGGTTAACTGATAAACTTAACCTCGTTGTGATATGATTTTTAGACGTTTGATTTCTTTAAGTTCAATCATGCTGATGATTTTATCTTGCTCGATAAAGATGGCTTGTCGCTCCCTATCATAATGGTTGATGTAGCCCTTATAGGTCTTCTGATTGGATGTCAGCATGACCATTTGATTATGATCAATAGCATGATAGATATCGTTAATAAGTTGATTCTGCATTAGGTGGACAGGTTTGCTGTGACCTGTTTCCACAAACTGATGAAGCTGATGCTTTACGGCTTCTAAAAAGTTTATCATGGTCATTTCCCTCGTTTCTTGATAAAATAATTATAGCATGAAAGGTGAATTTTTGTGGATAACTTCATTCTAAAACAGACAATTTTCACAGAAAAAAACGAATAAAGCTAGTGGAGGTAAGCAAATGGCAGAATTTTCATTTGAAATTGAAGAAAAACTCTTGGTCTTGTCTGAAAATGACAAGGGTTGGACTAAAGAACTCAATCGTGTAAGCTTTAATGGCGCACCGGCTAAGTATGACATCCGTACGTGGAGTCCAGATCATACCAAGATGGGCAAGGGGATTACCCTCAGCAACGAAGAATTCCAAGTTCTCGTTGACGCCTTCAAAAACTAAAACAAGGTCAGCATGGCGCTGGCCTTATTTTTTTGTTTAAAACGTATCAAAGATAAGTTTGAGATTGAGAATGGTTAAGACAATAGCAATGGCATAACCGAGGAAGGTATTCCACTTGGCATTGACGTGTTTTCCCATGAGTGATTTTTTAGAAGTGTAGTAAATCAAAGGGAAAATTGAGAATGGCAAGGCAATTGAAAGGAATACTTGTGAATAAACCAAGAGTTGATCCAGTGTCTTTTCTTGATCGCCGTAGAGAATGGCTACAATGATAACAGGTAGCAAGGCGAAGAGACGTGTGAACAAACGAATTACCCACTGTGGTAACCTCATGTGGAGGAAACCTTCCATGACAATCTGACCAGTTAGGGTACCAGTAATGGTAGAGTTTTGACCACTAGCCAAGAGTGCCAAAGCAAAGAGGGTTGAAAGTGTTGAACTAGCAACCGCACCAGCAATCTTAGAGTCCTGAAGGGCATTGTACATTTGTGAGAAGGCTGAAATATCAGAAGCGTGACCAAAGAAGAGAGCTGCCCCCAAAATCAAGAGGAGGGAGTTAACCACAAAGGCCAAAGTCAACTGAATGTTGGAGTCCCAGGTCATGAAACGGACAGCCTTAGTTACGTCTTTACCATCTGAATAGTCAACCTTACGAGTCTGTGACAAGGATGAGTGCAAGTAGAGGTTATGTGGCATAACGGTTGCACCCACAATTCCAAGTGCCAAAGTCAACTGGTTGGTGTGTCCAGCAGCATGTGGCTCAAAGAGCGCTGGCGTAGGAAGATAACCCTCGAGGATTCCTGTAACACTAGGCTCAGACAAGGCTACCAGATAGACAAAGATAACCAAGATGGTCAAAATCAAGGTTGAAACAATAGCCTCGATTTTCTTGAATCCCAGCTTCATGATGAGTAGGAGTAGGAAGACATCTAGGACTGTCACCAGAATGGCAACCATGATTGGAATACCAAAGAGCAAATTAAGGGCGATGGCAGAACCAAGCACCTCAGCCAAATCCGTCGCCATTAAGGCAAGCTCCAGAATCACCCAAAGCGTGTATCGCAACCATTTGGGCGAGTGGTAGGCAGTCGCTTGAGCTAGGTCCATTTGAGTCACAATCCCTAACTTTCCAGCCATTTGTTGCAACTGCATAGCGATTAATGATGAAATTAAGATGACAAAAAGAAGACTATACTTGTAGGTCGCCCCACCGACGACACTGGTAATCCAGTTCCCTGGATCCATGTAACCAACGGCCACAAGAGCTCCAGGTCCCAAGAAAGCCTTAAGATTTTGCCAAAAACGATTATTATTTGGTGTATCTATTGATTGGTTTACCTCTGAAAGGGAAACCTTTTTTGAAGATGTCATAAACACCTCTTTCTAAGTCATATCTGCCTAAAAGTTGCATTATTTCTAGACAGACCGACAATTTTATTATAACACTATGAGGAAGATGTGCAAGGTTTTGAAAGGTATTGACTCATCCTTCATTGATGTCATAGACGACTTTTCAGAATTGACTTTTTATATTAAACTATAAGAGTAGATGATTTCATAGATGAGGGAGAAAAATAATTGAAAACATTTCAACTAACAGCTAAGAAAAAGATTACCCTGGCACTCTTGGTCGTCATCGCGCTTGCTTTGGTTATCTTTATTGTTAACGTGCAGATGAATCAGCCAGATAACCTACCTGCCAACTACATGGAGCGCCTTAAAAATCCTGGAATGACGGGAGATTACATCGGCCTTTGGAAGTCTCGCTGGCATGAAGAAAACAAAGCCTGGCTTTATCCTGCGAAACAATACGCTACCTATACAGTAGTAGCTTTAGCTTGTCTATCAGCTTGGGTCACAGCTTCAAAAGCAAAATTTTGGAAATAAGAAAATGCTTCTCTCGAGATGAGAGAAGCGTTTTTTCATAACAAATTAATGTTTGCTTGTCATGATAGCTTTTTGATAGAATACTATTTGGAGGAATGTTACATGTCTAAAAAAATCATTAATGTTGTGGCAGCAGCTATCGAAAAAGATGGAAAATTCTTCTGTGCCCAACGACCAGAAGGAAAAAGTTTAGGAGGATACTGGGAATTTCCTGGTGGTAAGTTGGAAGAAGGAGAATCACCTGAAGAAGCATTAATTCGAGAGATTCATGAAGAATTAAATTCTCAGATTGAGATTATTTCGTTTGTTAATGAAGCTTCTTATGATTATGATTTTGGAACAGTTGTTATGAAAACCTTTCATGCAAAACTCGTTTCTGGAAATCTAGATTTGTTAGAACATCAGGATTCAGCTTGGTTAGAGCCAAGTCGCTTGAAAACTTTGAATTGGGCACCTGTAGATAGACCAGCTGTAGAATTGTTAGCAAAATAAGAGCATCACTTTTGTGGTGCTCTTATTTATTAGTTATGTAACGGTAAAGAGTGTCAGGTACAGGATTATCTAGTTTAAAATTCATAGTAACAATACTTTCATTACCACTTTCCAGTGGGCGTACTAATTCTTCAACAGTAGATGGTACGATGGTCAAGTCACCTAAATAGTAAAAATCTCCACCTTCAGCATCATCTTTAATGATAAATAATTTTAGATCTAATCCATTTTCAGGGGAATTGATAATTGTTTTTACATCTGGTGACTCAAGTGTACGCTTGTTTTTAGAAAACCATTTTAGAGTAGTTTCATTTAATAACTCATCTTCGTATTTGATAGTATCACTGATTTCATCATCTTTATGATAGGTGATGAAGATTGGACAAGTGTTTGTATTCTTGTCTATTTTATAGCCACCGATATTAAGTGGAGGTTCATCTTTAGACCAGTTAAGAAGTTTACAGACATCACGACGAGAATATTTTTGACCGATTGTAAATATTTCAGGATAATCATTCGTTTTGTAGAGTCCAGCCTCAATAACATCATTAAAAAGCAAGGCAAAATCAGAGTTCTTGAAACAATCTAGGACTTCAGGATTGAGCTTATAAACATTATTTTCTAGAGTGACCAGAGGTTCAGTACCGAATTTTTTTACCTCTTGAGATTTAAGAAATTGAAGACTTAATACATTTTCAACAGAGGAAATGATTGAGTCTTTAGTAGATAATTGTTCAGTTTTCAGAATCTCAATAAATTTATCTTTCGAGACTTCCCCCTTTTTGATAAGTTCCTGAAGTAGAAGCAGCTCATATTTTCGTTTACCAGGAAGAAGTTCAAATGTGATAAAACTCAACCAGTTACTCTCAGTGTCAGTGAGTTCTATTGACTTGTTTGAAAATTTGTTAATAACATCTGAATAGTTTTTGAAGCTATTATTGTTAAAAAATACTATTGGATCAATATTATCAAAGGTTAAATGATCGATTAGCATAGGCGTTCTACCAAGTTTATTTTCAAGATCTGTATAAGCATCCTTGAGAATTTTCATGTTAGAAAGAACCGTGTTTGTAATCGATTTGAAGATTTGTTCTTTGGCAACTTCCTCAAAGTTCACGGTTGTTAAACCACTCAAGATATTTGGTTCACGCAGTTCACGACGGTAATTATCTTTATTCATAGATTTATCACCGAATAATGCAATTGGAATCAGATAGTTATTTTTGTAATTACCAATAAAATCAATAATAGTAACGTAATCCTTGCTTTTGTGCTTACGAAGTCCGCGACCAAGCTGTTGAACAAAAATAATACTTGATTGCGTGTTACGCAACATAACTACCTGGTTTACGGATGGTATGTCTATTCCCTCATTAAAAATATCAACGGTTAAGATATATTCTAGCTCTCCATCTTCTAATTGCTTAACAACCTTTTCACGATAGTTGATATCGTCATCACCAGTCAATGCGATGGTACGTTTCCCATGTTGGTTAAGTTTTATTGATAACTCTCTGGCTTCTGATTTTGATGAGCAAAAGATAAGTCCACGAACTTGATTATTACAAACACCATAGAAATCAATTTTATTTAGAATATGTTTGACACGCTCATCTGATGTAAGGTTTGTGATGTTTGATTTTTCGTCAATAAGTTTCCCATTAATTTCAATGTCTTTAACACCAAAATAAACGAATGGACAGAGCATGTCATTTTCTAATGCATCTTGTAGGCGAATCTCATAGGCAATATTATAGTCAAAAATCTCGTAGATATTTTGGCCATCAGTACGATCAGGAGTTGCTGTCATACCTAGATAAAAATTCGGTGTAAAATGGTCCATAACTTTTTTGTATGAATCAGCCCCAGCCTTATGCACTTCGTCAATGAGAATATAGTCGAAGAAGTCTTTTGAAAATGCTTTTAAGTTCTCCTCGCGTGACAATGTTTGAATAGTCGCGAAGATATATTTTTTACCAGTTAAATCGTCACCTGAGTGATAAATATGTCCTTCAGAGGGATTAAAGCCCAGAACTTTTTGAAAATCTATTAAAGATTTTTTGAGAATCTGTTCACGATGGACGATAAATAACATGCGTTCAGGATTATATTGTTTAACGTCAAAGGCAGATAAAAATGTCTTACCAGTACCTGTGGCACTGATAACGAGTGCCCTATCTTTTCCCTGTTCCCGAATATTTCTAAGTCCTTCTAGTGCAGCTTCTTGCATTTTATTAGGAACAATTTTTTCAGCCGAATAAGGGAGTTTCTCTTCATCATTAATCTTTGTGAGACTAATAACCTTCTTTCTCTTTTGAGCATAGGTATCAATTATTTCGGGTGTTAATAACTCTGATTGTTCCCAAATACGGTCAAATTCTGATTTGGTATTTTGAATGAATTCCCCGTTATGAGTAGAGGTTAGTTTGATATTCCATTCATAATTGATTTTTAAAGCCGTATGAGTAAGGTTGGAACTACCTGAAATCAATACCTGTTTACCAGTATGTTCGAAAAGATAGAATTTGGCGTGCATCTGCATCTTTTCAGGCGTTAAACGAACTTCAACATTTTTAAGTTTTAGTAGCTCACGCATTGCATCAGGGTCGTTGAAATCTAGATAAGGAGAAATCAAGATTTTTCCTGGCACTTTCTTATCCATTAGATCTGATAACTGAGACTTAATCATGGCAATTCCATTTTTAGTGACAAAGGCAACAGAAAAGTAGAAAGCAGTACACTTACTCAATTCTTCCTGTAGGTCTGTCAAGATGTAGCGCTTTTCATCACTATTATTCACAAGAATTTGGGGAGAATAACCACCTTCTTGATATTTAATGTTATCAACAAAACCAAACTTTAGTGATTTTATCAAAGTGTCTTGAAATAAATTAATTCCCTCTGGCATTGTATAAGCCCTTTCTAAGAATACAAATTACTATCATTATATCAAAAATTAGCTTCTAAATAATTTGTTCAATTAGAAGCTTGCTGACTTACGTGGGTGAAGTAATTCATTATGTAATACTAAGTTATAAAAGCACATCATTTTTGTGATTGAAGAGGGCACTTATCGAGCTTTTCCGATGTGAAAAACATCTGAAATAATGTTTTGCTGCTTCAAGAGCAAAATTTTGGAAATAAGAAAATGCTTCTCTCGAGATGAGAGAAGCGTTTTTCATATTAATTGATGTGAGTTTTATATTGACTGAATATCTCGTCGATATCATCTTCAACCAAGTGATAGATTTTCCAGTCAAATTCAGTTCTAGCAACATCATCAACCAAGACTGTATAACAAAAATCCATATAATCTTCATAAAAATCAGAGATGAAGGGGAGGAGTGTGTCACTAATATCAGATGAATAGAGTTTTTCATCAAGATGTTTAAAGAGATAGTCTGTACCCGTAATCGTTTCATTCTTGAGTTTTTGTGCATCCTCAAGGTTAAATCCATCGCTTTGGGGATTCAGAAAATCATGTTTTGCTAGCCAGGCTACGAAGACACTGAGATGAAAGGCAGCTCTTTTGCTAATCTTTAGCATATCTGATTTGCTTAGTTTTTCTGAAGTAATATCATTTTCTTCACAATAGAATACAAGTGCATGATCGAAAAAATAATCTGTGCGGTCTATGGGAAAGTCTAATTGACTTTCTTCTCTCTTTGTCTCAGGCTGTTCAACTACAGTTGATTTTTTCTTAAAAAGGGACTTCAGTTTTCTAAACATCTTTATACCTCGTATAAAAATATCCCATTATTTGAATAATGGGATATTTTTATTATTTCATCGTTGGGAACAACAAGACATCACGGATAGTTGTTGTATCAGTGAGGAGCATGCAGAGGCGGTCGATACCGATTCCGAGTCCACCTGTTGGTGGCATACCGTATTCGAGGGCTTCAACGTAGTCGTAGTCGATGCCTGTTGCTTCGTCATCACCGAGTTCTTTAGCAGCAGCTTGTGCTTCGAAACGTGACAATTGATCGATTGGGTCGTTCAATTCGGTGAAGGCATTTCCGTACTCTTTTGTCATGATGAAGAGTTCGAAACGGTCAGTGAAGCGTGGGTCTTCTGGATTTTTCTTAGCCAATGGAGACACAGCAACTGGGTGACCGTAAACGAATGTTGGTTGAATCAATGTTTCTTCAACGAATTCTTCGAAGAAGGCGTTGATGATGTGACCAACTTCAGTGTAGTGTTTTTCAACTGGAACATTCTTTTCAGCAGCGATAGCTTTGGCTTCATCCAAAGTCATGTCTTGCCAGAAGTCGACACCAGTAATTTCCTTGATAGCGTCAACCATGTGGATGCGTTTGAATGGTTCGTTGATCTTGATTTCAGTTCCTTGGTAGTTGATAGGTCCGTCACCTTTAACAGCTTTAGCAGCGTGTTGGATGATACCTTCAGTCAAGTTCATGATATCGTGGAAGTCAGCGTAAGCTTGGTAAACTTCGATAGATGTGAACTCAGGGTTGTGAGTGGCATCCATACCTTCGTTACGGAAGATACGTCCGATTTCGTAAACGCGTTCCATACCACCAACGATGAGACGTTTGAGGTGGAGCTCAGTCGCGATACGTAGCACCATGTCAATGTTTTGTGCATTGTGGTGAGTGATGAAAGGTTTAGCAGCAGCACCACCAGCTTCGTTGTGAAGAACAGGTGTTTCTACTTCAAGGAAACCTTGAGCATCGAGGTAGCGACGGATTTCAGAAATGATTTTTGAACGTGTGACAAAGCGGTCAAAGCTTTCACGGTTAGAAATCAAATCGAGGTAACGTTTACGGTAGATTGTTTCAACGTCTGAAAGTCCGTGGAATTTCTCAGGCAATGGACGAAGGGCTTTAGACAAGTGTGTGATATGAGTAGCTTTAATAGAAAGTTCTCCCATATCTGTACGCATAACTTCACCTTCGACACCGAGGAAGTCACCAAGGTCAGCTTTCTTGAAGATTTCGTAGTTTTCTTCACCGACAGCATCTTTACGCACGTAGATTTGGATTTGACCATCGCGGTCTTGGATGTGGGCGAAGCCAACTTTACCTTTACCACGTTTAGTCATCAAACGACCTGCGATAGTAGCAGTTTCGTTGATTTCGTGCAATTCTTCTTTTGTTTTGTCAGCGTATTTTTCTTTTAATTGACCAGATGTAGCTGTGCGTTCGAATCGCTTACCAAAAGGATCGATTCCTTGTTCAGCCAAGGCCGTCATTTTTTCACGACGGACAATCTGTTGATCGTTCAATTCTTCCATGTGTTGATTTGACATGTTAGTCCTCCATAAAATAGTCGTAATTATTGTATCATAAATCACCTTCTAAAGATAGGACAAATGATTAAATGTCAGATAAATAAAGCTAGGATTTGTCTATTTTTAGGACAAATCGCTAACTAGCATTAACCTTTGATTAGAAAGTTATAGAATTTATTGACAAATATAATAAAAAGGGTGTACAATAGCAAAGTAAGTTTCGTATGATATAAGGAGGAAATACGATGAAAAAGAAAAATTATGTTAGTAAAGCCGTGATGCTTGGCGCTTTACTAGCACCTATTGGGATGCCTACGGTATCTGTGTTAGCAGATAGCTTTTATCAAAATCAAACGAGTGCTCACGCTGCTGATATTACAAACTGGATTGCCAGCACACCTGAACAGATTACAAATAATTTGACAACTCAGAACATCAATCCACAGCAGTTAGATGGCCAACAATACGTGATTCAATGGGGAGATACCTTGTGGGGAATCTCTCAAGCGACTGGGATTTCTATTGAAAAGTTAGCCTACGATAATAATATTCAGAATATTGACCTTATCTTTGCAGGTGACGTCCTCATCTTGAAACGTGATGGTGATGTCCCAGCAGGTTACCACGTGACTGGTAATGGTTACCGTTGTGCACATTCTAAGATTGTTATCAACAACTACTACGGTGATAACAACCGAGTGATTATCAATAACAGCACTTTTGTCTCTGATGACCATTCTAAGAATACAGTGATTTACGCTCCAGATAATTCTGACAATAGCGTTTCATTCTCAAATAACACAACTAACAATAATAACGATAAAGACAAAGATACTAAAGATTCTAAAGATGGCAAGGAATCATCTTCAACATCATCAGAATCTAAAGATGCTTCATCAAGTTCAACAAGTGGATCTTCATCTTCTACTTCTGCATCAAGCTCAACAGCAAGCAGTAGTGAAAGCAAAGCAAGTACAGAAAGTTCTAAGGAAAAAGAATTGACTGATGATGCTTTCCAAGACAAGGTTCAAAGTGAATTTGAGCAAGTTTATCAACAAAAACGCTCAGGTAGTCCTGCATGGACATTCTTCTCACATGAAGGTGATAAGACTGGTGCAAATGCTACAGCTAAGAAGGACACTGAAAGCAAAGCCCTTTACCTTGAAGGTGAAACGCCAAAAGCTAAAGATATTGTTGATGGACCTAAAGATGGTGCCAAAACGGAAGCTAATGCGAAAGCTCTCGCTGAAAAGATTTACGACACCCTTAGCAACGGAGGTAAGCTGTCAGATCTTATTAAGGCAAAATATGCTCAAATTCAGGTAAGTTATAAGGGTGATAAGTGGGCTTTCAACGTTGATGTTTATAAAGAAAAAGAAAGTTCATCATCAAGCACTGAAAAATCATCAGAATCTAAGGCGTCATCAAGTGATGATTCTCAAACAGAAACACGCATGAGTTCAAGCTCATCAAGTGTTGAACGTTCATCATCAAGTTCTTCAAGTCACACTGAAACAGACTCAGAGGCAACTTTCTCTGACCTAACTGGTGACGAATAGAGAGGGGCAGCACATGTCAAAGAGAAATATCATTATTAGTGTCGTTCTCGCCTGTCTCTTGGTTACGGGAGCTGGATTTGGTGCTTTCTATTACTGGGGAACACACCATTTGGATAGTGTTGTACCTGGTAAGGTTTACCAATACTCAAGTACTCTAAACGGTGAGGTCAATAATCGTGTCATGTATGTAGCCTTCCAAGAAGGTGGTAACAAGGCACTAGTGAGTCAAGATCGTACGACAGTGGTTAATGCCGCTAAGAGTCAGACTGATTTTGACAAGGCCTATAATGACCAAACAGCTAAGTGGGAATACAGTGTGACAAAGACAACATTGACTCTTGGTAAAAAAGAGGACGATCAATTATCACAATGGCAGTACAACAAGGTCTTTGCTTATGGTGACCACTTTACATCAAAAGATTTCTATTACCAGATTGCCAAGGGTGGTCAGGGTGAAGTCAAACAAAAAATGACCTTCAAAGAAATTAAATAAGTGTCTGAATATGACAAGATGCTTTAGGTTTGGGACAAATTGTTCCAAACCTTTTTCCATCTTTAAAACACGAATAATCTTTCCTTAAGTGGGGTCAAAAATTGAAAAGAAAGGGCAAAAACGGTATAATAAGACTGTTTGGGCAATTGCATTCTGATAAAAAACAGACGAGTAAGATTGCCACAAGACAGTTGACTTAAAGCTTACTTTTGCAAGACTGAAGATTAAATTAGGAGCTGACTGATATTGCAGTTTAGTTATTAGACCTCTTAATTTACCTAAGTCTCTGACAAGAGAATGATATAAGAAAGAACGGACAGATGATTACCTCTATTGTTTTTGACGTTGACGATACTATTTACGACCAACAGGCACCTTATCGTATTGCCATGGAAAAATGTTTCCCTGACTTTGATATGAGTCACATGAATCAAGCCTACATTCGTTTCCGCCACTATTCTGATGTTGGTTTTCCACGTGTAATGGCAGGTGAGTGGACAACCGAGTATTTCCGTTTTTGGCGCTGTAAAGAGACCCTTTTGGAGTTTGGCTACCGTGAAATTGATGAAGAAACGGGTAACCATTTCCAAGAGGTTTACGAGCATGAATTGGAAAATATCACCATGCTTGATGAAATGCGCATGACCCTTGATTTCCTCAAGGAAAAAAATGTTCCTATGGGGATTATTACCAATGGACCAACAGAGCACCAACTTAAGAAAGTCAAAAAGTTGGGACTTTATGATTACGTTGATCCTAAGCGTGTCATCGTCAGTCAGGCAACAGGTTTCCAAAAGCCTGAGAAGGAAATCTTCAACCTCGCAGCTGAGCAATTTGACATGAATCCATCGACGACGCTCTACGTTGGAGACTCTTATGACAATGATGTCATGGGTGCCTTCAATGGTGGCTGGCATTCTATGTGGTTTAACCACCGTGGACGTAGCCTCAAACCAGGTACTAAGCCAGTCTTCGACTTGGAAATCGATAGTTTTGAGCAACTCTTTGGAGCGGTGAAAGTCCTTTTCGACCTTCCAAATAACAAATATATCTTTGATATCAATGATAATGAAAATCCAGTCCTTCAACTAGGTATCAATAATGGTCTTATGATGGCGGCTGAACGTCTTCTTGAGAGCAATATGAGTATTGATAAAGTGGTTATCCTTCTTCGTTTGAATGCGAACCAGGAAAAAATCCTTCGTATGAAATATGGAAGATAATAGAGCGGCCTCGTGTGGCCGTTTTATTGTCTAGAACGTGAGATAAGGAGTTTGAAAATGGTAGAAATCAACAACTTAAAACATGATATTGAAGCACTAAGTGCTGAACGTGAGGCTTTGAGAAAAGAGGTCGAATCACTCGAAGCCAAACGTGACGATCTCTTTGAAGGTGTTAGAGATGCAGAACAGATGAAGTGTCTTGCCTGGGATTCCTATAATGCATTATCAGACCACCTTAATACTGAAGAAAAGCAACGAGAGTTTGCTAACAACTATTGGGAACATGTTCATAGAACTGTCAAAATAGATATGGAATTTGTTTTGAGTCGTGGTCTTCGTTTTAAGCGTTTATTGTCTGAAGGACAGTATGATCTTGTCTTACAGGAACTAGACGTTTTCGAAAAGGAATTAGATGATTTGGCTCGAGGATTTGGTGTTGAATTAGACCGTTTGCCAGAGGAACCGAGTTGGAAATAATGGAAGTGAAGCTCTTGAAGTAGTAGGCTTTAAGGGCTTTTTGAGTGCAAAAAAGCGACCCTTGTTCAGGATCGCTTGTCTTATGAAGTCAGTCGATGATTTAGCTGATCTTGTTTTGTTCATCCATATAAGATGTATCATTCCAACATTTGAGAGTGAAGTGCTCGAAATCATTGGTTTCGAGAATAGTGACAGAAGCATTGTCAAGACCTCCTGCCTTACGAAGAAGACCCGGTTCAAAACCAAGGAGGGTACGGATAGAAGCTGTTAGGTTAGCTCCGTGACCAACAATGAGGATATTTTTAGCATCACTATCTTTAAGTGTTTTGACAAATTCGGCCACACGTTTGGTTGTCTGGTAAACAGATTCAGCTTGGAAGTCATTAGCACGGAAGTTGGCTAGGTTATGACGGAAGGCATCCATTTCTTTTGGATAGATGGCCTGAACGAGTGAAATTTTTTGTCCTTCCAGTTTGCCAAGCTGCCATTCACGCAAAGCTTTAGTGTAGGTAACTTTAGCTTTAGGTTTTTGAGACTCCATGATGAGCTCTGTAGTTTTTTTAGCACGTGGTAGGTCACTTGAGAAGACCAAGTCAAAATGAGTGTCACTAAGATAGTGACCTAGCTCACGTACTTGTTCAACAGATTCTTTAAGCAAAGGCGAGTCTCCCTTGGCGCCTTGAAGTCGGCCTTCCAAGTTCCACTCAGTTTTACCGTGACGTACAAAATACAGTTTCATGATTACTCCTTAATATCAGCAAATTCAGCATTAACAAAATCAGCAAGTTCTTGACTATTGATACGGATAGAGCGCCCAATTTCTCCCGCTGAGACAATAAGGAAGCCAGCTTCTTGGGCAGATTGATCGATGTAAATAGGGAAATTGTGCTTTTGGCGAATACCCACTGGGTTGTTGGCCCCGTGAACATAGCCAGTTGTTTTTTGGAGATCCTTTTGTGGAATCATTTGAACCTTCTTGTTCCCTGAAATTTTAGCTAATTTCTTTTCAGACAGGTGTTCGGTGATAGGGACGATACCGATGACTGGTCCTGTCTTATCCCCCTTAAGGGCAAGGGTTTTATAAATGCTCTCACGCGCCACATCTTCTGGAAGCTCCCCTTCTAAACCATTGAAGGATAAGCTATCATGGTCAATCTTAGCTTTATCAAGAATTTGGTCAACCAAGGTCTTCTTGACTTTGCCTTTCTTAGCCATTTTCATATCTCCTTTTAAAGTTATACATTTCTACCATCCATTATAACACATTCGACCGAACACGCCTAAACCAATTTGACAAGAAGAAAACCAGTGTCTAAGGCACTGGTTTTTACTGACTACTAGATGAACTTGTCGAAGTAGTCTTCTTATTTTTAGTTGGTTTTTGCTTGATCTTACCAAAGAGTTTTTCAAAGGTTTTACGTTTGTTTTTCTCAGGATTGATTTGGTTAAGATCTAGTATATTGTCGAAACCAGGTAGGCTTCCTTGTGATGTATATTGGTGAAGGTCATAGTCGATTTCAGTATTTGGCAAAGCCTCATAATAACCAGAATCGGTACCATAGGCTGGAATCCAAACAGCATCGAAGTTTTTAGTTGAAACTTCTTGCTCAAGCATGAAATAAGCACCAATATAGAGACCAACTTTTTCAGCTCCAAGACGTTTGAGCTCAGCGAGAAAGGCTTGAACACCTTCTTCCATGTTAGACATGGTTTCCTCTTCAACGTCAATCCAGTAATAGGTAGGTTTGTATGGAGAAGCATTTTTGTAGAAAATACGAGCTTCTTCCTTCATCTCCTTTACAGAAGTACCTTGAGCGTAAGAGTAAACGGCAACTGGAACGTCACGTTTTTTGAGTTCTTTGATATGTGTTTTAAAAGATTTGTCGATCCCATTTGAACTAGCGGCATTACTATCCTTACTAATCTGTGATCCACCAAAGACGCGGACGATAGCACCAGAAATATGATTTGACAAGACATCGTAATCGATATCCTGAGGTAGTTGCCACCCCGAAAGGTCGATAATGGGATTGAGTATCAGCTCCTCGTCGGAACTGCTAGATGTACTACTGGTTGTTGTTTTTGGTTTAGTAGCAGAAGGAATAGCAGATTTCACGTTTTGAAGATGCGCCTGCTGTTTGGACGTATTGTGAATATTTGCAATAACTAATGCTAATCCTAAAAGAGCTAGAACCACGTAAACAACGATCGGTTTTATTCTTTTTCTCATTACTCCCATTCTACCTTAAATAGCGCAAAAATGCAAAATAGAGTGTTTGTAAATTCTGTGAGAGATATTAAAGTGACTGATTTTCAAAAAGCCTTTGTAGTGCTGACTTAGGCACATTTTATGAATAAGGGTGTTTTGCGCTGGTCTTGAATTAAGTGAATTTTTCATTTATTAAAGCAAGAAATTTAACTTAAAAGTCAGTTTCTTCCTTGAAACTAGCGCCACTAGTGGCATCAGACCAGGCGACAAGAGCTTGAGCAGAGTTATCCAGATAGGTCTTGAGAGGTTGCTTCAAATCATAAATGGTCTCCCAAAATCCTAGGACCTTTCCTTCGTTGTCGATAGCAGCTTGGTAGGTTTGGATAAGGACTTGATCAAAACTGTCTGTTGGAATCTGATAACTTCTTTCTTTGGTAGGAGAGGCTAGCACTTCAGACATAATCCAATCAGGCAGATTTTCATCCTCACGGGGAAAGAAACTACCGTCAGCGCCACCGTTGTCGTAGAGAAAGTTTCCTTGGGCATCATAGGCTGCTAATTTATAGGGCAGGTGATTCAGTAGAGTTTTTAAATCATTCATACCTTCATCATAGCTTCTTTCAGGAGAAATGGCAATGCTTTGGATTGAGAAGAATACTATCATAGGATAGTATCAGTTTGTCCGAGGAAAGTATTATCTCTTGGAGCAGTATCAGGGTATAATAAGGTAAAAGAAGACTCGAGGTGAGAACATGTCAAAACTTATTTTTCTAGATGTTGATGGGACGTTGGTGGATTATCATAACCGCATTCCTGAGTCAGCAATCAAGGCTATTCGTCAGGCCCGTGAAAAGGGGCATCTGGTCTATGTTTGTACCGGACGTAGCAAGGCAGAAATGCAACCGGAATTATGGGAAATTGGCTTAGATGGGATGATTGGTGGCAATGGCTCTTATGTAGAGCATCATGGCCAAGTCCTCATGCATCAGCTGATTTCCAAGGAAGATGCAGCAAAGATTGTGGATTGGCTGACAGAGCGCCATCTTGCCTTTTATCTGGAGAGCAATAATGGTCTCTTTGCTAGTCCTGATTTTCGGGAGCGGGCGCGTGAGACACTTAAGACTTACGCTATTCAAAAGGGGCAATCTGCAGAATCTGTTGAGGGTAAGGAACCAGAAGATTTCATTCATGGCCTCCAGTATGGTGGAGAACTCTATCGTGACGACCTAAACAAGGTCAGTTTCGTTTTGGATTCCTATCAGGATCACTTGGATTCCAAAGAAGCTTTTCCACAGCTTGAAGCCCATACTTGGGGAGGGCGAGGTGAAACAGCCTTGTTTGGTGACTTGGGTGTTAAGTATATTAACAAGGCCCATGCCATTGATGTTCTTTTGGAACATTTGGGGGCTAAGCGTTCGGATACCATTGCTTTCGGCGATGCCAAGATTGATATCCCTATGTTGGAATACTGTGAGGTTGGCGTTGCCATGGGAAATGGTGACCCAGAAATCTTGGCTATGGCAGACCTAGTTACAGACGATGTTGAAGCTGATGGCTTGTATAAGGCTTTTGATAAATTAGGCTTGTTGCAATAGAAAAAACTGAGTTACCTAGGTAACTCAGTTTATGTTTTATGCTGGTTTACGACCGATAAATTTTTTCAAGAGATATAAGAGATAGCCAACAGCGATATACCCAGCACTGATGACTAGGACATTTACCAAGACCTTGTTCCAACCAAATTTATTGACATTGATAAAGAAGTAGGCGAAGGGGCTATCTTTGGCACCTGGAATTGGGAGTTTTAGCACCAAGCCATTTAGAAGGGCAAAGGCAAAGTAAGACAGAGGGACCACGGACCAGTAAATTGGCTCACGTAGACGGTAGGCTTTCTTAGCATCGAAAATGAGGGTATCAAGCACCAATCCCCAAGGGACAATATAGTGGACCAAGAAGTTACGGAGGGTCCAGAATTTCTCAGGTTCTGTAATAGGTGCCAAGAGGATGTGATAGATGACTCCAGTGATGAGGATGGCCATAGTTACACCACCCTTGTAACGCAAGAGTTGGGTGTTAGTCGTCGCATCCCCTTTTTTAAAGTCATAGATGATAAAGAAAATCAAACTAGAGAAGACCAGGATATTGGACAAAACAGTGTAATAGAGCAACATACCCCAACCATCGTCATGGATTTGGATAGAGACTCCTACCAAACCACAGAGAGCTAGTAAGATACGGTAAAATCGTGAAATAGCCATAAGCTTCCTTTTCCTAATAAATAATCTCTCTTATCATATCACATTTTTCACTAACAATTTATTGAAAATTCTAGTAAAATCAAAGTAAGAAAAACTTTAAGGAGTAATGATGTCCCATTTAATCGATTATCTTGATAAGGTTAAGGATTTGCCTTTCGACCAAGAGCCTCTTAATATCTTGGATAAGGTTTGCATCAATGAAATTGGCTACCTGACTTATGAAAAATGGCTCTCAGCAAGTGATTTGAAGGAAACCATCAATTTACATGACTATGCTGAAGGGAAGGACTTAAATCCAGACTACAGCTTCATGGTGACTAAGGAACGGGTAGATTTGGCTGAAGCCATGGTCAGGTCTAGGCGTTTCGCTGGACTTAATCTAAGTGACTACTGTAGTGTCTTGGACAAGGAAGTGGAAAAGCAGTTTGCGGCTATGATTTTCAGCTTGCCTGAATTGGACTACCAGCAGATTGTCTTTCGTGGGACAGATGATAGCGTTATTGGTTGGAAGGAGGATTTTCAACTGACCTACAGTCGGGAAATTCCTGCGCATCGCTCAGCTATGGCCTTTCTGGAGAAGCACTTGCCAAACCTCAGTGGTCATATCGCTGTTTCTGGACACTCCAAGGGTGGCAATCTTGCCCTCTATTCGGCTGTTCAGAGTTCGACTGTCTTGCGTGAGCAAATAGCAGAGCTCTTGCTTCTTGATTCTCCGGGCTTGATGAAGCCCCTCTTAGAGAAGCCTTCTTACCAAGAGTTGAAAGCCAAGATGACGGTTATCAGACCTCAAGAATCAGTTGTGGGAGTCATGCTCTACTGGGACAAGGTCGCAAAGCTCGTAGCAGCAGATGGCATAGGCATCGCTCAACACAATGTCTTGCTTTGGCAGGTTGACTTGGAAACAAATGATTTTGTTTATGTGGACCAGCCGACAGACCTGAGTCAACGCTTAAAAGAGACCTTCCAAGAATGGATTGAGACCTTGCCTAATCAAGAACTCAAGCAGGTTTGTGACTTGTTCTTTGATACCATTCTTGATTCTGGAATTGAAAGTCTGGATGATATTGGTATCAAAACCCTTCCTAAGCTAGGTCAACTCTTGCAAGAATTCGGCAATCTCTCGGACCAACAAAAGAAGGTCCTTCAAGACGGTTTCAACCAGTTACTCTGGATATTTTGGAAGTCGGGAAATAAGAAATCTAGTCTGCCCAAGCTAGAACTTCCTGATTTTATCAAGAAGTTGAGTGAATTAACCAACAACGATTAGAGACAGCAGATTATAGAAGTGGAGAATTTTATGCCTAAAAACGTATTGATTACAGGAGCAACATCAGGAATTGGGGAAGCAACTGCGCGTGCCTTTGCCGAAGAAGGAGAAAATCTCATCCTAACAGGTCGCCGTGTGGAGCGCTTAGAAGCTCTAAAAGAAGAGCTCCAAGCAACCTATCCAAATCAAAAAGTTTGGACCTTTGCCCTGGATGTCACTGATATGGCCATGGTCAAGGATGTTTGCCAAGGCATTCTCAAAAGTGTAGGTCAAGTCCATGTCTTGGTCAATAATGCAGGTCTGGCACTAGGTCTAACAGTTTATCAAGACTATGAGGAGTGGGACATGCTGACCATGCTCGACACCAATGTCAAGGGCTTGATGATGGTGACACGTCAGATTTTGCCAAGCATGGTTGCCGCCAATGAGGGCCATATCATCAATATGGGCTCTACGGCGGGCATCTATGCCTACGCAGGGGCAGCCGTTTATTCAGCTACCAAGGCCGCAGTAAAAACTTTCAGCGATGGCTTGCGTATCGATACCATTGCTACAGATATCAAGGTGACGACCATTCAACCTGGTATCGTTGAGACAGACTTCTCTCAAGTTCGCTTTCACGGTGATAAGGACAAGGCAGCCAAGGTTTATCAAGGGTTAGAAGCCTTGCAAGCCCAAGATATTGCGGACGCAGTTCTCTACGTCACCAAGCAACCACGACGCGTCCAAATTTCGGACATGACTATCATGGCTAACCAACAAGCCACAGGGTTTACCATTCATAGAGAGGAAGACTAGGAGAAGCTTATGAAGAATCACACTAATCCAGCCATCGGCAGTAGCTGGGAAGACTTACAAACAAAACTCTTTAGCAAGGAAGAAATTGAAGCCAGTTACCAAAGAGTGGAAAAACTCATTCAGGAAAAGGTTCGTAAATAGATAATGAAAACACGGCACCAAGCTGTGTTTTTTTGTTCGAATTTTCCCAAAACTATGAAAGAAACTGTGAAAATGCTATAATGTAAGGGATTACGACAGTTTTGAGGTAACAAAATGAAGAAATTAATGAATAGAATCAATCAATTTAGAGATGATAGGGATTGGCGTAAATTTCATAATGAAAAGGATTTAGCTATCTCCATATCACTAGAAGCAAGTGAACTTCTTGAGTTGTTCCAATGGAAAAACTCAGAGGAAGTTGTAGAGAGCTCACTTAATGAAATTAAGGAAGAACTTGCTGATGTATTGATTTACTCTTTGATGATGGCAGATAATTTAAATTTGGATGTTGAGGATATTATAAAAGAAAAAATTGAAATAAATACAAAAAAATATCCTATAGAATTAAGTAAGGGTAACAATAAAAAATATACTGAATTGGAGAAATAATGGTTAAAGTAAAAAGTCCAATTGTAAGAGAAATAGAGTATGCAAGCGACTCTCTCGTAAATCTTAAAAATCAACTTAAATATAGTGAGCACAAAAATGAAAGAAAATTACTATTTGATTATCCGGTAGTTTACATTGTTAATGATGAAAACAAGAATCAATTTAGTGTATATGTTGGAGAAACAACTGATATAATTCGGAGAACTAGCCAACACTTAATTGATGATATAAAAAAAGACGATAGAGATGATTGGAGAGATTTTGCGACATCTTCTACAACGAAGATGTTTGTAATTGGTCACAATCATTTTAATAAGTCGTTAACTCTAGATATAGAAAATCGTTTGATGCTTTATTTATCAAGTGTTGAAAATGTCAAAAGAGTACATAATAGAAAAGAAAATCCTCAAAATGAGTATTATACATCTGATGAGTTAGATTCAATTTTTCTTAAAATTTGGTATTCGTTAAGAAAGAGAAATAAGTATTTATTTCCTGCTGAGAGTATTGTTCGAAATTCAGCAATTTTCAAAGCATCTCCGTTTCATAAATTGACAGAAGAACAAATTGAAGCTAAAAATAGTATTATTAATAAAATAAGTGCCTCAATTAGTAAAAATGAAGAGGGGACACTTATTCTAGTTAAAGGAGAAGCAGGTGCAGGGAAGACGGTTTTAATGAGTTCTTTGGTAGATGATTTATTGAATTCTGATGATATTTCATTTATTAAAGATAATAATTACATTAATCTTATTGTAAACCATAACAACCAATTAAGTGTATATAAAGAAATTGAAAGAAAATTAAATTGGAATAGTGGTTCAAGCTTGGAAGTAGCGATGAAGCCTACTCAATTTTTAAACGCTTTGAGAAAAGAGAAAATCAAGGCTGGAGTAGTCATAGTTGACGAAGGGCATCTGCTTCTTACTGCGAAAAATCAAGCATATCTCGGCGGAAATCATTTAAAAGATTTATTAGCGCAGTCAAAAGTAGTTGTTTTGGTTTATGATGATAAACAAATTATGAATAAATCTCAAATGTGGACTGATAATACATTTTTAGAATTAGAACATGAGGCAAACCTAGAAGGAAATTTAATTCAATTACGTAATCAAATGAGAATAAAGGCTAATCCTGAAACTGTTAATTGGATTCGTAATATTATTGATGAAGGTGAAATTAAGGAATTAAAAAAAGACAATCAATATGATATTAAGTGTTTTGATTCTCCGTTGGAATTGCAAAATGCTATTAAATTAAAGGATAGTGATCAAAAATTAGGTATTTCTAGATTAGTGGCTACATATGATTGGCCATTTGTTGAAGAGAAAAAGAAACAGGCGACTCCGAAATGGTTTGTAGAGATTGATGATTGGAAAGCTCCTTGGAATCAACAATTAAAGGCAGATAAGAAATATGCAAAATTGTCTTGGATAGAACAACCTCAAACAATTAATGAAATAGGTTCTACGTTTACAGTTCAAGGATTTGACTTGAACTATGTTGGTGTTATTATCGGACCATCCGTGAAATATAGAAACGGCAAAATCGTATTTGATATTACTAAGAGTAAAAATAAAGGCGCTGTTCAAAACAGAAAACTTGAAACAGGTGAAATGATAAACTATGGAGAAACATTATTAAAAAATGAGTTAAATGTTTTGTTGACACGTGGCGTAAATGGCCTATACGTCTATGCAGTTGATGAAGAACTTCAAAAAGCATTAAAAAATGCGATAAAATAAGATAACTTACATATTCCAAAACTTTTTCCGAATAATAGAAGTAGAGGGGACAACCCTCTATTTTTAGTTGAGGAGATGTAAATGGAAAAAAGACATAAGCATGTCTCACCGACCTTGGATATTATGGCTAAGAAGATTTTTAGCCTGCCTGAGGTTACGGTGGCATTTATTCGAGATATTTTGGATTTGGATGTTGTGGATGCTCAGATTTTGGAGGGGACACAGCTTCATAAAAAGGACTTTGATGAGGATGAGCTCTTTTCAACCTCGGTGGATGTTCGAGCCAAGTTGAATGATGGAACCGAGGTTATCATTGAGATTCAGGTGCGTAAGCAGCATTATTTTCTCAATCGTTTTCATTATTATTTGGCTAACCAGCTGGTAGAAAATGTGCAACAATTACGCCAACAAGGGCAGACGCATAAGATGTATGAGCAGATGGAGCCGGTCTATGGTATTGCTATCTTGGAGAAGACCTTGTTGCCAGATGAGGAGTCCCCGATTAATACTTATTGGATGGCCAATAGTCGGACGGGGAGGCCTTTGAATGCTTACTATAAGGATGGGAAACAGCAGAACCTTCTTCAGATTGCCTTTTTAGAGTTGGATAAGTATAATAAAGATAAGCATATCAGGGATGAAGGGCGGCAGTGGCTAGAGTTCTTTGGAAATCTCCCATTTTCTAAGGAACCTAGTCAAGCGGTCACGCATGCCGATTCATTACTGGATTCATCCAGCTGGACACAGGAGGAAAAGGCGATGATTGATGAACGCATACGTATTCAAGAAAATTATGACATGACTATGGAAACAGCTATCGATGAAGCACGTGAAGAAGGCTTGGAACAAGGGTTAGAGCAAGGACTAGAGCGTGGACTTAAACAAGGGTTAGAACGAGGTCGTTATGAGGGACAACTAGAACTGATTCGTAAGATGCTGTCAAAAGGTCTGTCGTTAGAAGTAGTATCGGATGTGACTGGTTTATCGGTTGAAGAATTAGAGACATTGTTATCGTAAGAATCAGTTAGGAATAAACATTTATTTGAAAAGTCAGAGGCAGTTTTTGTCTCTTTTTTTATTTTTGGGTATTTAACATTTGTAATACTTAAACATTCGGAAAATAATACTTTGAATCGTAAAATTAAAAAAGACTGTCAAACGTTTGACATAAATCTGAGAAAACAGATTTAATACAATTTGATTGTTTTAGCCGATAAATCTTGCTAAATAAGCCTTTATGGAAGTTTAGAGTTTTCTCTTTCTTACACGTGAAAGAAATTACCTTTTTGTGCGACATTTTTAGACTATAATTTAGAAATGAATAACTGAACTTTCTAATATGACATTTTTGTTAAGGCCTTGTTAAAATGGATTACTTAGCCTTTTATTTTGTGTTCTCATGACTTATAATTTGTTTTGGTTTGTTTTGGATTAAAGAAACAACAGCATCATTAAGTACATCAAATATTTAAGAGTCTCTGTTTTTAGTTCGAGAATAGCTTAAAACTAAAATGGAGAGATTGTGAAAAAAAGTATCGGGAGAATTAACTTGTTTAGAGAAAGTAAAACAAAACCAAAGTACAGCATCCGAAAATATTCCATTGGGGCAGCATCGGCTTTGATTGGCTTCATGGCCCTTGCCAATGGGCAAGCAGTTCAGGCTGACGAGGCACAATCGATTAGTGACTTGACTGATGCTTCAAATCAAGCGCAGGCCCCTCAAGCGGTTTCAACAGCTCAGTTGGCGACTTCAGAGCTAGCATCAGAGAGTGTGCAAGCTTCTCAGCCTGCCAATATTATGCCGTCTCAACCTCAGGTAAGGACTGTTCAAGCAGCTGAGCAGACTCCGACCATCGATCAAGTGATTGAGACAGGCACCTCTCAAAATCAAGGAACGTCAGCAAATGTCTTAACCAATGCGACTGAGGGTCAAGGACAAGGCAAGGAGTATAACACAGATGCCTACGGTGCCAAAATGCCTTACACGACTCATGAAGCAGAAAATGCGACTATCGAAAATGGAGCTACAATCCAACAGTCAACTGACATGGAATCTACGGCCGTGGAAGCGACGAACCAAACTTATGTCGAGCTTCCTAAAAAAGATGCAGCAGTTACTTTCAATGTCACCGAGCCAGCCAATGCTTTGAATGTGCGTTATACAATACCTGATGGTGCATCAGGTCAGTTGGATGTGCAGGTTAATGGTTCAAGCGTTGGTAATCTTGATTTGTCATCTCACTCAGCATGGCAGTACCTTAAAGGTGACCACGAATATGATCAAGTCGTTGATGGATCAAGTGCACGCTTCCGTTTTGATGAGACACGTCTTCTCCTCAAGGACATCCAATTGAAATCTGGTGATAAGATTTCTTTGGTTAAGAAGAAAGATGACAATGTCCCTTATGGTATTGATTTTATTGAGCTAGAACAGGCTCCAGCGCCAGTTGCCCAAGGTGAAAATAGCATCAGTATTGTGGATAAGGGTGCATCTGCCAATGATGATAGTGATGACACAGCTGCCCTACTTGCGGCTGTTGAGGAAGCTAAAGC
Organism: Streptococcus sp. FDAARGOS_192; assembly: GCF_002073815.2. Taxonomy (NCBI): domain Bacteria; kingdom Bacillati; phylum Bacillota; class Bacilli; order Lactobacillales; family Streptococcaceae; genus Streptococcus; species Streptococcus sp. FDAARGOS_192. Next base: position 356,919 of record NZ_CP020431.2, read on the forward strand.
TAGCGGAAAATCTGTCTATATTCCAGAGGGACGTTTCAATTTCGACAAACAAGTTAATATCGAAGCTGATAATCTAAAAATTTCAGGTGCTGGTGTTTGGCATACACAACTGCACTTTACAAGTGATAAACGCTATGGTGGTGGAATTGTCTTCGGTCATAATAGTAATGGCATTGAGTTGAGCAATCTTTACATGGATTCTAACTTGACGTCTCGTTATAATGAGGATGCGCAGTACAAGGCTATTTCGGGAACACTTGGTAAGGATTCGAAAATTCACGACATCTGGGTTCAGCATTTTGAAGTCGGTATGTGGATTGGAGACTACGACCAGACGGGAAATATGAAGTATACGGACGGTCTTGTCGTTGAAAATGCTCGTATCCGTAATAACTTAGCTGATGGTATTAACTTTGCCCAAGGGACCAAGAATTCAACAGTTAAAAACTCTAATATCCGTGGGAATGGTGATGATGGTTTAGCCATCTGGTCAAGTATTTCAGATGGTACAAATGCCGCGGCTGAGGAAAATAATAAATTCCTCAACAACACCATTGAATCAGGCTGGCGTGCGGCTGGTATCGGTATTTTTGGTGGTAAGGGGCATGAAATTTCAGGAAACCTCATCAAGGACGTCTTTGCTGGAGCAGGTATCCGTGTAAACACAGTCTTTGCAGGCCACAATTTTGACCTCAATGATTCTGGAATTAAGATTCATGACAATACCATTCTACGTTCAGGGACAACTAATGACCTCTATAACCTCCATCGTGGTGCTATTGATTTCCAACAAGTTCGTGGAACAATCAAGAATGTCGATGTTTACGATAATAAACTATTGAATACCTTGGCTGATCCAGTGATTACCAAAAACTTTGAGATGGGTGACAATGGTAATGGAGAAATCCGTTTATCTAATAATACGATTGACAATAAGGCGACGATTGTTGGGGTTGTCTCAGCAGTTTCTCCAACAAAACCTGAACCAAAGCCTGTCAATAATCCAGTCTCTGAGACTTCAGTTTCCGAAACGCCAAAGAGTGAGGAAAGTTCATCAGCCCCAGTTTCCGAACCATCAAACAGTGAAGTAGCTTCCGAGACTTCAGTTTCAGAAACACCAAAGAGTGAAGCAGGTTCAAGCACCCCAGTTTCAGAAGCATCAAACAGTGAAGTGGTATCCGAGACATCAGCATCAGAAACACCAAAGAGTGAGGAAAGTTCAAGCACTCCAGTTTCTGAAGTATCAACTAGTGAAGTAGTTTCTGAGACATCAGCATCAGAAACACCAAAGAGTGAGGCCGGCTCAAGCACTCCAGTTTCTGAAGCATCAACTAGTGAAGTGATCTCAGAGACTTCAGTTTCAGGAACACCAAAGAGTGCGGAAAGTTCATCAGCCCCAGTTTCCGAAGTATCTAACAGTGAATTGGTTTCTGAAAATTCAGCATCAGAAACACCAAAGAGTGAGGAAAGTTCATCAGCCCCAGTTTCCGAGACTTCTAACAGTGAAGTAATCTCAGAGACTTCAGTTTCAGAAACACCAAAGAGTGAGGTAGGTTCAAGCACTCCAGTTTCCGAAGCATCAACTAGTGAAGTAGTTTCTGAGACTTCAACATCAGAAACACCAAAGAGTGAGGCAAGCTCAACTGCTCCAGCCTCTGAGTCACCAAAGAATGAGGAAACTTCGGTAGCTTCATCTACTAGTCAGGTTGACGTAGCAATTACTTCTGACAGCCCAGAGAAATCTCCAACTTCAGAAAGTACACAAAAGGATCCGATTAGCGAGGTTTCTTCAGAAGTTATTGAAAAAGGTTCAACAAGTCAGGTCGATGTCAAACTTTCTGAAGCTCCAACAACAGCACGTACATCTGAAGTTGTCAGCATCTCGCCAAATAGTCAAGTCGCTTATAACAATGACCTAAAAATCTCTGTAACAAGCAGTCAGCTCGCCTCAGAAGCTATTCGCTTTAATTCTCTTTTGAATGAGAAGTCTGTGGATGTGATTGCAAGTAAAGTCATGGCGGTTATGGCCTATGAAACATTAGCTTCAGAAGTGGCATCACTTACAAGCTCTGAAGGTGTTGCCAAAGAGATTAGCAGTGATTTGTCAGAATTGGCGGAAAGCAAGAAGGATGACACACCTAAGAATGTCGCTCGTATTGATAAAGCAACTGAGGCAAAACAGGTGGCCAAGAGTTCTGAAAGCCAAGCTAGCACTTCAAAAGAAAAAGGTAAGTCTAATACGACAACGGTCTTCCTACTTGTCGGAGTTGCTGCAGCACTAAGTATATCTACAGTTTATCTTACAAAACAAGGTAAAAAAGCAGGTAAGTAATAGATAAGAAGCATCCATTAAATTGGGTGTTTTTGTTTTTAAGCAAGATCTAAGATACCTAATGTCATTATTCTTTATTTTTAATCATCCACTTTGATTTGGTTCTGTATAATTAAAGTGATAAGAAAAATTAAGGAGTTAAGATGATGAAAGAAAAAAGAAATAGTAGGATTTGTTTATTTGCTCTCCTTGTTTTAGTATTTACTTTAGGATTCGGATTTTCATTAGATACTAGCAAACAATCTTTGGCTGTGAGCTCTCAAGTGGTTCAAGCGGATGAGAACAATGGTATCTTGGCTTTTAATGGTCAAAAGCAGTTTGTCATGGAGGAGAAGGACCAGCTAGGACGTGCCCGCAGTGCTCATATACAGTTACAAGATAAGGACGAGCCGAAGAATAAGCGTCCCGGTAAAATAAAATATGATCCTGTAGGATGGCATAACTATAAGTTTTATTATGGGGACGGTAAATCAAAATCTTGGCTAATGAATCGAGGGCATTTGATTGGCTATCAGTTTTCTGGTGTCAATGACGAGGGCAAGAATTTAGTACCTATGACTGCCTGGTTGAATTCTGGAAATTATAAAGGAACCGACGAAGGTAATCAGTCAGGTATGCTTTATTATGAGAATCGCTTGGATAACTGGCTAGCACTCCACCCTAACTATTGGTTAGACTATAAGGTAACAGCTATCTACAGTGGAGACGAGTTGTTGCCTCGTCAAGTAGAACTTCAGTATGTTGGTATTGATGGTTCTGGAAATCTCTTGGAAATTAAACTTGGTGGAGATAAGGAGACTCTTGACAGTCAGGGAGTTACGCATGTTATCTTGGATAACCAATCACCAAATGCAGAAATCAATTATGCAGATGGGACAGCGACAAATACGGTTACTGAATTTACTGAAGCACCATCTGAGCCTAGTTCTGAGAGTTCACAGGTGACTGAACAACCAAGTTCTGAACCAGAGCCTGTGCAACCTGCACAAGAAGAAAGTCGAACAGTTTATGTGGCGCGTCATGGTACAGCAGATGTTTATTGGTATGACATCAACAGTATGCCTAGCAATACCAACAAAGCAAATGTCGTTACAATGACAGAAGCAGATGCCCTAGCCCAAGGTAAACGACACACGTCTAAAGAGTAATACAAAAGCTGGACATCTTGTCCAGTTTTTTTGTAAAACGACTCAGATTTTACCACTTTTATCTGAAAATTTGATATACTGAGACTATCAAAGATACTTGAAAGAGAGGTTAATTGACTCTTTTTCAGTACAAGAAAGGAATAAAAATATGATTTGGATTATTATTGCCATTATCGTTGTTCTTGTAATTTTTGTTATTGCAAGTTATAACGGCTTGGTTAAAAGCCGTATGCAGACTAAGGAGGCATGGAGTCAAATTGATGTTCAATTGAAACGTCGTAATGACCTTCTTCCTAACTTGATTGAGACTGTAAAGGGATATGCAAAATACGAAGGTTCAACGCTTGAAAAAGTAGCAGAACTTCGTAATCAAGTAGCAGCTGCGACTTCACCAGCAGAAGCGATGCGTGCTAGTGATGAATTGACACGCCAGGTTTCTGGAATCTTTGCGGTTGCTGAAAGTTACCCTGACCTTAAGGCTAGTGCCAACTTCAGCCAGCTTCAAGAAGAGTTGACGAACACTGAAAACAAAATTGCCTATTCACGCCAACTTTATAACAGTGTAACAAGTAACTACAATGTGAAATTGGAAACATTCCCAAGCAATGTTATTGCTAAGATGTTTAGCTTTAAGGCTGCTGAATTCCTTGAAACACCTGAAGAAGAAAAAGCTGTTCCTAAGGTTGATTTCAGTGGACTAGGTAACTAATATGTTATTTGATCAGATTGCTCGAAATAAGAGAAAGACTTGGCTTTTGCTCCTGGTCTTTTTCCTCTTGTTGGGCCTTGTTGGTTATGGTGTCGGCTATCTTTGGTTAGGTTCAGGCTTCGGTGGTTTGATTCTTGCTCTAGTTATCGGTTTTATCTATGCCGTTACCATGATTTTCCAATCAACCAATGTCGTTATGGCTATGAATGGTGCACGAGAGGTTGATGAACAAACCGCTCCAAACCTTTATCATGTGGTTGAAGATATGGCTATGGTGGCACAAATACCGATGCCACGTGTCTTTATTGTCGATGATCCTTCAATGAATGCTTTTGCGACGGGGTCTAGCCCTAAAAATGCTGCTGTGGCTGCTACGACAGGTCTTCTTGCAGTTATGAATCGTGAGGAACTTGAAGGGGTCATAGGGCACGAAGTCAGCCATATTCGTAACTATGACATCCGTATCTCGACTATTGCAGTTGCCTTGGCATCTGCCATCACCATGCTAGCTGGTATGGCTCGCAATATGATGTTCTGGGGTGGAGGCCGTCGTCGTAATGATGATGACCGTAATGGAAGTAGTGGCTTGGAGATTATTCTTCTCATTATTTCCTTGATTGCCATTATTCTTGCGCCTTTGGCAGCTACCCTGGTTCAGTTGGCTATTTCACGTCAGCGTGAATTTCTAGCTGATGCTTCTAGCGTCGAATTGACACGTAACCCACAAGGTATGATTAATGCTCTGCTTAAACTTGATCATAGTGAACCGATGCAACATCACGTGGATGATGCTAGCGCAGCTCTCTATATCAATGATCCTAAAAAGGAATCTGGTTTGCAGAAGCTCTTTTATACGCACCCACCAATTTCAGAACGGGTGGAACGCTTGAAACAAATGTAAAAAAAGTGAGACTGATGACACTTCTAAGGGTGTTTATCAGCCTCGCTTTTTTAGTTTGATTCAATATAAAGGTTGCTAGCAACAGTTTCTGGAATTTGAATTTCTTTTCCATCAATATTCAGGCGGTAGAGTTGTGTAAAAGGGTCAAAGCCTTTCAAGGTAAAAGTTACTCCAATTTTAAGACCGACAGTTTCCAAATAATGGAGTAAATCAATTTGATCCTGAACTCGACGAAGTACATAGTCTCCAGGAGTTAGGTCTTGTGTAAAAGTCTGGTTGTAGATTTCCTCTATGAGCTGACCTGACTTGGGGATTTGCCCACCGTGTGGACAGGTTTGGGGGTAATTGAGTAGGCGGTCAAGGGCATTGATAAAGTGATCAGAGACAGTATGCTCTAAAATTTCAGCCTCTTGATGAATTAGGTCACAAGTATATTGCAAGTGGTCCACCAAAAAGACTTCGATGAGGCGATGTTTCCGATAGAGTTCAGCAACATTGATTTTACCAGTTTTCGTTAGAAGATAGCCTTTGACTTTGTCTTTGATGATGAGGTCTTCTGAAATCAATTTCTTAATCATTTCCGTCACAGCAGGTGGAGACACCTGCATACGGTTTGCGATTTCCTTATTGCTTATTTTACCTTCTTCAGTACCAATCTCATAGATACATTTGAGGTAGTCTTCTTTGTTAGGTGTCATTTCTCTTCCTTTGAAAATAGTCTCACCTTAGTATAACAGATTTATCATAAGAATACAGAATATTTCTTAGATGAGATTTTTACTGATTCAAGCCTTGGGTGATTTTATCCAGATTATATTTCATCATGTTGTAGTAGCTATCACCGTCTTGCCCTTTTTCAGCAATAGAATCTGTAAAGATCTTTGCATAAATAGGAATATTGGTATCCTTAGATACTGTTTTCATAGGGCGTTCATCGACACTGGATTCGACAAAGAGAGCTGGTACCTTTGTTTGACGTAGTTTTTCCACGAGTGTTTTGATTTGGTCTGGTGTGCCTTCTTCTTCTGTATTGATTTCCCAGATGTAGGCAGATGGTACGCCATAGGCTTTAGAGAAGTATTTGAAGCATCCTTCACTAGTGACAATCAGTTTTTTCTCATCGGGAATCTTGTTAAATGTCTCTTTAGCTTCTTGGTCCAGTTTACTAAGTTTGTCAGTATAGGATTTTAGATTCTTTTCGTAGAAGGTCTTGTTTTTAGGGTCCTTAGCAATCAGTTGCTTGGCAATATTTTGAGCATAAATAATCCCATTTTCCAGATTAAGCCAAGCGTGGGGATCTTCCTTACCTTTTTCTGATTGACCTTCAAGGTAAATTACCTCAACACCATCACTAACTGCAAAATAATCTTTATTTTCTGTCTTATGAGCATTCTTGACTAACTTAGTAAACCAAGCATTTCCACCAGTTTCTAAATTGATGCCGTTGTAAAAAATCAAGTCAGCTTGCGATGTCTTCTTTACATCATCAGGAAGAGGTTCGTATTCGTGAGGATCCTTACCAACGGGTACAATACTGTGGAGAGTGATTTTATCTCCAGCAATATTTTTGGTGATATCGGCAATAATGGAATTGGTCGTAACGACTCGTAATTTATCCTTGCTACTGCCTTGTTTATTGGTACAAGCTGTTAGAGTAACTACCGCTAAAAGTAGTAGTACTATTGTTGATAGTATTTTTTTCATATTATTTTCATCCTATTATTTTATTGTTTATAAGTTTTTTTCATGCCACTTTGTTTAGGGGCGATGAAAAAGCTGATGAGAAAGAGTAGAGCAGACGTTAATACAATGCACGAACCAGCTGCAATATTAAAACTATAGCCTATAAAAAGACCTAGAACAGATGCCAAAGCCCCCAATCCTGATGAGAGAAGAATCATTGTTTTTAGGCTATGAGCATAAAGGTAGGCAGTCGCAGCCGGTGTAATTAAAAGTGCCACAATAAGAATAGTACCGACACTTTGCATGGCAGTTACAGCAACCAAGGTTAGAATAACCATCAGTAAGTAATGGTAGAAGGAGACTTTAACTCCCATTGACTTGGCCAAAATTGGATCAAAGGATGTTAGGAGTAGAGGGCGAAAGAAGATTGTAATAGTTGCTAGTACGAGAAGTGAAACGATAATCGTTATCCACATGTCCATGTCTTGTACAGCTAGAATATTCCCGAAGAGAATATGAAAGAGATCTGTGGAACTATTAGCAACACCGATGAGAATAATACCGAGAGCTAGAAAGCTCGAAAAGGTAATCCCAATTGCCGTGTCACTCTTAATAATGGAATTACTTTTGATATAGGTAATCATTGTAGAAGCTAAAAGTCCAAAGATGATGGCTCCTATGAAAAAGTTAATACCCAAGATAAAGGAAATGGCTACCCCAGGTAGAACCGCATGTGAAATTGCATCACCCATAAGTGACATCCCTCTTAGAATAATAAAACAACCAACAGCACCCCCGACAATTCCAATAACTAAAGCCGTTATAAGAGCATTTTGTAAGAAGTGGAAATTTAGCAAACCATCAATAAATTCAGAAATCATTTACATCTCCTTTATAAAATAAACTGTTACCGTAGGTTTTACGGAGATTATCCTCATTAAAAATAAGATTAGTAGGCCCACTAGCAATCAGTTTACGATTTAGGAGGATAACTTGGTCAAAATAATGAGGAACTTTGCTCAAATCATGGTGGACAATAAGAATAAGCTTACCTTTGTCCCTAAGTTCTCTCAAGGTGTTCATGATAATATCTTCGCTAACGGAGTCAATCCCTACAAAGGGTTCATCTAATAAAATAATATCAGCCTCTTGTACAAGACAACGAGCGATTAGAACACGTTGAAATTGACCTCCTGATAATTGGCTTATTTGTCGATGGGCCAGATCATTTAGACCGAGTAGTGTTAAAGCCTCTGTGACCTTAGACCAATCACTTTTAGATAGACGTTTAAAGAACTTGGTTTTGGGATAGAGTCCTAGAGAGATGCACTCTCTGACAGTAATCGGAAAGTTAAAATCAATATCAGCCTTCTGTGCAACATAGGAAATACGATTCAATTGCTGACGAATAGGTTGTTTATTGAAAAGGATTTTTCCAGAGTGAGGAATAATATCAATTAATGCTTTAATTAGAGTTGATTTACCAGCACCATTTGGTCCAATAATTCCAGTAATACTAGGTCCCTCCAAGTTTAAGGTGATATTATCCAGAGCTAATGTCTGTTGGTAAGACACATTAATATTTTCAATTTGAATCATTAGCTACCTCCTTGAGTTTAATATACTTTAAAACAAAAATTAAGTCAAGTTAACTTATATAATTAATTGAACTTAATTATTTTATCGTTGTCAAGATGACAGAGGATAGTGAATGAGAGTACATTTTTTATATCAAATATTTAGCCTGATCAAACTGTTTGATATTTGGGAGAGGCTACAAGGAACATTATTTTTACAATTTGTACGATCTCACTCTGTATTTCAAGAAATCTTTAGTTTTTATTTTTTAAAACTAGTCATATTTCCTTATTTCTGGCATAATAGATATATGAAATTAACGATTCAACGAATGGCTCGAATAGCCATTCTGTCAGCTCTGGCAGTAGGATTGCGGTCAGCATTTATAGGATTGCCAAATATTCAGCCTATTACAGCTATGTTTTTTGTGGCTGTTCTTTATTTGGGTTTGGTTGATGGTCTATTGATTATGGCTTTAACCATGTCCATCTCAGGATTCATTTTTGGTTTTGGTCCCTGGGTCTTTAATCAGATTCTGGCTTTCGGCGTCTTGATGGCTCTTTGGAGTTTGATGGCACCTAGGTTGTCACTTGTTTGGCAGATTGCTTTGGTTACTCTCTTGTCCTTTCTCTATGGGGTTCTCATGGATTACAGCTATGGCCTCCTATTTAAAAGTGGGATTACCTTTGTTATTTCTGGTCTACTTTACGACACCTATCATGCAATATCGACGCTTCTATTTTATCCATTCATACAGTCTATTTTTCGGAGGTTTTTGAAATGAAAAAATTATTAACCTATATCTTTCTCGCCTTATCACTTGTTACCCTAGCAGCCTGTGGAAAAAATGAGGCAGCTAAACTTACTAGTAGCACAAACAATCATCAGTCTAAGGTTCAAGGTCAAGTGACTTTGATTTTGAAAACAGATAAGGAAAGTAAGAAAAAATCAGTAGAAATCCAAAAAGGGGATACAGTGCTTGATGTCTTGGAAGAGGTCTATCCTGTTCAAGAAAACGATGGCTTTATCACTGAGATTGATGGTATTTCTCAAGATAAAGATAAGGGCATCTATTGGATGTTTGATGTTAATGGGAAACTTGGTGAAAAAGCAGCCAACCAACTTAAGGTTGAAGATGGCGATGAAATCAAATTCTATCAAAAAAAGTATAATTAAGATTCTGAACTCTGTTTCAGAGTTTTTTTTTATAAAGTTCGGAAATAGACTTAAAAAATTGTTTGAAAAAGTCGGAAAATTGCAAAATAACTGACGATTTAAAGGAAAATAGTTTACTTTTGTTTTAAAAGTGATATGATAAAAGGGTACTACATAAAGTAAGGAGAATACGGTTTGGCTTTTAACAAATTGGAAAGCAGTAACAACCAGGAAATCATCTCTGAAGAAGTTGGTATCTTGAAAGAATTGTTGGATGATGCAACACGAGGCATGGCTGGAGAGCAAGGTCTCACAACAATCCAACATTTGGTTGAACTTTATGATGAAGGTGACTATGTGGCCCTTACACAAGCCATTTCAGAAATGACGAATGACGATATGGTCGTTGCATCACGTTATTTCTCTTTGTTACCTCTCTTGATTAATATCTCTGAGGACGTGGATTTGGCTTATGAAGTCAACCACAAGAACAATATTGATGAATCTTATCTAGGTAAGTTGTCTGAAACCTTTGATGTTGTCGCTGAAAGTGATAATGCACGTGACATTCTTGAACATGTCAATGTCGTGCCAGTATTGACAGCTCACCCAACTCAGGTTCAACGTAAAACCATGCTTGAATTGACTAACCACATTCACGAACTTCTCCGTAAGCATCGTGACGTTAAGGCTGGTCTTATTAATAAGGATAAATGGTATGCAGATTTGCGTCGTTATGTAGAAATTATGATGCAAACAGATATCATTCGTGAGAAAAAACTTAAGGTTAAAAACGAAATCACTAACGTTATGGAGTATTATAACTCCTCATTGATTAAGGCGATTACGAACCTATCACATGAATTCAAACGTTTAGCAGTTGAAAAAGGTATTGAACTCGACAATCCAACACCTATTACTATGGGTATGTGGATTGGTGGTGACCGTGACGGGAACCCATTTGTAACAGCAGAAACTCTTAAACTTTCTGCAACAGTACAAAGTGAAGTTATCCTCAACTACTATATCGAAAAAGTTGATAATCTTTACCGTTCATTCTCCCTTTCATCACGCTTGACTAAGGTTTCAGATACAGTAGCAGAGATGGCGAAACATTCTCCAGATACATCTGTTTATCGTGAAAATGAACCTTACCGTCGTGCTTTCAGTTACATCCAGTCTAAGTTGATTCAAACACTTCTTTTCTTTAAAGAAGGAAACTTCAGCAAGGAAAGAGTTGCTAAACGCCTTTCTGAAAATGTTCGTCTGGGTTCGGCTTCAACAGGTGAAGTAGTAGCTGATTACGTGCAACAACGTCTCAGCCAAAGTCTTCAAGCTGTCTCACAACAAACAACAGAATTCTACGAAACAGCAGATGCCTTCCATGACGATCTTTTGGCAATCAAAAATTCACTTCTTGAAAACGACGATGCTGTCTTGATTTCAGGTGATTTCGAAGAGCTTCTTCAAGCTGTAGAAGTCTTTGGTTTCTATCTTGCTACAATCGATATGCGTCAAGATTCAAGTGTTCATGAAGCATGTGTAGCAGAGTTGCTTAAATCTGCAAATATTGTTGATAACTATAGTGAATTAACAGAGGTTGAAAAAGTTGCGGTTCTTCTTAAAGAATTGCAAGAAGATCCTCGTACCTTGTCATCAACTAATGTGCCTAAGTCTGAAACACTTGAAAAAGAATTGGCAATCTTCCGCACTGCTCGTCTCTTGAAAGACTATATCGGTGAAGATGTCATCAAACAACATATCATTTCTCACACTGAGAGCGTTTCTGATATGTTTGAGTTGGCCATCCTTCTTAAAGAAGTTGGTTTGGTTGATACAGAACGTGCGCGTGTCCAAATTGTTCCACTTTTTGAAACTATCGAAGACTTGGAAAACTCTAATGATATCATGAAACAATATCTTGGTTATGATATCGTTAAACGTTGGATCAAGAATAGCAACAACTACCAAGAAATCATGTTGGGTTACTCAGACTCTAACAAAGATGGTGGTTACTTGTCTTCAGGTTGGACACTTTACAAAGCTCAAAACGAATTGACTAAGATCGGTGAAGAGCGTGGTATTAAGATTACCTTCTTCCATGGCCGTGGTGGTACTGTCGGTCGTGGTGGTGGCCCATCATACGATGCCATTACGTCTCAACCATTTGGTACCATTAAAGACCGTATCCGTTTGACTGAGCAAGGTGAAGTTATCGGTAATAAATATGGTAATAAGGATGCTGCCTACTACAATCTTGAAATGCTTGTTTCAGCTGCCCTTGACCGTATGGTAACACGTCAGATTGCAGACCCAGATGAATTGGTTGATTTCCGTGAAATTATGGACGGTATTGTTCATGATTCTAATGTTATCTATCGTGATCTTGTCTTTGGAAACGAACATTTCTATGATTACTTCTTTGAAGCAAGCCCTATTAAAGAAGTCTCAAGTTTGAATATCGGTTCTCGTCCAGCGGCTCGTAAGACTATTACTGAGATTTCTGGTCTTCGTGCGATTCCTTGGGTATTCTCATGGTCACAAAACCGTATCATGTTCCCAGGTTGGTATGGTGTGGGTTCTGCCTTTAATCGCTTTATCCAAGCTGAAGAAGGCAACCTTGAGAAACTTCAACATATGTTTGAAACATGGCCATTCTTCCGTTCACTTTTGTCAAACGTGGACATGGTGCTTTCAAAATCAGACATGAATATCGCCTTCCACTATGCACAATTGGCAGAGAGTGAAGAAGTACGCAGTGTCTTCAATATTATTTTGGATGAGTGGCAGTTGACTAAGGATGTTATTCTTGCTATTGAAAAACATGATGGCTTCCTTGATGAAAGTCCATCACTTAAAGCAAGTTTGGACTTCCGTTTACCATACTTCAATGTCTTGAACTACATCCAAATTGAATTGATTAAACGTCTTCGTAACAATGATTTGACCGATGACGAAATTAGCCTTATTCACATTACCATAAATGGTATTGCAACAGGTCTTCGTAACTCTGGTTAGTGAAGTAAAGTTCATCACTTTGGTGGTGGGCTTTTTGTTATGGTGAAAAATCTGTTATAATAAAACCATGATTGCTATGGAAACGATTGAAAAGCTGTCCAAAGAAAAGCTCCCCATGATAACGGTCTTGGCGGGCGAGGATTTAGGGCAGTATAGTCAAGCAAAAGAAAAATTTTTAAAACAAATTGGTTTTGATCCGGGTGACTTAACCTATTCTTATTTTGATATGTCTGAGACTGATTATCAAGATGCTGAGCTCGATTTAGAAAGCATGCCTTTTTTTGCAGATGAAAAGGTGGTCATTTTTGATCATTTCGCGGATATGACTACTGCTAAAAAATCGTATCTGGATGAGAAAGAGTTGAAGCGCCTTGAAAATTATCTTGAGTCTCCTGTTGAAACAACACGTCTTGTCTTGATGTCTGCAGGAAAGCTAGATGGAAAGCGTCGTTTAGTCAAACTTCTCAAACGTGATGCCATGGTGCTTGAAGCCAGTCCTTTAAAAGATGCAGAACTTAGAACCTATTTTCAAAAGCAGGCGCATCAAGAGGGGCTTACATTTGACACAGGAGTCTTTGAGGAACTTTTGATTAAGTCAAATTTTGACTTTTCAGATGTTCAAAAAAACTTAGCTTTTCTAAAGGGGTATAAAACGGAAGGAAATATCTCATCGCAAGATATTGCTGAGGCCATTCCTAAAAGTTTGCAAGATAATATTTTTGATATGACGCAACTTCTTTTGCGAGGCCATATCCAGAGTGTTCGTGAATTGGTTCATGATTTACGGCTTCAGGGTGAAGATGAGATTAAGTTGATTGCTGTTATGTTGGGACAATTTCGTACCTATTTACAGGTTAAACTCTTATCTGCTCAAGGCAAAAGTGAGCAGCAAATTGTTTCAAGTCTGTCAGATTATTTAGGGCGTAAAGTCAATCAATTTCAGGTTCGTTTTGCACTGAGAGATAGCCGTCCTTTGTCAGTAGCATTCTTAAAAAAGACGATTAAGATTTTAGTAGAGACAGATTACCAGATAAAAACAGGAACTTTAGATAAAGATTACTTGTTTGATTTAGCACTTTTAAAAATCGTATCAAACCGCTAGAAATTTGGAGTTTTCTTTGATTTTGTAAGCAAAATTTTTGAAAGCTCTACCACTTTACGGTAAAATGAAGAAAAAATGAAAAGAGGACCTTTACTATGGCAATTATCCTTCCAGACCTTCCTTACGCTTACGACGCTTTGGAACCATACATTGATGCTGAAACAATGACTCTTCACCACGATAAACACCACGCAACTTATGTAGCAAATGCTAATGCTGCTCTTGAAAAACACCCAGAAATTGGTGAAGATCTCGAAGCACTTTTGGCTGACGTGGAACAAATTCCAGCAGATATTCGTCAAGCACTTATTAACAATGGTGGTGGACACCTTAATCACGCACTTTTCTGGGAACTCTTGTCTCCTGAAAAACAAGAACCAACTGCAGAAGTAGCAGCTGCTATTAACGAAGCTTTCGGCTCATTTGAAGCTTTCCAAGAAGCTTTCACAGCAGCAGCAACAACTCGTTTTGGTTCAGGTTGGGCATGGCTTGTTGTTAACGCTGAAGGTAAGCTTGAAGTCGTTTCAACTGCTAACCAAGATACTCCTATCTCAGACGGTAAGAAACCAATCTTGGCACTTGATGTTTGGGAACATGCATACTACCTAAACTACCGTAACGTACGTCCAAACTACATCAAAGCTTTCTTTGAAATCATTAACTGGAATAAAGTTGCTGAGCTTTATGCAGCAGCTAAATAAGTTTAAAATTATCCTCACTATTGGGGATAATTTTTTTGTAATATGATTGTAAAATCTCCTTGATTTTTAGTGAATTATAGCTTAAACTATAATTGTTATGAAAAAAAAGAAAAAACATTCAAGCAAAAAGTATAGTGGAAGCCGCCGAAAAACTAAAGATAAAAAGAAAGATTCGGTAAAACAAGACCTTCAAAAAGACGTCCAAAAAGACACTAAAAAAGATGTCAAAAAAGGCGCTAAGAAAGACAACAAAAAAGCATCGAAAAAAGATGCTAAAAAGACTTCTAAAAAATCAGTAGACAAGAAGTCAGCTGAGGAAACAGTAGTACCAGTTGAACACAAGGAAAACGAAGCAAAAACTGAAACTTTGGCACTTAGAAGTAAGCGCTCTAAGAAATCTAAAGCTAAATCAAAATCATCTCGTGATGATAAAAAAGCTTATATTATCTTAGCCTTCCTAGGTGTTTTGGTAATTCTTCTGTTTGTTGCCATGCTTGCTTTAGCAGGACGTGGTAAACAAGCTGGTCACACTGGTGGTATTGGAAATATCTTCGGATCTAGTTCTAAAGTCACTAAAAAAGAAGACAAAGAAAAAGAGGAAAAGGTAACTCCAACTAATAAATCAGCCGAAGCTAAACAAGCCGTCATGGAAGCAGATGCAGATACCATGTATGGTAATGGCTTGTATTATGATTATGCTAACATGACATTGAACCAAGTGGTTGAAGCATTTATGGCTGACCAAGGTATTGAGTCTAGCCAAATTGCCTTTTCGTATAAAAATACCAAGACAAATGAGCAATTCTCTATGAATGATACTCAGCCAATGACTGCAGGATCAACTTATAAATTGCCACTAAACATGCTTGTCATGGATGAGGTTAATAAGGGTAAACTTTCTTTAACTGAACGTTTTGATATTACTAATACTGAGTATGAATACCAAGGTGAGCATGATAATTATGTTGCTGCTTTCGGTGGTTCAATGACTATTCCAGAGATGCAAGAATATTCTCTTGTATACTCTGAGAATACTCCTGCCTACGCTTTGGCGGAACGCCTTGGTGGTATGGAAAAATTCTATGGTATGCTCGATAAATACGGTAAATCAAAAGGTGAAGTGAAGACTATCCAAATGCATGGTAATAAGACAACAACAGATTATTACATTCAAGTTTTGGATTATCTCTGGAAACATCAAGATAATTACAAGGATATCCTTCACTACATTGGTGAGTCATTCCCTAATGAGTACTACAAGACATATCTTCCTAATCTGACAATTTATCAAAAACCAGGTTATGTCCGTGAAGCACTTAACGTTGATGCTATCGTTATGGAAGATACACCTTATATGGTTGCAATCTATACACGTTACCTTGGTGGATCAACTGAAAATTCAGATGAAATCAGCGGTTGGGGTCTCCAACAATTAGGAATGCTCTCTTATGTCATTAATGAGTGGCACCGTGTCAATATGAACTAATAAAGAAAAGCCGAATTTATCGGCTTTTTTTGGCTCTTTGTCAACTGTAGTGGGTGACGAAAAGCTAACATCTAGAGAGGACCTGATAGGTCTTCTCTTTTTTTATGTTCAGAGTGATTAAGATCCGCTTCCTAAAGTTGATGAAGTTTCTAAAACCAAATCCTAGACGTTTGATGTCTTTGATCAACTTGTTAGTCGCTTCAAGTTTTGCATTTGAATAGTCCGTTTCTAGTGCGTTTTTGATGTATTGCTTGTGTCTAAGAAAAGTCCTAAAGACAGTTTGAAAATAATGATTAACCTTGCTCCTATTTTCCTCTATCAGCTCAAAGAACTCAGCTACTCTCTTCTCCTGAAAATGAAAAAGTAAGATCTGATAAAGTGTATAGTAGTCGGTAAGCTCTTCTGAAAAGTCTAGTGTTTTCCCAACAACTTCATGTGGACTTAAGGTTTGGTGGAATGTCTTTGAATAAAAAGAGTTGAGAGATAACTTACGGCTGTCCTTTTGGAAGAGTCGCCAATGATTTTTCAAGGCTCGATAGGGTAGTGACTTCTTATCGAACTGGTTCATAATCGCAATTCTTGTCTTTAAAAAGGCACGACCAAGGTGCTGGATAATGTGGAAACGATCAAGAACGATTTTAGCGTTTGGAAAAAGTCTTTTGGCAAGTGGAATATAAGCTCCAGACATATCCATCGTGATAAACTGCACCTGTTGGCGAGCTTTTAATGGATACTTTAAAAAGTAGTTTCGTATAGAGGTTTGGCGACGATTATCAAGGATGGTTATGAGTTCGTTTGTCTCATAATTCTGCGCCACAAAAGCCAATTCCCCTTTCTTGAACCCAAACTCATCCCAGGACATAACAGCTGGAAGTTTGTCATAATGTTCTTTGAAAGTGAACTGGTCAAGCTTACGATAGACAGTGGACGTCGACACACGAAGTCTTCTGGCAATATCAGTTAGTGAGACCTTCTCAGTTAGGAGTTGTGCAACCTTTTGTCGGACTAGATTGGAGATTTGGCAGTTTTTCTCAACGATTGATGTCTCAGCTACCGTGACTCGTCTACAACTTTTACACTGAAAGCGACGTTTCTTCAGACGTAGTAGTGTTGGAGTTCCCGTTTGCTCGAGAAGAGGGATTTTAGAAGGCTTTTGAAAGTCATATTTGATCATCTTTCCTTGGCAGTGAGGACATGATGGTGCAGGGTAATCAAGTTTTGCTTGAATCTCTATATGAGTGTCAGTTTCAAAAACAAGTGAAATCTTGATATTTTGGTCTTTAATTCCGATTAATTCTGTGGTATTCTTAATAAGTCTCATAAGTTCTTCCTAATGATGGTTTGGTCGCTTTTCATTATAGTTCTTATGGGACTTTTTGTGTACACTTAAAAAGCTCTATAATCTCTACAGTGGTTTTACCCACTACAGAAATTATAGAGCCCTTTTTTTCTATATAATTGAACAAAAAGTAAGAAGTACTATCCCTAGAAAAAGAAATGGGACAAATGCGATGCATTCCTTGAGATTTCTTCGTAGAAGGAAGTAAGCTAGTCCTAATAGGCAGGCAATTTCGATAATAAGTAGTATTTTTGAAAATGGGAAAATAAGGGAGGCACTTGCTAAATAGAGAAAATCTCCTTCCCCAATATTTAGATGTTTCATATAAGAAAGGGTAGCGATGGTAATCCCCAAGGCAAATGTGAGGTAGTAGTTGCCCATGAATAAGAGTGGGACTGTTCCAACTATCCAAATCAGAAGCGGATAGGATTTATGTCTCAAATCAAAAATTGATAGACAAAGGCTGAAGTAAAGAAAGTAGGTTACTTCAAGACTTAAAAAGTCATAAAAATATAGAAGGCATATTACTCCACAAAATAGTTCCATAAAGAGGTAACGAAGAGGGATAGGAGTCTGACATGAACGACATCGAGATCTTAAGAAAAGTTGTGAGAGGATAGGGATCATCTCGAAAAAACACAACTGATGCTTGCAGTGACTACAGTGACTACTAGGAAAAATAATCGACTTTTCAAGAAAACGATCACAAATTAGTCCGATAAATGAACCTAAAGAGGCTCCTAGAAAAAAATAAATAATACTTAACATACCTAATTATTCGAAAAAGAGTGAGAAAAAGCATTTTACTTGCATCTTATTTAGAAATATTCTAAAATAAAAGTATAAATAATAGTAATTCTAAATAAGGAGAATTAATATGGTAGATTCAATTAAAGAAACAATCAATGAAACAGTTAACCAACAAGCTGAAACACCTTCATATACAAAAACTAAAGCAGTTTTGAATCAAGCAGTTGCTGATTTGTCTGTAGCGGCTTCAATTGTTCACCAAGTTCATTGGTATATGCGTGGTCCTGGTTTCCTCTATCTTCATCCAAAAATGGATGAATTGATGGATAGTTTGAATGCTCACCTTGATGTTGTTAGTGAACGTTTGATTACTATTGGTGGGGAACCATACTCAACTTTGGTAGAATTTTCATCTAATTCAGGCTTGACTGAAACTACTGGTACATTTGATAAACCAATGTCTGATCAAATCCAATTATTGGTTGATACATACAAATATTTGTCAGTATTGTTCCAAGTTGGTTTGGATATCACAGATGAAGAAGGAGATGCTCCTTCAAATGATATCTTCACTGCAGCTAAATCTGAAATTGATAAGACAATCTGGATGTTGACTGCAGAACTTGGACAAGCTCCAGGCTTGAGATAAGCATTTTTGAGTTAAGATGATTGTCAAGAGTTCCTCTAAAAGTGTATAATAGACGTAAAATACTTTTAGAAGAGGGGAGGCGGCGATATGTCTGAGCATCGACGTAGTCTAGGCGTTTATGAAGATGTCCTAAATCAGTTAAAAGCTAAAGGAATTCGGTTGACGGAATCTCGTAAAGCTGTTATTCGCTATTTGATGATGTCTGATCAACACCCTAGTGCAGATGTGATATATTATGACCTACTCCCTGACAATCCTGGGATGAGTTTGGCGACGGTCTATAACAACCTGAAGGTGTTGGTTGAAGAAGGGATTGTCTCTGAAATCAAGGTTAATAATGATAATACAACCTATTATGATTTTATGGGACATGACCACTTAAACATTGTTTGTGAAAAATGTGGTCACATTACTGACTTAGACTTACCGATTCCGTCTTTCAAGGAAGTGGTAGAATCACAAACTGGATTTCGCATTACTCGTGAACAGATGATTTTACATGGGATTTGCCCGAATTGTCAATAACCTGAGTCTAAATGACTTAGGTCTTTTTTGAAGTATACAATAATCTGTAAAGGTTTTCAAAACTATCTTGTCATGGCAGAAGCTTTTTGCTAAAATATTGCTATGAAAACTTTATATGACGTTCAACAGTTGTTGAAACAGTTTGGCATAGTAGTTTACCTGGGAAAAAGGCTCTATGATATCGAAATGATGAAGATTGAATTAGAAGCCCTCTACCAGAATGGTTTGGTGGACAAGGACAGCTACCTTACTGCTGAAATGATTTTACGACGTGAACATCGCATTGAAATGGAGAAAGAAAATGAGTAAAAAACTCTTGGGAATTGACCTTGGTGGAACAACTGTTAAATTTGGTATTTTGACTTCAGAAGGTGAAGTCCAAGAAAAATGGGCGATTGAAACAAATACGCTTGAAAATGGTCGTCACATCGTCCCTAACATCGTGGAGTCTTTGAAACACCGTTTGGAAATGTACGGACTTACTGCAGAAGATTTCATTGGAATTGGTATGGGTTCTCCAGGAGCTGTTAATCGTGAAAATAAAACGGTCACTGGTGCTTTCAACTTGAACTGGGCAGAAACTCAAGAAGTTGGATCTGTCATCGAAAAAGAACTCGGTATTCCATTTGCAATTGATAATGATGCTAACGTTGCTGCCCTCGGTGAACGTTGGGTTGGTGCTGGTGCTAACAATCCTGATGTTGTCTTTGTGACATTAGGAACAGGAGTTGGTGGCGGCGTTATCGCTGATGGTAACTTGATCCATGGTGTTGGCGGTGCTGGTGGTGAAATTGGCCACATTATCGTTGAGCCTGAAACAGGGTTTGAATGTACTTGTGGAAATAAAGGATGCTTGGAAACTGTAGCTTCAGCAACAGGTGTCGTACGTTTGGCACGTCATTTGGCAGAAGGCTATGAAGGTAACTCTTCTATTAAAGCTGCTGTAGATAATGGTGAGCAAGTAACAAGTAAAGATATTTTCGTTGCCGCTGCCGAAGGCGACAAGTTTGCTAATAGCATCGTTGACAAAGTCTCTGAATACCTAGGACTTGCAACAGCAAATATCTCAAATATTCTTAACCCAGATTCAGTTGTAATCGGTGGTGGTGTCTCAGCAGCTGGTGAATTCTTGCGTAGCCGTGTTGAAGGATACTTTACACGTTATGCATTCCCACAAGTTCGCCGTACAACAAAAGTGAAATTAGCAGAGCTTGGAAATGATGCTGGTATCATTGGAGCTGCTAGCCTTGCACTTACAATTGATAACTAATGAATGACAGAAGGTGTGTCTGACCAATTATAGGTGGACAGCACCTTTTTCTTGTTGAAAAACGTTTACAATCAGCTGAGCTCTGCCATTTTGTTGAAAATGTGGTATACTTTAAAAGTTGAAATAAAAATTAAAGAGGAAAAAATGACTAAACTTAGAGAAGATATCCGTAACGTAGCCATCATTGCCCACGTTGACCACGGTAAAACAACACTTGTTGATGAATTGTTGAAACAATCCCACACTCTTGACGAGCGTAAAGAGCTTGATGAGCGTGCAATGGACTCTAACGATCTTGAAAAAGAACGTGGAATTACCATCCTTGCCAAAAATACAGCCGTTGCTTATAACGGTACGCGTATCAACATCATGGATACACCAGGTCACGCGGACTTCGGTGGAGAAGTTGAACGTATCATGAAAATGGTTGATGGGGTTGTCCTTGTTGTCGATGCCTACGAAGGTACAATGCCTCAAACACGTTTTGTGTTGAAAAAAGCACTCGAGCAAAACTTGACACCTATCGTTGTTGTTAACAAGATTGATAAACCATCAGCTCGTCCTGAAGAAGTTGTTGATGAAGTTCTTGAACTTTTCATCGAGCTTGGTGCTGATGATGATCAGTTGGAATTCCCAGTTGTGTATGCTTCAGCGATTAACGGAACATCATCGTTGTCAGATAACCCTGCTGATCAAGAGCACACTATGGCTCCAATCTTTGACACTATTATTGACCACATCCCAGCTCCTGTAGATAACTCAGATGAGCCTCTTCAATTCCAAGTGTCACTTCTTGACTACAATGATTTCGTTGGACGTATCGGTATTGGACGTATCTTCCGTGGAACTGTAAAAGTCGGTGACCAAGTTACCCTTTCAAAACTTGATGGAACAACAAAGAACTTCCGTGTTACTAAACTTTTCGGTTTCTTTGGTTTGGAACGTCGTGAAATTGAAGAAGCAAAAGCTGGTGATTTGATTGCCATCTCAGGTATGGAAGACATCTTCGTTGGTGAAACAATTACACCAACTGATGCTGTTGAACCATTGCCAGTTCTTCGTATTGACGAACCAACACTTCAAATGACTTTCTTGGCTAATAACTCACCATTTGCAGGTCGTGAAGGTAAACACGTGACATCACGTAAGGTTGAAGAACGACTTTTGGCAGAGTTGCAAACAGACGTTTCTCTTCGTGTTGATCCAACTGATTCTCCTGATAAATGGACTGTCTCAGGTCGTGGTGAATTGCACTTGTCAATCCTTATCGAAACAATGCGTCGTGAAGGTTACGAACTTCAAGTATCTCGTCCAGAAGTTATCATCAAAGAAATTGATGGCGTGAAATGTGAGCCATTTGAACGTGTTCAAATTGATACTCCAGAAGAGTACCAAGGTTCTATCATCCAAGCCCTTTCAGAACGTAAAGGTGACATGCTTGATATGCAAATGGTTGGTAACGGTCAAACACGTCTTATCTTCCTTGTACCAGCTCGTGGTCTTATCGGATTCTCAACTGAATTCTTGTCTATGACACGTGGTTACGGTATCATGAACCATACTTTCGACCAATACTTGCCAGTTGTTGCTGGTGAAATTGGTGGACGTCACCGTGGTGCCCTTGTTTCTATCGATACAGGTAAAGCGACAACTTACTCAATCATGCGTATCGAAGAACGTGGTACAATCTTTGTTAACCCAGGTACTGAAGTTTATGAAGGTATGATTGTTGGTGAAAATGCTCGTGAAAATGACCTTGGTGTCAATATCACTACAGCAAAACAAATGACAAACGTGCGTTCAGCAACTAAGGACCAAACGGCTGTTATCAAGACTCCACGTATCTTGACTCTTGAAGAATCACTTGAATTCTTGGATGACGATGAGTACATGGAAGTAACGCCTGAATCTATCCGCTTGCGTAAACAAATTTTGAATAAAGCAGAGCGTGATAAAGCCAATAAACGTAAGAAAAAAGCAGCAGAAGCTGAATAATATATAGAGAGGAGAAGAGATGTTTTATCTGATTGTTGCTATATTGATTGCATCATTCTATTTCTTTATTGCACCAAAGTCGGTAAAAAACACCATGAATCTTCTCTTTGTCATGGCTACCTTAGCATTGCTCCTACTTTTAGCAGTGCTATCAATCATTAAATTCTTCAGTTTACCTGGTGAGTTCTTTGTTACGGTGGGAATGCTTGTATTGAGCTATTTCACCTTGAAAGATTTTTTCGCCATGTCAGAGCTTAATCATGAAAAAGCTGAACATGAAGATAAATAAGTAGCATGAGATTAAAAGTCAATCGAATAGATTGGCTTTTTCTTTTGCCAAGAAGAGGTAACTCCTTGAAATAGCTTGGGATAAAGGGTAAAATGATTATGATACAATTTGAGAGAATGGACGAATTATGAAATCAGTAACACAATTTGAAAATAAAAAAGTTTTGGTCCTTGGTTTGGCTAAATCTGGTGAAGCAGCTGCCCGCCTATTGGCTAAGTTGGGTGCTATTGTCACAGTAAATGATGGGAAACCATTTGAGGAAAATCCATCAGCACAGACGCTTCTTGAAGAAGGGATTAAGGTTGTCTGTGGCGGACATCCTCTTGAACTATTGGATGAAAATTTTGAATTAATGGTGAAAAATCCTGGAATTCGTTATGACAATCTAATGGTAGCTCGTGCACTTGAAAAAGGCATTCCTGTTTGGACTGAAGTGGAATTAGCTTACCTAGTATCTGAAGCACCTATTATCGGTATTACAGGCTCAAATGGTAAGACAACAACGACAACTATGATTGCTGATGTCCTAAACCATGGTGGCAAATCGGGTGTCTTGTCTGGAAATATCGGTTTCCCTGCGTCAGAAGTTGCACAGTCAGTTACTGCTCAAGATACCTTAGTTATGGAATTGTCTTCTTTCCAATTGATGGGGATTGACAGCTTCCATCCACATATTGCTGTGATTACTAACTTGATGCCGACACATATTGACTATCATGGTAGTTTTGAAGAATATGTGGCTGCCAAATGGAATATTCAAAATCAGATGACTGCGGATGATTTTGTTGTTTTGAACTTCAATCAAGACTTGGCTAAGGAATTAGCTACACAAACTAAAGCACAAGTAGTACCATTCTCAACAGTGGAAAAAGTAGATGGTTCCTATCTTGAAAATGGTGGTCTCTACTTCAAAGGTGAATTGGTGATGCAAGCTGATGAGATTGGCGTTCCTGGTAGTCACAATGTTGAAAATGCCTTGGCAACTATAGCTGTAGCAAAATTGTCAGGTATCTCAAACCAAGCTATCAAGGAAACCCTCGCAAGCTTTGGTGGGGTTAAGCACCGTCTCCAATTCGTTGACACTATCGATGAAGTGAAATTCTATAATGATAGTAAGTCAACAAACATTTTAGCGACACAAAAAGCACTTTCTG
The DNA here is from genome assembly GCF_002073815.2 of Streptococcus sp. FDAARGOS_192. NCBI lineage: Bacteria > Bacillati > Bacillota > Bacilli > Lactobacillales > Streptococcaceae > Streptococcus > Streptococcus sp. FDAARGOS_192. The sequence goes on from NZ_CP020431.2 coordinate 380,703, forward strand.
GTTTTGATAATAGCAAAGTCATTTTGATTGCCGGTGGTTTGGACCGTGGTAATGAATTTGATGAACTCATTCCTGACATTACTGGTCTTAAGAAAATGGTGATTTTAGGAGAATCAGCTCCCCGTGTCAAACGTGCTGCTGATAAAGCGGGCGTGACTTATCTTGATGCCAAAGATGTGGCAGATGCGACACGTATTGCTTTTGATCAAGCAAGTGCAGGAGATGTTGTCTTGTTGAGCCCTGCAAACGCAAGTTGGGATATGTACAAGAATTTCGAAGTGCGTGGTGACGAATTTATCACAACTGTTGAGCAATTGAAGGGATAGTCTATGGCAAAAGCGAAAAAGATTGTTTTTACCGGTGGTGGAACCGTTGGACATGTGACTTTAAATCTTATCTTAATTCCAAAATTTCTCAAAGATGGATGGGAAGTGCACTATATCGGTGACAAGCACGGGATTGAACATGAGCAGATTGATAAATCTGGCTTAGATGTGACTTTCCATAGTATTGCTACAGGTAAACTACGTCGTTATTTCTCATGGCAAAATATGTTGGATGTCTTTAAAGTTGGTTGGGGGATTCTTCAGTCTATTGCAATTATTGCCAAGATTCGCCCCCAAGCACTCTTTTCAAAGGGTGGATTTGTCTCAGTGCCACCGGTAATTGCTTCTAAATTATTAGGAGTTCCTGTATATGTGCATGAGTCTGACCTTTCTATGGGCTTGGCCAATAAAATTGCCTATAAATTTGCGACTACTATGTTTACGACTTTTGAACAATCAAAAGGATTGGCAAAGACAAAACATGTAGGTGCTATTACAAAGGTAGGAATGGCGACATCTAATCAGTCTGGTGCCCTTGATAAGATTAAAGAACAGTTTGATGACAACTTAAAAACTGTCCTTTTCATTGGTGGTTCAGCTGGTGCAAAGGTATTTAATGATTTTATTAGTAATACTCCACAACTGACGGAAAAATATAATGTCATTAATATTTCTGGGGACTCTTCATTGAATACCTTAGAACGTCATCTTTATAGAGTTGATTATGTGACAGATTTGTACCAACCTCTTATGGATACGGCAGATTTAGTTGTAACTCGTGGTGGCTCAAATACGATTTTCGAATTGTTGGCTATGAAAAAACTTCATTTAATTATTCCTTTAGGGAAAGAAGCTAGCCGAGGAGACCAACTTGAAAATGCTGCCTATTTTGAACGAAAAGGCTACGCACGTCAATTACAGGAAACAGAATTAAGTTGGGAAACCTTGAATCATGAGCTTGAACAACTTGTTGAACATGCAGAGACTTACAAAGAAGCGATGGCTAAATCTGAGGAAATCACTTCTCCTGATGATTTTTATAACCTATTAGTGACTAGTATTTCAAAAAAATAAAGGAATTTCATGGCAAAAAAGGATCAAGAATCACAAGAAAAACAAGTTCTCACAGAGTGGCAGAAGAGAAATCTCGAATTTTTGAGAAAAAAAGAAACCGAAGATTCTGAAGAATTTGCGAATGGAAAGGTCGTTCATTCACAAGAAGCGACTTCAAATGAGAGCCAGCCACCAGTGAAAAAGAAGGTTAAAAAGAAAAAAAAGACCAAAAGGAAGAAACGAAAAAAAGGTAATACAACTAGTAATATTCCAATTGCACAACAAAATCTTGCAGGACTAGTTGTTTTTATCGCTGCACTCCTAATCGTATTTTCACTTTTCTTTATTTCACCTTGGTCAAAACAAAAGGTTCTCACTGTATCAGGAACAAAAAATGCTTTACCAGAAGATGTGAAAGTTGCAAGTGGTATTCTTGATACAGACTATATCACTCATGTCTTTTTCAACCAAGGAAAGGTTGCATCAACTGTTGAAAAAACTAATGTTTGGGTTAAAAAGGCTACAGTTACATATAGTTTTCCAAATCAATTTAATATTGCAGTAAAAGAATACCCAATCGTGGCTTATCGTCAAACTACAAATGGTTATGTTTCTATTCTTCAAAGTGGTAAGACAGGAGGAACAGTTTCAACTAGTAATCTACCTGATAAATTCATCACCTTAAAGATGGATGACGAGAAGAAAATCGAAGAGTTAGTAAAAGAATTAAATAAACTTGATACAAAAATCAAGAATAATATTCAAATTATTAATCTTACGCCTACTAAAGCAACTTCAGATTTACTAACGATTGAGCTGTATGATGGCAATTCCATTCGTGTTCCACTTTCTCAATTAACAGTTAAGCTTCCTTACTACGAGAAAATTAAGAGTCAACTTTCAGATGGAAGTATTGTAGATATGGAAGTTGGACTTTATACAACGACTCCTGAAGTTGAATCATCAAAAACTGATGGGGATAAAAAGAAAGATAAAGATAAGACTGATAAAAAAGAAGAAAATGCAACTTCTGAAGAAGGTCAAGATACTACAACATCAACGGAACAGCATTCTGAAGAAGAAACTAATTCTGAAAATTCAGGTATGCAACCAGAAGAAAAACCAAGTGTTGGTCAAGAAACAACTCTTCGGACTTCCCCTGCTCAAGGCTAATATTGAATAATAAAAAACGTAAAATGCTGACATTTTACGTTTTTTTATGGTACAATAGTATCCGAATAATTCTGTTTTTATACAGTTTACAAAGATATTGAATGGAAAGATTGAGAGGTCGAGTGAATGGCTAGAGATGGCTTTTTTACAGGATTAGATATAGGAACTAGCTCGATTAAGGTTCTTGTTGCTGAGTTTATTGATGGATCAATGAATGTCATCGGAGTAAGTAATGTTAAGAGTTCTGGTGTGAAAGATGGCATCATTGTTGACATTGACGCTGCAGCGAAATCAATCAAAACAGCTATTGAACAAGCAGAAGAAAAAGCTGGGATTGTTATTGAGCAAGTGAACGTTGGGCTTCCAGCTAATCTTCTTCAAATTGAGCCTACACAAGGTATGATTCCTGTAACAAGTGAATCAAAAGAAATCAAAGATGAAGATGTTGAAAGTGTTGTTCGCTCAGCCTTGACAAAGAGCATTACACCTGAGCGTGAGGTTATCTCACTAGTTCCTGAAGAGTTTATTGTTGATGGCTTCCAAGGAATTCGTGATCCTCGTGGAATGATGGGGATTCGTCTTGAAATGAGAGGTCTCATATACACAGGTCCAACAACAATTCTTCACAACCTTCGTAAGACAGTTGAACGTGCTGGTATTCAAGTAGAGAATATTATCATCTCTCCTCTTGCAATGACACGTGCTGTTCTAAATGAAGGTGAACGTGAGTTTGGTGCTACTGTTATTGATATGGGTGGCGGTCAAACAACTGTTGCAAGCATGCGTGCTCAAGAACTTCAATTTACCAATATTTATTCTGAAGGTGGCGAGTACATCACTAAGGATATTTCAAAAGTTTTGAAGACTTCAATGCAGATTGCTGAAGCACTTAAGTTCAATTTTGGTAATGCAGATATTGAAGAAGCAAGCGAAACAGAAACTGTCCAAGTAGAAGTTGTAGGTGAGAATTCACCAGTTGAGATTACAGAAAAATACCTTGCTGAGATTATCTCAGCTCGTGTGAAGCATATCCTTGATAGAGTTAAACAAGACTTGACTCGAGGACGTCTACTTGATTTGCCTGGTGGCATTGTCCTTGTAGGTGGAACAGCTATCATGCCAGGTGTGGTTGAAGTTGCTCAAGAAATTTTTGAGACAAATGTTAAACTTTACGTGCCAAATCAAGTTGGTATCCGTAATCCAATGTTTGCAAATGTGATTAGTCTTGTTGAGTATGTTGGTCTTCTTACAGAAGTTGATATCATCGCGCAACAAGCTGTGTCTGGTGAAGAGTATCTTCGTCGTAAACCAATCGACAATGAGGCTCCTGCCTTGAGTTTTGATAGAACTCCTGCTCCAGCACCTCGAGTGGCTCCTCAACCAAATCCTATTCCAGTTGAGAATACCATTGAGGTACCTCTGCCAGTTGAAGAAGAAAATCATGAACAAAAACAAAAACTTGGTGATCGTGTTCGTGGTATTTTCGGCAGTATGTTTGATTAATTGAATCTAGTAAAAGCGAGGAAATAAAATGAGTTTTTCATTTGATAGCGCATCAGTTCAAGGTGCGGTAATTAAAGTTATCGGTGTCGGTGGAGGTGGCGGAAACGCCATCAACCGAATGATTGAAGAAGGTCTTGCTGGTGTTGAATTTATTGCAGCTAATACTGATATTCAAGCACTCAGCTCTTCTAAAGCAGAAACAGTAATCCAATTGGGTCCTAAATTGACTCGTGGCCTTGGTGCCGGAGGTCAACCTGAAGTTGGTCGTAAGGCAGCTGAAGAAAGTGAAGAAACACTTACAGAAGCACTTACAGGAGCTGATATGGTCTTTATCACTGCTGGTATGGGTGGTGGCTCTGGTACAGGGGCAGCACCAGTTATTGCACGTATTGCGAAAAGCTTGGGTGCATTGACAGTTGCAGTTGTGACACGTCCATTTGGATTTGAAGGTAACAAACGTGGTGCCTTCGCTGTCGAAGGTATTCAAGAATTGCGTGAGCAAGTTGATACCCTTCTTATTATCTCTAACAATAACCTTCTTGAAATCGTTGATAAGAAAACACCACTTCTTGAAGCTCTTAGTGAAGCAGATAATGTTCTTCGTCAAGGGGTCCAAGGTATTACGGACCTTATCACTAACCCAGGTTTGATTAACCTCGACTTTGCCGATGTGAAAACAGTTATGGCAAATAAAGGTAATGCACTTATGGGTATTGGTATTGGTTCAGGTGAAGAACGTATTGTTGAAGCTGCGCGCAAAGCAATCTATTCACCACTTCTTGAAACTACTATTGATGGTGCAGAAGATGTTATCGTTAACGTAACTGGTGGTCTTGATATGACGCTTACAGAAGCAGAAGAAGCATCTGAAATTGTTGGTCAAGCAGCTGGTAGCGGTGTTAACATTTGGCTTGGTACATCAATCGATGATACATTGAAAGATGAAATCCGTGTAACTGTTGTTGCAACTGGAGTTCGTCAAGATCGTGCTGAAAAAGTATCTGGTATGAAAGCTCAGCCACGTAAAGTGACTACAGCTCCTTCACAACCATCAGCTCCTGCTCAACAAGTTGTTCAAGAAGAGCAACGTCCAGTTTCTCAACCTTCATTTGAACGTCAACCAAATTTTGACTATAATGAAACACCTTCAATGCCTCAAGCAGGAGTTCGTCCTGCAGCGGCAGCTCCTCAACAAGAGCAGTCAGCTTTTGGTAATTGGGATTTGAGACGTGATAATATTTCTCGTCCTGAAACTGGTCAACTAGATAGTCAATTGACTATGTCTACATTCTCAAGTGATGTTGAAGATGATGATGAATTGGAGACACCACCATTCTTTAAAAATCGTTAATAATGACTATAGAAGAGAATAAAAATAATGTTTATCAAGCGGTAAAAAGAGCTTGTGAAAAGGCTAATCGCTCTAGCGATGACGTCAATATTGTTGCCGTAACCAAATATGTTTCAAGTGATGTCGCTGAAGAATTGGTTAAAACGGGAATCAAGCACATTGCTGAAAATCGCGTTGATAAATTCTTAGATAAGTATCAAGCTTTAAAAAATTATGATTTGACTTGGCACCTTATTGGTACCCTGCAACGTCGTAAAGTAAAGGATGTTATTAATTTAGTTGATTATTTTCATGCTTTGGATTCTGTTAAATTGGCAGAGGAAATTCAAAAGCGTGCCGACCACACCATTAATTGCTTCCTACAAGTTAACGTTTCAGGTGAAGAGTCAAAACATGGTTTTTCACCTGAAGAACTTGATACTGTTCTAAAACAAATTGAAAATCTTGATAAGATTTGTATAGTTGGACTCATGACTATGGCTCCAATTGATGCAGATGCTCAAGAACTTGATAAGATTTTTGCTGAGACAAATGAACTTAGACAATCAATTCAAGAGAAAAAACTAAAGAATGTTCCTTGTGATCAGTTAAGCATGGGGATGAGTCGAGACTATGACATGGCTATTCAGAATGGATCAACCTTTGTCAGAATAGGCAGTGCATTCTTTAAAGAGAACGGAGAATAACCTTATGGCATTAAAAGACGCAATTGATAAAATTGTTTCATATTTTGATACCGACGAAGTAACAGATTATGAAGATGCTGCTAAAGAAGAGGCTAAAGAACGTCCAGTGAAAGCACAGAAACCTGTGCAGACACCACCTCCTCGTCAGCAACGTCAACCTGAGCGTTCTCAGGCAACAGTCCCTCCTCGTCGCCAACATGTTCATTCAGACTTACAGGAAACTCAAGTCCTTCGTAGTTTACCTCTGAGTCGTTCACAAGCAAATCAGGGACCACAACAGATGAATACAACTAAAACAACAATTGCAATTAAATATCCTAAAAAGTATGAAGATGCTCAGGAAATTGTAGAACTATTGATTGAAAACGAATGTGTTTTAATCGATTTTCAATATATGTTGGAAGCGCAAGCTCGTCGTTGTCTTGACTTTATTGATGGTGCTAGCAAGGTACTTACAGGCAACTTGCAAAAAGTTGGCTCTTCAATGTATTTGCTTACGCCAATTAATGTCGTTGTTGACATCGAAGAGATTGGGTTGGCTCATGGCAACCAAGAAGCTAATTTTGACTTCGACATGAAGAGACGTTAAGCGATGTCTGTATTACTTTATGTTATTTGGGCACGTGTTGTTAACGTGATAGAGATTCTTCTTGTAGTCTATGCTTTGTTGTCCTGGTTTCCAGGAGCTTATGATACTAGCCTTGGAAGAATCATTAGACAAATTGTTCAACCGATTCTCGCACCATTTCGTCGCCTGAATTTAGCTTTTGCTGGTATTGATTTTTCAATATTGGTAATTGTACTTCTACTAAACTTTTCACTTAGAATTCTTAGATTTATTCTACTCTGATGTCAGATATTAAAAATATTGAACAGCATTACTCGTTAGATGAACGCCCTTTTCTAGAGAAGGTTAGGGGATTTTGTCAATTAGTTGATGAAAGGTACAGTCCTTACTTAACTGATTTCTTGAATCCTCGTGAAATTCAGATTGTTGAAGAGTTAGCTCATTACTACAATTTAAAATTTTTTGTGAGTTCTACTCCTGAATCTGAAGAATATGGAAGAGTTATTCTTGCTCCCGAATATTACGAGCTTGATGACGAAGACTTTGAAATTAAACGCCTAGAAATCTCTTATGCGAGACAGTTCAATAAATTGACACACCCAAAAGTTTTGGGAGCACTGATTAATCAACTTGGTCTTGATCGTCAAGTATTTGGAGATATTATTCTTGATGAAGAAGGACGTGTTCAATTTTCCATTGCTTCTCATTTAGCAAGTTATGCGATAATGACGATTACTAAGATTGGAAATGTTTCGGTTACTCTAAAAGAAGTAAGCAAAGACGATTGGATTTCAAATCAAGAAAACTATTCACAATCTTTTGTTTTACTTTCCAGTATGCGTCTTGATAATGTGTTGGCGACGGTACTAAACCTATCCCGTTCTAACGCCTTAAAACTTATTGCTTCTGGAAAAGTTAAATTAAATTATAGACAAATTGAGAAGGCTAATCAGACGGTTATGATTGGTGATATGATTTCGGTTAGAGGTTATGGTCGATTTCGACTAGCTCAACAAGACGGATTTTCAAAGTCCGGGAAAGCTAAAATCGTTATTGAAAGTCTGTTAAGACGGAGAAAAAAGTAGTTATTTAATTTAAACCATCAGATATGGTAATGAAAAATAAAGGAGGCCTGTAATGGCTATTACAGCACTTGATATTAAAGATAAACAGTTTACAACTAAATTTCGTGGATATAATGAGCAAGAAGTTGATGAATTTCTTGATATTATTGTAGATGATTACGAAGATTTGGTTCGTGATAATCGTGAACTTGCTGCTCGTGTAAAAGAGCTTGAAGAAAAATTGGCTTATTTTGATGAAATGAAAGAATCATTGAGTCAATCAGTTATTTTGGCTCAAGAAACAGCTGAAAAAGTTAAAGCTTCAGCGGCTGACGAATCAGCTAACTTGATTAATAAGGCTAACTTCAATGCTACTCATTTGGTTGAAGAAGCTAAATCTAAGGCATCTGAAATTCTTCGTGATGCAACAGATGAAGCCAAACGTGTTGCCATCGAAACGGAAGAACTTAAACGTCAAAGTCGTGTCTTCCACCAACGCCTATTGGCTGCAGTTGAAGGTCAGCTTAGCCTAGCAAGTGCTCCAGAATGGGGTGAATTGTTGCAACCAACAGCTATTTATCTTCAAAATTCAGATGCTGCCTTTAAAGAAGTTGTTGAAAAAGTTTTGGATGAGCATGTACCTGATTCAAATGATGCAGCTTCATTTGATGCAACTCGTCAATTCACTCCTGATGAAATGGCTGAACTTCAACGTCGTGTTGCTGAAAGTAATAAGCAAGTTGAAGATTTCTCTAGTCCAGAAGTTGATGAAACAAACGAAGTGGTTTCAACTCCTGTTGATTTTGGTATTCCAGATACTTTCGAGAGTGAAGTAGCAGATTTCCCAACTTCAGCACCAGTAGATGAAGTTTGTGATTTGCAACCTGAGTCAACAGGTGAAATTAATCTTAACGAAACACAAACGTTTAAATTGAATATTAGCGAATAAGAAAAATACAACTTACCAAGTATATTAACAGCGAGTGGGAGATGGTGTGAGTCCCACATTCCCTATTTGGATAGTTATCATTTTCAAGCATTCTAACTGAACTAAGTAAGTTAGAAGGATGGTCCTCCTTACGGACATATGAGGGAGCAAATGTTTTTTTGCTCTGAATTAAGGTGGTACCACGAGCTTTCGTCCTTTTTGATGAAGGCTCTTTTTATTTAGTAAATTAATTTAAAGAGGAGATATAATGAAACTCAAAGAAACCTTAAATCTAGGTAAGACAGCTTTTCCAATGCGAGCTGGACTTCCTAACAAAGAACCAATCTGGCAAAAAGAGTGGGAAGATGCTAAGATGTATCAACATCGTCAAGAGTTGAACCAAGGTAAACCTCACTTCACTCTTCATGATGGTCCTCCGTATGCCAATGGTAATATTCACGTTGGACATGCGATGAATAAAATTTCTAAGGATATCATTGTTCGTTCAAAATCAATGTCTGGTTTCTATGCTCCTTACGTTCCTGGTTGGGATACGCATGGTCTTCCAATTGAGCAAGTGTTGGCAAAACAAGGTGTGAAACGTAAAGAACTTGATCGTGCTGAATACCTTAAGATGTGTCGTGATTATGCACTTTCACAAGTTGACAAACAACGTGAAGATTTCAAACGTCTTGGTGTTTCGGCTGATTGGGATAACCCATATGTTACTTTGACACCAGACTATGAGGCTGCACAAATCCGTGTATTTGGTGAGATGGCTAAAAAAGGTTACATCTATCAAGGTGCAAAACCAGTTTATTGGTCATGGTCATCAGAATCAGCACTTGCTGAAGCTGAAATCGAGTACCATGATTTAGTTTCAACTTCACTTTACTATGCCAATAAGGTTAAGGATGGTAAAGGAGTACTAGATACAGATACATATATCGTAGTTTGGACAACAACACCATTTACAGTAACAGCTTCACGTGGTTTGACTGTTGGTGCTGATATTGAATATGTTCTCGTAAAACCTGCCGGAGAAGACCGAAAATTTGTCGTTGCTTCTGAATTACTTAATAGTCTTTCAGAGAAGTTCGGTTGGACAGATGTGGAAGTATTTCAGTCATACCGTGGTGAAGAATTGAATCAAATCGTCACTGAACACCCATGGGATACAGAAGTTGATGAGCTTGTTATCCTTGGTGATCACGTAACTACAGATTCAGGTACAGGTATCGTCCATACGGCTCCTGGTTTTGGTGAGGATGACTATAACGTAGGTATTGCTAATGGCCTTGAAGTTGCCGTAACCGTTAATGAGCGTGGTATCATGATGGAAAATGCTGGCCCTGATTTTGAAGGTCAGTTCTACGATAAAGTGGCGCCAATCGTTATGGAAAAACTTGGTGATTTGCTCCTTGCTAAAGAAGAAATCTCACACTCATACCCATTTGACTGGCGTACGAAGAAACCAATCATTTGGCGGGCTGTGCCACAATGGTTTGCCTCTGTTTCTAAATTCCGTCAAGAGATTTTGGATGAGATTGAAAAAGTTAAATTCCATTCTGAGTGGGGTAAAGTTCGTCTTTACAACATGATTCGTGACCGTGGTGACTGGGTAATCTCTCGTCAGCGTGCTTGGGGTGTGCCACTCCCAATCTTCTATGCTGAAGATAAAACACCAATCATGACTGAAGAAACAATCGAACATGTGGCTAAACTTTTCGAAGAGCATGGTTCAGTTATCTGGTGGGAACGTGATGCCAAAGATCTTCTTCCAGAAGGCTTTACACATCCAGGTTCACCAAACGGAGAGTTTACTAAAGAAACTGACATTATGGACGTATGGTTTGACTCAGGTTCATCATGGAATGGTGTCGTTGTTAACCGTCCTGAGTTGACTTATCCAGCTGACCTCTATCTCGAAGGTTCAGACCAATATCGTGGATGGTTTAACTCCTCACTTATCACATCTGTTGCTAATAATGGTGTTGCACCATACAAACAACTCTTGTCTCAAGGTTTTGCGCTTGATGGTAAGGGTGAAAAGATGTCTAAATCCCTCGGTAATACTATTGCTCCTAGTGATGTTGAGAAACAATTTGGTGCTGAAATTCTGCGTCTTTGGGTAACAAGTGTTGATACAACTAATGACGTTCGTATCTCAATGGATATCCTTAGCCAAGTATCAGAATCTTATCGTAAGATTCGTAACACACTTCGTTTCTTGATTGCTAATACATCTGACTTCAATCCAACAACTGATGCAGTAGCCTTTGAAGACTTGCGTTCTGTAGATCAGTACATGACTATTCGATTTAACCAATTAGTTAAGACTATTCGTGATGCCTATGCAAACTTTGAATTCTTAACTATCTACAAAGCCTTAGTTAACTTTATTAACGTTGAGTTGTCTGCTTTCTATCTTGATTTTGCTAAAGATGTTGTTTACATTGAAAGTGCAGAATCACTTGAACGTCGTCAAATGCAAACAGTCTTCTACGATATTCTTGTCAAGATTACAAAACTATTGACACCAATTCTTCCTCACACTGCAGAAGAAATTTGGTCATATCTTGAATTTGAAACAGAAGACTATGTTCAATTGTCAGAGTTGCCAGAAGCAGAAGAATTCGCTGGTCAAGATGCACTTCTTGAAAAATGGAATGCCTTCATGGATTTCCGTGGCCAAGCTCAAAAAGCTTTGGAAGAAGCGCGTAACGAAAAAGTTATCGGTAAATCGCTTGAAGCTCATTTGACAATCTATCCTGATGCTGAAGTCAAAGAACTTCTTGAAGGTTTGAATACTAACCTTGCTCAACTTTTGATTGTTTCAGCATTGACTATTGCTGAAGGAGATGCTCCTGAGTCTGCTGTAAGCTTTGAAGGTGTAGCATTCACAGTAGAACGTGCTGAAGGTGATGTCTGTGATCGTTGCCGTCGTATCGATCCAACTACCAAAGAACGTAGCTACAATGCGACTATCTGTGATCACTGTGCTAGCATTGTTGAAGAAAACTTTGCTGAAGGTGTAGCAGAAGGTTTTGAAGTAAAAGCAAAATAAAATAAAAAGAGTTCAATTTGAACTCTTTTTCTATTTGTTTTTCGAATATAGTATTGAACACAATAAAAAAACTAGCTCAGCTAGTTTTTTCTTATAGTCCGTAGTTATAATCATCATCTTGCATGGCTTCAACAGTACCTAGAAGGTAACCATTACCAACTTGAGAGAAGAAGTCGTGGTTAGATGTTCCTGTAGAAATACCATTCATAACGATTGGGTTAACATCGTTCGCACTATCTGGGAAGAGTGGATCTTGTCCCAGGTTCATGAGAGCCTTGTTGGCGTTGTAACGAAGGAAAGTCATAACTTCCTCAGTCCATCCAACACCATCATAAAGAGATTTAGTGTAGAGCTCTTCATTTTCATACAATTGGTAGAGAAGATCATACATCCATTCACGGAAACTTTCTTGCTCTTCTTCAGTCAATTCGTTGAACCCTAGTTGGAATTTATAGCCAATATAGGTTCCGTGAACAGATTCGTCACGGATAATGAGCTTAATGATTTCAGCGACATTAGCTAGCTTGTTATTACCAAGATAATAGAGTGGAGTGAAGAACCCTGAATAGAAAAGGAATGTTTCAAGATATGTTGAAGCAACCTTTTTCTGAAGAGGCGTTCCATTTTCATAGATATCGTTAATGATTTTCGCCTTGGTTTGGAGGTATTCGTTACTGTTAGTCCACTCGAAAATTTCTTCAATTTCAGATTTAGTATTCAAAGTTGAGAAGATTGAAGAGTAAGATTTGGCGTGAACAGATTCCATGAACTGAATGTTGTTCAATACAGCTTCTTCATGAGGTGTACGGACGTCTGCACGAATGGCTTCAACACCAGTTTGAGATTGCATGGTATCTAGCAAGGTTAAACCACCGAAAACTTTTCCAACCAAATCCTTTTCTTCAGCTGAAAGTTTACGCCAGTCATCAAGGTCATTTGAAAGTGGGATACGTGTATCTAGCCAAAATTGTTCCGTCAATTTTTCCCAAGTAGATTTATCAATCGCATCTTCGATTTCATTCCAGTTAATGGCTTTGTAGTAAGTTTCCATTAGAAACCTCTTTCTTTATTGATATCGTTACTATTTTATCATAATTCAAAATCATGATATAGTTTTTTGAGTTGATCTATTAAAAAAGTCGGCGAACCGACCTTTTAATGCATTTTGTAAATAAGACTAGTGAGGTTGTTATCGTTAAATCACTATCTTAGATGACACAGCTTTCACATTGGTTAGAACCAACCTCTTCACCGTCATCTGTATAAGTACGGATGTAGTAGATTGATTTAATTCCCTTGTTAAAGGCGTAGTTACGAAGGATAGAAAGGTCACGAGTCGTTTGTTTATTTTCTGTTTTCCATTCGTAAATTTCTTTTGGTAACTCACTACGCAAAAATAGGGTTAATGACAAACCTTGATCAACGTGTTCAGTTGCAGCGGCATAAACGTCGATAACTTTACGCATGTCCATGTCGTAGGCTGAAGTGTAGAAAGGAATTGTGTCTGTTGAAAGACCGTTGGCTGGATAGTAGATTTTTCCGATTTTCTTTTCTTGACGTTCTTCAATACGTTGTGTGATTGGATGGATAGAAGCCGAACAGTCGTTAATGTAAGAGATTGAGCCATTTGGCGCAACAGCCAAACGGTTTTGATGGTAGAGTCCATCTTTCTTAACGAGTTCACGGAGTTCTTCCCAATCTTTAGCTTGTGGGATGAAGTGACCATCGAAAAGTTCTTTGATACGGTCAGATTTAGGAACGTATTGGCCTGTAACGTATTTGTCAAAGTAAGAACCATCAGCATATTTTGATTTTTCAAAACCGACAAAGGTTTCTTGACGTTCACGGGCAATGTTGTTAGATTCAACTAAAGTCCAGTAGTTCATAAGCATGAAGTAGATATTAGTGAATTCAACAGATTCAGGGCTACCATACTTGATATGGTGTTTAGCGAGGTAAGAGTGAAGCCCCATAGCTCCCAAACCAAAGGTATGAGCTTGTTGGTTACCATTTTTGATAGATGGTACAGCATCAATACTTGAGCTATCTGTAACAAAGGTAAGCGCACGTGTCATTGCTCTAATCGAACGACCAAAGTCAGGTGAAGTCATCATGTTAAGGATATTAGTTGATCCAAGGTTACATGAAATGTCTGTACCGAGTTTAACAAACTCTTGTGCATCGTTAAGTTCACTTGGTGTTTGAACTTGGAGAATTTCAGAACAGAGGTTGGACATGATAATCTTACCATCGATTGGATTGTGTCGATTGGCTGTATCAACATTGACGATATATGGATAACCTGATTCTTGTTGGAGTTTAGAAATTTCAGTTTCTAGCTCACGGGCATTAATCTTGGTTTTTGTGATATTTGGATTGGCAACCAACTCATCGTACATAGCTGTAATATCAATGTAGTTATATGGTTTACCGTACTCTTTTTCGACTGAGTAAGGACTGAAGAGGTACATATCTTCATTATTACGTGCCAACTCGTAGAATTTATCTGGAACTGTAACACCAAGTGATAGTGTCTTAACACGCACCTTCTCATCAGCATTCTCTTTCTTAGTAGAAAGGAAGGCAAGGATATCTGGGTGGAAAACATCCAAATAAACAACACCAGCACCTTGACGTTGGCCAAGTTGGTTTGAGTAAGAGAAGCTATCTTCAAAAAGCTTCATAACAGGCACGACACCAGAGGCTGCCCCAGCATATCCTTTGATAGGAGCACCAGCTTCACGAAGGTTAGACAGGCTAATACCTACCCCACCACCAATACGTGATAACTGGAGGGCAGAGTTGATAGAACGTCCGATAGAATTCATGTCATCTGTTACTTGAATAAGGAAACATGACACGAGTTCACCACGACGGCTACGTCCAGCATTTAGAAATGAAGGAGTAGCAGGTTGGTAACGTTGGTGAATCATTTCGTTGGCAAGGTCACTAGCTAGGTTTTCATCACCATCAGCAAAGTAAAGGGCGTTGAATAGAACACGATCTTCAATACTTTCGAGGTAAGACTCGCCATCGTTTGTTTTGAGGGCATATTGTTGGTAGAACTTGTAGGCTGCCATGAAAGATTGGAAGCGGAATTTTTGAGAATGAATTTCTGCAGACAATTTTTCGATGAAAGCAGGTTCGTATTTACCGATGAATTCAGACTCAATATAATCGTTCTCAATCAAATAATTAATTTTATCTGTGATGTTGTTGAATGCCATTGAATTTGGCTTAACGTTTTCAAGGAAGAAGGCACGAAGCGCTTCTTTATCCTTATGCAAAGGAATTTGACCGTTAACAGGACGGTTAATTTCGTTGTTGAGGCGGAAGTATGAAACATCGCCAAGATTTTTTAAAGACATAATACAGATACCAGGCTCAGTTTATTTAATAGTAGATTAAGGTTAAAACATTAAACTAAGCAAACAAGTTCCTTTCTATATAAAAACTTGATAATTAAAGGATTTCTTTAAGTTTGGTAGGTTGAAAACCTGAAAAGACGATATCGCCGGCTTCAATAACTGGAGCAGCAGTGAAACCGAGGCTTTTAACGTAATCGATTTTTTCTGGCTGTTCATCAATGTTGATTTCTTCGAAATCAGCACCTTCCTTTTCCAAGAATTTTTTAGTCATTTTGCACTGCATGCAGTTGTTTTTAGAAAACAATGTGATCTTTGCCATTGCAAATACTCCTTTATAAAAAGATTTTAAGTGGCCAAGAGCCACTTTTTCGACTCTAATAGAATACCCAAAATATAGGGAAAAATCAAGCTAAATATCTTAAGGAAATACAAGATTTTGTGTTTAGTATTAAAACACAACCCTATATTTTGTGTTTTAAAGGCTTTTTTAAGTTTCCTAAATTAAATAGGATTTGTTTATGGAATTGACTAAAAAAGAAATATCTCACCTATGATGTTATATAATATAACATCAAAATGCCAATTCTATTTGTTTTTTCAAAAAAAACAGTGTAGAATAAAGAAAATTTTTAACTAATGGAGGTTCAAGTATGCAAGAATACTGTTCAAATCTAACTGTAAATGGTAAGACATTCTCTTTCTATGATCTCGAAAAAGCAGCAAAATCTCATGATGTTAAGGTCGGAGAGCTACCTTATACCATTCGAATAATACTTGAAAGTCTCCTCCGAAAAAAAGATGGCGAGGATGTTAAGGAATCTCACATTTCTGATCTAATGAAATTTCCGAATTTTCCAACAATTTCTGAAGTGCCTTTTAAACCAAGTCGTGTTATCTTACAAGATTTTACAGGAGTTCCTGTTGTTGTTGATTTAGCTTCAATGCGTGATGCTATAGTGGCTAATGGTGGTAAAGCCGAATTTATTAATCCCGAGATTCCAGTAGATTTGGTCATCGACCACTCTGTCCAAGTGGATTCATACGGATGTGATACTGCTCTTGAAGATAATATCAATCTAGAGTTTAAACGTAATAACGAGCGCTATGAATTTCTTAAGTGGGCTGAAAAGTCTTTTGAAAATTATCGTGCGGTTCCACCAGCTACAGGTATTATTCACCAGGTTAATATTGAATTTTTGAGTGATGTCATTATTGAAAATGATGGGCTCCTATATCCTGACTCTATGTTTGGTACAGATAGTCACACGACTATGATTAATGGTATTGGCGTCCTTGGTTGGGGCGTTGGCGGAATTGAAGCTGAAGCAGCGATGCTCGGTGAAGCATCTTATTTTCCAATTCCAGAGGTTATTGGTGTACATTTGACAGGAGAGTTGCCTAAAATTGCAACGGCAACAGATTTGGCTCTCAAGATTACTCAGGTGCTTCGTTCTGAAAATGTGGTTGGTAAATTTGTTGAGTACTTTGGACCTGGCTTGAAGAGTTTGTCTCTAGCTGACCGTGCCACAGTCGCTAATATGGCACCAGAATATGGTGCGACCTGTGGTTATTTTCCTATTGATGACGAGACTCTTAACTACATGCGTTTAACTAACCGTGATGAGGATCATATCCAAGTCACTGAAGCCTATACAAAAGCCAATCATCTTTTCTATGATCCAAGTAAAGAAGCCAAGTATACTAAGATTGTTGAAATCGATTTGTCATCTATTAAACCTTCTATCTCAGGTCCTAAACGTCCACAAGATTTGATTCTCTTATCAGATGCTAAGCAAGAATTCCAGGATGCAGTGGTACGAGAAGCAGGTGTCCGTGGTTTCGGTTTGGATAAGGAAGAGTTAGTAAAAACTGCAAACGTTGACTTTGAGGATCATTCAGAAACAATTCAAACAGGTCATGTGGCCATTGCAGCTATCACATCATGTACCAATACTTCAAATCCTTACGTTCTTATGGCAGCCGGTCTTTTAGCTAAAAAAGCGGTTGAGAAAGGATTAAAAGTCTCTCCAACAGTGAAGTCATCTTTGGCACCCGGTTCTAAGGTTGTTACTGGTTATCTCAAAGCTTCAGGCTTGCAAACCTATCTAGATAAGCTTGGCTTTAACTTGGTAGGTTACGGTTGCACAACCTGTATTGGGAACTCAGGAGACTTACGTCCTGAGGTGGCTAAGGCTATTGTAGACACTGATTTATTAGCGAGTGCTGTTTTGTCAGGAAATCGTAATTTTGAAGGGCGTATTAATCCACTTGTTAAAGCGAATTTCTTGGCTAGCCCACCATTGGTTGTTGCTTATGCCTTAGCTGGTAACACGAATATTGATTTGACAACTGAACCTTTAGGTTTTGACGACAATGGTCAAGCTGTTTATTTAGAGGATGTTATGCCATCTCGTGATGAAATTGAGACTTATGTTGATAAATACGTCACCCGTCAACTCTTCCAAGATGAATATGCCAGTGTCTTTTCTGATAGTGAGAAGTGGAATGCCATTCCTACTGAACAAAGTCAAAATTATAAATGGAATCAAAACTCTACCTATATTCAAAACCCGCCTTACTTTGATGCTTTAGGAGATGATTTGAGCATTAAACCATTGAAAGATTTGAAGGTTTTGGCTAAATTTGGAGATACGGTTACAACAGACCATATTTCTCCGGCAGGTAATATTGCCAGAAATAGTCCAGCAGCTCGTTATTTGACTGAGAATGGTGTTGATTATCAAGAATTTAATTCTTATGGTAGCCGTCGTGGTAATCATGAAGTCATGATGCGAGGAACCTTTGCTAATATTCGTATCAAGAATGAGCTAGCAGATGGAAAAATTGGTGGATATACTAAATATGATGGTGACATTCTACCTATATATGATGCTGCTATGAAATATAAAGAAGCTAATCAAGATACGCTTGTAATTGCCGGTAAGGATTATGGTATGGGCTCAAGTCGTGACTGGGCGGCTAAAGGTGCTAATCTTCTTGGTGTAAAAGTAGTGCTTGCTGAGAGTTTTGAGCGTATCCACCGTTCAAATCTCGTTATGATGGGGATTTTACCAGTCCAATTTATGGAAGGAGAAAATGCTGAAAGTCTTGGATTGACAGGACATGAGACCTTTAGCTTTGACCTTTCAGAAAATCCAGGTGTCCATGATGTTATCACTGTTACAGCTTCAACACCTGAACAAACCAAAACCTTTAAAGCCTTGGTACGCTTCGATGCAGATGCTGACATTCGCTACTATAAAAATGGTGGTATCTTGCCAATGGTTGTAAGAAAAAAATTGAAGGGGGCCTAATATGACAACAGTTGAAATTAATGGACTTAAGGATATGATTGCCTGTAATACTAGGATTTCATCTATTATCGATGATCATTTATCGTATTCGGGATATGATATTTCTGAGTTTATGGAAAATAAAGCGTCTTTTGAGGAAGTGATTTATCTCTTGTGGAATGGTCATCTTCCTACGCAAATGGAACTTAAGTATTTTGAAGCTGAGTTGCGTAAGAACTATGATATTTCTGATGCTGTAGAACAATGCATTCTTATCCAGTCTCGTCCACATTTGCACCCAATGAGTGTGTTACGTTCAACAGTCTCCCTTCTTGGAGTTTACAATGTTGACGCCGAGGAAAGATCCATGGAGGCAATTTATCAGCAAAGTATTGAATTGATGGCTAAATTGCCTACAATTATTACGACTTTTGCACGCTTACGTACTGGTAAAATGCCTCTCAAACCAAGAGAAGATTTAGGTTTTGCAGCTAATTTTCTCTACATGCTGAATGGTGTTGAACCTTCTGAAATTGAAATTGAAGCTATGAATAAGGCATTAATTCTACATGCTGACCATGAGTTGAATGCTTCAACTTTTGCAGCGCGTGTTTGTGCCTCGACTCTGACAGATATCTATTCTTGTGTCACAACAGCTATTGGAGCTCTAAAAGGTCCCCTGCATGGTGGAGCTAATGAACGCGTCTTTGATATGCTTAAAGAAATCCGTGAATCTGGTGATGTTAATGCTTACTTGCAGGAAAAACTTGATTCTAAAGAAAAAATCATGGGATTTGGACACCGTGTATACAAGAAACAGGATCCTCGTGAAATTTTCTTAAGAGATATGGCTAAAAAGTTGACAGAGGGTACTGAGAATGAAGAATTCTTTAATATGTCTCAAGAAATTGAAGAATTCATGAAAGATAAGAAGGGATTGATTCCCAATGTGGACTTCTATTCAGCCACCGTATACCATACTCTAGGAATTGACAGCGATATCTTCACCCTTATCTTTGCTATGAGTCGTGTTGCCGGCTGGATTGCTCATATTCAAGAGCAGCAAAAAAATAATAAATTGATTCGTCCACGCTCGCAGTACATCGGACAAGAAAATATGACGTATATTCCTTTAGAAAAACGCTAGGGAGGAAAGCTATATGGCAGAAAAAATCGTAATGAAAAATGGACAGCTTCAAGTTTCTGATCGTCCAATTATCCCTTTTATTGAAGGAGATGGTGTTGGACATGATATCTGGAAGAATGCCCAAGCAATCTTTGATAAAGCAGTAGAAGTAGCCTATGAAGGAAAGCGTCATATTGAGTGGCAAGAGCTTTTAGCCGGTAAGAAGGCTTATGACAAAACAGGTGAATGGTTGCCGAAAGAAACCTTGGAGGCTATTCGAGAAAGTTTAGTAGCTATTAAGGGACCGCTTGAGACGCCAGTAGGTGGTGGTATTCGTTCTTTAAATGTAGCTTTACGTCAAGAACTTGATCTCTACGCTTGTGTTAGACCTGTTCGTTACTTTGACGGAGTAGCAAGTCCACTTAAGGAACCAGAAAAAACAAATATTACTATCTTCCGTGAAAATACTGAAGATATTTATGCGGGGATTGAATGGGAAGCAGGAACGGCAGATGTCAAGCGCGTGATTGAGTTTCTCCAGACAGAAATGAATGTTAATAAAATTCGCTTCCCAGAATCAAGTAGTATCGGAATCAAGCCAATTTCAATAGAAGGAAGTAAACGTCTCATTCGCTCTGCTATCGATTATGCTCTCAAGAACAATCTAAAGAAAGTGACATTGGTTCATAAAGGGAATATTCAAAAATTCACAGAAGGTGGCTTCCGTAAATGGGGTTATGAAGTAGCTCAGGAAGACTATAAAGCAGAATTGCTAGCTGGTCGTCTAGAGATTAATGATATAATCGCTGATAACTTTCTCCAACAGATTCTTTTGAATCCAGAAAAATTTGATGTTGTTGCCTTAACTAACTTGAATGGTGATTATGCCAGTGATGCCTTGGCTGCACAAGTTGGTGGTATCGGCATCTCCCCTGGAGCCAACATTAACTATCAAACAGGCCATGCTATTTTTGAAGCAACACATGGAACAGCTCCAGATATCGCGGATCAAGATAAGGCTAACCCTTGCTCAGTTTTATTATCTGGCTGCATGCTTCTAGATTATATTGGTTGGACTGAGGCAGCTCAACTGATTACAAGTGCTATTGAGAAGACATTTAAAGCTGATATCTTTACAGCTGACTTAGCATTTGGGAAACAAGCTTATTCAACGAGTGCCTTTAGCAATCAAATTCTTTCAATTATGTGATTGTTTTTGCTCGAAAATGAAAATTAACGATTGAAAACACCATGAAAGAAATTTTCTGAAAATGTTGTAAATAACTAGAGACTAGTATTTGCTTATGTTTTAAAAAATGAAAATGAGCAGTAAAATGAGAGACAGGCTTTTGAAAAACTTGTAGAAAGTACGTTTTAACCTTGATAATCTCAATTAGCTATGTTATAATTCTAAATTGTAAGGGTTATCATTGATAACTCAAATATTCCAAACTAAGAAGGAGAATCCATTATGGCTTCTAAAGATTTCCACATTGTTGCAGAAACAGGTATCCACGCACGTCCAGCTACTTTGCTTGTTCAAACAGCTAGCAAATTTGCTTCAGATATCACTCTTGACTACAAAGGTAAAGCAGTTAACCTTAAATCTATCATGGGTGTTATGAGCCTTGGTGTTGGTCAAGGTGCTGACGTAACTATCTCTGCAGAAGGTGCTGATGCTGATGATGCAATCGCAGCAATCGCAGAAACAATGACAAAAGAAGGATTGGCATAAGAATATGACAGAAATGCTTAAAGGAATCGCAGCATCTGATGGTGTTGCAGTTGCTAAGGCATATCTGCTTGTTCAACCGGACTTGTCATTTGAAACTGTAACAGTTGAAGATACAAGTGCAGAAGAGGCTCGTCTAGATGCTGCTCTAGCGGCGTCACAAGACGAGCTTTCTGTTATCCGTGAAAAAGCAGTTGAAAGCCTTGGTGAAGAAGCGGCAGCCGTTTTTGATGCTCACTTGATGGTTCTTGCTGACCCAGAAATGACTGGTCAAATTAAAGAAACTATCCGTGCTAAACAAGTTAATGCTGAAGCTGCTTTGACAGAAGTAACAGACATGTTTATCGCTATTTTTGAAGGTATGGAAGATAACCCATACATGCAAGAACGTGCAGCGGATATTCGTGACGTTACAAAACGTGTGCTTGCTAACTTGCTTGGTAAGAAATTGCCTAACCCAGCAACAATTAACGAAGAATCAATCGTTGTTGCTCATGACTTGACACCATCTGATACAGCTCAGTTGAACAAAAAGTACGTAAAAGCTTTTGTTACTAATATCGGTGGACGTACTAGTCACTCTGCAATCATGGCTCGTACACTTGAAATCGCAGCCGTTCTTGGTACAAATAACATCACAGAACTTGTCAAAGATGGCGACATTTTGGCGGTTTCAGGTATTACTGGTGAAGTTGTTATCAACCCAACTGAAGAGCAAATTGCTGAGTTTAAAGCAGCTGGTGAAGCTTACGCTAAACAAAAAGCTGAATGGGCTCTCCTTAAAGATGCTCAAACAGTTACTGCTGATGGAAAACATTTCGAATTGGCTGCTAACATCGGTACACCTAAAGACGTTGAAGGTGTAAATGATAACGGTGCAGAAGCAGTTGGTCTTTATCGTACGGAATTCTTGTATATGGATTCTCAAGACTTCCCAACTGAAGATGACCAATATGAAGCATACAAAGCAGTTCTTGAAGGTATGAACGGTAAACCTGTTGTCGTTCGTACAATGGATATCGGTGGGGATAAAGAACTCCCTTACTTCGATCTTCCTAAAGAAATGAACCCATTCTTGGGTTACCGTGCTTTGCGTATTTCTATCTCTGAAACTGGTAACCAAATGTTCCGTACACAATTGCGTGCTTTGCTTCGTGCATCTGTTCACGGTAAATTGCGTATCATGTTCCCAATGGTTGCTTTGTTAACTGAGTTCCGTACTGCCAAAGGTATTCTTGAAGAAGAAAAAGCTAAATTGGTTGCTGAAGGTGTTGCCGTTGCAGACGATATCGAAGTAGGTATCATGATTGAAATCCCTGCTACAGCTATGCTTGCTGACCAATTTGCTAAAGAAGTTGATTTCTTCTCAATTGGTACAAACGACCTTATCCAATACACTATGGCTGCTGACCGTATGAACGAACAAGTTTCATACCTTTACCAACCATATAACCCATCAATCCTTCGTTTGATTAACAATGTTATCAAAGCGGCTCATGCTGAAGGTAAATGGGCTGGTATGTGTGGTGAAATGGCCGGTGACCAAACTGCTGTTCCACTTCTTGTCGGAATGGGCTTGGATGAGTTCTCAATGTCAGCGACATCTGTTCTTCGTACACGTAGCTTGATGAAGAAACTTGACACAGCTAAAATGGAAGAATACGCTAACCGTGCGCTTACTGAATGTTCAACAATGGAAGAAGTTCTTGAACTTTCAAAAGAATACGTTAACGTAGACTAATCATAAAAAGTGGAGGCTTAGGCTTTCACTTTTTTTATAGCTAAACAGAGACAAAATAATTGACTCATTCTTTGCTTAGGAGTAGAATACGGCTAACCTAGGTTAATAATTAAAACTATTTTTTGTCAAAATTTTCTGAATAATTCTCGTTTAAATCTTGGATTATTTCTAAAAAAATGATAAAATAGGTCTTATAATAGATAAAAGGAGTTACTATCTTGGCTAAACAATACAAAAACTATGTCAATGGTGAGTGGAAAACATCTGAAAACGAAATTACTATCTACGCACCTGCAAACGGTGAGGAACTTGGATCAGTTCCAGCGATGAGCCAAGCTGAAGTAGACGAAGTCTACGCAGCAGCTAAAGCAGCACTTCCAGCATGGCGCGCGCTTTCATATGCTGAACGTGCAGCTTACCTTCATAAAGCAGCAGATATCTTGGAACGTGATGCAGAAAAAATCGGTCAAGTTCTTTCTAAAGAAATCTCTAAAGGTTTGAAATCTGCAATCGGTGAAGTTGTTCGTACTGCTGAAATCATCCACTATGCAGCTGAAGAAGGTTTGCGTTTGGAAGGTGAAGTGCTTGAAGGTGGTGCATTTGACGCTGGTAGCAAGAAAAAAATCGCTGTTGTTCGTCGCGAACCAGTAGGTCTTGTCCTTGCTATCTCTCCATTTAACTACCCAGTAAACTTGGCTGGTTCTAAAATTGCTCCTGCCTTGATTGCTGGTGACGTTGTTGCCTTCAAACCACCTACACAAGGTTCTATCTCAGGTCTTCTTTTGGTTGAAGCATTTGTTGAAGCTGGTATCCCTGCAGGTGTCTTGAACTCTATCACAGGTCGTGGTTCTGTTATCGGTGACTATATCGTTGAACACAAAGCAGTTGATTTCATCAACTTCACAGGTTCAACACCAGTTGGTGAAAACATCGGTCGTTTGGCAGCTATGCGTCCAATCATGCTTGAACTTGGTGGTAAAGATGCCGCTATCGTTCTTGAAGATGCTGATCTTGACTTGACTGCTAAAAACATTGTTGCTGGTGCCTTTGACTATTCAGGTCAACGTTGTACAGCTATCAAACGTGTCCTTGTAATGGATAGCGTTGCAGATGAATTGGTAGAAAAAGTAACTGCTTTGGTAGGTAATATCACTGTTGGTATGCCTGAAGAAAGTGCAAGCGTTACACCACTTATCGATACAAAAGCAGCTGACTTCGTTCAAGGTTTGATTGATGATGCCGTTGAACAAGGTGCTACTGCTAAAACTGAATTGAAACGTGAAGGTAACCTTATCTACCCAGCTGTCTTTGACCATGTAACAACTGACATGCGTCTTGCTTGGGAAGAACCATTTGGTCCAGTATTGCCATTCATCCGTGTATCTTCAGTTGAAGAAGCAATCAAGATTTCTAACGAATCCGAATTTGGTCTTCAAGGTGCAGTCTTCACTCAAGACTACCCACGTGCGTTTGCAATTGCTGAACAACTTGAAGTTGGTACAGTTCACATCAACAACAAAACACAACGTGGTACAGATAACTTCCCATTCCTTGGTGTTAAAGGATCTGGTGCCGGAACTCAAGGTGTGAAATACTCTATCGAAGCTATGACTCGTGTGAAATCAACAGTATTTGATATCGCAAACTACTAAGAGTTTAGCTATTCAATCATTAAAAAAGTGTAAAGAGTCCCCATTATAGGGGCTCTTTTTCTTTTAAAATATGGTATAATAGAACTAAATTTCGAATATAGAGAGTTTTCTGACAATGAATAAATCTTATTTTTACTTGGTTATGAAGACGCATGAGTTAGAGGTGCCATACACTGGGAAACTTCGTCGTGTGCGTGTTCTTCTACCTAAGAACTATGAAACGGATACAGATCGTTCTTACCCTGTCGTGTATTTCCATGATGGTCAGAATGTTCTTTATAGTAAGGAGTCATTTTCTGGCTATTCTTGGAAGATTATCCCAACAATCAAGCGTAATCCTGATATTTCGCGCATGATTGTTGTAGCCATCGATAATGATGGCCCTGGCCGTATGAATGAGTATTCTGCGTGGAAGTACCAAGAATCGAATATTCCTGGTGTTCAGTTCGGAGGCAAGGGAGTAGAGTATGCGGAGTTTGTCATGGATGTGGTTAAACCCTTTATTGACAAGGAGTACCGTACCCTCTCAGATCGTCAGCATACAGCTATGATTGGATCATCTCTTGGTGGTAATATCACTCAGTTTATGGGGCTTGATTATAAGGAGCAGATTGGTTGTCTTGGGGTATTTTCTTCAGCTAACTGGTTGCATCAAGATGCCTTTGATCGTTACATGTCGCGTCAAAAGCTCGATGCAGATCAACGTGTCTACATTTATGTAGGGACTGAGGAAGCTGATGATACTGACAAGACCTTGATGGCTGGTAACATTAAGCAGGCTTACATTGACTCTTCATTGAGCTATTACCATGATTTGATTGCTCGTGGGGTTGATTTGGAAAATATCAAGATTCACATTCAATCTGGCGCTGAACACAATGAAGAAGCTTGGGCTGAGAATTTACCAGACTGTCTTCGCTTTTTCGCTGAAAAGTGGGACTAGTCTATATTAACGCAAAATATTTTTAATTTAGGAAAAGGAATATAAATATGAATATCGAACATCTTAGCCACTGGAGTGGTCAACTTAATCGTGAAATGTATGTTAACCGTTACGGGCACGCTGGTATCCCTGTTGTGGTTTTTGCCTCATCAGGTGGTAGCCATAACGAATACTATGACTTTGGTATGATTGATGCTTGTGCACGTTTTATCGAAGAAGGACGCGTACAATTCTTTACGCTTTCAAGTGTGGACAGTGAAAGCTGGCTTTGTGATTGGAAAAATCCACACGATCGTGCTGAAATGCATCGTGCTTATGAACGTTATGTTATTGAAGAAGCTATTCCATTTATCAAACACAAAACTGGTTGGTTTGATCCAATGATGACAACAGGATGTTCAATGGGTGCTTACCATGCGCTTAATTTCTTCTTGCAACACCCTGATGTTTTCAATAAAGTAGTAGCCCTTAGTGGTGTCTACGATGCTCGTTTCTTTGTGGGTGAGTTTGGAGGGGATGAAGCTATTTACCAAAATTCCCCATCAGATTATATCTGGAACCAAAATGATGGTTGGTTCATCGACCGTTACCGTCAAGCTGAGATCATCGTATGTACAGGTCTTGGTGCTTGGGAACAAGATGGTCTTCCTTCTTACTATAAACTTAAGGAAGCCTTTGAACAAAAGAATATTCCAGCTTGGTTCTCTGAGTGGGGCCATGATGTCGCTCACGATTGGGAATGGTGGCGTAAACAAATGCCTTATTTCCTTGACAATATGAACCTATAATTTCTTTGTCTATCCTATCTAAATAACTATAAAAGAGGAATCACTAATGAATTATCTTGTTATTTCACCATACTATCCACAAAACTTCCAACAGTTTACAGTTGAACTTGCAAATAAGGGTATTAACGTTCTTGGTATTGGTCAAGAGCCTTATGAACAGTTAGATCAACCTTTGAAAGATGCTTTGACAGAGTACTTCCGTGTAGATAATCTGGAAAACTTGGATGAAGTTAAACGTGCGGTAGCCTTTCTTTTCTACAAACATGGCCCAATCGACCGCATCGAATCTCATAACGAATACTGGTTGGAATTAGATGCTGCACTTCGTGAACAGTTCAATGTTTTTGGTGCTAAGCCAGAAGATCTTAAGAAGACTAAATTCAAGTCTGAAATGAAGAAACTCTTCCAAAAAGCTGGTGTTCCAGTTGTGCCAGGTGCTGTCATTAAAACTGACAAAGATGTGGATAAAGCTGTGAAAGAAATCGGTCTTCCAATGATTGCTAAGCCAGATAATGGGGTTGGTGCAGCTGCAACCTTCAAACTTGAAACAGAAGATGATATCAATCATTTCAAGGCTGAGTGGGATCATGAAACAGTTTATTTCTTTGAAAAATTTGTAACTTCAAGTGAAATCTGTACTTTCGATGGTTTGATTGATCATGATGGTAATATTGTCTTCTCAACAACTTTCGATTATGCCCACACTCCACTTGACTTGATGATTTACAAGATGGACAATTCTTACTACGTTCTTAAGGATATGGATCCTAAGTTACGTAAGTATGGTGAGGCAATTGTCAAAGAATTTGGTATGAAGGAACGTTTCTTCCATATTGAGTTCTTCCGTGATGGTGATGATTATATTGCTATTGAATATAACAACCGACCAGCAGGTGGCTTCACAATCGATGTCTATAACTATGCTCATTCGTTTGATTTGTACAAGGGCTATGCGGATATCGTTGCTGGTGAACCATTCCCAGCTTCTCAGTTTGAGCCACTTTACTGTTTGGCAACTTCACGTCGTGCAAGCTCTCACTATGCTTACTCAGAAGAAGAACTTTTCGATAAGTATCGTGAACAACTTAAAGTTAAGAAAATCATGCCTGCAGCCTTTGCAGAGTTGCAAGGTGACTTCCTTTATATGTTGACAACTCCAAGTCGTGAGGAAATGGAACAAATGATTGAGGACTTTGGTAAAAAAGCCTAATCTGTATATGTTAAAAGCACTTCAGAGTAAACTGAAGTGCTTTTGTCGTGCCTTATTTTTCGTAGAGTTCTTGGTTTTTAAGAACCAGTTCTGATACTTTAGCGAATTTTTTAAGTTTTTTGAGGTCTTCTGGATGGGTTACCAAGCTAATGACGCTACCTTCATTTCCCATACGGCCGGTACGACCTGCACGGTGAGTGTAGGCTTCACGGTCTCGAGGAATATCGAAGTTGATGACCACTTCCAGATTTTCAATATCGATGCCTCGTGCCAAGAGGTCAGTACCTAGTAAGAGTGAAATCTCATGGTTCTTGAATTTTTCCAAGATAACCTTACGGAATTTGACGTTGATGTCACTAGCCAATGATACTGCTGAAGCTCCGTTAAATTGGAGGCGCTCTTCAGTAGCACCAAGGTCAGAAAGAATGTTGAAAAAGACAAGGCCACGGAAGTCAGGAATATTGGAGAACTTACGGAGAAGTTCGACACGGTTACGTTTATCAACACTGATATAATAATGTTTAATGGTGTCTAGTTCCTGATCAGATAGGTCATAAACGATAGTATTTTCGACAAGAACTTGATCGTCAATTTTGTTGGTTGCTGAAATATAGATCATTTGATGATCACGAGGAACATGGTGGCTGATTTTTGTCACAAAGTGGTATTGGCTATCACTGAGAAGCTCATCAAATTCATCGAGGACGATAGTATTGACGTTCATCATCTTGATCTTTTTGAGTTTAATCAGCTCAAAGACACGGCCAGGGGTTCCGATGAGAATTTCTGGTCCTTTCTTCAGGCGTTCAATTTGTCGCTTTTGACTAGAGCCAGAAAGGAAGAGCTGGGCAGTAAGTCCTAGTGGCTCAGCCCACTGTTTGGTTACGTCGAAAATCTGTCCAGCAAGTTCAGAATTAGGTGCTAGGATAAGCAATTGCTGAGCTTTTTTTGGCTTGAGTGTGAGGAGCAGTGGAAGAAGGTAGGCAAGGGTCTTACCTGTTCCTGTAGGACTGATACCTAGGACATTGTCTCCTTCAGTGATTGGTGCAAACAGTTCTTTTTGAATGGCAGTCTCTGTAGTGATTCCTTTTTCTTTAAGGAGGTCTTGCCATTGTTCAGGAAAGTTTTTAAACATAAAAGTCTCATTTTCTATATGGATTTGCTTTTATTATATCATGATTTAGTGTAGAATAGATGAGAAAGACTATATTAGATAGGAATTTACCATGCCTAAAAAACCGATTATTATTGGGGTTACGGGTGGCTCTGGTGGTGGTAAAACCAGTGTTTCTCGTGCCATTCTATCAAATTTTCCAGATGAGAAAATTGCCATGATTGAGCATGATTCTTATTATAAGGATCAGTCACATTTGACTTTTGAAGAGCGTGTGTCAACGAACTACGACCATCCCTTTGCCTTCGATACAGATCTTATGATTGAACACATCAATGAGCTGATTGCTGGGCGTCCTGTGGATATTCCGATTTATGACTACACCCAACACACACGTAGTGAAAAGACTTATCGTCAGGAACCACAGGATGTCTTCATTGTTGAAGGGATTTTGGTACTTGAGGATAAACGTTTGCGAGATTTGATGGATATCAAGCTTTTTGTAGATACTGATGATGACATTCGTATTATTCGTCGTATCAAACGTGATATGGAAGAGCGTGGCCGTAGCTTGGATAGTATCATTGAGCAATATATCAGTGTGGTTAAACCTATGTACCACCAGTTTATCGAACCTACGAAACGCTACGCAGATGTGGTGATTCCTGAAGGTGTCACAAATACTGTTGCTATCGATTTGATTAATACTAAGGTAGCAAGCATTTTGAAAGAAAGTCAGAAAGCCTAAGCAGGAGCTTGGCTTTTTTGGTATAATTGAAACGTTATGATTATTTTACAAGGAAACAAGATTGAGCGCTCTTTCTCAGGAGATGTGCTCTTTGATAATATTAATATTCAGGTAGATGAACGCGATCGTATTGCATTGGTTGGCCGTAACGGTGCTGGAAAATCAACCTTATTGAAAATCTTGGTTGGAGAGGAAGCGCCGACGAGTGGTGAAATCAACACAAAACGTGATTTGAATTTGTCTTACTTGGCTCAGGATAGTCGATTTGAGTCTAGCAATACCATCTATGCGGAAATGTTAAATGTCTTTGCAGACCTACGTGCAGATGAAAAACGTCTACGTGACATGGAAATGAAGATGGCCGAGTTGACTGGGGCTGATTTGGACAAGTTAATGACTGACTACGATCGACTTTCCGAGGATTTCAGACAGCGAGGTGGATTTACCTATGAATCTGATATCAGAGCTATTCTCAATGGTTTTAAGTTTGATGAAAGCATGTGGGAGATGCCTATTTCAGATCTTTCTGGAGGGCAAAACACGCGCCTGGCTTTGGCGAAAATGCTGCTTGAGAAGCCTGAGCTCTTGGTACTGGACGAACCGACCAACCACTTGGATATCGAGACCATTGCCTGGTTGGAAAATTACTTGGTCAATTATCAGGGAGCTCTAATCATTGTCAGTCACGACCGTTATTTTTTGGACAAGGTGGCGACAGTGACCCTGGATTTGACCAAACATAGTTTAGATCGTTATGTCGGAAACTATTCAAAATTCATGGACCTTAAGGCTGAAAAGTTGGCCACTGAAGCAAAGAACTTCGAAAAGCAACAAAAGGAAATTGCTAAGCTGGAGGATTTTGTTAATCGTAATATTGTTCGTGCTTCTACAACTAAGCGTGCTCAAGCCCGTCGCAAACAGCTAGAGAAAATGGAACGCCTGGATAAGCCAACAGAAGGCCAGAAGTCAGCCAATATGACTTTCCATGCAGACAAGGTCTCTGGAAATGTAGTTTTGACTGTTAGGGATGCTGCTATTGGTTATGACGATGAGATTCTCTCAGAGCCTATTTCTCTCGATGTTAAGAAGATGGATGCCATTGCCATTGTGGGACCTAATGGTATCGGAAAAACAACCTTTATCAAGTCGGTAGTAGGTAAACTGCCATTTATCAAGGGAACATCAACTTATGGTGCCAATGTTGAAGTGGGTTACTATGACCAAACCCAATCTGCCTTGACACCGTCAAACACTGTTCTTGATGAGTTGTGGAATGATTTTGCGACAACTCCAGAAGTTGAGATTCGTAACCGTCTGGGGGCCTTTCTCTTCTCAGGTGATGATGTCAAAAAGTCGGTTTCCATGCTTTCGGGTGGTGAGAAGGCTCGCTTGCTCCTAGCTAAATTATCAATGGAAAACAACAACTTCCTCATCCTAGATGAGCCGACCAACCACTTGGACATTGATAGTAAGGAAGTCTTGGAAAATGCCCTCATCGACTTTGATGGAACGCTTCTTTTTGTCAGCCACGACCGTTACTTTATCAACCGAGTGGCAACCAAAGTGATGGAAATTTCTGAGGATGGAGCGACCATTTATCTTGGAGACTACGATTACTACCTTGAGAAGAAAGCGGAGCTTGAAGAGTTAGCACGTCTTGAGGCAGAGGAAAATCAAGTTTCAGAGGAAGTCCAAGTAGCTTCAGCGGGAGCTAGTGATTATCAAGCTCAAAAAGCCAATCAAAAAGAGATGCGTAAACTAAGTCGACGCATTGAGCAAATTGAAAATGAGCTAGAGACGATTGAAGAACGCTTGGAGGAAATCTCTGCTGCCATGCTTGAAACAAATGATGTGGCAGAATTGTCTGACTTGCAAAAAGAGCTCGATGACTTATCAGTTTCTCAAGAAGCTCTGATGGAAGAGTGGAGTGACTTATCAGAACAAATGGAAGGTTAAGGGATGATGAGAACCTTTTCATGTTTTGAGTTGTGAAAGGCTTACATTGTTGGTATAATAGTCTTAGTATATAAAAGGAGACTAACTTTATGAACAAAGTAAAGAAAAAAGTGTATCGTAACACAACATCTTTCAACATGATGGCATGGGGATCATTTGCCTTCTTCGTAATCTTGATGTTGGTAGGCCTCTATACCCTTAAAGAGCCTTTGATGGTTAAGGGTTACTACCTCATGGGATGTGTTGGCTTGATTTCATCTTCCTTTACAGTATCTAAGGTTGTCCGTGATAATCAAGAAGATGAAGAAAACTATAACAAACTCATCGCTCAACAAACTTTCGAACAATAAGAAGAGAAGCCTGAAAAGGCTTTTTCTTTTTGCAGAAAATGTACAAATATTCTGCCTCTTCCCTAGTGGAAGTGTTATAATGGAGTGAAGAGGGTTAGATGATTTTGGAATGGGATAAGTCCAATTCATCAGCCTCAATGCCTTATAAGACTAATTATCGTATAAGAATGCGTTAGTGAAAAGGTAGGTAATATTATGGAATTCAAAGTGAAAGATGGTCAAATCATCTATTATCGTGATCTCGGTAAAGGCTTTCCAATTGTGTTTTTGCATGGCAATAATTTGTCAGGAAATTACTTTGGTAAGCAAGGAATTCTGTATCGAGACTATCGTTTAATTTTCATTGATAGTCGTAATCACGGCAGGTCCAGTCGTCAGAGTGTTAAGATGACCTTTGAACAGATGGCTGCCGATTTGGAGGAAATTTTGCAATATTTGAATATCAAGAAGGCCTTATTTGTCGGTCATAGTGACGGTGCTAATTTGGCTATGGTTTATGCTAGTCGTTATCCTGACCGGATTGCAGGGCTCTTGCTTAATGCGGGAAATATGACCTTTAATGGGTTGACGAGACGCTCAAGATTCGCGGTCTATATACAATATCTTTGCTTAAAAGCCTTGTCACCATTTTCATCTAAAATGGATATCATGGCTCAGGTAACGGGTCTTATGCTTCATGACTTGCCACTAGATAGGGAACGTCTACATCAGGCTGCCTATCCTGTTTGGGTAGTTATGGGGCAAAGGGATGTTATCAGTATCAGGCATTCTAGAGAGATTTCAGAGCTCTTTCCGATTCATAAGCTCTATGTCCAACGTCGTGAAGGGCATCGTCTAGCTCAACGTAAATATAAGGTCTTCAATCAAATGATTCGTGAGCTTGTGAGAATTAGTCGAAAAGAGGTGGTGGCATGAAGCGTCTTTTAGAGAGACTTCAACCTTTAAAAGCGGCCGTTAAATCTATCTTCTTTATCTCGATTACGGTTCTTGTAGTCATAGAATTGGTTCGCCTCAAACGGACCATCACTCTAGAGTCACTTGAGTCAGCCCTGTCCGGTTTGTCTATTTGGCATCTTGTTTTGATGGCTATCATCGGACTAGTCGCTGTCTCCCCTATGCTCTTTTATGACATCATACTGAATAAGGAGCTAGAAACGGATTATTCCAAATCCTATATCTTAGAAACAAGTTGGGCTGTTAATACCATTAATAACTTGGCTGGTTTTGCTGGTTTGGTCGATGTGGGTCTGCGATATTCCTTTTATTCTGAGGATGGGCAGGAAAAGACGGGTGTTAAGGCACTTTCTCGCTTATTGCCTTACTTTATGTCGGGCCTATCCCTTTTAAGTGGTTTGGTATTCGCTGTCTTTTGGTTCTTCCCTCTAAGTCCAGATTTAAGAAAGTATTGGTTACTGTTATTGGGGATTTTCCTTTATCTACCTTTTATTTTCTTTGTTTCTAGTCGTGAAAAATTAGCCTATTTTGGTCAAGTACCATTGAAAACGAGGCTAAGTCTTCTTTTAGCTTCGACAGCTGAATGGGGAACGGCCCTTGGGAGCTTTGTAAGTGTAGCTTATTTAATGGGCTTACATGTTCCTCTTTATAATCTGATTCCTCTTTATTTCCTAGCGGTTATTATTGGTATCTTCTCAATGATTCCAGGTGGGATTGGTAGTTTCGATTTGATTGTGATTACCGGTCTGACCTCTATGGGGGTTAGTAATGCTCTTGCGGTTAGTCTGCTCTTGCTCTTTCGTTTAACTTACTACGTTATTCCCTTCTTGTTAGGTGTTGTCTTCTTTTTCAAACACATGGGAGGGAGTATCAACGAGAAATACTTCAAACTTTCTTCACGAGTATTTGGTGGAAGTCTCCACCGCTTTCTTGTGTATTTGCTGCGTTTTTCAGGGATTTTCTTGATTTTGTCAGCCTTAATCCCAGAACGCTTGGCAAATGTCTACTTTATTAGCCGTTTTAATCCTATTCAGGAACAGTTGATTTGGCAATTCCCAAGTATCCTATTTGGAACTCTATTCATTTTCATGGCTCGTCTCATCAGACGTCGGGTGAAGGGAGCTTTCATTGCTTCCTTAATAACCTTTGTCTTGACCTTGATTTATGTCAATCTCAATGGTATTTCTTGGGCCATGTCTTTCCTAATTGTACTCTCTTTGGTGCTTATGTTGATCATCAGAAAGAGGTTGTATCATCGTTACTTTGTTTATAGTTGGGAAGACAAAACAAAGGATTTCCTTTTCCTAGCCTTTACTATTCTGGTTCTTCTTGTTCTGGGTGGCAGCGGTTTTTGGTCTCATTTATTGCCACCTAAGAACCGGGATGTTCTTGGACATTTTGTTCATATTTGGTTTGATATTTTACTGGCATCAGTTATCATTGCAACTATTGTTTGGGGAGTCTTGAGAATTTTGGCACCCCGTAGGCCTTTTGGTCAAAGCATGGATGATGAGCGCTTCACAGCTCTCCTTGAGAAATATGGGGGTGCATCAGAAAGTGCCTTGGCTTATTTACATGATAAACGCCTCTTTTGGTATCGTGTCGATGGACAAGACCAGGTCGTTTTCCAATTTGCACAAACCAGCAATAAGTGTGTGGTTATGGGAAATCCAATTGGTAATGAAAATTATTATCGTCCAGCTTGGGAATCTTTCTTGAAGACACTATCAGATTGGAATTTACAAGCCTTGTTTTATGAGGCAGACGAGAGTATTACCCTGATGCTTCATGATTATGGCTTTGATTTTATGAAATTTGGGGAAAACGCCATGGTTGATTTGACGACATTCTCTGTCGATGGTAAGCATGGTAAGAAGTTCCGTAAACCAACCAATCGTGTCGAAAAAGCAGGTTTCCAGTTTAAGTTACTTGATCCTCCATTTTCAGAGACTCAGATGCAAGAAATGAAGGCTGTCTCAGATATTTGGCTTAACGGCCGTAAGGAGAAGGGTTTCTCTCTTGGTTTCTTTGATGAAGCCTATCTGCAGCAGGCACCGATTGCTATTGTGGAGAGTGAGGAAGGAGAAATTGTAGCCTTTGCTAATATCATGCCAACCAAAAACAAACGGGTGGCGACGATTGACCTTATGCGTTATGATTTTGAAAAGGCACCTGAAGGTATCATGGATTATCTCTTTGTCAAACTCTTCCAGTACTTCCAAGCAGAAGGAAAGCAATACTTTGATATGGGAATGGCTCCACTCGCGAATGTGGGTACTGAAGAAGATAGTTTCTTGGAAGAGAAGGTTGCCAATTTGGTCTATGTCTTTGCGCAGCGTTTTTACTCTTTTAGTGGCCTCCAACGTTATAAGGAGAAGTTCTCTCCAATTTGGTCTCCAAAATACATTGTTTATCCTAAACGAACTTGGCTCTTGTTTGATATGATTGCCATTTTAAGGATTGATAATCGTAAAATTGAAGACAGATTGAAGAAAAGACGTCTTTGGAAATAGATATAAAAAATAGCGAAACCTTTGGGTCTCGCTATTTTGCTATGTCATAGAATTATTTCTCAAATTCTGCTTTTGATTTAGTATCTGCGTATTCTTCAGCAATCTCACTTGAGAGAATGTCATCATAACTTGGCAATTCAATGTCTTGGCCATATTTGTTACGAAGGGCAGTTGTGACCAAGCGGTAGGCAAGGTTGGCGTTACGAGAAAGAATTGGTCCATGGAAGTAGCTACCATAAACATTTTTATAGTGGACCCCTTCAGTACCATCTTCCTTGTTATTACCATTACCGTAGACCACTTTGCCAAGTGGTTTTTCATCATCAGAAAGGAAGGTACGCCCTTGGTGATTTTCAAAACCATAGTAAGTTTCATCAAACTCTTCGTTATGGATTTTGATGTCACCGATGTAACGGTTATTTTCTTGATTAAGGGTGTAGTGGCCCATGACGCCGATACCATCAATGCGGACACCGTTAGCCTGGATGTAATATTGTCCGAGAAGTTGGAAACCACCACAGATAGCTAGGATTACTTTATTATCTTGGATGAATTGACCAATGGCATCACGTTTAGTTGGAAGGTCTTTAGCAACGATGGACTGTTCGTAGTCTTGACCACCTCCAAAGAAGACCATGTCGTAGTGGTCCTTGTCGAAGTCATCTCCAACTGAAACGATGTCGAAGGTCATCTTAGCACCAAGTTTTTCCCCCACGTATTTGATCATAAGGACATTACCGTTGTCACCATAGGTATTGAGCAGATTCCCATAAAGGTGGGCAACATTTAGGTCATAGGTGTAGTCACGATTTTCTGGAGATTTGAGTGAAGTATAGGTCATTAGTTCATCTCCTTTCCAACAGCATGACGTTGAGCAAGAATATCACGGAATTCAAGCATGGCAGTATAGGTCGCCAAGATATAGGCATGGTCGCAATCTTGTTTTTCAATCAAAGCCATAATATCTTCAAGTTTTTCTGCTTGCGTAATCTTATCCTCTGGATAGCCAGTCACACGAAGGCGGCGAGCAATTTCAGAATGGCGAACACCACCAGCATTAATCTCAGGGATATCCATCTCGAGAATGCTTTCAAAGTTGGCATCCCAAATCCAGCTGGTGTCAATACCATCAGCATAGTTAGCATTAAGAAGGACTGACAAGCTAAATGGATAATCTGCAAGTTTAATCATGTCAAGAGCTTGGCTGGCTCCTACGGGATTCTTAATTAGTACGAGGGTACATGATTTGTCACCAATCTTAAAAGTTTCTTGGCGTCCAAAGACAGCACGGCTCTTATCAAAACCAGCTTTGATTTGCTCTGGAGCTACTCCGAAGAATTCAGCGACAGAAACAGCAGCAAGGGCATTGTAGATGTTATAAAGACCACCGACATTAATCTTGTAATCTTGTCCATCAATGACAAATTCAGAAGTAGTGTTGGTGATTTTAGTCAACTCTGTCAGCTTATAATCTAATTCTGGACGGTGGAAGTCGCAGTTAAGGCACACATAGTCACCCAAGTTAGCGTAAGTATTAAGGCGATACTGAAGAATACTCTCACATTTAGGGCAGACAATACCTTCAGTATTATAATGAGCCAGCTCAGGATCATGTTTTTCAGTGTCAAAACCGTAGAAGCGCACGGGATTGACTACCTCTTTAGAATTGAAAAGAGGACTGTCTCCATTAGCCAAAATAGTAGCCTCAGGCGCCTTAGCAGCACCATCTAAAATCATCTGATAAGTGGTATAGATTTCACCATAGCGGTCCATTTGGTCACGGAAAATATTTGTGAAAACAAAAAGACTTGGAGTGATGTACTCAGTGATTTTTGGAAGGCTGGCCTCGTCAATTTCCAAGACAGCAATTTTCTTACCAGACTTGGCTTTTTTAGCTGTTAGGAAAGTAGAAGTGATCCCTGTGATCATGTTGGCTCCGCTAGGATTGGTCACAATCTCACCAAAAGCTTCTTTAAGAATACCTACTGTCAAAGCCGTTGTCAGAGTCTTACCGTTGGTTCCAGTAACAACGACAATTTCGTAGTCCTTGGCTAAAGTGTCTAAAATATCTTTGTCAAATTTAAGGGCAATTTTTCCAGGCAGGGTTGAACCACGTCCCAATTTTGAAAGGACGAAATGGCTAGCTTTACCCGCCAGAATTCCCATGGTAGTTTTCATAGTCATGAATTTATTTTATCACAAAAAGTAGTGATTGTAGTCTCAAAATAGTTAGAATTCGTGGTATAATAGAAACTGTTTAAAAATTAAAAGAAAGTGTGATATGTATGGGAATACTTTCGTCCATTGATATTGATTTTTGGCGGTCACTCTTTGATAGTCCGCTGAAAGTTATCGTCAATAGTTTGGACATATTGATTGTTGCTTTTTTAATTTATCGCTTTATTAGGGCCCTACGAGGGACAAAAATTATGACCCTTGTTCAAGGGGTTGTCTTATTTATTTTAGTCAAACTGATTTCTGATTTTATAGGCTTCACAACGATTTCTTATTTGATGAATCAGGTCATCAACTATGGAGCTATTGCGGCGGTTGTAATCTTTGCACCAGAGCTTCGTTCTGCACTTGAAACCTTTGGACGGACACCTCAGCATTTTTTGCAAAATAAAGAGGTTAGCTCAGACGAGAAGTTGGTTCAAGCCTACGTTAAAGCTGTTAAATACATGAGTCCTCGTAAGATTGGGGCCTTGGTTTCTATTGAACAGACTCAGACCTTACAAGAGCAGATTGCGACTGGGATTCCGCTTGATGCGGTGGTGACTGGGGAACTATTAATTAATATTTTCATCCCAAATACACCGCTTCATGATGGAGCAGTTATCATCAGAGATAACAAGGTTGCGACGGCTTGTTCTTATCTGCCATTGACAGAATCTAATAAGATTTCCAAAGAATTTGGAACTAGACACAGGGCTGCCATTGGTCTTTCAGAACAAACAGATGCGCTTACCTTTGTTGTGTCAGAGGAGACTGGTGCGATTTCCATTGCTTACAAGGGAAATTTCATCCATGATCTTTCTATTCAAGAATTTGAAGAAGAGTTGAGTCTTGTCTTGTTGAAAGAACAAGAACCACGTCAGTCATTCTTCCAACGTTGGATTGGAGGTAGCAAAAAATGAAGCGTTTTGTAAATTTCTTTAAAAACGATCGTTTATGGCAGATGCTAGTTGCTCTCTTCTTTGCCGTGGTACTCTTTTTCACAGCTTGGTCGGGGAATACGCAAAATAAAAACAATAGTTCAAGTGCATCTAATACCTTTACACAAACCGTTGAGTCGGTTCCTGTGGATATTAAATATGATAGTGATAAGTACTTTATCAGTGGTTATTCCTATGATGCTGAAGTCTATTTGACGGCGACAACACAGCTGGCGTTAACGACTGAGACAAGTAGTGATACGCGTCACTTTAAATTAGTTGCTGATTTGTCAAATTTAGGCCAAGGAACTAGTCGAGTACCTATTCAGGTTAAGGATCTTCCGGCCGGAATGTCTGCGCAAGTATCACCATCAACCTTGACGGCAACTATTGGTAAAAAAGCCAGCAAGACCTTTGACGTCGTAGCTAACATCACATCAGATAAGTTGGCAAATGGCTATGAAGTAAAAAAAGTTAGCCTGGATAACACCAAGGTAGAAGTGACCTCGAGTGAAGATATCATTAACCAGATTGACCATGTTCAAGCAGTTTTGGAAGGTGATTCCAACCTGTCTGAAGATTATGATGGTAACTTGGTCCTTCAAGCAGTTTCGGCAAACGGTACAGTCCTAGCAAGCTCTATCTCACCAGCTAAGGTACATGCTAAGATTAGTTTGAGAAAATTAAGCAAATCTGTTCCTGTCAAGGTAGAACTGACTGGAGATAAGGCTAGCAATGTGTCTAGTATCAGCTATAGCTTTGATCGTGGACATGTGACTATTGTTGGTAGCCAAGAAGCTATGGATAAGATTGATAGCATTACAGTCCCTGTGGACATTAGCCAAGTGACTAAGGACACTTCAAAAACAATAGACCTTAAGGCAGAAGGTGTTACGGTTCAGCCTGGCACTGTTAAGGTTAACTTAAAAGTCACGCAAAAATAGGGGGAGTTACATTTTCTCCCAAATTCATGTATAATGGATGGGATTGAGAGGGACTAATCTCATAAAAATGTAACCAATTAAAAATATTTAAAATCAAGGGTTGAAAATATTGGCGAAATCTTATAAAGTTAGATTATCTAGATAGATTTCACTAGATTGACTCTTGCTAAACAGCATCACAGTTTAAGGAGGATTTAGTGCTCAAGCACTAATAATAAAATTATGGGTAAATATTTTGGAACAGACGGTGTTCGTGGAGAAGCAAACGTTGAACTTACGCCTGAATTGGCCTTTAAATTAGGTCGTTTTGGTGGTTATGTGCTTAGCCAACATGAGACTGGCCGTCCTAAAGTTTTTGTGGCACGTGATACACGTATCTCTGGTGAGATGTTGGAATCTGCCTTAGTAGCAGGTTTGCTCTCAGTGGGTATTGAAGTCTACAAACTTGGAGTACTTGCAACACCTGGCGTCTCATACTTGGTTCGTACAGAAAATGCAAGCGCTGGGGTTATGATTTCAGCCAGCCATAATCCAGCTCTTGATAATGGTATCAAGTTCTTTGGTGGTGATGGCTTTAAATTGGATGATGCGCGTGAAGCGGAAATTGAAGCCCTTCTCGATGCTGCAGAAGATACACTTCCACGCCCTTCAGCTGAAGGACTTGGAACACTTGTTGATTATCCAGAGGGTCTTCGTAAATACGAAAAATTCTTGGTAGCTACAGGTGTTGACCTTGGTGGTATGAAAGTTGCTTTGGATGCGGCTAATGGTGCGGCTGCGGTATCTGCACGTAATATTTTCCTTGACTTGAACGCAGAAATCGCTGTCATTGGTGACCAACCTGATGGCCTTAACATCAATGCTGGTGTTGGTTCGACACACCCAGAGCAGTTGCAAGCCTTGGTTAAAGAAACTGGCTCAGCAATTGGTCTTGCCTTTGATGGAGACAGTGACCGTCTCATCGCTGTTGATGAAAATGGTGATATTGTTGATGGTGACAAGGTGATGTACATCATCGGTAAACATTTGTCACAAAAAGGCGAGTTGGCTAAAAATACCATTGTAACGACAGTTATGTCAAACCTTGGTTTCCACAAGGCACTTGACCGTGAAGGCATTAACAAGGCAGTGACTGCTGTTGGTGACCGTTACGTTGTTGAAGAAATGCGTAAAAACGGGTACAACCTTGGTGGTGAACAATCTGGACACGTTATTATCATGGATTACAACACAACTGGTGATGGCCAATTGACAGCAATCCAATTGACTAAAGTCATGGTTGAAACAGGTAAGAGCTTGTCTGAATTGGCTTCAGAAGTGACTATCTATCCACAAAAATTGGTTAATATTCGTGTGGAAAATAGCATGAAAGATAAGGCTATGGAAGTTCCTGCCATTGCCGCGATCATTGAAAAAATGGAAGCTGAGATGGCTGGAAATGGCCGTATCTTGGTTCGTCCAAGTGGTACCGAACCTCTCCTTCGTGTTATGGCAGAAGCACCAACAGATGATGAAGTAAACTATTACGTTGATACGATTGCTGATGTTGTTCGTGCAGAAATTGGATTGGACTAAGTATGATAGCTAAACTGAGAGCCTTCATGGCTACCGAAGTTTTCAAGTACCTTTTCTTTGGTGTCTTGGCAACTTTGGTCTATATGGTTAGTCGTACTTTGATTTTCCAGTTTACCCAACAAGGAACACTTTCAGCAGTCTTAGCAAATGCGATTGCCATTATCTTTGCCTTTTTTACAAATGACATGTTTGTCTTTAATCAGGAAAAGACAGGTATGGTCACGCGCTTTGTTAAGTTCGTGGGAGCCCGCCTATTGACCTTGGTCTTGGATTTGGCTCTGGCCTATTTCTTGGTCGATACCTATCCAGAAATTATTGGTCAATTTGTTGGGCATAGTCATGCTTGGGTAAACGGTATCGAGAGCCTTTTCTCTCAGGTCCTTATCATTGTATTGAACTACATTATTTCTAAATTTTTCGTCTTTACAGGCGAGAAAGTATAAACAAAAAGGAAGTTGTTAGGAAATGTGTTAAAACCATTTCTTACCAACCTCCTTTTTTGATATAATTGAAGAGACTTAAAAAAATAGAAAGATGAAACATGTACGTACAATTATCTCAACGCCTCAAGGACGTAGCAACCTACGTTCCGAAAGGCGCAAAACTCTTGGATGTAGGCAGTGATCATGCCTATCTTCCGATTTATTTACTTGAAAAAGGTTTGATTACTTCAGCTATTGCTGGTGAAGTGGTAAAAGGCCCTTATGAATCTGCTCTTGCTAATGTCTCAGCTTCTGGTTTCCAAGATAAAATAGATGTGCGCTTGGCTAATGGCTTGGCTGCCTTCGAACCTGCTGATGAGGTAACAACTATCACGATTTGTGGCATGGGAGGACGTCTTATTGCGGATATCCTAGATGCTGGAAAGGACAAACTAACAGGCGTAGACCGTCTGATTTTACAACCAAATAATCGTGAAGATGATCTCCGTATTTGGTTGATGGAAAATGGTTTTGAGATTATTGCCGAATCCATCATGACTGAAAATGGCAAATATTACGAAATCATGGTGGCAGAAGCTGGCCACATGAGCCTTTCGGACAAGGAAGTGCGTTTTGGTCCTCATCTCATGAAAGACCAATCTCAGGTTTTCCAGCTCAAATGGCAACGTGAAATCAATAAATTAGAGATTGCTTTAGGATCCATTCCACTGGCCAATCAGGCTGATCGTACAGCTATTGAAGATAAAATTCAAACCATTAAGGGGGTTTTGAATCATGTTAGCTAGTGAACTTATTAAGACTTATGAAGAATTTTGTCCACAGGAGCTTTCTATGGAAGGTGATGTGGTTGGCTTGCAGATTGGTAGTCTGGACAAAGAGATTCAGAAGGTCATGGTTACCTTGGATGTTCGTGAGAATACGGTAGCCGAAGCCATTGAAAAAAATGTGGACCTCATTATTGCTAAACATGCTCCAATTTTTCGTCCAGTTAAGGATTTGGTGTCTTCGCCTGACCGAGATATTTTACTTGACCTGGTTAAGCATGATATTGCGGTCTATGTGAGTCATACTAATATTGATGTTGTTAATGATGGCCTTAATGATTGGTTCTGTGACTTACTTGACATTAAAGACACCACATATTTAACGCAGACTTCTGAAAATCATGGAATCGGTCGAGTGGGTGATATCGCGCCACAGACCATTGAAGAACTTGCTCTCAAAGTAAAAGCAGTTTTTGGCTTGGACAGTGTTCGCTTGGTTCGTTATGACCATGATAATCCTCTTGTTAGCCGTGTGGCTATTTGTGGGGGTAGTGGTCAAGGATTTTCCAAGGATGCTTTGAAAAAGGGTGCACAAGTCTTTATCACTGGTGATGTTTACTACCATACTGGTCAGGAAATGATTACTAACGGTCTTTTGGCAATTGATCCTGGGCACCATATTGAAGCCCTCTTTATCTCAAAGATTGCTGAGAAACTTGAGGCTTGGAAACGTGAGCATGATTGGAATGTGACCATACTTGAAAGTCAGTCCTCAACCAATCCTTTTGACCATTTGTAGGAGGATGTGTCTTTGACTTGGCTTTTACATCAAAATGTGGTCTTTTTGGCCTTACTTGCAGGTCTTTTTACTTGGGGCTGTACCATTGTCGGCTCGGCCATTGTTTTCTTCTTCAAGAATATTAGTCGTAAATTATTAGATATCATGATGGGGTTTGCGGCTGGAGTCATGATTGCGGCCTCTTTTTGGTCACTTTTGGATCCCTCTTTAACATATGCAACTCAAAATGGCTATGGGAAATGGTCCTGGTTCCCTGCGGCAGCTGGTTTCTTGCTTGGTGGTGTGGCCCTTCGTTTGATTGATGCCGTCGTTCCCCATTTGCATTTGGGAAATGATATCTCAAAAGCAGAAGGTATTCAACCTCGTAAGAAAAAGTTGTCCAAGACTGCCCTGCTCTTTTTGGCTATCACGATTCATAATTTTCCAGAGGGATTAGCAGTTGGTGTTACCTTTGGTGCCCTAGCTGGTGGGAATATGACACTTGCTGGTCTTATGGGAGCTATTGGTCTAGCTATAGGTATTGGTTTGCAGAATGTCCCTGAAGGTGCAGCCCTCTCTATTCCTATTCGAGCAGATGGAAAATCTCGTATCAAGGCCTTTTATTGGGGCTCGATGTCAGCTATCGTGGAGCCTACAGGAGCTGTTATGGGAGCTGCTCTAGTCTTGTGGATGATGGTGATTATTCCTTATGCTTTGGCTTTTGCGGCTGGTGCCATGATCTTTGTGGTAACGGAGGAATTGATTCCTGAATCACAAACCAATGGTAATACTGACGTCGCCACCTTAGGGCTCATGGTTGGCTTTGTTGTTATGATGGTCATGGACGTGGCCTTAGGTTAAAAATACTAGAGAGCTGTGCCTATTGATATAGGACTCAGCTCTTTTCAAATAGATGGAGTAAAAAATGAAAATTGCAATTGTTGGTGCAGGTATCGTCGGCTCAACGGCTGCCTACTACTTATCAAAAGAAAAAGACGTAGAGGTTACAGTATTTGATCATGGTCTTGGGCAAGCAACCAAGGCAGCAGCAGGGATTATCAGTCCCTGGTTTTCTAAGCGTCGTAATAAGGCCTGGTATCGAATGGCCCGTTTGGGAGCCGATTTTTACCAAGATTTAGTTTCAGATCTTGAAAATGATGGTTATGACACGATCTTCTATGATCAGTCTGGTGTAGCCCTTCTCAAGAAAGATGATAATAAGTTGGGAGGTTTGTATCAGCATGCAGAAACTAGGCTAGAAGAATCACCCATTATTGGTGAACTCTCTATAAAAAATGCTGCCGACCTCCCGGAATTTACTGGATTTGACCGTTATCTCTATGCTTCTGGAGGTGCCAGAGTGGAGGGAGCAGAATTGACAGCGACTTTGATTGAGGCCTCAGGTTTTGAAAAGGTAGAGGGTCTAGTCACACTATCTCCTCTTGATAATGGCACTTACGAGATTAATGGTCAAACTTTTGATAAGGTTATTCTTTCTTGTGGTGCCTGGCTAGGTCAAACACTCGAACCTCTTGGTTTCGAAGTAGACGTTCGCCCCCAAAAGGGGCAATTGCGTGACTATTTCTTTGAGGGCATGGATACTGGTAGATTACCTGTTCTGATGCCAGAGGGCGAATTGGATGTCATTCCTTTTGCTGGTGGAAAGATTTCGGTAGGGGCCAGCCATGAAAATGACCAAGGCTTTGATTTGACAGTTGATGGAACTGTACTTGCAAGTCTGGAGGAAGAGGCTAAGACCTATTTCCCTGACTTAAGTACTGCCAAGTCCTTCTCAGAACGTGTGGGAACTAGAGCCTACACGAGTGATTTCTCACCTTTCTTTGGAGAAGTTCCAGAACTTGAGGGTGTCTTTGTCGCCTC
This sequence comes from Streptococcus sp. FDAARGOS_192, assembly GCF_002073815.2. Lineage (NCBI taxonomy): Bacteria > Bacillati > Bacillota > Bacilli > Lactobacillales > Streptococcaceae > Streptococcus > Streptococcus sp. FDAARGOS_192. Next base: position 425,450 of record NZ_CP020431.2, read on the forward strand.
TGGTTTAGGATCTTCAGGGCTTACGACAGGGCCACTGATTGGAAAGAATCTGGTTGATTTGGCCATGAATCGACCTGGCAGCTTGGACAGTGCAGATTATCCAGTGGCTCAGTACGTTAAGAAAAAAGACTAATAGTATTAAAGCCCTCCAATATATTGAAATTTATGAATCAGTTAGCTATTTCTCCTTATTGAGGGATACTAGCTGATTCTTTTTATTAGAGTACTTTATATCTATTTCTTATTTAATTAGAAAATGATAAAATAGTAACTGTTCATCGATTGTAGGTGAATACTAATAAAAAAGGGGAGGGACTATGTTCCAAAAAGTTAAAGTATATGTGACAGTCATTGTTACTTTGCTAGCCATAAATTTAGGCCTGTCTGTCAAAGCAGGGGCAGCAGAAGACTTGGCTGTAACAAAGACAAGTATTGTTCTAGAAAGTTATGAGTTTGGACCGGCTGTAACCAAAGTTATTTTTGAATTTAATCAGAAGGTCACGCCAGAGGTTGTCCACAGCTCAACTCAGGTTACAACAGCAGGAGTCAGTCGTCAGGTAACGAACTCTTATGTGTCTGATGATCAGGGGCACGTGGTCTATTATGACAATAGCAAGTACGTGACGCTTGAATTGAGCCTACCGTCTTATAACCGCTACAACATGGGTGGGAATGCTGAACCTATGTATTTTAACCTTACTACTTGGACCAATCAATGGCTGGAAAGTTATATGGTGTCGATGAAAGATTTGTCAGTAGTGGCAGAAGGTAGTAGTCAGTCGCAGATGGTTTCATCTGAGCAAGATGCCATCAACAATCGTTTGATGCCAACGACGGAGGTTTTCGGCGAGCGAGGACAGGTAGGTAACATGCAGTATGCGGCTTATAGTGCCCAGACTGGTACGGGGAATAGCACCAAACCATTGATTGTCTGGCTACACGGCATTGGTGAAAGAGGGACAGACATGAATATTCCGCTTCTTTCAAATGACGTCTATGCCCTTACCCAGCCTGAGATTCAAGGTCATTTCTTAACAACTGGTGATCAGGCGCGTGGGGTTAATGTTCTAGCTGTTCAAACACAGACACCTTGGGGGTCAGATAATGCAGCACAACTCAAAGAGACCATTGATACCTACCTAGCTAATCACCCTGAGGTAGATAAGGGACGAATCTATCTTGCGGGAGTTTCAAATGGTGGTGGTATGGTTTTGACCATGGGAGCAACCTATCCAGATTATTTTGCAGCTCTCGTTCCAATTGCAGCGCCCTTAACTGTTGATCAATCTGGGATTGATAAACTGAAGAACCAGCCTATGTGGTTGATTCACACGAAATCAGATACAACAGTACAACCAGAAAATAGTGTCTTGCCTTTATATAAGAGCTTGATTACCTCTGGAGCTACTAACAAGTGGTTCTCATACTTTGAAACAGCGACTGGGACTGATCTTCCTGGTACAGAGTATGATGGGCATTGGGCTTGGATTTACTTCTTCCATGACCAGGTGATTGGCGTTCAGCATCCTGAAAATACGAAAAATTGGGATGGTTATAGTGGTATGGTAGCCACTGATCCAACTAATGGAGGAGGCTCTCGTGCCAGTGTCAATGGACAAACTTATAACAGTATCTTTGACTGGATGAGTGCACAAAGGCACTGAAGAAGATGATGATTACGCTTTCTAAGGAAAGTGCTACAAGAGGTTATCTTCAATCTAAAAGGGTTTCAAGCGAAATCCTTTTTTCATTGGATTAAGAAAATGGAAACTTGTGATTTTCTTAATGAAAGCTTAAGAACATAGGGTTTACCGTGACAAGAGGGCTGAAAAATGCTAAAATATAGGTAATATATTAGAGAAAAAAGGAGCCTTCTTATGAAAGGTATTATTCTTGCAGGCGGTTCAGGGACGCGTTTGTATCCATTGACACGTGCTGCATCAAAACAACTGATGCCGATTTACGATAAACCAATGATTTACTATCCACTTTCAACGCTTATGTTGGCTGGTATTAAGGAAATCCTCATCATCTCAACACCACAGGACCTTCCACGTTTTGAAGAGCTCCTTGGTGATGGTTCTGAGTTCGGTATTTCCCTTTCTTACGCAGTACAACCAAGTCCAGATGGCTTGGCTCAAGCCTTTATCATTGGTGAAGACTTCATTGGTGACGATAGTGTTGCCCTTGTCCTCGGGGACAACATTTTCCATGGCAATGGTCTTTCTGCCATGCTTCAACGTGCTGAAGCTAAGGAAAAAGGCGCTACAGTCTTTGGTTATCAAGTTAAGGACCCAGAACGTTTTGGAGTTGTTGAGTTTGACGACAATATGAATGCCATCTCAATTGAGGAAAAACCTGAGCATCCAAAATCAAACTTTGCTGTAACTGGTCTTTATTTCTATGACAATGATGTTGTGGAAATTGCCAAAAATATCAAGCCAAGCCCTCGTGGCGAACTTGAAATCACGGATGTTAACAAGGCTTACCTAGAACGTGGTGACCTCTCTGTTGAGCTTATGGGACGTGGCTTTGCTTGGTTGGATACAGGCACTCATGAAAGTCTATTGCAAGCTGCTCAGTACATCGAGACAGTTCAACGTTTGCAAAATGTCCAAGTAGCTAACCTTGAAGAGATTGCCTATCGCATGGGTTATATCACTAAAGAACAGGTTCTTGAGTTGGCACAACCACTTAAGAAAAACGAATACGGACAATATTTGCTCCGTTTGATTGGAGAAGCATAATGACTGAACAATTTTTTGGTAAAGAACTAGCTGCCCGCAAGATTGATGCTATTCCAGGTCTGCTTGAATTTGATATTCCTGTTCATGGAGATAACCGTGGATGGTTCAAGGAAAACTTCCAAAAGGAAAAGATGTTGCCACTTGGTTTTCCAGAATCATTCTTTGCAGAAGGAAAATTGCAAAATAACGTTTCTTTCTCACGTAAAAATGTTTTGCGTGGCTTGCATGCTGAGCCTTGGGATAAATACATCTCAGTAGCAGATGAAGGAAAGGTTCTTGGAACATGGGTTGACCTTCGTGAAGGCGAAACGTTTGGAAATACCTACCAAACAGTGATTGATGCCTCAAAAGGAATCTTTGTTCCTCGTGGTGTTGCCAATGGTTTCCAAGTTTTGTCTGACAAAGTATCATACAGCTACCTCGTAAACGATTACTGGGCACTTGAACTTAAACCTAAATACGCCTTTGTCAACTACGCTGACCCAAGCCTTGATATCAAGTGGGAAAACTTGGAAGAAGCAGAAGTCTCAGAAGCAGATAAAAATCACCCATTGCTCAAAGACGTTAACCCCCTCAAACCAGAGGATTTGTAAGAATATAGCTTGCACAGCATTTTTGCGACTGCAAGGAGCCTGGTAGGATCGTTCCTGCGCTAGTGGAAACAAGATTCCCTTAGGGAATCTTGTAGGGAAATCCGGAGACTTTGGCTCCGGATTTAGCCATGAAACCGAAGGGTTGCTGGCGTCCCTCACTAGCCAAAGGAACGATTAAGAAAAAAATATTTTTGGGAGAAAAAATGACTGAATATAAAAATATCATCGTAACTGGTGGCGCAGGTTTCATCGGTTCAAACTTCGTACACTATGTCTACAACAATCATCCAGACGTGCATGTGACTGTCCTTGACAAACTCACTTACGCTGGTAACCGTGCTAACATTGAAGAAATCCTTGGTGACCGTGTTGAATTGGTTGTTGGTGATATTGCTGACGCTGAATTGGTTGATAAATTGGCTGCTAAGGCTGATGCTATCGTTCACTACGCGGCTGAAAGTCACAATGATAATTCATTGAACGACCCATCACCATTTATCCACACAAACTTTATTGGTACATACACACTTTTGGAAGCTGCTCGTAAATATGATATTCGTTTCCACCACGTGTCAACAGACGAAGTGTATGGTGACCTTCCATTGCGTGAAGATCTCCCTGGACATGGTGAAGGTCCTGGTGAAAAATTCACAGCAGAAACCAAATACAACCCATCATCACCTTATTCATCAACTAAGGCTGCTTCAGACCTTATCGTTAAAGCATGGGTGCGTTCATTTGGTGTTAAGGCAACTATTTCAAACTGCTCAAACAACTATGGACCATACCAACACATCGAAAAATTCATCCCACGTCAAATCACCAATATCTTGTCAGGGATTAAACCAAAACTTTATGGTGAAGGTAAAAACGTCCGTGACTGGATTCACACTAACGACCATTCAACTGGTGTTTGGGCTATCCTCACTAAAGGTCGTATCGGTGAAACTTACTTGATTGGTGCTGATGGTGAAAAGAATAACAAGGAAGTGCTTGAGCTTATCCTTGAAAAAATGGGTCAACCAAAAGACGCATACGACCGTGTTACAGACCGTGCTGGTCACGATTTGCGTTACGCTATTGATTCAACAAAATTGCGTGAAGAACTTGGTTGGGAACCACAATTCACAAACTTCGAATCAGGTTTGGAAGAAACAATCAAGTGGTACACAGATCACCAAGACTGGTGGAAATCCGAAAAAGAAGCTGTTGAAGCTAACTACGCTAAGACACAAGAAGTGCTTAAATAATTGGGAAATCTATCACTTCCAAGCTAGTGATAGATTTTTCTATTAAGAAATATTAGGAGAGATGATGAATAGAAAAGAATGGATTGAATATTTTGAAGCGATTAATAATCGTAAGCCCACTATTCAGGAGTGTCAGCAGGCCCTTCTAAATGGTGAATTTGTTATGGAAGGAAAACAAGCTACTTTTTCCAACAGTGGAAAGTCTGTGACTGAAGGAGTCAGACCTTTACCGAATCAAATGACTGGTCAAATGGTCAACCCAGCTTATTCACAACAAATGGTCTTTGTTAAGAAGAAAAAGTTTGGCAAGAAGACTTTTATTGGTCTTGGGATTGCTTTATTTCTTGTTGTAGCAACAAGTCTTGGACTCTTTTTGTTTTCTTCCAAAGGAACAAACTTGGGAGGTTTGTGGGTAACTAATGATAATGTTGGTTTGGTTTATGATTTAAGTGGGAAGAAGTCAAAACTTGTTGCAGGCTATAGGGAAGAAGAAATCAAAGAAATCTCTATTGGTAATAAAGTTAGACAGGAGTTTGAAGCACGTTTAGAAGATGTCAGTAATTCAAAACTAAAAACGATTGCTGATTTTGACAAGAAATATCAATTACAGACCAAAGAGATAATACTGGTTAAGACGAAATGGGAATGGTTTGGATACTATAATCTGATTCAGAAAGATGGGACAAACTTAGTTCTAGATTTATTCTTATCAGACCTCTACTACGGATCAAGAAGTACCAAAGATTTAAAAAAGAAATGTCTTTTTCATAAGGCAGAGGTTCCAAAAGCCTTTGTTGGAAAATGGAAGACATATGATGATGAAAATGAATCAGAAGGAGAATTGACTATCTCTGAAAATGGTGTTATGACTACAGATTCTGATGATATAGATATCTTAAATGTTAAGCCTTTAGATATCTTAATTGCTAAGCCTTTAAAAGAATATCTGGCGGATCAATCAGGCAGCGCAGATAATGATAAGGTGCAAAAAGAGTTTGCTAAAATACAGAAGTCTCTTAAGTCACATGGTTATCAGGCTAAGAGTGTTAATGACATCTACCACGATGCGAGAAAGTCATACTATTATATCGTTGTAGATGGTGGTAAGCGCATTATTATCTTGGAGGATAGCTTCAACATTCTCTCCATAGGGGGTTATATTGAAAGAGAAGACAAATAGTAATTAGGATACCTCTAGCAGATAAGAAGTGCTTAGATCATATCCCAAAGTCTATCATTCCTCTAGGAGTGATGGACTTTTTTTACTTGTAAATACGACATTAACTTATGACAGCGATACAATAAATTACATAAATGTTACAAAAATTACATAAAATGCTTGATTTTTGTAACAAAATAGATATAATAGACATATAGAAAAGAGGTTTATGAAAATGAAAAGAAAAGTTATTCGTGTTTGTTCCCTTGTTTTGTTGTCTGTAGCTGTCTCTACAGCACTTGTAGGATGTGGCTCTAAGTCAGAAAAAGACACTGCAGCATCATCTACAACTTCAACTTCTAAAGTAGTGAAGTCATCTGCTAAAACAAAAACATCTGAGAAGAAGTCTGCTAAAAAGGCTAAGACAGAAGCTTCATCTTCAAAGGATTCTCAAGGTCAAGAAGAAGAGAGTTCTCCTGAAGCTAGCTCTTCAAAAAATCAAGCCTCAGCTGGAAATGATGCTCAAGCAGGGACAAATAGCAGTGCTGCTTCTGAGTCAAACAAGTCTAGTCAAGCAACAGCTGATACCCAAAGTGACGCTCCTGTCCCAGCAGCTTTGGTTGGAACTTGGACTGGTACAAGTCCTCAAGCAACAGACATTAGTTTTACAGTTGATGCTGATGGCAACATCACTTCGAAGGCAAATTTCAATGTCGATTACGAACCCTATCGTCAAAGCTCTACAACTGCAAAAGCTGTTCAAATTTCTGGAAATCTCTATGTTTGGGAGGGTGGCGATTTTTCTACCTTGCTTCCTGGTATTACAGGACTAGGGGGAGCTGGTTTCCAAGCTAAGCCTGGCTTTATTCTTGAAAATGGGACTTACACGCCAGTTCAATTCATCTCTGACTTGGGACCAACCTTTGATTATAGCAACTATAATGCTTTCCCATTCTCATTAACAAAATAAAGTAAAGAAGCGATCTGGAGAGATGGCTTCTTTTTTGGCTTTAAACTCTTATTTTTCAAGGTCTCATTTCTGCTTAAAAAATGGTAGAATAGTTACATGCAAACAAAACCAACGTCAGCCTATGTGCACATTCCATTTTGCACACAAATTTGTTATTATTGTGACTTTTCTAAGGTCTTTATTAAAAATCAGCCCGTTGATGACTACCTACGGGCTTTGATTCGTGAGTGGGAGCTTTTAGATATCAAGGAGCTTCGCACCCTTTATATTGGTGGTGGGACACCGACAGCTATTTCTGCGGAGCAATTGGACTACCTTTTAAGCAATCTTCAGAAGAACTTGGATTTGTCTAAGTTGGAGGAGTTTACTATTGAGGCTAATCCTGGTGATTTGACGGTTGATAAGATTGAAGTGCTCAAAAAATCTGCTGTTAATCGCGTCTCTTTAGGGGTTCAGACTTTTGATGATAAGCACTTGCGTCAAATTGGCCGTAGTCACAATCAAGCACAGATTTATGAAAGTATTGATAGCTTGAAGGCTGCTGGTTTTCATAATATTTCCATTGACTTAATTTATGCCCTTCCTGGTCAAACCATGGATCAGGTCAAGGAAAATGTGAGAAAGGCACTGGAACTGGATATTCCCCACCTAAGTCTCTATAGTTTGATATTGGAGCATCACACGGTCTTTATGAATAAGATGCGTCGGGGTAAGCTCAATCTGCCAACTGAAGACTTGGAAGCAGAGATGTTTGACTATATTATCCAAGAATTGGAAAACAATGGTTTTGAGCACTACGAGATTTCAAACTTTACCAAACCTGGGATGCAGAGTCGACATAATCTCATGTATTGGAATAATGATGAGTATTATGGTGTGGGTGCTGGAGCCTCTGGTTATGTCAATGGTGTTCGTTATCGCAATAGAGGGCCTATCCAGCATTATCTAAAGGCTATAGTTGAGGATGGTCATGCTAGACTTCACGAGGAGCATCTGACTAAGTCGGAGATGATGGAGGAGGAGTTCTTCCTTGGTTTGCGTAAAAAATCAGGTGTGTCTATTAAACGTTTTGAAGAGAAGTTTGGCTTATCATTCGCCGATACTTATGGGGATATCGTGAAAAAACTACAGGAAGATGGGCTCTTGGTTAAGGATTCTGAGGTGGTTCGTATGACCAAACGAGGACTCTTTCTGGGAGATAGTGTCGCTGAGCAATTTATCTTGGAGGATTAAATGGGATTAAAATTTAGTATTCCTTATCAGATTCCGTTTTATGAGACGGATATCATGCATCAGGTAAAATTACCACACTTACTGGCTTTTTCATTGCAAGTATCTGGTATGCAGTCAGAGTCTCTGGGTAATACGGATAAGGAAGTTTTTGATAAATATGGTCTAGTTTGGATTGTGACAGACTATGCGATTGAGATTGACCGTTTGCCTCGTTACAATGAAAAGGTGACCATTACAACGGAAGCCGTTTCCTATAATAAGATTTTTTGTTACCGTAATTTTTACATCACGGATGAGACTGGTCAACAAATCATGCTCTTTAAGACTACCTTTGCCCTTATGGATTATGAAACGCGTAAGGTAGCCGAAGTGCCAGATGAGGTGGTAGCACCTTATGGGGCTGATAAGATTAAAAAGTTGATTCGAGGGCCTCGCTATAAGGCTTTGGAAAATCCAATTGAGACGCTTTATCGTGTGCGTTATTTTGACCTAGACATGAATGGTCACGTTAATAATAGCAAGTACTTGGAGTGGATGTTGGATGTTTTCGATTTGGACTTTTTGACCAAGTATACACCAGCCCATATTGACCTCAAGTATGTTAAGGAAATTCATCATGGATCAGAAATTTATTCAGGTTACGAGTTTGACCAAGAAAGTTTGAGCAGTCAACACCAGATTTGTGTGGATGGCAATATTCATGCTCAGGCTATTATCCAATGGAAAGAAATAGGAGACGAGTAGGATGACATATAAAGGTTATTTGATTGATTTAGATGGAACTATTTACAAGGGGAAGGACCGCATTCCTGAGGGAGAAGCCTTCGTTAAGGAGTTGCAGAAGCGTCAGATTCCCTATCTTTTTGTGACGAATAACAGTATGCGTACACCAGAAATGGTCCAAGAACTTTTGCGTAATCAGTGCGAGTTGGAAACGCCTCTTGAGACCATTTACACAGCTACTTTGGCGACAGTTGACTACATGAACGATATGAATCGTGGCAAGACGGTTTATGTTATCGGTGAGACTGGGCTTAAATCTGCAATTGCGGAAGCGGGATATACGGTAGATGAGGAAAATCCTGCCTATGTTGTGGTGGGCTTGGATCGTGAAGTCACTTATGAAATGTTGGTAAAAGCAACGCTTGCTATCCACAAAGGGGCTATATTTATTGGAACTAACCCAGATTTGAATATCCCAACAGAACGTGGTCTTCTTCCAGGTGCTGGTTCCCTCTTGGCCCTTATTGAGGCGGCTACCCGTGTGAAACCAATCATTATTGGTAAGCCTAAAGCTATTATCATGAATAAGGCTCTTGAAATCCTTGGGACAGAACGTAGCCAAACTATTGTGGTTGGTGACAATTACTTGACTGATATTACAGCTGGCATTAAAAATGACTTTCCAACACTACTTGTGACAACTGGCTTCACCAAGGCGGAAGAGGTTGCAGGTCTACCTGTCAAACCAGACCACGTACTTGCTAGTCTATCGGAGTGGGATTTTGATGCGAACTAAGATTGAAGCTGTACTGACTCCGATTTGGCTCCTGGCCCTGTCTATCCTAGTGACGATTTATCTGGCATGGGGATTCTATTATTTTGATATTGATTGGATGCATCTTATGGATTATGTCATTATCGGAAAGACGGAGCTTTGGCATAATTTCAATGTCCTCATGCAGTACCTGACCTTTCCTTGGGTTGGTCATCTGGCCATGCCTGATTTTCCATCATCGGAGAGTGGGCTAAAGCATTTTCATGATGTGAAGTGGCTCTTTCATTTGGTACAGGGGCTTGTTATTCTACTGGCTTATCCCGCAGCAACTTCTCTCTGGCGAAATGTGAAGAAGGGCACCTTTGGTCTTTATCGTAGGCTTTATATGAGTCTAGTAATCTTGCCAGTCCTTATTGGGGTTGTGGGAGTTTTTCTCGGATTTGATGAGTTTTTTACGCTCTTTCATGAAGCCCTCTTTCCTGGAGATAGCAGTTGGCTCTTTAATCCAATCTTGGATCCGATTATCAATGTTTTACCAGAAGAGTATTTCCTTCAATGTTTTGTGATTTTCTTTATTATTTATGAGGGGTTGATGGTGAGTTTGACCTGGTTGGCCCATAAGCAGCTTACAATGTATTTGAAAAATAAGGAGTAGTTATGTCTATTCGTGATAACCATTTGCATACCCATCATTCCTATGATTCGGAAGCGAATTTTACTGATTATTTGACACATTTTGATGGTGAGATAGTAACGACTGAGCATTATGATCTCTCTAATCCTTATACCAAACAGGACGATGTGCCCGAGTACGAGGCTTATAGTCACGAAATCGAAAGTCTTAACCTCAAGTATGGCAATCGTATTAAACGTGGCATCGAGATTGGTTATTATCAGCCTAGGGAAAAGGATATTTTGGCCTTTTTGGATGGGAAGGACTATGATCTCAAGCTTCTTTCTGTTCATCATAATGGCGTCAATGATTATCTTGATGATGAGGTGGCTGATATGGACAAGGCTAGCATTATTCAAGAGTATCTGGACAAGTTGGAGTACGCTATTGGTCGTGTGGACGCAGATGTTCTGGCCCATTTTGACTATGGTTTCCGACTTTTTGACGTGACTGTTGATGAGTTAAAAGCCTATGAGGAGCAGCTCAAACGCATTTTCCAGAAAATGCTTGCTAATGATTTGGCTTTTGAACTGAATGCAAAGAGTATGTATCTCTATCATCACGAAGATCTTTATCGTTATGCCTTGGGCCTTGTTAAGGATTTGGGATGTTGCAAGTATTCTATCGGCTCTGATGGGCATAAGTTAGAGCATTTTCGTCTGAACTTTGATAAGATTCAGGTGCTCTTGAGAGAATTTGATATTACTGAAGATATGATTATATAGCGAAGATGGCTTCAACTGAAGCTGTCTTTTCTTAAGCTAACCTTAAAGAAAAGGCTTGGTTGTGGGATTTATAGAAGATTTTAAGCTTTGCTTGTTATGCTAATTTCAAGCAAAAGAAACTTATGGTTTCTATCTTATCTTTCAAAATTGGAGGTTTTCTATGAAATTTCTCAAAAGGCATGCCTATGCCTTACTCTTTACCCTTTTTCTGATGGGGGCAAATGTCTACTCTCTCTTAAAGGTCTTTGTCATTCCCTCAGCAGTCTCAACGGTTTCAGCCAATACGACTAGCTCAAGCACATCTTCGTCGACAGCATCTACCAGCACTGGTAAGGTAACTAAGACAGATACGACCTATAAAGATGACAATATGGATATCAAAATCACAACGGGTAAAACCAGTGATACTACCTACTATGTGGCAGATATCAAGCTGTCAAGTGCTGATTACCTTAAAACAGCTTTGGCGCAAAATACCTACGGGACTAACATCACCGACACGACATCTAGTATTGCCCAGCAAAATAATGCTATCTTTGCCATCAATGGTGATTACTATGGGGCTAATCAGTCAGGTTATGTGATTAAGAATGGGCAAGTCTATCGTGATACTGATCGAAACAGTGACTATGAAGACCTTGCCGTTTACTCAGATGGTAGCTTCAAGACCTTTAAGGAAAGCGATACAACGGCTCAAAAATTGGTTGATTCAGGTGTGGTGAATACCTTTGCCTTTGGTCCAACCTTGGTTGAAAATGGCAAGATAGCTGTATCGGAAAATGAAGAGGTTGGTCAAGCCATGGCTGACAATCCACGGACAGCCATCGGAGTCATCGAAGAGAGTGATGGCAGTGTGCACTATATTGTCATTGTCTCTGATGGTCGTACCAGTGAGTCGTCAGGATTGACTCTCTATGAAATGGCAGGGTTGATGAAATCCTATGGTGTGACGACAGCCTACAACCTTGATGGTGGTGGCTCATCAACCATGTATTTCAATGGTCAAGTCATTAACAAGCCAACCACAAACGGAAATAAAATCTCAGAAAGGGCGGTGAGCGATATTGTTTACATCGGTTACTAAAAAATCAGCCAGCAAACACTTTTTCACCTACATCGGTTTAACTATTTTTAGCCTAGTCTTTACCTTTGTCTATGAACGCTTTTCTTATGGCGAATCATCCATGTTTATGCGCATGATGTTCTTCGCACCATTGGCTGGAGCTTTGATTTATCTGCTAACAGGGATGGGAATGTCTTGGGTGAGAAATCGTGCCTCAAAACTTCTCTTTAATTCAGCCATCGCTGTTGTCGCTAGTGCTTGTTTAGTTAAAGGTATTGTTGAAGTCTCAGGACGTACAACTAGCGTGGACATGCCTTATTGGTATGTTGCTGCAGTGCTACTTTGTTTGAGTATTATGACAGGATTTATCAGACCTAGAAAATTGGCTTAACCATGAGAGCTTGGAGCTGTGCTTCAAGCTTTTTGTCTTGCTTTGAAAAATTATTTAGGATAAATATACAAATTATAGTATGAAGAAATGATTTCAATTTGGGAAATAGTAGAAAGAAATTGTCATAAAAAATAACTGAGCAAGATTTTTTGTGATAGGAATTTAGATAGAACGAGATCTTCTGTAGTGATGAAAGTACTTGAAAGAAGTGGTGTTTCCCAGTTAAGCTATCACACTCAGAAGTCTCTTTAGGGATCCACTTGGTTTGTAAAAAGATACCTCATCAACTTTTTATTTATTTGAACTCAATTTCACAGCAGTTTGTTTTGGCTATTAAATATACAATGATTTCAAGTTTTTATAAAAATATACAAAAAAGACTTGCTTTGTTCTAAATTTTCAGGTAAAATAAACTAAAATCAAAATCGTTGATAGAAAAAGTCAGATCGTTTCACAGAGAATGCGGGAAGCTGAGAACGCATGAGATCAAAGACGACACATTCTTGAGAGCGTATGCGAACTCTGGATGACAGTAGTGTACGACGGGTGGTTCCGTTAGAGACTGAGAGTTACAAGTGATACTTTGTGACTTCATGAGGAAGAGGGGGCGACCCCTGTTCGAATTAAGGTGGAACCACGTGCCAACGTCCTTGCAAAAGTTATTTTTGCGAGGACGTTTTTTGTTACACTTTTTTTAGAGTGTGTAGCGAGAAGTACACTTGGTTAGAGTCGAACAGAAAGGAAAAACTATGGAAATCAAAGGATTACGAAAGATTGAACCCTATGTAGCGGGTAGTCAGCCTGCTGAGAAAAATATCATTAAGTTGAATACTAATGAAAATGCTTATGGACCAAGTCCAGCAGTTCATCAAGCTTTAGCATCCTTTGATGCCCATCAGTTACGAAAGTATTCGACTTTGGATCAAGTAGCTTTACGTCAGGCTTTGTCTGAACAGTTGGGTGTGCCTGCCGATCAAGTGATTATCGGAAATGGCTCAGACGATATCCTGTCAATGGCTTTCCTAGCTTTCTTTAATAGCGAGGAAGAAGTTTTGTTTCCAGATTTGACCTATGGTTTTTACAAGGTTTGGGCAGATTTGTACCATATTCCTTTTAGAGAAGTGCCCTTGAGTTCTTCATTTGAGGTTAATACTCAAGATTATCTGGTTGAAAATGGTGGGATTGTCATTACCAATCCTAATGCGCCAACAGGTATTTATAAACCGCTTGATCAAATTGAGGAGATTGTAAAAGCCAACCAGTCGGTAGTTGTGATTATTGACGAAGCCTATATTAACTTCGGTGGGGAGACGGCCTTACCGCTCCTAGAAAAGTATGACAATGTGTTTATCACTAGGACCTTTTCTAAGGATGCCTCCCTTGCTGGTTTGCGTGTAGGTTACGGCATAGGAAGTCCTAAACTAATGGCTGTGATCAATGCTGTCAAGAATTCAGTCAACCCCTATAATGTGGATAGCATTGCGGAAGTCTTGGCGACTGCAGCGGTTAAGTCCTGGGACTACTATGAGGACACTTGCGCAAAGATTATGGCAACACGTGACTGGTTTAGCCAAGAATTGCAGGCGATTGGTTTTGATATCCTACCTTCAAAAACTAATTTTGTTTTGGTCAAACCTCACGGAGTGACTGCAGGTCAATTGTTTGACTACCTCCAAGGTAAGAAAATTTATGTCCGTTATTTTCCAAAAGTGGAGCGTATTTCAGACAGACTACGCATTTCTATTGGGACGCAGGATGAGATGGAGCGCGTATTAATGACAATACAGGAGTTACAAGCATGAAAAAAACGACATTAGCCTTAGGAATGCACGATAAACTTTTCAAACGTGCCCGTACCATGTATCAGATTGAACACCGTATCTGTGACTTGTTGATAACAAAGGGCTTTCTTCGGATTGAGACACCAACCTTAGAGCATTTCGAAGTCTTTAGTGATCTTGTGGACAATGGAAACTATAATTTCTTTGACAAAAATGGAGATCTTGTTAGTTTACGTCCTGATATTACCAGCCAAATTGGGCGCGTGATTGCTTCGACTCAAGTTCATACACCGATTAAATTTTCTTACTCTGGAAAAGTCTTTAACTACAATGAGGAGATGCGTGGCTTGTCCAATGAGCATACGCAGGCTGGTGTGGAAATCATTGGTTTTCCAGTTCATCAGGCATTGGAAGAAGCAATAGCTTCTGCTAAAGAGGCTCTAGATGCTGCAGGGGTCAAGAATTACAAGTTTGAATTTTCACATGCCCGCCTCCTACAACTCATTTTTGAAGAATTAAACCTTCCAGCTGTAAAAGAAGCAGAGTTGGCGGCCTATATCCGTGATAAATCGATTACCGGTCTTAAGGAGTTCACCAAAGAAAATCCAAGTCAATATGACAAGGTCTTGGAGCAGTTACCCTTCTTGTTTGGTGAGACAAATGCTGTCCTGACTAAGGCTAGACAGTTAACAGACAGTGAAGCCTTTTTGACGGCCTTGGATAGTTTGGAAGTTTTAACTAATCGTTTATCAGATAGTCTCCCAGAGACGACGCTTGATTTGGCTCAATTGCCAGCAGTGCCTTACTACACGGGCATGATGTTTAAGGTCTTCGGTGACAAGGTACCAGATGCCTTTGTATCAGGTGGCCGTTACGATAAACTATTTGAACGTTTTGGGGCTACCGAGTTAACAGCGGTTGGCTGGGCCATTGATATCGACTCAGTTTATCAAGCAGTACATGACGATGTGGAATTTGGAGGTGACTTGGATGACCAGCAATCAAATCACAATTGCCTTGACCAAGGGACGTATTGAGAAAGATACGGTTAAATTACTGGAAAAAGCTGGCTTTGATATGTCTTTCATGGCCGATAAAGGACGTAATTTGATTTTCGAGAGTCCTGACAACCGGTTCCGTTTTCTCTTGGTCAAAGCTCCAGATGTGACTACCTACGTTAGACACGGTGTCGCAGATATTGGGATTGTCGGTAAGGATGTTTTGGTCGAACATCCGACAGGTTATTTAGAAATGTTAGACCTTAATTTTGGCCTTTGTAAATTCTCCGTAGCATCAACAGAAGATTATAACCCTGATGACCATAAGCGTAAACGTATTGCAACCAAGTATCCAACCATTGCGACGGATTATTTTAATCAAAAGGGTGAGGATGTCGAGATCATTTCGATTCAAGGGAGCGTTGAGATTGCCCCCGTCATTGGTCTAGCAGATGCCATTGTCGATATTGTGGAAACAGGGAATACCCTTGTTGCAAATGGCCTAAAAGTTTATGAAGATATTTGCCGTATTTCAGCACGAATGATTGTGAACAAGGCTTCTTTGAAAAATAACAAGGAAGTCCTGCCATTCATTCGTAAGATTGAATCACTTGTAGGGAACGAGGAGGTACCGTTCGAATGAAACGATTAACCGGAACAAATAAAGAAATTTCTGAGCTTCTTTATCAGGAGCAATTGGAACTTTCAAAAGAAAATAGAGACGTTGAAAGCACGGTTCAAGCCATTATTGAGGATGTCAAAAAACGAGGAGACGAGGCCCTTCGTGACTATTCAGCTAAATTTGATAAGGTTGACTTGACTGATTTTGAAGTAGGACAGGACTTGATTGATCAAGCCTTTAAAGAAATTGATCCAGAGGTTTACCAAGCCCTAGTTAATGCCAAAGAAAACATTGAATCTTACCACAAGCATCAGTTGGAGGCTGGTTTTGAGGACCAACCAAGTGAGGGTGTTATTCGTGGTCAATTGATTCGTCCCATCAATCGTGTGGGTGTTTATGTGCCTGGAGGAACTGCGGCTTATCCGTCATCAGTTCTTATGAATGTTATTCCTGCTAAAATTGCTGGGGTTAAAGAGATTATTATGATTACACCGCCTCAAGAGCACTTTGTTCCTGCGATTCTGGTAGCCGCCAAATTGGCTGGTGTGGATAGCATTTACCAAGTTGGTGGGGCTCAAGGGGTTGCGGCCTTGGCCTTTGGTACAGAAACGATTCCAAAGGTGGACAAGATTACAGGTCCTGGAAATATTTTTGTGGCGACTGCCAAGAAACAGGTTTACGGTATTGTCGGTATTGATATGATTGCAGGACCATCAGAAATTGGTGTTATCGCTGATAGTAGTGCCAATCCAACATATGTGGCAGCTGACCTCTTGTCTCAAGCAGAGCACGACACACGTGCACGCGCCATTTTGGTCACAGATTCTGAAGCCTTGGCTGATGCGGTTGAAAGTGAGATTGAACGTCAACTCAAGCTTTTGCCACGTGAGGCAATTGCTCGTCCATCTGTCGAAAATAACGGACGTATTATTATTGCCAATGATACAGATGCCATGTTCGAACTCATGAACCTGGTTGCGCCAGAACATTTGGAAATTGCTATGGACAATGCTTATGATTACTTGGAAAAAGTGGAAAATGCTGGTTCCGTCTTTCTTGGTCACTTTACTAGCGAACCAATTGGCGACTACTATGCAGGTGCCAATCACGTTCTTCCGACGACAGCGACTAGTCGCTTTTCATCAGCTTTAGGCGTGCACGATTTTGTCAAACGTATCCAATATACGCAATACGATAAGGCAGCAGTCAATAAGGCTCAGCACGATATCACAACCTTGGCTTATGCGGAAGGCTTGCAGGCCCACGCCAAGGCAATTGAAGTCAGAAACGACAATAATTGAGAGAGTAGAGGAAGAAGTTATGAGACAAGCAGAAATTGAACGTAATACCTTTGAAACCAAAATTAAGTTAAGCCTCAATTTGGATGCTCAAGAACCAGTAGATATTCAAACAGGTGTCGGATTTTTTGACCACATGTTGACCTTGTTTGCCCGTCACGGCCGTATGTCTTTGGTGGTGAAGGCCGATGGCGACCTTTGGGTTGATAGTCACCACACCGTTGAAGATGTCGGTATTGTCCTTGGTCAAGCTCTTAAAGAGGCCTTGGGCGATAAAGCAGGTATCAACCGTTATGGAACGGCTTTTGTACCTATGGATGAAACCCTCGGAATGGCAAGTTTAGACTTGTCTGGACGTAGTTTCTTGGTCTTTGATGCTAGTTTTGATAATCCAAAATTGGGTAATTTTGACACAGAATTGGTTGAAGAATTCTTTCAAGCCTTGGCTTTCAATGTTCAGATGAATCTCCATCTCAAGATTCTCCACGGAAAAAACAATCACCACAAGTCAGAAAGTCTCTTCAAGGCAACAGGACGTGCCTTGCGTGAGGCTATCACAGTTAATCCTGACATTCACGGCGTAAACTCAACAAAGGGGATGCTATGATTATCGTCATTGATTACGATGCGGGGAATACCGCCAATGTTCTGCGTGCCCTTGAAAAGATCGGTGTGACTGCAGAATTGTCTGCCGATAAAGAAAAAATCCTAGCTGCAGATGGTTTGATTTTACCTGGTGTGGGTGCTTATCCAACAGCCATGACAGAGCTTGAGCGAAGAGGCTTGGTAGCTGTTATCAAAGAGGCCGTAGCAAAGGGAGTTCCACTTTTAGGAATTTGCTTAGGCATGCAGATTTTAACGGAAAAAGGACTGGAACATGAGGAAACAAATGGTCTTGGTTTTATTCCAGGTGTTTGCCGTGCTATTCCTGCTAGCAAGGAGCAACCTGTCCCACATATGGGGTGGAATGATTTGGCTGTTAAGCAAGCCAGCCCTTTGACAGATGGTTTAGACGGCCAAGCTGTCTACTTCGTTCACAGTTATTTCACGGATGTCCCTAGCCAATATATTGATGTTACCGCAGATTATAGTATCGAGGTGCCAGCCATGATTCATAAAGACAATGTTTATGGTGCCCAATTTCATCCCGAAAAATCAGGTGATATTGGTTTAGGTATTATTGAACAATTTGTAGGTTTATGCAAAGCCTAAAAGCTCTTGAGAGCAAATTTTTTTCACTTAGAAAGGATGGTAGGGGAGATGCAAATTCTACCAGCAATTGATATTAAGGATGGACAGGCTGTTCGTCTCTTCAAAGGAGATTTCAACCAACAAACCATTGTTAATCCAGACGTTATTGAGCAAGCAAAGACCTTTAAGGATGCGGGCATTCAATTTATTCACGTCGTCGATTTGGATGGTGCCCTTGATGGTCGTGCCACTAACCGTGACTTGATTGCAGAGGTCAAGAAGGTTTCTGGACTTGGCATCGAAGTTGGTGGCGGTATCCGTACCTTGGAGCAGATTCGTGATTATTTGGCAGTTGGCATCGACCGTATCATTATCGGTTCAATGGCCGTTAAGAATCCTGATTTCGTTCGAGCAGCTTTAGGGGAATTTGGTGCTGATAAAATTGTCGTAGGTATTGATGCCAAGGCAGGGTTTGTCGCTACTGAAGGCTGGTTGGAAACCAGCAATGTGGACTATATTACCTTGGCCAAGGAAATGGAAAAGATGGGCGTAACCCTCTTTGTCTATACTGATGTTAATCGAGATGGCACACTGACAGGACCCAATCTTGATCACTACAAACGTTTGGTATCTGAACTCACAACCGCCAAAGTCATCGCTTCCGGTGGGATTGCAGAAGTAGCCGACTTAGATCACCTACAAGAGATTGGTGTGGCAGGAACCATTGTCGGTAAAGCTTACTATAACGGCAATATCACATTAGACCAACTCAAGTCTTTCGGAGGTTAAGATGCTTAAAAAACGTATTATTCCTTGTTTGGATGTCAAGGATGGTCGTGTCGTTAAGGGAGTCAATTTTGTGAATTTGACAGACGTTGGAGACCCTGTTGATTCTGCGCGTGCCTATTATGAGGCTGGTTGTGACGAACTTGTTTTCTTGGACATCACAGCGACTTCAGACAATCGTGAAACAACGGTTGACATGGTGCGCCGTGTTGCCGACCAGGTCTTTATTCCTTTCACGGTTGGTGGTGGTATCCGTTCAGTTGAAGACATGAACAAGATGCTCAAAGCCGGTGCTGACAAGGTTGCGGTCAATTCCTCAGCCCTTGCCAACCCTCAACTAATCGCTGATTGTGCTCAAAAATTTGGCAATCAGTGTGTGGTCGCTGCGATTGATGCTAAAAAGATGTCTGATGGGAGCTGGCATGTTTTTGTGGCAGGTGGCCGTAAGGATACAGGTAGGGACCTCATCCAATGGGCTCAAGAAGTCGTCGCCTTGGGGGCTGGAGAAATTCTCTTAACCAGCATGGACAAGGACGGCACTAAGTCTGGTTTTGATTTGGAAATGCTAAATCGTGTGGCGGAAGTCGTTGATGTTCCGATCATCGCTTCTGGTGGCGCGGGAAATATTGAGGACATTGTAGAGGTCTTTGAAAAGACAACAGCAACGGGTGCACTGGCAGCCTCTATCTTCCACTTTGGTGAGGTAAATATAGGCGAAACCAAACAAGTCTTGGCAAATGCAGGAATTGAGGTGAGACGATGACAGAGGTTAAACTTGATTTTGATAAACAAGGGGGACTTGTACCAGTCATTGTGACCGATTACAAGACGGGGCAGGTGCTCATGTTGGCCTATATGAATGAGGTGTCCTATCAGTTGACCCTAGAGACCAAACAAATGCATTACTGGAGCCGTTCTAGAAATGAGCTTTGGCATAAGGGAGCCACATCTGGTCATTTCCAACATGTTAAAAGCATCAAGACTGATTGTGATCAGGACACCCTGCTTATCGCCGTGAAACAAGAAGGAGCAGCCTGTCATACAGGAACCTACAGCTGTTTCTTTACGGATATATATGATGACAGACAAGACAGATAGGAGGAGCTATGTTAGAAACACTTTATAAGGAAGCCTTAGATCGTAAAAAGAATCCCAAAGAAGGGTCTTATACCAATTACCTTTTTGACAAGGGGCTAGACAAGATTCTTAAAAAGGTTGGCGAAGAAGCGACAGAAGTTGTGATTGGGGCCAAAAATGCTGATAAAGAAGAAATTGCCAACGAGACAGCAGACGTCCTCTATCACCTAGCAGTCATGCTCGTTGAAACAGGAGTTAGCCCTGAAGACGTGGAAGCTGTTCTTAAAGCACGTCAAGGCAAACAAAGCAATGTCCATGACCGAAAAGAAGTAACAGATTATTAAGGATTATCTCAACCGATTTGAACTAAGATGAAAAGCCTGAAGTGATGATTAATTTCAGGCTTTTTTGCTATGAGGAATTTTAATTATTTTGTTCCTCTAACTACCATGAGAAAGCGCTTTAAAATGCTATGATAGGAGTGAAGGAAGCTCGTTTTATTTGAAGGATTTGGTGTGCTTATTTATACAAATCATTGAGGAAAGGAAGGATGTACTATGAAGAAAAATACTCCTAATATTTTAAAGCTTTCTTGCTTAGCTATTCTCCTCCTCTGTTCTATTCTTTTAGTTGGTTGTAAAGTTGTACTGCCAAATTCTTACTTCAAGGCTAGGGAAAAAACGCAAAAGATCTTGGCTCATAATGGTTTTAAGGGAAAGGTCCAAGTTAAGCTTATCAAAAAGGTGTTTCTAGATTCAGATGGTATTTATGTCGATTATACCTATTCAGAGGACACCTACGATAATCAAACCATATCATTAGATTCACAAATTACTTTTAACCTGGACTGGACAGTTAATGGTGAAGAATATGTGACCCCAAGTCATTACTGGGAAAGCTACTTACAACAAAAATCTGTAAAAAAAGAAGAGCAGAAACTCTTTAAGGAACTTAAAAAGCAATCGTTAGGCCTTGATATCGAAGAATTCTCCTTCAGCGATAATACTACGATTGATCAAGAGGCTGGTAATCGTAAAAAGCATTTAGCTGAGGAAAACCGTAAAAACGGGAAGGATGATTTTTATGGGTATTATCAAATTCCCTACCAAACAATGATTGAAGAACACCTTGTTACTATGAGAATAGAAGTAGGCGATACAGAAAATACTAGTAAGAAAGATTTAGAAGAGGCCGCAACTAAACTGGATGCTAGCAAGATTCCTAACGGAGAGTACGAATTTTATTTTTTCACAACTGATAAAGAAAATTCCGCTTACTATGACAATTCCGGATATATTGGCTATACCTTTAACATACAAGATGGTAAGGTTGTCCAAGATGAAGATGATTAGATGATACTTTGATTCCTGCGATAATCTCGCACTCCATACTGGTGGCATAGAGGTATAGGCTATAGCTTAGTGAAAATATTAACCTCAAAACATGCAAAGACATCTCCGAAATAAGTCGGAGATGTCTTTTTGTCTTACAAATTCTTTTTCTTTTTAGCTTTTTTGGTTAGGGAAAGGTCACAATTTTCAATACTAGAGATAAGGTGATTGGCCAATTGGAAGTCATCCACTTGGGGATTCAAGTCCACTTCATAGACCAGTTGTATGCTTTCGCCTCCACCTGTGGTGTTAAGGGAAATCAGGTCGCATTCACTTGTGAAATTGAGCAAGGTTTTAGTGATTTTTTGGTCAATCATGTCCTGATGTGAGACATTAATGGTCAGGAGCCTACGACGTTGGTTGTCGGTACGACTTTGACGATTTTCCAAAAGAAGCCAAACAGCTAGAAGGAAAATGGTAAAGAGGACAGCCAGTAAGAGATAGCCTGTCCCAGATGCCAGACCAATAATCATGGCCATGAAGACAGCGATTAGTTCTCTAGAACCGCTGGTGGCAGAACGAAAACGAATGAGACTAAAGGTCCCCGCCACGGCGATAGAGGTTCCCAAACTCCCATTGACAAGGAAGATAACTAGGGTCATCAAACATGGAAGTAGGGTCAAACTAATGACAAATTCTCTGGTGTAGAGGGTTCGGTATTTGTAAGTCCAGGTTAGGGCCAAACCCAAAACAAGGCTGACCAGTAAGGCCAGCATGAGTTGAAGGGGACTAGCGGTTGCGGTCGCATCATTAAAGATAGAATTGAAGAGATTAGACATAGGCAGCAGCTCCTTTTTCTTGTGCTGGACGTGGTCCGTAGTCTAGACCTTGAGACTTATGATAGGCACAGCTGTATTTTGAGAATTTTTGCTCTTCCAAACCATGTTTGTCTAAGATAGCTTGAAGCCAGTCAGGCTGTTTGCCAGGTGCCTTGATTTCCATGATAATCGTATCTTCATCAAGAAGGGGAAAACCATGATTTCCCTTAAAGAGACTGACGTCTTCATCACGGTAAGTCAAATTTTGGTCAAGGGTAACACGTACTTTATTGTAAGCATAGCCTTCGATAGTCTCTTTTTCTTTCATCGAAAAACGGTCGTAGTAGATATACATACGAGGTTTGAGCCCCTCATCATAGCGTTGACGTAAGTGGTGGATATCCTGTAATAGCTGGCGGTCAGTGATTTGACCATGATTCTTACCGTCTGTCAGCAAGTTAGTGATGGCAAGCGGTGTTGAAACGAGACGAAACTTATGACCGATTCCTTCATCATCTTTGGCTTTAACCTCTAAAAAGACCTTACTATCAATTTGGGGATTGGCTAGGTAGGTACGCATGCGGATTTTCTCTTGACGGTGATTACCATCTAAGGCATCTTGGATGACGTCAAAATTATCCGTATCAAAGTAAATATTTGAAATGGTAGATGTCGGATAATCATCCTCTACCAAATACTCCTTAAGATCAGTGAGCAGGTCTTCAAGATTTTCCTTTGAGACCACATATTTTGTTTCAATACGTTTAAAACGTGTTTCCAATTGTTTAACCATGAAAAAACTCCTTTTATAGATAATATACAAAGCCGTAAAGCAACTCCCAGGAAAATAGGGAATTTGTTGCAGGACCATCTGTTTTCAAACAGTCGACTTATTGTTTTAATTCTTTTTTATAGTAGAAAAGTTGAGCGAAAATGTACTATTTCTATATAGCACTAACTTGCTCGTCTATTAGTCTATGGGACTTTTCTGAAAGTTTTCCTAAGCCAAACTTTCACCAAACTTAACTTAAGATAAGTTTTAGTTAACCTTTAGAAATGTTTTAGCTAAGTCCCGTAAACTGTAATCATCCAAACGAACACGAGAGGAAAAAATATGAAATCAAAAAAACTAAAAAAATGGACGACTTTATTGACCTGTGCGACTGCCCTAACAGTCATGACAGCTTGTAGTCAATCAAGCAGTCAGTCAACTGGGACGACGACTACAAGTTCCAAAACAAGTGCTGTAACATCAACGACCAGTAAGAAAACAAATAAGAGCAACAGCAACTACTTTACTTCTAAAGATTCTGATACCTCTTATAACGAAAGCTCAGCTACTAAGATTAAGTTATCAGGCTCATCTGCGGATGTTTCAGGTGATGGTGCAGCCCTATCAGGTTCAACTGTAACCATCTCCAAAGCTGGGACCTACGTCATTTCAGGAAAATCCGATGGTGTGCAAATCAAGGTAGACGCTGGAGATTCAGACGATGTCCATATTGTTCTAGATGGTGCTACCATGACAAATACAAATGCAGCAATCAATGCCACAAAAGCTGGTCATGTCTATCTGACACTTAAAGATGGCACTACAAATACACTTTCTGATTCAAGTTCTAATAGTGATGAAGATGCGGATGCTGTGATTTTTTCTAAAGGAGATTTGACCATTAACGGTTCAGGTACTCTAAACATTGATGCCAAGAAAAATAACGGTATTAAAGCCAATGACAGCCTTCATATGACTGGCGGTACCTATAAGATTTCCTCAGTCGGTGATGCCTTCAATGTCAATGATGAACTCAACATCACAGGAACAACTATGACCATTGAAGCGGAAGAAGATGGTGTTAAGGTCGATAATGATGACGACACCTCAGTAGGTACCATGTATCTGTCTGACAATACCATGACCATTAAGGCTGGTGACGACGGTATTCATGCGTCCGGGGACCTGATTATTGATAGTGGTACTTACAAGGTTGAAAAATCAACCGAAGGTATCGAAGGTAAATCTGTGACCATTAATGGTGGAAACATCGACGTCTATGCAACGGATGATGGTGTCAATGCGGCCAATGCTAATGCCAGTCAAAGTGAGATTTTCTTCAAGATGACCGGTGGAACACTAAATGTTGAGGTTGGTGAGGGTGATACAGACCCAATCGATTCTAACGGCGATATTTTTGTATCGGGTGGAACGATTAATCTGACTGGCCAGTCTGGCTTTGACTTCGATGGTTCAGCGACCTATACTGGTGGTGACATTACTATCAATGGTGAGAAACAAACTAAGATTGAAAACTCAATGCCTGGCGGCGGTGGTCCCCAAGGTGGTGGGCAACCAGGTGGCTTTGGAGGAGGTCACTAAAGAGTCATAGGATGAGACAGAAAGGAAGTGCCTATGTATATTATTATTCCAGCTTATGAACCAGACAAACGCCTGATTCAGGTGGTTCAAGATATTACCATAAAACTCCCTAAAGCCCGTATTATTGTTGTTAATGATGGGAGTGGCCCAGGCTATAACGACTATTACGACGAAACGGCTTTTATTGGAGCGACTGTCCTTACCCATCCTATCAATAAAGGAAAAGGAGCTGCTCTCAAAACTGCCTTTGCTCACATTCAAGAAGAAGTAGTCAGTCAGCACCTTTCGGCTCAACCTATTGTCACAGTTGACAGTGACGGTCAACATCTGATTAAAGATATTGTCCGTGTGGCCAAGGCAATCGAGGAAAATCCCAGTCATCTTGTTTTGGGTGCGCGTGCCTTTGTTGGTAAGGTACCAGCACGTAGTCGCATCGGCAACAAGGTGACTGCAGGGCTCTTCCATCTGATAACTGGTCAGAAGGTAACAGATACTCAGACAGGACTTCGAGGTATGTCAACCGACCTGATTCCATGGCTTCTTAACCTGGACGGCAATCGATTCGAGTACGAGTTTAATATGCTACTTGAAGCCAAAAAGTCAGGCTACCAAATCTCTGAAGTTCCTATCGAAACCGTTTATCTGGAGGAAAATAAAAGTTCGCACTTTCGGCCCGTTCGTGATTCCATCCGTATTTACAGCCCTTTTTTAAAGTTCTCTGGCACGGCCGTTTTGGCCTCAGTCATTGATGCAACAGCCTTATTCGTGCTCTTTGCCTTGACGAAAAATCTGCTCCTTTCGGTCGTGTTAGCTCGTGTGATTTCGGCTTCCAGCCAGTGTCTACTGAACGCTAATGTGGTCTTTAATCCGACAAGCTCCCTCTTTAGGTCGAGTGTTCGCTACTTTATGTTGGTCCTAGTCCTCCTGGCCTGTAATTATTTTTTACTTAGTAGTCTAGTTGCTATTGGTTTAGGCCTGGTTCTGGCAAAATTGGTTACAGAAACCTTGCTCTTTTTAGTCAGCTATAGGGTCCAACATAACGTCGTTTTTGCTTAATAGCTGACTTGAAAATCGCTAACTGATTGAATAGAGATAGTTTATTTACCTCTCAATTACCTCTAAAAATTTTCCTAAAAATATAGAAAAAACTACCGTTTTCGACATTCGGTAGTTTTTAATGATTGTCAAAATGTTTTTCAATTTACATTATGATTAAAAATTGAAATGACTTGATAAAGACTCGAAATGGCTGAAAAAAATATGCTATAATGAAATTGTTTGAATTATGTAGATTTCATTCAAACTAGGAAAATGAAAAGAGGACCTAAAATGGGAAAAAAGGTACATTATAAGCTTCACAAAGTTAAGAAGCAGTGGGTGACGATTGCCGTCACTTCGGCAGCACTTGCCTCTATCGTAGGTGGTGCTACAGTAGCTAATCAAAAGGTTTCAGCCGATGAAACAACGAAACCAGTTGCCTCTACGACAGCTGAAAGCGATGTTGTCGTTGAAACGCATGAAGTAGCCGCTCCAGCAGCAACTGCTACGACAGATGCGACAGCAGTAACAACTGACAAGGCTGCTGATACTACAACAGTCGAAACTCCTGCGGCAGCAACCACTGCAGCAGATACAACTACTAATACTGCAGTACCAGCAACAACTGATCGTGCAGCAGTAGTAAATGATGCAACAACAGAAGCACCAGCTTCAACTGCGACTGCGACAGATACAACGCTTACAGTAGCTGAAAAACCAAAATCTGGTGTTACTGAAAAAGAAGAAACAGCAGCACTCTCTTTGGACAACATCAAACAAGTTGATGGTAAATACTATTATGTCAAAGAAGATGGTTCATACAAAACAAACTTTGCTGTTTCAGTTAATGGCCAGTTGCTTTACTTTGGTAAAGATGGTGCTTTGACAAGCACATCAACACACTCGTTCACACCAGGTACAACTAATCTAGTTGATGCTTTCTCTTCACATAACCGTGCTTACGATTCTAAGAAAGAAAGCTTTGAGTTGGTAGATGGTTATTTGACACCTAATAGCTGGTACCGTCCAGTCACTATTTTGGAAAATGGTGAAAAATGGCGTGTATCAACTGAGAAAGACTTCCGTCCACTTTTGATGGCATGGTGGCCTGATGTAGATACACAAGTTGCCTACCTCAATACTTTCTCTAAACACTTTAACCTTAACGCAACTTATTCAACCAGCCAAAGTCAATCTGAATTGAATGCAGCTGCTAAGACAATTCAAATTAAGATTGAACAAGAAATTTCAGCTAAAAAATCAACTGAATGGCTTCGTCAAGCAATTGAGTCTTTTGTAAAAGAACAAGACCAGTGGAATACTACAACTGAAAACTATACCCTTGCTGACCACCTTCAAGGGGGAGCTCTTCTTTATGTCAATAATGACAAGACCCCTTGGGCAAATTCTGATTACCGTTTGCTTAACCGTACACCAAGTAACCAAGATGGTTCTCTAAATGGTACAGGAAGATACTTGGGTGGTTATGAATTCCTACTTGCCAATGACGTTGATAACTCAAATCCAGTTGTGCAAGCTGAGCAGTTGAACCAAATTCACTATCTTGTGAACTGGGGATCAATTGTTATGGGTGATAAGGATGCTAACTTTGATGGTATCCGTGTTGATGCAGTTGATAATGTTGATGCAGACCTTCTCCAAGTTTATACAAACTACTTCCGAGCAGCCTTTGGTGTGGATAAATCTGAAGCTAATGCACTCGCTCACATTTCTATCCTTGAAGCTTGGGATTTAAATGATAATGCTTATAATCAAAAACATGATGGTGCAGCCCTTGCCATGGACAATAACCTTCGTTATGCAATTATGGGTGCACTTTATGGATCGGGCTCTTCATTGAAAGATTTGATTACTAGCAGTTTGACAGACCGTACAAATAATAGTAAGTATGGAGATACACAAGCTAACTATATCTTTGCGCGTGCTCATGATAACCTTGTTCAAGATATCATTCGTGATATTGTTCAAAAAGAGATCAATCCAAAATCAGATGGTTATACCATGACTGATGCTGAATTGAAACGTGCCTTTGAAATCTATAATGAAGATATGAAGAAGGCAGAAAAACGTTATACTATTAACAATATTCCAGCTGCCTATGCTTTGATTCTTCAAAATATGGAGCAGGTAACTCGTGTTTATTATGGAGATCTTTATACGGATAACGGCCAATATATGGCTACCAAGTCTCCTTACTACGATGCTATCACAACGCTCTTGAAGAACCGTATGAAATATGTTTCAGGTGGACAATCGATGAAAGTCGACACGTTCAATGGAAAAGAAATCTTGTCATCTGTTCGTTACGGTAAAGATATTATGACTGCTGACCAAACTACGGGTGTAGCAGAAACAAGTAAACATTCTGGTATGTTGACCCTTATTGCCAATAATCAGGATTTCTCACTGGGTGATGGTACTTTGAAAGTTAACATGGGTAAACTTCATGCTAACCAAGCCTACCGTCCATTACTTCTTGGTACTGATAAGGGAATTGTCACTTACGAAAATGATGCAGCAGCAGCTGGAAAAATTAAATACACTGATGCTGAAGGGAACTTGACTTTCAGTGGAGATGAAATCAAGGGGTATCGAACTGTTGATATGAGAGGTTATCTTGGTGTTTGGGTACCAGTAGGTGCGCCTGATAACCAAGATATCCGTGTTAAAGGTTCAGATAAGAAACTTGACAAGACATTTTCTGCTACTGAAGCATTGGACTCACAAGTTATCTATGAAGGTTTCTCAAACTTCCAAGATTTTGTTGAAAAAGATAGCCAATATACTAATAAATTGATTGCAGAAAATGCAGAACTCTTCAAGTCATGGGGAATCACATCATTCGAGATGGCTCCTCAATTTGTATCGGCTGATGACCGTACCTTCCTTGATTCTGTTATCCAAAATGGTTATGCCTTTACTGACCGATATGACCTTGCCATGAGCAAGAATAACAAATACGGTTCTAAAGAAGATCTTCGTGATGCCCTTAAAGCCCTTCACAAGCAAGGTATTCAAGCAATTGCTGACTGGGTACCAGATCAACTTTACCAATTGCCAGGACAAGAAGTTGTAACAGCAACACGTGCTAATAGTTATGGTACTCCAAAGGCCAATGCTTATATCAATAACACTTTATATGTTGCAAATTCTAAATCATCAGGTAAGGACTTCCAAGCTCAATATGGTGGTGAGTTCCTTGATGAGCTCCAAAAGAAATATCCACAGTTGTTTGAAGATGTGATGATATCAACTGGTAAGAAGATTGATCCATCTGTTAAAATCAAGCAATGGTCTGCTAAGTACATGAATGGTACTAATATCCTTGGTCGTGGTAGTCGTTATGTTCTCAGTAACGATGCTACTGGTCGCTACTATCAAGTTTCTGATAATGGCATCTTCTTGCCAAAACCTTTGACAGATCAAGGTGGTAAGACAGGTTTCTACTATGATGGTAAGGGTATGGCCTACTTTGATAATAGTGGTTTCCAAGCTAAGAATGCCTTCATTAAATATGCTGGAAATTACTATTACTTCGATAAAGAAGGTTATATGTTAACTGGTCGTCAAGATATCGATGGTAAGACTTATTTCTTCTTGCCAAACGGTATCCAGCTTCGTGATTCTATTTATCAACAGGATGGTAAATATTATTACTTTGGTAGCTTTGGTGAGCAGTACAAAGATGGTTACTTTGTATTAGATGTACCGAAAGAAGGTACTTCAGAAACAGAAGCTAAATTCCGTTATTTCTCACCAACTGGAGAAATGGCTGTTGGCTTGACTCATGCTGGTGGAGGATTGCAATACTTTGATGAAAATGGCTTCCAAGCTAAAGGTACTAAGTATGTTACTCCAGACGGAAAACTCTACTTCTTCGATAAAAATTCAGGTAATGCCTACACAAATCGTTGGGCTGAAATTGATGGTATCTGGTATGAATTCAATGATCAAGGCTATGCACAAGCTAAGAAGGGTGAATTCTACACAACAGATGGCTCAACATGGTTCTACCGTGATGCAGCTGGTAAAAATGTGACAGGTGCCCTTACTTTGGATGGTCACGAATACTACTTCCGTGCAAATGGTGCCCAAGTTAAAGGTGAATTTGTTACTGAAAATGGCAAGATTAGCTACTACACTGTAGATAATGGTTACAAGGTTAAAGACAAGTTCTTCGAAGTAAACGGCAAGTGGTACCATGCTGATAAGGATGGTAACCTCGCCACAGGTCGTCAAACAATTGACCACCTTAACTATTACTTCAATGCTGATGGAAGCCAAGTCAAATCTGATTTCTTCACTCTTGATGGTGGTAAGACATGGTACTATGCCAAAGATAATGGTGAAATCGTGACAGGTGCCTATAGCATTGGCGGTAAAAACTATTACTTCAAAGAAGATGGTAGCCAAGTTAAAGGTGACTTTGTTAAGAATGCTGATGGTTCACTTTCTTACTATGATAAAGATTCAGGGGAGCGTCTCAATAACCGTTTCTTGACAACTGGTAACAATGTTTGGTACTACTTCAAAGATGGTAAGGCTGTAACAGGACGCCAAAATATCGATGGTAAAGAGTATTACTTTGATCATTTGGGACGTCAAGTTAAAGGTAGCCCAATCAGCACACCAAAAGGAGTGGAATACTACGAATCAGTTCTTGGAGAACGTGTGACAAACACATGGATCACTTTCCAAGACGGTAAGACTGTCTTCTTCGATGAAAATGGTTATGCTGATTTTGATAAATAATCAATCAATCTAATCTTAATCTGAGAGATTAAGTGAAAAACGATATGATTTGACATGAATTTATAGGTGAAATTTCTTGAAAACGAGAATCGTTTAAAGAAATTTTGCCTTTTTTTGCTCCTTAAAGAAAAAAATCTGACAAATATCAATTTTGAGTCAGAATCGTTGTAAAAGCCATTGTATCAAGGGTTTTAGTGGTTTTTATAGAAAATAGTTTTACTTATCAAATGATATGAAAATGAGAATTGAAAGCCTATGAAATAGGTGTGTTACAAAACTTTTCTAATGTTGCTGTTATGTTACATATAATTTATAAAAAAACAATTAATTCGAGAAATAGTTAGAAAATAATGATATAATGTAATTGTTTGAAATCGGATAGATTTCAGTCTGATTTTGACAAATAAAATCACGGGGAAAATTATAATGGAAAATAAGGTACACTATAAGCTTCATAAAGTTAAGAAGCAATGGGTCACAATTGCAGTTGCCTCTGCAGCACTTGCTACTGTCGTAGGAGGATTGTCTGCAACAACATCTTCAGTTTCAGCGGATGAAACTCAAGATAAGATAGTAACTCAACCAAATTTAGATACAACAGCCGATTTAGTTACTTCTACAGAAGCAACCAAAGAAGTCGATAAACGTACAAATACAAAAGAAGCAGATGTTTTAACGCCTGCTAAAGAAACAAATGCCGTCGAAACAGCAACTACAACGAACACACAAGCAACAGCTGAAGCAGCTACAACAGCAACAACTTCTGATGTAGCAGTGGCAGCTGTTCCAAATAAAGAAGCAGTTGTGACAACAGATGCACCAGCTGTTACAACTGAAAAAGCAGAAGAACAACCAGCAACAGTGAAGGCTGAAGTTGTAAACACAGAAGTTAAAGCGCCAGAAGCTGCTTTGAAAGATTCAGAGGTTGAGGCAGCTCTCTCTTTGAATAACATCAAAAACATTGATGGTAAATATTACTATGTTAATGAAGATGGTTCACACAAAGAAAACTTTGCCATTACTGTAAATGGTCAATTGCTTTACTTCGGTAAAGATGGTGCCCTTACAAGCTCATCAACATACTCTTTCACACCAGGAACAACAAATATTGTTGATGGTTTCTCAATAAATAACCGTGCCTACGATTCATCTGAAGCTAGCTTTGAATTGATTGATGGTTATTTGACTGCAGATAGCTGGTACCGTCCAGCTTCTATCATCAAAGATGGTGTAACTTGGCAAGCATCAACTGCAGAAGATTTCCGTCCACTTTTGATGGCTTGGTGGCCAAATGTAGATACACAAGTTAACTACTTGAACTACATGTCTAAAGTCTTCAATTTGGATGCTAAATATTCAAGTACAGATAAGCAAGAAACTTTGAAAGTTGCTGCTAAGGACATTCAAATCAAGATTGAGCAAAAGATTCAGGCTGAAAAATCAACACAATGGTTGCGTGAAACTATCTCTGCCTTTGTTAAGACACAACCACAATGGAACAAAGAAACTGAAAACTACTCTAAAGGTGGCGGCGAAGATCACCTTCAAGGTGGTGCCCTTCTTTATGTAAATGATTCACGTACACCATGGGCTAACTCTAACTATCGTCTTTTGAACCATACGGCTACTAATCAAAAGGGTACAATTGATAAGTCAGTTCTTGATGAGCAGTCAGATCCAAACCACATGGGCGGTTTCGACTTCTTGCTAGCTAATGACGTAGATTTGTCAAACCCAGTTGTTCAAGCGGAACAATTGAACCAAATCCACTACCTTATGAACTGGGGTTCAATCGTTATGGGTGACAAGGATGCTAACTTCGATGGTATCCGTGTCGACGCGGTAGATAATGTCGATGCAGACATGCTTCAACTCTACACAAACTACTTCCGTGAGTACTATGGTGTTAACAAATCTGAAGCAAACGCTCTTGCTCACATCTCAGTCCTTGAAGCATGGAGTCTTAATGACAACCACTACAATGACAAGACAGATGGCGCTGCGCTTGCTATGGAAAACAAACAACGTTTGGCTCTCCTCTTCTCATTGGCTAAACCAATCAAAGAACGTACACCGGCTGTAAGTCCTTTGTATAACAATACTTTCAACACGACACAACGTGATGAAAAGACTGATTGGATTAACAAAGATGGAAGCAAGGCCTATAACGAAGACGGAACAGTTAAACAGTCTACAATCGGTAAATACAACGAGAAATACGGAGATGCGTCAGGAAACTACGTCTTTATCCGTGCCCATGATAACAACGTTCAAGATATTATTGCTGAAATCATCAAGAAAGAAATCAATCCAAAATCAGATGGTTTCACAATCACTGATGCTGAAATGAAGAAAGCCTTTGAGATTTATAACAAAGACATGCTCAGCAGCGACAAAAAATATACCTTGAACAACATCCCAGCAGCATACGCTGTTATGTTGCAAAACATGGAAACAATCACTCGTGTCTACTATGGAGACCTTTATACAGATAATGGTAATTACATGGAAACTAAGTCTCCATATTACGATACCATTGTTAACTTGATGAAGAGCCGTATCAAGTATGTATCTGGTGGACAAGCACAACGTTCATACTGGTTGCCAACTGATGGTAAGATGGACAATTCAGATGTTGAACTCTACCGTACAAATGAAGTCTACGCTTCAGTACGTTATGGTAAAGACATCATGACTGCTGATGATACGGAAGGTTCTAAATACAGCCGTACATCTGGTCAGGTAACACTTGTAGCTAACAATCCAAAATTGACTTTGGATCAATCAGCTAAACTTAATGTTGAAATGGGTAAAATCCATGCCAACCAAAAATACCGTGCTTTGATTGTTGGTACAGCTGATGGTATCAAGAACTTTACATCTGATGCAGATGCAATCGCAGCAGGTTATGTGAAAGAAACAGACAGCAACGGTGTCTTGACTTTCGGTGCTAATGACATTAAGGGTTATGAAACATTTGATATGTCTGGTTTCGTAGCAGTTTGGGTTCCAGTTGGAGCTTCAGATGATCAAGATATCCGAGTAGCGCCTTCAACAGAAGCTAAAAAAGAAGGAGAGTTGACTCTTAAAGCGACTGAAGCTTATGATTCACAATTGATCTACGAAGGATTCTCTAACTTCCAAACTATCCCAGATGGTTCAGATCCTTCAGTTTATACTAACCGTAAGATTGCTGAAAATGTTGATTTGTTCAAGTCATGGGGCGTAACATCATTTGAAATGGCACCTCAATTTGTATCTGCTGATGATGGTACTTTCCTTGACTCAGTTATCCAAAATGGTTATGCCTTTGCGGACCGTTATGACCTTGCTATGAGTAAGAACAATAAATACGGTTCTAAAGAAGACCTTCGTGATGCTCTTAAGGCACTTCACAAAGCTGGTATCCAAGCAATCGCTGACTGGGTTCCAGACCAAATTTACCAATTGCCAGGTAAGGAAGTCGTAACAGCGACTCGTACTGATGGTGCTGGACGTAAGATTGCGGATGCCATCATTGATCACTCGCTTTATGTAGCTAATACTAAGTCATCAGGTAAAGATTACCAAGCTAAATACGGTGGTGAATTCTTGGCTGAGCTTAAAGCTAAATACCCTGAAATGTTCAAGGTAAACATGATCTCAACTGGTAAACCAATTGATGATTCTGTTAAATTGAAACAATGGAAGGCTGAATACTTCAACGGAACAAACGTTCTTGAACGTGGTGTTGGCTATGTACTTAGCGATGAAGCAACTGGTAAATACTTCACAGTCACTAAAGATGGTGACTTCATTCCTCTTCAATTGACAGGCAATGAAAAGGTTGTTACTGGATTCTCAAATGACGGTAAAGGAATTACTTACTTCGGTACAAGTGGTACTCAAGCTAAGTCTGCCTTTGTAACCTTCAATGGTAATACTTATTACTTTGATGCGCGTGGTCACATGGTTACCAATGGTGAATATTCACCAAATGGTAAAGACGTTTATCGTTTCTTGCCAAATGGTATCATGTTGAGCAATGCCTTCTACGTTGATGCTAATGGTAATACATACCTTTATAACTCTAAAGGTCAAATGTACAAGGGTGGTTACACTAAATTTGACGTTACTGAAACTAAAGACGGTAAAGAGTCTAAGGTTGTGAAATTCCGTTACTTCACTAATGAAGGTGTCATGGCCAAAGGTGTTACGGTTATTGATGGCTTCACACAATACTTTGGAGAAGACGGTTTCCAAGCTAAAGATAAATTAGTAACCTTTAAAGGTAAAACTTATTACTTTGACGCACACACTGGTAATGCTATCAAGAACACTTGGAGAAACATTGAAGGTAAATGGTATCACTTTGATGAAAATGGTGTTGCCGCTACAGGTGCTCAAGTTATCAATGGTCAAAAACTTTACTTTAATGAAGATGGAAGTCAAGTTAAAGGTGGCGTTGTTAAGAATGCAGATGGTACTTATAGTAAGTACAAAGAAGGTTCTGGAGAATTAGTTACTAACGAATTCTTCACAACTGATGGAAATGTATGGTACTATGCAGGCGCTGACGGTAAGACTGTTACAGGTGCTCAAGTTATCAATGGACAACACCTCTACTTTAAAGAAGATGGAAGTCAAGTTAAAGGTGGCGTTGTTAAGAATGCAGATGGTACCTATAGCAAGTACGATGCTGCAACAGGTGAACGTTTGACTAATGAATTCTTCACAACAGGTGATAACAATTGGTATTATGTTGGTTCTAATGGTAAGACAGTAACTGGTGAAGTTAAAATCGGTGCTGATACCTATTACTTCGCTAAAGATGGTAAACAAGTAAAAGGACAAACGGTAACTGCTGGCAATGGTCGTATTAGCTATTACTATGGTGATAGTGGTAAGAAAGCCATCAGCACATGGATAGAAATCCAACCAGGAATCTACGTTTACTTTGATAAGACTGGTATTGCTTACCCACCTAGAGTGTTAAACTAATAGAATAAAATAAAAAGGAGAACTTCGGTTCTCTTTTTTCATGTCTATTTTATATCAGGAAAACCTTTTGGACTTTTTGTCAACTGTAGTGGGTGACGAAAAGCTAACATCTAGAGAGGACCTGATAGGTCTTCTCTTTTTGTATGTTCAGAGTGATGAAAACACGCTTCCTAAAGTTAATAAAGTTTCTAAAACCGAAGCCCAGACGTTTGATGTCTTTGATAAGCTTATTGGTCCCCTCCAATTTTGCATTTGAGTAATGTGTTTCTAGCGCATTTTTGATGTATGGTTTGTGTTTAAGGAAGGTCCTAAAGACAGTTTTGAAGTAATGATTGACCTTGCTTACATTCTCCTCTATGAGCTCAAAAAACTCATCTACCCTCTTCTCTTGAAAGTGAAACAGCAACAGCTGATAGAGGTTATAATAATTAGCGAGTTCTTCTGAAAAGTCTAGTGTCTTCCTAACGACTTCATGTGGACTTAAGGTTTGAGCAAAGGTCTTCGAGTGAAATGATTTACAAGATAACTTACGGCTGTCCTTTTGGAAGAGTCTCCAGTGATTTTTCAAGGCTTGGTAGGGTAGTGACTTCTTATCAAACTGATTCATAATGGCAATTCTTGTCTTCAAAAAGGCTCGACCAAGGTGTTGGATGATGTGGAAACGATCAATAATGATTTCGGCGTTTGGGAAAAGTCTACGAGCTAGTGGGATATAGGCTCCTGACATATCCATTGTAATAAACTGCACTTTTTGGCGAACCTTCAATGGATACTTCAAAAAGTGGTTTCGAATAGTGGTTTGACGGAGATTATCAAGGATGGTTATGAGTTTGTTGGTCTCATAGTTTTGCGCCACAAAAGCGAGTTCACCTTTCTTGAACTCAAACTCATCCCAAGACATAACAGCTGGGAGCTTGTCATAATGCTCCTTGAAAGTAAACTGGTTAAGCTTACGATAGACAGTGGACGTCGACACACGAAGTCTTCTGGCAATATCCGTTAGAGATACCTTCTCAGTTAGAAGTTGAGCAACCTTTTGTCGGACAAGGTTGGAGATTTGGTGGTTTTTCTCAATGATTGATGTCTCAGCTACCATGACTTTCCTACAATTTTTACACTGGAAGCGATTTTTTCAAGCGTAGTAGTGTTGGAGTTCCAGCTTGTTCAAGGAGAGGAATTTTAGAAGATTTTTGAAAGTCATATTTGATCATCTTTCCTTGGCAATGAGGGCATGGTGGTGCTAGACTACAAGGAAACAGAGCTAAAGAAAATCAAGAAATTCTTCGAAGGAACGACGGATACAGCTGAGAACTATATCAAATCTGCCCTTAAGATGTTGGTGAAATAGAAAATATATGCCGAAACGTTGTGGTTGGGTAAAAATGAATAACCCTTTATATGTAGCCTATCATGATGAAGGGTGGGGCCAACCCCTTCATGATGACCGTGCTCTTTTTGAGTTACTTTGTTTGGAAACTTATCAGGCCGGTCTTTCTTGGGCAACGGTTCTCAACAAGCACCAAGCTTTCAGAGAATCATTTTACAACTACCAAGTCCAAGGTGTTTCGGAGATGACGGATGCAGAGTTGGAGGACTTGTTAGACAATCCAGCCATCATTCGAAATCGATCCAAGATTTTTGCTACGCGTGCCAATTCTCAAGCATTTCTACAAGTCCAGAAAACCTACGGTTCCTTTGATGCCTACCTCTGGTCTTTTGTCGAGGGAAAAACTATCGTGAATGATGTCCCTGACTATCGCCAGGCACCTGCTAAAACACCTTTGTCTGAAAAGTTATCTCAAGATCTCAAAAAACGAGGCTTCAAGTTTACAGGTCCAGTCGCAGTTTTAGCTTTTCTACAGGCGGCAGGCCTAGTTGATGACCATGAGAATGATTGTGAATGAAAAAGCGGAAGTTAATGAGTGCAGCGTTTAATTATCTGAGAATAGAGAAAAAGCTGAGAAACTCATCTCAGCTTTTTATACATACTATTAGATTTGTTAAAATGAAGTCAAAAAAGTGATTCCACCTAAAATAACACCAGCTGAATTTGGAATGATTAGTACCCAATCCTTTTTAGGTTCTTTTGTCCATCCATAAATAACCCAGATTAAGCAAGATATAGCAGCTGATAAAGGTTGAAATGGTTGAGCTTTATATCCCTGTAAATTGGCGATAATTTGAGGAATGTAGGCAACAAATACTATAATTCCAATAAAAGCACCAATGGAACCTACAATTCGATTAATTTTTTGTTTTGTCATATCATATTCACCTCTGATTGTAGAATATCAAAATAATTGTAAATAGGCAAGGAATATAGTCATTTGTTGTTATTTTCTGTACAAAATAGATTAAAATGTCTATATTTATATTTTTCAGGGGGTAGTATGCAATAAGTTGTGTAAACACAAAAAGGAATAAATCCGTTATAGTAGAGTTGCAACACATTACTAGAAAGAGATTTATTCCCATTCGTGCTGAAAATTTAGAAATGGCAGTGCAAGCTTTAGAGGACTTTATCGCCGAATGGAAACCAAAGTATAGTAAAGTCATGGAAAATCTGGAGAATACGGATAATCTTTTAACTTTTTATCAGTTTCCCTATCAGATTTGGCACAGCCTTTATTCGACAAACCTCATTGAGTCTCTCAACAAAGAAATCAAACGTCAAACGAAAAAGAAGGGGGGGTCCTAACGAGGATGCTCTGGAACGTTACTTAGTTACTTTGTTTGAAGATTATAATTTCAACCAAAGTCAACGAATCCATAAAGAGTTTGGCCAATGTTCTGACACACTTGAAAGCTTATTTGATTAAAACTCCGTAACTCTACTTGAGTATTTACACAAAATTATTGACAGTATCCAATTCGATTACATGACAATTGTTTAATCTATCATTAAGATAGTAAAAAACTCATTAAAATAAGATCTATCAAGTTTGTTTGGCGCTAAAAAATGATATAATAAATGAGTCTTTAAGGTGTAGATTTTAAGACAAAAAATATATTGGGGAAAAATTGAATATGGAAAATAAAGTACGCTATAAACTGCACAAAGTGAAGAAGCAGTGGGTTACTTTGGCTGTTGCTTTAGCAGCTTTGGCTACCATTGTTGGTGGTAGTGTTACCACAACTTCACTCGCTTCTGCAGAAGAAACAAATAACTCTAACGGATCACCTTCAACAACTACAGTGGGGGAAAATACAAATCCTGTGGTTGAAAAAGAGGTAGGAGCAACAACTGAAGTGGCAAATACTTCAAATGCCACAACAACAGACCGAGCAGCAGTTACTGCTGATAAACCAGCTGAAACGACAGTTCAACCAAATTCAGGAGCAACTAGTGATAGAGCTGCAGCAGTAGAGGTTGAAGCCAAACCTGAAACGACTGCTAAGCCAGAAGTAGCCGCTAAACCAGAAACAGCTACAACATCTGAAGTAGCTGCAAATGCTGGAGTAGCCGCTCCAACGACTGAGAAGTCTAAAGAGCTTTCTGAAGCTGAAATTAAAGCTGCAGTCTCACTCGATAATATTAAAAAAGAAAAAGATGGTAAATATTACTATCTTTTAGAAGATGGATCACATAAGAAAAACTTTGCCATTACTGTAAATGGTCAGGTCCTTTATTTTGATGAGAATGGTGTCCTTTCAAGCACATCAACGTATTCATTCACACAAGAAACAACAAATCTTGTCACTGATTTTACTAAAAACAATGCTGCCTACGATTCAACAAAAGCAAGCTTTGAACTTGTTGATGGTTATTTGACAGCTGATAGTTGGTACCGTCCAAAAGAAATCCTTGAAGCAGGAACAACTTGGAAAGCGTCAACTGAAAAAGATTTTCGCCCACTTTTGATGTCTTGGTGGCCTGATAAGGATACTCAAGTAGCTTACTTGAACTACATGACTAAGGCTCTTAGCAATGGTGAAGAAACAAAAGATGTCTTTACGATTGAAAATTCTCAAGCTAGCTTGAATGCCGCTGCTCAAATCATTCAACGTAAGATTGAGGTTAAGATTGCTGCTAATAAGTCAACAGACTGGTTGCGTCAGTCAATCGAGGCCTTTGTTAAAGACCAAGATAAATGGGACATTAACTCTGAATCTCCAGGTAAAGAACACTTCCAAAAAGGGGCTCTCCTCTTTGTTAATAGTGATTTAACGAAGTGGGCTAACTCAGACTACCGTAAACTTGACCAAACGGCAACAAGTCGTTTGGCAAACGATAAGATCAAGAGTGGTAGTGATGCTGGTTATGAGTTCTTGCTTTCAAGCGATATCGACAACTCAAACCCAATTGTGCAAGCTGAAATGCTTAACCAATTGTATTACTTCATGAACTGGGGACAAATCGTCTTTGGTGACAAGGACAAAGATGCTCACTTTGATGGTATCCGTGTTGATGCTGTGGACAATGTCAGCATCGATATGCTTCAATTAGTGTCTTCATACATGAAGGCTGCTTACAAGGTCAATGAGTCTGAAGCACGTGCCCTTGCTAATATCTCAATTCTTGAAGCTTGGTCTCAAAACGACCCATATTATGTGGACGAACATAATACAGCTGCCCTTTCTATGGATAATGGTCTCCGTTTGTCTATTGTTCATGGATTGACTCGTCCAGTAACTAATAAAGGTACAGGTGCTCGTAATGCATCAATGAAGGACCTTATTAACGGTGGTTATTTCGGTCTTTCAAACCGTGCGGAAGTTACATCATATGATCAACTTGGTTTTGCAACCTATCTCTTTGTTCGTGCACACGACTCAGAAGTTCAAACGGTTATCGCAGACATTATCAGCAAAAAAATTGATCCTACAACAGATGGATTTACTTTTACATTAGATCAATTGAAACAAGCTTTTGACATTTATAATGCTGATATGTTGAAAGTGGATAAGGAATATACGCATTCAAATATTCCTGGAGCTTATGCTTTGATGCTTCAAACAATGGGTGCAGCAACACGTGTTTATTATGGAGACTTGTATACTGATAATGGTCAGTACATGGCTAAGAAATCACCATACTTTGATCAAATCACAACTCTTCTTAAAGCGCGTCCTAAATATGTAGCTGGTGGACAAACATCTTATATCCACAATCTTGCTGGAGATGGCGTATCGTCTGCTAAAGACAATAAAGAAGTTTTGGTTTCTGTCCGTTATGGTCAAGATTTGATGTCTAAGACTGATACAGAAGGTGGAAAATACGGTCGTAATTCTGGTATGTTGACCCTCATTGCTAATAACCCAGATTTGAAATTAGCAGATGGTGAAACAATTACTGTAAATATGGGTGCAGCCCACAAGAACCAAGCCTACCGTCCACTCTTGCTTGGTACGGATAAAGGTATCGTGTCCTCATTGAATGATTCAGATACTAAGATTGTTAAATACACAGATGCACAAGGAAATCTTGTCTTCACAGCTGATGAAATCAAAGGCTTTAAGACTGTTGATATGAGTGGTTACCTTTCAGTTTGGGTACCAGTAGGTGCGACTGAAGATCAAAACGTTCTTGCTAAACCATCAACAAAAGTCTACAAAGAAGGGGATAAGGTTTATAGCTCTTCTGCAGCCCTTGAAGCACAAGTGATTTACGAAGGTTTCTCAAACTTCCAAGACTTTGTTAAAGAAGACAGTCAATATACTAATAAATTGATTGCAGCTAATGCAGACCTCTTCAAGTCATGGGGCATTACGTCATTTGAAATTGCACCTCAATATGTCTCATCTAAAGATGGCACTTTCCTTGATTCTATTATTGAAAATGGTTATGCCTTCACAGACCGTTATGACTTTGCCATGAGCAAAAACAATAAATACGGTTCAAAAGAAGACCTTCGTGATGCCCTCAAGGCTCTTCACAAACAAGGTATTCAAGTCATTGCTGACTGGGTTCCAGACCAATTGTATACTCTCCCAGGTAAAGAAGTAGTGACAGCTACTCGTACAGATACACATGGTAAGGTGCTTGATGATACTAGCTTGGTTAATAAACTCTATGTGACAAATACTAAGTCATCAGGAAATGATTTCCAAGCACAGTATGGTGGTGCCTTCCTCGACAAACTTCAAAAACTTTATCCAGAAATCTTCAAAGAAGTTATGGAAGCGTCAGGTAAGACAATTGATCCATCTGTGAAGATTAAACAATGGGAAGCTAAGTACTTTAACGGTACAAATATCCAAAAACATGGTTCTGACTACGTTCTCAGCGATGGTAAATTGTACTTCACCGTTAACGATAAAGGTACCTTCCTTCCAGCAGCCTTGACTGGTGATACAAAAGCTAAAACTGGATTTGCTTATGATGGTACAGGGGTAACTTATTACACAACATCTGGTACTCAAGCTAAGAGTCAATTTGTGACATATAATGGCAAACAGTACTACTTTAACGATAAGGGTTACCTTGTAACTGGTGAACAAGCTATCGACGGTTCAAACTATTTCTTCTTGCCAAATGGTGTTATGTTTACTGATGGTGTTATTAAAAATGCCAAAGGTCAATCATTGGTTTATGGTAAGTCAGGTAAATTGACGACTCAAACTGGTTGGAAAGAAGTTACCGTTAAAGATGACAGTGGTAAGGAAGAGAAATTCTACCAATACTTCTTCAAGGGTGGCATCATGGCTACTGGTTTGACTGAAGTAGAAGGTAAGGAAAAATACTTCTATGACAATGGTTACCAAGCTAAAGGTATCTTCATTCCTACAAAAGATGGACATTTGATGTTCTTCTGTGGCGATTCAGGTGAACGTAAGTACTCAGGCTTCTTTGAACAAGATGGTAATTGGTACTACGCTAATGATAAGGGCTATGTTGCCACTGGATTTACTAAGGTAGGTAAACAAAACCTTTACTTCAATGAAAAAGGTGTTCAACTTAAGAACCGCTTCTTCCAAGTTGGTGATGCTACATACTATGCAAATAACGAAGGTGATGTTCTTCGTGGTGCGCAAACCATCAATGGTGACGAGCTCTACTTTGATGAGTCAGGTAAACAAGTTAAAGGTGAGTTCGTGAACAATCCTGATGGAACGACTTCATACTACGATGCCATTACAGGTGTGAAACTTGTGGATACATCACTAGTAGTTAATGGTCAAACCTTTAATATCGATGCTAAGGGTGTTGTGACTAAGGCACATACACCAGGCTTCTATACTACAGGGGACAACAACTGGTTCTATGCAGATTCACATGGACGTAATGTCACAGGTGCTCAGATCATCAATGGTCAACATCTCTACTTTGATGCAAATGGTCGTCAAGTTAAGGGTGGCTTCGTAATGAACACTGACGGTAGTCGTTCATTCTACCATTGGAATACTGGTGATAAATTGGTATCAACCTTCTTCACTACCGGTCATGATAGATGGTATTATGCTGATGATAAGGGAAATGTCGTTACAGGAGCTCAAGTGATTAACGGTCAAAAACTCTTCTT
Source organism: Streptococcus sp. FDAARGOS_192 (assembly GCF_002073815.2). Classification (NCBI taxonomy): domain Bacteria; kingdom Bacillati; phylum Bacillota; class Bacilli; order Lactobacillales; family Streptococcaceae; genus Streptococcus; species Streptococcus sp. FDAARGOS_192. Next base: position 468,282 of record NZ_CP020431.2, read on the forward strand.
TGCTACTGATGGTAAACAGGTTAAAGGTGACTTTGCAACAAATGCGAATGGCAGCCGTTCATACTACCATGGAGCTACTGGTAATAAGTTAGTTTCAACCTTCTTCACTACTGGAGACAACAACTGGTATTATGCTGATGCCAAGGGTGAACTTGTTGTTGGCGAACAGACGATCAACGGCCAAAACCTTTACTTTGACCAAACTGGTAAGCAAGTGAAAGGTGCAACAGCTGCGAATCCTGATGGCTCAATCTCTTACTATGATGTTCATACAGGGGAAAAGGCTATTAATCGTTGGGTTAAAATTCCTTCAGGGCAATGGGTATACTTCAACGCTCAAGGAAAAGGCTACGTGTCAAATTAAGATTAATGAATGAAAGAAGTCAATCACTTTTGTGGTTGCTTTTTTCATAAAAAATTGTCTAACTTTTATACATTCAGGTCATTTGTCTGGCCAAAAAAGTGGTATAATAACTCTTGCTAAATCTTTATTTTGGAGTACACATGGCTAAGTCAAAAAATACTATTGAAAGTCGGATAGATTACTCGATTCTCCTGCCAGTTCTCATATTACTACTGGTTGGCCTGGTTTCGATATTTATCGCGACAAGTTTTGATTACCCAAAGAATCTTGTGCAAGTCATGTCTCAGCAAGTACTATGGATTTTTCTAGGTTCAGTACTTGCTTTTGTTGTCATGTTATTTAATACAGAGTTTCTTTGGAAGGTAACCCCCTGGCTCTATATTTTCGGTCTGGGGCTTATGGTTCTACCTCTCGTTTTCTATTCGCCTGCTTTGGTGGCCTCGACAGGGGCAAAAAACTGGGTCAGTATTGGATCGGTCACCCTTTTCCAACCATCAGAATTTATGAAGATATCCTACATTCTTTTCCTATCGAGAATAGGTGTTTGGGCTAAGCAAGGTAAGGAAGTGACCAACCTTCAGGATGACTGGTTATTGCTCTTCCAATATGTTGCAGTCACGCTCCCTGTTTTAGGTTTACTGGTTCTTCAAGGAGATATGGGGACTGCCTTAGTCTTTCTGGCTATTTTAGCCGGTATTGTAGTGGTCTCGGGGATATCCTGGCGTATTATCTTGCCGGTAGTTCTAGCTTTTGCAACAGGATTAGCCTTGTTTGTAATGGTATTTACCACAGATTGGGGTAAGGAAGCCTTGCTCAAGATGGGAGTGCAAACCTACCAGATTAACCGTATCTCAGCTTGGTTGGATCCCTTCACCTATGCAGATGGTATCGCCTTTCAACAGACACAGGGCATGATTTCAATTGGTACTGGTGGAATTTACGGTAAAGGTTTTAATCACCTGGATTTGAACGTACCTGTTCGTGAGAGTGATATGATTTTCACAGTTATTGCGGAAGATTTTGGTTTGGTAGGTGGTGGATTGGTTCTTTTAACCTATCTCTTCCTTATTTACCGCATGTTGCGAGTGACGTTCAAATCTAACAATCGTTTCTATACCTTTATTTCGACAGGTTTTATCATGATGATTGTCTTCCATATTTTTGAAAATATTGGGGCAGCAGTTGGGATTCTTCCTTTGACAGGTATTCCTTTGCCCTTTATTTCTCAAGGGGGATCATCGCTCATCTCTAACTTGATTGGTGTTGGTTTGGTGCTTTCAATGGCTTATCAGACTAACCTCAACGAGGAAAATAAAATTCTCTTGGCTATGTCTCGCCGTATGCGTACGTCTGGAACTAGTCAAGTGAAACCTATTTCTAAGAGTAAGTCTAAGAAAAACAAGCCTTCGAAGAGTGTTACTATGGCCACTCAAGAATTGGGAAAGGCTAAAGATAAGGTTGATAAGGCCACTGAGAAAATGCGTCAAACCATTTCTCAAAATACGCCAAGCATTCATCAAGGGAAGCGTCGTAAGGGTTCGAAAAAGAAACCGACACGTAAACATTAAGAAGAAGCAAGTTGGTTAATCCAACTTGTTTTTCTTTGAAAAAAAATTAAGGTCTGTGACCTTTTCTTTGCCCCTGCCTGTGGTATAATAGAAGTTGACTATTTTGAAAAGGGGTTTGCTATGATAGAGACAGCCAAACAGCAAGAACGTGCTATTTTAGTAGGTGTTGAATTGCAAGAAACAGAGCATTTTGACATGTCAATGGAGGAACTTGCCAGTCTTGCCAAAACTGCAGGAGCAGAGGTTGTAGCTAGCTATACCCAAAAACGTGAACGCTATGATAGTAAGTCTTTCGTAGGTTCAGGAAAATTAGAAGAAATCAAGGCCATGGTGGATGCGGATGAGATTACTACAGTCATTGTCAATAACCGTTTAACGCCTCGTCAAAATACCAATCTTGAGGCGGCATTTGGCGTAAAAGTTATTGATCGTATGCAATTAATTTTGGATATCTTTGCCATGAGGGCTAGAAGCCATGAAGGGAAACTTCAGGTTCACCTAGCTCAACTTAAATACATGTTGCCCCGTTTAGCTGGTCAAGGGATTATGCTCAGCCGTCAAGCAGGGGGCATTGGTAGCCGTGGACCTGGTGAAAGTCAATTGGAGCTTAATCGTCGTTCGATTCGTAACCAGATTGCTGATATTGAACGCCAGTTAAAGGTTGTTGAGAAGAACCGAGAAACCATTCGTGAAAAGCGTGTTGATTCAACTACCTTTAAAATTGGTTTGATTGGTTATACCAATGCTGGGAAATCAACGATCATGAACCTTATGACGGATGATAAGCAATATGAGGCTAATGAACTTTTCGCGACCTTGGATGCAACGACTAAGAAAATTTACTTAAAGGATCAGTTTCAAGTGACCTTGACAGATACGGTTGGTTTTATCCAGGACTTGCCAACAGAATTGGTTGCTGCCTTTAAGTCAACACTTGAAGAAAGTCGTAATGTGGACCTTCTTTTGCATGTCATTGATGCGAGTGATCCTAATCACGAAGAGCATGAAAAGGTGGTCTTAGACATTCTCAAAGACTTAGACATGACTGATATCCCTCGTCTAGCAATTTACAATAAGATGGATGTAGCTGATAATCTAGTAGCAACGGTCTTTCCTAATGTGCGCCTCTCTGCACGTGACAAGGGAAGTCGTGAGGCCCTCAGAAGACTCTTGATTGACGAAATTCAACAGATTTTTGAACCTTTTAGTATTAAGGTACATCAGAATCAAGCTTATAAACTTTATCAGTTGAGTCAATTAGCCTTGCTAGATAGCTACACTTTTGAGACAGAAGTGGAAGAAATTACAGGTTATATTTCACCGAAAAATAAATGGAAATTGGAAGAATTTTATGACTGATTATATGGATTTAGCTTTAAAATATGGTGGTTTTACAAGTTTAGATAAGGTCTATTTAGAAAATACCTTGTCAGACCTTTCTGACAGTCAAAAATTGGCTTTCATTACGCCACCACCAAGCGTGATTAATGCTTATTTTGCAGAGATTTACCAAAAACAATCTCCTGAAGCAGCGACGGAATACTATTTGGACCTTTCAAAGGAGTTGAACCTCTTTAACCCTGAACCATCTTTTGATGAGCACAAGCCTTTTATTCGTCTCAATCTGTCAGGAAAATCTTATGGATTTTGCTATGAAAATGCTGATGAGGTGGCCTTAGTCTTTGCCGAGCATTTAGAGGTTCCAACGGCTAGCATTTTGTTTGAGCTAGCTCAAGTTTTCCCGCAGTATAAGGTTTATCTTGAAGGCACTCAAATTAAGATGACCAAGGTTGATTTTGATGAAGAAGTATTGGAAGAGTTAACACCTGAGACACAGTTACTTAGTCGTGTAACTAAATTGAAGGGAAATGTCATTAAGTTGGCTAGCTTCAATCAAGACGAATTAGTGGAACTTTTGTCTCAATATAAAGGGCAAACTGTTTATTATGGCTTTGCTCAGCGTGAATGCCTGGCTTATATTGTCCAGAAATAAGAAGAACGATAGATAGAAAGTATAGGAAGTCATGGAATTACAATTTTTAGGGACGGGTGCCGGGCAGCCCTCCAAGGCCCGTAACGTGTCGAGTCTGGTTCTGAAGTTACTCGATGAAATCAATGAGGTCTGGATGTTTGACTGTGGAGAAGGTACCCAACGTCAGATTTTAGAAACAACAATCAAACCTCGTAAAGTTAAAAAAATCTTTATCACACATATGCATGGAGACCATATCTTTGGCCTACCTGGTTTCTTGGCTAGCCGTTCTTTCCAATCGAGTGAAGAACAAACAGATTTAGAGGTTTATGGTCCAGTCGGCATTAAACAATATGTTATGACTAGTCTTCGTACCTCTGGAACACGCCTCCCTTACCATGTGCATTTTAAGGAAATTGATGAGCATAAGCTTGGCTTGGTTATGGAAAATGACAAGTTCGCTGTTTATGCAGATAAGTTGGATCATACCATTTTTTGTATTGGTTACCGTGTGGTTCAAAAGGATCTTGAAGGAACCTTGGATGCTGAGGCCCTTAAAGCAGCAGGTGTACCATTTGGTCCGCTTTTTGGTCAAATTAAGAATGGGCAAGATGTGGTCCTTGAAGATGGAACAAAAATCATTGCCAAGGACTTTATTTCCGCACCTAAGAAAGGTAAGGTTATCACTATCTTAGGTGACACTCGTAAGACGAATGCCAGTGTTCGTCTTGGCTTGGGAGCAGATGTCTTGGTGCACGAGTCTACTTATGGTAAAGGTGACGAAAAAATTGCCAAGAGCCATGGGCATTCAACCAACATGCAAGCAGCACAGGTCGCTAAAGATGCGTCAGCTAAACGTCTTCTTCTAAATCACGTATCAGCACGTTTCTTAGGGCGTGATATCGGTAAGATGGCAGCAGATGCTAAAACAATTTTCGAAAACACCCACATCGTTCGTGACCTAGAAGAGGTAGAGATTTAATGGCTAAACAACGTATTATCGCTATTACTGGTGCCTCAGGAGGGCTTGCACAAGAAATTGTCAAGCAGCTCTCACCCAGTGATGGCATTATCCTCTTAGGAAGAGACAAGGATAAACTTGAGAAATGTTATCGCCATGTGGAAAATAAAACCTGCCTTGCCATTGACCTTAGAGACGACAATGCCATTAAAAAAATGGTCGATTATCTCTATCAACGATTTGGACGTATTGATGTTTTTATCAATAATGCTGGTTTTGGTGAATTCAAGTCTTATGATCATTACACTAGCCAAGAGGTACGTGATATGTTTGATATCAATACCTTTGCGACGATGAGCTTTTCACGTCTGATGGCTGAGAAAATGGTGGAACAAGGCCATGGCCATATCATCAACATCGCCAGTATGGCGGGGAAAATTGCGACAGCCAACTCAAGTGTTTATGCAGCGACAAAGTTTGCGGTAATTGGCTTCTCAGATGCCCTGCGTCTAGAGCTGGCTGATAAAGGAGTCTATGTGACAACAGTCAATCCTGGTCCAATTGAGACAGGTTTCTTCAATCAAGCTGATCCCTCTGGAGCTTATCTTGAGAGTGTTAAAAAGTTTGTCCTCAGTCCTAAATACGTGGCTAAAAAGATTGTCCGTATTCTGGGCAAAAACAAACGCGAAGTCAATCTACCACGACTATTAGCGGTTGCGCACAAAGGATATACGCTATTTCCCAAGATAGCCGATTATCTTGCACGAACAAGTTTTAATTATAAATAAAGAAAGAAGAACATGATTACATCAACGTATGATTGGAAAATAAACACAAAAGAGCCAGATGCTGGCTTTTTTAAACTTGCTAAAGAACATGGGCTGGAAGAGACAGCAGCCAAGATTGCCTATGAACGTGGCGTGACGACAGAAGAGGCTCTTGAAGATTTTCTTAAGGCTGATTTATCACACCTTCATGATCCATATCTTCTTCATGATATGGACAAGGCAGTGGCTAGAATTCGTCAGGCCATTGAAAATTATGAGCAAATCTTAGTCTATGGAGACTATGATGCGGATGGGATGACGTCAGCATCGATTGTCAAGGAAGCTCTTGAAATGATGGGAGCTGAGGCTCGAGTCTATTTGCCTAACCGTTTTACAGATGGTTATGGGCCAAATGAAAGTGTCTACAAGTATTTCATTGAGCAGGAAGGCATTTCACTCATTGTTACAGTGGATAATGGGGTAGCGGGTAATGAGGCTATTGCTTATGCGCAAGAGCAAGGTGTGGACGTTATCGTTACAGACCACCATAGTATGCCGGCACAACTTCCAGATGCCTACGCCATTGTCCATCCAGAGCATCCGGATGCCGATTATCCTTTTAAGTATTTGGCAGGATGTGGTGTAGCTTTCAAATTGGCAACTGCCCTCCTTGAAACTATTCCTACAGAGATGTTGGACTTGGTAGCCATTGGTACCATTGCTGATATGGTTAGCCTAACGGATGAAAATCGTATTATGGTAAAGGTCGGCCTAGAAATTCTCAAGACTACTGAGCGTATTGGGCTTCAAGAATTGCTCCGCATTTCAGATGTGGACCCAACAACGATTTCCGAAGAAACGGTAGGCTTCAAACTGGCTCCTCAACTCAATGCCTTGGGACGCTTAGATGATCCAAATCCAGCCATTGAATTGCTGACCGGATTTGACGATGAGGAGGCTCAAGCCATTGCTTTGGAAATCAATGCTAAAAATGAAGAACGTAAGGAAGTTGTTCAAAAAATCTTTGATGAAGCTATGACCATGGTAGACTTGGACAAACCAGTTCAGGTTTTAGCCAAGGAAGGTTGGCATCCTGGCGTTCTAGGTATTGTGGCGGGGCGCATCATGGAACAAATCAGCCAGACAGTAGTGGTTTTGAATATTGAAGATGGCTTGGCTAAGGGTTCGGCCCGTAGTTTGGAATCTATCAATATCTTTCATGCCCTTGATGACCACCGAGACATCTTTACTGCTTTTGGAGGACATGCTGGAGCGGCTGGGATGACCCTTCCAGAGGAAAATCTTGGTCAACTCTCAGATATTTTGTGTCATTATGTCTATGATAATGACATTGATACAAGTGCCAAAAATACGCTTAATTTAGACGAGGAGCTCCAACTCAGCGAGCTTAGCTTGGATACCATTAAGAGCCTTGAAAAACTAGCACCTTTTGGTATGGATAATAAAAAGCCAGTCTTTTGGCTACATGATATTACCGTTACTCAAGCTAGGACAATGGGACAAAATGGGGCCCATCTTAAGTTTAAGGTTAAGCAAGGCAAGGATAGCTTTGACGTTGTCGCTTTTAATAAAGGTAATCTGCTTCAAGAATTTCAACAAGCTCAGGGTCTGGAATTGGCAGTGACCTTATCTGTTAATGTTTGGAATGGTCAGACAATGCTACAGCTCATGCTAGAAGATGCGCGTGTAGATGGTGTTCAATTATTTGATTTCCGCTCAAAAAATATGGCACTGCCTGAGGGCCTACCAACGGTAGAAGAAGCAGCAGACACAGAGCCTGCGGTTGTCCTCAACACCCTACCTGAATCAGCGACAGAATTAAAAGAGTGGTTTGAAGGTAAAGATTTCCAGGCTATCTATTTTAAAAATAATATAAAGGAAGCCTATTATCTGACAGGTTATGGAACAAGAGAGCAATTTGCCAGGCTCTATAAAACCATTTATCAATTCCCAGAGTTCGATGTCCGTTATAAATTGGATGAACTCAGTCATTACCTTAAAATCGACAAGATTCTTCTGATTAAGATGATTCAAATCTTTGATGAATTGGATTTTGTGACTATTGATAATGGTGTCATGACAGTCAATAAAGAAGCTGAAAAACGTGAGATTGAGGACAGTCAGATTTTTCAAGATCTGAAACGACTAGTTAAGTTCCAAGAACTCATGGCTCTGGGAACACCACAGGAAATTTATGATTGGCTGTATAAGTAGGGAAGTCTTAATCCAAAGTATTCGTCTCGAAATGAGGGTTAGCATTTTCTAAATTTACTAATTCATGCTATAATGGTATGTAAATATTTTTTTGGCGAAAAGCCTATAGGAAGAACAAATGAAATTAGAAGATTATATTGCATCTATTGAAAACTACCCGAAAGAAGGGGTTACTTTCCGTGATATTAGTCCTTTGATGGCTGATGGAAATGCTTATAGCTATGCTATCCGTGAAATCGTTCAGTATGCGACAGATAAGAAGATTGACATGATTGTTGGTCCCGAAGCGCGTGGTTTCATCGTTGGTTGTCCAGTTGCTTTTGAACTTGGTATTGGTTTTGCTCCTGTTCGTAAACCTGGTAAATTGCCACGTGAAGTGATTTCAGCCGATTACGAAAAAGAGTATGGTGTCGATACACTTTGTATGCATGCCGATGCAATCAAGCCAGGCCAACGTGTACTTATCGTAGATGACCTTTTGGCAACTGGTGGTACCGTTAAAGCTACAATTGAAATGATTGAGCGCCTAGGTGGTGTCGTTGCTGGTTGTGCCTTCTTGATTGAGCTTGATGGTCTTAATGGACGTGATGCTATCGAAGGTTACGATACTAAAGTATTGATGAACTTCCCAGGATAAATCTATCTATGAATTAACAAAAGGCCTTAGGGCCTTTTTAACTCTTTTAAAACAAAGGTGCCCTCTAAATATAGTTTAAAGCTATAGCTAACTAGAGAAAATATATATTTGATAACAATACCTCCCCGGTTTATAATATGAAGATAGAATAAATAAGGATGGAGATATTGTTATGCCTATAAAACTTGATAATAAGTTACCAGCTCTTGATGTATTGCGTTCGGAAAATGTCTTCATCATGGATGAGAATAGAGCTAGTAGCCAGGATATTCGACCAATGGAGGTCTTAATCCTTAACCTTATGCCTACTAAAGAAGTGACAGAAACTCAATTACTACGTCTTTTGGCTAATACACCACTACAAATTAACGTTGAGTTTCTTTATATGGCTAGTCATAAATCAAAAAATACCCATGCAGAGCATATGGAAACCTTCTATAAGACTTTTGATGAAATTAAGCATAAGTATTATGATGGTCTCATTGTAACAGGTGCTCCGGTTGAGCAAATGCCATTTGAAGAAGTGGATTATTGGCAAGAATTGACACAGGTTTTTGATTGGTCTAAGAAGCATGTTTATTCAACCCTACATTTGTGCTGGGGTGCCCAAGCAGGTCTCTATTATAAGCATGGAGTCGACAAGGTTCCATTGCCAGAGAAATTATCTGGTATCTATAAACAAACGGTTGACATGCCTGAAAACTTCCTTATGAATGGCTTTGATGATAGCTTTGTGTCACCACATTCACGCTATACTGAGGTTACGCTCGAGGATATTAAAGATAAGACGGATTTAGATATTGTTGTGTCAGGACCAGAGGTTGGTTTATCCATTCTTGCAAGTAAAAATCTTCGTGAAGTATATAGTTTTGGTCATTTTGAATATGACCGTGATACTCTGGCAAGAGAATACCGAAGAGATTTGGATGCCGGTATTAATCCAGACGTACCAGCGAACTATTTCCCAGGGGACGATCCAAATCAGGAGCCTAAACTTCGTTGGAATCTTGCGGCATCTGCCTTCTTTAGCAATTGGATTAACTATGCGGTATATCAAGAAACACCTTATCGTTTAGAAGAGTTGGAAGACGATTTTTCATTCTACGGTTATTTGTAGTAGACAGTCTCAAAAGATTTATGTGAGCGCATAAAGACTTTTTGGGGTGTCTAGCTACTCTGAAAGGTAAATATGAGTTTTTTTGAACAGTATCGATCAGGCAATCTGGTCCTTCCTAATGCTTTATTTTTCCACTTTAAGGATATTTTTCCATCTGCGGATGACTTTCTAGTTTGGCAGTTTCTCTATCTACAAACGACAACTCAGATTGGAGAAGTGGCTTCAAGCCAGATAGCGCAAGCAACTGGAAAAACACCAACTGAGGTTAATAAAAGTATTACGACATTGACTGAGGCTGGGCTCCTTGATTTCACGACTATTAAGGTTAATAATGAAATTGAAATGGTTGTAGATGCTTCACCTGCCTTGGCAGTTTTGGATAAGTTAGTGAGCAATGAAAAGACAACGACGGGGCCTGTAGTAGGTCAGCCAACAAATACACAGCTCATTAAGCAGTTAACAGATGAGTTGGAACAAGCTTTGGGAATCTTGAATCCTATGGTTATCGAAGATTTAAACAAGGAAATCCAAGAAGAGCACACTGATCCCGAGCTTATCCGTGAGGCTTTGAAAGAAGCAGTATTTAACCGCAAGACAAATTGGAATTACATCAAAGGAGTTCTTCGTAACTGGAAATTGAGTGGTATTACGACGAAAATTCAAGTTGAAGAGCGTCGTTTGGAGCATCAAGGTAAGAAGCAACATCACCAAGTTTCGGATGACTTCAAAACAGGTATGGATGCAGCCCGTCAATTATGGGGTGGCCAATAATGTTAGGAAGAAAACGTGTTAATGAGGCTCTAGCTCTCATGGGGGAGATGTTTCCCAATGCTCATGGAGAGTTGGAGTGGGAAACTCCTTTCCAACTATTAGTTGCTGTTATTTTATCGGCCCAGACAACTGATAAGGCTGTTAATAAGATTACACCAGGCTTGTGGGCGCGTTATCCAGAAATTGAGGATTTGGCTTCGGCTAATCTTGATGACGTTGAGATGTGTTTGCGAACAATCGGTCTTTATAAGAATAAGGCAAAGAACATCATCAAGACTGCTAGAGCTGTTTTAATGAATTTTGATGGACAGGTTCCGAAAACGCATAAGGAATTGGAAAGTCTACCTGGTGTGGGACGAAAAACAGCTAACGTAGTATTGGCTGAAGTCTATGGCATCCCTTCTATTGCTGTAGATACGCATGTCTCACGTGTTTCTAAAAGACTAAATATCGTGCCAGAGGATGCTAGTGTAGAGGAAATCGAAGTAGAACTGATGAAGAAAATCCCAAAGAGAGATTGGATTATCAGTCATCACCGTATGATTTTCTTTGGACGTTATCATTGTTTGGCTAAGAATCCTAAGTGTCAGACATGTCCTCTTCAAAGTTATTGTAAGTACTATAAAGAAACAACCAAAAAATAAGCTGGAGAATGTGACTTTCTTCGGCTTTTTACAGCTGTAAGAATTTGTTACAAACTAGTAACTTGACAAAAGTCTCAGGCTTTAAGAAAATAGAAGAAACGATTTAGAAGCAGGAGCGATATAGTGAATGGCTGAATTCAGTAATGAAGAGTATCTGAGAGCCTTAGCTGATAATGGTGATAGAGAAGCAGCCAAAGAATATGAGCAAGCTTTGGATAATCGTATTTTTCAGTTGCAGATTTCATTGGCTCAAACGAGTGATCCGCAGGGGCGTAGGGAAGTGCAAAAACTCTTGGAACAAGAGGAAAAGAAAAAAAGGGACTACTTTCAAGAAAAAGAGGAAAAAGCTGTGAGCGAATTTAGACGTCGTAAAAATGAAACTACAAAGGGAAGAAAAGTTTCGAGTTTTGATAAACTCAAAGATCCTAAAATCATTAGATGGGTAATTGGAGTTGTTGCAGTACTTGCAGTGGTTATTCCTGTGGTTACTTTAATGTGGTATAGTAATAACCAAAAAGAGAGTGTAACAAATCCATGGAAAAATGGTCAGTTAGCTAAAAGTAAGGAACAAGCAGCATCATCATCTGATAATCAATCCTCTCAAGTTGATACTTCATCCTTGTCTGACCAGCAGTTGGAGGACTGGGTAGTTTCTACCTATGCTAAAGAACAAGGGTCAACAGGAGAAAATTATAAAAATCTAGGTTGGAAAGTCTATTCTTGGACCGATGATGATGATAACCTAGTTTATGCTCAACTTTATGATGCCTATGGTAATGATGTTCTTCTTTTCCGTGTGGATAAGAAGGGACAACTCGAAGCCTATGGTGGTATTGATGGTTCAAGCGATTCTTGGGACGTCGTTTCAAAAAAATATACAACCGATTAATGAAACCATATAAAACACCTGACAATGGTGGTTGAGACTGTCTTTTGACAGTCTTTTTTGGTATAATTTTAAGTAATCGTGTATACAATTAAAAAGCCGACTGAGAAGATTTGGGGATGATAGTTCTGCAGAACTTTTTTAATGTCTTCAGGTTTTCAAGGATAGCTTAAATAAAGGAGAGTTGTCGTGTCAGACTATTTATCGGTCACATCCTTAACCAAATATTTGAAAATGAAATTTGACCGTGATCCTTATCTAGAGAGGTTATATTTGACGGGGCAGGTTTCAAATTTTCGTCGACGCCCTAGTCACCAATATTTTTCGCTTAAGGATGAAGGAGCTGTTATTCAGGCGACGATTTGGGCTGGAGTATTCAAAAAACTTGGTTTTGAACTCGAAGAAGGGATGAAGATCAATGCCGTTGGTCGTGTCCAGATTTATGAACCTAGTGGTTCTTATTCCATTATTATCGAGAAGGCTGAGCCTGATGGTATTGGGGCTTTGGCCATCCAGTTTGAACAGCTTCGTAAAAAATTAACTGCTGAAGGCTATTTCGATGATCGTCATAAGCAAGCTCTGCCTAATTTTGTCAAAAAAATTGGGGTTGTCACTAGTCCTAGTGGTGCGGTTATTCGAGATATTATTACGACCGTTAGTCGTCGTTTTCCTGGGGTAGAAATCTTACTTTTCCCTACCAAGGTTCAAGGTGAAGGAGCTGCACAGGAAATTGCTGAAAATATTCAAAAAGCCAATCAAAGAGATGACCTAGATTTACTTATCGTTGGCCGTGGTGGAGGTTCTATTGAAGATCTCTGGGCTTTTAACGAGGAAATTGTAGTTCAGTCGATTTTTGAGAGTCGTCTACCTGTGATTTCAAGCGTTGGTCACGAAACAGATACGACTTTGGCTGATTTTGTTGCAGATCGTAGGGCTGCTACGCCTACAGCAGCGGCAGAACTTGCGACTCCGGTATCAAAGGCTGATACCTTGGTTTGGATTCGTGAAAGACAAAATAGAGCCTATCAAGCCTGTTTGAGACGTATACAGTATAACCAGAAACGCTTGGCCAAATTGTCACAATCTGTTGTCTTTAGGCAACCGGAGCGCCTTTATGATGGTTATCTACAAAAGTTGGATCGACTAACAACAAGGATTGAAACCTTCATGAGTCAAGATTTCGCACGCAAACAAAAAGAAGCAGAGCTTTTGAGACAACGATTACAAGGCTTAAATCTTCTGACTAGTGTTCAGAACTACCAAGACCGTCGAGAGTCTTTGCATCGTTTATTGGTGACTACAACCAAGAATACCATTAATGGTAAGCGTGTGAGATTAGAAAAGGCACAGGATGCCTTATTGTCTCTAGATACTAGTCGTATTGTTGCAAGGGGCTATGCCATTGTCAAGAAAGATGATAAACCTTTAACAAGTACTAAGAATATTACCGAAGGTGATCAATTAACCGTCCAAATGAGAGATGGAGAACTAGAAGTAGAGGTGAAAAATGTCAACTAAAAAAACATTTGAGGAAAATTTACAGGACTTAGAAGCCATCGTCACTAAGCTCGAAACAGGTGATGTTGCTCTTGAGGATGCTATTGCTGAGTTCCAAAAAGGTATGGCCTTGTCTAAAGATTTGCAGAAGACTTTGGAAGATGCCGAAAAAACACTAGTTAAGGTCATGCAAGCAGATGGTACAGAAATGGAAATGGATGCCTAATGAGCAAGCTAAATAAAATTGATGCGGCTATCCGTGATTACTACCAAAAAAAGAATATTCCTGTATCAAGTGATTTAATCACTGCCATCCTTTATTCAGTTGATAGTGGAGGCAAGCGCATTCGTCCACTGATTTTCTTAGATTTACTTGAAGGATTTGGTTTAGAGCTTACTCCTAGTCATTTCGATGTCGCAGCGAGTCTTGAGATGATTCATACTGGAAGTCTGATTCACGATGATCTGCCGGCCATGGATGATGATGATTACCGTCGAGGACGTTTAACCAACCATAAGAAATTTGATGAAGCAACAGCAATCTTGGCTGGAGATTCTCTCTTTTTGGATCCGTTTGATCTCCTAGCACAAACAGAGCTATCAGCAGAAATTCGAGTTCAATTGATTCAAGCATTGTCTCATTCTTCAGGAACCTTCGGTATGGTAGGTGGACAAATGTTGGATATGAAGGGAGAAGGTCAGAAACTTGATTTATCGCAACTGGCTAAGATTCATGAGCATAAGACAGGTAAGCTTTTAACCTTTCCTTTTGTGGCGGCTGGTATTGTTGCTCAAAAAGATCAACAGGTCTTGGAAAATCTTCAAGAAGCTGGTCGCTTGATTGGTCTTGCTTTTCAAGTTCGTGATGATATTTTGGATGTGACTGCTGATTTCGAAGAACTTGGAAAGACTCCTGGAAAAGATGTAGTTGCTGGGAAATCAACCTATCCGGCTCTTCTTGGTTTGGAAAAATCATATGCTATTCTGGAGGAATCACTTAATAAAGCTGAGGCTATTTTCCAAAATCTAGCTGAGACTCAAAGCTTTAAGAAAGACAGTATTATAGAAATCATAGAAAGGTTACGACTCCATGCCTAAGGAAAGAGTAGACGTCTTGGCTTATAAACAAGGCCTTTTTGAAACACGTGAACAGGCTAAACGTGGCGTTATGGCTGGTTTAGTTGTGAATGTTATCAATGGTGAGCGTTACGATAAGCCTGGTGAAAAAATCGACGATGGTACAGAGTTGAAGCTCAAGGGTGAAAAACTCAAGTATGTGAGTCGTGGAGGGCTTAAACTTGAAAAAGCCTTGAAGGTTTTTAATCTGTCAGTTGAGGGCATGACGACCATTGATATTGGAGCTTCAACAGGTGGCTTTACCGATGTTATGCTTCAAAATGGTGCTAAATTGGTTTATGCTGTAGATGTCGGTACCAATCAGTTGGTTTGGAAATTGCGTCAAGATGAGCGTGTTCGTTCCATGGAGCAATATAATTTCCGTTATGCTGAACCTGTCGATTTTACGGAAGGGTTACCGTCTTTTGCATCAATTGATGTCAGCTTCATCTCTCTTAATCTGATTCTGCCGGCCTTGGCTAAGATATTGGTAGATGGAGGTCAAGTTGTTGCCCTTGTGAAACCCCAATTCGAGGCGGGGCGTGAACAAATTGGAAAAAATGGGATTGTTCGTGAGAGCAGTGTCCATGAAAAAGTGTTAGAAACAGTGACAGCTTTTGCGGTTGACTATGGCTTTTCAGTTAAGGGGCTGGATTTTTCACCTATTCAAGGTGGCCATGGTAACATTGAGTTTCTCGCACATTTGGAGAAGACAAATTCTCCTCAAAATGATGCTCAAACCTCTATTAAGGAAGTTGTAGCACAAGCACATAAGGAGTTTAAAAAGAATGAAGAAGAATGATCGTTTGGAGTTAATCCGAAAGATTGTCCAAGAAAATAAAATTACGACTCAGGGAGAATTAGTTAAATTACTCCAAGCTGAGGGCTTGAAGGCTACTCAAGCTACAGTGTCACGTGATATCAATGAAATTGGTATTACTAAAGTGCCAACAGAAGACGGCTCCTATATCTACGGGCTTTCAACTGCTCCTAGAAGAGTCAGCGGAACATCTGTTGCGCCCCGTCGCTTGTTGCGTGTTGATCGTCAACATGCCTTTATGAATATCGTTGTTCAACCTGGGACAAGCCGCCTCATCAAGAAGATTCTTTTGGATGAGTACAAGCATTTGATTTTTAGTGTCATTGCTGACGATGATACCCTCTTTTTAGTGGCTCAGTCAGAGTTAGCAGCCATCGAACTACAGGGGCAAATCATTAAGTGGGTTGAAGAATAGGAGGGCCTATGCTTCTCGAAATTACGATAAAGAATTTCGCAATTATTGAAGAGATTTCTCTAAACTTTGAGAATGGTATGACCGTCCTTACTGGTGAAACAGGTGCTGGTAAGTCCATTATTATAGATGCCATGAATCTTATGTTGGGCGCACGTGCTTCTAGTGAAGTCGTCCGTCATTCAGCATCTAAGGCTGAAATTCAGGGCTTCTTTTCAATCGAACAAAATCCTGCCTTGGTTAGTATCTTGGAAGATAATGGGATTCCTGTCGAGGATGAATTGATTATCCGTCGTGAAATCTTCCAAAATGGTAGAAGTGTTAGTCGTATCAATGGACAGATGGTCAATTTAACGACGCTTAAAGCCGTTGGGCACTTCTTGGTAGATATCCATGGACAGCATGACCAGGAAGAACTTATGAAACCTGCTCTGCATATTACCATGCTTGATGCCTTTGGTGACAAGGAATTTTTCCAGACTAAGAAAGAGTACCAAGAGTATTTTGACCGCTATCGTGAGTTAAGAAAAGCCGTTCTTGAAAAGCAGAAAAATGAGCAGGAGCATAAGGCTCGAATTGAAATGCTAGCTTTTCAGATTGCAGAAATTGAAGCAGTCTCTCTAAAATCAGGAGAAGATTTGGCATTGATGAAGGAGCGAGACAAGCTTCTTAACCATAAGCAGATTGCTGATACCTTAACCAATGCCTATGTCATGCTGGATAATGAAGATTTTTCAAGCCTTTCAAATGTTCGTTCTGCTATGAACGACCTCCAGTCTCTTGAAGAGTATGACTCTGATTACAAAGAACTCTCTGGAAATTTATCAGAAGCCTATTATGTTCTGGAAGATGTCACTAAGCAACTCGGTGACCTTTTGGATAATTTGGACTTTGATGCTGGGCGTTTGCAAGAGATTGAACACCGCTTAGATACGATTAATGCAATTACTCGTAAATATGGTGGAACTGTTGATGATGTCTTAGATTATCTGGAAAATTCAAGTAAAGAGTACAATCTTCTGACTGGCAATTCCAGCTCGTCAGATGCCATGGAACAAGAGCTTAAGCAACTTGAAAAAGACTTGCTTGCGTCTGCAGAGACCCTACAAACGGCACGCCATCAAATTGCTACCGCCCTTGAAGCTGAGATTAAGAACGAGTTATGCGACCTTTACATGGATAAGGCTGATTTTAAAGTTACCTTTACAAAAGGGAAATTTAACCGTGATGGCAATGAGCAGGTTGAGTTTTACATCTCAACCAATCCAGGTGAAGGCTTTAAACCGCTTGTTAAGGTTGCTTCAGGAGGAGAATTATCTCGACTCATGTTAGCGATTAAGTCAGCCTTTGCCCGCAAAGAAGACAAAACAAGTATCGTCTTTGATGAGGTTGATACTGGCGTTTCAGGTCGTGTTGCCCAAGCCATCGCTCAGAAAATTCATAAGATTGGGAGTCATGGTCAGGTTTTGGCTATCAGTCATCTTCCGCAAGTTATTGCAATTGCTGATTATCAGTTCTTTATTTCTAAGGAAAGCGATAATGAGACGACTGTCTCTCGTGTTCGTCTTTTGACACCTGAGGAAAGGGTGCAAGAAATCGCTAAGATGTTAGCAGGTGATAATGTGACAGAGGCTGCCTTGAGCCAAGCAAGAGCCTTGTTAAAGGTGGATGACTCTCTTTAGGAAAAGACTTGGGAAAAGCTTTCCAGTCATGCTATAATAGAATAAAAATTTGTGTTAAGCGAGAAAAATATGAGTAAAATCAGAATTGTAACCGATTCGTCAATTACGATTGAACCAGAATTGGTTGAAAAATATAATATCACTGTTGTTCCATTGTCGGTTATGGTGGACGGTGTCATCTATTCAGATAGTGATCTTCGAGAAGAAGGCCGTTTCTTGGATATGATGAAGCATAGTAAAGAGTTACCAAAGACAAGCCAACCACCAGTAGGTTTGTTTGCTGAGACATATGAAAAACTTGTCAAAGAAGGTGCAGAACAGATTGTGGCTATCCACATCATGCACACACTCTCTGGGACATGTGAAGCTTCACGTCAAGGCGCTAGCCTTTCAGGAGCAGATGTAACCGTCATCGATTCAGGCTTTACAGATCAGTGTCTAAAGTTTCAGGTTGTTGAAGCAGCTAAACTAGCCGAAGCAGGAGCTAGTCTTGATGAGATTGTAGCACGTGTGGAAGAAGTGAAAAGTAAATCTGAACTTCATATCGGTGTGTCTACCCTTGAGAATCTTGTCAAAGGCGGCCGTATTGGACGTGTAACAGGTCTACTATCTTCATTGCTCAATATCCGTGTCATTATGGAGTTGAAAGACTATCAGTTGAATACGATTGCGAAGGGTCGTGGTGCTAAGACTTTTACAAAATGGTTGGATTCTTATATTAATGGTATCAAGGATAAGGACCGCAAAGTGGCAGAGATTGGTATTTCTTATGCAGGGACACCAGATTTTGCACATGAAATGGCTGAAAAACTTGAAGTTTTGGGCGCTCCAATTTCAATCCTTGAGACTGGTTCCATCATTCAAACGCACACTGGTGAAGGTGCCTTTGCCGTAATGGTTCGCTATGAATAAGTGGAAAGAATCAGAATTAGTTAGAAGCCTCCTAGGCTTCTTCTTGCTTTTTCTCTTATTTGTCGGCCTCTTCATTTTTGTAGTTCCTAGTACGCATCAGTCATCAAAAATTGCAGGAAAGATCAAATCTATCAAAAATGAAAAGGTCACCTATGTTGCTATCGGTGATTCCCTTACGCAAGGTGTAGGTGATAGTAGTAATCAAGGGGGCTTCGTTCCTGTTTTGTCTCAGGCCTTAGAGTCAGATTTTGACTGGCAAGTGACCTCTCGCAACTATGGTATCGCAGGAAATACGAGTAATCAAATTCTCAAGAGAATGCAAGAAAAGAAGGATATTCAAAGAGATCTCAAGAAGGCTAAAGTGATGACTCTTACAGTTGGTGGTAATGATGTAATCCATGTCATTAAGGACAATATCACAAATCTTAATGTAGACACCTTCACTAAGCCAGCTCAGGACTATCAAAAGAGACTAGGACAGATTATTGAGTTAGCTCGTAAGGATAATAAAACATTGCCAATTTATATTGTTGGTATTTACAATCCTTTTTATCTTAATTTTCCAGAGATGACAGAAATGCAAACCATTGTAGATAATTGGAACCAATCTACTGAAGAAGTGTGCAAGAAGTACGATAATGTCTACTTTGTTCCTGTAAATGATTTGCTTTATAAGGGAATTGACGGTAAGGGCGGTGTTACAAGCTCTGATGATACGTCTCAGTCTAGTAACTCTTCTCAAGATAACCTGAATGATGCTCTTTTTGAGGATGATCATTTTCATCCAAATAATACAGGTTATCAAATTATGTCAGATGCCATTTTGAAGCGTATTAACCAAACAAAGAAGGAGTGGTCAGGTGAGTAAGATATGGAAGTGGTTATTTTTAGGACTCTTGGCCTTAAATCTAGCCTTAGTTAGTGTTGTGGCCTATAGAATCATGACTCCAGTGGAGACGACGAGTTCTGTATCCCTACCTAAGGGAGCAACTAAAATTGGAAAGTATAGTATGACTAGGGAGGAGCTTGACGCTGCTCTTACAGGCTTTGCCCAAGATTATTCGACCGATAAGATGCGTTTTAAGGTCAAGGTTACCAATTCTAAAATTGTTTTTGAAAGTAGCTATAAGGTTTTAGGTCACCCTGTCCCTCTTTATGTCTACTTTACGCCGGTTGTTAGTGAATCAGGAGCAATTGTACTTCATGTTTCTGAACTTTCGGCTGGAACCTTGAAACTGCCTGTTTCGGATGCCCTTAAGATGATTAAACGTTCAACTAACCTTCCTGATTACATCTCCATCGATAGTAAGAAGGGAAAGGTTACCCTAAATATTCAGTCTATGAAGAATGTGAAGGGGATTACAGCACGTGCTCAAAGCCTTGATTTGGTTAATGACCGTATCGAATTTGACATCTATAAGACAATAAATTAAAAAGCCTTTACTTTTTGCAAAAAAGCGATTAAATTAGCGTTTATTACTTGACCTCATAGGCCTTTTAGGATAAGATAATACTTGTTCAAGCGCTAAAAAAACTATTCGCTTAGAAATAAATTGGAGGATTGTTACAATGGCTAACAAACAAGATTTGATCGCTAAAGTTGCAGAAGCAACTGAGCTTACTAAAAAAGATTCAGCAGCAGCTGTAGATGCAGTTTTCGCTTCTATCGAAGAATTCCTTGCTGCAGGTGAAAAAGTACAATTGATTGGTTTCGGTAACTTTGAAGTACGCGAACGCGCTGCTCGTCAAGGTCGTAACCCACAAACTGGTGAAGCTATCTCAATCGCAGCTTCTAAAGTTCCTGCATTTAAAGCTGGTAAAGCTCTTAAAGACGCAGTTAAATAATGTAAAAACCCCTAAGATTTTAGGGGTTTTGATTTATACGAAATAAGTTAAGGAAATCTATGAAAACCATAACAGTGGTATTGATTTTTCTTTTGGTTTTTACTGTTATTAAACTATCAGGTATTGTTGCTATCAGCAAACTGATGAAGCCAAGTGAAAAACAAATCGAAGAAGCTCGTCAGAAACGTCTTCAAGCTGAGAAAGAGGGCAAGGATCCTTTTGAAGACTGGGATGAACGTGACGATGATGGTCTTGTCTAATAAGAGAATCCTCATCAAATAATAAAAAAGTTTGGAAGACCTTCCAAACTTTTTTTGTAGACTAGTCAATGTAGTGAAGTTTTCCTCGGAAGTCTTCAAGAGTTTCGTAACCTTTTTCTTCCATGATTTCTTTAAGTTCTTTAGTAATACGGTCAAAAACAGTGACACCTTCTTTTTGAAGGGCAGTACCCACTTGTACCATACTTGCACCACAAAGGATGTGTTCAAAGGCATCACGACCAGATTTGACACCACCAGTACCAATAATTTGGATTTCAGGTTTCAGACGTTGGTAGAAAGCGTGAACGTTTGCCAAGGCAGTAGGTTTGATATAGTCACCACCGATACCACCGAAACCATTCTTAGGTTTGATGACAACAGATTCATCTTCAATGTAAAGGCCATTACCAATTGAGTTCACACAGTTAACAAAGACAAGTGGAAATTGGTTAAACACTGCAGCAGCTTGGTCAAAGTGCACAATATCAAAGTATGGTGGTAATTTCACACCAAGAGGTTTTGTAAAGTAAGAGAAGACTTCAGTAAGGATCTCGGTTGTTGTTTCAAAATCGTAAGCGATTTGAGGTTTTCCTGGAACGTTAGGACATGAAAGGTTGAGTTCAACCAGCCCCTCGTAGTCGCTATCTTGAACTTTTTTAAGAATAGTGTGCGTTTCCTCAGGTGAGAGACCAACAAGTGAAAGAAAATGATTTTTTGTATTGGGTTGCTTTTGCAATTCAATGACATAGTCAAGGTAGTATTCAAAACCATTATTTGGCAATCCCATTGAGTTGATTGACCCAAGAGGTACATTCACATAACGTGGTTCAGGATTACCAGGGCGGGCCTCAAGTGTCCCAGTTTTTGTGACAAATGAGCCTGCGGCTGAAGCCTCAACCTCTGCCAATTCTTCCTTAGTCATACAATGAACACCAGCAGCATTCATGAGACAGTTAGCAAATGTAAACTGACCAACTTTTGTAGCAGTAGAAACCATAAGATCCTCCTTAAAGATCACAAAGTAAAATGTTACTATTTCATCTCATTTTAGCATGAAAAGAGGCCTAAAACAAGGAAATGTTGGACAGCTAAAAGCATCTAAAACAAAATTCTGATACCGTCTCTTTTAGCTAAGGCAAGAAGCGATAGAATTTTACAGAATTTTTTGGATTTTGCTAGCTTTTTCAAGGTTTTTTGGGTAGAATAGATAGAGTAAATGGGTATAACCCAAAATAAAAAGGAGACATAACTAATGGTAAAATTGGTTTTCGCTCGCCACGGTGAGTCTGAATGGAACAAAGCTAACCTTTTCACAGGTTGGGCTGACGTAGATCTTTCTGAAAAAGGTACTCAACAAGCTATTGACGCTGGTAAATTGATCAAAGAAGCTGGTATCGAATTTGACCAAGCATACACTTCAGTATTGAAACGTGCGATCAAAACAACTAACTTGGCTCTTGAAGCATCTGACCAACTTTGGGTTCCAGTTGAAAAATCATGGCGCTTGAACGAACGTCACTACGGTGGTTTGACTGGTAAAAACAAAGCAGAAGCTGCTGAACAATTTGGTGATGAGCAAGTTCACATCTGGCGTCGTTCATACGATGTATTGCCTCCAGCAATGGATCGTGATGATGAGCACTCAGCACACACTGACCGTCGTTACGCTTCACTTGACGACTCAGTAATTCCAGATGCTGAAAACTTGAAAGTTACTTTGGAACGTGCCCTTCCATTCTGGGAAGATAAAATCGCTCCAGCTCTTAAAGATGGTAAAAACGTATTCGTAGGTGCACACGGTAACTCAATCCGTGCCCTTGTAAAACACATCAAACAATTGTCAGACGACGAAATCATGGATGTTGAAATTCCAAACTTCCCACCATTGGTATTCGAATTTGACGAAAAATTGAACGTTGTTAACGAATACTACCTCGGAAAATAAGCTGAGATAAGTAGTTATCATTAACAAATAAAAAGTTGACTTTGGTCAGCTTTTTTCTTTTCTTGAAAATAAATGTAAATAGTGGTCAGAAAAGTCAGTCAATTCAGTAATTTTTCCTTGACTTTCAAGTTGGAAAGATGTATCATATTAACCAAGATACATCGAAAGGAAATGAGTCAAATGACATTCGCAACTACAACTGTTTTGCTATTGCGTAATGAGGGCTAGTGCAAAAGCATTAGTCCTGTTTGGCTTACCAAGCGGGAGGTAAAAACATCTCGCTTGGGTTTCCGAGTGAGATGTTTTTTTACTACTATCGTTTTTACTTTTAGAAAGAGGATTGTCTATGCGTAAAGTTGAATTTTTTGATACAAGTCTTCGTGATGGGGAACAAACACCTGGTGTTAACTTCTCAATCAAAGAAAAAGTTGCTATTGCTAAGCAACTTGAAAAATGGGGAATTTCTGTAATTGAAGCTGGTTTCCCTGCAGCTAGCCCAGATTCATTTGAAGCAGTAAAACAAATTGCAGAAGCTATGACAACAACTTCTGTTACTGGCTTGGCTCGCTCAGTAAAATCTGATATTGATGCTTGTTATGAGGCTTTGAAAGATGCTAAGTATCCACAAATTCATGTCTTTATCGCAACCAGTCCGATTCATCGTGAGTTTAAATTGAAGAAATCAAAAGAAGAAATTCTTGAAGCTGTAAAAGAACATGTGTCATATGCACGTTCAAAATTTGAAGTTGTTGAGTTTTCTCCTGAAGATGCTACTCGTACTGAGCTTGATTTCTTGACTGAAGTTGTTCAAACAGCAGTTGATGCTGGTGCCTCATATATTAATATTCCTGATACAGTTGGCTTTACGACTCCGGAAGAGTTTGCACGTATTTTTGATCACTTGACTGAAAATATTAAATCAGATCATAAAGTTGTCTTTGGTGTTCACTGTCACGATGACCTCGGTATGGCAACTGCAAATACTTTGACAGCAATTAAACACGGTGCTGGACGTGTACAGGGAACAGTCAATGGTATTGGTGAGCGTGCGGGTAATGTTGCTCTTGAAGAAGTAGCTGTTGCTTTGAAAATTCGTGAAGACTTTTTCCAAGCAACAAGTGATATTGTTCTTAACGAAACAATGAATACTTCAGAGCTTGTTTCTCGCTTCTCTGGAATTCCTGTTCCTAAAAATAAAGCAGTTGTTGGTGGAAATGCCTTCTCTCATGAATCAGGTATCCACCAAGATGGTGTTCTTAAGAACCCACAAACTTATGAAATCTTCACACCAGAATTGGTAGGTGTGAAGAGTAACAGTCTTCCTCTTGGTAAATTGTCAGGACGTCATGCCTTTGTTGAAAAATTAAAAGAACTTAAGCTTGACTTTGTTGAAGAAGATATCAAACCACTTTTTGCTAAATTTAAAGTCTTGGCTGGGAAAAAACATGATATCACAGATGCAGACATTCGTGCCCTTGTTGCTGGTACTAGTGTAGATAATCCAGAAGGTTTCCACTTCGAAGATCTTCGCTTGACTACTAATGCTGATGAAACAATCACTGCTACAGTAAGCTTGGCTAATGAAGACGGTGAATCTGTAGAATTTTTGGCCAATGGACAAGGGTCAGTTGAAGCTATCTTTAATGCTATTGATAAATTCTTCAACCAAACAGTTCGCTTGACTTCTTATAATATTGACGCTGTAACTGATGGTATTGATGCGCAAGCGCGTGTACTTGTAACTGTTGAAAATGTAGATACAGATACTATTTTCAATGCATCTGGTTTGGACTTTGATGTTTTGAAAGCATCAGCAATTGCCTATATCAATGCTAATACATTGGTTCAAAAAGAAAATGCTGGTGAGATGGCACGTAAGGTTTCTTATCGTGACCTTCCATAAGCCAAAGAGGAGTTAAACATGACAAAGAAAATTGTAACACTTTCAGGTGATGGAATTGGACCTGAGATTATGGCAGCAGGTCTTGAAGTTCTTGAAAAAGTAGCTTCAAAAATTAGATTTGATTATGACATTGATGCTAAACCATTTGGTGGTGCTGGTATTGATGCTGAAGGTCATCCACTTCCTAAGTCAACTTTGGATGCTGCTAAATCAGCAGATGCTATCCTCTTGGCTGCAATTGGTGGACCAAAATATGACAATGCGCCAGTTCGTCCTGAACAAGGACTTTTAGCCATTCGTAAAGAGCTAAATCTCTTTGCTAATATCCGTCCTGTCCGCATCTTTGATGCTTTGAAACACTTGTCACCTCTTAAACCAGAGCGTATCGAAGGCGTAGATTTTGTCGTTGTTCGTGAGCTTACAGGTGGGATTTACTTTGGTGAGCATATTCTCGAAGAAGATAAGGCTCGTGATATCAATGATTATTCAGCAGATGAGATTCGTCGTATCATGCGTCGTGCTTTCAAGATTGCCCAAGGTCGTGGCAAAAAGGTCACTAGCATTGATAAACAAAATGTTTTGGCAACTTCTAAATTGTGGCGTAAGATTGCCGATGAAGTTTCTTTGGAGTTTCCAGATGTAACTCTTGAACACCAGCTCGTTGATAGTGCGGCAATGATTATGATTACCAACCCAGCTCGTTTTGATGTGGTTGTGACAGAAAATCTTTTTGGAGATATCTTGTCTGATGAATCAAGTGTCCTTCCAGGAACTTTAGGTGTTATGCCATCTGCCAGTCATTCTGAAAATGGTCCTAGTCTTTATGAACCTATTCATGGTTCAGCACCAGACATTGCCGGTCAAGGTATTGCCAACCCAATTTCAATGATTTTATCAGTAGCTATGATGTTGCGTGAAAGTTTCAATGAAACTGAAGGGGCAGAATTGATTGAAAATGCTGTTGATAAGACCTTGAACCAAGGTATCTTGACACGTGATTTGGGTGGTCAGGCTTCGACTGCTGAAATGACAGCAGCTATTATTAGCAATCTCTAAACTCATGACACTAAAACTAGTGTTACTCAGTGTTTTGTTGGTATGGAATATCCTTGTTTTGTGTGCTTATGGACTTGATAAAAGTAAGGCCATTCAACATAAAAGACGGATTTCTGAGAAGGCATTATTATTACAGACTCTGATTTTTGGTGGTATTGGTGCATTTCTAGGTGGAAAACTTTTTAGACATAAAATTAACAAATGGTATTTTAAGCTATGTTGGCTTATAGGCATTGTTATTGATGTCGTTATTTTATACCTTATTCTAACAAGACTTTCGGATTAGCTAATCCTTAGATTATATTTGGAGTATTTTATGAGCGGAAAATCAATTTTTGATAAACTTTGGGAACGCCACGTCGTTACTGGAAACGAGGGCGAACCACAATTGATGTATGTGGATCAGCATTATATTCATGAGGTAACAAGTCCACAGGCCTTTCAAGGACTTCGTGATGCTGGACGTAAAGTTCGTCGCCCAGATTTAACTTTCGGTACGACAGACCACAACGTTCCTACAGTTGATATTTTTAACATTCGTGACCTTATTTCTAAAAACCAAATTGACACTTTGGCGAAAAACGTTGAAGAATTTGGTATTGATGCGGCTACTCACGGTACTGCTCGTCAGGGGATTGTCCATATGGTTGGTCCTGAAACAGGTCGTAGTCAACCCGGTAAATTTGTAGTTTGTGGGGATAGTCATACGGCTACGCACGGTGCCTTTGGTGCCATTGCCTTTGGTATTGGTACATCTGAGGTAGAACATGTCTTTGCGACACAATGTTTGTGGCAAGTAAAACCTAAGAAAATGAAGGTTGAATTTGTTGGTAAACCTCAGCCAGGTGTCTATTCAAAAGACTTTATTCTTGCACTTATTGCACGCTATGGCGTTGATGCTGGTGTAGGATACGCGGTTGAATATTGTGGTGAAGCTATTGATGCACTTTCAATGGATGAACGCATGACTATCTGTAACATGTCTATTGAATTTGGTGCTAAGATGGGTCTTATGAATCCAGACCAAAAAACTTATGATTATGTTGAGGGGCGTCCATGCGCACCTAAGGGTGAGAAGTTTGAAGAAGCAGTAGCTGACTGGAAAACGTTGGTTTCAGATCCAGATGCTGAATATGATAAAGTAATCACTATTGATGTTTCAGAATTGGCACCTATGGTTACATGGGGAACTAACCCTGAAATGGGTGTTGAGTTTGACCAACCATTCCCAGAAATCAAAGACTTTAATGATGAACGTGCCTACGAGTATATGGACGTTAAGCCTGGCGAGTATGCTAAAGATATCGATCTTGGCTATGTCTTTATTGGTTCTTGTACTAACGCACGTCTTAGCGACCTTGAGTTAGCTGCTAAATTCGTCAAAGGAAAACATATTGCACCAACATTGACAGCTATTGTTGTTCCAGGTTCACGTCCAGTTAAGAAAGAAGCTGAACGTCTTGGTTTGGATAAAATTTTCTTGGATGCAGGATTTGAATGGCGTGATCCAGGTTGCTCAATGTGTCTTGGTATGAACCCAGACCATGTTCCAGAAGGCGTTCACTGTGCATCTACAAGTAACCGTAACTTTGAGGGACGTCAAGGATATGGAGCTCGTACTCACCTTTGTAGTCCAGCAATGGCTGCAGCTGCGGCAATCGCTGGTAAATTTGTAGATGTACGCGATATGCCAGAAGTTCAAGCATAAGGGAGAAGATAATGGAAAAATTTACCGTCTATACAGGGAAATCAGTACCTTTGATGAATGATAACATCGATACGGACCAACTCATTCCCAAACAATTCTTGAAAGCTGTTGATAAAAAAGGCTTTGGTAAGAATTTGATGTTTGAATGGCGTTATCTTAATGATGACTACGAAGAAAATCCTGATTTTGTCTTCAACAAACCTGAGTATCGCGATGCGACTATTTTGGTTACTGGTGATAACTTTGGTTCAGGATCATCTCGTGAACACGCTGCATGGGCATTGGAAGACTATGGTTTCCGCTGTGTTATCGCTGGATCATTTTCAGATATCCACTATAACAACGAATTGAAGAATGGTATGTTGCCAATCGTTCAACCCTTGGAAGTACGTCAAAAATTGGCTGCTCTTCCTGCGGGTGAAGAAATCACGATTGACCTTCCAAACCAAGTCATTAAATCTTCAGCAGGAGAGTTTCCATTTGATATCGATCATGAGTGGAAACGTAAATTGGTTGAAGGGCTTGATGATATTGGCATCACTCTTCAATATGAAGATTTGATTGCTGCCTATGAAAAACAACGCCCATCATATTGGCAATAAGGGACTAAGTTGTTTCTCTAAGCTTTGATATTCAATCTCGCTATCAGAAGCAATGATGTGTTAGTAAAAAAATAATAATCACTTAAAAGAATGGGATAAGGACAATGTCTAAAATGTTGTTCTATCTCATTCTTTTTGTTTGAAACAGTTGATATGGTAGAGGCGTTTTTACTAGTGTCGTATGCTATAATAGAAAGATAGAAAGGAGGCCTTCATGTTTGCACAATTGGATACAAAATCTGTCTATAGTTTCATGGATAGTGTCGTAGATTTGAACAGCTACGTTGCGCGTGCCAAAGAGCTTGGCTATCAATCCCTTGGTTTGATGGATCGTGACAATCTTTATGCTGCTTATCATTTTGCCCAGCTTGCAAGTGGAAACGGTTTACGTCCTTTGATTGGTATGGAAGCTAATCTATTTTACGAGGGAAGAAAAATTCCTTTTCGTCTATTAGCTAAAAATAATCAGGGCTATAAAAATTTGATGAAGTTGGCAACAGAGCTCTCCTCAGGACAGCGTGAATTTACAGCTTTTTCGGACTATCTAAATGCTATTGCCCTCATCCTTCCGAGTGAAGACTGGGAGCCAGGGATGACTCTTGGTTCAGAGGTTTTCATTGGGGTAAGGCCAGAAGATGCTGGCAAAGAGTTTGATTATCCTGTAGTTCCCTTACATACAGTGCGTTACTTTGAGAATGCAGACCGCTCGACGATTCAGATGTTGCATGCCATCTTACAAAACGTTTCCTTGTCAGAGGCCTCTATTTGCCCTATGAATCAGCTTCTTTTCTCGCCTCAAGAAATGGAAAGTGCCTATAGTGATATTCCAGAGGCTTTGAACAATTTGGAGCAACTTGTTTCAGACATTACTTATCAATTTGATACGGATTTGAAGCTTCCACGTTTTAATCGAGATATGCCAGCAGTTGACCAATTACGTCAATTAGCTCAATCTGGATTGGAGTCTAAAAAGTTAACCTCAGCAGTTTATCAGGAACGTTTAGACAAAGAATTGTCTATTATTCATCAGATGGGCTTTGATGATTATTTCTTGATTGTCTGGGACTTGTTACGCTTTGGGCGTAGCCGTGGTTATTATATGGGAATGGGACGTGGATCTGCTGCAGGAAGCTTGGTGGCCTATGTCCTTGATATTACTGGAATTGATCCCGTTAAAAATGACTTGCTTTTCGAGCGTTTCCTAAATGAAGAGCGTTACAGCATGCCTGATATTGATATCGACTTGCCTGATATCTATCGAAGCGAGTTTCTTCATTATGTTAGGGACCGTTATGGTAGTAAGCACTCTGCTCAGATTGTTACCTTTTCAACCTTTGGAGCCAAGCAGGCTATTCGAGATGTTTTTAAACGTTTCGGAGCTAAGGAATTTGAACTGTCCCAACTAAGTAAAAAGATTTCTTTTCGTGATAACTTGACCTCTGTCTATGAGAAGAATATGTCATTTAGACAGTTGATTAATCAGAGACAGGAATTTCAGAGGGCTTTTGAGATTGCTAAGGCTATTGAAGGCCAGCCAAGACAGACCTCAATCCATGCAGCTGGTATAGTGATGAGTGATGACGATCTGACCAACCATATTCCTCTAAAAGCTGGTGAGGATATGATGGTTACTCAGTACGATGCCTCCGCAGTTGAGGCCAATGGCTTGCTTAAGATGGATTTTTTGGGCCTTCGTAATCTGACCTTTGTTCAAAAAATGAAGGAGAAACTTGAAGAAGAGCAGGGAATTACTATTGATATCAAATCCATTGACTTGGAAGATCCACAGACCCTAGCACTTTTTGCCAGTGGTAAGACAAAGGGAATTTTTCAGTTTGAGCAGGCAGGTGCCATAAACCTCCTTAAACGGATTAAACCGGCTAAGTTCGAAGAAGTCGTAGCGACAACCTCTCTTAACCGTCCCGGAGCTAGCGATTATACAGATAATTTCATTGCTCGTAAATACGGTAAGGAAAAAGTAGATCTCATTGATCCAGTAGTTGCACCAATCCTTGAGCCTACTTATGGCATCATGCTCTATCAGGAGCAGGTTATGCAGATTGCCCAAGTATTTGCGGGCTTTACACTCGGAAAAGCCGATTTGCTTCGTCGAGCGATGTCTAAAAAAGATGCCAATGAAATGTCTAAGATGTCCGAACAATTCATGGAAGGAAGTCGTCAGTTAGGACGTGACCCACAGATTGCTGAACGCCTCTTTAGTATGATGGCTAAGTTTGCAGGTTATGGCTTTAATAGAAGTCATGCCTATGCCTACTCAGCTTTAGCCTTTCAGTTAGCCTATTTCAAAACGCACTACCCACAGATATTTTATGACGTCATGTTGAATTATTCGTCTAGTGATTACATTAAGGATGCAATTGAAAATGGCTTCTCCCTAGCTAGTCTCGATATTAATAGGATTCCCTATCTGGACAAGATTTCAGATGGCAAGATCGTATTAGGTCTTAAGACTATCAAAGGCTTGCCAAGAGATTTTGCCCTTTGGATTATTGAGGATCGCAAACAAAATGGAAAATACATTTCTATAGAAGACTTTTTAACACGTATTCCTAGCAAATATCAGAAAGTCGATATTTTGACACCTCTTATTCAAATTGGTTTGTTTGATATTTTTGAACCAAACCGTCAGAAAATCATTGGCAATTTAAACAACCTCTTTACTTTTGTCAATGAGTTAGGAAGCTTGTTTGCAGAGTCCTCTTATTCTTGGGTTGATTATGAAGACTATAGCCAGACGGATCGTTATAATTTAGAACAGGAGTTACTAGGAGTTGGGCTTAGTCCGCATCCCTTACACCTTGCTCAAAAAATGGCCTCTCGTCCCTATCAACCAATTTCTGATTTGACTGTTAATAGTAAGGCGACGGTTTTGGTTCAGCTAGAGTCCGTTCGAATTATCAGAACTAAAAAAGGTGATCAGATGGCCTTTCTGAACGTCACTGATGGGATCAATAAACTTGATGTCACCCTTTTCCCAGAAACCTATTTCTATCATAAGGATAAGTTGAGTGAAGGTGGTCTCTTTTATCTTGATGGACGGACCCAGGAGCGTGATGGACGCATTCAGTTAATTTTGTCCAACATGGAGGAAGCTAGTACGGAGCGTTTCTGGATTTTACTTGAGAATCATGATAAGGACTTAGAAGTTTCTCAAATCTTAGCTAAGTATCCCGGGAACATTCCTGTCATTATTCGTTATCAAGGAAGTAAGGAAACTATCGTTAGTCAAAGATATAAAGTAGCTAAGAACGAGGAACTTAATCAGGAATTAGCACCTTATGTGTTGAAAACGGTTTTACGATAAAAAAACAATAAATCTTTTCAAATTTAAAGCCATTTAGAATTCTTTGTGTTATAATGAAAATGTTAAATATATAAAAGGAGTATCAGGAATAATGAAACGTATTGCTGTTTTGACTAGTGGTGGAGATGCCCCTGGTATGAACGCTGCCGCTCGCGCAGTTGTTCTCAAAGCAATTTCTGAAGGAATTGAAGTATTCGGCATTAACCGTGGATACGCTGGTATGGTTGAAGGAGATATCTTCCAACTTGATGCTAAAGGCGTAGACAACATCCTAAGCCGTGGTGGTACTTTCCTTCAGTCTGCTCGCTATCCTGAGTTTGCCCAACTTGAGGGTCAACTTAAAGGTATTGAGCAACTTAAAAAACATGGAATCGAAGGTGTAGTAGTTATTGGTGGAGATGGTTCTTACCATGGTGCTATGCGTTTGACTGAACATGGTTTCCCAGCTGTTGGTCTTCCAGGAACTATCGATAACGATATCGTTGGTACAGACTATACAATTGGTTTTGATACTGCTGTTGCAACTGCAACAGAAGCTATCGATAAGATTCAAGACACTGCTTTCAGTCACGGACGTACTTTTGTCGTTGAAGTTATGGGACGTAACGCTGGTGATATCGCACTTTGGGCTGGTATTGCTTCTGGTGCAGACCAAATTATCGTACCTGAAGAAGAGTACGACATCAACGAAGTTGTCCGTAAAGTTAAAGAAGGTTACGAATCAGGTGCTAAAACTCACCACGTAATCGTACTTGCTGAAGGTGTTATGGGTGCTGACGAATTCGCAGCTAAAATGAAAGAAGCTGGAGATACTTCAGATCTTCGTGCAACAAACATTGGACACGTGGTTCGTGGTGGTTCACCAACTGCGCGTGACCGTGTTCTTGCTTCATGGATGGGTGCACATGCGGTTGACCTCCTTAAACAAGGTATTGGTGGTGTAGCTGTTGGTATCCACAATGAAGAGCTTGTTGAAAGCCCAATCCTTGGTACAGCAGAAGAAGGCGCTTTGTTCAGTCTTACTGAAGACGGTAAAATTATCGTTAACAATCCACACAAAGCTCGTCTTGACTTTGCAGACCTTAACCGTTCATTGTCTAACTTGAGCTAATCTCAGTTACTTAAATTATTGTTAATCCGTCGCTAAGGCGACAAAAAATATAAGGGAGTTTTTATTTATCATGAATAAACGTGTAAAAATCGTTGCAACACTTGGTCCTGCGGTTGAAATCCGTGGCGGCAAAAAATTTGGTGAAGATGGTTACTGGGGCGAAAAACTTGACCGTGAAGCATCTGCTAAAAACATTGCTCAATTGATCAAGGAAGGTGCCAACGTTTTCCGTTTCAACTTCTCACATGGTGACCACGCTGAACAAGGTGAACGTATGGATGTCGTTCGTATGGCAGAAGACCTTGCTGGTCAAAAAGTAGGTTTCCTTCTTGATACAAAAGGACCTGAAATCCGTACTGAATTGTTCGAAGGTGATGCTAAAGAGTATGCATACAAAACTGGTGAACAAATTCGTGTTGCTACTAAACAAGGTATCAAATCAACTCGCGACGTTATCGCATTGAACGTTGCAGGTGCACTTGACGTTTTTGACGATGTAGAAGTTGGTAAACAAGTTCTTGTCGATGATGGTAAACTTGGTCTTCGTGTTGTAGACAGAGATGCTGAAAAACGTGAATTCATCGTTGAAGTTGAAAATGATGGTATCATCGCTAAACAAAAAGGTGTAAACATCCCTTACACTAAAATTCCTTTCCCAGCACTTGCTGAACGTGATAACGCTGATATCCGTTTTGGTCTTGAACAAGGTCTTAACTTTATCGCTATCTCATTCGTACGTACTGCAAAAGACGTACAAGAAGTTCGTGCTATCTGTGAAGAAACTGGTAACGGTCACGTTCAATTGTTGGCTAAAATCGAAAACCAACAAGGTATCGATAACATCGATGAAATCATCGAAGCTGCTGACGGTATCATGATCGCTCGTGGTGACATGGGTATCGAAGTACCATTCGAAATGGTTCCAGTTTACCAAAAAATGATCATCACTAAAGTAAACGCTGCTGGTAAAGTTGTTGTTACAGCTACTAACATGCTTGAAACAATGACAGAAAAACCACGTGCAACTCGTTCTGAAGTATCTGACGTATTTAACGCAGTTATCGATGGTACAGATGCTACAATGCTTTCTGGTGAGTCTGCAAATGGTAAATACCCAGTTGAATCAGTTCGTACAATGGCTACAATTGATAAAAACGCTCAAACTCTTCTTAAAGAGTATGGTCGTCTTGATTCATCAACATTTGACCGTTCAACTAAGACTGAAGTAGTTGCGTCTGCAGTTAAAGATGCTACTAACTCAATGGATATCAAACTTGTTGTTGCTCTTACTGAATCAGGTAACACTGCTCGTTTGATTTCTAAATACCGTCCAGAAGCTGATATCTTGGCTGTAACATTCGATGAAATTACTCAAAAATCATTGATGCTTAACTGGGGGGTTATTCCAGTAGTTACTGAAAAACCAAGCTCAACTGATGATATGTTTGATGTTGCTGAAAAAGTTGCATTGGAATCAGGTCTTGTAGAATCTGGTGACAACATTGTTATCGTTGCTGGTGTTCCAGTAGGTACAGGTGGTACAAACACTATGCGTATCCGCACAGTAAAATAATTTAAGTATAACTTAAATAGAAAGAAGATCCTTGGGATCTTCTTTTTTTGCTCTATAATCTTTTTAGTGGTTTAGCTATTGAAGTGATTATAGAGTTTTTTTCATAGGTAGGTAAATTAATCGGATAATAATAAGAAATGAAGAAGTGGCGAATTAATATTTATTACATTTGGCATTTTAAACAGATTTTGTCCTAAATGTCGATAAAACGAGAATCTGTGTCATAGGCCTAGAAGATTTTAGAGAAGAGGGAAATTATCTTTTCTAAGAGTTTTGTTTTTCTTGAAAACTACGAGTTACAGAAAGGCGCTAAATAGGCTTTTAAACTATAGTTAGGTCAATTGTAAACATTATTTTTTTAGGTAGACTTCTTAAATAACTATCAATTTATCTTTAAATAATGACTTACTAATTTAAAATGTCTAATAAAATCTTAATTATGAAAATTGATTTTTGAAAAAAATGAAATCATAATTTTCTTTTTACTGACAATTCTAAAGATAAATAATTATGAAATCTTGCATTGAAATCCTTATAATTAAGTAATATATATACAATTATTCTATTGTTTACTTGATTTTATTTAAGTAAATTTTTTAAAATATTTGAAAATATGAGCAAAACTTTTCACAAATATTAGGAAATTTGTTAGAATGTTTAACGATTAGTATTTTTAAATACTTTTAATCTCATTGAGGGGTGAGATACTTAATTGTATATGTGTGGAGGATTACCAAAGTGGGTAAAGATTTATTTAATGATCGTATAAGTCGATTTTCGATTCGTAAGTTGAATGTAGGCGTTTGTTCGGTCTTGCTTGGAACACTTGTTATGGTTGGTACTGCTAGTCAAGTATCTGCCGATGAAACAGCTAACCAAGTGCAAGC
The DNA here is from genome assembly GCF_002073815.2 of Streptococcus sp. FDAARGOS_192. Taxonomy (NCBI): domain Bacteria; kingdom Bacillati; phylum Bacillota; class Bacilli; order Lactobacillales; family Streptococcaceae; genus Streptococcus; species Streptococcus sp. FDAARGOS_192. Next base: position 502,858 of record NZ_CP020431.2, read on the forward strand.
AGGAGATGTAACAAGCACTACTGCAACAGTGAGTGAAGAGTCATCTTCACAGACTGCTGTTGCTGCTCAAGCTTCAACGGAAGTCGCAAATATTTTATCTAGTACTGAGACTAATAGTCAGTCTCAAACTGTTTCAAATGCTAGCTCAGCTAATTCTGAAACGTCGACAACACAAGCTTCTAGTGAAACAACATCTCAAGCAGCTTCGTCAACGTCAGCAACTACTGCAGCATCTACCACTAGTGTTGCTGGCTCTACAAGTGTAGGCAATACTACGGGAGTTTCAACGACAGCCTCTGTTACATCAGCATCATCTGAGACACCTGCTTCAGAAACAGCATCTGAAGCACAAGGTGTGGACGTTCAAGCAGAAGCTTCTACAACGAATGCTCTTTCAAGTGGAGCCGAAGCGTCTGCTGTAGAGCAACCTGTTGTAACAGCAGAAACTTCTGGTCGACGTCGTACACGTCGTGCATTAGGTAATCCTAATGACGAAAGCTTGATTGGGGATGATGTTGAAGATGCAACTTCAACACCAAAAGTTGAAAAACCAGGCTTTACAACAAATGTTGATGCCAAATCTATGGCTAGCCAAATCTCATGGTTGGACTTTGGAGATGTAGCTAACTGGACAGGAACTACTACAGTACTAGTTCCTAAAAGTGAAGTTAAACCAACTGAGAACTTAGAAGAAAAATTGGCTCTTCAAGTTGGGTCTACCTATACCAAGGAAATTATGCCTGGTTATGTAGTTACTGTAAAAGTCAAATCCTTGAAACCTTTCCAAGCGACTGAAATCTATAAGAAACGGATGGAAAATCAAGGGGCTACAGAAGCTGAAAAAGCAACCTATGATCCAAATGCAAAAAATGGTTATGTAAGTGGAGTCACTTCAAATGCTGCTAGGCAAGCTTTTAACAATGGTGAAGAGGCCAAAATCGTTGCTGATGCCCAAAATAATTGGACTGAAATCAGATTTGAGAATATTGATACGAAAACCAAGAAGACTACCATAAGTTCAGCTTTGAATGGTGGAAATATTGGAGTTCAGTTTGAAATCTCTGCAACCTTCCGTGGTAAGACAGTTAAGCCAGCTATTGTTATGGCTGATGGGGAGTCTGCTAACCCAGGTGAATTAGTTATGTTTACTACCAATGGAGAAGGTTGGCAGCATATTGGAGAATGGAAAAAGTTTACCAGACCAACTACTTCTGTAACATATTCACCACAAGATACTGAAAATCTTTTTGGACCTAATCCTAAATTTAATAATACCAACTTAAACCAACTTCGTAGATCTACTCAAGTTGGACCAGAAAAGAAACCAGTAGCTTGGAAGTATTTTGGAAATCCTGACAAAGTTACAGGTGGTCTAGGAACCGGTATCTTTGGACCAAACATTTCTGAAGGTAATTATACTGTTCCAATCGTTATGACGCGTGGTGCCTCTGAAGTTGGACTTTATGTCGCTTCAGGTGGTAAACAGTCAGCAATGCTAGGATTCTTCCCAATTGATGAAGGGGACGCTCCTGAGTCATACGGAAAAGCTATGCATACCATTGCAACTGTAGATGGTATAACTGGTGCTAAAGTAAATCAACCATATATTGGTAATGTGAGCCCAGATATGGATGAGAATACTGTTCTTGACTGGTTCGGTGATGATAAGGCAACTACGGCCGATGAAGGAATTGACCAATTGCTTCCAGATGAGCTTAAAGGTACAACCAATGAGATGATCAAGATGGATCGTACACGCCCAGGTAACTACAAGCTGTCAATAGAAGCCCATACAGATGGAGCTTCAGAAGCTTATATCTACGGTTGGATAGACTTTAACCAAAATGGTACCTTTGATGAAGATGAACGCTCTGATCTTGCAAGAATCACAAATGACGGTACAGTTGAGTTGACTTTTGCAAATAGCAAGACTTATATCGACCCTAGCGTTAAAGAACTAGGTGCTCGTGTTCGTATTGCCAAGAAAGCTAACGAGATTGAGAGCCCAACTGGTATGGCCCTCTCAGGGGAAGTGGAAGACTTCAGAACTCAAATTACGCACCCACCAAAAGGGGAATTCAAGGAAACAAGTGGTCCTCAAGGGGCGAAGCAAACTGCAACTGTAACCTTTACAGCACGTGGAGAACACAAGTATGAGCTTAATTCTAGTGCCGTTATTGACGAAATGGTAGAACCATACATCGTTGATAAAGATGGCAACCGTGCTACTCTTGATGGGGACGGTTACTATGTCGTTCCAGGACAAGGTAAGTACAAGATTACTGCCAACGGTAAAGATGTCGATGTTGAATTTATTCCTGAAGATAACTTCCTTGGAACAGCTGATGGTATTTCTATCCGTCGTTCAGATAACAACGGTTATGATACTGGTTGGTCAACAAAATTCCCAGATCAAGAACCAAACATTAATGGTCAGTTGAATACCATGGATGGTCAATACGTTCCAACAGTCACTCCAATTGAAATCGAAGGAGTTGACAAAACTTCGACGGATGTTCAAGGGGCGACTCAAAAAGAAACTCCGACCTTTAACACAACTGAGACTAACTCAAATGGTGACAAGATTGCAATCACTCCAAGTGCAGAATATCCTGCTAAGTTGGTGGATCCTGCCACAGGTCTCACTACTGATGCGCCATCTGTAACAGTTGAAGGGGAAGGAACTTATACGATTAATCCTTCAACGGGTGAAGTAACCTTCACTCCAGATCCAAGCTTTACTGGTACAGCAAAAGGTGTGGAAGTTACATTGTCAGCGCCAGTTGGTAGAAACAAAGATGGTAAGATCCAACAGGATTACATCAAGACTGCAACAGCTAAGTACACACCAACAGTCACACCAATCACAGTGACTCCTACAGACAAGGTTTCTGCGGATGTTCAAAACGTTCCTCAAACCCAAACACCAACCTTTGATTTGAGTAATGATAAGACTGCTGAAATCACAAGCAAGAAATTGGTGGATCCAGCAACTGGTCAACCGACTGATGAAACAACTGTAACAGTAGCAGGAGAAGGTAGCTATACTATCAACCCAACGACTGGAGCAGTAACATTTACGCCAGAAAAAGACTTTGTTGGTACTGCAAAAGGAGTAACTGTTCAGGCAACTGCTACTATTACAAATGCTAATGGTAAGACTGCAACCATTACTTCAGATGCGACCTACACACCAACTGTTGTGCCAGCAGTTCCAACTGCAAACCCTGCAACTTCTAAAGATGTTCAAGGTGCAACGCAAACAGGGACACCAACCTTCGCAGGTACAACTGTTCAAGTGAATGGTGAAGATAAAGCTATTACGATCAAAGATAATAGCTACACGCTTTTGGATAATGATGGTAATGAAGTGACAAGTACACCAGCTTATGCCGCTGATGGTACAACTGAAATTGGTACTTACTCAATTGATTCAGCTACTGGTCAAGTCACTTTCACACCGACTGATAAATCATACACAGGTGTAGCAACACCGGCCAAGGTTCAAGCTGAAAGCTCAAACGGTATCAAGGTGGATACAACTTACACACCAGAAATCGTTCCAGTAACCCCAACAGCTACACCAGCTGAAACAACTGATATTCAAGGTGCTACACAAACTGGTAAACCTGAATTCAAGGGTGGAACTGTAACAGTAGATGGCGTTGAGAAAACAGTAGCGATTAATGAAGCTGTTCCAGCGACCTTCGATGATGGTTCAACGACTAAGACAGTAGACGGCGTTGGTACTTACACAGTAGCAGCAGACGGAACAGTTACATTCGTACCTGAAAAATCATTCGTTGGAACTGCACCAGCAGTGACGGTTGTTCGTGAAGATAAGAACGGAACCAAAGCCTCTGCAACTTATACACCAACTGTGACTCCAGTAACTCCAACGGCAACACCAGTTGAAACTACAGATATCCAAGGTGCTACACAAACTGGTAAACCTGTATTTACTGAGGGTAATAGCCGTGTGCCGATGAATGATGATGTTGCTGCAACATTTGACGATGGCTCAACGACTAAGACTGTTGACGGCGTTGGTACTTACACAGTGGCAGCAGACGGAACCGTAACCTTCGTTCCTGAGAAATCATTTACTGGAACAGCACCAGCAGTGACGGTTGTTCGTGAAGACATGAACGGTACTAAAGCTTCTGCGACATATACACCAACAGTAACCCCAGTAACACCGACTGCAGAAGATACAACATCTACAGGTAAACAAGGACAAACCCAAACAGGTAAGCCTAAATTTACTGAAGGCAACAGCCGTGTGCCAATGAATGATGACGTTCCAGCTACTTTTGATGATGGTTCAACTACCAAGACAGTCGATGGCGTTGGTACTTACACGGTGGCTTCAGACGGTACAGTTACATTCGTCCCTGAAAAATCATTCACAGGTAAAGCACCAGCCGTAACAGTTGTTCGTGAAGATAAGAACGGAACAAAAGCTTCTGCAACTTACACACCAACTGTAACTCCAGTAACTCCAACTGCAACACCTGCTGAATCTACTGGACCTCAAGGTTTGGTTCAAACAGGTACAGTAACCTTCACTGAAGGTGATGAAGTAGCACCAATCGACAAGGATACCATTACTCTTCTTGATGAAAATGGTCAACCAGCAACATCTGTAGTTGCTAAGTCACCAGAAGGTAAAGAAATTGGTACCTTCACCGTTGATAAAGATACAGGTGTTGTGACCTTCACACCAACGGATAAATCTTATTCCGGCGATGTTGTCCCAGTTAAGGTTCAAGCTGCGGATACTAACGGTACAACAGTAGAAACAACTTACACACCTAAGATTACTCCAGTTGTTCCAACATCTGAAGATGCTACATCAACTGATATCCAAGGTCAAACTCAAACAGGTAAACCAACCTTCACGGAAGGCAATCCAAATGTTCCAATTGATGAGGATACACCAGCTACCTTCGAAGATGGTTCAACGACTAAGACAGTAGATGGAGAAGGTACATACACTGTTTCTCCAGATGGAACCGTAACTTTCGTCCCAGAAAAATCATTCACTGGAACTGCTTCAGGCGTAACAGTGAAACGTGTTGATAAGAACGGTACTGAAATCACAGCTAAATACACACCAACTGTGACACCAGTAACCCCAACAGCTGCACCAGCTGAATCAACAGACATCCAAGGGGCAACCCAAACAGGCAAACCTGAATTCACTGAAGGCGATAGCCGTGTGCCTATGAACGACTCTGTTCCAGCAACATTTGATGATGGATCAACTACGAAGACTGTAGATGGTGTTGGTACTTACACAGTGGCAGCAGACGGTACAGTAACCTTTGTACCAGAAAAATCATTTGTTGGAACTGCACCTGCTGTAACTGTTGTTCGTGAAGATAAGAACGGAACCAAAGCTTCTGCGACTTACACACCAACAGTTACACCGGTAACACCAACTGCGACACCAGCTGAAACAACAGGTGTTCAAGGTGCAACCCAATCTGGCAAACCAACCTTCACTGAAGGTAATAACCGTGTACCAATGAATGATGACGTTCCAGCAACCTTCGATGATGGATCTACTTCTAAGACTGTTGATGGCGTTGGTACTTATACAGTAGCTGCAGACGGAACTGTAACATTTGTTCCAGAACCAAGCTTTACTGGTACTGCACCAGCTGTAACAGTAGTTCGTGAAGATAAGAACGGAACTAAAGCATCTGCAACTTACACACCAACTGTTAATCCAGTCACTCTTACTCCAACAAATAAAGTTTCTGAAGACATTCAAAATATTCCTCAAACTGAAACTCCAACATTTGCTTTGAGTGATGATGAGACTGCTCAAATTACAAGTAAGAAATTGATTGACCCTGCAACAGGTCAACCAACAGATGAAACAACTGTAACAGTAGCAGGTGAAGGTACTTACACAATCGATCCTACTACCGGAGCAGTAACCTTTACTCCTGAAAAAGACTTTGTCGGAACTGCAACTGGCGTGAAAATTCAAGCAATAGCGACGATTACAAATGAAGATGGTAAGACTTCAACCATCACTTCAGATGCAAGTTACACACCAACAGTTGTAGCAGCTGTTCCAACAGCTAAACCAGCTACATCTAAAGATATCCAAGGTGCGACACAAACTGGAACACCAACCTTTGAAGGTGCAACTGTTCAAGTAAATGGTCAAGATAAAGCTATTACAATCAAAGATAATAGCTACACACTTTTGGACAAAGATGGTAATGAAGTGGCGACTACGCCAGCCTATGCTGAAGATGGTACAACTGAAATCGGTACGTACTCAATTGATCCAGCAACTGGACAAGTGACCTTCACACCAACTGATAAATCTTATACAGGTAAGGTAACGCCTGTTAAGGTTCAAGCTGAAAGCTCAAATGGCATCAAGGTGGATACAACCTACACACCTGAAATTGTTCCAGTAACCCCAACAGCTACACCAGCTGAAACAACGGATATTCAAGGTGCTACTCAAACAGGTAAACCTGAATTCAAGGGTGGAACCGTAACAGTTGATGGCGTTGAGAAAACGGTAGAAATCAATGATGATGTTCCAGCAACATTTGATGATGGCTCAACTACCAAGACTGTTGACGGCGTTGGTACTTACACTGTAGCAGCAGACGGAACCGTAACCTTTACCCCTGAGAAATCATTCACAGGTAAAGCACCAGCCGTAACGGTTGTTCGCGAAGATAAGAACGGAACTAAAGCTTCTGCAACGTACACGCCAACAGTAACTCCAGTCACACCGACAGCGACACCAGTTGAAACAACAGGTAAGCAAGGTCAAACTCAAACAGGTAAGCCTGAATTTACTGAAGGCGACAGCCGTGTACCAATGAACGATGATGTTCCAGCTACTTTCGACGATGGCTCAACGACTAAGACAGTAGACGGCGTTGGTACTTACACAGTAGCAGCAGTCGGAACGGTAACCTTTGTTCCTGAGAAATCATTCACAGGTAAAGCACCAGCCGTAACGGTTGTTCGTGAAGATAAGAACGGAACCAAAGCTTCTGCAACTTACACACCAACTGTAACTCCAGTAACTCCAACAGCGACACCAGTTGAAACAACAGGTAAGCAAGGTCAAACTCAAACAGGTAAGCCTGAATTTACTGAAGGCGACAGCCGTGTACCAATGAACGATGATGTTCCAGCTACTTTCGACGATGGCTCAACGACTAAGACAGTAGACGGCGTTGGTACTTACACAGTAGCAGCAGACGGAACGGTAACCTTTGTTCCTGAGAAATCATTCACAGGTAAAGCACCAGCCGTAACGGTTGTTCGTGAAGATAAGAACGGAACCAAAGCTTCTGCAACTTACACACCAACTGTAACTCCAGTAACTCCAACAGCAACACCAGCTGAATCTACTGGACCTCAAGGTCTTGTTCAAACTGGCACTGTAACCTTTACTGAAGGTGATGAAGTAGCTCCAATTAACAAGGATTCGATTACTCTTCTTGATGAAAATGGTCAACCAGCAGCATCAGTAGAAGCGAAATCACCAGCAGGTGATGTGATCGGTACATACACAGTTGATAAAGATACAGGTTTAGTTACTTTCACACCAACAGATAAATCTTATTCAGGTGATGTTGTCCCAGTTAAGGTTCAAGCAGCTGATACAAACGGAACTACAGTTGAAACAACTTATACACCGAAAATTACTCCAGTTGTTCCAACTTCTGAAGATGCTACATCGACTGACATCCAAGGTCAAACACAATCTGGTAAACCAACCTTTATTGAAGGTGATCCAAATGTTCCAATCGATGAAGATACTCCAGCGACCTTTGAAGATGGTTCAACCACTAAAACAGTAGATGGTGAAGGAACTTACACTGTTTCTCCAGATGGAACAGTAACCTTCGTACCAGAAAAATCATTCACTGGAACCGCTACAGGCGTAACAGTGAAACGCGTGGATAAGAACGGTACTGAAATCACAGCTAAGTACACACCAACTGTGACACCAGTAACTCCAACAGCTGCACCAGCTGAAACAACAGATATCCAAGGTGCGACACAAACTGGTAAACCTGAATTTACTGCAGGCGATAGCCGTGTACCAATGAACGATGATGTTCCTGCAACCTTCGACGATGGCTCAACGACTAAGACAGTAGACGGCGTTGGTACTTACACAGTAGCAGCAGACGGAACGGTAACCTTTGTTCCTGAGAAATCATTCACAGGTAAAGCACCAGCAGTGACAGTTGTCCGCGAAGATAAGAACGGAACAAAAGCTTCTGCAACCTACACACCAACTGTAACACCGGTAACACCAACTGCAGAAGATACAACATCTACTGACAAACAAGGTCAAACGCAAACAGGTACACCAACCTTCACACCAGGTAATCCAAATGTTCCAATGGATGATGATACACCTGCAACATTTGAAGATGGCTCAACAACCAAGAACATTCCAGGTGAAGGAACTTACACTGTTGCTCCAGACGGAACCGTAACATTTGTTCCAGAAAAATCATTCACAGGAACAGGTACAGGCGTAACTGTGAAACGTGTTGATAAGAATGGTACACCAGTTACAGCTAAGTACACACCAACTGTAACTCCAGTAACTCCTACAGCAACTCCAGCTGAATCAGAAGCCCCTCAAGGTGTGGTTCAAACTGGAACTGTAACCTTCACAGAAGGTGATCCAGTTGCGCCAATCGACAAAGATACCATTACTCTTCTTGATGAAAATGGCCAACCAGCAGCATCAGTAGATGCGAAATCACCAACAGGTGATGTGATCGGTACCTTCACAGTTGATAAAGAAACTGGTGTTGTAACCTTCACACCAACTGATAAATCATACTCAGGTGAAGTCGTTCCAGTTAAAGTTCAAGCCAAAGACACAAACGGAACTGTTGCTGAAACAACCTACACACCTAAGATTACTCCGGTTGTACCAACTGCTGACCCTGCAACATCTACAGATATCCAAGGTAAAACTCAAACAGGTACACCAAGCTTCAAACCTGGTAACCCTGCAATCCCAATGGATGATGATGTTCCAGCAACCTTTGAAGATGGAACAACTACGAAGACCATTCCAGGCGAAGGAACTTACACAGTTGCTCCACACGGAACAGTAACCTTCGTACCAGAAAAATCATTCACAGGAACAGGTACAGGTGTAACCGTGAAACGTGTTGATAAGAACGGTACTCCAGTTACTGCAACATACACACCAACTGTAACTCCAGTTACACCAACTGCTGAACCAACAACATCAACAGGTAAACAAGGTCAAACTCAAACAGGTAAGCCTGAATTTACTGAAGGTGACAGCCGTGTACCAATGAACGATGATGTTCCAGCAACCTTCGAAGATGGCACAACGACTAAGACAGTTGACGGTGTCGGTACATACACAGTAGCAGCGGACGGAACTGTAACCTTTGTTCCAGAAAAATCATTCGTCGGAACTGCACCAGCAGTGACTGTTGTTCGTGAAGATGTAAATGGTACTAAGGCTTCAGCGACTTACACACCAACCGTAACTTCAGTCACACCGACTGCAACACCGGCAGAATCAACAGGACCTCAAGGAGTAGTTCAGACGGGAACTGTAACCTTCACTGAAGGTGACCCAGTTGCACCAATCGACAAAGATACCATTACCCTTCTTGATGAAAATGGTCAACCAGCAGCGGCGGTGTTTGCGAAATCACCAGCGGGCAATATTATTGGTACCTTCACAGTTGATAAAGACACAGGTGTCGTAACCTTCACACCAACGGATAAATCTTATTCAGGTGATGTTGTTCCAGTTAAGGTTCAAGCAGCCGATGCAAATGGAACAACAGTAGAAACAACATACACACCTAAGATTACTCCAGTTGTCCCAACTTCTGAAGATGCGACATCTACCGATATCCAAGGTGCGACTCAAACTGGTAAACCTGAATTCACTGAAGGTGACAGCCGTGTGCCAATGAACGATGATGTTCCAGCAACCTTCGATGATGGCTCAACCACTAAGACAGTAGAAGGCGTTGGTACTTACACAGTAGCCGCAGATGGAACAGTAACCTTTGTTCCAGAAAAATCATTCGTTGGAACTGCACCAGCAGTGACTGTTGTCCGTGAAGACATGAACGGCACAAAAGCCTCAGCAACTTACACACCAACAGTAACACCGGTAACGCCAACTGCTGCCCCAACAACATCTACAGATATCCAGGGTGCAACACAAACTGGTAAGCCTGAATTCACCGAAGGTGATAGCCGTGTGCCAATGAACGATGACGTTCCAGCGACATTTGATGATGGCTCAACTACCAAGACAGTAGAAGGCGTTGGTACATACACAGTAGCCGCAGATGGAACAGTGACATTCGTACCTGAGAAATCATTCGTAGGAACTGCCCCAGCAGTGACAGTTGTCCGTGAAGACATGAACGGCACTAAAGCCTCAGCAACCTACACACCAACTGTTACACCAGTCACACCGACTGCAACTCCAGCAGTATCTACTGACATCCAGGGTGCAACACAAACTGGTAAACCTGTATTCACCGAAGGTGATAGCCGTGTGCCAATGAACGATGACGTTCCAGCAACATTTGACGATGGTTCAACAACTAAGACAGTAGAAGGCGTTGGTACTTATACAGTAGCAGTAGACGGAACAGTTACATTCGTACCTGAGAAATCATTCGTTGGTGAAGCTCCAGCAGTGACAGTTGTTCGTGAAGATGTGAACGGAACCAAAGCCTCAGCAACCTACACACCAACTGTAACTCCTGTAACACCAACTGCTGAGCCAGCAACATCTACAGACATTCAAGGTCAAACCCAAACAGGTAAGCCAAGCTTCATGCCTGGTAACCCAAGTGTACCAATGGATGATGATGTTCCAGCAACCTTTGAAGATGGATCAACTACCAAGACTATTCCAGGTGAAGGAACTTACACCGTTTCTCCAGACGGAACAGTAACCTTTGTTCCAGAAAAAGCATTCACAGGAACAGGTACAGGCGTAACAGTGAAACGTGTTGATAAGAACGGTACAGCTATTACAGCTACCTATACACCAACCGTTACACCAGTAACACCAACTGCAGAATCAGTTACTTCAATTGGTAATAAGGGTCAAACGCAAACAGGTAAGCCAAGCTTCACTGAAGGCGATAGCCGTGTACCAATGAATAACCAAGTTCCATCTACCTTTGAAGATGGTTCAACAACCAAGACGATTTCAGGTGTTGGTACTTACACAGTAGCTGCAGATGGAACTGTAACCTTCACACCAGAACCTGAATTTACAGGAACTGCCCCAGCAGTAACAGTTGTTCGTGAAGATGTCAACGGAACTAAGGCTTCAGCTACCTACACACCAACTGTCCTTCCAATCACTAAGTTTGTCGATAAAGAAGGTAAGGAAATCCCAGGATATCCTACAGTTGATGGTGAACAGCCAAAAGTTGAGATCCCAGGTTACCGCTTCGTAGAAACTAAGAAATTACCTAATGGTGATATCGAACATGTCTACGAGCAAGTAACGACATCATATGTAGATGAAAATGGTACTCCAATCCCTGGTTATCCAACTGAAGATGGTCAACAACCTAAGAAAGAAATCCCTGGTTATGAATTTGTGAAGACAGTTGTAGATGAAAATGGTAATACTCAACACATCTACAAACAAATTGTGACTCCAACACCAGTGCCGGATACAACTCCGACACCAGAGCCACAGCCAGCTCCACAAACAGAAGAGCCTAAGGCTCCAGTACTTCCAGAAACAAAAGAAGAAGCTCACTTTATCAATCCAAGTGATAAGACAGCTCAACTTCCAGAAACTGGTAGTGAGGATTCAAACCTTGCAATCTTTGGTTTGGCAAGTCTTCTAGCTGGATTTGGACTCTATGGCGCAAAACGACGCAAACGTTAAGATGATTTAACGGTCGTATAGGACCTTAAGAATCCAGATTTCAATTAAAATAGACCTCATGGTATTTGCCATGGGGTCTATTTGTATGGTCCAGCCTGCTGTTTTTCAAGTCGTCATGATTGACTTTGCTCTCTAGGAAGCGTAATCTAGACCTTAGGTAAAGGATTATAAGGAGGTCCCTCGATGATTGAAGTAACTTATTTAAATACCGCTAAGCAAGAAAAACACACTTCCTTTGAAGATTACAATGAATTTGTTAGGGCACAGCAAGCTTGTTGGATTGCCTTACCAGATTCAACGCCAGTCACTAAGGTGACAATCAACGGACATGATATTGGCTACAAGGGACAATATGGTGACCTTTACTTTTATATTATGAAGTTAGACTTGGCACAATATCAGTAATAGTAAGGGAAAAGAATTAGACATCGTGTTCTGGTTCTTTTTCTTTAATCAAGGTAATTTTTATAAATTAAGAATATTGCTAATTGACTGAAAATGACTTACAATAGAAAGGAAGAATTTATAGAAGGAGACACATATGAAAAACAAGCGTTTAATTTGGACTTTGGTTTTCTTAGCTATCTTGACGCTCGGTTCTATTGGGACAGATCTTTTCAAAAAAGAACACCAAGATGCCAATAAGGTCGTCAAAGTAGGGATCCTCCAGTTCGTGACTCACGACGCCCTGGATCAAATCGAGAAGGGAATTGAGGATGGCCTTAAGGAAGCTGGTTATAAGGGGGACAAGGTTAAAATCACCCTCCTAAATGCCGAAGGAGACCAGTCTAAAATTCAAACCATGTCTAAACAATTGGTTAATGACAAGAACGATGTTGTTATCGGTATTGCCACACCAGCAGCACAGGGGCTAGCGGCAGCTACCAAGGATATTCCAGTCATTATGGGGGCTATCTCAGACCCTGTTGGGGCCAAATTGGTTAAGAATCTCAAGCATCCGGAAGGCAATGTTACTGGTACCTCTAACCAAGTGCCGATTAAGCAAACAGTAGACTTGGTCAAATCACTGACACCAAATGCCAAAACTATTGGTATTCTCTACGCTTCAAGCGAGGACAATTCCAAATCACAGGTTGAAAGCTTTAAGAAATACGCAGAAAAAGATGGCCTGAATGTGGTCGAGTACGCCGTTCCATCAACCAATGAAATCAATACAACCATGTCAGTCATGACTGGTAAGGTAGATGCCATCTGGACGCCTCAAGATAATACGATTGCCTCAGCCTTTTCAACAGTAATCTCATCAGCCAACCAGGCTAAGATTCCAGTTTATACGACGGTTGATACGATGGTGAAAGAAGGTGGTTTGGCTTCAGTTGCTCAAAGCCAATATGAACTTGGAAAGGCTACAGCTCGTAGTGCCGTTAAGGTTCTTAAGGGTAAGAAAGTAAAGGATGTTCCTGTAGATGTTATCGATGATGGCACACCAACGCTTAACCTTAAAGTTGCTCAAGACCTCAACATCACCATCCCTGACGATGTGCTTAAACAGTCAGACATCGCTGTTAAAGCTGATAAATAAGGAGGACTTATGATTATTTCATCTATTTATCAGGGGCTTCTATACGGAATCCTAGGTCTTGGGATTTACATGACTTTCCGTATCTTGGATTTTCCTGATTTGACAACAGAAGGTTCCTTCCCTCTTGGTGGGGCAGTAGCAGTAACCCTTATGAACTTTGGTTGGAACCCTATCTTGGCAACCTTGGTTGCCGTTTTGGCCGGCTGTGGTGCTGGACTTGTGACTGGTCTCCTCTATACTAAGGGAGAGATTCCTACTATTTTGGCAGGGATTTTGGTCATGACCTCTCTTAACTCAGTCATGCTTATGATTATGGGAAGGGCCAACTTGGGACTTCTTGATATTAAGACTATTCAAGATTTGCTTCCTTTCAGCAAGGACTACAATCTCTTGATTGTTGGTCTCATTGCTGTGACCATTGTTATCACTGCCTTGATTGCCTTTCTTAACACGCGCCTTGGTCAAGCTTATATTGCCACAGGTGATAATAGAGACATGGCCAAATCTTTTGGTATCAACACAGACAATATGGAAGTGATGGGTCTTGTTATCTCAAACGGTATTATTGCCCTCTCTGGAGCCTTGATTAGCCAACAGGACGGTTATGCCGACGTTTCTAAAGGGATTGGGGTTATCGTCATTGGTCTTGCCAGCATCATCATTGGTGAGGTCCTCTATGCGACTAACTTGACTCTGTTGGAACGTTTGATTGCCATCTGTATTGGTTCAATCCTCTATCAGTTCCTTTTGACAGCAGTTATCGCTCTTGGCTTTAACACGAACTACCTCAAACTCTTTAGTGCGATTGTTCTGGCTATTTGTTTGATTTCGCCTGTCCTACGTCGAAAATTCTTTAAGGGGGTGACCTTATCACGATGACAGCTATTGTAGAACTCAAAGATGCGACTGTTAAGGTCAATAACGGTTTTGACACCGAAAAAACCATCCTGAACCATGTTAATCTTACCATTAGAGAAGGTGACTTTATTACTATTCTTGGTGGAAATGGTGCCGGAAAATCAACCCTCTTCAACGTCATTGCAGGGACCCTCATGTTGACCAGTGGTCAGATTTTCATCATGGGTGAGGATGTTACGGCTCTCCCTGCTGAGAAGCGTGCTAAGTACCTCTCACGAGTCTTCCAAGATCCTAAAATGGGGACAGCTCCTCGTATGACCGTTGCAGAAAACCTCTTGATTGCCAAATACCGTGGCGAAAAACGAGGGCTTAAATCACGCCAAATTCATCTCTACACAGAGGAATTTCAAGGTCTGATTGAACGCATCAGTAATGGTTTAGAAAAGCACTTAGATACACCAGCAGGTCTCCTTTCAGGTGGTCAGCGTCAGGCTCTCAGTCTGTTGATGGCGACACTTAAACGTCCTGAGCTCTTGCTCTTAGACGAACATACCGCAGCCTTGGACCCTAAGACAAGTGTGGCTCTCATGGAGTTGACCGATGAGTTTGTGACGGGCGACCACTTGACAGCCTTGATGATTACTCACCATATGGAAGATGCTCTTAAATACGGAAATCGTCTTATCGTTATGAAGGATGGTCAAATCATTAAAGACCTTACCAAGGAAGAAAAAGGTCAATTGGATATCACAGACTACTACGCTATGTTTGAGTAAGCCTAGTCTGACTCTAAATTGTAAAATAAGCTAAAAAGTTGTATACTTAAAGAGTATGCAACTTTTTGTTGTGGCCTGTAAATCGACAAGGAGACTGTTCGCACGAACGTTCAGCTTCTTGGACCGTCTGTAAAAATAGGCTCTAGAAGAGAGTCAAACTAAAAAGGAGAAAAACAAGCATGAGCGATATTAAAATTATTGCCCTAGGTGGAGTACGTGAAAATGCTAAGAACCTCTATATTGTTGAGATTAACGACTCTATCTTTATCTTGGATGCTGGTCTAAAGTATCCTGAAAATGAACAACTAGGTGTTGACTTTGTCATTCCTAACTTAGATTACTTGATTGAAAATAGAGATCGTATCCAAGGGATTTTCTTGACGCATGGACATGCCGATGCCATTGGTGCCCTACCTTATATCTTGCAAGAAGTCAAAGCACCAGTTTTTGGATCATCACTCACAATTGAGTTGGCTAAGCTTTTTGTGAAGAATGCTGGCGTTAAGAAATTCAATAATTTCCACGTTATTGACGCAGAAACTGAAATTGAATTTGAGAATGCTGAAGTTTCATTCTTCAAAACAACGCACTCTATTCCAGAATCAATGGGGATTGTTCTTGGCACTGACCAAGGTAATATTGTCTATACTGGTGACTTCAAATTTGACCAAGCTGCCCGTCCTTACTACAAAACTGATTTAGGTCGTTTGGCTGAAATTGGACGTGAAGGTGTCTTGGCCCTCTTGTCAGACTCAGCAAATGCGACAAGTACTGAACAAACAGCTTCGGAAGCAGAAGTTGGTCAAGAAATTGACCAAGTCATTGCCGATGCAGAAGGACGTGTTATTGTTGCAGCAGTTGCCTCAAACTTGGTACGTATTCAACAAGTCTTCGATTCAGCTGCTGATCACGGACGTCGCGTTGTTCTTACTGGTTTTGACGTTGAAAATATTGTCCGCACAGCCATCCGCCTCAAAAAATTGACTGTGGAGCATGAAAAACTTATTGTCAAACCAAAAGACATGAACAAGTTTGAAGACCACGAGTTGATTATCCTTGAAAATGGTCGTATGGGTGAACCAATCGATGGTCTCCAAAAGATGGCTGTTGGTCGTCACCGTTACGTTCAAATTAAGGATGGAGATCTGGTTTATATCGTAACAACTCCAAGCATTGCTAAAGAAGCTGTAGTGGCACGTGTCAACAACGCTATCTATAAGGCTGGTGGAACTGTTAAGATGATTACGCAGAGCCTTCGTGTATCTGGACATGCCAATGCTCGTGAACTTCAATTGATGATTAATCTCCTTCGTCCACAGTATCTCTTCCCTGTCCAAGGTGAGTACCGTGACCTTCAAGCCCATGCAGAGTTAGCCTTGGAAGTTGGTATTCTTCCAGAGAATATTTATATCGTTAAACGCGGTGATATCATGCATTTGTCTGAAGATCAAGGTTTCCTTCATGAAGGAGCTGTTCCAGCTGGTGATGTGATGATCGACGGTAATGCCATTGGTGATGTGGGTAATATCGTCCTTCGTGACCGTAAGGTCTTGTCTGAAGATGGTATCTTTATCGTAGCTATCACTGTGAACAAGAAGGAACGTAAGATTATCTCTAAAGCGCGTGTGAATACACGTGGGTTCGTCTATGTTAAGAAGAGCCGTGACATTCTCCGTGAGGCTGCTGACATTGTCAATGCTACCGTTGAAAATTACTTGGCAGGAGACAGCTTCGATTGGGGTGAACTTAAAGGAGCTGTCCGAGACGATGTAGCTAAGTTCCTCTTTGACCAAACTAAACGTCGCCCAGCGATTCTTCCGGTAGTCATGGAAGTACGTTAATCATTGATGTTACAATAAAGGTGTGAGCGTCTTGCTTGCATTCATCGAAATAGAGGTAAATCTCAACAAGATTTTCTTCTTAAAGCAGAAGCTGGGATACCCCAGCTTTTCTGACATTTAGAAAGGAAAATACAATGGCTTTTTTTCAAATTGAATACTCTTCAGATGTTCTAGGACAGTACCGTCAAGTAGATGTCATTTATCCAGACCGTGACCAGATTGCTGAAACGGAAAGTGATACGGACATTCCGGTTCTCTATCTTCTTCATGGCATGGGGGGCAATCATAATTCTTGGGCCTTTCGTACCAATATTCAGCGTCTCCTTCGTAAGACTAATCTTATCGTTATTATGCCTAACTCTGAAAATGGATGGTATACAAATACCAAATACGGTGTTAAATATTACGATGCCATTGCCAAGGAGCTTCCTCAAGTCATGCAACGTTTCTTCCCAAGTATGACTAAGAAGCGTGAAAAGACTTTTATCGCTGGACTTTCTATGGGCGGCTATGGGTCTTTCAAACTCGCCTTAACGACAAATAACTTTGCTTGTGCGGGTTCCTTCTCTGGTGCCCTTGGATTATCAGTGGAGATGATTACTGATGAAACGAGTGAGTCTAAGGAATACTGGCAAGGTGTCTTTGGAGATTTAGAAGGAAAAGACATTGTGCAGCATAAACTGGTCAATCTAGCCAAACAACATGACAAGAAAACCAAATTCTTTGCCTGGTGTGGTCTTGAGGATTTCCTTTTTGACTCTCAAAACAAAGCAGTAGCTGATTTGAAAGCTCTTGGTTTGGACATTGACTACCGCACGGACCATGGAAGACATGAATGGTATTATTGGGAAAAACAACTAGAAGCCTACTTAGAATGGTTACCTATTGATTACGTTAAAGAAGAACGTTTGTCTTAATAGGTCAAGTTTGTAACATCTTATCAAAGAGATGATAAAAGCTTAAATTGATATTTTTTACTTGTCAGAACTATTAGAGCTTGATATACTAAGGGAAGTTTCGAAAAGGAGGCTCAATAATGAAAAAATTATTCAGAGTAATCTTCTATATTCCTAAACTTCTTTTACAATTTATTTGGAATCTTATTTGGGCTATATTTAAACTTGCCCTAGTGCTAGCCCTCATTGGGTATGGACTCGTCTACTATGCCAATAACTCTTCAAGTACCTTAGCCACAAATATTAACCAAGCCTTTCATCAAGTAGAGCTAGGGTTTAGTGGTACCAGTACTAGTGACGTTGAGAAAGTTGTCTCTAACCTATCAACGACAGATACTATTCCAGAGTCTAACGGAGCTAGATGGGCGCAAAATACAGCTAGCATATATATACAATCTACAGACGAAACCTTGGTAGCCGCCTATAAGGAAGCTATCACCAACTGGAATAACACGGGTGCTTTCATCTTTACTTTAACTGATGATGCCTCAACGGCTGACATTGTTGCGACAGACTATTCCGATGCGAATTCACAGGCAGCAGGTTTAGCAGATAGTCAAACCAATGTTTTGACCAATCGCATCACTCATGTGGATGTAAAGTTAAATCGTTACTTCCTCTTGAATAGTGATTTTGGTTATACTCACAAGCGTATCGTTAATACGGCTGAACACGAATTGGGACATGCTATTGGCTTAGATCATGATGACTCTAAGACATCCGTTATGCAATCCGCTGGATCTTATTACGGGATTCAACAGGTGGATATTGATACGGTCCATGCTCTTTATGCTAATTAAGGAGGGGCTGTCATGCGCTATTTGAAACGCCTTGCTAGACGTTACCCCATGCAAACCTTCCTTTTTCTTTTCAATGCTGGGGTCTTTACTTGGTTGCAAACAACAGGAACCATGATTGCCAATCGTTTGGGCTTATCAGGTGATGGCATTTGGATTTATATTCCCACTTGGGTAAAAACGCTGACTAGTCATTCCATAGAGAGTATTCAAACTCTTTACAGTGCTTCTGGATGGAGTTGGCTAATCACCTCTATGCTTCTCACTTGGCTCTTGACTTTTCTTAGAGGTCTCATGAGAGCAGTGATTATCATTCTGTTAGTTGGTGTTGGCTTATGGCTAGTCTACCGACATTTTGAACTTTTACAAAATCTAAAACTGTCCTGATGGGCAGTTTTAGTTTCCTCTAACAAGTGACTTGGCTATCAAAACATAGACTAATTTCTGTAGATGAAATGAGATAGTTCCTTTAATAATTTCAGAACGAGCTGTAGACAAGACTTTTCGTTGTGAGAAAAGTGCCTAAAGTTTAAAAGCTTTAGGCACTCGGAAGTTTTGAGACACTAGGCTCAAAACTTAGCTATGGAATTCCGAAGGAAGTCGCTAGCGTCCGCACTCACCTAAGAAAAGTCTAAAAAGAAGAATTAATGTCAATTTAAAACTGTCAATCAGGGCAGTTTTTTGAGTTATTAGGTCATTTATTTTCTGAAGAAATATGATATAATATAGCTAATTTATTATTTTGGAGGACATTATGGCTTTAGCAAAAATCGTTTATGCCAGTATGACCGGTAACACGGAAGAAATCGCAGATATCGTTGCCAAAAAATTGGAAGAATTGGGTCACACTGTAGATGTAGACGAGTGTACAACGGTTGATGCCGCTGATTTTGAAGATGCGGACATCTGTATTGTAGCGACTTACACTTATGGTGATGGTGAGTTGCCAGATGAAATCGTTGACTTTTACGAAGATTTGGCTGATCTCGATTTGTCAGGTAAAATCTTTGGTGTTGTAGGTTCAGGAGATACTTTCTACGATTATTTCTGTCACTCAGTTGATGAATTTGAAAATCAATTCACTTTCACAGGGGCGACTAAAGGAGCAGATAGTGTCAAGGTTGATCTTTCTGCTGAAGATGAAGATATCGAGAACCTCGAAGCTTTCGCTGAAAAAATTTCAGAAGCATTAGCATAAGAAAAAGGCAGAGTAAAGTCTGCTTTTATTGTAGTTAAAAATGGAGTTTTTATGAATGAAATAGAAAGAGATTTTAGGACGCAATCTCAACATCTTCTTTGGTCCGTTTGGCGAGGGCTCTTAGTGGGGGTGACGGCAGGAGCAGTGGTCAGTCTTTTTCGCTGGTTAATTGCCAAAGGGGCCGCATTTTCTGTAGCTATATACAAAGACGCCCTTCATAATCCACTTCTGATTTTGGGAATTGTCCTGGTTAATCTCTTGATTGCACTTTTTATTGGTTACCTTATTAAGCAGGAAAAAGACATCAAGGGCTCAGGAATTCCTCATGTTGAAGGGGAACTGATGGGGCTCTTACATCCGTCTTGGTGGTCAGTATTATGGCGTAAGTTCCTAGGTGGAGCCCTTGGGATTTCAATGGGACTTATGTTGGGACGTGAGGGACCTAGTATTCAACTAGGTGCCATGACTGCTAAGGGATTAGCCAAGGGACTTAAGCTCTCTGCACGTGAGAAGCGTGTCTTGATTGCTGCAGGAGCAGCAGCAGGGTTATCGGCTGCCTTCAATGCCCCAATTGCTGGTCTTTTGTTTGTCGTCGAAGAAGTCTATCATCATTTCTCTCGTCATGTTTGGGTGACAGCTTTAACGGCATCTTTAGTGGCCAATGCTGTTTCCTTACGCATCTTTGGCCAGGTACCAGTCCTTGCTATGACAGAAAAATTACCCGTATTTCCTTTGAAGGATTATTGGATTCTTATTGTCTTGGGGATTTTTCTAGGTGTGCTTGGATACGGTTATGAGTGGGTTGTCTTACGTATTGGTAAGGTCTACCAAGGGTTAGGGAAAATCTTCCACTTGCCATCTCATTTTCATGGCCTTTTGGCAGTTCTGTTTATCATTCCTATTGGCCTTTATTTTCCACATCTTTTAGGTGGCGGGAATGAATTGATTCTTGCCTTAAATGGTTTACATCCTGCTCTAACTGTGGCTATCCTCTATTTGGCTATCCGCTTTATTTGGAGTATGCTGTCCTTTGGTTCTGGCTTTCCTGGTGGGATTTTCTTGCCGATTTTGACTCTAGGTGCTCTTTCTGGTAGCGTCTTTGCGGCAGCTTTTGAAAACCTAGGCTTTTTACATCCCGTTCAGTTTCCTATCTTTATCATTCTTGGTATGGCTGGTTATTTCGGTGCTGTGTCTAAGGCACCGCTAACTGCTATGATTTTAGTAACTGAGATGGTGGGTGACCTTCACCAATTGATGACCATTGGAGTTGTGACCCTGATTGCCTATCTAGTTATGGATTTCATGGGAGGAGAACCTGTCTATGAAGCCATGCTTCACAATCTGATTGCTCACGAACAAGAGCAAGTTGATAATATACCGACGATGATTGACTTGCCGGTTACAGATAGTCTAGCTGGTCGATTGGTTAAGGATTTAACCTTACCTGATGGGGTTTTGATTTCCACTCAGATTTTTCAAGATCAGTCTGAGGTTGTTCATGGAGACACACGTCTAAAAGCAGGAGCAACCCTGTATCTAGTTGTTAATGAAGGTAATATCAGTCAGGTAAGAAAACTCTTTTTATAAGCAATTCAATGGCTTGAGGCTCTTTTGTCCTCAGGTCATTTTTGTTATAATGGAGAGAAAAAAGGAGGTCAGTATGGACTTAAATGAGATTCGCCAACAGATTGACACCGTTGATAATGAGATCGTGGCTTTGTTGGAAGAACGTATGAAATTGGTAACTCGAGTAAGTGCTTATAAACAACGCACTGGAAAGGCGATTTATGATCCCGAACGAGAGCAAGCCTTGCTAGACAAAGTAGGTGATAGTGTCGTTAATCCTGAATATAAAGAAGCTATCGTTGCTAGTTTTGCGGATATTATGAAACATTCTCGTACTTATCAAATAGGCAAGCTTGAAGGAAGGTAGGCTATTAAGATGAAAATTAGACAATTAAGTGAGAGTCAAGGTCTCTCATACTCCAATTTAGTGATTTTGAGTCTCTATGCTGTCTTTCTAGGGGCGCTGGTTGGGCTGATTGATGCTATTTTTGGTCGTGTTCTCATAGGACTTTCAGAATATCGGGACCACCATCTCTTTTATCTAGTCCCAGCGCTTCCTATAGCTGGGCTTTTGATTGTTTACCTTTACCAAAGGTTTGCAGGCAAGGCAGCACAAGGGATGGGCTTGATTTTCAAGGTTGGACATAATGAGGAGGATCAAGTCCCCCTAAGGTTAATTCCACTGGTGACTGTAACCACATGGCTGACCCACCTTTTCGGGGGTTCTGCAGGTCGTGAGGGAGTTGCTGTACAACTGGGGGCCACAGTTTCTCATGCTTTTAGTCGCTATTTTAAGCTCCCGAATGCTTCACGTATTTTCTTGACCATGGGGATGGCCGCTGGTTTTGGAGGGCTCTTCCAAACACCAATCGCCGCGACCTTCTTTGCGCTTGAGGTATTGACTCTAGGACAGTTAAGTCTGCCAATCTTGGTACCGACTCTTATTGCATCTTTTGTGGCTAGTACGACAAGCCATCTCTTAGGTCTTGAAAAATTTAGCCACTTTGTCTCCGAAAGTTTGAGTATTGACCTTGGGACGTTTATTAAATTAGCTCTTTTAGGTCTGGCCTTTGGTCTAGCAGGAAATCTCTTTGCTTATCTCTTGTCACTAGCTAAAAAGAAAGTAGCAAGTCTGCTCCCAAATCCTTATTATCGTGTTCTCTTAGGAAGTGTCGTCTTAACCTGTCTTCTTTTGATTTTGTGGAAGGGACGTTATACAGGTCTTGGAACGAATTTGATTGCTTTAAGTGTTGGTGGTGGGACCATTTATCCATTGGATTGGCTCTTGAAATTGCTCTTGACCGTCTTTACCCTATCTCTTGGTTTCCAAGGAGGAGAAGTAACCCCTTTGTTTGCTATCGGAGCCAGTCTTGGTGCTGTTCTAGCACCAGTTCTGGGACTTCCAATTCCACTTGTAGCAGGTCTAGGCTATCTGTCTGTCTTTGGTAGCAGTACCAATACCCTTTTAGCCCCTATTTTCATTGGCGTTGAAGTCTTTGGTCCCGCTAATGCAGTCCCTTACGCGATTGTCATGGCTTTTGCTTATCTCATAAATCATAAGACGAGCATTTATGGACAACAAAAAATGCTAGAAATGCAATAAGATACTAGACATCCTGATAATTTTTTGATAAGATACTAAGAGTGTGTAATGGACACACAAAAATAACGGCTAATCCGCTGAGACACAGAGGTTGCTCTTAAGATTAGTAAGATAGGAGTATATAAAAATGAATCCATTGATCCAAAGTTTGACAGAAGGTCAACTTCGTACTGACATCCCATCATTCCGTCCTGGTGACACAGTTCGCGTTCACGCGAAAGTTGTCGAAGGAACTCGCGAACGTATCCAGATCTTTGAAGGTGTAGTTATTTCACGCAAAGGTCAAGGGATCTCAGAAATGTACACAGTTCGTAAAATTTCAAGCGGTATCGGTGTAGAACGTACTTTCCCAATCCACACTCCACGTGTTGAAAAGATTGAAGTTGTACGCTACGGTAAAGTCCGCCGTGCTAAACTTTACTACTTGCGTGCTTTGCAAGGTAAAGCTGCACGTATCAAAGAAATCCGTAAATAATTTACAGATTTCACATAAAAAATCTGTCCTCGTGGCAGATTTTTTCATAAGTCCTCTTAGTTAAATGGATATAACAACTCCCTCCTAAGGAGTCGTTGCTGGTTCGATTCCGGCAGGGGACATTTTTAAGCCTTTAACCATGCGGTTTTAAAGCGTTTTGTCCACATTTATTTTATCTTTTTATCGTTATGTTCTTTATGGGCTTGTAACGAAAAGGTTTTAAGCTAGTTTGCTCAAAATTTAAGCTAAATGTATTTGACGCCTATTGAATTATAGGTGTTTTTTTGATAAGCAAAAACCCTAGTCAGGATTAGTCCTAACTAGGGTTCAAAATAGAATACTGGTGATGTTTAGTATGCTGTTATCTCATTAATTGGAATTGGCAGTTGTATCTGTGCTTGATGAAGCTTGTGGGTACTCGTAAGGATTGTTATCAACGTCGTTAACCCACTCATTGCTCTGATCAGTTGAGCTTGCGTGATTGCTTCCTCCACCAGCACCTGCGGCGAAGGCTGCATCGTGACCTCCACCGCCTCCTCCGTTAGTGGCATAGGAGCCATCTTCTGGTCCGCCCCAACCTCGTCCGCCTTCAACAGGCTTGGACTTTTCTTGATTTCCATCTTGATGAGGTGTTTGGTTGTTTGTTTTCTGATTTGGTCCTTGAACTGAAGAAGATGCTTGGTTCTTATTTTCGTCTTTAGCATCCGTCTTATGCTCTTCCGTCGAAGTAGCAGTTGATGATTTAGTGTTCTCTTTTTTATGAGAAGAGCTACTTTTTGATGAAAGGCTGTGAGAGATGTGATGCGTTTTTGCTGCTGGCTTTACAGGTTCTTTTAAATGTTTTGATAAAAAACCGAAGAGAAAGAAGAAAGCTAGCAAAGAGAAGGTGATAATATTATATTTTTTTCTTTTCAAATTTGGCTCCGTTCCTAGTCGTAGATGAAGAGTTAAAAATAACAGCAAAAAACCAGGTTTCCCTGGTTCTCATTATTAGCGGCTTACACGACGACGAGCTGCTTTTTTACGGTTTTCTTCGATGAAAGCCAATTTCTTTTCTTCTGGTTCGATAATGGTTTTCTTAACTGCGAAGACAGCACCTGCTACAGTAGCAGCAGTTCCGATAACGCCAGTAGCGACACCTTTAGCGAATGAATGTTTTTTAGCCATGAGACTATCCTCCGTATATGTTATAATATGCTTATATTATCTAAAAAAATATCTAGAATAGCAAGTGAAAACATTATGAAAACCAAACTTATTGTAGTAGCTGGTCCTACTGCTGTAGGAAAAACAGCGCTTGGAATTGAATTGGCCAAGCGTTTTAATGGCGAAATTATTTCAGGAGATAGCCAGCAGGTTTACCGACAATTGAATATAGGCACCGCCAAGGCCACTCCTGAAGAGCAGGCAGCAGCATTGCATCATCTGATTGATGTTCGCGATGTTGATGAGACCTATTCAGCTTATGATTTTGTGACAGAGGCAGAGGCTGCCATTACAGATATCGTTAGTCGTGGTAAGCTGCCTATTGTAGTAGGAGGAACAGGTCTCTATTTACAAAGTCTCCTAGAAGGGTATCACCTAGGGGGACAGGTCGATCAGGAGCAGGTTTTAGCCTATCGCTCGGAATTAGAGCAATTATCTGATCAGGAACTTTTTGAAAAAATTGATCGCTTAGGTATTGAGATTAAAGAGATTAACCGTCGTCGTGCTATTAGAGCACTTGAGCTTCATCGTTTTTCGGAGAATCTTGAAAATACTGAGACGACTTATGATCCCTTTATTATCGGATTAGATGATGAACGTTCCTTAATCTATGACCGAATTAATACACGAGTAGATAAGATGGTTGAACATGGTCTCTTGGAAGAAGCCAAGTGGCTGTACGATAATTATCCTAATGCCCAGTCAGCTCGTGGTATAGGCTACAAGGAGTTGTTTCCTTATTTTGCTGGGAACCAAACCTTGGACGAAGCCTTGGAAAAACTCAAGCAAAATACGCGTCGATTTGCTAAACGGCAATTAACCTGGTTCAGAAATCGAATGACTGTTAAGTTTTATCAGATTTCTAGTCCAGAATATCCTGAAAATGTCGTTCAAGATCTTGAATTATTTTTAAATGAAAGGGAAGGAGAAAAGGTAGGTCAATCTTAGTTTTAAGAACCAATCTTTGCTATAATGGTAGTTATGACTAACGAAGAAAAAAAATCAGCCTATGAATTAATGCTAGCACAGGCTAAGGTGCTTTTTGCCAATGAAGACAATGCTTTGGCCAACTTTTCTAATGCCTCAGCTCTCTTGAATACAACCCTGCCGAATTCTGTGTTCACAGGCTTCTACCTGATGGATAATGTCAAGAATGAGTTAGTCCTTGGTCCTTTCCAAGGTAATGTTTCTTGTGTTCGAATTGCCCTAGGTAAGGGTGTTTGTGGCCAGTCTGCAGCAGAAAATAGAACCTTAATTGTCGAAGACGTCACCAAACACGCCAATTACATCGCTTGTGATTCCGCTACTCGAAGTGAAATTGTTGTACCAATGGTAAAAGATGGCAAATTAGTTGGTGTTCTCGATTTGGATTCTCACCAAGTAGGAGACTATAACCAAGTAGACCAAGATTATCTTGAAGCATTTGTCAAAATTTTACTTGAGAAAACCGAGCTTACATTTGGAATGTTTGAGGTAAACTAATGTATCAAGCCTTATATCGTAAATACCGTAGTCAGACCTTTGGCGAAATGGTTGGTCAAAAAGTGATTTCAACCACGCTCAGACAGGCGGTAGAGTCAGGGAAAATCAGTCATGCCTATCTCTTTTCTGGGCCACGTGGTACCGGTAAAACCAGTGCGGCGAAAATCTTTGCCAAGGCTATGAACTGTCCTAATCAAGTTGATGGTGAGCCTTGTAATCACTGCGATATTTGTCGCGATATTACTAACGGAAGTCTCGAAGACGTGATTGAAATTGATGCCGCATCAAACAATGGTGTAGATGAGATTCGTGAAATCCGTGATAAATCAACCTATGCTCCAAGTCGTGCGACTTACAAGGTCTATATTATCGACGAAGTGCACATGCTTTCGACAGGTGCCTTCAATGCTCTTTTGAAGACTTTGGAAGAACCAACTGAAAATGTTGTTTTTATTCTGGCGACCACTGAATTACATAAGATTCCTGCAACCATCCTCTCTCGTGTCCAACGTTTTGAGTTTAAATCGATCAAGCAGGGAGCTATTAAAGAGCATTTGGCTTCAATTCTGGAAAAAGAAGGATTAACCTTTGATGATGAGGCTTTGACCATTATTGCTCGTCGTGCGGAAGGTGGTATGCGTGATGCTTTGTCAATCTTAGACCAAGCACTGAGTCTGTCTCCTGACAATCATGTCAGCCAAGCCGTAGCTGAAGAAATCACTGGTTCTATTGGTTTAACAGCCTTAGACAGTTTTGTCGCTAACGTTCGCAATCAAGAGACTACGCAAGCTTTATCAAATCTTGAAACTCTTTTTGATAATGGTAAGTCTATGAGCCGTTTTGCGACGGATCTCTTGGAGTATTTTCGTGATCTTTTGATTGTCAAAGCGGGCGGAGAGAACAGTCACCATAGTCCCCTTTTTGAAGAGAATCTTTCTCTGGAGCAAGACCGACTTTTCCAACTGATTGACTTGGTTACAAGTGCCTTGCCAGAAATTAAAACTGGAACACATCCTAAAATCTATGCGGAAATGCTGACTATAAAATTGTCAGAAACCCATACTCAGGTTTCACAAGAAATTCCAGGGAATTTAAAAGAAGAGTTAGATAGTCTTCGTCGCGAGGTAGAAAGTCTACGTAAAGCTCTTAAAGAGGGCAAAGTCCAAGGAGAAGTAGCACCAAGTCGAAAAGCCAAACCTGCTTATCAGTACAAGGTGGATCGTGAAAAGATTCTCACGATTATGCGTGAAACCATGGAAAATCCTCAGAAATCACGCCAGTGTCTGGATGCCCTAAAGGCAACTTGGCCTGAAATCTTGGATTCTATCAGCCCACAAAATAGGGCACTTTTGAATGGTTCCGAGCCTGTATTAGCCAATCAAGAAAATGCTATCCTGGCATTTAATGCTGCCTTTAATGCTGAGCAGGTTATGAAACGCAGTGATCTTAATGATATGTTTGGTAGTATCATGAGTTCAGCTGCCGGTTTCTCACCAAATATTATGGCTGTTCCAAAAGCAGAATTTGAAAAACTCCGAACAGAATTTGCACGCAGTCTCAAATCCAAAGAAGAATTGGAAAAAGAAGATCGTGAAGAGTATATCCCTCAAGAACTCGAGTTTCTCTCTGATGTAGTAGAAATAGAGGACTAAAAAGGTCCAGTGGACCTTTTTAGGTCCGAGCCTAGAAATAAGAAAGCGAGGAAGGTCCAGTGGACCTTTTTAGGTCCGAGCCAAGAAACACAAAAGCGAGGATGTCCAGTGTAATTTGATAGATTTCTGAAGCTGTTCCATCCGTGTAAAAATGAAAAGAGCCTAGACTGCTTGTCCTAGGCTCTATCTATTGATATAATAATCTTATGATTCAACAAATTTTGTTTATTACGCTTGAAACTATTTTTGAAACGGTTTGTTTTAATTACAGTTTACAGCACGGCTATTACTTTTTTACAGCCTTTTTTGGTTATTTACTGTTTCGTCGTCTTTGGACAACTTACGTTGTTTCACGCATTGCGCGTGCAGCCGACAAGTCTACCAAGAAGTAAGGCTCACTTCGCCAGCGGTCAACCATTTTTCCTGACCATCATCAGTAAAAACGAGAAGTTGGCCCTTATCGCCAATTTCCTTGGCAATACCAGTATAAGTCCTTCCAGCTTGTTCAAAGGTTACTTGTTTGTCTAAAACGAGGGACTTTTCTTTATAAACTTTGACCAAATCGCTAGTAGGAATGGTTAAAAAGAGTTTCCAAATTTCTGAAATGAGCTGGTTTCGAGTGATGCTTGGTTTTTCAGAAGTAAAAAGACTAGTAGCTTTATTAGCTAACTCTTCAGGGAAATCAGTGATTGAGAAGTTAAGCCCAATCCCGATAATGACATCTGTGATGCGACCAGATTCGATAGAACTAATGGCTTCGGTAAGGATACCAGCCATTTTTTTGTTGTTGAAGTAGATGTCATTAACCCATTTGATTTCTGTATTGATGCCGGTTAGACGCTGGATAGCTTTGACAATAGCAGCTGCCACCATCATCGTATAAGGGGGTAACTCCTCAAAATGACAGTTGGGCTTTAAGTGGATACTCATGTAGATACCACCTTGTGGACTGGCAAAGAAGTGACGTTCAAATCGTCCTTTGGCTGCCTTTTGACTTGATGCCAGATATAGTGCAGGCGTCGGATTAATCTTTTCCATGCCATGTTTAGCATCTAGTTGGGTAGAGTTAGAATCTGGATTAAAGTAGACTGGAATGTTGAGTTGCTTAGAGATGTCTTGAGGAAGAAGAATATCTCCCTTTTCTAAATAGTAGCCTTTCTTGCGGACACTTGTAATGTCAATTCCTTGTTCTTGAAGTGTTTGAATTGCCTTCCAAATGGCTGTCCGTGAGACACCAAGGCTTTTAGCCAAGCTCTCTCCCGTCACAAAATCAGGACTCTTCGATAAGATGTCATAAACGTGTTCATAAGTTTTCATATCCTAAGTATAATACAAAAGATGGTAAAATGCTCACTATAACTTATTGATAAGGCTTGATAATAAATAACTATATGACTAGACTGAAAAAACATGATATAATGGACGGTAGTTATTAAGTCCCGATAAGGCAACAGTCATCCTAGAGTTGGCTGTTGGTTCTTTGTAACTTTTTAACGGCGTTTAGCTCTACCAGGAGCATAGCGTTTTACCTATTAGGAGACGGTTAAATCCGTGCTATCTAATACTATTTTTCATATTAAAAGGGGGACATTTTATATGTCAGAACGTAAACTTTTCACGTCTGAATCAGTATCTGAGGGGCATCCAGATAAAATTGCAGACCAAATTTCAGATGCCATTCTTGATGCGATTTTAGCAGAGGATCCAGATGCACACGTTGCAGCAGAAACAGCTGTCTACACTGGTTCTGTCCATGTTTTCGGTGAAGTTTCTACAACAGCTTATGTGGACATTAACCGTGTGGTTCGTGATACTATCGCTGAAATTGGTTATAACAATGCAGAATACGGCTTTGCGGCAGAATCTGTAGGGGTTCACCCATCATTGATTGAACAATCACCAGATATTGCTCAAGGTGTCAATGAAGCACTTGAAGTTCGTGGAACTGGTGATCAAGACCCACTTGATCTTATCGGAGCTGGTGACCAAGGTTTGATGTTTGGTTTTGCTATTGACGAAACTCCAGAGTTTATGCCACTTCCAGTTAGCCTTTCACATAAATTGGTTAAAAAATTGGCAGATTTGCGTAAATCTGGTGAGATTTCATACCTTCGTCCAGATGCTAAATCTCAGGTTACCGTTGAGTATGATGAGAATGACCAACCAGTACGTGTTGATACAGTCGTTATCTCAACGCAACACGATCCTGAAGCGACTAACGACCAAATTCGTCAAGATGTCATTGAAAAAGTCATTAAGGCAGTTATTCCAGCCGAATACTTGGATGATGAGACTAAGTTCTTTATCAACCCAACAGGTCGTTTTGTTATCGGAGGACCTCAAGGGGACTCTGGTTTGACTGGTCGTAAGATCATTGTTGATACTTATGGTGGCTACTCAAGACACGGTGGTGGTGCCTTCTCAGGTAAGGATGCCACTAAGGTTGACCGTTCAGCTTCATATGCAGCTCGCTACATTGCCAAAAACATCGTAGCTGCTGGTCTTGCTAAGAAAGCAGAAGTACAATTGGCTTATGCTATCGGTGTTGCTAACCCTGTGTCTGTCCGTGTTGATACTTTCGGAACGGCGACAGTTGCTGAAAGTAAACTTGAAGCTGCTGTCCGCGATCTCTTTGACTTGCGTCCGGCAGGTATCATTCAAATGCTGGATCTTAAACGTCCTATCTATCGTCAAACAGCGGCCTATGGTCACATGGGACGTACGGACATCGATCTTCCATGGGAAAAATTGGACAAGGTAGATGCCCTCAAAGCGGCTGTAGAAGCTTAAAAAGATTTAATATTACTTTCAATTTAATAATATCAAAGTAACAGAATTTAATTTTTTTGAATTCTGTTTTTTTGTTTTGAAAATAAATAATATGAATTTTCTGACTTTAAACACTTGTAAAGCCTATGGATTGAGTGATTTAAGGATAAAAACTACTAGCTATAGATAAATTCTTTTGGTGAAAACCTTTGAAAGGAGTTGAAAAATAAGAATAAATTGCTATAATAAAAGTGACGATGTAATTATAAAACTAGAGTCATTTTAGATTGATAGAGTAAGAAGAAATACCTTTAAATAAGGTTTAACAGGTGTTAGATAATCTAAAGTGATCTGGTTAGTTTGTGATTTCTTGGGGAAGCTAATCAACATAACAAGATATTTAGTTAGTCAATTTAATCTATTCTTTAATAATATTAATTTACGTTAATGTTTATTTAGAATGATCTTGTTCTTTCTTATATTTTTAAAATCTTTAAGAATCTTCAAAAGAGATTCAGATGAGAGTTACGTGCTCACTCATTGGGGAGGAGGCCATAACTTTCAAAGAGCTTTCTTAAGAAAGGCATTACATGGTGGTCTTGAGATTATTGGGAAATACTTGAGACTAATGATTAGAATGGGTAGAGAGTGTAGTTAAGGGGACACTCTTAAAAGTGGGGAGAAGTTTATGAATATTTTGATACTTGGTAATACTGCTGGATTAACAAACGATTTCATTTTGAAAACGTTTCCTAATCAAGCAGTTTTTATTTTTGGTCATACAGGTGTAAAGAACTCTCGTAAGAATAAAATCACCGTATATACCAAACATTATGAGAACAATCAATTAGAAGATGTTTTTGATTTTCATGATTATGATCAAATCATCTATTTTTCGGAATATCTCAATTATGGACATGAAAGTTCAGGGGAGATTGAAAATCTCATCAGATTGTTAGAGTGTCTTAAAGATAGAAAAAACAAACGTTTACTTTACATTACAGGTCCTGTCCTTGAGGATGGGAAACGAAGCTTACAGACGACAACTAAGGATACCTTATTATCTTGGACTCGAGAATTTGGGGTCAACCTTAAAGTTCTGCATAGTCCCTTTCTTTATTCAGTCATTAATAAAGAAGATTATCTATATAAACTGTTTGTACGTTTAGACGATCATGAGCAGGTGGAGTTGAAGGAGTCATCACAAAGTCAGGCGACTTTTATCAGTCTATCTGACTTGGGAGATTTGCTTCACAAATTATGTGAGCGATGGAATGACATCTATGAAAGTATTATTATTCCGGATCCCTTCCAACTGACTTTTGGTGAGCTCTTGCAAGCTTTGGATAAATATTTCCCTAACAAGCAGGTTCATTTCTTAGAGGAAAGAAGAATTAGGAAATATGATAACGATCCTGAAAAGCACCATGATTTGCGTGATCGATTCGCTTGGTTTATGCGTTATGCCTTGGTGCGTGACTTACCAGATATTTACGAAGACTATCAAAAACAGCGAAAAGGGTCTTTGCGTGTTTCTAAGTTCCGCAATATCGTAGATAATATCGTTAAGCAAAAGAGAAATAAGAAACTTGCTGCGGTTGTCGCGACCTTCTTAGTCTTTGAAGCCTTTCGATATATGACTCAAGGTCAGTTACAGTTCCAATTGATCGACCTACGTTTGCTCTTTGTTGTCTTGATTAGTACAGTTTTGGGCATGGGTTATGGCTTGTTCTCAGCAGTCCTTGCAATTATTGGTTTGACAATTAGTCAAATTTTGTCTGGAACTAGCTGGCAATTGCTTCTATACAATACGGATCGTTGGGTTGCTTTTATTGCCTATATCTTTATTGCTGTGGTTTGTGGATTTGTAGAAATGAAGAAAAAAGATGACAAGCTACAACTAGATAAACAATTGGAAACAGTTAAGGAAGACTATCTTATCCTTAATCAATCCTACCATACATTACTTAATGAAAATAAAGACCTGAAAAATGCCTTGTTGGCAAGTCAAGATGGTCTTGGAAAAGCCTATTCTTACTTTGTGACTTTAGATCATGCTAGTGTTGAGAAGGTTCTCAGACAGACGCTTGATTTGGTTTCAGAGATTTTGAATGCTCCAGTTTCACTATATGGTGGTGGTCCTTTCCAATATGAACTTCTTTTGGGAGATAACGATAAGAAGCAAGTATCTTTGACAGATTTTAAAGAAGTTGGAGATGCCTTCGGTCATGGACGTGTCTGGGCTAATAAATCATTGCTTGAGAATCGTCCAGCTTATGCCATGGAAGTTAAGACCAAGGGAGAGGGTACCTTTATCATTTGGGTAGAAGCTGTTCCTTTTGTAGCTATGTCTACTAAAGTGTTAAACGAGCTTGAGGTTCTTTCAAAAATGAGTCGTTCTTTCATTGAAAAGGCAGAACTTCTTGAACAAGCTAGTCATCAAGGGAGGGTTGCACAATGATTCCAGTCCTAATTACTAGTATTTTAACGGTTTGTTACTTCCTATCTATAGCACTTGTCTATAAAGCCATTGTTAGTGGCAGATCAGATTTAACCATTTTTTACTTGATTTTCCCAATTGCTTTACCTTTCTTTGGTGCCGGTCTGATTCATATGATTTCTAAGCCAAATCCTGGTAGACACCGTCGTGGTCAAGAAGCAGCAGTTGGTGGCAAAATTAAAGATTTGACCATTGATTTTGGTAATATCGATGATTTTCAACGTCCTAAGGAATTGGTTGAAGAAGACATCGTTCCTCTTGAAGAGTCTCTCTATTTGAATAAAGCTAAAGAAGCTCGTCAGCAATTGATGGGATTAGCTAATAATGATCCATCTCATTTTATGGATTTGCTCTACTTGGCTCGCTTAAATGAGGACAGTGAAATTGTTCACTATGCGACAACCTTTATTTCTGAAATTTCAAGTCAATACGATGAGAAGTTGAGTGCCTTTGAGAAACGTTTTGAAAAGGGTGAAGCAGACTTTGACCTCTTAACCGAGTATTGTGATTTTATGGAAGATTACCTCTCTAAAGAACTTCTAAGTAAACAAATGGAAGGTTTGCTTCGTAAGGAGTACGAGGAACGTCTCTTGCAAAAACTTAGTCACGGAACGACTGCTAAAGACTTAGTGAGAGTTATCCATAATGAACTAGCTCTTGGTTTGTATGATTTGGCTCAAAAGCATTTGACACAGCTTTCAATTAAATCAAATGCGGATGATGTGTATTATTTGTATTTGGAATATTACTATCAAACTGGTCAGTTTGATGAATTTAAAAACATGATTCGTGAGATGCAAGGCAAACAGGTTGTTCTTTCTAAGGACAAGCAAGATCTCTTGAACTTCTGGCAAGGAAAAGAGGTGATGGCATGAAATTAGGTAAAAAGAATGTTATCCGCAAAGAAACCTTGCTAGGTGTCGGACTTATTTTGTGTCTTGCCATCGGACTCTTTGTTCAAAAGAAGGGAGAATGGTACCCAACTCAAGGTAAGGAAGCCTATCTTACTGGAAAAGTACCATCTACGGCCTCAGTGGTCAAAAATTTAGATAAAGATACGCTGGTTCTTTATGATAGTGAAAACGAGACGAGTCAAAGGGCTTGGAAACAGTTCGAGCAAATTCTAAAAGATATGCGTATGGGAGCTAAGTTAGTCGATGTGGCTAAACACGAGTCCTATTCACTTTCAGACTATAAAAAAGTAGTTCTTCTTGTCACTGACCTATCTCGAATGGAGGACCAGGTTCAGCCTCTCATGGACTGGACTGAAAAAGGTGGTCAAACACTTTTTGCAGTAACCATGGGGAAAGAAAGTAATCTGGATGCCATTGATCATAATCTTGGCGTGAGTTATTCCAACTTTGAGATGGATGAGGTCAAGGAAATCTACGTGGATCCTGACTTCATGATTGGTGGGGGACGCAATTATAAAATTGAAGAACCTTTTGAGTCAGCTAGAAAAGTCTCACTTGAAAGTGATGTTAAGGTACATGCTAAAACAACAGATGATTCTCATACACCGTTGATTTGGGAAAAATCATACGGCAAGGGGAAGTTTGTCGTTGACAATCTTGGAATCTATGAGCGTAACGTCCGTGGTATTTATGCCGCTTCCTATAGTCTTTTGACTGAAGCGACAGTTTATCCAGTAATCAATGGTTCTACCTATTATATAGATGATTTCCCATCACCTGTTCCAGCCGGAGATGGTCGTTTCGTTAAACGTGACTACGACATGTCTGTTTCTGAATTTTATACCAATGTTTGGTGGCCAGACCTTCTTAAACTGCACGAAAAGTATGGTATCGTTCATACAGGTGTGGTCATTGAAAACTATGAGGCCCAGACAGATGGTAAAATTGTTCAACAAAACGATTTAGATCGTTTCAAGTATTTTGGAAATTCACTTTTGGCTAATGGTGGTGAGCTTGGATATCATGGTTACAACCACCAACCTTTGAGTCCTTCATCTGTTAATTATGGTGAAAAGTATGCCAGCTACAAGACTTGGAAGGATAAGGCTGCTATGAAGGCCAGTCTGTCTGAGTTGATTCGTTTTGTCAACCAACTCTTTCCTAAAGCGCAAAAATCAGTCTACGTTCCACCATCAAATATTCTTTCAAAAGAAGGGCGAGAGGTAATCGTTAATGATTTCCCAGAAATCAAGGCTATCTCAAGTAACTATTTCCCAGGAGATTTCACTTATTCGCAAGAGTTTGAAGTGTCACCTGATGGAATGATTGAAGAGCCACGTACAGTTTCTGGTGCGGTTTGGGACGATTTCTCACAGATGACGGTCTTTTCTGAAATGAATATGCACTATGTCAATAACCATTTCCTTCACCCTGATGATGTTCTTGATGTCGATCGTGGTGCAGAATTGGGTTGGGCAAAGATGTATAAGGCCTTGGACAAGGAAGTTAGTTGGGTCCACAATATGTCACCTTCGCTCAGGAATCTAACAGGTTCAGAATTAGCAGGTGCTGTTCAGCGTTACGGTATTTTGAAAGTTTCTCAAAAATATACCAAAGACGCCCTAAAAATTGATCTTGAGAATTTTCATGATCATGCTTACCTTATGGTTCGTTTAAATCAAAACGAAGTTAAGAAGGTAAAAAATGGTAAGGTTACGCATTTAACGGGTGATCTTTACCTATTGGAGGCTACGAATAAGTCAGTCACCATCACATTAAAATAAGGCAAAATAGGGGAAAATGCCGATGAAGATATGTTTAATTCTTGAAGGGTCCTATCCGTATGTTCACGGTGGTGTCTCTACTTGGATGCATCAATATATTACAGAAATGAAAGAGCATGAATTTGTTCTTTGGGTTGTGGGGGCAACGCATGAGCAAAAGGGAAAGTTTGTTTATGAACTTCCTGAAAATGTCGTAGAGGTACACGAAGTCTTTTTGGACTATGTTGTGCCAGATAAAGAAGAAGACATAGAGCCACATCAGTTTACAGATGAGGAAAAACAAGCGCTTAAAGATATGGTTTTTTGTCAACAACCTGATTGGAAAGTCTTGTTTAAACTTTTACAGGATGGTAAGGTCGTTCCTAACGATCTCTTGAGTAGTGAGGCCTTTTTTCAGGTCTTGAAGGATCTCTGTAGTGAACGCTACACGCAGCTATCTTTTTCAGATGTTTTTCACACGATCCGTTCTATGCTGTTTCCACTTTTAAATATTTTATCTTGTCCACCTCCTGAAGCAGATGTTTACCACTCAATCTCTACAGGTTATGGTGGTATTCTTGCAACTTTGGGCAGTTTGACCTATGACAAACCTCTCTTCTTAACTGAACACGGGATTTATACACGTGAACGTGAGGAAGAATTGCTTCGTGCCAAGTGGGTTTTACCTACAATGCGCCAACAGTGGGTAAGATTCTTCTATATGTTGTCTGATGCGATTTATCAAAATGCTCAAAAAATTACCAGCCTCTTTACTAAGGCCAAGGAAATTCAGATCGAGATGGGTTGTGATCCAGAGAAATGTCAGGTTATTTCAAACGGGATTGACTATGATGCTTTTTCTCAAATTCCTTTGAAAGAACCAGATGGTTGGATTGATATCGGAGCCGTGGTTCGTTTGGCTCCAATTAAGGACATCAAAACCATGTTGTATTCTTTCTACGAACTAGCTCAGCAAGTACCAAACGTTCGTTTGCATATCATGGGTGGTATAGATGACCAAGAATATGCGGATGAGTGTTTTAGCTTGGCCGATAAGATGGACTTGGGAGATCGTCTCCTATTCACTGGTCGGGTTAATATTCGAGAATATATGAAGAAAATTGATTTTACGCTTTTGACCAGCCTTTCTGAAGGTTTGCCACTTTCTGTTTTGGAATCAATGGCGGCTAGCCGTCCTTGTGTGACGACAGATGTCGGATGTTGTCGAGAATTGCTAGAAGGTCGTGAGGATGACAATTTAGGGATTGCAGGATTTTGTGCGCCACCTACTTGTACAGGGCCTCTTGCAGAAGCTATGAAGAAGATGGCGATTAATGATGCTAGACGTCTTGAAATGGGTGAAATTGCGCGTAAGCGTGTTGAAGCTATATATCAATATCCGCAAATGATCGGTCAGTACCGACGCTTATATGAGGAGGTGGCTGTTTAATGGCCGGTATTGGATTTGAATTACGTAAAATTTACAACGAGGATAGCCTTTTTTCAAAACAAAAGGCCTACGCTTATGCTGGAATTGTTTATACCGGTCCTATGCTTTTGGGGATTTTACTTACAGCTGGTGTCGTTGTTTTGACAATGGTAGCGGGAATCAGTGAAAATGAGCGTGATTATATTCTTTCAAACTTAACTTACGCTATTATCTTTTCACTCGTGATTACCAGTCTCTTCTCTCTGGTGGTAACCCGCTTTGTTGCGGACATGCTCTACGAAAAGAAATTTGAGACTATTATACCTTCGTTTTATGCGTCGAGTGCTTTGATGCTGATAATTGGGACGCCGCTTTATGCTCTCTATCTTGCCTTGGCTAGTCGAAGCCTAGCAGAAGTGGCTATGGGAGTTTTGCTCTTTGGTGAGCTCTGTCTCGTTTGGAATGTTATTACCTACTTGACAGCGATTAAATCCTATAAAGAAATTATCAAAGGTTTCTTTTTAGCGATTGGTGTGACGATTGTCTCTGGGTTACTTAGTATTTTCCTACATCAAAAGTATGGTATCTTCCTAAGTGTTTGTTTGGGATACGGTGGAATGATGTTTTGGATGGTTCGTCTTATCCATGACTATTTCCCATCTAATCTTAAAATGTCCTTTGAGTTTTTGAAATGGTTTGATCAATTCTCTGATCTTGCCAAGACAGGGCTTTACATGTTGGTAGCACTCTTTGCTCATATTATTATTAACTGGTTTGGGCCAATTAGTAAGAGTTTTGATGGCTTCTTCCGTACAGCTCCAGTCTATGATGTACCAGCCATGCTAGCCTACTTAACGACTTTGGTATCAACACTTAATTTCGTTATGTCTGTCGAGGTTTCCTTCTATCCGCATTTCCGACGTTATTTTAACCTCTACAATGAAGAGGGAAGTCTTTCGGATATCCAGGAAGCTGAAACTCAAATGCTGGATGTCATGAGTAACGAACTCAAATATGTTTTTTGGAAACAATTGCTAGCGACAATTTTCATTATGTTCTTCGGAAGCGTGGCCTTGACTTACTTACCAATTGGTTTTAACAATCAAATGCATGGGTACTTTTTAACGCTATGTCTGGCTTATGGCCTCTATGCTGTTGGTAATGTAAATATCTTGCTTTTGATGTATTTTGCAGATTATAAGGGTGCTAAGAAACTTGCCAAACACTTTGCTATTCTAACAGTAGTTTTGAGTTTTGGTTCTCAGTTCTTGGACTCAGCCTTCCTAGGCTACGCCTTCTTGATTTCTTCTCTTGTTCTTTTCATTGAAAGTGGTCAGGAAATCGATAAATACACAAGTGATCTTCAGTACCATTTCTTGGGAAGCCAAGCCATGGTATCTAAGAAAGACGTGGGCTATTTTGAAAAATGGACTGAGCGTTTAGAAAACATACAAAAGAGGTGGGGGAAATGAATAGGAAAAAGAGTTTAGCAGCGGTTTTGTTGCTCTGTACGGTCTTTGGTTTTACAGCATGCGGGACCAAGGAGCAAACAAAAAATGGTGTGACAACTAAAAAAGTAGATAAACAAGCAACTACAGATATCACTAATGTGCACTTAAGAGATAAGAAGAGCCTCTATGATAAGGATCATACAAAGGTAACGACCATGTACCTGACAGTACGTCGAGGTGATGCTACAGAAAATCAAAATCACTCATGGTCTGAGGTCAACCAATATTCCGTTGAAGATTATCAGAAAATGCATGTTAAACGATATCAAGTAGCAGGGCTCCTCCAAGTAGGTAACGAGGACGGTCCTGTCTCTGGTGAGTTAGGTTATGACCAAGACGTGCCAAATGCCAGTGTTCAGATTCGTGGGGAAAGTTCAAGTAAGAACGCCCAAAAGAACTACAAAATCAAGATTAAAAAGAACAAGGGTGAGTGGAACGGTCAACGTACGATCAACCTTAACAAACACCAGACTGAAGCCCTTCGCTTTAGAAATAAGTTGTCCTATGATCTAATGGAAGAGATTCCACAACTCATGGGTGCTAGAACTAGCTTTGTCCATCTTTATGTTAAGGATGAAACATCTGACAATCCTTCAGGCAAATTTGAGGATTATGGTCTTTACACGCAAGTCGAACAGATTAACAAAAACTATCTGAAAGATCATGGTCTGGATGAAAATGCCAACCTTTATAAACCAAACTTCTTCGAATTCTTCCGTTATGAAGATACGATTGTTAAAGAAGATGATCCTAAATTCGACAAGGATAAGTTCGAGAAACTTTTGGAAATCAAAGGTAGTCATGATCACACCAAACTTATTGATTTTCTAACCAAGCTCAATGATCCATCAGTGAAGATTGAAACCATCATGGACAAGTATGTGGATCCTGAGAATATCCAATATTGGATGGCCTTCCAGATGTTGCTTGGTAATGATGATACACAGAGTCGTAACATGTATCTCTATAGTCCACAAAACTCAACCAAATGGTACATCATTCCTTGGGATAACGATAGTATCTTGATGAAGAATGAACGTCGTTTGGTAAGTAAGGACAGCGACCAAGCTAATAGCTGGGAAGTCGGTGTCAGCAACTATTGGGGTAACCAACTTTTCCAACGTTTGCTCAAATCAAAAGAGTTCCGTAAGGGACTAGATGAGAAGATGGATGAGCTACGTAAGACAATCACTGGT
Organism: Streptococcus sp. FDAARGOS_192; assembly: GCF_002073815.2. Lineage (NCBI taxonomy): Bacteria > Bacillati > Bacillota > Bacilli > Lactobacillales > Streptococcaceae > Streptococcus > Streptococcus sp. FDAARGOS_192. Next base: position 542,834 of record NZ_CP020431.2, read on the forward strand.
GATAAGATTACTTCTATGAGTAATGAATACGCAGCAGTCATTAAACCTTACCTAGCTAAGATGCCTGACCAAATGCATGCTAAGACCACACCTGATAATTACGACAAGATCTTGGCAGATTTGCCAAATGAGTTGGAGAACAACTACAAGATTTACAAAACAAGTCTTGAAAAACCACAACCATTCTTTATTAATAAGCCGGAAGTGGCCAATAACAAATTGAAATTAAGTTGGGGTGCCTCTTACGATTTCAATAACAGCAAATTGACTTACACAGTCGAGTTAGCTAAAGACTACGAATTTAAAGACAAGGTCTTTGAAAAATCTGGTCTCAAGACTCTAAGTGCTGAAACAGACACCTTGCCTAAGGGACAATACTTTGTGCGTGTGACTGCTACTAACGAAGCTGGACAATCACAACGTGCCTTTGACTACTATGTCAATAGTGATAACTCTAAACAGTTTGGTATCATGAGCTTCTTTGTCCTTGAAGATGGAAAAATTGGGGTAGATGGCTATGAAGACTAAAGAGAAGCCCTTTCGCCATGAGTTGAAATATGTCATCGGTGAACCAGAAAAGGCTCTGCTGACTGAGCGTTTTAAACATTTGATTCAATTGGATAAGCATGCGACAAATGGTGGTTATACCATTAGGAGTCTTTATTTTGATGACTATTGGAATAGTGCCTATGCTGAAAAAGATGCAGGTATTCTGGTTCGTAAGAAGTATCGGATTCGTATCTATAATTTCGGGACCAATAGTATCAAACTAGAGCGTAAGAAAAAAGTAGATACCTACATTCTGAAAGAGGATGCACCTCTAACCGTTGAAGAATTTTATAAAATTATTGATGGGGACTATGACTTTCTCTTAAAAAGTCCATATCCTCTCTGTCAGGAATTTTACTATGAATGCGTTAGTAACATGATGCGTCCACGGACCATAGTTGACTATGAGCGAGAACCGTGGGTCTATGACTTTGGAACAGTTCGCTTAACCTTTGACCAAAATGTCAGAGTAGCGGTTGGAAGTTTTGATATTTTTGATCCAGACTTACCAACAATTCCAGTCATTGATCCAGAAAAGATGGTTTTCGAAGTTAAATACACAGAGTATCTGCCAAAGATTGTCCAGAGTGTCTTGCCAGGGAAAGCAGACATGATGGCTGTCTCTAAGTACGTATTGGCTTATGAAAAATCTCAGTATCTAAATGGTTTTGAATACTGGGAAGATGGGAATATATAAATAGGAAAAGGCTAAGTTTGGAAGAACTTAGTAAAAGAAGGGGAGTTTATGAGTGTTCAAGACTTTATAAAAAAATCAATTTTGCAGTCTGATAACTATGCGACGCAGTCGCCGTTTCGTATTGTTATCGTCTTGCTACTTGCCTTGTTGATTGGAGCCTTTATCTATAAGGTTTACCAGCATTTCTTTACAGGCGTTATTTATTCACGCAGTTTTGCCATGACCTTGGTCGGTATGACCTTGCTCACATCAATGGTAACACTGGCAATCAGTTCAAACATCGTTATCTCACTTGGTATGGTCGGTGCCCTCTCTATCGTCCGTTACCGTACCGCTGTTAAGGATCCTATGGACTTGCTCTATCTGTTCTGGGCAATTACCTCAGGGATTACGGTAGGGGCAGGTATGTATGTCCTAGCCGTTGTAACGTCCCTTGTTATCCTACTGATGCTTATTGTCTTTAGCCGCTTGCAAGAGACTGGTAAGGTGTATATCGCTGTGGTTCACTATGATGGTGAGCACACAGGTGACAAAGTTATTCAAGAACTTGGTCGCATCAAACACTTTATCAAGTCTGAAACTATGAGAAAAGACAGTGTTGAGATGGCTATTGAAGTCTTTGTGAAAAATAACGACCTTACCTTCGTTGAAAACATTAAATCTATCGAAGGTGTCAAAGACCTTACGCTAATCCAATACAACGGCGAATACCATGGCTAGTAAACGTGAGAAGAAGAGTTGGAGTAGTCGAAAGAAGAAACTTTGGCTCGTCATCTGTCTAATCATCATTACGAGTGGTCTTTATGCTATTTTTGTGTATTTGAATACCAGAAATACAGGTACCAAGTTTGAATATACGCTTTCAGACAAGAGTTTTGGGAATCCGCTCATGGGTTATGTCCCTTCAGCGGAAGAAAAAACAGTTTCTGAAGATGTTCATCTTGTCTATGTTGATATCACATGGAAAGAATTAGAACCTAAAAAAGGCCACTATAACTGGGAAACAATTGAAGAAAGTAACCAGTTCAAACGATGGAAGAAAGAAGGCAAGCAGGTCGTCTTACGTTTCTTGCTAGATTACCCTGGCAAATCAAGTCATAAGGATATCCCTGACTGGTTGGGAAATGAAATTTCTGACCTTGGGGATGCTTATAACACATCCTACGGTAAAGGATTTTCACCAAATTACCAAAATAAACTGCTTAGAAAATACTATAAAGAAGCTGTTACTGCTATGGGACAGCGTTGGGGCAATGATGATTTTATCGCCTACATCGAACTTGGTGGCTTAGGACACTGGGGTGAGTGGCATGTTCACTCAGATGCTGGCATTCGCCAATTGCCACGAAAAGAAGTTCGTAAGGACTATATTGCACCGTTTCAACCAGCCTTTCCTAAAGCGAAGATTCTTATGAGAAGACCTTTTGATACAGGTTTGGAAGGTGATTTTGGAATCTACAATGATGTCTTTGGAGACAAATCAGCAACTAAAACCTGGTTAAATTGGATTCAAAATGGTGGCTCATACGATCAAACTCAAGAGCAAGCAGCCTTGAAAGCCATGCCTAAGGCTTGGGAAAAGGCTCCTATCGGTGGTGAATTAACAAGTTCACAGTCTATGTCTACTTTGCTTGGTAATAACTTAGATGAGCTTACTGAAGAAGCTAAGGCTGCTCATTTGACCTTCTTGGGTCCCAAGGTTGCTGAAGATATTGGTGACGGGCAAGCTGCTTATAAGGAACTCTTGAAGAACATGGGCTATCGCCTCTGGGTGTCAGGTTTGGCAATCTCCAAAGGAGAGAACAAGGTTGATGTTACCTTTAATTTGGAAAATTCTGGGGTTGCCCCTTTATATGGGGATTGGCCTGTGGTATTATACTTGTGTAATGCTAATGGCAAGGTTCTTCAAGCCCAACAACTTGATTGTCGTTTGTCTGAATTGCTTCCTGATCAAACAACTGAACTTAAGGCAAGTTTCGCCTATTCTAAAGATCAGAACTATCAAGTGAAGCTAGGAATTCTATCTCCAATGACACAAGAGCCTTCGGTTCATTTTGCCATGAAAGGTTTTGAAGGAGAAGTCATGCCTAAATTAGCAACGATTCAAAAGGATCAAAAAGGCACTGGCAAGTAAGAAAGGAAAAATAAATGTCTATTTTAATTACAGGAGGAGCTGGCTATATCGGTAGCCACACAACCGTTGAACTCCTTAGCGCAGGTTTCGATGTAGTCTTAGTTGACGACTTTTCAAATAGTTCGCCAGCGGTACTTGAACGTTTGGAAAAAATTACGGGTAAAAAATTTCCATTTTATCAAGGCTCCATTTTAGATACTGATTTTTTGGATAAGGTTTTCACAAATGAAGATATTGAGCTAGTTATTCACTTTGCGGCCTTTAAGGCAGTGGGTGAATCTGTTCAAAAACCTTTGAAATATTATAAGAACAACATCAGTGGTACCATTACTCTCCTTGAAAAAATGAAGGAATATGATGTTAAAAACATCGTCTTCAGTTCAAGTGCAACAGTTTACGGTACCAATAACCCTTCTCCAATGACCGAAGATATGCCAACGTCAGCGATTAACCCATACGGTTATACTAAGTTGATGATGGAACAAATTCTTACAGACGTAGCTGCATCAGATCCGTCATGGTCTGTCACAAATCTTCGTTATTTCAATCCTATCGGTGCTCATGAAAGTGGTTTGATTGGGGAATTGCCAAACGGTATTCCAAACAACCTTATGCCATATATTACCCAAGTAGCTATCGGTAAACTGCCTGAGCTTAACGTCTTTGGAGATGATTATCCAACTCCAGATGGTACAGGTGTGCGTGACTACATTCACGTTCTTGACTTGGCCTCAGGTCACTTGGCTGCTGTCAAATATAATTTGAGTCATAAAGGTGCTGAGATTTTCAACTTGGGTACTGGACATGGTTATAGCGTTTTGGATCTCGTTAAGACTTTCGAAGCTGAAAACAAAGTTGCTATCCCATACCGTATTCAAGGACGTCGTGCTGGTGATATTGCTACTTGCTATGCCTCTCCTGAAAAGGCCAAAGAAGTCCTTGGCTGGGAAGCTAAGAAGACCTTGAAAGAAATGGTTAGAGATTCTTGGCGTTGGCAAACGACTAACCCAAACGGTTATGAAGACTAAGTAGCATAACTCAAATTATCAGTTCCTAGAGAGTGTAAGATAAGCACTAGATTATTTTAAACTATCCCTAATCTAGTAGCTTCAAAAATAAAGAGAAGAGGAGTGGAAGCAGTCACTAAATGATTACAGATTTAGAACTGTCTCACCCTCTTTTTATGTTTTAGCTTAGCTTTCTATGGTATAATGAAATTATGACTATTATTAATCAATTCGTCACTTTGGCGAGTCACCTTGTATTTATAGGATTGAGCTACCAAATGCTGATTAGCCTCTTTGATTGGGCGAAGATTATCAAAAATCCGATTGAAAATACTGGGAAATTGAAACTCTTTTTGCTCTTTATCAGTATTGCCTTAGGCTACCTTATCAGTTCCTTTATTCTGTCGGTTTTAGCTTTTGGACAGAATATGGTCAGCTCGATTTCTTAAATTAGTGATTTTAAAAGACTTTTGATATAATACAAAAAGATGAAAATGACCCTTGAAAGGAATCCTTATGGATAAAATTATTGTGCAGGGTGGCAACACTCGATTAAGTGGTGAGGTTGTCATTGAAGGTGCTAAAAACGCTGTCCTTCCTTTGTTGGCGGCGACTATCTTGGCCTCGGAAGGTCAAACAACCTTAACTAATGTTCCAATCTTGTCAGATGTTTACACGATGAATAATGTTGTTCGTGGTTTAGATATTGCTGTGGACTTTGACGAGGAAAACAATACCGTTGTCGTTGATGCTAGTGGAGAAATTCTCGATCAAGCACCATACGAGTATGTTAGCAAGATGCGTGCGTCAATCGTAGTTCTTGGACCTATTCTTGCTCGTAATGGTCACGCTAAGGTCTCAATGCCTGGCGGTTGTACGATTGGTAGTCGTCCAATCGACCTCCACCTCAAAGGTTTAGAAGCAATGGGTGCTAAAATTACTCAAGTTGGTGGTGACATTACTGCGACAGCAGAAAACCTTAAAGGTGCAACGATTTATATGGACTTCCCATCTGTTGGTGCCACTCAAAACCTTATGATGGCAGCAACTTTAGCTGATGGTGTTACAACCATTGAAAATGCTGCGCGTGAACCAGAAATTGTTGACTTGGCCCTTCTTCTTAACGAGATGGGAGCAGACGTCAAAGGTGCTGGAACTGAAACGCTCGTGATTAAAGGTGTTAAAGCTCTCCATGGTACTAAACATGCAGTTGTTCAGGACCGTATTGAAGCAGGTACCTTTATGGTAGCAGCAGCCATGACTTCTGGAGATGTCCTCATCAAAGATGCTATCTGGGAACATAACCGTCCTTTGATTTCAAAATTATTGGAAATGGGTGTCGATGTTAAGGAAGAAGAAGGCGGCATTCGTGTTAAATCTGATGTTTCTCAATTGAAACCAGTAACCGTTAAAACTCTACCTCACCCAGGTTTCCCAACTGACATGCAGGCTCAATTTACAGCACTTATGGCAGTGGTAAACGGTGAATCAACCATGATTGAAACTGTTTTTGAGAATCGCTTCCAACACTTGGAAGAAATGCGTCGTATGGGACTTCATTCAGAAATTCTTCGTGATACGGCTATGATTCACGGTGGTTTGCCACTTCAAGGTGCTCAAGTTATGTCTACTGACCTTCGAGCTTCGGCAGCACTTATTCTTACAGGAATGGTAGCTGAAGGAACAACGACTGTTGGTAAATTAACACACTTGGATCGTGGTTACTATCAATTCCATGAGAAACTAGCTAAACTAGGAGCAAATATTTCACGTGTAAGTGAGGCTTAGTATGGAAACTGGTAAAGGCTATGTTTTTCGTCAATTATTACTTGTTTTAAGTGTGTGTGTGATTGGCCTTGCTTTTCTAGCTATCGGTTTGATGATTGGCTATGCTGTTTTAGGAGAAGGCAAGGATCCGATTAGCATCTTAAAACCAGAAACTTGGCAGGCAATTGTTGCTAAATTTACAGGAAAATAAAAGGGAGTGGGAAGTAATCCCGCTCCTTTAGTCATGACATTCATATAAAAGAAAGAGAACAATGGCAAAAAGAAAGACATCTTTAACAAATAAACAGAAACGTCAGCTAGTCTCGTTACTAATAGCGGTCTTGATTGCAGTTTTAGGTTACATTGGAACGAGTAATAAACTCTCACCTAACAATCCAATCAAGCAGGTAGCTAGTCTAGTCTCGGGAAAATCCAATAACTCCGCCAAATCAAACGGCTCAACAAGTGGGCAGTCTACGCCACAAGAGCAACTCGCAGAGACAGTGATGACCAGCTCCGTCAAGAGTCAACTAGGAAACGCCATAGAATGGAATGGGGCTGGTGCCTATATTGTTAACGGTAATAAAACCAATCTTAATGCTAAGGTATCTAGCCAACCCTATGCTAATAACCAAGTTAAAACGGTTCAAGGCCAAACGGTTCCTACAGTTGCGAATGCCTTGTTAAGTAAAGCGACCAGACAGTACAAAAATCGTCAAGAAACAGGGAATGGCTCAACATCTTGGACACCAGCTGGATGGCATCAAGTTCACAATCTTTCAGGAGAGTATAGTCATGCCGTAGACCGAGGTCATTTGTTAGGTTATGCTCTAGTAGGTGGTCTTAAAGGATTTGATGCCTCGACTTCAAATCCAGAAAATATTGCCGTTCAAACTGCTTGGGCTAACCAGGCTAATAGCGAAACTTCCACGGGCCAAAACTATTATGAAAGCTTGGTACGAAAAGCTCAAGATAAAAATAAACGTGTCCGTTATCGCGTTACTCTCATTTATGAAGGAGATAACCTGATTCCATCAGGATCACATCTTGAAGCCAAGTCAGCAGATGGCTCGCTTGAGTTCAACGTCTTCGTTCCAAATGTCCAACAGGGAATTACCCTAGATTATTATTCAGGTAAAGTAACGGTGAATTAACGAAACAAACGACTCCGATTGGAGTCGTTTTTAGTATCCAGAAAAACAAAAACCCACCCGCAGGTGAGTTTTTGTTTTATTCACTAGCTTGCTCCCATTGTTTAGAGAGGTAGCGAGAGTAGCTAGAAATAGCAAAGTTAACCACGAAATAAGCTAAAGCCACAATACCGTATAAGGTAAAGATTTGACTAGGTTCGTAGTAACCACCCATCAAAATCTGACTCTTACCAAACAATTCTTGTAAGGCGATAACAGAGTAAAGGAAAGAAGTATCCTTGATAACTGTTACGAATTGAGAAATGATAGATGGTAACATCTTACGAATAGCTTGTGGGAAGATGATGTAAATAAAGATTTGTTTGTTGTTAAATCCTTGAGACAAGCCGGCTTCCGTTTGGCCATGGTCGATAGAGTTCAGTCCCCCACGAATGATTTCCGCCAAGGCAGCTGAAGTAAAGACCGTGAAAGAGGTAATCCCTGCCGCAGTTGACTTGAGTTGGAAGACCAAGAAGATGATGAAAATCCAAAGCAAGTTAGGAACGTTACGGACGAACTCAACGTAGATAGAAGCGATCCAACGAAGGATAGGATTCTTTCCGTTACGCATCACCGCCAGAATTGTTCCGAACAGGGTAGATAGCACGATGATGAAGAAAGACAAGTAAAGAGTCGTCCACATCCCTTGTGCCAAGAATTTAAGGTTAGTAGCTGATAAAACTTCTGACATAGTGGACCTCCTTAGTAAGCTTTCTTATTCTCTTCTTCTTTACGACGTGCCCATGTAGCTAGAGGGAAACACATGATAAAGTAGAGGAAGGCAGCCCCAGCAAAGGCCGGCACATAGTTAGTGGTATCATAAGCCCAAGCCTTAGCTGTGAACATGATATCTGCCCCAGAGATAATGGCAACTGTAGAAGTATTCTTAATCAAGTTAACCACTTGGTTAGTCAATGGTGGCAAGATAGTACGGACAGCTTGAGGCAAGATGATGATACGCATGGTATCAGCGTAGGTGAATCCTTGAGACAAAGCCGCTTCGGTTTGACCTTTAGGAACCGCCTCGATACCTGTACGAATAATTTCAGAGATATAGGCTCCTGTGTAGACACCTACACAAAGGATAGCTGTCAATGAAATTGGAATCATGACATGACCATCAGTCAAGATTGAAATCCCATAGAAGACAACCACGAATTGGACGAGCAAGGGTGTGTTCTGGAAGATTTCAACATACACACGTGAGATGCCACGAAGGACCTTGTTGTGAGTAGAGCTCATAGCCCCAAAGATGAGCCCAAGAAGAAGGGCAACAATCAAGGCACCAATTGAAATGCCAAGGGTATAGAAGAAACCTTTGGCAAATTGCCCAAAGTTAGCGAAGAAAGCAGCCCAACGTTCAAGAGCGAAAGGACTAGCCGTTTCAGTTAAAAGATACATAAAGTTAGGACTCCTTTCTATTTATCTTCAGCCTTAGCTGGTTTCAAGTGATACTTATCGTAGAGTTTTTGAAGGCTACCATCTTTTTGCCATTTAGCAATCAAATCGTTGGTATAATCAATCAACTCTTGGTTAGACTTGCTTGAGGCGATACCGTATTCTTGTGTTTTGAAACCTTCTTTTAAGGTTTTAGTTTTCTTACTTTCATATCCAGAGAGGATAGATTTATCAACTGAGAAAGCATCTACACGGTGAGCGTAAAGAGATACAGCCAATTCTGGGAAAGAACCGAGTTGAACGTAGTTGAACTTAAGGTTATGGGCTGAGGCATATTCCTGCAAGGCAGCCTTTGTTGACGCACCTTGAGAAACACCGATAGTCTTACCATTCAAATCTGAGATTTTGTTAATACCTGAATCCTTAAGAACCAAGAAACCGATTTGGTCATAGTAGTAAGGAGTTGAGATAGCGTAAGAAGCCTTACGTTCATCATTAATGGTATAGGTAGCGATAAGCAAGTCGATAGTACCGTTATCCATAAGTGGTTCACGAGTTTGCGTCGTTACTGGGATATAATTCACTTTAACTTTTAACTCATCAGCAATCTTCTTAGCAAGATAAACTTCCATACCTTCGTAGGTATTAGTCTTAGCAGAATAGTAACCAAAGTTAGGAACGTCTTGCTTCACACCGACATTGAGTGTCCCTCGCTTAACAATCTTTTGGACTGCTTTACTATCAAGAAGCTTACTAGTGTCTTCCGCCTTAGTCTTGTGACTCGTGATAAGAAAAATAGTGAGAATTGCCAAGCTTGCAACAGTTAGGTAACGTAAGATTTTTTTGAAAATCATAGGCAACCTCCTTAGGCATCCACTTGGACACGATCAGAGTTGTGGTCGATAATCTTAGAAAGGAATTGAACCGCACGAGGTTCAGTTGGATTGTCAAAGAAACCATCTACATCCGTAGTGTCTACAAGAACTTGACCTTCAGCCATGAAAATGATACGGTCAGCCACACTGCGCGCGAAGCCCATTTCGTGGGTTACGACAACCATGTTCATGCCACCTTTGGCAAGGTTTTGCATAACCGCAAGCACGTCACCGATAGTCTCTGGGTCAAGAGCTGACGTTGGTTCGTCAAAGAGCAAGAGCTCAGGATTCATGGCAAGACCACGGGCAATAGCGATACGTTGTTTTTGCCCACCAGAAAGCATACCAGGGTATGAATCTTTCTTGTCCCACATGTTAACGTAGCGAAGGAATTTTTCAGCAGTCTTTTCAGCCTCTGCCTTACTGATTCCAAGAACCTTGATAGGTGCCAAGGTAACATTTTCAAGAACGGTTTTGTGCGGGTAGAGGTTAAAGTGTTGGAAAACCATCCCCGCTTCTTTACGCAATTCTACCAAGTCTTTGGCAGAAGCTTCCGTCACATTATGTCCGTTAACGATAAGCGTACCGTTATCAATGGATTCCAAGGCGTTGATTGTACGGATGAGAGTGGATTTCCCAGAACCAGAAGGTCCCAAGAGAACCACAACTTGTCCTTTTTCAATTTCTAGATTGATATCACGAAGTGCATGATAGTCTCCGTAATATTTATTAACATTTTTAAATTCAATAAGTGCCATAAGAGCCTCCTATAATGGATTTACTTGTTAGCTTTTCTAACATATATTGAATTTTAGCATAAGTAAAGTCGAAAGTCAAAAAATTCCGAATATTCTTTCAAAACGTTCGGTTTTTACTAAATAATTAATCATTTTTTGATATAAATATGAGAAAAACAAAAACCCACCCGCAGGTGAGTTTTTTATTTTATTCACTAGCTTTCTCCCATTGTTTAGAGAGGTAGCGAGAGTAGCTAGAAATAGCAAAGTTAACCACGAAATAAGCTAAAGCCACAATACCGTATAAGGTAAAGATTTGACTAGGTTCGTAGTAACCACCCATCAAAATCTGACTCTTACCAAACAATTCTTGTAAGGCGATAACAGAGTAAAGGAAAGAAGTATCCTTGATAACTGTTACGAATTGAGAAATGATAGATGGTAACATCTTACGAATAGCTTGTGGGAAGATGATGTAAATAAAGATTTGTTTGTTGTTAAATCCTTGAGACAAGCCGGCTTCCGTTTGGCCATGGTCGATAGAGTTCAGTCCCCCACGAATGATTTCCGCCAAGGCAGCTGAAGTAAAGACCGTGAAAGAGGTAATCCCTGCCGCAGTTGACTTGAGTTGGAAGACCAAGAAGATGATGAAAATCCAAAGCAAGTTAGGAACGTTACGGACGAACTCAACGTAGATAGAAGCGATCCAACGAAGGATAGGATTCTTTCCGTTACGCATCACCGCCAGAATTGTTCCGAACAGGGTAGATAGCACGATGATGAAGAAAGACAAGTAAAGAGTCGTCCACATCCCTTGTGCCAAGAATTTAAGGTTAGTAGCTGATAAAACTTCTGACATAGTGGACCTCCTTAGTAAGCTTTCTTATTCTCTTCTTCTTTACGACGTGCCCAAGTAGCTAGAGGGAAACACATGATAAAGTAGAGGAAGGCAGCCCCAGCAAAGGCCGGCACATAGTTAGTGGTATCATAAGCCCAGGCCTTAGCAGTGAACATGATATCTGCCCCAGAGATAATGGCAACTGTTGAAGTATTCTTAATCAAGTTAACCACTTGGTTGGTCAATGGTGGCAAGATAGTACGCACTGCTTGAGGCAAGATGATGATACGCATGGTATCAGCGTAGGTGAATCCTTGAGACAAAGCCGCTTCGGTTTGACCTTTAGGAACCGCCTCGATACCTGTACGAATAATTTCAGAGATATAGGCTCCTGTGTAGACCCCTACACAAAGGATAGCCGTCAATGAAATTGGAATCATGACATGACCATCAGTCAAGATTGAAATTCCATAGAAGACAACCACGAATTGTACGAGCAAGGGTGTATTCTGGAAGATTTCGACATAAACACGTGAGATGCCACGAAGGACCTTGTTGTGAGTAGAGCTCATAGCCCCAAAGATAAGCCCAAGAAGAAGGGCAACAATCAAGGCACCAATTGAAATGCCAAGAGTGTAAAAGAATCCTTTGGCAAACTGACCAAAGTTAGCGAAGAAAGCAGCCCAACGTTCAAGAGCGAAAGGACTAGCCGTTTCAGTTAAAAGATACATAAATTCAGGACTCCTTTCTATTTATCTTCAGCCTTAGCTGGTTTCAAGTGATACTTATCGTAGAGTTTTTGAAGGCTACCATCTTTTTGCCATTTAGCAATCAAATCGTTGGTATAATCAATCAACTCTTGGTTAGACTTGCTTGAGGCGATACCGTATTCTTGTGTTTTGAAACCTTCATCCAGAATTTTAGTTTTATCACTTTCGTAACCTGACAAGATTGATTTATCACCAGCAAAAGCGTCAATACGGTAAGCATAGAGTGATACGGCTAACTCAGGATAAGATCCGAGTTGAACGTAGTCAAACTTAAGGTTATTAGCTGAAGCGTACTCTTCAACAGCAGCTTTGGCAGATGACCCTTGAGACACTCCAATAGTTTTACCGTTTAGGTCAGAAAGTTTCTTATAGCCAGATTTGGTTTGAACGAGGAAACCAATCTGGTCGTAGTAGTAAGGATTTGACATGGCATATGAAGCCTTACGCTCATCTGTAATGGTATAAGTAGCGATAAGCATGTCAATAGTCCCGTTGTCCATAAGGGCTTCACGAGTTTGTGGGGTAACCGCTATAAAATTCACCTTAACCTTAAGTTCTTTGGCAATTTTCTTAGCGAGGTCAATCTCCATCCCTTGATAGGTATTAGTTTTGGCTGAATAGTAACCAAAGTTTGGGACATCCTGTTTGACACCAACGTTTAGAGTCCCTTTTTTGACAATTTTTTGAATTGCAGCACTATTGAGTAGTTTACTGCTTTCATCTGCCTGACTACTTTTGGTGTTCCAGAGGAGAACTGCTACAAAAGCTAAAGCAGAGATAGCTAAAATGCGACTCAGTTTCTTGATTAACATAAGCCCTCCTTAGGCATCCACTTGGACACGATCAGAGTTGTGGTCGATAATCTTAGAAAGGAATTGAACTGCACGAGGTTCAGTTGGATTGTCGAAGAAACCATCCACATCCGTAGTGTCTACAAGAACCTGACCTTCAGCCATGAAAATGATACGGTCAGCCACACTGCGGGCAAAGCCCATTTCGTGGGTTACGACAACCATGTTCATGCCACCTTTGGCAAGGTTTTGCATAACCGCAAGCACGTCACCAATAGTCTCTGGGTCAAGGGCTGACGTTGGTTCGTCAAAGAGCAAGAGCTCAGGATTCATGGCAAGACCACGGGCAATAGCGATACGTTGTTTTTGCCCACCAGAAAGCATACCAGGGTATGAATCCTTCTTGTCCCACATGTTAACGTAGCGAAGGAATTTTTCAGCAGTCTTTTCAGCCTCTGCCTTACTGATTCCAAGAACCTTGATAGGTGCCAAGGTAACATTTTCAAGAACGGTTTTGTGCGGGTAGAGGTTAAAGTGTTGGAATACCATACCCGCTTCCTTACGAAGCTCAACCAAGTCTTTGGCAGAAGCTTCCGTCACATTATGTCCGTTAACGATAAGCGTACCGTTATCAATGGATTCCAAGGCGTTGATTGTACGGATGAGAGTGGATTTCCCAGAACCAGAAGGTCCCAAGAGAACCACAACTTGTCCTTTTTCAATTTCTAGATTAATATCACGAAGTGCATGATAGTCTCCGTAATATTTATTGACATTTTTAAATTCAATAAGTGCCATAAGAGCCTCCTAAAATTTTACATTAATATATGTAACAACAAGAGTGTATTTTACTATAGATATAGGAAAATGTCAAAAATGTTTGAAAATTCAATCATAATGTTTGTCTTTTAACCGATTACACATAGCAAAGCTATCTCAAAAAACAAGGAAAGCTTGTCTATCAGCTTAATATCTATAGTAGAAACTTGGTCCTTAACCTATTTTTTGGTATAATATGTTTGATACGTAAAGTTTTCTACTTTACAAAATTGAATGACTTAAGAAAACCGATGAGGTGTTTATATGAAAAAAATTCTAGTAGTTGATGATGAAAGACCAATCTCGGATATCATCAAGTTTAATCTGACTAAAGAGGGTTATGAAGTGGTTACGGCTTTTGATGGTCGTGAAGCTTTAGAGCAGTTTGAAGCTGAAAAACCAGACTTGGTCATCCTGGACTTGATGTTGCCTGAACTAGATGGCTTAGAAGTTGCTAAGGAAATTCGAAAGACAAGTCACACACCAATTATCATGCTCTCCGCTAAGGATAGCGAGTTTGATAAGGTTATCGGACTAGAAATTGGGGCGGACGACTATGTGACGAAACCATTTTCTAATCGTGAATTGTTGGCACGTATCAAAGCTCACTTGCGTCGTACAGAGACTATTGAAACAGCAGCAGAAGAAAGCTCTAACTCTGGTAAGCAGGAGATTTCAATTGGTGAGTTGATTATTGTTCCAGATGCGTTTGTTGCTAAAAAACGTGGAAATGAAGTCGAGCTCACACACCGTGAATTTGAGTTGCTTTTCCATCTGGCAACTCACATGGGACAAGTGATGACGCGTGAGCATTTGCTTGAAACTGTTTGGGGCTATGACTATTTTGGTGATGTTCGTACGGTTGACGTAACAATTCGTCGTCTCCGTGAAAAAATTGAAGATACACCTAGTCGTCCTGAATATATTTTGACGCGTCGTGGTGTTGGTTATTATATGAAGAATTATGACTAGTATTGGCTTAAACATCACAAGCTTTGAACTAGCCTTACTCTTTACGCTCCTCTTTGTGGCTTTCTATTTTATTTTTCTTGCATATCGTGATTATCGACGAGTCAAAAATATTCGAAAGTTGACCAAGAGGGTCAAGTCCTTAATGGCAGGTAACTATAACGAGGAGTTACGCTTAAAGGGTGATCCAGAGCTTTTAGAGCTAGCTGACAGCTTGAATGATTTATCGGATGTCTTTCGTTTGACGCATGAAAATCTAGCCCAGGAAAAAAACCGCTTATCATCAGTCCTTTCTTACATGAGTGATGGGGTTATTGCGACAAATCGTCGTGGTCAAATTACCATGATTAATAGCACAGCTCAGCGTTTGTTGAATCTAGATTATGAAACAGCGACACAGATGTCCATTTTAGATTTATTAGATGGCGAAAATCCCTATACTTATAGTGAATTGCTCTCTAAGACTCCTGAAATTCATTTGTCACGTCGAGATGCCAACGATGAGTTTGTGACCTTACGTGTTAATTTTGCCCTTATTCGTAAAGAATCAGGTTTTATCTCAGGTCTGGTTGCCGTTCTTCACGATGCCACTGAGCAAGAAAAAGAAGAGCGTGAACGTCGACTCTTCGTCTCAAACGTTAGTCATGAGTTGCGTACACCTTTGACTTCTGTAAAATCCTATCTGGAGGCACTTGATGATGGTGCTCTCGACGAAGAGATTGCTCCTAACTTTATCAAAGTTTCTTTGGATGAGACCAATCGTATGATGCGAATGATTTCTGATCTCTTGGCACTGTCACGTATTGACAATAAGAGTACCCAACTTGATGTTGAGATGACTAATTTCACAGCCTTCATGACCTATATCTTGAATCGTTTTGACCAGATTAAAAGTCAAGAAACCAATACAGGTAAAACTTACGAAATCATTCGAGATTATCCGGTAAACTCAATTTGGGTGGAGATTGATACAGATAAGATGACTCAGGTCGTGGATAATATTCTTAATAATGCCATCAAGTATTCGCCTGATGGTGGTAAGATTACAGTGTCTATGAAGACAACTGACTCACAGTTGATTGTTTCTATTTCTGACCAAGGTTTGGGTATTCCTAAGAAAGATTTGCCTTTGATTTTCGACCGTTTTTACCGTGTTGATAAGGCTAGAAGTCGTGCCCAAGGTGGAACTGGTCTAGGCTTGTCCATTGCAAAAGAAATTATTAAACAACATAAGGGCTTTATTTGGGCTAAGAGTGAGTATGGTAAGGGTTCAACTTTTACAATTGTGCTTCCATATGACAAGGATGCCATGATGGTTGATGAATGGGAGATGTAGTAAAAATGACCTCAGATTTAGGGTTTAAATATAGTATTTTGGCTTCAGGGTCAACTGGTAATTCCTTTTACTTGGAAACTCCAGAGAAGAAGATTCTTGTAGATGCTGGTTTGTCTGGTAAGAAAATCACAAGTTTGCTAGCTGAGATTGATCGTGATCCGAGTGATTTGGATGCAATCTTAGTAACGCATGAACACAAGGATCACATCCATGGTGTAGGCGTTTTAGCTCGTAAATATGGCATGGATATATACGCCAACGAGAAAACCTGGCAGATTATGGATAGTAAAAATATGCTAGGCAAGATTGATAATAGCCAGAAACATGTTTTTTCTCGTGATAAGCTTCTGACCTTTGGAGACATTGATATTGAGTCTTTTGGAGTTAGCCACGATGCTATTGATCCACAGTTCTATCGCTTTATGAAAGATGGAAAGAGTTTTGTCATGTTGACGGATACGGGTTATGTTTCTGATCGTATGGCAGGTATTATTGAAAATGCCGATGGTTACCTGATTGAGTCCAATCATGATGTTGAAATCCTTAGAGCAGGTTCATATCCTTGGTCGACCAAGCAACGTATCCTCTCTGATCAAGGTCACTTGTGTAATGAAGATGGAGCGGATGCTATGATTCGTACCATTGGTAATAAAACTAAAAAGATCTACTTGGGTCACCTTTCCAAAGAAAATAATATCAAGGAGTTGGCTCACATGACGATGGAAAATCAGTTGGCACGTGCTGACTTTGGTGTTGGAACTGACTTTAAAGTTTATGATACCTCACCAGACACAGCGACTCCACTGACAGACATTTAAAAATAGCAGAAGAGCTGCACTAATACGTTTAGTGCAGCTTTTTAAAAGGAATGTATTTATGAAAGTAATTTATCTCTCGTTAGGGTTTGTCTCGCTCGGTTTGGGAATTCTTGGGATTCCTCTTCCTATCTTACCCACAACACCTTTTCTACTTTTAGCCATTGCTTGCTTTGCAAGAAGTTCCAAACGTTTTGAGAAATGGTTATATCATACTAAGCTGTATCAAAGTTATGTAGCCGATTTTCGAGAAACCAAATCAATTGCCAAAGAACGAAAGAAAAAGATTATCATCCAAATCTATGTTTTGATGGCAATTTCAATCTTTTTTGCCCCTATACTATGGGTGAAAATCGGACTCTTTTGCCTGACGGTCTTCATCACTTATTATCTCTTTAAGGTTATTCCTGATAAGGACTAAGCTATCATCAAAAAATGAGACTTCCAAGATGGAGTCTCATTTTATATATTATTAATGTTTGCTACGTAATTTCTTACGGAGTTTATAGGCAAAATTGGCTGGTCCGTAAAGAGGGCTAACTGGAAGGTTGAATTCTCCAATGAATTGTTCAATACGTGGGTTAAATTTGGACTTGAAATTATACAAGCCACCATCTAGTGAATTTTCTATTCCTCCCATGTTTTGCCACTCAGCACCACGCTCGAAAGCGTGATTAGCTGTTTCATACCATGTCAGGATAGCTGGTTGATAACGACGGTAGTCTTCATCCATTCCTGCATAGATATTCTCAGACGTCTTTCCAAATTCAAGAACGAGTGTACCAGAGAGTGGGACCGTCTTATTTCCAGCATCAACTTTTTCTTGAAGAAAGTCAATCTCTTCTTTAAGTCTTTTGTGCTCTTGCTTATTATTCTCGATTTTTCCTGGTTTAGTTTTTTCAGTGAACTTGGCTGCATCAGCAATGTTCTTTTCGAGTTGTTTGTTGAGGTCTTTGAGACGGGCTGGTAAATCAAGAGTTGAGAGTGTAATGTAAGAAGATTCTGGGTAGGTAGTCAACAACTTTTCATAATAATCAATGCCACGAAGGTGGATGTTCTTACGGGCCTCTGTCTTCTTCATCAAAGATGCGAATTGTTCAAGAAGCTCAGTGCCACCAAATTGGACTGAAATCCCCTTGTTTCGAGCAGTACGAACAGCCTGCTTGGTACTCTTAGAGAGTTGTTCCTCAGTGAAATCTTCCTTATGGATATTAGCCTGGAAACGAGGTTGGATATTTTCAGCCATATCTTCAGTGAGGCCCGTCCATTCAACGCCAAGAGCTTGGATGTCTTTGGCAATTGCCATAGTCTCTTCACGGATTTCAGCTTCTTGTGAGATCAAGTTTTTTGTCACAAAAAGACTTGGGTCAAATTTCACAAAGAGGGCACGCTTTGTTTTGGCATATTTTTTAAGCGAAGCCATAACAAAGGCGAGCAACTCTTTATCTTGATAGTCCATAATAGGTCCACGAGGGATATAAATCATAGAAAAGCCAAAAGGAAGTGGCTGAATCAGGACACTAGCGACAGCAACGAGATTACCATCTTGATAGAAACCTAGGCGGTCATTTCCCCAACTATCCTTGATTTTAGCCCATGAACTACTCTGTAATAAATTTGTTTGAGGACTATCTATAACAAAGCGGTCATGCTCAGAAGTACTGAGTCCAGTTTTATAGGTATACATATTATTCTAGAACCCACTTTCTAATAGCGTAAGCGACACCAGATTCGTCATTTGATTTTGTGATGTGTTTTGCAATTTTCTTCAATTCAGGATTACCATTTTCCATAACAACAGGAGAGCCAACGACTTCAAGCATAGCACGGTCATTTTCTTCATCACCGATAGCCATCGTTTCTTCTTTAGAAAGGCCGAGTTTCTCAGCAAGATGGGTTACAGCTATCCCTTTGTTGGCTGTTTTCTTAAGAATTTCTAGGTAAAATGGTGTTGATTTTACAATAGTAAAGCGGTCATAAAATTCCTGTGGAAGTTTAGCAATAGCTGCATCAAGAATTTCAGGTTCATCGATATACATGGCCTTAACAAATTCCTTGTCAGCTACCTCTTCAGGTGTACGATAGTAAATCGGCATATGAACAAGTGTAGACTCATGAACCGTGTAGCGTCCAATGTTGCGATTACTTGTGTAGATACCATCTTTAGTAATGGCGTGAGAATGAACACCAAGCTTGTTAGCCAAAACCTCAATGTCAAGGTAGTCTTCGTATGAGAGTGTCTCACGAATCAATTCATTACCAGTAGAAGTTTCTTGGACAAGCCCACCATTGAAGGTGATAACATAGTCTCCGTCTTGGTTGAGGTTAAGCTCTTCAAGAAGTGGAAGTACTCCTGGAATAGGGCGACCAGTCGCAATAACAACCTTTACACCAGCAGCTTTAGCATCTTGAATTGCTTGAAAGACTTCCGGTGTAACTTGACGTTGGCTATTTAAAAGCGTTCCATCAATATCAACAGCAATAAGTTTAATAGACATAATAATTACCTGTTTCGTTTAGTTAGTTTCCCTTCTATTTTACTAAAATTTAGGCGCTTTGTCATAGTTCTTCCTGAGAAAAGTGTTATTATCTCTTTGAAGAGGTGGATTAGGTAAGAATTGCCCAAATGCTTTTTAATTGGTAAAATAAGGTCAGACAAATAAAGGAGAGATAAAATGATTCGAGCAACCAACCAATTGACGGAGCAAGAACGGAAGGCAGCAAAAGCATTGATTGCTAGCTGCCAAGCCCATGATCAAACCTTTCGAGAACCTTATCTCTCCAATATGCTTAATTTTGATTCCAATATGCCGGCCTTTTTCCTCTATTGTCAAGAGGGAGAGTTGCTTGGCTTATTAACGGTTTATGCGGATGATGAAGACATTGAAGTGAGCATCCTAGTGGACCCTAGTCATCGTCGCGAGGGTATTGCCCATGCGATGTATAGAAGCTTTGAAAAAGAAATGGCATCTTACCCTATTCGCTCAGTGACCTTTCAGACGGAGCGTGTTTTTCTCGATCATCATCCTGATTTGGCAAGTCATTGGGATTTGGTTGAAGATGAAGAGACGGAAACCTGGCTAGGGAGAGACAGAACACCATATGCTCTGGATTCCTGTTCAGATGTCAAGGTGCTCTTAGCTGAACCTTCTTACCTAGATGCAATTGCCCATCTCCACCACCAAGCCTTTTCTGATGCAGAGCAAACACTCGAAGTAAGTCGCAGATACATTATAGAGGCATTGAAGGACTCTGATGGCCTACTTTACATCCTCCTCAAAGAAGGTCAAGTGATTGGAGTTTGTACGGTCGATTTATCTGGGAATAGCAACTACCTTTATGGACTTGCCGTAGCAGAAGCCTATCGTGGCCAAGGCTATGGAAGCTATCTGGCAAAATCAGTCGTCAATCAACTCATTGCGCAAAATGACAAGTCCTTCCAAATTGCAGTGGAAGATAGCAATGTAAGTGCCAAACGCTTGTATGAAAAGATTGGCTTTGTCAAACAAACCCAGGTGGTTTACTTGAAGCAGAAAGGGTAAACGCAATGTTGAAACTCTCTTTGAGGTTAGAGTTGCTATCGTTTTAAGTAGAAAAGTAGTTTTAGAACAGAATGGAGTATCAATGGAAATTAAAATCAAAAACAAAATTAAAGTAGGCGACCAAACGGAAATTATCGAAGAAATCCACACTTGTGAGGTTATGGAAAAAGGGGATTATACCTATCTTGTTCATCATAATTCCGAGAAAGAAAAAGTGGTTATTAAGTTGAATCAGGATGAGCTAGTGATGACACGCTTTTCTAATCCTAAATCCATTATGCGTTTTTCTGCTAAAGTACCTGCCTTGGTCCACATTCCGACACCGCTTGGTACCCAGCATTTTCTGACAGACACTAGTTTATTTGCCCATGACCCAAATGGACAGACAGTTGATATTCATTATCAATTGAAACATCCAGAAACAGAAGACGTTTTTGCTGATTATGAATTAGAAGTTTCTTGGTTTTAATTTTTGAAAAAATAGAATCATTTTGCTTGAATAAAGAATAATTTATGATAAAATGTTTAGTACAAATAAGGGAGTAGCAGGTGACTGTAATCATGAGATTTGATTAACAGTTGCGATTATGTCGTCATTACGAAATTTTATATTTCCGGCATATTCTTAAACAGCGAGACTTGTTTTTTATTAAACAAGTCTCTTTTTGTATGATTTTTTATATAAAAAGAGTCTTGTTAGCCATTTTTCCCTATAGAGAAGGAGGAGATTATTTTGTCTAAAGAACAAAGTAAAACCTTGTTTTACACACAAGGAGAGGAAGAAGTCCTAAAAAACTTGGACACTTCTGTTGATGGTTTGTCTACTGCACAAGCCAAGGAACGTTTAGATGCCTATGGCTATAACGAGTTGGATGAAGGTGAGAAACGTAGCCTCTTGTCAAAATTCATCGATCAGTTTAAAGATTTGATGATTATCATCTTGCTTGTCGCCGCCGCCCTTTCTGTTATTACAGAAGGTATGCATGGTTTGACGGATGCCTGCATTATTTTAGCCGTTGTTGTTTTGAATGCAGCCTTTGGTGTTTATCAAGAAGGACAAGCAGAAGCGGCTATTGAAGCCCTCAAAAACATGTCTAGTCCTATGGCTCGTGTGCGCCGTGATGGTCATGTCGTTGAAATTGATTCACGCGAATTGGTTCCTGGAGACATCGTCTTGCTTGAAGCAGGTGATGTTGTTCCTGCGGATATGCGCTTGCTTGAAGCTGCCTCACTTAAGATTGAAGAAGCAGCCCTTACCGGTGAATCCGTTCCAGTTGAAAAGGATATTACTGAGACGGTTGAAGCAGAAGCCGGAATTGGTGACCGTGTGAATATGGGTTACCAAAACTCAAACGTTACTTACGGTCGTGGTACTGGAGTGGTTACCAATACTGGTATGTATACTGAAGTTGGTAAGATTGCTGATATGCTAGCTAATGCGGATGAATCACAAACGCCGTTGAAGCAAAGCTTGGAGCAATTGTCTAAGACTTTGACTTATCTTATTATTGCTATTGCCTTAGTGACATTCTTGGTTAGTGTCTTCATTCGTGGCGAACAGCCCCTTGAAGGCTTGATGGTTGCCGTTGCTCTAGCCGTTGCTGCCATTCCTGAAGGTTTGCCTGCTATTGTAACCATCCTCTTGTCACTTGGGACAACGACCCTTGCTAAACGCAATTCGATTGTTCGTAAATTGCCGGCTGTTGAAACCCTTGGTTCAACTGAAATTATCGCATCTGATAAGACTGGTACCTTAACCATGAACCAAATGACTGTTGAAAAAGTCTATACAAACGGTCAATTGCAAAACGCTTCTACGGAACTTGGTGCTGACAATACAACCCTTCGTATTATGAACTTTGCTAATGATACTAAGGTAGACCCAGATGGTAAACTAATCGGTGATCCAACCGAAACAGCCCTTGTTCAATTTGGTTTGGACCACAATTTTGATGTGCGTGACGTCTTGAAATCGGAGCCTCGTGTGGCAGAGTTGCCATTTGACTCTGACCGTAAGCTCATGTCTACTATCCACAAAGAAGCGGATGGTACATACTTTGTAGCTGTTAAAGGTGCGCCTGACCAATTGCTCAAACGTGTGACTCGAATTGAAATCAATGGTGAGGTCCGTCCTATCACAGATGAAGACAAACAAGCTATCCTTGCAACTAATAAAGACTTGGCAAAACAAGCCCTTCGTGTCTTGATGATGGCTTATAAGACAAGCAACGAAATTCCTACCTTGGAATCTGCAGTTGTTGAGTCTGATTTGATTTTCTCAGGTTTGGTAGGTATGATTGACCCAGAACGTCCAGAAGCAGCAGAGGCTGTCCGTGTCGCTAAAGAAGCGGGGATCCGTCCAATCATGATTACTGGTGACCACCAAGATACAGCAGAAGCAATCGCTAAGCGTCTTGGTATCATTGATCCAAATGATACGGAAGATCATGTCTTTACTGGAGCTGAGCTTAATGAGCTTTCTGATGAAGAATTCCAAAAAGTCTTCAAACAGTACTCTGTCTATGCGCGTGTGTCTCCTGAACACAAGGTTCGTATCGTCAAGGCTTGGCAAAATGATGGCAAGGTTGTTGCTATGACAGGTGATGGGGTTAATGATGCGCCATCACTTAAAACAGCTGATATTGGTATCGGTATGGGAATTACAGGTACAGAGGTTTCTAAGGGAGCTTCAGATATGGTTCTTGCCGATGATAACTTTGCGACAATTATCGTTGCCGTAGAAGAAGGACGTAAGGTCTTCTCAAATATTCAAAAATCAATCCAATACCTCTTGTCAGCCAACATGGCCGAAGTTTTCATTATCTTCTTTGCCACACTGTTTGGTTGGGATGTGCTTCAACCAGTACACCTTCTCTGGATTAACCTAGTCACTGATACCCTTCCAGCCATTGCTCTTGGTGTTGAACCAGCTGAACCAGGTATTATGACTCACAAACCTCGTGGTCGCCAATCAAACTTCTTTGATGGTGGTGTCTTCGGAGCGATTATGTATCAAGGTGTCTTCCAAACTATCCTTGTTCTTGCAGTATATGGTTGGGGCCTTACCTTCCCAGAGCACCATACGCAAGCAGAAATTCATGCGGATGCCCTTACAATGGCCTTTGCCACACTTGGATTAATCCAGTTGCTCCATGCCTTTAACGTTAAATCAGTTTATCAATCAGTCTTTAAAGTTGGTCTCTTTAGAAACAAGACTTTCAACTGGGCAATTCCAGTAGCCTTCGTTCTTTTGATGGCAACTATCGTAGTTCCTGGATTTAATAACCTTTTCCATGTGTCACACCTTAGTCTGACACAATGGCTTGCGGTTATTGTAGGTTCCTTCTTGATTGTGGTATTGGTTGAATTAGTCAAAGCTATTCAACGTGCCCTTGGTAAGGATAAAGACGCTATTTAAAACATAAAGTCAGAGATAATGGTCTCTGGCTTTTTCTTATCACATCTTGAATTCAGGAGGAGTCTTGTTTATAATTGAAGAGAAATGATCACAAGTTAAGGAGAAGGCCATGAACGAGACCATTAAGACACAACTCAATCACCGCAGCATCCGTCAATTTAAACCTCTAGCTTTGACACAGGAAGAAGTTGACCTTCTGGTTGATGTTGCCAGACATACGGCAACTAGTAATTTTAGGCAATCCTATTCGATTATCAGTATTACTGATCAAAAATTGAAGGAAGAAATTGCTGAAATTGCGAATCAGCCTTATATTCCAAATGCTGGGCATCTTTTTGTATTTGTTGTAGACCAAAGACGTAATACTTTGATTGCAGAGGCAAAGGGTGCTGATGCCTTTGTGCAAGGTAGTCCCGAACGCTTTATCTCAGCCTTTTCGGATGCAATGATTGCTGCTCAAAATGTGGTAGTAGCTGCTGAGAGTTTAGGTATGGGAACAGTTTACTTGGGGAGTATCTTGAATGATAATGCCAAGCTTTCGGAGCTTCTCAAACTTCCAAAGTATGTCTATCCAGCAGTAGGCCTTGCAGTTGGTTGGCCAGACCAAGAACCGCAGCTTAAACCCCGTTTGCCACGTCACGTCATCCATATGGAAAATTATTATCAGGATTTGGAAAATCCTCTGGAAGAACTAAAAGACTACGATGCTGAAGTTCATGAATATTATGACCTTCGAGATCTCAATAACAGAGTTGATGAATTTACGACTCAGATTGCTAAGACCATGGATAAATCCGTTGCAAATCGTGCCAATACCTTGAAGGATCTCCAAAAACAAGGCTTTTTCACCGAATAAAAAACGACTCACTAAGAGTCGTTCTACAAATCAAATAATGTCATGGATGAAAGGAACTCATTTGCCAGTTCCTTTTTTTCATACTCTAAAAACTCCGGACGTTTTTTGACAAGATTGTAACGTTTGGAGAGGTTCCATGTACCAGTAGGATTGAGTTCAGGGTGTTTGGAAACAAAGTCGATGGTTAAATCCCATTCTCTTCGGTAGCCAAGGGGACGTGAGTGATAGGTTACACCTTCAATTGTTACCGTCTCATAACTACGATGGGCGTGACCAAAAACAACATCTTTGACAGCGTGTTTGACGAAAATCTGATGGAATTCTTCAGAACCTAAATAAGCGTTAAATGGTGCAAAACGTTCATGTGTCATGGTGAAACGACTATGAGGAACAAAATGCATGGCAACTATAAGGTTATTAGTGTCTAATTCACTTAAGATAATATCTAGCCTCTTAAGACTCGTCTGACAGATTTCGGGATCAGTACCCAATCGTTTGAGTCGTCGGTCGAACCAGAGTTGCTTCTTACGTTTAAGAATCTTATCCAGTTTTTCATCAGAATAGGAATAATCATACCACCCATGAAAAGCCAATAAGGTCTTACTTCCTAAATCAATCACCTGAAAATCAAGATTATCAATAAGGTCATCCTCCAAATCAAGCATATCATGATTACCTAAATTATAGGTAACCTTGACCGCCTTGGACAGTTTTCGTAGGAAAGGTTTTGTGTCAGCATAATAATGGTTAGAAATATCACCAGCGATATGGAGATGGCTAACTTCTTGATCTTCTAGACACTTTATAAGAGTATCAATTTCATATGTTTCAAAGTGATTCAAATCAATATGTAAATCACTCATTACTGCAAGTCTTGTCATAGGAACATTGTAACAAAAAGGTTAAGGCTTGTCTCTAAATGAAGATGATGGAAAATACTTGCCCTTGGACTATATTTTCATTATGATAAGAATATGGATATCAAGTTAGAAATACAAAAGATGGCCAAGGAAATTGGCATTTCAAAAATTGGTTTTACAACCGCTGATGATTTTGCCTATCTGGAGAAATCCCTTCGACTTGGTGTCGAAGAAGGGCGAACAACAGGGTTTGAACATAAAAATATTGAAGAGCGTATTTATCCTAAGTTGACCTTAGAATCAGCTAAAACCATCATTTCCATTGCAGTAGCCTATCCGCATAAGTTGCCGCAACAGCCCCAAAAAACAGAATTTAAGCGGGGCAAAATCACTCCAAATTCATGGGGCCTAGATTATCACTATGTTTTGCAGGACAAACTAAAACGCCTGGCAGAAGGCATTGAGAAACTGACGGAAAACTTCGAATATAAAGGTATGGTGGATACTGGAGCCTTGGTCGATACAGCAGTTGCCAAGCGAGCTGGAATAGGCTTTATCGGAAAGAATGGACTAGTGATTTCAAAAGAATACGGGTCCTACATGTATCTCGGTGAGCTTATTACTAATCTAGAGATAGAACCTGATCATGAAGTAGACTATGGCTGTGGGGATTGTCGTCGTTGTCTGGATGCCTGTCCGACATCCTGTCTCATTGGCGATGGGACTATGAATGCCCGTCGTTGCCTATCCTTCCAAACCCAAGATAAGGGGATGATGGATATGGAGTTTCGAAAGAAGATAAAGACTGTTATCTATGGTTGCGACATTTGTCAGATTTCCTGTCCATATAACAGAGGTATCGACAATCCTTTGGCTTCAGACATAGATCCTGAGCTTGCCATGCCCGAATTGCTTCCATTTCTTGAGCTGAGCAACAAATCCTTCAAGGAGAAATTTGGTATGATTGCCGGATCTTGGCGAGGGAAGAATATTCTTCAACGTAATGCCATTATTGCCTTGGCCAACTTACATGATCGCAATGCTATTGTCAAACTGATGGAGATTATCGATAAGAATAATAATCCCATTCACACGGCGACTGCCATTTGGGCTCTCGGTGAGATTGTTAAGAAGCCCGATGAGGCCATGTTAGACTATATGCGGGAACTGTCACCTAAGGATGAAGAATCCCAAGCCGAATGGGAGCTTGTGTGTGCAAAATGGCAAATTTAAGTGATTTATGCTAGAATTAAGCATAATACTATAAAATGGAGGAAACCTATCCATGGAAGTGGCAGAAATTCGCCAAAAAATCTCTGAAAATCAAGAGAAGCTCGTGAGCTTCGGGAGGTCTCTTTGACTTAGATCGTTTGGAAGAGGACATTGCGCTCCTTGAAAACCGAATGACTGAGCCAGATTTTTGGAATGATAATATTGCAGCTCAAAAGACTTCACAAGAGTTAAATGAGCTCAAAATGAAATACGAAACTTTCAACAATATGCAAGAACTCTCTGACGAAACAGAGCTTTATTTAGAAATGTTGGAAGAAGATGATAGTGTTCAAGAAGAGCTGGAAGAAACACTCGAAAAACTTGATAAGATTATGACAAGTTACGAGATGACACTGCTCTTGTCTGAACCATATGACCATAACAATGCCATTCTGGAAATTCACCCAGGTTCTGGTGGTACAGAAGCTCAAGACTGGGCTGATATGTTACTCCGTATGTACCAACGTTATGGGAATGCCAAAGGTTTCAAGGTTGAGACTTTGGATTATCAGGCTGGTGATGAAGCTGGAATCAAATCTGTAACCCTTGCTTTTGAAGGACCTAATGCCTACGGATTCCTCAAGTCAGAAATGGGTGTCCACCGTTTGGTTCGTATTTCACCATTTGACTCTGCCAAACGTCGTCATACCTCATTCACGTCTGTGGAAGTTATGCCTGAATTAGATGATACCATTGAAGTTGAGATTCGTGATGATGATATCAAGATGGATACATTCCGTTCAGGTGGTGCTGGTGGTCAGAACGTCAACAAGGTTTCAACTGGTGTGCGTTTGACCCATATTCCAACTGGTATTGTTGTTGCTTCAACGGTTGACCGTACACAATATGGGAACCGCGACCGTGCGATGAAGATGCTTCAAGCTAAACTCTATCAAATGGAGCAAGAAAAGAAAGCAGAAGAAGTGAATGCTTTGAAAGGTGATAAGAAAGAAATCACTTGGGGAAGCCAAATTCGCTCATATGTTTTCACGCCATATACCATGGTTAAAGATCACCGTACAGGCTACGAAGTTGCCCAGGTTGATAAGGTAATGGATGGGGATATTGAAGGCTTCATCGATGCCTACCTCAAGTGGCGCATGGAAGAATAGTAATAACATACTTATTTTAAGTATTAAGATACTCTATCTCAATGAAAGGAAGGCGTTCAGCTACTTTAGTAGTTGAATACTGACATTATGGCTCTTATTGAATTAAAAGATGTTACTAAGAAGTATGATAAGTCAACAACAGCCCTTAGACACATTGATTTGTCTGTTAACTCTGGGGAGTTTGTTTACTTAGTCGGCCCTTCTGGTGCTGGTAAATCAAGTTTAATTCGCTTGTTCTACCAAGAAGAAAAATTAACGAGTGGTTCTATGAAGGTTGGAGAGTTTGATTTAACTCGACTTCGTAAGAAAGACGTTCCACTCTTGAGACGTTCCATTGGAGTTGTTTTCCAGGATTATAAACTCCTTCCAAAGAAAACAGCTTTTGAAAATGTTGCTTATGCCATGGAAGTTATTGGTGAGAAACCTCGTCATATCAAGAAACGAGTGGCAGAAGTACTCGAGTTGGTTGGTCTTAAACACAAGATGCGTTCGTTCCCAAATCAATTGTCTGGTGGTGAGCAACAGCGTGTTGCTATTGCGCGTGCTATTGTAAATAATCCAAAAGTTTTGATTGCGGATGAACCAACAGGGAACCTGGACCCAGAAATTTCTTGGGAAATTATGCAGGTCCTTGAACGTATTAACTTGCAAGGGACTACCATTATAATGGCAACCCATAACTCAACTATCGTTAATAACCTTCGTCATCGTGTCGTAGCGATTGAAGAAGGACGTATTGTTCGTGATGAAGAGGAAGGAGAGTACGGTTACCATGATTAGACGCTTTTTCCGCCATTTAGGAGAATCGATTAAGAATCTCAAACGTAATCTATTGTCGACACTTACGGCAGTATTTTCGGTGATGATTGTTCTTTCACTTTTAGGTGTCTTTGGCTCTGTTATTTTAAATACGCAGAAATTGGCTTCAGATATTGAAAAGAATATTCAGGTCAATGTCTACTTGGATCCAGATTCATCAGATGCCTCGAAAACAGTCAAGGAACTTTCTGGACAGATTGTTGCTAATAAAGACTACCATAAGATTTATGATGCTTTGACCAAAATCAAAGGTGTAGATAAGGTTACTTTCTCTAGTAAAGAAGAACAAAAGAAACAACTGATTGAAACAATGGGTTCAAGTTTCGAGACAGCTACCGGAGATGCCAACCCTCTTTCAGATGTTTACATCGTCCAAACGAAATCACCAGATGATGTTAGTCGAGTTGCCAAGGAAGCAAAAGCCATTCAGGGTGTTGATAATGCTAACTTTGGTGGCTCAGATACTGAAATTCTGATGTCCACTATGAAACGTGTTCAATTTTGGGGAATCATTGCCACAGCACTCTTAACTATTGTGGCTGTTCTATTGATTTCAAATACCATCCGTATTACCATTATGTCACGTGCGACTGAAATTCAAATCATGCGTTTGGTAGGTGCTAAGAATTCATATATTCGTCGTCCCTACTTGATGGAAGGTGCTTGGATTGGAGCACTTGGTGCCATCATTCCTTCTGGGCTCATTTATCTTTTGTATCACATGGTTTACTCATCTTTGAATCCAGATTTTGTCAAAGGTGGTATTTCATTGTATGATCCAGAGTGGTTTGTCTATGCGGTTATCGGAACCCTCTTCGCAGTCGGTATTATTATCGGTTGGATTGGGTCACGTATGGCAATGCGTCGTTATTTGAAATACTAAGAGATTAAAGGAGAACTATTTTGGTTCTCTTTTTGTTTGTCCGGAGATTCAGAAAAGCAGATTTTCAACTATATCTCAAAATCGTCTGCTCAAAGCCCAAATCCAATCCCATATTTGGTATAATATTTAAAAAACATTGGAAAAGAGATGCATTATGACAAAGTTAGCTACCATTTGTTATATTGACAATGGAAAGGAGCTTTTGCTCCTACATCGTATTAAAAAGCCTAATGATGTTCATGAAGGAAAGTGGATTTCTGTTGGGGGAAAACTAGAAGCGGGAGAAACGCCTGACGAATGTGCTCGTCGTGAAATTCTCGAGGAAACCCATTTTACAGTGACTGAGATGGATTTTAAAGGGATGATTACCTTTCCAGAATTTACCCCCGGTCATGATTGGTACACCTATGTCTTTAAGGTAACTGGTTTTGAAGGAGAACTCATCTCAGATGAAGAGTCTCGTGAAGGAACGCTTGAATGGGTGCCATATGATGAGGTCTTATCTAAACCAACTTGGGAAGGTGACTATGAGATTTTCAAGTGGATCCTTGAAGATAGACCTTTCTTCTCTGCAAAATTTGTCTATGATTGTAATCAAAACTTAGTAGACAAGAGTGTCACTTTTTATGATAAATAGGGAGGAACTATGAAGCGTAAAAAAACAGAACATTTTTCAGAAACATGGTTTTTTAAGTGGGTATTGAATAATCAGGCTGTTGTAGCCTTTTTCATCTTACTTTTGATAGGTTTGACGGTTTTGATTTTCACCAAGATTAGTCCTATTTTTTCACCCGTCATCCAATTTATGACCATTATTATGTTGCCACTGGTTATTTCCATGCTCCTTTATTATTTAATAAAACCTTTGGTGCTACTTGTAGAAAGAACCGGACTAAACCGAACCATGTCTATCTTGGTTATCTATGCTATCCTTGGTTTGCTCTTGGTCTGGGGAATTTCGACGGCTATTCCTAGTTTACAAAATCAAATTTTGATTTTGATAAGAAATGCACCATCATATATTGCACGTGCCAATAGTGAGACGGAACGTTGGATTAATCTTCCTATTCTTTCCAATTTCCACGGTGATCTAGAGTCCATGCTTAGTGATTTCTCAGCGAGAATGGTCAACTATGCTGAGAACTTTTCTTCATCGGCTTTGACATGGGTTGGAACTTTTGCGAGCACAGTAGCAAGGGTGACAGTAGCTATCATTTTGGCACCTTTCATTCTCTTCTACCTTTTAAGAGATAGCCAAAAGATGAAACATAGCTTTGTCTCAGCCTTACCAACTCGCTTTCGTGAAACTACTGTTCGTATGCTTTCAGATATTAATAGTCAGCTCGAAGGGTATGTTCAAGGCCAGGTTACAGTCGCTATTGTTGTTGCCATCATGTTCTGTATTATGTTTAAGATTGTAGGTCTTCGATATGGTATGACTTTCGGTATTATGGCAGGTTTTCTAAACATGGTTCCTTATCTGGGAAGCTTTCTTGCTATGGTACCAGTTATAATCATGGGACTGGTGCAAGGACCCGCTATGTTGATCAAGGTCCTCATCATTTTCTTCATTGAGCAAACTATTGAGGGACGTTTTGTTTCTCCACTCGTTTTGGGGAATAAACTAAGCATTCACCCTATTACCATTATGTTTATTCTCTTGACAGCAGGATCTCTTTACGGTGTGTGGGGTGTCCTATTAGGGATTCCAATCTATGCATCTGTCAAGGTTGTTGTTAGAGAGATTTTTGATTGGTACCGTTCTGTAAGTAATCTTTATCAAGATGATCTAGAAAATGAAGGGCAAAAAGACGATGTTAAATAGTGAAAAAATGGTTGCCTCTATTGGAAACCAAGATTTAGACCACGCAGACAAATATTTAAAAAAAGCTTTACGAGAAGATCCTGCAGAGGTTCTTGTTGAGTTGGGCCAATATCTAGAGTCTATTGGTTTCTTACCACAGGCACAGGAAATTTACGAAAAAGTTCGTTTTGATTTTCCAGAGGTTAATGTCAATCTAGCACAAATTGCAGCCGAAGATGGCGATATTGAAGAGGCCTTTCTTTATTTGGATGCCATACCTGAAGACTCTGACGACTATTTGTCTGCTTTAATTGTAAAGGCAGACCTCTATCAAATGGAGGGCTTAACTGATGTGGCACGTGATAAGTTGTTGGAGGCAAGTCAACTATCAGATGACTCATTGATTATTTTTGGTTTGGCTGAAATGGAATTTGAACTTGGAAATTTTGAACAAGCTATTCAATACTATGCTAAATTGGATAATCGTGACCTCCTGGCAATGACTGGCGTTTCTACTTATGAACGCATTGGTAAGGCTTATGCCAGTCTAGGTAAGTTTGAAGCTGCTCGTGAATTTTTGGAAAAAGCTATTGAAATTGAATACGATGATACCATTGCTTTTGAGTTAGCTACTTTGCTCTATGATCAAGAAGAGTATCAAAAAGCTAATTTTTACTTTAAGCAGATAGAAACCATGTCTGCTGACTTCGAGGGTTATGAGTATTTTTACGCCTTGTCCTTACATGCAGAACATAAAACTGAAGAAGCATTACGTATGGTACAACAAGGGATTTCAAAAAATGCTTTTGATGTTCAATTACTTTTGTTAGCATCACAGTTATCCTACGAGTTGCATGACACTCAATCTGCTGAATCTTATCTGAAGCAAGCTTTACCACTCGCTGAGGACCAAGATGAGATTGTTCTACGTTTAAGTACTCTCTATTTAGAAGAAGAACGTTACGAGGATCTGGTAGCTTTAGCCGATTACGAAGTTGATTCTGTTTTGGCTCGCTGGAACATTGCCAAGGCCTACCAAGCACTTGATGATGAAGAAGAAGCTTTTCAAATCTATCAAGATTTGGCTACAGATTTATCTGAAAATCCTGAATTCCTCCATGATTATGCATATATCCTGCGTGAATTTGGTTACAGAGATCAGGCGCGTGCAACAGCAGAAAAATACCTCGCTTTAGTTCCAGATGATGTCAATATGCAAACATTTCTTGAGGATTATTAAGCTGCGAAAGGCTTTAATCCTTGGTTTAAAGAGAGGGAGAGATACATTGAGCTTGCTCACTCCCTCTTTTTTTATTTCTCTATTTATGTTATGATTTTATTAGAACCCATAAGGAGTAAGTATGGTTAAGAGAGATTTAATTCGAAATATTATCATAGCAGTTCTTGCCATTGTAGTGATTTTGTTGTTGAGAGCTTTTGTCTTTTCAACACACCGTGTGACTGAAGATCAGGCGAATGACTATATTCACGCTGGTGATTATGTTACTTTCAATAAAAACGTTGAACCTCAGAAAAAAGATTTTATTCTTTATACAGTTAATGGCAAGGAATATATTGGACGTGTTATTGCTGATGAGGGCAAGAGCGTGACAGCTATGGATGATTTCCTTTATGTCAATGATAAGTCAGTTGACGAAGCCTATATTAGCAAGGATAAATCAGCTTATTTGGCGACAGTTTCACCTGGAAACTTCTTCACTGATGATTTTTCCATTGCAACATTGACAGATAATAAACAAACTAAGATTGAAAAGGGTCAATATCTTGTACTGAACGATAACCGTCGTAATACAGATGATAGTCGTAAGTTTGGTCTTATTGAAAAGGACCAAATTAAAGGTGTTATCTCTTTCAGATTGTATCCTCTATCACGTTTTGGTTTCGTTGATGTCGATTAATATTTCAATACTACTAAAAAAGCTAGGAACTTTTGACAAGTTTCTAGCTTTTTTTTGCGAATAAATTGGTGAAGGTTTATTTTAAGACTTTATGATGCTGATAGTTTCATCGTCTTAAAATGAATCAGCAGAAATTGTAAGTAGAAAAGGAAATTAAGATGCAATTAGGATTTCATTTTGGATTTAAGAAAAGCAAAGCTTATGGACTGTGCGGTGTTATGCTAGCAATCTTATTTTTAGGCATGTCTGGTCACTCGGCTAAAGCAGATGAAATGTTATCACCAACTGACACATCTTCAACTTTGAAAGAAAGTACAGAGAATCACGAGGCGAGTTATTCTGAAGTAGGAGTACACGATAATTCAACGAGTCAAATGAATCTACAAAGTGAAAAGGTATTAGAGGAGGAGCAAACAAGTCTGGCAGATTCTTCAAAAATAGCTGTCTTAACCAATAGTTCTGTGACCACAAGCTCTTATCAAGAGGCAAGTGATCTTAGCGAAATTGATCAGAATCAAAGTCAATTTCTTAGTGCCATTAAGCAAGGAGCTATGGATGGAGCCAAGGAAGGAGTTCTTCCCTCTATTACGGCAGCACAAGCTATCCTAGAAAGTGGTTGGGGAAGCTCTGAACTTGCTAAGGCTCCCAACAATAATCTTTTTGGCATTAAGGATTCAGAGGACTGGAATGGAGAAATAGTAACTGTACCTACACAGGAATATGTTAATGGTGACTATATCACCGTCAATGCAGCTTTTCGAAAATATACCTCATGGAATGATAGCGTAGTAGACCATGCAAAATTTTTCACGAGTACCGAGTGGCGAAAAAACAATTACCGAAAAGTTGTGAATGAAACAGATTATCACATTGCGGCTCAGGAACTGAAGAATGCAGGATATGCGACAGATCCAAGTTATCCCGGAAAACTTATCCGTTTAATTGAAGCCTATAAACTTTATGAATGGGATGCAGTAAGTAATACGACCAATACTGTCTTAGAAAATGAAGGAGTAGAGAGTCAAAATCCTAAAGCCGACCTCGCTATCACTGGTCTCAACAATGCTACTGGTAGCTATGATCTTGTCATTTCAAACTTGGTTGCCCCACGAGGTTTTAAAGAATTCTTGGTTCCAACTTGGTCAGAAAAAAACGGTCAAGATGATATCATCTGGTACAAGGCAGCTAAGCAAGCTAATGGAGACTATAAGGTAACCGTTCGTTCAAGCAATCATAAGGGTGATAGTGGTCTGTATAATTCCCATGTCTATTTGGTTGACAATGATGGTAAATACATTGGCCTAGGTGGCAAACAAGTGACACTTGATATCACTAAGACTCAGGGAACTTTGACTATTGCTAACAATGATAAAAATCGTGGAACCTTTGATGTTCTTATCACCAATCTGACGAATCCAAGTGGTATTTCAGGTGTCCTTATCCCCGTCTGGTCTGAACAAAATGGTCAGGATGATCTTGTTTGGCATAATGCCACAAAACAGGA
The DNA here is from genome assembly GCF_002073815.2 of Streptococcus sp. FDAARGOS_192. Lineage (NCBI taxonomy): Bacteria > Bacillati > Bacillota > Bacilli > Lactobacillales > Streptococcaceae > Streptococcus > Streptococcus sp. FDAARGOS_192. The sequence continues at coordinate 577,515 of NZ_CP020431.2, forward strand.
TGATGGTTCCTATAAGGTGACTATTTCAGCTAGCCAGCACAAGTGGAATTCAGGCAAGTACATCGTTCATGGCTATATTGTTGATGCTTCAGGTAAGAATATCGGCTTTGGGGCAACTTCAGCTGATGTGGTAGCCCCTAAGAAAATCGGTTCGGCATCAAGAGGAAACTATGATGTTTTAAATAAGGTTGTCTATCTGGATGCTGGGCATGGTGGCTATGATCCAGGAGCTTCTTACTTTGGTATTTCTGAAAAGAGCTTGACCTTGGCTATCCAAAGCCGCGTGAAAGCTAAACTAGAAGCAGAAGGTTATCAAGTTGTGACCACACGCACAAGTGATACCTATGTCGACTTGACGGACCGTTCACGTGCAGCTAATGCTTCTGAATCTGATATCTTCGTAAGTATCCACATCAATGCTTCAGGAAGTTCTGCAGCACAGGGTATTGAGACTTATTATTACCAACCTTATGCAGAATATCCATCACGTATTAATGCGACCTATCATGCTAATCCGACTCGTTTGAGCATGAGTGATACCTTAGCCAATGCCATCCAGTCTAGCCTGATTAATGCGACTGGAGCACAGAATCAGGGCGTGAAGCGTCAAACCTTTGCGGTCTTGCGTGAGACGACAGCTCCGGCAGTCCTTCTTGAACTTGGTTTCTTGTCAAATCCTCAAGAAGCAGCTCGATTGAATACCTCTGCTTATCAGGAGACTTTAGCTAACGCAATTGTAGCAGGGATTAAGTCTTACTACGAAAAAGAATCTAAAGTTTAAGTTATATGTTAACCCATCATTATGATGGGTTTTTATGCTATAATTGAGGTGAATACTAAATACAACAAAAGGAGTGCTTATGGCTTACGATTTACTCTTAGAGCGTTTTTTACGTTACGTCAAAATCAATACACGTAGTGATGAAAATGCAACAAGAACGCCAACAACACAAAGCCAGGTGGATTTTGCCTTGAAGGTTTTAAAACCAGAATTAGAAGAACTGGGTTTAAGTAACATTCATTATTTGGAAAGTAATGGTTACCTAGTGGCAACCCTTCCGGCCAACGATGACAAGTTAACACGTAAGATTGGTTTCATCTCTCATATGGATACTGCTGATTTTAATGCAGAGGGAGTGTCACCACAAGTCATTGACTCTTATGATGGAGGTATCATTCCCCTTGGAAATTCAGGGTATAACCTAGACCCAGCTGATTTTCCAAATCTTAAGAATTATGTCGGTCAGACGCTTATTACGACAGATGGGACTACTCTTCTTGGGGCTGATGATAAGTCAGGTATTGCTGAGATTATGACAGCCTTGGCTTATTTGAAGGCACATCCTGAAATCAAACATTGTGAGATTCGTGTAGTTTTTGGTCCTGATGAAGAAATTGGGATTGGTGCAGATAAATTTGATGTCGATGATTTTGATGTCGATTTTGCCTACACAGTTGACGGTGGACCTTTGGGTGAATTACAGTATGAAACCTTCTCTGCAGCAGGAGCAGAACTTACCTTCCACGGACGCAATGTCCACCCTGGAACAGCAAAAGACCAAATGGTCAATGCCCTGCAGTTGGCAATTGATTTTCATAATCAGTTACCAGCAGAAGAACGCCCTGAGTTGACAGATGGCTATCAAGGTTTCAACCATCTTCAAACCATGACAGGTACTGTTGAAGAAGCAAAATCTTCTTATATCATCCGTGATTTTGAAACAGAGTCTTTTGAAAATCGTAAAGCAGTCTTCCAAAAGATTGCTGACGAAATGAATAAAGCTTATGGTCAGACACGAGTTGATTTGGTACTTAAAGATCAATACTATAACATGCGTCAGGTTATTGAAAAAGATATGACGCCTGTTGAGCTGGCTAAGGGCGTTATGGAAGAATTGAATATTACGCCAGTTATTGAACCTATTCGTGGTGGAACAGATGGTTCAAAGATTTCATTTATGGGTATTCCAACGCCAAACCTTTTTGCTGGGGGCGAAAATATGCATGGTCGATATGAGTTTGTTTCCTTACAGACAATGGAAAAAGCCGTAGATGTTATTCTTGGAATTGTCAGTAAACCTTAATTGAGCTTGCTAAATACTGATTTTATGGTAAAATTAGAAGTAATGGAGGTGCTGAGATGATTAAAATATTCGGCAAGTATCGTTACCATTGGCAACCCGAATTATCTTGGCTGATTATCTACTGGTCTTTAGCCATCACGCCAATCTTTATTGCGGCGGCCCTTCTATTCGAGTTGTACTCGGTGTCCTCACATATTTTGATGCTCTTCACTATTTTCGTTGCCTTGTTTGGTTTAGGTTTCCATCGATACTTTATTATTGAAGATCATGGGATTCTGCGTATTGTTTCTTTCAATATTTTTAAACCACGCAAAGTGAAAATTAGTGATATTGAAAAAGTTGAAGTTATTAAAACTGGCTTGTGCCTTATTTTTAAAAATGGTAAAAAACGTCGGTTTTATATGAGAAAGTGGCCTAAGAAATATTTCTTAGATGCATTAGCCCTTCACCCTGATTTCAAAGGTGAGGTAGAGTTATTGGATCATATGACAAACTTTGATTACTTTGCCTTTTATGAGGAATCAAAAAAAGCCCTGAAGCTTAAACTTCGCAAATAAGGGCTTTAGTGGGACAAGACTTGACGGAAGTCAAAGTCTCAGGGCTATTTTCAATAATTTGATTGAGTTGGTCGCTGTCTCTGAACCTAACAATACCTTCGTCATCATAATCAAAGACGGGAGAGTAGGTTTGGCACAAACCACAAGCGATACATTTTTCTGGAATTAATGATACTTTCATAGTATTATTTTAAAATAGATTTATTGTTTTTACAAGGAGAATATCATGAGTAAAAAACCATGGGAAGATAAGGTTTCTGACGAAGAGTTGAAAGAAGTAGTTGACGCTGATTTTCTAGATGATGAAGATGAGTTTGAGGATTATGAAGAAGAAGAGGATGTCACTCCTTCAGATGAAAAACGTGAAAAAGGTGGCGGCTTCATTAATTCATCATTCTTGACAGTCTTGCTTGGATTATTCTTTGTTATTGTTGTATGTATTTTGTTCTTTGTTTTCTATACTTCAAATGTCGGTGGAAACAAAACTGCGGAATCTAAGGAATCATCTGGATTCTACTCATCTTCAACTAGCAAAGTTGTTAAATCTTCATCTAGTGAGAAAGACTCAAACAAAGATGAGGAAAGTGAGAAATCTACTAAAGAAAAATCTTCAAAAGAGAAATCATCTTCAACTAAAGCATCAAGCTCTTCTAAACATGTAGAAAAAGAAGATGCAACTGAGTCAGCTGAGACAGCACCATCAAGTGCTACGGCAGCTGCAGATGGTTCATCAATTGTTGTTCAATCTGGTGAAGGTGCTGGTTCAATCGCTGCACGTGCAGGTATCTCTGTAGATGAGTTGGAACGTCTTAACCCTGATCACATGACAAGTGGTTACTGGTATGCTAACCCAGGTGATGTCGTTAACGTTCAATAATTTAAAAGCAAAGGAACATCATGAAAGATATTAGAATTGCTATTGATGGTCCTGCGTCAAGTGGAAAAAGTACAGTAGCCAAGATTATTGCAAAAAATCTTGGCTATACTTATCTTGACACAGGTGCTATGTACCGATCTGCAACTTATTTGGCCTTGCAGAATGGTTTGACTGAGGAAAATGTACCAGAAATTTTGGAGCAACTATCTCAACATCCGATTTCATTCGGAAAAGCAGCAGATGGTAGTCAGCAAGTTTATGTTGGTGATGTTGATATTACACACCCCATTCGTGATAACCAAGTCACAAATAATGTTTCTTGGGTAGCAGCTATTCCTGAAGTGCGTCAAGAACTCGTTGCCCAACAACAACGTATTGCTCAAGATGGTGCTATTATCATGGATGGTCGTGATATTGGGACCGTGGTTTTGCCTGATGCAGAACTCAAAATTTTCTTGATTGCTTCAGTTGATGAACGTGCGGAACGTCGTTATAAGGAAAATATCGAAAAAGGTATTCCCGCTGACCTTGAGACTTTGAAGAAAGAAATTGCTGAACGTGACTATAAAGATAGTCATCGTAAGGTTTCACCTCTTAAACCAGCGGAAGATGCCATCACTTTTGACACTACAGGTGTATCTATTGATGGTGTTGTGGAATTTATTCAAGAAAAAGCAAAAAAAATTATTGACAAAGGATGACTCACTTGTTATACTATTAACAATGAGAAAAGCAGAAGTGAGAACTTCTCGCCTTGCGACTTAGGTTGTCTGGCCCAACATGTCAAATCCCTATAGGGATATTATGTGTGCGGGCTTGTATATCAAGTCCGCTTTGTTTTTCTCTAAAAAAATAAAGAGGTGAAGATCATAGCTAAGAAAGATCTATTCATTAACGATGAAATTCGCGTTCGCGAAGTTCGTCTTGTTGGTCTTGATGGTGAACAATTGGGAATTAAACCATTGTCAGAAGCGCAAGCTATTGCAGATGATGCAAATGTTGACTTGGTTCTCATCCAACCACAAGCTACGCCACCTGTTGCGAAGATTATGGACTATGGTAAGTTCAAATTTGAGTATCAAAAGAAACAAAAAGAACAACGTAAGAAACAAAGCGTTGTTACTGTTAAGGAAGTTCGTTTGAGTCCAGTTATTGATAAAGGTGACTTTGAAACTAAACTTCGTAACGGCCGTAAGTTCCTTGAAAAAGGAAACAAGGTTAAAGTTTCTATCCGATTCAAAGGTCGTATGATTACTCACAAAGAAATCGGAGCTAAGGTCTTGGCGGAATTTGCTGAAAAAACGCAAGATATTGCGATTATTGAGCAAAGAGCGAAGATGGATGGACGTCAAATGTTCATGCAACTTGCACCAATTCCTGACAAAAAATAATTGTCAAACTAACACTATTTTAAGAGGAGAATTTTAAAATGCCAAAACAAAAAACACACCGCGCATCAGCTAAACGTTTCAAACGTACAGGTTCAGGTGGATTGAAACGCTTCCGTGCCTTCACATCTCACCGTTTCCACGGTAAAACTAAAAAACAACGTCGTCACCTTCGTAAAGCGTCAATGGTACATTCAGGTGACTTTAAACGTATCAAATCAATGCTTTCACAAATGCGTTAATTCGCTACAAGCATTACAAATTAACTAAACTAGAATTAATTCGGAGGAATATATAAATGGCTCGTGTTAAAGGTGGCGTTGTATCACGCAAACGTCGTAAACGTGTATTGAAACTTGCTAAAGGTTACTATGGTGCAAAACACATCTTGTTCCGTACTGCAAAAGAACAAGTAATGAACTCTTACTACTATGCATACCGTGACCGTCGTCAAAAGAAACGTGATTTCCGTAAACTTTGGATCACACGTATCAATGCAGCAGCTCGTTTGAACGGTTTGTCATACTCACAATTGATGCACGGTTTGAAATTGGCTGAAATCGAAGTTAACCGTAAAATGCTTGCTGATTTGGCAGTTAACGATGCAGCAGCTTTCACAGCTCTTGCAGATGCAGCTAAAGCAAAACTTGGTAAATAAAAATTGAGATGGGTTTTACCCATCTTTTTTTATGGAGGTAATTATGATTCGTTTAGCAAGAGCAGAAGATATTCCAAGATTACAGGAGTTATTAGGGCAGATTCTCCTAGTGCATCATTATGTACGTCCTGATGTATTTAAGTCAGAGGGCAGTAAATATACAGATGCAGACTTAGAAGCAGTGATTAATGATCCAACTAAACCTATTTTTGTATATGAGGATGAAGAAGGCCGTATCTTAGGCCATCTATTCTTAATGATTAAAGAAGTATCTGATAATAATGGTCCACTAAAGGCTGTTAAGACTCTTTTTATTGATGATTTATGCGTTGATAAGGAGGCTCGAGGTCAAAAATTAGGGGAGAAGCTTTATCAATTTGCCTTGGACTATGCTAAGGAGTTAGGTTGTTATAATCTGACACTTCACGTATGGAATGATAATGCGGGTGCTGTACGTTTTTACGAACGTTTAGGTATGAAGCCGAGATATACAGAAATGGAAACTATCCTAAAATAATACGTTTTCATGAGAGAAATTTAACTTACGAGGAATAAAAATTTTTGATATGCTGAAAGAGAACTTTTAGAAATGGAGAATTTTAATGCCTCGTAATTTTAAAGAAGCTTTGCTTTTTACGATTTTAATGTGTGGAATGATGGTCTGTGGGATGAGTCTCTGGAATCTTCTCATCCTTGATTGGACTGGAGTTGTTCCCTTTGCTTGGGGTCACTTTTTCCAAGGTTATCTTCCGGGATTTGTAGTTGCTTTCTTACTGGATATGCTTTTGGTGGGACCACTAGCCAAGACAATAGCATTTGCAATTTTACATAAAGTAAAAGCCCATGATAAACGATGGGCGAAGATTTTGGCGATTTCTGGAACCATGGCGCTATTCATGGTAACCTTTATGTCGCTCTATGGATTAGTGTACAACGGTCAGTCGGTGACGCTCTTATCCTATGGTCGTGCTTGGTTGACAAATGTGATCATGGCCTTACCACTTAATTTTCTAGTAGTTGGTCCCATCTCACGCTTTATCTTGGGAAAATTGCAAAATCCATTGCCTGGTGAAGAAGTCGTAGAGAATTTTGAAGACGATGATGAATTACCAACTATAATTTAAGTATAGAACTGGAGAGAAACTCCAGTTTTTTAATATTAAAAGCAGCCACAGATGTGACTGCTTAATGATGATTAGTTTTTCTTTTTCATTTCACCATGTGGGTAGTAAGTTCCCTCTGGCATATCGTTAATGAAAACATGAATAGCTTCTTTAGGGGCTTTTGCAACACGTGATACAACCTCAGTAACTTCACGAGCAAGTTCGATTTTTTGTTCTTCAGTACGACCTTCAAAGAGATCAATTTTTACAAATGGCATAATGCATCTCCTTAGTTTTGATAGTCCTATTATAGCATTAATTAAGAGAATATTCTAAAGTTTTTGGAAATTCTTGAAATGATAATATCGTAATGCTACAATGTGAGTGATTTCAATAGTAAAGCCTAAAATAAAAAGAGGCAGGTAGCTAAGAGAAAGCGTTCCTAGTCGAAAGCAATAATATTACTTTTGAAGCGATCATTCCTGATTTAGGGATTGTCTCACATGTTATTCAAATGGTATGGCGTCTTGTGATGATAGGTAAGTGATTGCATTTTTTATTGGCTTTGTTTATAAGGGATGAAAACTCTTACTAAAAATGGTAAAATAATGCTAACTAGAGACAGTAAGGAGTAAATTATGACAATTGATTTTCGTGCCGAAGTTGATAAGCGCAAAGATGCTTTGATGGAGGACCTTTTTGGTCTTTTGCGCATTAACTCAGAACGTGATGATAGTAAGGTTGATGATAAGCACCCATTTGGTCCTGGGCCAGTAAAAGCTTTGGAACATTTTCTTGCTTTAGCAGAACGTGATGGCTATAAAACTCGTAATATTGATAATTATGCAGGTGACTTTGAATTTGGTCAAGGTGATGAGGTTTTGGGTATCTTTGCACACTTGGATGTGGTACCAGCTGGTAGCGGTTGGGATACAGATCCTTATGAACCAGTAATCAAAGATGGAAAACTTTATGCCCGTGGGTCATCAGATGATAAAGGCCCAACAATGGCTTGTTACTATGCCTTGAAAATTATTAAAGAACTCGAGCTTCCAGTATCTAAGCGTGTGCGTTTCATTGTTGGTACTGATGAAGAATCTGGTTGGGGCGATATGGATTATTACTTCGCTCATAATGGATTGAAAGATCCTGATTTTGGTTTTTCACCTGATGCAGAATTCCCAATTATCAATGGTGAAAAGGGAAATATTACAGCTTATCTCCATTTTGAAGGTCAAAATGATGGGGACTTTAGTCTTGTGTCCTTTAATGGTGGTTTGCGTGAAAATATGGTTCCTGAATCAGCAAGTGCAGATTTTACTGGACCTATCACTTTGAAAGAACTTGAAGCCAAATTAGCCGACTTTGTTTCGGAACAAGAAGTAACTGGTCAAGTGACCGAAGAAGCAGGTGTTTTCCATGTGACTATTCATGGGAAATCAGCTCATGGTATGATGCCTCAAAATGGTATTAATGGAGCAACCTACTTGGCACTCTTCCTTAGTCAATTTGATTTCCAAGGCAATGCTAAAACGTATTTGGATATAATTGCTGAAACACTTCATAAGGATTTCTTCGCTGAAAAGACAGGTCTTGCTTATACAGATCCTAAGATGGGTGAATTGACCATGAATGCAGGTGTATTTAACTTCTCTAAGGAATCAGAAGAAAATACGATTGCTCTGAATTTCCGCTATCCTCAAGGGGTTGATTCGGACGCTATTAAGGCTGATCTTGAAAAACTCGAAGGTCCTAAGGCGGTTAGTCTCTCAGAACATGGTCATGTGCCACACTATGTACCAGTTGATGATCCTATGGTAGAGACTCTTCTTTCAGTCTATGAGAAACAAACAGGGCTTAAAGGTCATGAACAAATTATTGGTGGCGGAACATTTGGACGTCTCCTCAAACGTGGTGTTGCCTATGGAGCTATGTTCCCTGGTTATGTTAACACGATGCACCAAGCAAATGAGTTTACTGAGGTTGAAGACTTGTACCGTGCTGCTGCCATTTATGCAGAAGCTATCTATGAGTTAATCAAATAAAAAAGAGAGACAGTTTTGTCTCTTTTTTGAGGAGGAAAATATGGAAACACTTGAAGAATTAACACAAGCAATCATGTCCGATGAACAAAATAAAGCTTTTACGGAACAAGGTATAAAACCCTTGTTTACTATTCCAAAAACAGCACGAATTAATATTGTAGGACAAGCTCCTGGTATTCGTGCCCAAGAGTCTGGCCTTTACTGGAATGATCCTAGCGGTGACAATCTCAGGGATTGGATGGGTGTTTCACGCGAAGAATTTTATGAATCTGGCATGTTTGCTATTGTACCAATGGATTTTTATTTCCCAGGTCATGGGAAATCAGGTGATTTACCTCCTCGCAAAGGATTTGCAGACAAGTGGCATGAGAAAGTTCTTGCTTTAGCTCCTGATATTCAATTGACGATTTTAGTAGGTAACTATGCACAGCGTTACTATTTACATCAAAAATCATCGGCAAAATTAACGGATACAGTTAAGAATTACAAAGATTACCTTCCTGAGTTTTTCCCTCTCGTTCATCCCTCTCCACGAAATAATATTTGGCAAGCCAAAAATCCATGGTTTATGGAAGAAGTAGTTCCAGATTTGAAGGCCTTGGTCAAAAAAATCTTAAGTCAATGATTTCTGATATATGAGCGTGAATTGTCTTTAGGTATTGTTATCAAATCAATGAAGCAACATTTAGAACATGTCCAAATGATATAAAGATTTGAGCCCCTTGGGGCTCTTTTTGATACTTTAACAAAAAGAGTCGCAAAAATAATTAACAAAACTTTAATATAAAGCTTATATTATACAATTTAATTATAATTTTCAGAAGAAGTAACATATAAAATTAAGGTAGCTATCCTTTTAAACTAAAGAATCAATTAAATAATACTTACAAATTGAAAATGAGTGTAATTTTTTTAAAATATTAAGACAATTCCATTGACAGAAAGTTTAAAAGTGATAGACTTTAGGTGTTAAGAAAATTTAGAAGGAAATTTGTGATATGGGAAGAAAAGATTCACAACGTTTTTCAATCAGGAAGTATAGCTTTGGAGCTGCTTCTGTTCTTTTGGGTACAACAATTCTTGCGATGGGTGCAACTGGTGTACATGCAGATGAGGTTTCAACTTCAGCTGCTACTGATACACCACTTAGTGCTTCTGTGCTAACAGATACTGCTGCCGATCCGGCAACGACTGTTGATCATTCAGAGAAGCAAGTTGTTTCTGTCAAAGAAGAAGGAAATACCACTGTAACAACAAGTGTTGTTACAACTGATAGTCTTGAGGATGCTAAAACTTCTGCGGTAAAAGAAGGGGTAGAAGTCGAAGAAACTGCACCTCAAACACATACATCCCTAGAGGGTGCTATTGCTGACAATCAAGCTCAATCAAAAGAGATTAATACGGTTGTTTCTGATTATCAGAAAGCAAAAGAAAGCCACAAAAAAGAAGTAGCTGAGTATGATAAGGCTAAGGCTGAGTACGATGCTAAAGTGGCCGAAAAAGCAGCAGCTGATAAAGCAAACGCTGCTTCTAAAGCACAGTATGATACTGATCAAGCTGCTTATGAAAAAGGTTTAGCTAAATACCAAGCTGATAAAAAAGCCTATGATGCAGCATTGGAAGTGTATAATACTCAAAAATTAACTTATGATTCTAAAGTAGCAGAAAAAGCAGCTGCCGATGCAGCTAATGCTAAGTCAGAAGCTGATTACAAGGTACAGTTGGCTGTTTATGAAACTGCTAAGAAGAACTATGAAGCTGCTATGGCTCAGTACAGCAAAGACAAGGCAAAATATGATGCTGAGAAGGAAGCTTATGATGCTAAAGTAGCTGAAAAAGTTCGTACAGAAATCGAAAACAAGGCAGCTCAAGAGCAGTATGAGAAAGATTTAGCTACTTATAATGCCGCTTACGAAAAATATCAAACCGATTTAGCTGCCTACAAGACTGCCAAAGCCGCCTACGATGCTAAAGTAGCAGAAAAAGCAGCAGCTGATGCAGCCAATGCACAAGCTAAAGCTAAGTATGATGCGGAAATGGTCACTTACGAAGCAGCCTTGTCTGAATATAAGACAAATAAGGCTTTGTATGATGCCGCTCTAGCTGAATACAATACGAAAAAAGCAGCCTATGATGCTAAAGTAGCTGAGAAAACACAAGCAGAAATTACTGATAAGGCTGCTCAAGAGCAATATGAGAATGATCTTGCTGCTTACAATACGGCTTACGAAAAATATCAAACTGATTTAGCTACCTACAAGACTGCTAAAGCAGCCTACGATGCCAAAGTAGCTGAAAAAGCAGCAACTGATAAAGCAAATGCGGAAGCTAAAGCCAAGTATGATGCAGAAATGGCTGTTTATAATGCAGCTAAAGCACAATACGATAAAGATTTACAAGAATACCAAGCTAAGAAAGCACAATACGATAAAGATAAAGCAGCCTATGATCAACTTGTTGCCATTAAAGCAGAAGAAGATGCTGCAAAAGCTAAGTATGAAGTTGAGCTTGCAAAATACAATGTAGACCTAGAACAATACGGCAAAGACTTTGCTACCTACCAAACAAAACTTGCTGAATATCAAACAGCTTTGGCACAGTACAAAGATGCTAAAGCAGCCTATGATAAGTACATGAATGATAATGGTTTCCAAGATCTAAAAGATGTAGAAACTGTTCAAGATTTGACCTTCCAACGTGAAGGTGGAGCCATTCATACCATCAATGGCATCAGTGCTTATCTCACTCGTGATGCTCAAGCTCGTTTGAATACTAGCAATGTACATCAGTATGATTCCAATAAATTGGAAGCTTCAGATATTGTAGCAACTAGTCCTTGGGCCAATAATGAAACTGAATTTATTCAAATTAAGGAAGGCGATAAATTTGTTGTTACTTATGATAACTTGAATCAGTCAAGCATGCGTGAAAATACGGATATGCATCCAATCAAGCGCGTGATTTATCGCTATGAAATTTTGAGTCTTCCATCAAATGACGGTAAAGGAATTGCAGCCGTTAGCTCAGACCCAACTGTAACACTAACAGTCGGTGCTTCAACAGACCAAAATAAACCCGTTAAAGTTGCTGTAGATGTTGAATTCTATGATGGTAATGGCAATAAGTTTGATTTGACACAGCACAATGCGATTGTTGCTTTGAACTCTCTTAACCACTGGACAGGTGCTTCTTATGTAGATAGTGGGGATAAACCTCGTGCCCTTACAGTAGAAGCCAAAGATAAAGATGGTAACACTGTTCGTGGAACTTGGGATCCTTATGCAGATGGTTCATCAATGAGCATTGAAAACAATGCGGTTGTTGTTAAAAATGGAACAGCTGACTTTGGTACTGCTGATGTCACTATCTCTGCTGAAAACCCAATCAAGATTGTGGCACAAAAATCAACGTGGAATGGTAGTGAATTTACAGTTAGTGAAGAAACTGTTATCGACGCGACTTCAGTCAATGCTTCAGGTGCTGGGAACGGTCACTCTATTGGAACAGATGAGTTCACATTAGATGGTAAAGATGATGTTATCGGTTCTTATACGATTGATTCAACTTCAGGACGTATTATCTTTACTCCTAAGAAGAAATTTGAAAATGTAGAGCACCAAGAATCTGTAAATATTGGAAACAATAAATACATTCCAATTCCAAATTCAAGTGTTTCTTATGATTCTGCTACAAAAGAGGTGACATCATTTAAAGATAACCAATACATTGAACATGGATCTATCTTTAATGGTGAATCTTCAACGACTCTTGAAGGTTGGGATAATCCATCTTCTCCATACCTCTATTATGGTGGAGCAGGCTTGAAGATGGCTGATGGTCACTTGGTATTTACGGCTAATGGGGCTAATGCTGCTGGTCAACCAACAGTTTACTGGTTTGCGATTAACTCAAATGTTGGTATTCCAAAAAATCCAGGTGAAGCGCCAAAAGAGCCAACAGCTCCTGAAGAACCAAAGGCTCCAACACCACCAACGATTACATTGGAAGTTCTTCCAGCGGTACCAACAGAACCAACTCCGCCAACAGCCCCTACGGCACCAACAGAACCTAACTATACAGTTGTTACAGTTGATGCTGAGGAACCAAAAGCTCCAACAGAGCCTAAGGCTCCAACGCCACCAACTCCGACAGTTGTTGAAGTTCCTGCGGAACCAAGCAAACCAGAAGAACCTAAAGCGCCAACACCACCGACAGAACCTAACTACACTGTGGTTACAGTTGATGCAGAGGAACCTAAGGCACCAACAGAACCAAAAGCACCAACGCCACCAACTCCAGCTTTAGTTGAAGTGCCAGTAGAGCCACGTAAGATTACGGCACCAGTAGAACCTAAGGCTCCGACTCCACCTACACCTGTAGTTGTAGAGGTACCTGGTGAGCCAACAAAACCAACGCCACCAACAGAGCCAACAGCTCCAACACCACCAACTATGGTCACAGTTAATGTTCCTAATAAACCTGTTTCACCTAAAGAACTTGTAGCTCCTAAGGTAAAATGGCATAAAAATTATCTTGTTGAGCGCGTAACACGTCCAGTACCAACGACGCCACCAACTCCTCAAAAACCAAAAACTCCTGGAACACCTACAGGACCAAGCGTTACACCAACTTCTTCTGTGGTTGCTAAGCAAGAAACAGAAAGAACTAATAGCGCCGTATTGCCAGAAACAGGTGACTCTAACCAAAAATTAGCATCTGTAACAGGTCTAGGCTTGCTTTCAATGGCCCTTTCAGGTCTATGGTCAGCTCGCAAACGTAAACATTAATAAGATAAAATGAAAGATTAGGTTGTTTTGCCATGCAAGACAGTCTAGTCTTTTTTGTTACCTATTATTTGCTCTTTAACGAACTGAATAAGTTTGAATGTTAAAACTAATAGGACAAACGAGAGGACATGATTTAGGTGAAATAGCTATCCTAAAGCTGAATATCACTATGAAAAGTAAAATGAAAGCTTATAGTTGATTGTTTTTCATAATCTTTTCAATAAAAAAACATTAAAGCTAATCGGACTAGATATTATAAAATTAAACCGCCTATTTGTAACGTAAACCCTATTAATAATAGGGTTTTTTCTATCAAATGTTTTGATATTAAAAAGTATTTGAATTTAAGAATCTAATCGAATTTAAAGGAATGGGTGTTTTTATGAGATATCTCAAATTGACATGGTTCTTTCTTTTGTTAGAATATGAACATAACTAAATATAGAAGGACGTAATTTAAATGGGGAAAAAGGAATTACAACGTTATTCACTCAGAAAGTCTAGCCTTGGTGCGGCTTCTGTTCTTTTGGGGACTGCAGTTCTTGCAGTAGGGGCTTCAAATGCAAGCGCTGATGAGGTAGCAACAACTACAGATTCAGCAACACCAGCAGTTGAAGCAACAGATGCTGTTGAAGAAAACACTTCAGCCGTAGCAGATTCAACTGAAAAGAAAGTTGTTAACGTTACTGAAGAAGGCAACACAACTGTTACAACGAGTGAAGTAACAAATACAAGCTTAGAAGCTGCAAAAACAGCTGCAACTAACGAAGGGGTTGAGGTTAAGGAAGAACCTGCTCAAACCAAAGAAACTGTTGAAGCAGCTGCTGCAGATAATAAAGCACAAGCAGAGAAAATCAATACAGTCGTTTCTGATTATAAAGCGGCTAAAGAACAATACAAGTCAGATAAAGCTGACTATGATAAAGCAAAAGCAAACTATGATGCAAAATTAGCTGAGAAAGCACTTGCTGATAAAACAAATGCTGAAGCTCAGGCTAAATATGATACTGAAAAAACAGCTTATGATAAAGCTTCAGAGCAATACCAAATTGCTAAGCAAGCTTATGACTCAGCTCTTTCAGAGTACAAGACTAAGAAAGTTACTTATGATGCTAAGGTAGCAGAAAAAGAAGCCGCTGATAAAGAAAATGCGCTTTCTGCAGCTAAATACCAAGCAGAATTGGCAACATATAACCAAGCAAAAGCTGATTATGAAGCAGCTCTTGCTCAGTACAATAGCGATAAAGCCAAATACAATGCTGAAAAAGCTAACTATGATAATAAAGTAGCTGAAAAAGTTGTTACGGAAAAACGTAACGCCGAAGCTGAAGCTAAATATCAAACTGAGCTAGCAGCATACAATGAAGCAAAAGCTAAATATGATGTAGAAAAAGCAGCGTATGACAAGAATCTTGAACTTTATAATGCTAAGAAAACAGCTTATGAAGCAGATCTTGAAACAAAACAAGCTATTGAAAAATACAATGCAGATGCTAAAGCTAAATACGAAGCAGCCTTGGTTGTCTACAATGAGCAAAAAGCTAAATATGACCAAGAGTACCTTGAGTATCAAAACAAATTAGCTGTTTACCAAACAGCACTTAAACAATACCAAGATGCTAAAACAGCTTACGATAAATACATGAATGATCCTGTATATCGTAACCTTAAAGATGCTGAAGTTGTTCAAGAATTGACTTTCCAACGTGAAAACGATGCGACACACAAAGTTGAAGGTGTAAGCAACTACTTGACAAAAGAAGCACAAGAGCGTCTTAACACAAGTAATGTTTTCCAATATGACTCTAACAAGTTACAAGCATCTGACATTGTTTCAAATAGCCCTTGGACAAATACTGAAGACGAGTGGATTCAAGTTAAAGAAGGTGACAAATTTGTTGTTACTTATGATGGTTTGAACCAATCAAGCATGCTTGTTGAGAATGAAGCATCAGCAATCAAGCGTGTTGTTTACCGTTACGAAATTGTTAGCCTTCCATCAAACGACGGAAAAGGTATCGCGAAAATCAGTAAGGATCCAACAGTAACTATGACAGTTGGAGCATCGACTGATCAAGATAAACCGGTTAAAGTAGCTGTAGATGTTGAGTTTTACGATAAAGATGGTAAAATGTTCAACCTTAGTGAGCGTAATGCTATCGTAGCACTTAACTCACTTAACCACTGGAACGGTGCAGCTTATGTTGAAACATCTGAGCGCCCACGTCCACTTACAGTAGAAGCGAAAGACGTTAATGGTAATACTGTTCGCGGTACTTACAATCCTTACGCAGATGGTTCTACTTTGGCAATCCAAAACGGTGAAGTTGTTACAAAATCTGGTTATGCAGATTTTGGTGGAGCTACAGTCAACATTTCAGATGAGAACCCACTTAAGGTAGTGGTTCCTATCACTGACTGGAATGGTTCAGAATGGGTTGTCTCACGTGAAATTCCATCTGATGTAACAACTCTTAATGCTTCAGGTAGCGGTAATGGACACGCTCTTGGTAACCAAGATTATACGTTTGGTGATAAAGATGATGTTATTGGTTCATACAGCGTTTCTGCTGAAACTGGTTTGATTACATTCACACCTAAGAAAAAATACCAATCAACACGCCACCAAGAATATGTAAATATTGGTGATAACCAATTCATCGCTATTCCAAAATCATCAGTTACTTATGATGCTGCTACTAAAGAAGTAACATCAGTCAATGATAACCAATACATTGACCATGGTGCAGTCTTTAATGGTGAGACAACATCAGAATTGACAGGTTGGGATAACGCTGATTCACCTTACCTCTACTATGGAGGTGCAGGTATCAAGATGACTAATGGTCATTTGGTATTTACTGCTGAAGGTGCAAATGCTGATGGTGCACCAACAGTTTACTGGTTCGCAATCAACTCTAACCTTGGTTTGCCTAAGAATCCAGGTGAAAAACCTGAAGAACCTAAGGCACCAACACCACCAACAGCACCGGTTAAACCAGTCGTTAAAACAGTTGGTATCAATCCACAAGAACCAACACCACCAACACCTCCAAAAGAGCCAGTGGCACCAACGCCACCAACTCCAGAGGTAGTTGAAGTTCCTGGTAAACCACAAGAACCAACACCACCAACAGGTCCAACGGCACCAACGCCACCAACTCCAGAGGTAGTTGAAGTTCCAGAAAAACCGGTTGAACCAACACCACCAACAGGTCCAACGGCACCAACGCCACCAACACTAAAAGTAGTTGAAGTTCCTGCTAAACCAGTAGAACCTAAAACTCCTGAAAAACCAAGTGTTGTATGGCACAAGAACTATGTCGTTGAGAGAGAGTCTCACGTGGTACCACCAACTCCACCGACTACTCCACAAACACCACCAACACCTGTTACTCCTCCAACTCCAGTGACACCACCAACTACACCAACTCCAGATACTGAAGTTCCTGTAGTGCCTCAAGCTGAGTTGCCACAAACTGGTGAGCACACTAGCAATGCTGGATTTATTGGACTTCTTTCAATGATTTTTGTAGCCTTTGTAGGATTCTTCAAACGTCGTAAAGAAGATTAAGTGGTGCTATTAAATTAGTTCCCCATCAAAACTAGATTCTATTAGGATCTAGTTTTTATTTTGTTTATTTTTGGTCTGTTTTCCTCCCTCATATCATTTCTATTTACTGGTGAAACATGTTATAATTGTTTTGAACGACTTTTTATAGAAAGATGCAAGGAGACTAGCATGGAAGAACTTAAGAAAATCGCTGGTGTAACCGCTGCCAAATATGTTGAAGATGGAATGGTTGTTGGACTCGGTACAGGGTCAACAGCTTACTTCTTCGTAGAGGAAATTGGCCGTCGTATTAAGGAAGAAGGTCTTAGTGTTGTTGGTGTAACGACATCAAGTCAAACCACTAAACAAGCTGAGGGCTTAGGCATTCCTTTGAAGGCAGTGGATGACATTGACAGTATTGATGTTACTGTTGATGGAGCCGACGAAGTAGACCCTCAACTCAACGGGATTAAAGGTGGCGGTGGTGCCCTTCTGATGGAAAAAATCGTCGCTACACCTACAAAAGAATATATCTGGGTGGTTGATGAGTCTAAAATGGTTGATCAATTAGGTGCCTTCAAGCTACCAGTTGAAGTTGTTCAATATGGTGCTGATCGTCTATACCGTGTCTTTGAGTCTAAGGGCTATAAGCCATCATTCCGACTTACGGAACAAGGTGACCGCTTTGTTACAGATATGAAGAACTATATCATCGATCTTGATTTAGGTAAGATTGAAAATCCAGTAGCTCTTGGTGAAGAACTAAAAGCTATGACTGGTGTTGTCGATCATGGATTGTTCAATGGCATGGTTAACAAAGTCATCGTTGCAGGAAAAGACGGTGTTAAGGTCGTTGAAGTTAAGGCTTAGTCCGATTTTTATTCCCCTCACTTTTAATGAGGAAAACTAATTAATTTTTGTCAAACTATTAAATAATATAGAAAGGCAAGAGGTAATTTTGAAAAGATTTTATCTCTTTGTGGTGTTATTATGTCCAAATTTAACCGAATGCATTTAGTCGTGCTTGATTCAGTAGGAATTGGTGCTGCTCCAGATGCCAATGACTTTGTCAATGCAGGTGTGCCAGATGGTGCTTCAGATACCCTTGGTCATATCTCTAAATCAGTAGGATTGAATGTGCCAAATATGGCTAAGCTTGGTCTAGGAAATATTCCTCGTGAAACACCTTTGAAAACAGTACCGACAGAAAGCAACCCAACTGGTTATGCAACAAAATTGCAGGAAGTGTCTCTTGGTAAAGATACGATGACTGGTCACTGGGAAATCATGGGTCTCAATATTACTGAACCTTTTGATACTTTCTGGAACGGATTCCCAGAAGAAATTCTCACTAAAATTGAAGAATTCTCAGGCCGTAAAGTCATTCGTGAAGCTAATAAACCATACTCAGGTACAGCTGTTATTGAAGACTTTGGACCTCGTCAAATGGAAACTGGTGAATTGATTATTTACACTTCAGCTGACCCAGTTCTTCAAATTGCTGCACACGAAGACGTTATTCCTTTGGATGAGTTGTATCGTATTTGTGAATATGCGCGTTCAATTACCCTTGAGCGTCCAGCTCTTCTAGGGCGTATCATTGCGCGTCCTTACGTTGGTGAGCCTGGAAACTTCACTCGTACATCTAACCGTCGTGATTTGGCTGTTTCACCATTTGCACCAACTGTTTTGGATGAATTGAATGAAGTTGGTATCGATACTTATGCCGTTGGTAAAATCAATGATATTTTCAACGGAGCTGGTATCAACCATGATATGGGACACAACAAATCAAATAGCCATGGTATTGATAATTTGATTAAAGCTATGACTTCTGAAGACTTCAAACATGGTTTCTCATTCACAAACTTGGTAGACTTTGATGCCCTTTATGGACATCGTCGTGACCCACATGGATATCGTGATTGCTTGCACGAATTTGACCAACGTTTGCCTGAAATCATTGCTGCTATGCGTGAAGATGATCTCTTGATGATTACAGCAGACCACGGAAATGATCCAACTTATGCAGGTACAGACCATACTCGTGAATATATTCCTTTCTTGGCTTATAGCCCATCATTCAAAGGAAATGGACTTATTCCAGTAGGTCATTTCTCTGACATCTCAGCAACTGTCGCTGAAAACTTTGGTGTAGATAAAGCCATGATTGGTGAAAGCTTCTTGGATAAACTTGTCTAAAATGAAGCGCTATGCATTTTTGGTTCGTGGGATAAACGTTGGTGGTCGTCACAAGGTAGTCATGAAAGAATTTTGTCGTGAGTTAGAAGAACTCGGTATGTCAAATGTTTCTTCCTATATAAATAGTGGAAATCTTTTCTTTGATTCTACCTTGATGAAAGAGGAACTCCTCTTAGTTTTAGAGAAATTTCTAAATAAGGCTTATCCATTTATTAAGGTATTTTCTCTCTTTACTCTAGAAGATTACCAATGTGAAGTGGAATCTTTACCTGAGTGGTGGGAAGATGATTTCTATAGAAAAGACGTCCTCTTATTCACTGAAAGACTTGATAAGAACGAAATGAAGAAGGTCATTAACTCTTTAGAGTTGAAAGATGAAATACTTCATTTTGGTCAACTTGGTGTCTACTGGGGAAAGTATGATAAATCAACTTATAGTCAAACCGCTTATCATAAGAAGTTATTGAAAACACCTTTTTATCCTGATATAACCATTCGAAATGCAAGAACTTTTTCAAAAATTGGTCACTTTTTAAGCATGAAATAAAATTAAGGGAGAAATAACATGTCGCTACTTGAAAAAATTAGAGTTACTCAAGCATTTTTGGAAAGCAAAGGAATTGAAAAACCTGAGTTTGGTTTAATTTTGGGTTCTGGACTTGGTGAGCTGGCTGAAGAAGTTGAAGACGCAGTTGTTATTGACTATGCGGATATTCCAAACTGGGGACAATCAACGGTTGTCGGTCATGCTGGAAAACTTGTTTACGGAACTTTGTCTGGACGTAAAGTTTTGGCTCTTCAAGGGCGTTTCCATTTTTATGAAGGAAATCCGCTTGAAGTCGTTACTTTCCCTGTACGTGTTATGAAAGCTCTTGGATGTGAAGGAGTTGTTGTAACCAATGCAGCAGGTGGTATCGGCTTTGGCCCAGGTACTTTGATGGCCATCACTGACCACATTAACATGACTGGTCAAAACCCATTGATCGGTGAAAACTTGGATGATTTTGGTCCACGTTTCCCTGATATGTCTAAAGCTTACACACCTGAATACCGAGAAACCGCTCATAAAGTGGCTGATAGACTTGGTATCAAATTGGATGATGGTGTTTATATCGGTGTGACTGGTCCAAGTTATGAAACTCCAGCTGAAATCCGTGCTTATAAGACACTTGGTGCAGATGCTGTTGGGATGTCAACAGTTCCTGAGGTTATTATCGCAGCTCACTCTGGTTTGAAAGTTCTTGGTATTTCATGTATTACCAACTTTGCGGCTGGTTTCCAAGAAGAATTGAACCACGAAGAAGTGGTGGAAGTGACAGAGCGTGTTAAAGGGGACTTCAAAGGATTGCTAAAAGCGATTCTTGCTGAACTCTAAAAAGGAATAATTGATGTCAAACTTAATGAATAATCCATTATTTCGTATCATTCGTGGAGTTTTTATAATTGCATTCCTGACCATGGTTTGGTTGGTTATATTTTCTGCTATAGATACAAGTGGTAGTGAGATAGACTATGAACCATTTCAAGGAGCATCTATCGTATTTGCAGTTTTAAGCTATATCATAATAGTGTTTCTATTTCAATACCATAAAGTTGTTAACTTAAAAGAGTCAATTAAATCATCATACAGTGCAATTGAAATTAAAGAACAGTATGTGGAAAAATTGATTTTACAACTGCGAGAACTGACTGATAAGATTGTAGACCATGAGTTAAAAATGTCTGTTAGAAAAAATGTTTCAGAATTGTTAGAGGAAAAAAAGTCTGTCAACAATTTGACTAACGATGAAAACAAAGCTAATCATTCAGAATCTAAGCGGAAGTCTTACGGTGATTCTGGTAATTTTTCTAAACATGAATACTCTACTAAACTAGAGGAAACGAAGAATAAAATTATTGAGGAAATCGAAAGAGATACAAATATTACCGCTGATCAAAGTATAAAGGATTTGATTGCTGAGATTAAAGAGTCAGAAGTACTTGTTGCTAATCAAAAATTATACTACAATGAAATGGTGTCGCAATATAATAAAACAATTTACAGTTTGCCACTTGCTTTGTTAAGAACAACTTTAGGCCATTCAGAGATAAACTATTTATAACAAAGAACAAAATCATTTGGACTAGAATATAGTTAAAAGGTTAAAGAATGAAAGCTAGTTTTAGTTTTTCTAATTCAACACGAGATTGCCTTACTATGAAATAAAAACAAAGAAGGGATTGACCCTACTCTAAAGACAGTAGGAAAAGTTGGTTAAAGCAATTTTAGTTATATTCTAATATATGGGTAATCAAGAAAGAAAGAGTTTGACTTGGCTCCCCAAGTCGACTAGGTTAAGTTTAGCTGTTTTTGGAACCGGTATTGCTTCAGGTTTGGTAGGCATTCTTTGTCATTACCTTTTGGAGTTTATACAGATTCTTGTATTTGGTAATGATAAATCGGATTTATTGTCACAGTTTAACTCTGTAAGTCCCTTTCGACGATTTGCAGTATTGCTTGTAGTAGGTGTTTTGGCTAGTTTATTTTGGTATTTTCTTCAGAGACGAGTGTCCCTCCTTTCTATTAGTAAGGCTAAGCAACTCGTTGGTAAGAAGAGTCCAAATTTTCTTGGCCAAAGTCTACATGCTTTGATGCAGGTTGCAATTGTCGGAGCTGGTTCCTCAATTGGTAAAGAAGGAGCGCCTCGAGAATTAGGCGCTCTATTTGGTGGTAATCTATCCAAAGCCTTGCATTTGGATATTGTTGATAGACAATTGCTAATTGCTTGCGGGGCAGGCGCTGGCTTAGCTGCGGTATACCAAGTCCCCTTTGCCAGTACACTGTTTGTTCTGGAAACCTTAGGGGTTGCTTGGAAATCAAAAAATATTATTATCATTCTTGTGACAACCTACTTGTCAGCTTATTGTGCTCGACCAATCGTTGGTAAGGAGGCAATGTATCAAGTCGGTAAAGTTAGCTCAGACTCTGCTAGTCTGATTCAGGTTATTGTTCTTGTATTAGTGATAACTCCGCTGGCGATGATGTTTAGCTTCTTAGCCAAAAAGGCTAGCAAAAGTCGTATTACTGATAAACGCATTCTGTGGACCATGCCGCTATCTTATATAGTACTAGGTGGGATTGCAGCTTTCTATCCTTTAATCATGGGAAATGGTCAGGTTCTAGCACAATGGTTATTTTTAGGTGGGGTTTCAGCATACCTACCTCTTATCCTTGTCGTCAAAGGTCTTATGGTATGTTTACTTTTATGGGCAGGCTCTTATGGAGGAACCCTAACCCCTTCCTTTACTTTAGGTGCTGGATTGGGTTTCTTATTGACAAGTTGTCTTGAGATTTTAGGCTTATCACTCAATCCTACTCTAGGAATGTTACTCGGTGCAACCGTATTTTTAGGAATAACTTTAGATGCTCCTCTAACTGGGATAGCCTTAGTTCTAGGTTTTACTGGTCAAGGAGGGCTGGTAGCAGTACCACTAATCTTAGCGAGTCTACTATCGAGGATATTAAAAAATAGATGGAAGAAAAAACAATGAATATTCATTTTATCTTACACGAAACGTTTGAAGTCCCAGGAGCCTATTTAAAATGGGCACAAGACCGTGGGCATAATATCACATCAACCAAGGTATATGAGGAAGAGCTTCTTCCTGAAACCGTTGAAGGTATTGATTTTCTAATTGTTATGGGTGGCCCTCAGTCACCTGATGAGGATCGTCAGGCCTTCCCTTATTATGACCCAGAGGCTGAGATTGCATTTATGCAAAAAGCAATTGCTGCTGATATCTATATTGTTGGGGTTTGCCTAGGTGCTCAACTTTTATCTGTAGCCTATGGTGGTGAGTATGAACATAGTCCAGAACGTGAGATTGGGGTTTTCCCTGTAACATTAACTGAGGCAGGTTTAGCGGATGAGCATATCAAAGGTTTTGGCAAAACCCTAAATACTGGTCACTGGCATGGTGATATGCCTGGATTGACTGATAATGCAGTTGTTCTTGCTACTAGTCAAGGTTGTCCACGCCAAATTGTTCGCTTCAGTCCTAAACACTATGCCTTTCAGGCACACTTGGAGTTTGATCCTGAAGCCATTGATTTACTTATAGCTGCTGACGGTGAAGAGCATTTACGTAAGCAAAATAAAGACTTGCCTTTTGTTCAAACACCTGAACAATTGCGTGCCAACGATTATTCTGAAATGAACAAAAAGTTATACGATTTTCTTGATTCATTGACTCAAGCTTAATCCACTTTTAAAGTTGCTATTTATCCACTATGCAATAGTAGAAAAATATTTAAAAAATAAAAATTAAGAAAGGTAGAGCGTGTGTTCTGATTTGAACACGAGCGGAAAGCTCGGAAAATAGATAATCTTCATTTGTTTTCTGTCTGCTCCTTTACCATCAAAAAATAGAAAGGAAGGGTAGTTCGGGTTTGAAACTGAACCCGGGCTAGAGGCTGTGTAAAAAAGATAAATCCTCCTAGATGCGAAGCATCTTTGTCGGATTTCCTATTTTTACTTTGCCTCTTTAACGCCCTTGGTATCTTATATTATGTCTATTCATATTGCTGCTAAGCAAGGAGAGATTGCTGATAAAATTCTTCTTCCAGGGGATCCATTGCGTGCGAAATTCATTGCTGAGAATTTCCTTGAAGATGCTGTATGTTTCAATGAGGTTCGTAACATGTTTGGTTACACAGGAACATATAAAGGTGAACGTGTCTCAGTAATGGGAACAGGAATGGGGATGCCATCTATCTCTATTTATGCGCGTGAACTTATCGTTGACTATGGTGTTAAAAAATTGATTCGTGTGGGAACTGCTGGTTCATTGAACGAGGATGTTCACGTTCGTGAGTTAGTTCTAGCACAAGCAGCAGCGACAAACTCTAACATTATCCGTAATGATTGGCCTCAATACGATTTTCCACAAATTGCAAGTTTCGATCTCTTGGATAAGGCTTACCACATTGCCAAAGATCTCGGTATGACAACACATGTTGGTAATGTCTTGTCATCTGATGTTTTCTATTCAAATTATTTCGAAAAAAACATTGAGCTTGGTAAATGGGGAGTGAAGGCTGTTGAAATGGAAGCAGCAGCACTTTATTACCTTGCAGCTCAACACCAAGTAGATGCTCTTGCCATCATGACTATTTCTGATAGTTTGGTCAATCCAGATGAAGACACTACAGCTGAGGAACGTCAAAACACTTTCACTGACATGATGAAAGTTGGTCTTGAAACACTAATTGCAGACTAATCTGTAAAAGGACGCCATTAGGTCGTCCTTTTGTGTTGTAACTAAGATCTACTCGAAGAATCAATAGGTTAAAAATTTTCAAACTACTAGAAAAAAATAAAAATATTCGGAAGAAAAAGACTTGTAATAAATAGTTAAATATCCGACAATTTAAAAATTAAGCACCAAAAATGTGAAAAATAGTTTACAATATTATGAAAAATGATAGAAATTAAATGCTTGATATCATAATGAAAAACGGTTTCTTCTTTTTTAAAAAGAATGACAATTGAAATGAAGTTATAGTAATGTTATAATGATAATGGGAAATGTCTAATTTTAATTTTTAGGAGCAATTTATATGAGTTCGCGTACGAATCGTAAGCAAAAACGTACGAGTAATAGATCGTGGGGGATGGTCAACGTTGGGTTGACCATTCTGTATGCTATTTTAGCATTGGTCTTATTATTCACAATGTTCAATTATAATTTCCTATCATTTAGGTTTTTGAACATCATTATCACCATTGGTTTGTTGGTAGTTCTTGCTATTAGCATCTTCCTTCAGAAGACTAAGAAATCACCACTAGTGACAACGGTTGTATTGGTTATCTTCTCGCTAGTTTCTCTGGTTGGTATTTTTGGTTTTAAACAAATGATTGATATCACTAACCGTATGAATCAGACGGCTGCATTTTCTGAAGTAGAAATGAGCATAGTGGTTCCTAAGGATAGTGACATCAAAGATGTGAGTCAGCTTACTAGCGTACAAGCACCAACTAAGGTTGATAAGAACAATATCGACACCTTGATGTCTGCTCTAAAGAAAGACAAAAAGGTTGATCTTAAAGTTGATGATGTTGCTTCATATCAAGAAGCATATGACAATCTTAAGTCTGGCAAATCTAAAGCTATGGTCTTGAGTGGCTCTTATGCTAGCCTACTAGAGTCTGTCGATAGTAACTATGCTTCAAATCTAAAAACAATCTATACTTATAAAATTAAAAAGAAGAATAACAATTCTGCAAAACAAGTAGATTCAAAAGTCTTCAATATTTATATTAGTGGTATTGATACCTACGGTTCAATTTCAACAGTGTCACGTTCAGATGTCAATATCATTATGACCGTTAACATGAACACACATAAGATCCTCTTGACGACCACTCCACGTGATGCGTACGTTAAGATTCCTGATGGAGGGGCAGACCAGTATGATAAATTAACCCACGCAGGTATTTATGGCGTTGAAACATCTGAAAAAACTCTGGAAAATCTTTATGGCATTAAGATTGATTACTATGCACGTATTAACTTCACATCTTTCCTTAAGTTGATTGACCAACTTGGTGGTGTGACAGTTCATAATGATCAAGCCTTCACGAGTCTTCACGGGAAGTTTGATTTCCCAGTTGGAGATATCCAAATGAATTCTGAACAAGCCCTTGGCTTTGTTCGTGAGCGTTATAGTTTGGATGGAGGAGACAATGACCGTGGTAAGAACCAAGAGAAAGTGATTTCTGCGATTGTAAACAAGTTAGCTTCACTAAATTCTGTATCAAACTTTACTTCAATCGTTAACAATCTTCAAGACTCTGTTCAAACGAATATGTCTCTAGATACCATTAATGCTCTGGCCAATACACAACTTGATTCAGGTTCTAAATTTACGGTGACTTCTCAAGCAGTAACAGGTACAGGTTCAACCGGACAATTGACCTCTTATGCTATGCCAAATTCTAGTCTCTACATGATGAAACTGGATGATTCTAGTGTGGAAAGCGCCTCTCAAGCTATCAAAAATTTGATGGAGGAAAAATAAGTGATTGACGTTCACTCACATATTGTTTTTGATGTTGATGATGGTCCTAAAACTTTAGAAGAAAGTCTTGACCTCATTGGCGAAAGCTATGCGCAAGGAGTGCGTACTATTGTTTCAACATCCCATCGTCGCAAGGGAATGTTTGAAACCCCAGAGGATAAAATCTTTGCAAACTTTTCTAAGGTAAAAGAAGAAGCAGAAGCACTTTATCCAGACTTAACTATTTATTATGGTGGTGAACTTTATTACACCTCAGACATTGTGGAGAAACTTGAAAAGAATCTCATTCCACGCATGCACAATACTCAATTTGCTTTGATTGAGTTTAGTGCTCGCACCTCTTGGAAAGAAATTCATAGTGGGCTTAGTAATGTTTTACGAGCAGGGGTGACACCAATTGTTGCTCATATTGAGCGCTATGATGCCCTCGAAGAAAATGCTGATCGTGTTCGAGAAATCATCAATATGGGCTGCTATACTCAAGTCAATAGCTCACATGTCCTCAAACCAAAGCTCTTTGGCGATAAAGATAAAGTAAGAAAGAAACGTGTTCGTTATTTCTTGGAACAAAATTTGGTTCATATGGTTGCTAGTGACATGCATAATCTTGGTCCAAGACCACCATTTATGAAAGATGCCTACGCTATTATTGAAAAGACTTACGGAACGCGACGTGCTCGTAACCTTTTCATTGAAAATCCACAAACGTTACTTGAAAATCAATACATATAGGAGAAACTATGACTCAGGAAAACACGAAGCGTGTTGAAATCGATGTACTTGCACTATTGCAAAAACTTTGGACTAAAAAAGTATTTATTCTATTTACAGCCTTCTATGTCGCTGTCTTTGCCTTCTTGGGAACTTATTTCCTCATTCAACCTACATATACGTCTTCTACACGTATCTATGTGGTTAATCAAGCTAATGATGGCAAAAACCTTTCTGCTCAAGATTTGCAGGCCGGTACATTTTTGACAAAAGACTACAAAGAAATTATTACATCAAATGATGTCTTGTCAGAAGTTATCAAAGATGAAAAATTGAATATGAGTGAAGGTGAACTTGCTAAGATGATTTCAGTTAATATCCCTGCTGATACTCGTCTTATCTCAATTTCAGTCAATGCAAGAACAGGTCAAGATGCGCAAACACTTGCTAACAAGGTTCGTGAAGTTGCTTCAGAAAAAATCAAGAACGTGACAAAAGTTGAAGATGTTACCACACTTGAAGAAGCTAAATTGCCAGAGTCTCCATCTTCACCAAATATCAAGCGTAACGTTCTTCTTGGAGCTGTACTTGGAGGTTTCCTTGCAGTAGTTGGTGTATTGGTACGTGAGATCTTAGATGATCGTATTCGCCGACCAGAAGATGTGGAAGATGCTCTTGGAATGACACTTCTTGGAATTGTCCCTGACACAGATAAAATTTAAGGAGAAAAAATGCCTAAATTAAATTTAGTAAAATCTAAAGCAAACTTTGCCAAACAAACAGAAGAGTACTATAATGCCATTCGCACAAATATTCAATTTTCAGGTGCTCAGATGAAAGTGATTACTATTAGCTCAGTTGAAGCTGGTGAAGGAAAATCAACAACATCTGTTAATTTGGCAATTTCATTTGCTAGTGTAGGGCTTCGAACACTTCTCATTGATGCTGATACTCGTAACTCTGTTTTGTCAGGTACATTTAAATCTAATGAGCCTTATAAGGGTCTTTCAAATTTCCTTTCAGGAAATGCAGATCTGAATGAAACTATATGTCAAACTGATATATCTGGTTTGGATGTCATTGCATCTGGTCCTGTACCACCAAATCCAACAAGTCTTTTGCAAAATGACAATTTTAGACATTTGATGGAAGTTGCCCGTAGTCGTTATGATTATGTCATCATCGATACGCCACCAATTGGTTTGGTCATTGATGCGGTTATTATTGCCCATCAGGCTGATGCCAGTCTTTTGGTTACAGCGGCTGGGAGAATTAAAAGCCGTTTTGTAACTAAGGCTGTTGAACAATTAGAACAGAGTGGCTCACAGTTCTTAGGTGTCGTCCTTAATAAAGTTGACATGACAGTTGATAAATATGGATCATATGGTTCTTACGGTTCATATGGGGACTATGGAAAAAAAGTCGGTCATAAAGAGACTCATTCAAGAGCGCATCGTCGTAGAAAAGGATAGCATTAAAGGGGATAATGCGGCTCCTTACACCTTAACAGATTAAAAAAAGAGGTTTAGAGTGAAAGAAAAACAAGAAATTCGTCGCATTGAAATTGGTATTATACAGTTGGTTGTGGTTGTTTTTTCAGCAATGGTTGCTAGTAAAATACCTTATACAGAGATTACCCAAGGAAGCATTGTTCTTTTAGGTGTCGTACATGTAGTGTCTTACTATATCAGTAGTTATTATGAAAATCTTAAGTATAGAGGCTACTTGGATGAACTCATTGCAACTGTCAAATATTGTTTTGTATTTGCTCTAATTGCAACTTTCCTCTCATTCTTTGCAGATGGTAATTTTTCAATTTCTCGTCGCGGACTTCTTTATGTTACCTTGATTTCAGGTGCTCTCTTATACCTTACAAATACTGTTCTTAAGTATTTCCGCTCTTCTATCTATACACGTCGTAAAAGTAACAAGAATATTCTTTTGATTTCTGATCAGGCACGACTAGAAAATGTCTTGTCTCGTATGAAAGACAATATGGATGGTAGGATTACAGCAGTTTGTGTTTTGGATAACCCTTATTTCACTGATCCATTTATCAAAAGTGTTAAACCTGAAAATTTGATTGAATTTGCGACACATTCAGTGGTTGATCAAGTTTTGATTAATCTGCCAAGTGAGCAGTACAAGATTTGGGACTATGCGTCACCATTTGAGTTAATGGGAATTCCAGTATCCATTAATTTGAATGCCCTTGAATTTATGAGTCAGGGTGAAAAACGTATCCAACAATTGGGCCCTTTCAAAGTTGTTACCTTTTCAACGCATTTTTATAGCTATGGAGATATCTTGGCGAAACGTTTCCTCGATATCTGCGGAGCCCTAGTTGGTTTGGTGCTCTGTGGGATTGTTGGAATCTTCCTTTATCCACTTATTCGTAAAGATGGTGGACCAGCCATTTTTGCTCAAGACCGTGTGGGTGAGAATGGACGTATCTTCAAGTTTTATAAATTCCGTTCTATGAGAGTAGATGCTGAAGAAATCAAGAAGAATTTGATGACACAGAATCAAATGTCTGGTGGTATGTTTAAGATGGACAATGATCCACGTATTACCAAAATCGGACATTTCATTCGTAAAACGAGTCTTGATGAACTTCCACAATTTTGGAATGTTCTAAAAGGTGATATGAGCTTGGTAGGAACACGTCCGCCAACATTAGATGAGTACGAATCTTATACACCGGAACAAAAACGTCGCCTCAGCTTTAAACCAGGTATTACTGGTCTTTGGCAAGTAAGCGGTCGAAGTGCAATTACGGATTTTGATGAAGTTGTAAAACTAGACGTTGCTTATATGGACGGATGGACAATCTGGCGCGATATCAAAATCTTATTAAAAACAATTAAAGTAGTAGTAATGAAGGATGGAGCAAAGTGATGGCTTTCTCCATTTCTTTTAATGGTGATTAAATGACAAAATCAGTTTATATCGTTGGTTCTAAGGGAATTCCAGCAAAATATGGTGGATTTGAGACCTTTGTTGAGAAGTTAACAGAGTTCCAACAAGACAAAGATATCCAATATTATGTAGCTTGTATGCGTGAAAACTCTGCTAAATCAGGTATTACAGCAGACACTTTCGAACATAACGGTGCTAAATGCTACAATATCGACGTCCCAAATATCGGGCCTGCACGTGCCATCGCTTATGACATTGCAGCTCTTAATAAGGCCATTGAAATTGCAAAGGAAAATAATGATCAAGCACCGATCTTTTATGTCTTGGCCTGCCGAATTGGTCCATTCATCTCAGGTATTAAAAAGAAAATCAAGGCTATCGGTGGTACCCTTATGGTTAACCCGGACGGTCATGAATGGCTTCGTGCGAAATGGAGTCTTCCGGTTCGTAAATATTGGAAAATTTCTGAGCAACTCATGGTTAAACATGCAGATCTTTTGATTTGTGATAGTAAAAATATTGAATCTTATATTCAAAAGGATTATGCGAAGTATCGTCCTCAGACAACTTACATTGCCTATGGAACAGATACAACTAAATCTCGATTGACTAAGGTTGATGATAAGGTTCGCACATGGTATTTTGAAAAGGGTGTCATTGAAAATAATTATTACCTTGTTGTAGGACGTTTTGTGCCTGAAAACAACTATGAGGCTATGATTCGTGGATTTATGGCATCTAACTCTGACAAGGACTTTGTTCTCATTACCAATGTTGAAGAAAACAAGTTCTACGACAAGTTGCGTCAGGAAACTGGTTTTGACAAGGATCCTCGTGTGAAGTTTGTCGGGACAGTCTACGATCAAGAATTGCTCAAATACATCCGTGAGAATGCCTTCGCTTACTTCCATGGTCATGAGGTGGGTGGAACCAATCCGTCACTTCTTGAGGCTCTTGAGTCTACTAAGCTCAACCTCTTGTTGGATGTTGGCTTTAACCGTGAAGTGGGTGAAGATGGTGCTCTCTATTGGAAGAAAGACCAATTGGCAAGCGTCATTGATCAAGCTGAGCAATTGGATGGACAAGCTATCGAAGATCTCAATCAAAAATCAAGTAAACGTATTGCTGAAGCCTTTACTTGGGAAAAAATTGTTACAGACTACGAGAAAGTATTTAAAGGATAGAAATGCAGAAAATTTTATATCTTCACGCTGGTGCCGAAATGTATGGTGCTGACAAGGTTTTGTTGGAGCTTATTAAGGGGTTGGAAAAAGATGCCTTTGAAGCTCATGTCATCTTGCCTAACGATGGTGTCTTAGTGAGTGCATTGGAAAAGGTTGGGGCTAAGGTAAAAGTTATCGATTATCCAATCTTGCGCCGTAAATATTTTAATCCTAAGGGAATTCTTGAGTATTTTGGTTCTTATAATCGTTATTCAAAGCAAATTGCTAAATATGCTAAGGATAATGGCATTACTCTTATTCACAACAATACGACTGCGGTACTTGAGGGGATTTATCTCAAACGTAAGTTGAAATTACCTTTGATTTGGCATGTGCATGAAATT
The DNA here is from genome assembly GCF_002073815.2 of Streptococcus sp. FDAARGOS_192. NCBI lineage: Bacteria > Bacillati > Bacillota > Bacilli > Lactobacillales > Streptococcaceae > Streptococcus > Streptococcus sp. FDAARGOS_192. The sequence goes on from NZ_CP020431.2 coordinate 609,026, forward strand.
ATCGTCAAACCAAAAGCAATTTCTGATTTCATCAACTTTTTGATGGGGCGTTATGCTGATACGATTGTGACAGTTTCAAATGCTGTAGCCAACCATGTCAAGCAGTCTCGCTTTGTAAAAAATGACCAAGTTCAAGTTATCTATAATGGTGTGGACAATGCCGTCTATCATGAAATGGATGCTAGTGCAGTCCGTGATCAGTTTGGTATCGCACAGGATGCTTTGGTTATCGGAATGGTTGGTCGAGTGAATGCATGGAAAGGTCAAGGCGACTTCTTAGAAGCTGTGACTCCAATCTTAAAGGCTAATCCAAAAGCAGTAGCCTTTCTGGCAGGGAGTGCTTTTGAGGGTGAAGAATGGCGAGTTGATGACTTGGAGAAGGCTATATCAGACTCACCAGTAGCAGGACAGATTAAACGTATCGATTATTATAGCAAGACGACAGAGCTCTATAATATGTTTGATATCTTTGTCTTGCCAAGTACTAATCCAGATCCTCTACCTACTGTAGTTCTCGAATCAATGGCTTGTGGTAAACCTGTGATCGGCTACCGTCATGGTGGTGTCTGTGAAATGGTTAAAGAAGGCGAAAATGGCCTTCTTGCCACACCAAATCAGCCTGCAGAATTGTCTAAAGCTATTCAAGAATTGGCTGATAATACTGAGAAGAGAGAGCAATTTGGTAAGGCTTCTGTCAAACGCCAAAAAGAACTCTTTTCATTACAAAGTTATATTCGTAATTTCTCAGAACTATATAAGAAATAAAAAGAAGTACTAAGAAGTACTAAGAAGTACTAAGAAGTACTAAGAAGTACTAAGAAGTACTAAGAAGTACTAAGAAGTACTAAGAAGTACTAAGAAGTACTAAGAAGTACTAAGAAGTACTAAGAAGTACTAAGAAGTACTAAGAAGTACTAAGAAGTACTAAGAAGTACTAAGAAGTACTAAGAAGTACTAATATGAATAGCGAAACACTAAAAAATAAATTAAAACCAATCGTTTATCCAATTATTAATTTTATTCCTAGACGAAGACTCAAGAATAAAAATTTCACGATTATTTGTGATAATTGTTGGGCTGGGAAAGTTTATCAGGAGTTGGGCTTGCCTTATCAAACACCATTTGTAGGGATGTTTGTCTTTTCGCCTGATTACATCAAGATGCTCAAGAATTTAAAATACTATTTAAGCGGAGACATCCCCTTGAAATTTGTTAATGAATCAAAATATATCAAAGACTTTGATAATGCTTATCCACTTGCACTTCTTGATGATATTGAACTTCATTTTTTGCATTATGCAGATGAAGAAGAAGCTACTCAAAAATGGGAACGTCGTTTGAAGAGAATGCATTGGGATAATTTGTATTTCAAGTTCAATGATAATGATGCCTGCACTTATGAGTTGATGAAAGAGTTTGAAGAGCTTCCATACAAGAGTAAGGTTATTTTCTCTTCAAAGAATTATAGTGACCTACCTTCATTGGTCCACTTTAAATCAGCTGAAAAGCGAGGACATGTTGGAATCGATTTAAAAACTTACCACCGTTATTTTAATGCCGTTACTTGGTTGAATAAGGGTGGAGAAGACTTAACATAAAAATTAGGTAAATAATCTATGAAACCACTTTTAACTGTCGTCATTCCAGTTTATAATGTCGAAAAATATTTAAAACGTTGTATTGAGAGTATCCTTATTCAAGAGTGGAAGAACTATGACATCTTACTTGTAGATGATGGAAGTACTGATAATTCTCCTCAAATTTGTGATGACTATGCTAAAGCGTATAACTTTATCTCAGTTATTCATAAGAAGAATGGTGGACTATCTGCAGCTCGTAACACTGGTATCTCTAATGCTGAGGGAGAATATGTCTATTTCCCTGATTCAGATGATTGGATTGAACCAGACACCTTTATAGCGTTAGCAGAAGTGGTGGAATCCCAGAAGTTTGATATTATCTCTTTTAATCGTGAGTTCGTGAAAGGTGAAGAAGATGCTATAGTTTCGGATTCATTAGTGACTCAAGTTTTTGAGGGTAAAGATGCTTTTGTGCAGATGCTTAAGCATAGTTATATTACTGGTTTCGCTAATGATAAAATCTATAGAAAGTCTTTATTTACTGATAATGACATTCAGTTTCCTATTGGTAAATACTATGAGGATCTTGGCACCAATTACAAACTCTTTCTATCAGCTAAAAAGGTCTATGCGACCAATCAAAAGTATTATCACTATCTAATCGATAACCCCGATTCTATTACTCAGTCATGGAATGAGAAGAAATTTAGTGATATGTTTGGATTCTACAAAGAAGTTTTCTATTCTGACTTTGTCCGTTCACAATTAAATAAAGAAGAATTACAAATGTCACAACTTTATTATGTAAACGGATTGGTTCATATACTAGCAAGTTTGTATAAATCTAAATTAGATAAAAATTATATAGACATTACTGATGAAGTGAAACAAGAATTGCTTAAAAATAGAGTTTCTCTTTCTCAAATGAAAGACCAACCAAATAAGTTGAAATATGTACTGTTTAGACTTAAAGTGTTAAAACTAGCCTTCAGTATACAAAACGTTTTTTGATGTTATTTTAAGAAATCATTCTGAGATTCTTAGACAAGGTTTTGGCAAATGAAGTTTGGACTATTTTATTTAATAAAGAAAAGTAACATAATATTTTGGGTCTTTCTTCTTTTTTGTTGTATCGGAATGATGTACTTTTAACTAAAAATTTTATATAGATAGAATTGGTAAACAATTATTTTATAGGTAATGTAACATGGAAGAAAAAATTGATTTTGTTGTACTTTGGGTTGATGGAAATGATCCAGAATTCATTAGAGAAAAAAACAAATATACGCCTAATAGTGAGCAGATTGATAATGATGGTGATAATCTGCATCGTTATCGTGATTACGGAACATTCAATTATTGGTTTAGGATGGTAGAGAAGCATGCACCGTGGGTAAATAATATTTATCTTATAACTAACGGTCAAAAACCGGAATGGTTAAATGTGAATCATCCTAAGTTGAAATGGGTTAAGCATAGTGACTTCATACCTGAGGAATATTTACCAACATTTAATTCTGCTTCAATTGAGTTAAATTTACATCGAATTGAAGGCTTGTCAGAAAATTTTGTTTTTTTTAATGATGACATGTATTTGATTCAAGACGTTAAGCCTAACGACTTTTTTGTCAACGGACAACCAAAGTTATTGGCTGTTTATGAAGCCTTGGTTCCGTGGTCATCTTTTTCAAAAGTTTATTTTAATAATGTAGAAGTATTATATAGGCATTTTCCAAATAAAAAAGCCTTGAAACAGTCGCCGTTAAAGTTTTTCAATTATAAATATGGTCATTTGATTTTAAAAAATCTCTTATTACTTCCTTGGGGGATAACAGGGTACTACAATCAGCATACACCAGTTCCAATAAAAAAGAGTACTTTAACCCATTTATGGGATGTAGAAGAGGACATTTTTGTTCAAACATCTAAACATAAATTTAGGGATTATAATACAGATATTAATCATTATCTATTGTGTTATTGGCAAATTGAGAGTAATGAGTTTCTACCATCTAGTAAGGCTTTTGGAAAATCAATCTCAATTACCGCTGTTAATGAGCTTCCTAAATTATTATCGAAAAATAAGACAAAATTACTTTGTGTTAATGATGATATGGCGATGACAGAAAATGACTTGGAGAAATTTTCTAAGATATTGTCTAATCGTTATCCTGACAAGTCTCAATTTGAATTGTGATTCAACGTATTAGTTACTGGAGTAAATAGATGAAAACTAAAATTTTACAAATGGGGGCAGACAATTTCGGAGCAGGAGGTAGGTCTGTAATAGCCTATAACTTGACTCGTCCTTTAACAGATGCCTTTCAAGTTGACTTTTTAGCTATTGGAAAATTGAAGAACCCTAGTTTTCATCGAATCATTGAAGAAAACGGAGGATATGTTCAACACGTCAAGGAAGCATCAAGTAAAATAAAAAGGCTAAGAAGTATCTACTCTATTTTAAAAAATGAAAAGTACGATATTGTTCATATTAACGTAGATGATGCAATCGAGGGGTTGTTTAATATAATTTTGTCAAAGATTTCAGGTGCTAAAATAGTGCTTCATGCTCACACTACTTCATCTAGTCGTGGTAAGGGATTTATTGGCAGATTAAAAATGTTATCGGCAAAAAAGATAGTTAATTTTTTTGTTGATTATAAGTTGGCCTGCTCACTAGAAGCAGCAAATTATTTGTATGGCGATACTGATTTGTCTGATGTGGCGATTATAAAAAACGGTATTGTAATCAATGACTTTTTATATAATGAAGAGTTAAGGCAAAAGGTACGAGAAAATCTAAATATTCCGATGGAGGCTATTGTTTTAGGTACTATCGGAAGGATGTCATATGAAAAAAATCCTGAGTTTATGGTTAGCCTAATACAAACTCTTTTTTCAAAGGCACCTAATTTTTATTTTATATGGATTGGTGATGGTGAAGAACGAGCTAGTATAGAAAAGAAGCTAGATGAAGAAATAAAATCAGGAAGGGTTTTATTACTTGGAAAACAGGAACAACCGGCACAATATTTACAAGCAATGGATGTTTTTTTGTTACCTTCTCTCTATGAAGGATTTGGAATCGTGAATATTGAAGCACAAGCATCTGGACTGCCTTGTGTGGTGAGTTCTGCAGTTCCAGAGTCAGCATCGGTTAATTCAAACTTTTATAGATTATCATTATCTGACGGTGTTGAAAAATGGCTAGATTTTATCACCTCTATGAGCTTTGAACGCCTTCCATATGGTTCTGCAGAAAAAATAAAAGAAGCTGGATTTGATATAGAGGATAGTGCTAGAAAGTTACGAACAATCTATCAGAAACTGGCGAAGTAAAACATAAGGAGATTCTATGTACTCATTAATTATTACTGATTACAAATCAATGAGTGATACAGTAGATTATATAAAAAAGTTTATTGATATATATGTAGGGAATGATGTTCATTATATTATCGTAGACAACAGTGCGGAAGAATTAGGAAAGCAATTCTTACAAGATTCTAAAGTTGAATTTACTTCCTCTACTTTTAATGGGAAAAAAGTTTATTCTTTTGAAGTATCACAAAGGACTATTTATATAATTGATTCCAATGAAAATGGTGGATACTCTAAAGGAAATAATTTAGGTGCCAAATTTGCAATTCAGAACTTTGATACACCCTATCTAATTTTTTCAAACAATGATTTAGAGTTTCCTAATGGCTTACGGTTGGAAGAATGTAAAACTATCATTGAAACGAGTGATAATCCAGTAGGTATAGTTGGTCCTAAAATTCTCACTCCTCAAGGAGATATTCAAAGCCCTCGTAAGCGGATGAATTTTGTAGAAGAAATGATACTTCAGGATTACAATAGACAGTGGTTTGATAGTAAGATACATAAATGGATAGATATTGACTATACTGCTCCTGAGGGTGAGACTGGATGGGTTAGTGGTAGCTTTATGTTTGTTTCTAGAAAAGCTTTTGAAGCAGTATCAGGATTTGATGAAAATATTTTTCTTTATTGTGAAGAAATGATTTTAAGTGAAAGAATGAGGAATAAGGGATATATTACTTATTTCTATCCTGAATGGACAATTTATCATTATCATAGAGGAGCGCATAATCCTGAGTCAGAGAAAATTGGCCGTGTATCAAAAAAATATTATTACAGAGAATATAGAGGGGCCTCTACACTTTCTTTAAAAATATCTGATATATCCTACTTTTTATGTAAAAAGATATATCGATTGAAAAAAATATTGGATGGTACGTATTTCAGGGAGAAAAAACATTGAAATTTAATAAATATCTTTTTCTATTTTTACTATTCTTTTTAATTGAATTTAGAGGGTTTTATCTAGTAAGTTGGCCAAGTTTGCTAGGAGGAGCTGCTAGTAACAAATTGGGTATTGCATTCTATGCCATAATATTATTTTTGGTATATTTTATCCACAATAAAGGAAAACTTAAAGTAGGTATTTTTGGAAATTATATCCTGGTTTTTTATCTAATTCTGATTTTAAGTTCACTTGTGTCCATGTATTTATTTGGCTATTCAATTACGCAAGTATTGTGGGATATCCTGCCTTTTTCAATCTTACTTCTCTATTTTCCTCTTTGTGAGGTATTTCAAAAAGATAGTAACTATGCACTTTTTGTTAAAATAGGTCAAATAACAATTTCAATAGTATCCATACTGTTTATTGTACAAGTATATAAATATCAAGGCTTACCAACAGTATTTTTGAAAATTAAAGATATCATACCTTTAAGCTATATTTATAATTTGACTGTGCCGTTACGTATTTATAGTGTTTTTGAGGGGCTTGTTCGGATTTTTGTCATATTAGTTGCATGGAAAATTATTGCAAAACAATTTAGAAAATCTTTTTGGGACATCATTAGTTTATTATTGATGTTAGGTGCAATTTTTTATGTCGATCAGTCTAGATATTATTTAGTAACAGTACTTGTAGCCATCTTATCAATGTATTTGATTTATAATAGGAATAATCTAACAGTATCATCATTGTTAGGTACTCTGATTTTTGGTACGGCAGGTCTTCTCATTATTTTTAATAGATTTGGTTCAATTTCTGATAGTATTTCAGATAATACTGGTTCCTCGTTTGCTCGGACAGGTGCAATTGAATACTATTTAGATAAGATTTTTACTTATCCATTTGGATTGGGTTTACATACTCCAGATAAGGGAACTTCTTTGTATTATTTGATTAAAGGACCTGACGGATATTTTAATTATGATGATATCGGATTATTTGGAACACTAGGTTCTTTGGGACTCCCTGGATTTATTTGGTATATCTTTTTAACTATAAAATTAGTTATGATATGGATAAAGAGAATCAGTTCTAACGCATTAATTTCAGGACTAATGATTAGTTTTGTGATGAGTCTTACTATCATGTCTTATCTTGATAGGCCACGGATTATTGCATTAGTGTTGACATTGGTTATTGTCAATAAAGAATCTTTAAAATTAAATAGAGATGGAGATTTAATAAATGACTAAAAAGATGGGAGTAAATGCTGCTTTAAATTTATTTAAAACAGCACTTTCAATTATATTCCCTTTAATCACCTATCCCTATATCAGTAGGATATTAGGAGTAGAGAACCTTGGGAAAATTAATTATACAGCTTCTATTGTAGGTTACTTTTCTTTAATTGCTGCCCTTGGAATTTCTACTTATGCTATTAGAGAAGGAGGTCGTATTAGATCTAATTCTGTGAAGCTAAGTCATTTAGGTAATCAAATTTTTACTATAAATATTTTATCGACGGTAGTATCCTATCTGTTGTTATTATTAGTTGTCTGGTTATTTATTCCAAATAGAGAATATCAAATTCTGATTTGTATTCAAAGTCTAACAATTGTTTTTACAACATTGGGAGTGGATTGGATAAACGTTCTTTTTGAGGATTTCCTTTATATTACGATTAGAAGTATTGTTATACAAATCTTATCGTTGATATTGATGTTTGTTCTTGTTAAAACAGCTAGCGATTTATATCTATATACATTTATCTCGGTAATTGGTTCAGGGATATCTTGTATTCTAAATTTAATCTATTGTAGAAAGTATTTGAAACTCTCTCTTGTTTGGAGACTTGATTTAGTAAAGCATTTTAAGCCAATTATGGTCTTATTTTCTGGTGGTCTAGTAATTAGTATCTACGCTAATTCTGATATGCTAATATTAGAGTGGTTCAAGGGCGCATATTACGTTGGATTATATGCTGTTGCGGCTAGAGTGTATACAATCTTAAAAAATTTATTGGCTTCCATCTATTCTGTTACAATACCCAGGTTGTCACATTTGTTTGGTGAACAGAAAATTGATGAATTTAAAAAAAGTTATACCCAAATACTTTCAGTTGTAACTCTAATCTTAATTCCAATGAGTGCAGGCCTTATTGTTTTATCTAGGGAGATTATCTTATTTTTAGGTGGAATTAAATTTATTGATGCTACTTTAACATTGCAATTATTAGCTATTAGCTTAATCGGAGCTATATTTGGTGGAATATTAACCTATGGTCTTAATATTCCTATTGGACGTGAGTCTGTAAACCTAACAGGAGCGCTATATGGAATTATTGTGAATATCGGAATAAGTCTTCTTTTAATTCCCGTATTTAAACAGAACGGTGCAGCAGCAGCAACAATCGCTTCAGAGTTTTTTATTGTTTTATATAACTTTCTGGTTGTAAGAGAAAGTGGAAAATACATTGATTTTGTAATATGGAGAAAGAACTTAATTCAAGCTTTGCTAGGTTTCTTCTCTATAATAATCATTGGTTTTGGGGTTAAGTTATTCGTAACTAATTCACTTCTTTTAATTTTCAGCATTACTTTAGTTGGCATAATCGTCTATTTATTAGAGCTCAAACTTTTAAAAAATCCATTGTTAGATCATATCTTAGATATGGTTAAACATAAATTTAGGAGGGGTTAGTTTGAAGATTGTAATTCCAAGAATTATTCATAACAAAGAACAACTGACCTGGGATTGGTCCGGGACAATAACTAATATAAAAAAATATTTAGGAAAATACGAGATTGTTGAGGAACAGAATATTTTCTATACTTTTAGAATGAATGTGCACAAAGTGCTTGTTCGTTTAGGTATTAGAAAATCTGATATGAACATGACGTATATAAAATATGCTGAAAATCAAGTTCATCTATCGTCAGAGGATGTTTGTCTCACGTTTGATGAATTTCCTTTATCTTTTCCTGATAATCCAGTTTATATCTATCAAGACTTGAATCTTCATTATTTGATAGAGAGTTCTCAAAACAATAGTCAATCGTTCAAATATAGTGGTTTTCAAAACGTCTCGGCTGATATTCTAGATAGCCGAATGAGAAAACAGGAAATATTTTATAATCAAGCTACTGGAATATTTACTATGAGTAAATGGTTCTCAGAATACTTGATAGATCAACAAGGGCTCCCAGTTGAGAAAGTTCATTATGTGGGGGCAGGAACAAATATGAATAATCTATCTCTTGACCACTCTCATAAGGAACGCAATAAATTTTTATTTATTGGCAAAGATTTTTTGCGTAAAGGTGGAGATCTTGTTTATAATGCTTTTGTTTATTTGCAAAATAATCTCATGCCGGAGGCAGAGTTGTACATTATAGGTCCTTCAGATGCTCCGATGGAATTTAACAATCCGAATGTTTATTTTTTAGGTAATCTACCAGCTGATAAGGTGCAATATTATTATAATCTTTGTGATGTATTTGTTTTACCTTCCCGATTTGAGGCATTTGGAATTGTGTTTGTTGAAGCTCTTTGCTATGGTTTACCATGTATTGCTCGTAATTTAATGGAAATGCCAAATCTAATTCAAAATAATGAAACTGGATTATTAATACCTGCTGAAGAGGAAAATCCACAGTTTTTAGCTGATAAAATGTATAATCTAATAAAGGATGAGAGTTTCTTTAGAAATGTTCAGACGAAACAAGATTATTATAAGGCAGAATATTCGTGGGACACAGTTGCAAAAAGAATGATTTCAGTGATGAAACAAGATTTAGATAAGATGTAGTCGTCTCGTATACATAGCTACTGTTTTGAATTAAATTTATTCTGTATTTTTATTTAAGAGATTCCGATGGAATCTTTTTTTATATCCAAGAATAGTATCAGTTTTTCTTAGTATGGTACTGGTAAGCGTTTTCTAAAAGGGTTATAATAAGAGTAAGTTAGTCAAGGAGGTTCTTTATGACCATTAAGGTGATTGCAACAGATATGGATGGTACATTTTTAGACGATAAAGGGAGCTATGACAAGGAGCGTTTTAGTCAGATTTTAGATGCCATGGCTGAGCGTGATATGCACTTTGTCGTTGCATCAGGTAATAGTATGAGTCGCCTTAAACCCATGTTTGCGGAGACTTTTGACCGCCTGCATTTTGTAGCTGAAAATGGCGGTCAGGTGGTTAGCTATGGCAAGCTTCTGTGTCAGGAGTTCATGGCATCAAATGATGTTGAAAACTTGCTAAGCTATTTTAATTATGATTTGTTGGATAGGTCAACTATATTTAATGGTGCTCAAGGCTCCTATATGTTAAAAGGGTCTAGGGTTAATTTTGCTGAGATGATAACAGAAGAAGAGCAAGCCGCCATGGAAGCATCCATTCAACGTTTGAATGGTCTGGAGGAGTTAGATGATGATTTCATCAAGATTACCATGTTGCTCAGTCCTGAAGAGGCTGATCGTGTGTCACAGGCTTTTAATCGTGATTTTGATGGCAATCTAGTTGCTGTTCCCAGTGGTTTTGGTGCTATTGACTTCATTCAAAAAGGCATGCACAAGGCTTGGGGACTCAAGCAGCTTCTTAACCACTGGGACTTGTCTGAGTCCAATGTCATGGCCTTCGGTGATGGAGACAATGATCTTGAGCTCTTGCAAATGGCTGGCCGCTCTTATGCTATGGAAAATGCCAGTCCAACTATTTTACAAGTGGCTGATCAGATTGCTCCCCACCACAAAGATCAAGGAGTATTGACTGTCTTAGAAGATTATTTAGGATTGGTTTAAAGATAGGGTGGTAGAGTAATGAAGTTATATTTAATGAGACATGGTGAGACATTATTTAATACACAAAAGCGTGTTCAGGGCTGGTGTGACTCACCCTTGACTGAAAATGGCATTTGGCAGGCAGAACAAGCCAAGCAGTACTTTGCAAAGAAAGGTATTTCTTTTGATGCTGTCTACTCCTCTACGCAAGAGAGAGCTACTGGTACGGCAAAGATTGTGGCGACTGACTATTCGGTAACTCAGCTAAAGGGAATTAAAGAAATGAACTTTGGATCTTTTGAAGCTCAACCAGAGCACCTCCTCCCCAAACATCGACCAGGTTCACGATCCTTTGAAGATCTCTTGGTCCCATACGGTGGTGAAGATATTCGCGAGGTCGGTCAGAGGGTCTTGAAGACTGTGTTAGAGAAAGCAGAAGCACACACTAAAGATGGCGCTGAGAATCTCCTATTTGTCAGTCATGGGGCGGCTCTATGGGGATTAATCATTTTCATGGACTTGGCCTTTCCTGAAGGAGTGGGCTTTGGAAATTGTAATGTTTGTGTTTATGATTATAACAAAGGTCAATTAAAGCTTCTTCAGGTGATTGATCCGATTTCTGGTTTAGAGGTAACATTATGAAAGAATTTTATTTAATGAGGCATGGACAAACACGATTTAATGTTCAGCATAGACTTCAGGGGGTCTGCGATGCCCCTTTGACGGAAGTCGGGATTGAACAGGCTAAAAAGGCTGGTCAGTATCTAGCCAAGCAGGAGCCGATTTTTGATCATGTCTTTACGTCAACCTCTGAGAGAGCCAGTGATACTCTAGAAATTGTGACTGGACGAACAGACTATGAAAGACTTAAAGGTCTTAAGGGACAGGATTTTGGAGCTTTTGAGGGCCAGCCAGAGTATCTTACTCCTAAAACCTTACCTGATGGACAAGGCTTTGGTGATTATTTTGTTCAATTTGGTGGCGAGAGTACGACCCAGGTCCGAGATCGTATGGAGTTGACGATTAGGGCCATCATGGAGAGTGTGGCCGATGGTTCTAAGTCTTTGCTTGTTAGTCATGGACCATCTATTTTGCAGTTCTGTAGACGTGTTTTAAATCCCGACCCAGATATTCGTGGTCTTAAAAATTGTTGCATCTTACATTTTACTTATGATCAAGGGCAATTTAAACTGGTTTCAGTATATAATCCTGTAGAAGAAGAGTATATCTATGGAGGCGAAGAATGACACGACTCTATTTAATGAGACATGGACAGACACTTTTTAACACACTCAATCGGATTCAAGGTTGGTGTGATTCTCCATTGACCGAAAAAGGTCGGGACCAAGCTCGTCAGGTCCGTGCTTATTTTGAAAAACATGGTATGACATTTGACCAGTATTATTGTACGACAACCGAAAGAGCTTCTGATACCATTGAATTGGCGACTGGGCGTACTGATTATAAACGTGTTAAGGGGCTTAAAGAAATGCATTTTGGTATCTTTGAGGGACAGCCAGAGTATCTTCATCCCAAGACATCTGTTGTGGGGCATTTTGGTGACCACTATGCCCAGTTTGGTGGAGAAAGTCAAGATCAGTTCGTTGCGCGTGTGGTTGCGAGTGCTAAGGAGATAGTAGATAAGCATCCTGACCAATCTATTTTAGCTGTTAGTCACGCTGGAGCCTTGATGACTTTTCTTCATGCCGTGGAGCCAGAGCGGGCCTTTGAGTCGTGTCCAGGCAATTGTGCCATCTTAGTTTTTGATTACGATGGATCGAGCTTTCACTTTGTCAAGCTGATTGATCCAATAGCTGATCAAGAGATGGTGGAATTTTAGCGGCTTTCTATAATCAAAGATAGTAAGAAACCCTTTCTTAGTGTATAATGGAAGGGTATTTTAAATTTTGGAGTGCCTATGAAATTTACAAAAAATCAGTTCATTTGGTTGGCTGTCCTCTTTTTCAGCTGTTTCTTGATTTATACTTACTGGGAAACCGTTGTTTCAATTTGTAACACTATTTACATTGCCAGTCAGCCCTTCTTGGTTGGAGCAGGGATTGCCTTTGTGGTCAATATCTTGATGTCTTTTTATGAGAAGCTACTGGTCAAGTTTATTCCATTTGGTTTTATCGCTAAGATCAAGCGTCCCGTTGCTCTACTCTCCGCATTGGCAACCATTGGTCTGGTCTTTACTTGGGTCGTCTTCACTGTTCTTCCCGATTTGATTGACAGTATCAATACCTTGATTAGTCAAGACCGTTCAGCTATTAATAACTTGATTAATTGGTTGCTTAAAAACAAGTCCTTGCAAAAAATTATTCAAGATCTTGGTGGTGTGACACAGGTTAGAGAGCTAATCAATAGCTACAGTGCTCAGTTGCTTCAACAAATCATGAATGGTTTGACAAGCTTCTTGACTTCGTTAACAAGTCTACCATCAACCTTGATTAATCTCTTTATCAGTATCGTCTTTTCTTGCTATGTTTTGGCTGGGAAAGAAAAACTTGGAAATCAGGTCAATCGTTTAGTAGACGTCTATTTAGGACATTATGGTAAGACTTTCCACTATGTGGTCGCTATTCTCAATAATCGCTTCCGCAATTTCTTCGTTTATCAGTCGATTGAGGCTTGTATCTTGGGAACCTTGTGTTATATTGGGATGCGTATCTTTGATTTTCCATACGCTGCGACTATCTCTATCCTGATTGGTTTTTCAGCTATGATTCCAGTTGTGGGGGCCTATATCGGTGTGACGATTGGTACCATCTTGATTATGACGCACTCTGTGACCTTGGCACTTTTGTTTATTGCCTACGTGGTTATTTTGCAGCAGTTTGAAGGAAATCTCATCTATCCTTATGTGGTTGGTGGCTCTACCGGACTTCCTGGTATTTGGGTTATCTTCGCTATCACCATAGGTTCTGCTTTGGGTGGTATCTTGGGCATGTTGGTTTCTGTGCCAGTAGCCGCGACCCTTTATCAGATTGTTAAAGATAATGTTGTTAGGCGAGAAGAGGCCAAAGCAGCAAATGCTATTGAAAATAATGATTAATTAAAACAGACTTGGGTCTGTTTTTTTCGTACTATAGTATCAGATGTCAATAAGATAGTATAAGTGTAATCGTTTTCTAAGTGTTATACTATTAGTATATTAAACAAGACGAGGAGATAAAAGATGACTTACACATTTCCAAAAGAATTTCTCTGGGGTGGTGCAACAGCTGCCAACCAATTTGAAGGTGCTTATAACTTAGATGGCAAAGGTTTGTCTGTACAGGATGTGACGCCAAAGGGCGGTGTTCCACTTGAACCTGGGGCTTTGAATCCTTTGATTACAGACCAACCAACACCAGATAATCTAAAGCTAGAAGGTATAGATTTCTATCACCGTTATAAAGAGGACATAGCGCTTTTTGCAGAGATGGGCTTCAAGGTCTTTCGTATGTCAATTGCATGGTCTCGTATTTTCCCAAATGGTGATGATGCTGAGCCAAATGAAGCTGGGCTTGCTTTCTACGATAAAGTCTTTGATGAATTGGCTAAGTATGGCATCGAACCGCTTGTAACCTTGTCTCACTATGAAACACCTCTAAACTTAGCACGTGAATACAATGGATGGACAAATCGTAAATTGATTGGTTTTTATGAAAACTATGTCCGTACAGTCTTCACACGTTATAAAGATAAGGTTAAATATTGGTTGACCTTTAATGAAGTGAACTCTGTTCTACATGCACCTTTCATGTCAGGTGGTATTGCAACTCCTATGGAAGAGCTCTCTAAACAGGATCTCTATCAGGCAGTCCACCATGAGTTAGTGGCATCAGCTTCAGCAACCAAGATTGGTCATGACATCAACCCTGATTTTAAGATTGGTTGTATGGTTCTTGCCATGCCTGCTTATGGTATGACAGCTAATCCTTTGGATCAGTTGGCTGTTCACGAGTTTGAAAATCAAAACTATCTCTTCTCAGATATCCATGCGCGTGGGAAATATCCAAACTATATTAAACGCTATTTCAAAGAAAATAGTATTGAAATACAATTTGCTCCTGGTGATGAAGAAATCTTGAAGAATACCGTTGATTTTATTTCATTCTCTTACTACATGTCTGTGGCAACCGCCCACAATCCAGAAGACTATACGATTGGTAAAGGAAATATTATGGGTGGTGTTGAAAATCCCTACCTTGAGAAATCTGAGTGGGCTTGGGCAATTGACCCAATCGGTCTTCGTCTAGTTTTGAATGACTTCTATGATCGTTATCAATTGCCATTGTTTATCGTCGAAAATGGTTTGGGTGCCAAGGATGTCCTTGTTGATGGTCCTGATGGTCCAACAGTTGAAGATGATTATCGTATTGATTACCTTCAAAAACACTTGATTCAAGTCGGTGAAGCTCTTCAAGATGGTGTAGAGCTTTGGGGCTATACGACTTGGGGACCAATTGATTTGGTCTCAGCTTCAACGGCTGAACTCAGTAAACGCTATGGCTTCATCTACGTTGATCGTAATGATGATGGTAGTGGTAGCTTGGCTCGTTATAAGAAAAAATCATTTGCTTGGTATAAGTCTGTTATCGAAAGTAATGGTGCAGCTCTTTACAAATAGAAACTTATTAAGAATCTCAGCAAAAGCTTGAGATTCTTATTTAGTATTTTAGTACAATGTTGATAAATAAGTATTTCGGCGAATATATTTGCATATGGAGTATTAAACTACTACAGAATGTGATTTATGTTCATTAACACATTTTCTGAAAAAGTGGTAGAATAAAAGTGTGAAAACGTTCTTATATTTTCTGAAGAAGTGGCTAGTCTATTTCTTTGCTTTTCCTACTTAGATGGAGGTAACGATAATGAATGATTTGAAAAAAGTTCTCTTGGCTGGAATCGGATTGACTGCTATGACAGTAGATAAAGCTGATAGTTTTGTCAAAGAGTTGGTTGAAAAGGGGCGTTTGACTGTTGAAGAAGGTAAGGAACTGGAACAAGAGCTCAAACGTCAAAGTAAGGAAGAAGCTCAAGAATTTTTGAATAAACTTGATGCTAAGAAATCTTCAGTTGAGTATGCGACTAAGGATGATGTGAAACGTCTTGAAGAAAAACTTGACGCTTTGCTCAGTCAAAATAAATAAAATGTAAGGAGACTAAAATGGCAAGTAAACGATTGAGACATGTGTTGAAGGTTTTCTCGTCAGTTGGTCTCCTTTCTTATCGTGAAAAACACCTTCCTCAAGACCAACAGACAACACCTGTCAAGCTACGCCAAGCCTTTGAGCAATTGGGACCTAGTTTTGTTAAAATTGGTCAAATCCTATCCACGCGCTCTGACCTCTTGCCAGAGGCCTATATCAGAGAATTATCAAAACTCCAGAGCTCAGTTCCTCCCTTGAATAAAGAGGAAGTCATGACTGCCATTAGGAGAGAATTACCCAGTGGGCTTTCTGACAGTTTCCTTGATTTCTCGGAAGAGCCCTTGGCTTCTGGTTCTGTAGCTCAGACCCATAGGGCTAGATTGTTGTCTGGTCAGGAAGTGATTGTAAAAATTCAGAGACCTGGTATTGATGAGGTCGTTAAGGAAGATATTCAGCTTCTCATTAAGCTTGCACGCCATATTCCAAAGCATTTTATACCTATGGTCGATGTTCAGGAGGTTTTGGAAAATCTGCGAGAAACTCTAATTAAGGAACTTGATTTCAGAAATGAAGCAGAGGCCATGAAGCGTTTTAAGGCAAATAACAGGGCTGTTGCTTGTCTAGGTGTCCCGGAGGTCTATGATTCCTTTACGACGCCACACCTCATAGTCGAAGAGTACATCGATGGGATTCCACTTAATGACTACAGCCAATTGCTAGGGGCTGGCTATGACCTGGAAGATGTGGGTAAGAAACTAATGCTGTCATTTATCAAGCAGGTTTTCAAAGACGGCTATTTTCATGGTGATCCTCATCCTGGAAATCTCTTGGTACGTGATGGCAAGATTTGTTTCATTGACTTTGGGATTATGGGTGAGTTGGAAGTGGGGATGCGTGCGTCCTTAAATGACATCCTATATAGTTTTACTGCTCAGGATGTTGACGGCATGACTAAGGCTATCTTGTCAGTCACCCAGTTTGATAATGGCCTAAACCGTGCGGTTCTAAGTCAGGATGTCGAGCAGATGCTGGGTCGTTATTCTGGTGTTGACTTGGGAAGTCTGTCCATGACAGATTTGCTAGAGGATTTACTGGCTATTTTCCAGAAGAACCATCTTAAAGCCTCGTCTCAAATTACAATTTTGGAGAAGGCTTCGCTTCAAATCGAAGGTATTTTCCGAGAGTTGGCCCCAAATATGGATTTAATGACTTTGGCCAAGGATTATTTCCTAGAAAATATGGGCCCTGATATGCTTAAACAGGCCCTAAATAAAGAGAGTATCTTGATTGAGCTCTTTTACCTGATTCGAAATGGGAAGAATATTCCACGTAGACTGCATCAGCTCTTAGAGCAAATTCTGAATGGACGAATTGTGGTGAACCATGATTTTATTAACTTTTCAGGACGGGTTAAAGTTTTTGAAAAAGTTATGAATAATCTGGTTTTGGCCTTGCTGACATTGGGATTTCTACTTTCCGGTGCACTTTTGTCCAATAAATCAGGTTTTGAAAGTCTTGCCTGGCTCTTTCTTGGACTTGGAGCTTTTCTAGCTTTAGTCACGCTAGTGCGTATAATTTTTAAGAAAAAAGGATAACATATGATTGAAACAACGAGGCCTGAGCTTGTGGCCTATCAAGAAGAGCGTTTAGCCAAATTTGTGAAAGAAAATCAAAAGTTAGAGAAAGGCCAAATTGTTTTTGCAGGGGACTCCATCACGGAGTTTTTTGCGTTGAAAAAATATTTGGGTCGAGACTTTCCCTTGGTTAACCGTGGGATTGCAGGGACAGACTCTGTTTGGCTTTTAGAGCACCTTAAAGAGCAAGTTTTAGATTTGGAACCTAGTAAATTGGCAATTATGATTGGTATTAACGATATCGGAAGGGGTTACCCTATTCGAGATATTGTTAATCGTATTTCCGATATTATCATGACAGTTCGTCAGGAATCCCTCTTTACTGAGGTCTATTTGCTGAGTGTTTTTCCGGTTAGTGAAAAATCACAATATGCTTCTAAAGTTAAGATTCGAAATAATGCGTCTGTCCGTGAGCTTAATCAACAATTAGCTGTTCTCCCTGGTGTGACCTATGTTGATCTTTATGATTACCTGACAGATGCCCAAGGACAGTTAAATGACACTTACACAACGGATGGTTTACACTTGAGTCCACAAGGTTATCAAGTCCTAGCAGAACCAATCAAAAAGGAGATTTTAGAATGAAGGTAGGCTTAGTCCTTGAAGGCGGAGGCATGCGTGGCTTATACACTGCTGGTGTTTTAGATGCCTTTTTAGAAGCTGGAATCAAAGTAGACGGCGTTGTATCAGTATCAGCTGGAGCGCTTTTTGGTGTTAATTACCTTTCTAACCAGCCCAAAAGAGCCCTTCGCTACAACAAACGATTCATGGGAGACCGTCGCTACATGAGTTTCTGGTCATGGCTGACAACAGGTAACTTCGTTAATAAGGAGTTCTCCTATTATAAGGTTCCTATGGAGTTAGACGTTTTTGATCAGGAGGCCTTTGCGGAGTCGGGTGTTCCCTTCTATGTGGTTACTACAGATATCGAGACCGGAAAACCAGACTATATCAAGATTGACCATGTCTTTGAGCAGATGGAAGCTCTTCGTGCAAGTTCCGCCCTACCTTTGGTTTCTGAAATTGTCGAGTACAAGGGTAAACGCTACATGGATGGTGGACTGTCTGATAGTCTTCCCATTGATTTTATGGAAAATTTGGGCTTTGACAAACTCATTGTCGTTCTGACGCGTCCTAAGGGCTACCGTAAAGAGCCATCTAAAA
The DNA here is from genome assembly GCF_002073815.2 of Streptococcus sp. FDAARGOS_192. Classification (NCBI taxonomy): domain Bacteria; kingdom Bacillati; phylum Bacillota; class Bacilli; order Lactobacillales; family Streptococcaceae; genus Streptococcus; species Streptococcus sp. FDAARGOS_192. The sequence continues at coordinate 627,597 of NZ_CP020431.2, forward strand.
CGAGTAAGCGGATCTACAAGCTCTTTTACCGCAAATATCCTGAATTTGTCCAAGTAGCATCAAATCGCCATATCCACTACAATAAGAGTATTGAAAAGATTGAGGCTTTGGAAAAAACTGGAAATCTTTATGCCATTCGTCCAGAGCATGCGCTTGAAGTTGGTCGATTGGAGAAGGATCCTGAAAAATTTGAGGCCATCTATCAAGAGGGATTGGAACAAATGCGAAATGAGATGTCTCATCTCAAAACATTTCTTGGAGACAACTAAAAACGTGCTCGGTTGAGCACGTTCTTTTAGTTATTCATTTGTCGAGCTTGACGGCGTTCTTTGACTTTTTGACGACGCCTTTTCTCATTGATAAAAATCAAGTAGATCACGTAAAGTGGTAATAAGAGGAAGCAGAACAAGGCGAAATGTTTCATAAAGTTTTGCTTATTGCTTGTTTGTTTCTCTTTTTGACCTCCTGAAAAGAGAAAGAAGCCAGTTTTAGTTGACTTGACAGTACTTGCTTTAATCTTAGGTGACACTGTTTTTAAGCCATTATCGACAAGGACATAATCATCTTTAACACTAATCTTAGGCTCTAGTCCTTTTTTGACTGTGGCATAGACATCTTTTTGGATATCGTAGTTTTTACCATCAATCTTTTGTTTGCCCTTGCTTAGGACTTTCTTGTAGGAATAGTCTTTAAACATTTTCTCAATAAGGGAGTTACCGAAGGCATGACGGATTTTTTCACTACTTTCATCTTCCCAGTTTCCAACGCCCAGGATAACTGAAATGACACGTTGATTTCCTCGTTTGCATGTGGAGATGTAGTTGTAGTCTCCACGAGGACTTGATCCTGTTTTTAAGCCATCAACACCTTTGAGGCCATAATCAGCACCAGGCAAGGAGTAGTTGTAATTTTCAAAGGTTTCCTCGTATGGTGTTCCTTTTTTGACAGTTACTGTCTGTTGGCTAGTGTATTTAAGGATTTCAGGGTGATGTTTGATAAGGTTATAAGCCATGATAGACAAATCACGAGCTGTCGTCTGGTTAGAGTGGTTATTATCATAACGTTTTGGCGTGTAGTACCCTTTGTAAGATGCCGCACCAGCTCCAGAGGCATTATACCATTTAGTATTTGTCATGCCGAGCTCTTTAGACTTTTCGTTCATGCGATCAATCCACTTGTCAGGGTCATTATCACTGAGATAGTTGGCAAGCATGACTGTTGCTGCATTTGAAGAGGGAACAGCTGTCATAGTGATAAGTTCCGAAACCGTGTATTTAACTCCAGAAACAATCTTGTTGTTTGAAATTTCATAGATATTAGCAATAGCCTCATCGGTTGGTTTGGCTGTAATCACGGTATCTTCTTTGATTTCTCCCTTTGATAAAGCATCAAAAACCAAGTAGAGAGACATGGCCTTACTCATGGAAGCGGGATCACGTACTTCATCAATGTTATCTTGCCAAAGGATATCACCAGTATTGGCATCAATCAAAAGTGATGATTTAGGTCGATAGGTCTCTGTGGCTTCCTTGTAGCCCGCTTTTTGTGCTATATCTACTAGTTGGTCAGCGGACGACAGACTGGGAGATAAAGCTAGACTAGCTACCAGGAAGAGTCCTAACAATTTCTTTTTCAAAATAATCTCCTTAGTAACAATGTTTATATGCTCTTTTAAAAGGCATCCATTAATCTATTTTTGTTATATGTTTGTAAAAAAAGTCATACTGGTCTATTATAGCATAGTTTTGGGTGATTTTATCAGTATTCTTTGGGGACTTCCTTTAATAGAGTATAAAAAAGACGTGTCATGGACACGCTTTCTTTTATTTATTGATTTGTCTTGCTTGATGACGTTCTTTGACTTTTTGACGACGTCCTTTTTCATTAAGGTAAATCAAGTAGATGAGACCAACTGGGATAAGGCATAGCAACCAGAAATAAACTGGGAGTTGGCCATTATTTGTTGCTTTAGTAGCCTTTTTATCTTTTGGGTTACTTCCAAAATCGAACCATCCCTTAACTTTAGTTGCCTTAACAGAAGTAGCCTTGATCTTAGGTGATACTGTCTTCAGACCATTATCAATGACAATGTGATCATCTTTAACAGAGATTTTAGGGTCTTTGCCTTTTTTGACTGTGGCGTAGACATCTTTTTCGACATTGTATTTTTTACCGTCGATTTCTTGTTCACCCTTGCTAAGAACTTTCTTGTAAGAGAAATCTTTATACATTTTCTCAACGAGTGCATTACCAAAGGTATGGCGGATTTCTTCACCTGTTTGGTCAGACCAATCACCAGAACCCATGATAACAGCAATCATACGTTGATCACCACGCTTGATGGTATCAATATAGTTGAAGGCACCTTCTGGGCTTGATCCCGTCTTCAAACCATCAACCCCTTCAATTCCGTATTTAGCTCCTGGAATAGAGTAGTTATAAGTCTCGAAGGTTTCTTCGTAAGGTGTTCCCTTTTTAACTGTGACAACAGGTTTGCTTGTGTACTTAAGAATTTCTGGGTATTTCTTGATGAAGTTATAGGTCATGATAGCCAAATCACGCGCAGTTGTTTGGTTGGTTTGGTTGTTATCATAACGTTGAGGACTGTAGTAACCTTTGAAGGCAACAGCAACGGCACCAGAAGCGTTAAACCATTTGGTATTGGTCATCCCAAGTTCTTTAGATTTTTCATTCATCATGTCTAGCCATTTATCAGGATCATTATTGGTCAAGTAGTTGGCCAGCATCACGGTTGTAACGTTAGAGGAAGGTACCGCCGTCATAGTGATGAGTTCTGAAACGGTGTAATCAACACCCGCAACAATCTTGTTGTTGGAAATTTCGTAAATATCGGCAATAGCTTGGTCGGTTGGAGTAGCTGTGATAACAGTATCTTCAGAAATCTCTCCTTTAGACATAGCTTCAAAGACCAAATAAAGTGTCATGGCCTTAGACATAGAAGCAGGGTCACGCACCTCGTCAGCATTATCTTCCCAGAGGACATCTCCGGTATTGCCATCAATTAAGAGGGTTGATTTGGGACGATAGGCCTCAGTGGCTTCAGTATAACCAGCAGCGCGTGTGATATCCATCAATTCGTCTGCACTAGACAAACTCGGTGCTAGGGCTAGACAAGCTGCTAAAAGGACGGCAACAATTTTCTTTTTCACAATGTGTCTCCTTTAATATCTATGGGGTTCTGTATCTGGCAGAACCTATTTCTATCTATTAATAACATTTGCCTGTCAAAACCCTAAATTCAGTAGTGACAAACACCTTAATTATAACATATAAAAGTTAGAGTTTTCCCAACATTCGGCATTTTAATGTAATTTTTAGAATTGATTGAATGTTACACAAATATAGTTGGAAGTAGAAAAAAACGAGCTTGCTCGCTCGTTACTTTTCATCTTTTATCCTTGTCACTTGGTGGTAAATCATGAACCAGGTTTCATTTCGACGCCAGATACTAGTGTGGAAATTTCCTCCCAACTCATAACTAATTAATTTCGTTTTTTGGCTGACAGATGTCATCTTGAAGCTGTCAAAGTTATTGAGAAGTGGTTGTTGATTGGCGATGACTTCTTCACGAGTGTGATGATGACCATTTTCATCTATTAAGTAGAAATCAGGTGCCAAGAGATTTTCATAGTCAGGAATTTTCGACAGAATAATCTTTTCATTGCGAGAGAGTTTGTGAAGGACATTACCATAAATTTCATCTTCAGGAATGGCAGCGGGCTCTACGTGGACATCAGTGTCGTAGACAGAAAAACGCTTGCTGAGGACCTCCTCGATTTGTTCGGTAATGGCATGACTCTCGTAAACAGAGAGGTCAGGATTCATTTCAACCACAATATCAAGATAGACGTTGCTACCATAAGAACGGCCACGTTGCTTCTTAACCTTAGTGACTTTTGGAATCTCAAGAATGGCTTTTTCATAGGCCTTGAGGTTTCTCTCGTCGAAACCGTCTGACAAACTAAAGGTTGCTTCCATGAAGATATCATAGGCTGTCTTTAGGATGAAGAAGGTAATGATAATAGCAGTAATATAGTCAATAATCGTAAGGTTGAAGGATGCTGCAACGATAGCGATTGAGGTACCAATAGAAGTTACAGCATCAGAGAGATTGTCCTTGGCAGCAGCAATCAAAGCACTAGATTTTAGCTTTTTAGCAAGTCTTTTATTGTAAAAGTAAACACCGCACATGACGAGAGCAGATAGGATACCGACAGTAGCACCAAGTGGATCAACCACTGTTTCCTCTCTTAGAAAAATCTTTCGGACAGTTTGAATCAGGACCTGGAAACCTACCACGAACATGATAAAGGAAGTGACTAGGCTTGATAAGTCTTCAATCTTCCAATGACCAAACCTATGATCTGCATCAGCTGGTTGACTAGCTAGGTGCAATCCAATGAGTAGGGCAACGTTCCCTAAAATATCTGACAAGTTATTGAAACCATCGGCAATCAAAGAGCTAGAGTTTAAAAAGTGTCCAGCTAGAAGTTTTGCAATGGTAAGAAGAAGGTAGGCAGCAATGCTGACAATAGGACCTCGTCTGGCTGCTCTTAAATTTTCATACGTAGTCATAGGATTACCTTTTCTCTTAAAATACAAGTTTAAATTATAGCATAAAACTATAACGAGTTAAAGGTTGTAAGCCCTTTAAACTTGTGGAGTCACTCATTTTTAAAACTTTATAGAAAATGCCTAGTAATCAGGGTGTTTTTTCAGTATTTTCCGAATATTCCCTACAAATTATGGTATAATTTAGGGTGTAAAACAGTCTAAAAAGAGGTTTTTATGGAACATTCGACATGGCACAAGCTTCTGAAAGAGGAACTGCCAGATCATTATTTTTCAAAGATAAATCAGTTTATGGACCAGGTTTATAGTCAGGGAACGGTTTATCCGCCACGTGAAAAGGTTTTTAATGCCTTGTTAGAGACCCCATTTGAAGAAGTGCGGGTGGTAATTCTTGGTCAGGACCCTTATCATGGGCCTCATCAAGCCCAAGGACTATCCTTCTCAGTACCTGATAGCCTCCCTGCTCCCCCGTCTTTGAAAAATATTCTCAAGGAGTTAGAGGAAGATTTGGGTCCGAGACCCTTTCATGATTTAACTTCATGGGCTGAGCAGGGGGTGCTCTTGCTTAATGCCTGTTTGACGGTTCCCGCTGGTCAAGCAAATGGGCATGCCGGTCAGGTTTGGGAACCATTTACAGATGCTGTGATTAAGGTTCTCAATCAAAAGGATACTCCTGTTGTCTTTATACTTTGGGGTGGCTATGCTCGTAAGAAGAAGTCTCTGGTGACCAATCCAAAGCATGCCATTATTGAGAGTGCCCATCCGAGTCCCTTGTCGGCCTATCGTGGTTTTTTTGGCAGCAAGCCTTTTTCAAAAGCCAATGCTTACCTTGTATCTCAAGGCCAATCCCCAATTGATTGGTTGAAGTAAAATAGAAAGTTGGAAGATTATGTTACTGATTAAAAATGGTCGTGTTGTAGACCCTAAGTCTGGTTTGGATACGCAAGCTGATGTTCTTGTTGATGGTAAAAAAGTCGTTAAGATTGCGGAAAACATCGAAGCTGGAGATGCTCAAGTCATCGATGCGACTGGTCTTGTGGTTGCTCCTGGTTTGGTTGATATCCATGTTCATTTCCGTGAGCCAGGTCAAACCCACAAAGAAGACATTCATACTGGTGCCTTGGCAGCGGCTGCAGGTGGTTTTACAACAGTTGTCATGATGGCTAACACTAATCCAACGATTTCAGACAAGGAAACCTTGGAGGAAGTCTTGACTTCAGCAGCTAAGGAAAATATCCATGTTAAGTCTGTTGCGACTATTACAAAGAACTTTGATGGTGAAAACATCACTGATTTTAAGGGCTTGCTTGAGGCCGGTGCAGTTGGATTCTCAGATGATGGTATTCCATTGACCAATGCTGGTATTGTCAAAAAGGCCATGGAGCTAGCTAAGGAGAATAATACCTTTATCAGCCTTCACGAGGAGGATCCAGATCTTAATGGCATTCTTGGTTTCAATGAAAATATTGCTAAAAAAGAATTCCATATTTGTGGGGCAACTGGTGTAGCTGAGTACAGTATGATTGCGCGTGATGTCATGATTGCTTATGATACACAAGCACATGTTCATATTCAACACTTGTCAAAAGCTGAATCTGTAAAAGTAGTTGAATTTGCCCAAAAACTTGGAGCGCAAGTTACTGCCGAAGTGGCACCTCAGCATTTCTCTAAAACTGAAGACCTCTTGCTCTCAAAAGGTGCTAATGCCAAGATGAACCCACCACTTCGTTTGGAATCTGACCGTCAGGCCGTTATCGAAGGGTTGAAATCTGGAGTCATCTCAGTTATTGCCACAGACCACGCGCCACACCATGCAGATGAAAAGAATGTCGATGATGTGACTAAAGCACCATCAGGAATGACTGGTCTTGAAACATCTCTATCTCTTGGATTGACCTACTTGGTTGAAGCGGGTCACTTAAGCTTGACGGAACTCTTGAAAGTAATGACTAGCAACCCATCTGATCTTTATGGCTTCGATGCCGGTTACTTGGCTGAAAATGGACCAGCTGACCTTGTAATCTTTGCGGACAAAGAAAAACGTCAGGTCACAGCAGACTTTAAGTCTAAAGCAGCCAATTCACCATTTGTAGGCGAAGAGCTTACGGGCAGTGTTAAATACACTATCTGTGACGGTGAGATTGTTTATCAAGCCTGAGTTTTCGCCCCTACTTATTTGAGAAACCGAATGAAATTGTTATGGTTTTGTCTATTGCCATTTCTTTTGGTTTTAGGGCTAACAGTAAGGAGAGATTATGAAAAAATTTTTGATTTGGCTTGGTTGTTTAATAGCTTTTATAGTCCCCGTAATTTCTGTTAAAGCTGATGACGTTAGTTATCGTATCCCCTCATACAAAGGGCATCTAAGTATTTCGGATAATAGTAGTGCTACATTTACGCAGGAAATTACTTATGATTTTGAGAGTGATTACCATGGGCAGTATGTCACATTAGGTAGTGCAAAGCCAGTTCCAGATGGTTTTTACATTAGTGGTAATCCAACGGTCACAGCGACAGTAAATGGCCAAACCAAACCCTATGTTAAGGTTGAAGCATCAGAATTATCAGATGGAACTAAGCTGAAAGTTTACAACCAGGGGCATAGTGGTGATAAAGTTGTTCTTAAGGTTACTTGGCAAATTAATCGTATTTTAAATCTTTATTCTGATGTTGCTGTTCTCAATTGGTTTCCGATTTCCGATTGGGATAAGTCGATTGGTCATGTTGATTTTACTGTTGATGGTTTAGATTCCAATAAGGGTGAGCTTTATGCTCATGCAGGATTCTTTCAAAAAAATCCTCAGGTTCAAAGGACGGATGAAGGCTATAATATTCAGTTTGATCATTTTCCTGCAAAGGGGAAACTCGAACTTCATGCTTATTGGCCTATGACACCAAGTCTAAAATCTAAAAATTCCGCTAGTATCATCAATAGTTCAGCTAAAGATAAATTCCTAAAACAGGAAAATGATATTGTGAGAAATAGAAAGATTTATCACATCATTTTCTATGGTTTTTTCCCAGGACTTCTCCTCGTCCTATTTGTTTTAGCTATCGTGTTTTATAGTTCAGTATTGAGAAGCACTAGGCCACCACGTTTTCCAAAGGATAGTAGACTTTATGACATTCCCCAAAATCTAGCTCCTCTAGTGCTTGCTCAGAACGTCTACAACCAACGATTTGACATTAGTGGTCTGAATAGTGTGACTTATCCAATATCCTTTAACCATATGGTCCAAGCAACGATTCTGGATCTTATAGATAGAGGAAATTTATCCTTTAATCAATCAACGGGAGAGCCAATCCTTGAATTTGTTAAAAGTGATGGTTTAGCCGATTTTGAAGTAGCTTTTATTGACATGCTTTTTGATGGTCAAAGTCAAGTCAAAGAGAAGGATATGTTCTCACGATACTATATCAACAAAGATGAAATTGAAAGTCAGTATAAAAAAGCTAAAAATAGGACAGAAAGAGATAAGCTTCGTTCAATTGGTAGAAATATTAGAAGTCTATTTTTGGAAGATGCTACAAGGGTTACCCAAGGTGTCGAAAATCAAGAAAAGAAGCTCGGATTACCAAGCCTATATAGGCAGCTGACTCCTTCAGAAACTCATTTATCTTCAGTAGCAAACATAATGTTTATATCTCTTTATGTACTCATTGCTATTGGTTTCTTCCTTCTCTCAATTGGTTTCTCCTCTAATTTATCCTTCTTATATTTACTCATTTTCTTCCCAGTTATTACCATACATTTTATTTATCGTCTTCAAATCAACGGGAGGGTAAAAGGGTGTCTTGTTCCAGAAAACTCGGATATTTATTATCAATGGCATAGTTTTAACAACATGATTAAGAGTATCGGGCAGTTTAATCAAGCAGAATTACAATCCATTGTTTTATGGAATCGTATTCTAGTCTATGCGACACTTTATGGACAGGCCAAGAAAGTTAGTGATGTACTGAAACGTTACAATATTCACCTTAGTAATCCATCTTTAGATGCCTTTACTTATTCACCTGTATCTTTTGCCATGCTTCACAATTCAACTGCATTACAAAGCTATGTTTCTGCTTCAGATACTGTAAGTAACTTTTCTATCAACTCAAGTAGTGGTAGTGGAGGCTTTAGTGGTGGAGGCTTCTCTGGTGGGGGTGGAGGCGGCGGAGGCGGTGCCTTCTAAGCTACACTAGTCGGACTTTACTATTAATAGAGACACTCAGTCTATATGATTTTGGGTGTCTTTTTGTTTGTCGAGGAATTACCTTCGTTCAAAAATGTTAGGAAGTTTGAGAGTGAAGAGATATAAAGTTACAAAAAAAGAGCCGGTGGCTCTTTTTCAATATCATCTTAATAACCAGGTTCAAAGATTTCAATTATTTGAGTCAGATAACCTGCATGTAAACCGATGCGATAGTCAACATTTGGCAAAGTCTTAACCAAATCATTCAGTTCTTTATCTTTGCTAACCTTGTCAGCCAAAACTGGCAATTCAACTACAAGGAGTTGTGAGTGATCTAGTTGGAGGTAACTACTGTTGACCTTGATATCAGGACGAAGTAGTTTAAATATCGCTTTATCCGAAGCTTGAAGTAGTTGATATAAATCTAAGTCAGGTAAAGGAATCTCACCAAACTGAGGACTGATATTAATGGAAATCTCGACATGTGACGCTCTCATTTCCAAAATACGATTTGAAAGAAAACTTGCTATGATTGGATTGCTAAGTCTATCCAAGTGTTCTTGGGTCTCTGGATTACCAATGCTATCATTGTCCGTTTTATAAATTTCAAGTAGACTAGTAGCTTTGGCGGTATCTTCGTTTTCCAAGGCAAGAGAAACATCCTTGAGATTTTTTTTGAATAGGTCGAAGGATTTTTGCTTTTGCGTGATAATCTGGATAAAGGATTTGCTATAGTTAGTCATAGTACCCAACAATTTATGACGTTCTTTGTTCAGTCTATCGATAGATTGTTGGTGGACAGCCTGGTTCCAATTGTAAAAATCCCATAGTAGTAGAGCAATATAGAGAACTAAGATAACAGAACTATTAGGACTGACCTTGAAAACTATTTCAAATAAATTTTTAGGGTCATTTGCTGTTGGAAGAATACTGTTAAGACCATGGATAACAGTAAAGAAGACATAATAGACAGCTAGGAAGGCAGTGCTTCGCAACCAGTTACGTCTAGCCCAAGCTTCGTCAAGACTACTCATCTGATTTAGGTCTATGGCGAAGATTTTAAGCGTTAGGTAAATAATTAATGGAGCTAAAATGTAGGTCAAGATATGTAAGTTAGTATCGAGAGTAACATCACCTTTGATATGTAAGATGTGAGGGAGGATGACAAGTGAAAGTAGTCGTGTGGCCATATCAAAAAGGATAGTTGGATAAAAGGCGTAAAGCAATCGATGATAGAAAGAACGCTCTTTTACAAGGGCCAAATCAGCAACAAGGAAGAAAAGAGGGTCTACAACGATTTTTACGAGATTAAAATAGGATGCTGCAGCTACATAGGACAAAAATAGAAGTAAGAGGTGTCCTCGTTGTGGCTTAACCTTAGACATAGTCTGGTAGAGGTACCAAATAGAAATGAAACTAACAGCCTGTAAGAGAGGATTGATAATATTAGTAATCATTGTAACCTCCTTTTGTCATGTCAATCTCGATTTGTAAGCGGTAAATACCAGCACGTGTATTAGAAACGATGTTAACGTTTGGATAAGTGGATAGGATCTTATTGACGCGTTTCAGTTCGGGATCAGAGAAATCAGAGGTAATAGCTGAATCTTCTTTAGTGCTTGAACTTTCAACGACAAAGTGTTGACTATCCTCGTCTTTAAAATAAGCATAGCTAAGATATTTCTGTTCGCTATCTTGTGCTTGGTCAATGACATGATCCAAGATAGTTGATAGGACATATACCCAATCTAAAGGATAAATAGGATAAACGGTAATGGGTTCTGGAACCTCCATACTAACCCAAACATCCAATTCTTTTGCCTTTAGGAATTTAGCTTCAAAGAGGACTCGTAAATCAGGAAGTTTAATATTTTCAAGTTTATCTCGATAAAAATGATCAATCTTTTTATCGAGCGGATTCGGAGTCAGCAAGTAGTCAATTAACTCCTGAGCCTCCTCGTTTTGTTGGAAACGGATGATATCGTAGAGATTTTCAGCTTCGTCCTTGATAAAGAGTTCTTGGCTAGTCTTTTTCTGGTACCAGGTATTGATGTTCTGGCTTGATTTTTGAAGAAGCTGAGAATGTTCTTCTTGAGCTTCTTGTGTTTGCGCACTGAGGTCCTTTCTATAGAGATTAACCTGTCCAGATAGAATCAGAGCTGTAATAATAAGAAAGGCAATGGTAAAGTGAATGTTTGTTGAAAGAAGTTCAGAAGCAAAGTAAATAATGGCTAGAGCACAAAGAGCAACAGAGGTTGATTTGTACCATGGTCTTGCTTTGTCAATTTGCATCATTCGAGTGTAGTCCACCTGTAGAAGGGCACTTTGAGCAAACCATAGCAAAAAGGCAAGCAAGAGTATAAATGGACCAGCAAAATAATAATCTAGGACAGAAGGGAAAAAGATTGGAATAATCAGGAAAATGACTAGTCTCACCATTAAGGCAAAGGTGAAAGGTATGAAGGAAGTCTCCAAAATGGTATGTCTCAGATTTTTGTAGGATTTGTTAGCTAGAAAGAGCACAAGTGCAATAAAACCAGATTTTGGAAAGGAAATACCAAAATAACTAGAGGCAAAAATGGCTAAACCTGCTAAAATAAGAATCCAGTATCTTAAAGTCCTTTTCGTAGTTACCTTGAAGATAACAATTTGTAAAATAAAAGCTATACATGCCGTAAGCCCGTGAACGATGACGTCACTCAATATCAAATATTCTCCTATTCGGATAAAATCTATACAATTATATCATAATGCGCTAAAAAAAGCATACGGATTGCCTATAAGTGATAAGGTTGTAAGGCTTTTCATTTTTCAAGCATATTTCTTGCTCATTAAGTTTTTTTAACCTATCCTAGATGTATAGAAAAATTTCGATAGAGGAGATCGATATGGTAAAACTTTCTAAAGAGACACATCTTGAGATGTTCACTAAAATGGAACGTATTCGTGAATTTGATTCACGTATTAATAAATTGGTTCGTCGTGGTTTTGTTCAAGGGATGACTCACTTTTCAGTTGGTGAGGAAGCAGCCAATGTTGGTGCTGTTCAACACTTGAGCTATGACGATATCTTCTTTTCAAATCACCGTGGTCACGGACAATCTATCGCCCAAGACATGGATTTGAATAAAATGATGGCCGAACTTGCTGGTAAGGCAACCGGTGTTTCTAAGGGCCGTGGTGGTTCTATGCACTTGGCAGACTTTGAAAAAGGTAACTATGGTACTAACGGTATCGTTGGTGGTGGTTACGCTCTTGCCGTAGGTGCAGCCCTCACTCAGCAATACAAAGAAACAGGAAACATTGTTGTGGCTTTCTCTGGAGATGGCGCAACTAACGAAGGTTCATTCCATGAGTCAGTTAATATGGCAGCCACTTGGAAATTACCTGTTATCTTCTTTATCATCAATAACCGTTATGGTATCTCAATGGATATCCATAAAGCTACAAATACACCTCACCTTTATACACGTGCGGAAGCTTATGGTATTCCTGGTTTCTACTGTGAAGATGGTAACGATGTTTTGGCAGTCTATGAAACAATGGGCAAGGCTGTTGAGCATGTCCGTGGTGGCAACGGTCCTGCTATCGTTGAGGTAGAATCTTACCGTTGGTTCGGTCACTCAACTGCCGATGCAGGTGTTTACCGTACTAAGGAAGAAGTTGACGAGTGGAAGAACAATAACGACCCAATTATTAAATACCGTGACTATCTTGTTGCTGAAAATATCGCAAGCGCTGAAGAGTTAGATGCTATCCAAAGCCAAGTTAAGGCAGAGGTTGATGCAGCTTATGAGTTCGCCCAAAATAGCCCAGATCCAGAACTTTCAGTTGCCTTTGAAGATGTATGGGTAGACTAAAGAGAAAGGTTGAGGAATACAAGTATGAGTGAAACAAAATTGATGGCCTTGCGTGAGGCAGTAAACCTTGCTATGAGCGAGGAAATGCGTAAAGACGAAAATATCTTCCTTATGGGTGAAGATGTTGGTATCTATGGTGGTGACTTCGGTACATCAGTTGGTATGTTGGCAGAGTTTGGTGAAAAACGTGTTAGAGATACACCAATTTCAGAGGCAGCTATCGCTGGTGCAGCTGTTGGGTCTGCCATTACAGGTCTTCGTCCAATCGTTGACTTGACTTTCATGGACTTCATCACGATTGCCCTTGACGCTATCGTTAATAATGGTGCAAAAAACAACTACATGTTTGGTGGTGGTTTGAAGACTCCTGTAACCTTCCGTGTAGCCTCTGGTTCAGGGATTGGTTCTGCTGCACAGCACTCACAATCTCTTGAGTCATGGTTGACTCACATTCCAGGAATTAAAGTGGTTGCTCCAGGTAATGCTAACGATGCTAAAGGTCTTTTGAAATCTGCTATTCAAGACAATAATATTGTTATTTTCATGGAACCAAAAGCACTTTACGGTAAAAAAGAGGAAGTAACACAAGATTCTGATTTCTACATTCCACTTGGAAAAGGTGAAATCAAGCGTGAAGGAACTGACCTTACTATTGTCACATATGGTCGTATGTTGGAACGTGTTCTTAAGGCTGCTGAAGAAGTAGCTGAACAAGGTATCAATGTTGAGGTTGTCGACCCACGTACGCTTATCCCACTTGATAAGGAATTGATTTTCGAGTCAGTTAAGAAGACTGGTAAACTTATGTTGGTCAATGATGCTTATAAGACTGGTGGATTCATCGGTGAAATTGCTGCTATGGTTACAGAAAGTGAAGCATTTGATTACCTTGACCACCCAATTGTACGTTTGGCAAGTGAAGATGTGCCTGTACCTTATGCGCGTGTCTTGGAACAAGCGGTTCTTCCAGATGTTGAAAAGATCAAGGCTGCTATTATCAAGATGGCCAATAAAGGAAACTAACTTTCTAGCGATGGTTAAGTGATATTTCTCGCTAGTAAAATGTGTTTCTTGTTTTAACTGTGGGAGTATCGGAAATTATAATTTAAAGTAGAAAGGAGAGGGCGTTAAAGCGTTTGAGTCGATTTGAACTCGAACGAAATGCTTCGGAATTTATATAGTTTTACTTGTGTGCAAGCACACTAACGTAAAACTCCTAAAATTCTGTCGCATTTTAGCGTTCTTAGTATCATAAAATATGGCTTTTGAGATTATTATGCCTAAGCTTGGTGTTGATATGCAGGAAGGCGAAATCATCGAGTGGAAGAAACAAGAGGGTGATGTGGTTAATGAGGGAGATATCCTTCTTGAAATCATGTCAGATAAAACGAACATGGAACTTGAAGCAGAAGATTCTGGTGTTCTTTTGAAGATTACGCGTCAGGCTGGTGAAACTGTACCAGTTACTGAAGTTATCGGTTATATTGGAGCAGAAGGTGAAGTTGTGGCTGACAAGGCAGCTAGCGCGCCAGCTGCTGAACCTACGCCAAAAGTTGAAGAAGTTGCCGCTGTAGCAGAGCCTGTAGTAGCAGCGCAAACGCAAGCACCTGTCGTTCACGAAGGTGGCAAAGTACGTGCAACACCTAAGGCTCGTAAGTTGGCGCGTGAGTTGGGTATTGACCTCGCTCAAGTTCCAGGAACTGGAGCAAAAGGTCGTGTTCATGCTGATGACGTTGAAAACTTTAAGGGTGCTCAACCTAAGGCGACTCCATTGGCACGTAAGATTGCAGCGGACCTTGGTATTGACTTAGCTAGCGTATCTGGAACAGGCTTTGGTGGTAAGATTACTAAGGAAGATATCCTTGCAATCAGTGCTCCAGCGCAAGTTAAAGAAGCGGCGGCTGCACCTGTAGTTGAAGCTAAACCTGAAAAAGTCTTGCCAGAAGGCGTGGAAGTTATCCCAATGTCTGCTATGCGTAAAGCGATTTCTAAGGGAATGACGCACTCATACTTGACTGCGCCAACCTTTACTCTTAACTATGACGTAGACATGACTAACCTTATGGCTCTTCGTAAGCAAGTCCTTGATCCAATCATGAATAAGACTGGTATGAAGGTAACCTTCACGGATTTGATTGGTTTAGCAGTTGTGCGTACCCTTATGAAAGAGGAACACCGTTACCTCAATGCATCCTTGATTGACGATGCACAAAATATCGAATTACACAAATTTGTTAATCTCGGTATTGCCGTTGGTCTCGATGATGGCTTGATTGTACCTGTCGTTCACGGTGCAGATAAGATGAGTTTGTCTGAGTTTGTTGTGGCTTCTAAGGATGTCATCAAGAAAGCTCAGGCTGGTAAATTGAAGGCTGCAGAAATGTCAGGTTCAACTTTCTCTATTACTAACTTGGGAATGTTTGGAACTAAGTCATTTAACCCAATCATCAACCAACCAAACTCAGCTATCCTTGGTGTTTCAGCAACTATTCAAACTCCAGTTGTTGTTGATGGAGAAGTTGTCGTACGACCAATCATGGGTTTATGCTTGACAATTGACCACCGTATCGTAGATGGTATGAATGGTGCCAAATTCATGGTTGATTTGAAACATTTGATTGAAAATCCTATGGAATTGTTGATTTAAGAAAAAAATATCTGAAAACTGAAGTTTTAATAGAAAGGAGAGGGCGAACCAGAGGGTATAACTGAACCCGAGCGGAAAGCTTGGAAAATAGACCGTCTGTCTACGTCAGCAGGCTGACATGTCAGACGCCTAATTTTCAGTCGCTTTCTGGTCGCTCTTGGTATCTTATAAATGGCTTTTGAGATTATTATGCCTAAGCTTGGTGTGGACATGCAGGAAGGCGAAATCATCGAGTGGAAAAAACAAGAGGGTGATGTGGTTAATGAGGGAGATATTCTTCTTGAAATCATGTCAGATAAAACGAACATGGAACTTGAAGCAGAGGATTCTGGTGTTCTTTTGAAAATTACTCGTCAGGCTGGTGAAACAGTGCCAGTTACTGAGGTTATTGGTTATATTGGAGCAGAAGGTGAAGTTGTGGCTGATAACGCAGCTAGCGTACCTGTTGCAGAAGCAACTGCTCAGTTGGAATCAGCTGGTCTTGAAGTTCCTAAAGCTCCTGCCCAAGCTGCTCCAGCAGTTGCTGCAGAAAAAGCACCGCTTGCTGACAATGAGTACGATATTATCGTTGTTGGTGGTGGTCCTGCTGGTTACTATTCTGCCATTCGTGGTGCACAACTTGGTGGTAAGGTTGCCATCGTTGAAAAATCTGAATTTGGTGGAACATGTTTGAATAAAGGATGTATCCCAACTAAGACCTATCTTAAAAATGCAGAAATCCTTGATGGACTTAAGATTGCTGCAGGTCGTGGTATTAACCTAGCGTCAACAAACTACACTATCGATATGGATAAGACAGTTGACTTTAAGAACTCTGTTGTTAAGACTCTTACTGGTGGTGTTCAAGGTCTTTTGAAGGCTAACAAGGTCACTATTTTTAACGGTCTTGGTCAAGTTAATCCAGATAAGACAGTTACTATTGGTTCAGAAACAATCAAGGGACGTAATATCATCCTTGCGACTGGATCAAAAGTATCTCGTATCAATATTCCTGGTATTGAGTCACAACTTGTGATGACATCAGATGATATCCTTGATTTGCGTGAATTGCCTAAATCACTTGCTGTTATGGGTGGTGGTGTCGTTGGTATCGAGCTTGGTCTTGTTTATGCCTCATACGGTGTAGAAGTGACTGTTGTTGAGATGGCTGACCGTATTATTCCTGCTATGGATAAAGAAGTGTCACTTGAACTTCAAAAAATCCTTGCTAAGAAGGGAATGAAGATTATGACATCTGTTGGGGTTTCTGAGATTGTAGAAGCTAACAACCAATTGACCCTTAAACTTAATAATGGTGAAGAAATTGTAGCGGATCGTGCCCTTCTTTCAATCGGTCGTGTCCCTCAATTGGATGGTCTTGAAAACCTTAACCTTGAACTTGACCGTGGTCGTATCAAAGTTAATGCTTATCAAGAAACATCAATCCCAGGAATCTACGCACCAGGTGATGTTAACGGAACTAAGATGCTTGCTCACGCTGCTTACCGTATGGGTGAAGTTGCAGCTGAAAATGCTATGCGTGGCAATGTTCGTAAGGCTCACCTTGACTACACACCAGCAGCTGTCTACACTCACCCAGAAGTCGCTATGTGTGGTCTTACTGAAGAAGATGCACGAGCTAAATACGGTGATGTTCTCGTTGGTAAATCAAGCTTCGCTGGTAACGGGCGTGCCATTGCTTCAAACGAAGCTCAAGGTTTTGTTAAAGTCGTTGCGGATGCGAAGTACCATGAAATCCTTGGTGTTCATATTATCGGTCCAGCCGCAGCTGAATTGATTAACGAAGCATCAACAATTATGGAAAATGAATTGACTGTAGATGAACTCTTGCAATCTATCCACGGTCACCCAACCTTCTCTGAAAACATGTATGAAGCCTTTGCTGACGTACTTGGAGAAGCTATCCATAACCCACCAAAACGTAAATAAAGTTGATAAAATTCTCGGACAGATGTTCGGGGATTTTTCTTTTGTCACACATTTTCATCTTTAGCTATATCTTGCAAATTTCTTTGGATTTTTAGTGTTAAATACGAATAGGTAGTTAAAGGGTTTTCAAATAAGATAAATTGCAATTTTGTAGCGTTTAGAATTTTATAATATTTCTGCCTTATTTAGAAAACCTTTAATAATGACCTTTCCATTAGAGTTTTTCTATGGTAAAATGGTTGACGTATTAAAAATGCAAAAGGAAAGTTAAATGCGAACAAAAGATTTTATCTACTATGCCAGTGCGGCTGTTCTTTTAGCCGTGACAACTCAGGTTGCTCAGGCAGATGAAGTGGCGACACAAACACCTTCTGTTACTGAAGGAAATCAGTATCAACCTGCGACAGCGGCTGAGATTTTTGGTGGAGAAGCAGCCTTACCTGCAACTCCTAGTTCAACTGTTTCAGCACCCGTAGCTACGAGTGAGGTGGCAAAACCTAGTGCTTCTGCGGTATCTACGTCACTTGCAGCACAAAGTTCAGAGGCTGTAACAACTGTGGCATCAACTTCAGTAGCTAACTCTACTGTTGCTGTGTCATCAAATTCAGTAACATCTTCAGTTGTTAGTTCAGAAAGTGCAACAGCTTCTTCAAGTGCGACAAATTCTGAAACGTCAAACAGTGCTGTAGCAACACCTGCTAAATTGACGAATTCTACGGATGTTCCTTCGCCAACGCTTAAGGTGCAACCAAAGACTTTTATCGATGTCAGCAGCCATAATGGTGAGATCAGTGTAGATGACTATCGTGCACTTGCACGCCAAGGTGTGGGTGGTGTCGTTGTAAAGTTGACTGAGGACACTTGGTACAACAACCCTAAAGCACCCTCACAAGTTCGCAATGCTCAAATTGCTGGTCTTCAAGTATCAACCTATCATTTTTCTCGATACACAACTGAGGAAGAAGCACGTGCAGAAGCTCGTTTCTACATCCAAGCTGCACAAAAACTAAACCTTCCAAAAAGTACTGTTATGGTTAATGATTTCGAAGACCCTAAGATGCTTCCAAATATCAACCGTAACACCCAAGCTTGGGTTAACGAAATGCGTAAGCATGGATACAACAACTTGATGTTCTATACAAGTGCCAGCTGGTTGGATGAGAACAATCTAGGCTACCGTGGACCTGTCTCAACCTCTCAATTTGGGATTGAGAATTTCTGGGTTGCCCAGTATCCATCAACAACTCTTACAGCAACAAGTGCTAAGAACATGCGCTATAATGCCAAAACTGGAGCATGGCAGTTTTCAGCTACGGCTAATCTCTTGCCAGGTAAACATGTCTTTGACCACAGCGTGGACTATACAGGACGTTTCACAGCTAATGCCAGTGCTGAGGTTGATGCCACCCAAGGCGATTTGAGTGGAACCATTTCTATTGTCAATAACAATCCAACTGTTGGTAGCTTTGATGTTGTCATCTCTAATGTTAAGGCACCAAACGGTGTTGAAACTGTCTCTGTTCCAATTTGGTCAGAAATTAATGGCCAAGATGACATTATCTGGTATACGGCTAACCGTCAAAATAATGGAACTTATACAGTAAACGTTAAGGCTTCAGCTCATAAAAACTCAACCGGTCTTTATAACATCCATCTTTATTATATTCAAAAAGATGGTCAAATGACGGGTGTTGGTGGAACAACTACGCAGGTCTTCATTGGTAAGACACCAGAGCAGTTGAAACCTAAAGCAAGTTTTGCTATTGAAAATAATAATGCTAAGGCAGGAACTTTTGACGCCGTTATCACTAATATCTCAGCACCACTAGGTGTTAAAGAAGTGTTAGTCCCATCATGGAGCCTTGAAAATGGTCAAGACGACCTTATTTGGCATAAGGCAACCAAGCAAAATGATGGTAGCTATCGTGTCACCATTAAGGCAAGTGAGCATAAGGGCAATAAAGGGAATTACCGTGCTGATGCCTACATCGTGGACAACGCTAACAATCGTCATTATATTGCCGAAAAAGTAGTGTCTGTTGATTATGCTCGACCAAGCGGTGTTCTTACGATTGAAAACAACAATACTGCAGCAGGTACTTTTGATGCCGTTGTTCGTAATATTGTTGCACCTACAGGTTTAAAAGAGGTTCTTGTTCCATCATGGAGTTTGGCTGGTGGTCAGGATGACCTTATCTGGCATAAGGCAACTCGTCAAGCCGACGGTTCTTACCGAGTGACTATCAAAGCAACGGATCATAAGAATTCAACAGGTAAATACCGTGCTGATGCCTACATTGTAGATGACTCTAACAAACGTTTCTATCTCACTGAAAAAGTGGTAGAAGTTACTCAAACTCGCCCTAGCGCAAGTCTCGTTATTGAAAATAATAATGCTGATTTAGGTACTTTTGATGCTGTTATTCGCAATATCGTAGCACCAAATGGGGTTAAGGAAGTCTTAGTTCCTTCATGGAGTCTAGTTAACGGACAAGATGATCTGGTTTGGCATAAGGCTAGTCGTCAATCTGATGGTAGCTACCGTGTTACTATTAAGGCTAGTGAGCATAAGAATTCTCTAGGAAATTACCGTGCTGACCTTTATATCGTAGATAATGCCAACCAACGTCATTATGTCACTGAAACAATTGTGGATGTGAAACATAATAAACCAGTCGGTACTATTTCAGTAGTTAATAACAATAAAGATACTGGTACTTTTGATGTCATTATCAGTGATGTTTATAGTCCTAAAGGTGTTCGTACTGTTCAAGTGCCTATTTGGTCTGAAAAAGATGGACAAGATGACATTCGTTGGTATGAAGCGACACGCCAAGCAAATGGCACTTATACGGTAAATGTTCAAGCTACTAACCATAAAAACTCAACAGGCTTGTACAATATTCATTTGTACTACATTTTAAATGATGGTTCACAAGTTGGTGTCGGTGGCACAACAACGACAGTTGAATTCCGTAATGCTAAGACTAAAACGCAAACCTATATCACTAATGTTAATTCAGAAGCTGGTAGTTACACAGTAGTGGTTGATCAGGCACCACAAGGACGTCAAATTAAGAATATCCGTGTAGCTGTATGGTCAGAAAGCAACCAAGGAAACCTTTCTTGGTACAATACGGCACCTACTGGAACACATACTGAAATCAATGTATCGACTGTTAATCATAAGAATCTCATTGGTAACTATACGACTCATGTTTATGTAGACTATGTAGACAATACTGTAGACGGATTCAACCTTGGTGAGACAGCTCTTGCTCCACGTAATCGTCGTGTTGAGCCTCAGACGACTTATTATTCTCAACGTGATCCTCGTTGGGCTTCTAAGTGGTATGGTGTCAGCAATATGGACCAGTCAGGTTGTGTTCCAACATCACTTGCCATGACTTTTACAGATATTTTGGGAACAGTAATTGCACCAACGACAGTTGCGGATTATTTGTACTACAATACAAATTCATTCAATAAAACATCAGTTGCTGGTACAGACGCGGATGGTATTGTATTAGCAAGTAAAAATTGGGGTCTCAAGAGCAACATGCTTTCAAGCATTGCTAACATTGCTTCAGCTTTGATGTCGGGCCAACACGTTCTGGCAGCAGTAGGAGCAAGCCAATTTATCAATTATCCTTACACGCATGAAATCGTGCTTCATGGCTATGATAATGGTAAAACTTATGTTCGTGATCCATTTAACGCCAATAACAATGGTTGGTATTCATTGGACTACATTCATGGTGTTCAGAGTCGAGATGCAATGGATACTAAGCTTGGTGCACCATTCTTCTCAATCTTTGCTTAATCTATTAATGAAAGGTCTTTAGAAGGAAACTTCTAAGGGCTTTTTTGGTGTTCATTTTTGATAGTCATATTTTTTATTTATCTATTTTCAGAATATTATATACATGTTTGAAATCTCATATTTATGGGCTTTTAGGTTCTTTATTTGGATGACATTGATGCTTTCAGCATAGAAATTACTTATTTTTTTATCATTTTTATAGTTTTTTTAGAGAATTATCACTTTTGCTCTATTCGTAAGATATTTTCTATGGTAAAATGGGTGACGTATTAAAAAGTGTCAAAGGAAAGTTAAATGCGAACAAAAGATTTTATCTACTATGCCAGTGCAGCTGTTCTCATGGTGGTGACTACTCAGGTAGCCAGTGCTGATGAGGTAGCTACGCAAATGCCTACGGTTACTGAAGGGAACCAGTATCAACCTGCGACTGTAGCAGATATTTTTGGTGGTGGAGCAGTCCTTGCACAAGAAACGCCATCAGCAAGGCCAAGTTCAACTGTGGCGGAAACACCTACAGCCACAAGTGAAGTAGCAAACTCAAGTGCTCCACAAGTCAGTCAAGCAAGCTCAACAACGATTGTAGCATCTGAATCAAGAGTCGTTGCCTCTGAATCTGTAGTTCAGGCGAACACAGTAGCGAGTTCAGAAAATGCGACGATACCGACTGCTTCTGAGGTTTCAAGCAATATCGTGGCTGAACCTGCTAAGTTAACTCATGCCTCAGGTTCATCTCATGATACTGATGTTCTAAAACCTAAGGCTAGCTTCTCAATTGAGAACAACAACAAGGTCACTGGTACCTTTGATGCTGTGGTTCGAGATATTGTGGCACCCTTGGGTGTTAAAGAGGTTCTTGTCCCATCTTGGAGTCTAGCCAATGGTCAAGATGACTTGATTTGGCATAAGGCAGCCAAGCAAATGGATGGCTCTTATCGTGTAACCATTAAGGCGGTTGATCACAAGGGGGAGGCTGGCAATTACCGTGCAGACGCCTATGTTGTTGATCGAACAAATAAGAGACATTATATTTCTGAGAAAGTAGTATCGGTAACTTACTCTCGTCCAAGTGCAAGCCTAACGATTGAAAATAATAATACAGCTACAGGCACTTTTGACGCTGTGGTAAAAAATATCATTGCTCCTACAGGTGTGAAAGAAATCTTAGTACCATCATGGAGTCTCGTTGGTGGTCAAGATGATTTGATTTGGCATAAGGCGACGAAACAAGCAGATGGTTCTTACCGTGCGACTATTAAGGCAAGTGACCACAAAAATTCAACCGGTAAATATCGTGCAGATGCTTATATCGTAGATAATTTTAACAAGCGTTTCTACTTGACTGAAAAAGTTGTGGAAGTTAGCCAATCTCGTCCAAGCGCAAGCCTAACGATTGAAAATAATAATGCAACTACAGGCACTTTTGATGCTGTGGTTCGAAATATTGTTGCACCAAATGGCTTAAAGGAAATCTTGGTCCCATCGTGGAGTCTTGTTAATGGTCAGGATGACTTGGTTTGGCATAAGGCAAGTAAACAAGCAGACGGTAGCTATCGTGTGACGATTAAGGCTTCAGACCATAAACATTCAACTGGTAAATACAGAGCAGATGTTTATCTCGTCGATAAGGATGGCAACCGTCAGTATTTGACTGAGACCGTGGTTGATGTTAATGAAACTAAGCCAAGTGGTAGTATTTCTATCTTAAATAACAATGGCGCTGGAAGTTTTGATGTGGTCATCAGCGATGTTTATAGCCCTAAGGGGGTTAGAACGGTTCAAGTCCCAGTCTGGTCTGAGGCTGATGGTCAAGACGATATTCGTTGGTATGAAGCGACACGTCAAACTGATGGCAATTACAAGGTTACTGTTCAAGTAGCTAACCACAAAAACGTAACTGGTCTTTACAATGTTCATCTTTACTATGTCCAAAACGACGGTTCACAAATCGGTGTGGGAGGCACGCAAACAAAAGTTACTTTGTCAGAACCCAAAGCCGACCTTGCCATCACTGGTCTCAACAATGCTACTGGTAGCTATGATCTTGTTATCTCAAACTTGATTGCTCCACGTGGCTTCAAAGAAGTCTTGGTTCCAACCTGGTCAGAAAAGAACGGTCAAGATGATATCATCTGGTACAAGGCAACTAAGCAAGCTAATGGAGACTATAAGGTGACCGTTCGTTCAAGCAACCATAAGGGTGATAGCGGTCTGTATAATTCCCATGTCTATTTGGTTGACAATGATGGTAAATACATTGGCCTAGGTGGCAAACAAGTGACACTTGATATTACTAAGACTCAAGGAACCTTAACTATTGCCAATAATGATAAAAATCGTGGAACCTTTGATGTTCTTATCACCAATCTGACGAATCCAAGTGGTATTTCAGGTGTGGTTATCCCAGTCTGGTCTGAACAAAATGGCCAGGATGATCTTGTTTGGCATAATGCCACAAAACAGGATGATGGTTCTTATAAAGTGACTATTTCAGTCAGCCAACACAAGTGGAACTCAGGCAAGTACATAGTTCATGGCTATATGGTTGATGCTTCAGGTAAGAATATCGGCTTTGGGGCAACTTCAGCTGATGTGGTAGCCCCTAAGAAAATCGGTTCGGCATCAAGAGGAAACTACGATGTTTTAAATAAGGTTGTCTATCTCGATGCTGGGCATGGTGGCTATGATCCAGGAGCTTCTTACTTTGGTATCTCTGAAAAGAGCTTGACCTTGGCTATCCAAAGCCGCGTGAAAGCTAAACTAGAAGCAGAAGGGTATCAAGTTGTAACCACTCGCACAAGTGATACCTATGTTGACTTAACGGATCGTTCACGTGCAGCCAATGCCTCGGAATCTGATATCTTCGTAAGTATTCACATCAATGCTTCAGGAAGTTCTGCAGCACAGGGAATCGAGACTTATTATTACCAACCTTATGCAGAATACCCATCACGTATTAATGCGACCTATCATGCTAATCCGACTCGTTTGAGCATGAGTGATACCTTGGCCAATGCCATCCAGTCTAGCTTGATTAATGCGACTGGTGCTCAGAATCAGGGCGTAAAACGTCAAACATTTGCGGTCTTGCGTGAGACAACAGCTCCGGCAGTCCTACTTGAACTTGGTTTCTTGTCAAATCCACAAGAAGCAGCCCGTTTGAATACCTCTGCTTATCAGGAGACTTTGGCTAACGCAATTGTAGCAGGGATTAAGCGTTACTATTCTATTTATAATTAATAGATTGAGAGAATCTTATGGTTCTCTCTTTTTTAATTTTCAAAGAGAGAAAACGCTTGCATAAATGGAAGCTAAATGGTATATTAAAAAACATGAAAACGTTAACAAAAGGGTTAACAAAAGGAGTTTTTATGAAAAGAAATACTCAAGCTAATGATGAAAAAGTTCTTCGTTATAGCCTTCGCAAGTACAAGTTAGGTTTGGCTTCTGTAACCATTGGAGCTATTTTTTTGAGCTTTGCTGCAGTTCAAGGAGTAAAAGCAGATGAAGCAGTATCAACGCCCGACTCTAGCACACAGGTAGAACCAGCTGATCCTAGTCTTACTACCAGTGGACTAGTAACTGAAACGCCAACAGCTCCTGTAGCAGCTGAGAATGCCACGGTGTCCAAGGAAAATGAGCCAGTTTCTCTTCCAGAAGAAAATACTGGCCGTACTGAGATTCCCAAGCTAACTGAAACTAGGGAAAACACACCAAAAACAGTAAGTACAAATAATAGTCAAGCTCTTACGAATGCGTCTGAGGATCCTATTGCTGACGGGTCTATTCGCTTGCATTTTCAAGAGTTGCCAAGTCCAGACAAGGCATCGCTTGGACTTTGGACTTGGGATGATGTTGAGACACCATCATCTCAGAAGGGGGCCTGGCCGACAGGGGCAACCTCATTTGCTGAAGCCAAACAGGATGATTATGGTGTCTATTTAGATGTGAAGTTGTCTTCAGCACCTAAAAAACTTAGCTTCTTGATTAATAATGCCGCTGGAACAAACCTTTCAGGTGATAAAGCAGTCGAAATTCTTAGCCCTCAAATGAATGAGGCTTGGATTGACAAAGATTTTCAAGTTTACAGTTATCAACCTATCCCTCAAGATCACGTTCGTATCAATTATTTCCGTACGGATGGCGACTATAGTAATAAGTCTGTATGGTATTGGGGTGATGTTAAGGACGCTCCAAGTAATTGGCCTGATGGTGTCAATTTCCAACCAAATGGTAAGTATGGTGCCTATTTAGACATTCCGCTAACCGAGGCTGCTAAATCTATCGGTTTTTTACTCTTAGATGAGAGCAAAACAGGAGATGATGTGAAAATTCAACCAAATGATTATAAATTTAGTGACTTGAAAAAAACTCGTCAGCTTTTCGTACGAGATACTGATACGACAGTCTACACCAACCCTTATTTTGTTAAGGATGTGCGTTTGACTGGAGCTCAGCAGCTTAGTCCAAGCCAAATCGAACTTAGCTTCACCAATTTAGAAGATGTTTCATCTGAGGATATTCTCAAAGACCTAAAGGTGACAGACAAGGACGGAAATAGCGTAACTCTTAAACAGCTTGAGTTGGATGCTAAACTCAAAAAAGCTACATTAACAGGTGATTTTGCTGCGGAAAATCTACCTTACAAGGTCACTTTGGGCAATGATAGTTTTAAAACGTCTGAGAGTTGGCAATTGAAGGATGCGCTCTACAGTTACGATGGTGAATTGGGTGCCCGTCTTCAAGAGAATGGTACTAAGGCACATGTGACACTTTGGTCACCAAGTGCAGATCAAGTAGATATCATTGTCTATGATAAGAATAATCAAGACATGGTTCTTGCTGAACATGCCCTAAGCAAAGGACCTCGAGGGACTTGGCAAGCTGACTTGCTTGCGACTGATTTTGGCCTTGAAAACTTAACAGGTTATTTCTATCAATATCGCATTAAACGTGGTGATCAGTCTGTAATCGTTTTGGATCCTTATGCTAAGTCTTTGGCTGCTTGGAATAGTGACGATGCCAGCAAGGGACCTGAACACAAGATTGCCAAGGCTGCCTTTGTAGATCCTGCTAATTATGGACCAAAAGATCTTGACTACGCTAAGATTCCAAACTTTAAATCTCGAGAAGATGCCATCATTTATGAGGCTCATGTACGAGATTTCACCTCTGATAAGGCTATCTCAGCTGAATTGAAACACCAGTTTGGGACTTTCGCAGCCTTTGCAGAGCGTTTGGATTATCTTAAAGATCTCGGTGTTACCCATATTCAGCTTTTACCAGTATTAAGCTACTATTTTGTCAATGAAATGCAAAATGGGAAGCGTTTGGATGCCTATGCATCTAGTGATAGTAACTACAACTGGGGCTATGATCCACAAAACTATTTCTCTTTGACGGGTATGTATTCTGAAAACCCAAGTGACCCAGCTAAACGTATCGAAGAATTCAAGAATTTAGTTGCTGCTATTCATGCCCACGGTATGGGCGTTATCTTGGATGTAGTCTATAATCATACAGCCAAGACAGCTATTTTTGAAGACCTTGAGCCAAATTATTATCACTTTATGGATGCTGATGGTACTCCTCGTTCGAGTTTTGGAGGGGGTCGTCTAGGCACGACTCACTATATGAGTCGTCGTGTCTTGGTTGATTCGATTGCTTATCTTACTAAGGAATACAAGGTGGATGGTTTCCGTTTTGATATGATGGGTGACCATGATGCTGAAAGTATCGAGCAAGCTTATCATACTGCACGTACCCTTAATCCAAACCTTATTATGCTTGGTGAGGGCTGGGTGACTTATACTGGCGATGAAAATAGCCCTGTTCAGCCTGCCGATCAGTCTTGGATGAAAGACACAGATACCGTAGCTGTATTTTCAGACGATATTCGAAACACCCTCAAATCAGGTTATCCAAACGAGGGGACACCTGCCTTTATCACAGGTGGCAAACGTGATATTAATAAGGTCTTTGACAATATCAAGGCACAACCAACTAACTTCGAGGCTGATTCTCCAGGTGATGTGATTCAATATATCGCTGCTCACGATAATTTGACCCTTTTTGATATTATTGCCCAATCAATCAAGAAGGATCCAAGCAAGCCTGAGAATAATGCTGAAATTCATCGTCGCTTGCGTCTAGGAAACCTCATGGTCTTGACTGCTCAGGGAACACCATTTATTCACTCTGGTCAGGAATACGGCCGCACCAAACAGTTCCGTGATCCTGCCTACCGTTATCCTGTGTCTGAGGACAAGGTGCCGAATAAGTCACATCTCTTAGTTGATGAAAAGGGCAATCCATTTGACTATCCTTACTTCATCCATGATTCTTATGATTCAAGTGATGCGGTTAACCATTTTGACTGGACTAAGGCGACTAATAGTCAGGCGTTCCCAGAAAATACGAAAACGCGTGCCTTTACCAAAGGGTTAATTGCCTTACGTAAGTCTACGGATGCCTTCAATTTCAAATCAAAAGCAGATGTGGATGCTCGTGTGACACTATTGACAGTTCCTGGTCAGGATAATGTTGCTCAAGAAGATTTGGTATTAGGATACCAAACTGTTGCTTCCAATGGGGATCGTTACCTTGTCTATGTCAATGCGGATAGCAAGGCTCGTCAGTTTGATTTGAGCAAGCTTACAAATGGTCTATCCTATATGGTTTTAGCAGATGGCAATCAAGTTAATCTATCTGGAATTAGTGAGCTATCAGGTGTTGCGATCAACAATCACATCTTGACCTTGGACCCACTAACAGCGACGATTATTCGTTTAACCAATGCTCAGACACCAACTGAGGAAGTAGCTAAGCCTTCTGAGAAGACTGTGTCATTTGGTGGCAAAGATACTGAGGTAACTAAAACAAGAGTCAAGACCTCAAGTCCAGAGGACCTTGTCGGAGATGTAGGGCTTGTTGCTCATGGCAATAATCAGGCTAAGACTGAAGCTAGTCGTCAAACTGATAAGCAACTGCCATCAACTGGTGAAAAGACAAATCGTGGACTCTTTGTAACAGGTCTCTTAAGCATTCTAAGCCTAGGATTCCTTCGAAAACGTCGTACAAAATAATAAGTAACAACAGGTTATTTCCTGTTGTTTTTCTTTTATTTAGAATCATTCTTATCTGCTCTTTAGAATAGTTCTTAAATAGCCTAAAACCGTTGACAGTGCTGGTTTCTTCTGTTAGTTTAGAATATGTTCTCTTACATATGAGAGACCATTATTGACTTATCATCGTTCGTTTTTCATATCGAAATAACAAACGATT
This sequence comes from Streptococcus sp. FDAARGOS_192, assembly GCF_002073815.2. NCBI lineage: Bacteria > Bacillati > Bacillota > Bacilli > Lactobacillales > Streptococcaceae > Streptococcus > Streptococcus sp. FDAARGOS_192. The sequence continues at coordinate 655,911 of NZ_CP020431.2, forward strand.
CACATATATAACGACAAATGTCGAACACTATCTTGAAAATAGGAGACATTCATGAAAAAACTTAACAAACTTGGTGTTGTTCTTTTGGCATCAGGGCTTTTATTGACGGCTTGTGCCAAATCTGATAATTCAAGTCATTCTAGCTCATCTAGCTCAAAACTCACAGCTAGTGAGCAAAAACAATTGAAGCAGGCTACAAGTGATTACAAGACTTTCGTTGAAGGCGAAATCGATCAGCTTTTGAAAGATACTGAAGGATTCAGTGAAACCCTCAAGTCAGGAAATCTTGAAGAAGCCAAGAAACAATACCCATTGGTTCGTATGGCTTACGAACGTTCAGAACCAATTGCCGAAAGCTTCGGTGAGTCTGATGTGAAAATCGACTACCGTTTGGTTGATTACATGGACGAAAATAAATCAGAAGATGGCTGGTCAGGTTTCCACCGTATTGAACGCATCATGTGGCAAGACAACACGACCGATGGTACAGCTGCCTATGCAGATCAATTGGTCAACGATATCAAGGAGCTCAAGGCTAAAATTGCAACTGTTAAAGTCACTCCAGATATCATGCTGACTGGAGCTGTAGACCTTCTTAACGAAGTGGCTACTCAAAAGATTACAGGTGAAGAAGAAGTCTTTTCACACACTGATCTTTACGACTTCCGTGCTAATATTGAAGGGGCAGAGAAAATCTTCGAACTCTTTAAGCCGTTGATCCAAAAGAAAGATGCTAAGCTTGTTAAGACTTTGGAAGCAGAATTCAAGAATGTCAATGGTCTTTTAGACAAACACATGACTGATGAGAAAAACTATAAGTCTTATACAGATTTGAGTGAGGCAGATACTAAGGAATTGGCCGAAGCTGTAACTAAACTTGGTGAACCATTATCACAAATGGGTGTTATCCTAGATGGGAAATAAGAAAAATGACTGACGAAAAATTTTTAGATAAAAAAATGGACCGTCGTGAATTTCTTAAAAAAGCAGGTATTGGAGGGGCTGGGCTTGCGCTTGGTCTTTCTGGTGCATCTGCTTTTTTCGCTAATCAGGATAGTTCAACAAAAAAAGCCCTTGATGGGGATGAAGATATTAGCTTCTTTGGTAAGCACCAAGCTGGGATTACGACTCCCATGCAGAAGGCTTGCTACTTGGTGGTTCTAGATCTTCATACAACTGATAAAAAAGAAGTGATCCAACTCTTTAAAGACTGGACAGACTATAGTAGTAAATTGGTCGAAGGAGAGCTGGTCAAAAAAGATGGTTCCAATGCCCTCTTACCTCCAACAGATACAGGTGAAACAGTGGGACTCAACCCCTATCGCTTGAGCCTGACTTTTGGTGTTTCGGCTGATTTTCTTAAAAAACTTGGCTTGGAATCCAAGCGTCCTAAGCTCTTCCGTGATTTACCTCCATTTCCAAAGGAGCAGTTGCAGGACAAGTATACAGGCGGAGATATCGTCATACAAGCCTGTGCGGACGATGAACAGGTAGCCTTCCATGCTGTTCGAAATCTGATCCGCAAAGGTCGTAATAAAATCACCATGAAGTGGAGCAAATCTGGTTTTGCAGCCATCGGAGATCGTAAGGAGACGCCGCGAAATCTCTTTGGTTTTAAGGACGGTACTGCCAATGTTACGACGGAAAAGGAATTCGACAAGGTTGTCTGGACTGATAGTAAAGATTGGATGAAGGGTGGTTCTTATATGGCTCTTCGTCTAGTACAGATGCACTTGGAGACTTGGGATCGTACCAATTTGCAGGAGCAGGAAAACACCTTTGGCCGCTATAAGGAATCAGGTGCTCCCTTTGGTAAGAAAGATGAGTTTGACGAAGTAGATCTGTCAAAACTACCAGTCGATTCGCATGTCCGTTTGGCTAAAGAAGTAGATCTTCCTATCTTACGTCGTTCCTATTCTTATTCTGATGGCATTGATGAGAGAACTGGCCAGTTTGATGCAGGCTTGATTTTCATTGCCTACCAGAAGGACCCAGACCGTTTTGTCAAAATACAGACCAATCTTGGTGCTGTAGACAAGATGAATGAGTACATCACCCATATCGGAAGTGGGCTCTTTGCTTGCTTTGCTGGCGTGGAGAAAGGAGGCTACCTTGGTCAAGCACTCTTTGAATAAACTCCTCGTTTTGCTTGGACTTTTAGCTCTATTCTGGTCCTATCCAGTTGCTGCTGAATCCTATAGTGATCTCTATATCAAAATCACAGATGCAACAACAGCTGTTCAAAACAAGGATCAAGCAAAAGCTAAGGAATTAGTTGGTGAGATTAAAACTGATTTCGAAACTAAAGAAAATCACGATTCCAAGGCTGGTAAAAAAGTTAGCAAGGCTCTTGATATTAAAGGTGACGTGACAGAAGAAGACCTAACCTCTATCTCGTCAGCCCTTCTTAAATTTGAGAAAGAGCAAAATCCTGTTGACTTGGATGCCGAAAAGGAAAAACTTGAGACCCGTCTCAATCCTTATTTCAAGAATTTACAGGATGCCATTACGGCTAAAGACCTAGCTGAGACCCGCAAAACTTATGGCGAATTGAATAATGCTTGGACGCGAAATGAAGCTGTTGTCCGTGACCACAGTACTGCCTACTACGGCAAGATTGAGACGGCTATTTCACTTTTGCGAAGCAGTATTGAGACGGAGCCTACTGATTTCACCAGCATCCAGTCATCCTATGATGATCTCAAGGGTGGGATTGATGACTTTATCAAGGGCGTCCCTCTTGATAGCACAAGCTCAAGTTTAACCCTAAAAGATGGTATTAAGCTCTTGGAAAAAGCTCTCGGTCAATTCCAATCAGGTGATGAAAAAACGGCTGCGGCAACTATGAAGAAGTTCATCACTATCTGGCCAACCATTGAAGGTGACGTGAGCACGACTAACCCAAGCCTCTATACGCGCGTGGAGAGTGAAACACCGGTTATCATGGTTAAGGGGAAAGAAAAAGCTTATCAGGACAAACTGCAAGCCTTAATTACAGACCTATCAGCTATCGATACCAGTGCTTCTTATAATGCATTTGATGCCATGTTGATTCTCTTGCGTGAAGGGGTTGAAGCCCTCCTCATCGTCATGGCTCTTGTGACAACTCTTAAGGCAGCTAAGATGCGTAAGGGACTCAAATGGGTTTATGGCGGAGCCATTGCTGGTGTTCTTGCCAGCGCAGTTATAGCTGTTATCTTACAAGTTGTTTTTCCAGCCGTAACTTCGGGCTCTAACCGAGAAATTATTGAAGGTGGCGTTGGTATCTTTGCAGTTGCGATGATGATTCTGATTGGTATTTGGCTTCATAGCAAGTCTTCAGTCAAACAGTGGAATGACTTTATGGACCGTCAGATGAAGACAGTGACGGCTACTGGAAGTTTTGTATCTATGTTTGCCCTTAGTTTCTTGGCTGTCTTCCGTGAAGGTGCCGAGACCATTCTTTTCTATGTTGGTATTATCCCACGTATCACGACAGCTAATTTCTTGATTGGTATTGCTTTAGCCATTGCAGTTCTTGTTATTATTGCCGTTGCTATGACTAAAGCTAGTCACTATATTAAACCACATCGTATCTTCTTTATTTTGACCTGGTTGATTTATGCCTTGGCCTTCAAGATGCTCGGTGTCAGCATTCATGCCCTTCAGTTGACTAATATGATGTCCAATCATTTGATTAGTGGTTTCCCAACCATTGATTGGGCTGGTATCTATCCAAGCTGGGAAGTCCTAATTCCACAACTTATCTTTATTGCTATCATTGCCTTTGTAACGGTGAAACAGCATGGCAAGAAGTAAGGACGAGATGACCATTGTTGAGCATCTGGTGGAATTTCGGAGACGTTTTATTGCAGTAGTGATTTGTTTTTTCCTAGTTTTTTGTATCACCCTGTTGTTTGCTGGGGAGCTCTATGCTTATCTGACTAGAGGATTTGATAAGCCCTTATTGGTTCTTGGTCCTAACGATATTCTCTGGATTTACATTAACTTAGCCAGTCTCATGGCTGTTACGGTCACTTTGCCCTTTACCACCTACCAGATTTGGCAGTTTGTAAAACCTGGTTTGAGGGATAATGAAGCGCGTGCCATCTTTGCCTATATTCCAGCAACTTTTGTCTGTTTTGTATTGGGTTTGGCCTTTGGTTATTATTTTGTGAGTCCAGCTATCTTAGAAGTGCTTTTAAAGCTAGGTGAAGGACTCTTTGATACACAAATTACAGCACAAAACTACCTTAGTTTTTTACTGCATACGACAGTGCCTTTGGCTGTTCTCTTTGAACTTCCCGTAGTTGTTAGTTTCCTAACCTCTATAGGTATATTGACACCAGTATTTCTGACACGCTATAGACGCTATGCTTACTTCATTCTCTTGGTATTGGCAGTCGTTCTGACACCAGCCGACTTTATTAGTGACTTGGCCATGACTGCTCCCTTAATCTTACTCTATGAAGTTAGCGTAGCTCTTAGTAAGCTCATTTATAAACGTAAACAAAGAAAATATAAAGATAAATAGAAAGGAGATTTCATGGGAATTCTACGTGATATCGGAGCTCCAGGACTTATCATTATCGTCCTAGGAGCCCTCCTCATCTTTGGTCCTAAACGCTTGCCAGAACTTGGACAATCTATCGGTAAAATGTTAGCAGAATTTAAAGCAGCGGTAAATAAGACTGATGATAAAAAAGACGAAGAAGACAAGACTAAAGACTAAGATCTCTATCTAAAGGTTATCTTCAAGTTTCTTGACAATTCTAAGCTTTTATGACATAATACACTTGTATTGAATAGTAAGTCTATATCATAGGCAAGAAAAGACCCCAAGCTAACTTCCACATAAGCTCGGGGTCTTTTTTAGCACTATCTATCCTTGTTTAACCACTTGTCGATTAGACGAAGGATAACACCGACCACAATAGGTCCGATGATAGTTTTGAATAGTAAATCCATCATAGGCAAACTCACCTCCCTTCGTAGGCGGTGTCGAGGTGCCAAAGGATATTATATCATAGATTGAAAGAGATATGTTTAGTGAGTGATAGGAAGTATCAGTTAGAATGTGGTTTAATCATGCCAAACAAAAAATCAGCTCAAGAGGGCTGATTTTTTTATCTTACAAACTGATACGTTTTTCTGTTTCAGCGTCGAAGAAGTGACCTTTAGCAACGTTGAAAGTAAGGTTAACTTTTTCACCTGGATTATGGAAGTCACGCGCATCAACACGGGCAGCAAACTCAGTTTCTCCAAGTTTTAGGTAGAGCATTGTTTCTGCACCAAGAAGCTCTGAAACGACGACTTCAGCATCTACATTGGCATCTGGATAAACTTCTTGAACAATTGGACGGCTTGAAACATCTTCAGGACGGATACCAAAGATTACTTCATTGCCTTGATACCCTGTCTCTTTCAAGATTTTAGCTTGACCCTCAGAGATTGCAATATCCAAACCTTCAGAGTTAGTAATGCGGTTACCATCAACCTTAACATTAAAGAAGTTCATAGCAGGACTTCCGATGAATCCAGCAACAAATTTATTGGCTGGCTCATTATAAAGTTCTTGAGGGGTACCAATTTGTTCGATACGACCGATAGTACCAGAACCATCAGGGTTTTTAGTAGAACTCATGATAACGATACGGTCAGCAAGAGTCATAGCTTCTGTTTGGTCGTGGGTAACGTAGATAGTAGTTGCACCAATATTACGAGTAATTTTAGCAATTTCAGCACGCATGGTCACACGAAGCTTAGCATCCAAGTTTGAGAGAGGCTCATCCATGAGGAAGACTTTAGCATCACGAACGATGGCACGTCCCATAGCTACACGTTGACGTTGACCACCAGAAAGGTCTGCAGGCTTACGATCTAAGAACTCAGTCAAACCAAGGCTAGCAGCAGCTTCACGCACACGTTTGTCGATATCGTCTTTTTTATATTTACGAAGTTTAAGACCAAAGGCCATATTTTCATAAACAGTCATGTGAGGGTAAAGTCCGTAGTTTTGGAATACCATGGCAATGTCACGATCTTTTGGTGATTTGTCATTAACCACTTCACCATCGATATAGAGTTTACCTTCTGTGATTTCCTCGAGACCAGCAACCATACGGAGAGTTGTTGATTTACCACATCCTGAAGGACCTACGAAAACGATGAATTCCTTGTCTTTAATATCGATACTGAAATCTTCGACAGAGTAGTGAGTTGCATTTGGGTATTTTTTGTAAATTTTATCCAGTTTAAGAGTTGTCATATCATTTATCCTTTATTATTTAACTGATCCGCCGGTTACACCTTCAACATAGTATTTCTGCATGAAGATAAAGAGAAGGGTGATTGGGATGGCGATGATAATAGCACCTGCGGTAAATGGAAGGAACCATTCATTGATAGCGTCTTGGTTAAGCATTTGATAGAGTCCAAGGGCAACCGTATATTTATCTTTAACGTCACCGAGGATAACAGATGCAAAGATGAAGTCTACCCAAGGTCCCATGAAGGCCATGAGGGCAGTGTAGACGATGATTGGTTTAGAAAGTGGCAAGGTAATCTTAGTGAAGATTTGAAGACGAGTTGCCCCATCAATCATTGCTGATTCATCCAAAGAGTAAGGAATGGTATCAAAGAAACCTTTCGCAATGTAGAAACCAAGAGCTGCCCCAGCAGAATATACCAAGACCAAAGATGTCAGGGTTTGTGTCAAATTGAGGGCCTTCAAAATGTAGTAGACCGCAATCATTGACATGAATCCAGGGAACATGTTAAGTACAAGTGCCAATTTCAAGAAGCCATTTCTGTGTTTGAATTTAATACGGCTAAGTGAGTAGGCCATACCTACGGTAATCAAAGTTGAGAGGATACATGTACATGTGGCAACGATGAAAGTATTGATGAACCATTTTCCAAATGGATAAGCATCGCTGGTAAACAGTTTAATGTAGTTATTAAAAGTGTAAGTCTTAGGGAAGAAGTAAGGCACCGCATTAGCTCCTTCACCACGGAAACTTGTAAGGAAGATCCAAATAATAGGGATCAACCAGATGACAGCTAGAACTGTCAATAGAATATAAGTACCAGTTAGGTAAAGATTTTTCTTACGTTTCATTATTTAGCAGCCCCTTCCTTGAATGAAGATGATCTTGTGTAGGCCAAGAGACTGAATGTTGCAGAGATGGCGAAAATCAAGATACCGATAACAGATGCCAAGTTGTAGTCTTTAGCGCTAACAGTCAGTTTGTAGAGCCAAGTTACCAAGAGGTCAGTTGAACCCGCTTGATAGTATTCAGAGTTAGTAGGTCCACCACCAGTAAGGAAGTAGATAACGTTGAAGTTATTGATATTACCGATGAATTGTTGAATCAATGATGGCGCCATGATCAAGAGAATTTGTGGGAAAGTGATGCTCTTGAAGATTTGGAATTTGCTTGCTCCATCAATTTCAGCAGCTTCAATCTGCTCAGTTGGCAAGTTCATGATGATACCAGTTGCAACCAACATTGTGAATGGAATACCAATCCACATATTAACAAAGATAATAGAGAACTTAGCCCAGAGAGGGTCAGTCAAGAATGGAATTGGTCCATTAGTGAGATGCAAGGTTTGAAGCAAACCATTCAAAGGACCATGGTCATTAAGGAAATTACGCATCAAAAGAAGGGATACGAACTGAGGAACGGCGATAGTGATAACAAAGAGTGTACGCCATACTTTCTTGAATTTAAGCCCCTTAGTGTTGAGCAAGAGAGCAAGGACAATACCGAAGAAGAAAGTTGTTGCTGTTGCAGCAACTGCCCAAATCAAGGTCCATGTCAAAAGTGGGAAGAAAGTACCAGCCATACGACCTTGTAAAACTTCACCAAAACTTGAGAAACCAACCCAGTCAAAGAGTGATTTAGGTGCTGGGTGATTGTGGTCAAAGTTAGTAAAGGCCAAACAGATCATGTAGATCAAAGGCAAGATTGTGAAGAGCAAAACTCCAATCAATGGGACAGTCATAAGCCCCATGTGGAAACGACCATCAGCCAAGGTCTTGAAGTCTTCGACAAAGTTAGGAACTTTACGGCCAGACTGTTTGAGAGCCATGAGATGACGAGCACTCTTAAGATTACACCAGTAAATATAAGCGAAAACTGCACAGAAGATTAATGATGCAAGTCCAAAAATCAACAAGAGCATAGAGTTATCTCCAGCGACTTGAACAGTAAGCTTAACCCCATTAACTTCTTTAATGGCTTCACCCTGTTCTTGAGTCCCTAAGGTAATCATCCCTTTAAGTGCAGGGATGATTTGAATAACGAAAGCTACTAAGAAGGCAATCTCAGAAAGGAGGAAGAGCAAGCCCTTGGCGAACTGTTTGTTGACCAAGTTTGCAAATCCCATTACCAGAAAGGATAATTTGACATCCCATGTACCTTCTTTGAAGACCTGGCGCATAGGAGTTGTGTCGTAGATTGTTTGTGACATAGATATCTCCTCAGATAAATGTTTAATTAGTGATAGATAAAGAGGCTAGGAACCTGACCTGCCTCTTTACCTTCTCATAGTTAGGATTCTTATTTAGCTGCTGCCAAATCTTTATCAAATTGTTGTAATTTAGTAAGGAATTGGTCTTCCTTGATTTTACCGTTATATGCATCACTCATAAGAGCAGCACTTTCAGTCCAGAAGACTGACATTTGACTAAGTTTAGGCATAACAGTTGTGTACTGATCAGATGAACCCATAGTGATTACAGCTTGTGCAAGAGCATCCTTTTGAACAGCTTCAGAAGCTTGAACTTCTTTGTTAGCTGGGATGATGTGACGGTCTTCATTAGTGAATTGGTTATTTTGACTGTCTTTGCTTGTCAAAGCTTGTGCCAATTGGTAAGATGCAGCGATACGTTCTGCGTTACCTTTAGATGGTGTTTGGTTAACTGCGTAAAGTTTAACACCCATGAAGGCTTTTTGTTGAACGTCTTGACCACCGATATTAACTGTTGGGTAAACAGCAACACCAAGATTGTCTTTACCAACAGCTTTAGCAGCTACAGCGTAGTCCCATGGTCCTGATTGGAAAGCATCAACAGAACCATCTTCGAATTTAGCCATCATATTAGCTGAATCGACATTAACAAAGCCTTTATTGTCTTTTTGAGCTGCGATAAACTTAAGAACATTCACACCAGCTTCGTTACCCCAGTTAGTACCTTTCACATCTTCACCGTTAGGACCAAAGAGTGTGTCACCAACTGAAAGGAAGAGAGGAGCAGTTACATAAGCGTTAACTTCTTTCAAGTTGCTACCAAATTTAGCTTTAGAAGTAATTGTTTCATAAGATTTCACATCTTCTTCATTAAGTTTAGATTTGTTGTAGTATGTAACTTGAGTTTCGATACCGTATGGGAAGGCATAAGTTTTACCTTTGTATTGAGCACCTACAGCAGCTTGTTCAGTATCTTGCTCAGCAATTTCTTTTGAGTATTGCTCTGGGATTTCTTGGATAGCTCCAGCGTCTACCAATTTACCGAGTTGGTCATGTGGAAGTGAGAAGACATCTGCAGCAGTTGAAGCATCCTTAGTCAAGTTTTCTTGAGCATTTGGATCTTCCATTTCAACCATATCAACTTTGTAACCAGATTTCTTTTCAAACTGTGCTACAGTATCCGAGTAAGATTTCTTAGCACCAGTTGGTACCCAAAGTTTCAAAGTCTTGCTATCTGAGCTTGAGCTCTTGCTTGAGTTTGAACCACAAGCTACCAAGAGCGATCCAGCCACAAGTAATCCAGCACTACCAAGTAATACCTTTTGCCATTTTTTCATTTCTATTTCCTCCAGAAATTTTGTTTACGGTAACCATTATGCAATCGTTTTCATTTTCTGTAAGTGTTTTATAAAAAATTTTTAAACTTTTTGCAAACGATTGCAAAAGTCGCCTGTTTAGTTTATAATTGTTCTTATAATTTTCGACTATAAAAATATTTATGAGAATGAGAGGGATATAATGGCTACAATTAAAGATGTTGCTAAGAAGGCTGGTGTAAGCCCATCAACGGTAAGTAGGACATTGAAGGATAACCCTGCGATATCAGAAGAAACCAAAGTTAAAGTAAGAGCAGCAATGGAAGAATTAGGTTATGTACCCAACTCAGCAGCACAAATGTTGGCAACAGGCTTAACTCATAGCTTAGGGGTCGTTCTTCCTCCTTTAACTGACCGAGAAAATATCAGCCAGCCCTTCTATATGGAAATTCTAACAGCAATCAATGAAGAAGCTAGTTGTCATTCTCAGGTCGTTAGTATTGCTACGGGAGCAACGCTAGAGGAATTAGTTAAACAAGTTGAGCTCATGCATCGTCAAAAACGGGCAGATGGCTTTATAATCCTCTATTCAGAAAAGAAAGATCCTGTTAAAGATTACCTATTAAAAGCAAAAGTACCTTTTGTAGTGGTTGGAGCAGCAGTGGATAATGAAAATAAAGTAACCTATATTGATAATGATAATAAGGAATTAGGACGTGATGCTGTAAATTACCTACAGGCAAAAGGGCACCGAAAGATTGGTTTTGTCACAGATGACCTTTTTGGACAAGTAGGGCAGGAACGTTATCAAGGGTATATGGAAGCAGCAGATGAACAAAATTTGGATGTCCTACCTGAACTTGTCTTTTCAGCACGAACAATCGAGGATTTAAAGAAAGAATTGGAAAGATTTTCTCCGACAGCTTTGATTGTTAAGGATGACCTTATCGCCCTTCGTCTTATCCAATGGCTAAACAATCAAGGATTTAGAGTTCCTGAAGATTATGCTATTATTTCTTTCAATAATTCGACTTTTGCAGAAATCATGCATCCTTTCTTGACCACATTTGACATTAACATTCAGGCACTAGCTAGAGAAAGTGTTCAAAGTCTTTTGGGACTTCTAAAAGCAGCTAAGATTAAGTCACAGAAAGTCATTATTCCATTTGAACTTATAGAGAGAGAAAGCGTCTTAACATATCCATAATAGGTTAAGGAGTGTCCAAGTAGTTGGTTAGTAAAACGACCGACTACTTTTTTCTTTTGATAAGAATCCTATTTTTCCGAAATTCATTAGAAGTAATTATTAAAAAATTCTCTCTCGTAGTGTAAGCGCTTGTTTTACGAATGTTTTTTAAAAAAGATACAAAAAAATTTTATTTTTTTTGCTAAAAATTCTTGACTTATGCAAACGTTTGCATTATAATCATAAGTGTAAAAAATAATTTGAGGTAAACTTTATGAACAAACGAGCAAGCGGTGTATTGATGCACATCACATCACTTCCAGGTGACTACGGGATCGGATCTTTCGGTCAAGCAGCCTATGACTTTGTTGATTTCTTGAAAGAAACAAAACAAACATACTGGCAGATCTTGCCACTTACTACAACAAGTTATGGGGACTCACCTTATCAATCATTCTCTGCGGTAGCGGGGAACACACACTTCATCGATTTGGATTTCCTTATTCGTGACAAGTTTCTAACTAAAGCTGATGTTAAAGACGCTGACTTTGGATCAGATTCAGAGTTTATCGACTATGCTAAAGTTTATGAAGCACGTCGTCCAATCCTTGAAAAAGCAGTAAAAGCTATCTTGGCAGATAAAAAAGAAGCTAAAAAATTCGAAGCTTTTAAAACTAAAAATGCTAACTGGTTAGCTGATTATGCTGAATTCATGGCTATCAAAGAACACTTTGATAATAAAGCCCTTCAAGAATGGGATGATAAAAAGGCGGTTAAACGTGATAAAGCAACACTTGAAAAACTTCGTAAGGAACTTGCTGAAGTGATTACTTATCACGAAGTGGTTCAATACCTATTCTTTAGTCAATGGGCTGAACTTAAAGCTTATGCCAATGAGAATGGTATTCAAATTATCGGTGACATGCCAATTTACATCTCAGCTGATAGTGTTGAAGTTTGGACGCAACCACATCTCTTCAAACTAGATGCAGAGTGTAAACCACGTTACATTGCCGGAGTTCCACCAGATAACTTCTCAGCTACTGGTCAACTTTGGGGTAACCCAATCTACGCTTGGGATAAACACAAAGCTGAAAATTATGCTTGGTGGGTATTCCGTATTCAAGAATCATTTAAACTTTATGATTACTTGCGTATTGACCACTTCAAAGGGTTCTCTGACTTCTGGGAAATTCCTGGAGGAGATGAAACTGCTGAAAATGGTGAATGGGTTCCTGGACCTGGTTATGACCTCTTCAAAGTGGTTAAAGAAGAATTGGGTGATCTTAAAATCATTGCCGAAGACCTTGGTAACATTGATGATAAGACACGTAAACTTCTTGCAGACTGTGGTTACCCTGGAATGAAGATTGTTCAATTTGGATTCTACGATACTACTGGAAACAGCATTGACATTCCACACGTATACACACAACATTCAGTTGCTTACACTGGTACACATGATAACGAAGTAATCAATGGTTGGTACGACAACTTGACGCAAGAGCAACGTGATTATACTGATGCATACATCAACCGTCGTCAAGGTGAACCAATCACACGTGCTCTTCTTCGCACCCTCTTTGCTACTGTAAGCAACACAGCTATTGCGACTATGCAGGATATTCTTGATAAACCTGAAAATAGCCGTACAAACTTCCCTAACACAGTTGGTCAAAACTGGAAATGGCGTATGCTACCAGGTGAAATCACTGTCGACAAGAAAGAATTTTTGACAGACATTACAGAAAGATATAATCGAGGTAATAACTAATATGGCTACATTTACACAATATGTTGAAGCAAAAAACAAAAATCTTAAGGACCTTTCAAACGAAGAAATCTACTATCTTTTGTTGGAATTCGTAAAAGAAGCAGCTGCTCCAAAACCTAAAAACGATAGCAAACGTAAAGTTTACTATATCTCAGCTGAATTCTTGATCGGTAAACTTTTGTCTAACAACTTGATCAACTTGGGCATCTACAAGGATGTTAAAGCTGAATTGGATGCTGCTGGTAAATCAATCAGCGAAATTGAAGACGTTGAACCAGAACCATCTCTTGGTAACGGTGGTTTGGGGCGTTTGGCTTCATGTTTCATCGACTCTATGGCAACACTTGGCATCAACGGTGAAGGTGTTGGTCTTAACTACCACTGTGGTCTTTTCAAACAAGTCTTCAAAGACAACAAACAAGATGCAGAACCAAACTACTGGATTGAAGATCAATCATGGTTGGTACCAACTGATATCTCTTATGATGTTCCATTCAAAAACTTCACATTGAAATCACGTTTGGATCGTTTGGATATCTTGGGTTATAAGAAAGAAACTAAGAACTACCTTAACCTCTTTGACATCAATGGTGTGGACTACGATTTGATTGATAAAGGAATCACTTTTGATCAAGACGAAATCCAAAAGAACTTGACACTTTTCCTTTACCCTGATGACTCAACTCGTAAAGGTGAGCTCTTGCGTATCTACCAACAATACTTCATGGTATCAAACGCTGCTCAACTTTTGATCGACGAAGCTATCGAACGTGGATCTAACCTTCACGACCTTCCAGATTACGCTTACGTACAAATCAACGATACTCACCCATCAATGGTAATTCCAGAATTGATCCGTCTTTTGACAGAAAAACATGGATTTGAATTTGATGAAGCAGTAGCAATCGTAAGCAAAATGGTTGGTTACACAAACCACACTATCTTGGCTGAAGCCCTTGAAAAATGGCCTCTTGACTACCTTGAAGAAGTTGTTCCACACCTTGTTGTTATCATCAAGAAATTGGATGCTATCATTCGTGAAAAATTCGAAGATCCACGTGTTCAAATCATTGACAAAGACAACCGTGTTCACATGGCACACATGGATATCCACTTCTCTACAAGCGTTAACGGTGTAGCAGCACTTCACACAGAAATCCTTAAATCTTCTGAGTTGAAACCATTCTACGACCTTTACCCAGAACGCTTCAACAACAAAACAAACGGTATTACATTCCGTCGTTGGTTGGAATTCTCAAACCAAGAACTTGCTGATTACATCAAAGAATTGATTGGTGATGGTTACCTTACTGACGCAACACAATTGGAAAAATTGGCTGCCTTTGCAGATGATCCAGCAGTTCACAAACGTTTGGCTGAAATCAAATATGATAACAAGTTATCACTTAAACGTTATCTTAAAGCCAACAAAGGTATCGATCTTGATGAAAACTCAATCATTGATACTCAAATCAAACGTTTCCACGAATACAAACGTCAACAAATGAACGCTTTGTATGTCATCCACAAATACTTGGAAATCAAAAAAGGAAACCTTCCAAAACGTAAAATCACTATTATCTTTGGTGGTAAAGCAGCTCCTGCTTACGTTATTGCACAAGACATCATCCACTTGATCTTGTCACTTTCTGAGCTCATTAACAATGATCCGGAAGTAAGCAAATACCTCAACGTTCACTTGGTTGAAAACTATAACGTTACAGTCGCTGAACACCTTATTCCAGCAACTGATATCTCAGAACAAATCTCGTTGGCTTCTAAAGAAGCTTCAGGTACAGGTAACATGAAATTCATGCTTAACGGTGCCCTCACTCTTGGTACAATGGACGGTGCCAACGTTGAGATTGCTGAATTGGTAGGACCAGAAAACATCTTCACGTTCGGTAAAGACTCTGATACAATCATCGACCTTTACGAAAAAGAAGGTTATGTATCACGTGATTACTACAAAAAAGATGCTAACATCAAAGCAGCTGTTGACTTTATCGTAAGCGAAGATCTTGTTAAACTTGGTGATAAAGAACGCTTGGAACGTCTCCACAAAGAACTTATCTCTAAAGACTGGTTCATGACATTGATTGACTTGGCTGAATACATCGACAAGAAAGAAGAAGTATACGCAGCTTACGAAGATCAAGATGCATGGAACAAAAAAGTTGTTTACAACATCGCTGAAGCAGGATTCTTCTCATCTGACCGTACAATCGAACAGTATGACAAAGACATCTGGCACACAAAATAAAAATCTAGTTGCATAGAAGGAAACAAGATCAGAAATGGTCTTGTTTTTTTTGCATGAAAAAAACACAGCTAATTTAGATAGTTAGCTGTGTTTACATAAATTTAATTCTGTCAGTTATGATAATGATTCAATATATCATTAATATATGCTTCTTTATTTGATGCATCATAAGTTTTAGATGTTGAGTATTTTAGATAATGGATTTGATCTTTTGCAGTTCTGGATTCTTCTTGTAGGTATGAATCTGTTATGGTAATTTTAAAGTTCTCGCTCTTACCTGTTAAATCAAGGCTTAGTGGAAAATTTGTAAATTCATCTGAGTAAAAAGCCATTTTATAAAAGTTGTACCTGTCACCCCTAAAGCTATTTAAGTGAGGAAACGTTATATTGTACATTCCATCCCAGTAATTCCCATACTCTCTAATTTCGTAGTCATCGAAAAATTCCTGGATTCTTTCTTTGTTAGCAAAATCTTTATCAAAAGTAACAAAGGGAGTTTGCCAATCCCATAATGGAATTTTGCCTTCATTTCCATAGATAAAATAACTTTGCATTTTTCCTGATTTAGGATTTTTCAACTGAAAGTGGTATTTACTGACGCCTTCTTTGACAGCTCCAGTTTGATATAGGGTATCCCCAGGGACTATCAAAAAAAGAAAATCTCTTAGATATAATTCGAAGTCGGCATCTATTGTTTTATCATATAATCCAGGGAAACGCTGAATTATTTGTCTGTAATTCTCTGCATTAGAAAACCATTCTTTATCAAAGCCTGGACCGACTTCAAATACTTTATGATCGAAATAGTTTTGATATTCTTCATAATGGTTTTCAGTAGAGGTCACCTGTCCAAATGGTAAAGTCATATTGGTATTATCTGTAAAAGTAATATGTAAGAAAAGTCTTCGGGGATCAATTCCTTTATCAATATAATGACCGACCTTATAGGCATACAAATCATCTGGAAAATCGTCTTTTCCGAAGTGTAGAACCTCAATCTCAATATCTTTGACAACTTTTCTTTGAGGTATTATCTTCTTGACACTGTAATGATAAGCCTTGTAATAGTAATTCTCCTTATCATAGAGGTAAGGCTTATAAGCTCTTTGGTAGGCATTATAGAGAAAAATTCCAAGGGTTACAAAAAGAAGCAGAGCTAAGGCTATTTTGATCTTTTTATTTATTTTATTAGTTAGCCTTGAGAAAAAGAGACTCAATTTACTAGGATTTTGTATCATGTCAAAACTCCCCACATATTTTATACTATTATATCATGAAAATCCTTATAGCTAAGGCGTCTTCGTGTACTTTGTCCCCGTTTTCCTTTATAATATAAGTATCACATTACAAGAGGAGACCTCATGAAATATATCGTAAATACATCAAACGATCCTGCCTATAATATTGCTTTGGAAGCCTATGCTTTTCGTGAATTGGTGAATGAAGATGAATTGTTCATTCTTTGGATTAACCGTCCAGCTATCATTGTTGGTAAACACCAAAATACCATTCAAGAGATTAACAAAGAATATACAGATGCTCATGGTATCAAGGTTGTTCGCCGTTTGTCTGGTGGTGGCGCTGTTTATCACGATTTGAATAACCTTAACTATACCATCATCTCTAATAAGGCAGATGAAGGTGCTTTTGACTTTAAGACTTTCTCTCAACCTGTAATCGCTACACTTGCTGATTTGGGAGTTAAGGCTGAATTTACTGGCCGTAATGACCTTGAAATCGATGGTAAAAAGTTCTGTGGAAATGCTCAAGCTTACTATAAAGGTCGTATGATGCACCATGGTTGCTTGCTTTTTGACGTTGATATGTCGGTTCTTGGTCAAGCCCTTAAAGTCAGCAAAGACAAAATCGAATCAAAAGGCGTTAAATCTGTACGTGCTCGTGTGACCAACATCGTCGACGAATTGCCAGAAAAAATCACTGTAAATGAATTCTCAGATAAAATCTTGGAAAAAATGAAAGAATTCTACCCAGAAATGACAGAATACGTCCTTTCTGAGGATGAATTAGCTAAAATCCAAGAGTCTTATGAGAAACAATTCAATACCTGGGACTGGACATACGGTCAATCACCAGAATACACAGTAGAACGTAATGTTCGTTACCCAGCTGGTAAGATCTCAACCTATGCCAATGTTGAAAATTCTATCATTAAATCTGTTAAGATTTACGGAGATTTCTTTGGTATTGGAGATGTATCTGATATTGAAGAGTTGCTGGTCGGTGTACCTTACGAGTACGAAGATGTCTTGGCTAAACTTAAAACCATTGACACAACACATTATTTCTCACGTATGACAACCGAGGACGTTGCAAAAGCTATCGTAGCTTAATCATTATTTGAACAATCTGGAAACCACCAGGTTGTTTTTTCTTGGAAAAAATTCTATAAGTAAATAATACGTTATAAAGATTTTTTCAAAAGTTGGTTTAGGATTGATTTAGTGTGGTATTTTGTATATCAGGATTGTAAATCTATAAAGACGCTAAGTGAAAATAATCTTATAACATCTTTCCGAAAAACTGTAATTTTCTTGAAAGAAAGATAAGGGTGTGATATACTTCTATTAAATAACTTTGGAGAAAAAACAAATGAAACGTGAACTCTTACTCGAAAAAATTGAGGAATACAAATCTCTAATGCCCTGGTTTGTTCTAGAGTATTATCAATCTAAACTATCGGTACCGTATTCTTTTACAACCCTATACGAATACCTTAAGGAATATAAACGCTTTTTTGACTGGTTGATTGACTCAGGTATTTCAGATGCTGATGATATTGCCTCAATTGACATCAAAACCTTGGAAAATCTAACTAAAAAAGATATGGAGTCATTTGTCCTTTATTTACGTGAACGTCCATCTTTGAATACCTATTCCAAGAAACAGGGTGTCTCTCAAACGACTATTAATCGTACACTTTCAGCTCTATCTAGTCTCTATAAGTATTTAACCGAGGAGGTCGAGGGTCCTGACGGTGAGCCTTATTTCTATCGTAACGTCATGAAAAAAGTTTCTACTAAGAAAAAGAAAGAAACTCTAGCTGCTCGTGCTGAGAATATCAAACAGAAACTCTTTCTAGGCGATGAGACCATGGAATTCCTTGATTATGTAGAAAATGAATACGAAGTCAAGCTCTCAAATCGCGCTAAATCATCGTTTTATAAGAATAAAGAACGTGATTTAGCTATCATTGCCTTGCTGCTGGCTTCAGGTGTTCGACTCTCTGAAGCTGTTAATCTAGACCTTAAAGATATCAATCTTAAAATGATGGTCATTGATGTTACTCGAAAAGGTGGCAAACGAGACTCAGTTAATGTTGCAAGTTTTGCAAAGCCCTATCTTGAAACTTATCTCAGTATACGTGATAAACGCTATAAGGCTGAAAAGCAAGATGTTGCCCTCTTTTTAACGGAATATCGAGGGGTTCCAAACCGTATTGATGCTTCAAGTATCGAAAAGATGGTTGCCAAATATTCTCAGGATTTCAAAATTCGTGTGACTCCCCACAAGCTTCGACATACTCTGGCAACACGCCTTTATGATGCTACCAAGTCTCAAGTTTTAGTTAGTCACCAACTTGGTCATGCTTCCACTCAGGTCACCGATCTATATACGCATATTGTTAATGATGAGCAAAAAAATGCTCTAGACAATTTATAATTGGCTATCCCAACCATTCCTATTTGGAGTGGTTGTTTTTAGTTTACATAAATTTAATTATGCTAAGGACGTTTTGTTATCCCTTTAAATACATAACTATATTTATGTAAACTATCATACACAAAAAACAAACTCTCCTTCACGGAAAGCTTGTTTTTCTTATTAATAATCTTTAAGAGCAGATTCAACGGCTGCTTTTTCTTTTTCAATCAAGTTTACTCGTGCAGCAATTGTCTTAATTCCCATTAAGATATTACGTTCCAAGGCTTTATCACTTGTTTGTGGCTCGAAGAAAGCAATATATTGATCAAGACGCTCTTGCGTTTTAAAGATTGATGCTGGGATATTAACAAAGCTATCAAAGCTCATATCACCACCAAGGGCTGCCTTAATCCAATCCCAGTTATCTTTTGCCCAGTTCCAAACGGTTTCTTGAGCAAATGATTTGCTGAGGAAATTCATATACCAGAGGTATAAGTCTTGAGGTTTAACGACATGTTTGTCTTTAAGCTGACTTAGCACGTAGTCGAGGCCTTCTTGATTTTTAAGGTATGAAACTGCTTGAGTTAATTGACGACGGAAGTTACTATCATTTGTTGTGACGTATGCGTTGACATAGTCCTCAACAAGGGTAAGACTGTCTTCTTGTTTCATTTGGTTAATGAGGACAAGACCACGGACACTTGCGGGGATGCTTTCAATGTTTTCTTTATGAGCTTGGAAAACACTTGCAGCTGCAAGGACTGCTGGTTGATAGTCTGCTTGAATCAAGTAGCTAAGTGCCGTTTGACGAACCATTTCATCTTCATCTGACTCACCATCTTTGGCATCGAAACCAAGACGTTCAAAGTCGTTTTGGAATTGACGACGTACCAAAGCCTTGTAGTGCACTTCTGCTTCTGTATCCTCATCGATAAAGCGTTTCAAACCAGCGAGGATTTGAGACTTAGCTTGTGCAATCAAGAAGCTTTCTTCTTTTTCGACAAGATCAAGAAGAGCCACTAGGCTTGCGTAGGAGATACGGCCACTTTCAGCAAGAAGACGACGTTCTTGTAAGATTTGAAGTTTACTTACCGTATCAAGGTTAGCAAATTCCTCTAAGAGTTGGTCCAAGAGTTGTCCTTGGTAGTCTGTGATGTAATGTGACGTATTTGCTGTATTAAGGCGAAGAGCTCCTTTATTTTCAGCAGCAAGCTGGCTATAATTTGGAATCTCAATACGCTCTTCTGAGAGTGTGTCTGGGAGTCCTTTCCAATTTGTGTTCAATGGAATTTCCCAAAGACGCCCTTTATCTTCATGTTCACCAATGAAGAATTGTTTTTGACTAAGAATAAGAGTGTCATCAACAACTTCTGCACTAACAACAGGGTAACCTGGTTGCTCCAACCAAGTATCCATGAAACTAGAGACATCTTTACCAGAAGCATCAGAGAGTGCATTCCAGAGGTCACGTCCAATAGTGTTGTTGTACTGGTGTTTTTCGAAGTAAGCTTTAAGTCCTTTGGCAAAGGCTTCATCGCCTAACCAACGGCGAAGCATATGCATGAGACGGCTACCCTTAGCATAAACGATAGCACTATCAAAGAGGGTATTAATCTCATCTGGGTGATTAACTTCCATGTGGACTGACTGAACACCATCTGTAGCATCACGCTGGAGGGCATGAGGCACACCAGTTGTTTGGAAATCTTCAAAGATGTTCCAGCTAGGTTCAATGGCATCTACTGAAACATACTCCATCATATTGGCAAAGCTCTCGTTAAGCCAGAGATCATCCCACCATTTCATCGTTACAAGGTTACCGAACCATTGGTGAGCCAATTCGTGGGCAACCACGAGAGCTACTTGTTGACGACTTGCAGCTGAGCTATTTTCGTCTACTAGTAGGTAAACTTCACGATAGGTAACAAGTCCCCAGTTTTCCATGGCACCTGCTGAGAAGTCAGGAAGAGCCAGATGGTATGACAATGGGATAGGATATTTGACTTGGAAGTAGTCTTCGTAGAAATCAATGACACGAACGGCAATATCAAGGGCAAAGTCAACGCTGTTTTCAGCTTGTGCAACTGTAGCGAAGACACCAACTTCAGTTCCGTTTTGCGTTTTCGCTGTCTTACCTTGAAGAGCTCCAAAACCAAAGGCAAGGAGGTATGTTGACATACGAGGGGTTGTCTCAAATGTCCAAACCCCAGTTTCTTCACGCAAATGGCTATTGATTTCAGGCATGTTTGACAAAGCGATATCGCCTTCTTCAGCATCAAATTTCAATGAGAAATCAAAAGTA
Organism: Streptococcus sp. FDAARGOS_192; assembly: GCF_002073815.2. Lineage (NCBI taxonomy): Bacteria > Bacillati > Bacillota > Bacilli > Lactobacillales > Streptococcaceae > Streptococcus > Streptococcus sp. FDAARGOS_192. The sequence goes on from NZ_CP020431.2 coordinate 676,872, forward strand.
GCTTTGGCTTCTGGTTCATCAACAGATGGGAAGGCTTCACGCGCAAAATGAGATTCAAACTGCGTTGAAATAATCTCTTTCTTCTCACCATTGTAGGTGTAATATGATGGGTAAATCCCTGTCATATTATCTGTAATACGACCAGAGAATTCAATGACAAGCGTCAAAACACCGGTCTCTGGAAGTTCAATATGGAAGGCTTCGTTAGCATCATCCATTTGGAAGTTCAATGATTCATTATCCAAGAGAACGGAACTAATGGTAAGGTCTTTTTGGTGAAGGGAGATATGGTTATCAAGGGCTTCACCTGTGATGGCAACATTCCCTGTAAAGGTCTTTTCAGAACGATTAATGTCCAAGAAAAGATTGTAGTTTTCAGGGATGAAACTTTCGATAAAACGAGCAACAGATGCTGTCATACGTATATACTCCTAATCTAACTTTTCGTATCGAAACAGACTGACATATGTTTCGATATCAGACTCTTTTGCAAAAGAAAAGGGTCTGAATTATTCAATACAGATCCATTATAACATAGATTGGAAGCTTTGCCTACAGTTCTATGATTTTCCCAGACTTGAGGTAGACAACCCACTCACAGAGATTGCGGGCATAGTCACCAATACGTTCCAAATACATAAGTACTTGGAAATATTCTTTGGCAGCGAAGGCAGCATCAGGATTCTTGCGAACACCTTCTACTGTCATGGCTTGAATATCACGGAAATAGTTATCAATGATTTCATCTGAAGCTGCGATTTCATAAGCGCGTTTTTCGTCACTGTTCAAGTAAACATCTAGAGCATCTTCGACCATGTGGCGAACTGCTTTCCCCATTTTCTTGATTTCAGCTTCAATTTCAGTTAGGCGTTCCTCACCTTTAATGCGGATAGTTGCTTGAGCAATAGCAACGGCATGGTCACCCATGCGTTCAACGTCACTAGATGCTTTGAGCGCTGTGATAACTGTTCGCAAATCACTTGATACAGGTTGCTGAAGAGCGATAATTTCAAGCGATTTTTTCTCAAGTTTGGTTTCGTAGTTATTGACGATTTCGTCATTTTCAATGACTTCCTTAGCCAAATCACGATCATGGCTGATAAAGGCACGTACAGCTTTCTTAAGCTGAGCTGCAACCTCTGTACCCATAGCGTAAAATTGGTTGTGGAGTTTTTCTAATTCTTCTTCGAAGGGTGTTCGTAACATCATAATTGTTTTAGTAATCTGTCCTTTCTTAACCGAATTTACCGGTAATATAATCTTCTGTTTCTTTATGTTGTGGATTTAGGAACATGTCTTTCGTTGATGAATACTCAATGAGTTCTCCATCGAGGAAAAAGGCTGTTCGTTGTGAGATACGGCTTGCCTGTTGCATAGAACGTGTGACGAGCAACAAGGTATATTGGTCCTTAAGGTTATATAGGGTTTCCTCAATCTTACCAGCGGAGATAGGGTCGAGGGCAGACGTTGGTTCGTCAAGAAGGATAACCTTTGGAGACGTGGCAAGAACCCGTGCAATACAGACACGTTGTTGTTGCCCTCCTGAAAGTCCAAGTGCTGAGTCATGGAGACGGTCTTTGACTTCTTCCCAGATTGAAGCACCTTTTAGTGACTCTTCTACTGCTTTGTCAAGGACAGCCTTATCTTTGATACCATTGATACGAAGCCCATAAACCACGTTTTCATAGATAGACATAGGAAAAGGATTGGGTTGTTGGAAGACCATTCCGATTTCTTTACGGAGCTCAACGATGTCTGTTCGAGGACTGTAGACATTGTGACCATTGTAGGAAACAGCACCAGTAAGTGTCCACTCGGGATTTAAATCTCCCATTCGGTTGATAGAACGGAGCAAGGTTGATTTTCCCGATCCTGAAGGTCCGATAAGGGCCGTGATTTCATTTGGATAGAAATCCATTGTCACGTTATTGAGGGCTTTTTTCTTATTGAAATACACCGATAAATCATTGATTGAAATGATAGGTTCAGTCATAAGTGCTCCTTTCTATCCAAAGCGTCCTGATACATAGTCATTAGTTGACTGTAGGGCAGCATCTTGGAAGATTTTCTTGGTCTCATCATATTCGATAAGATCACCAAGGTAGAAGAATGCTGTATAATCACTGGCACGCGCTGCCTGCTGCATATTGTGCGTCACGATGATAATAGAGTAATCTTCCTTAAGTTCGAACATGGTCTCTTCTAGTTGCATAGTAGCTACAGGATCCAAAGAAGCTGCAGGTTCATCCATGAGAAGAATCTGCGGTTTCACGGCAATAGCTCTAGCAATACAAAGACGTTGCTGCTGACCACCTGAGAGGGTAAAGGCAGATTTATGAAGATCATCTTTAACCTGATCCCAAAGACCTGCTTGCTTAAGCGATGTCTCAACAATCTCGTCCAAAGTTTGCTTATCTCTTACGCCTTTACGTTCGTGAGCAAAGGTAATGTTTCTGTAGATAGACTTGGCAAATGGATTTGGACGTTGGAAAACCATTCCAATATGTTTACGCATTTCATAAACATTGATATTACTTGCATTGACATCGACGCCTTGATAAAGGATTTGTCCAGTAACCTTAGCAATATCAATCGTATCATTCATACGGTTTAGGCTACGAAGAAAGGTTGACTTCCCGCATCCTGAAGGCCCAATAAGAGCCGTAATTTTATTTTTCTCGAATTGCATGTCGATGCCTTTGATGGCTTCTTTTTGACCATAATAGACATGCAAGTCCTTTGTTTCAAGAGCGAGCTCCTTCTCTGGGAAGGTGATAATATGACGCTCGTCCCAATTGTATTTTGTCATGATAACTCCTTTAAGCGGATGTTAATTTCTTATGGAGGTATGCTCCCAAACGACGTGCACCAAAGTTGAAAATCAAAATGAAAATCAAGAGTACTGCTGCTGAACCAGCTGATACTGCAGTGGCGTCAGGTGTCGTACCTTCTGAGTTGACCTTCCAGATGTGAACAGCAAGTGTTTCTGCTTGGCGGAAAATCGAGATTGGACTAGAGATACTAAGCGGATTCCAGTCGCTCCAGTTAAGTGCTGGTGCCGATTGACCTGCTGTATAGATAAGCGCTGCTGCTTCCCCGAAAATACGACCAGAAGCAAGAACGATACCAGTAACAATACCAGGTAAGGCCTCTGGAACAACAACGTGTAAGATCGTTTCCCATCGAGACAAGCCTAGAGCTAGCCCAGCTTCACGTTGGGTATGGTGGACTGTTCGCAAACTATCTTCAACCGTACGAGTCATTTGTGGTAGGTTAAAGACCGTTAAAGCCAAGGCACCAGATAGGATTGAAAATCCATACTGGAATTGGACAACAAAAATCAAATAACCAAAGAGTCCGACCACTACTGAAGGCAGTGAAGAAAGGATTTCAATACAGGTACGAACAAAGTTGGTAAGACGTCCTTTTTTTGCATATTCTGATAAGAAAATTCCAGCTCCCATAGAAAGAGGCACAGAAATAATCAGGGTAATAACCAAAAGGAAGAATGAATTGTAGAGTTGAACCCCAATTCCTCCACCAGCTTTGTAAGATGATGATCGACTAGTCAAGAATGACCAGCTGATATGTGGTATCCCGCGAACCAAGATATAGAGAATCAAGGCTGCCAGGATTGTTACAATAATGCCAGCAATCACATAGAGTGTGCTGATGGCAATTTTATCAATTTTTTTAGCGTTCATAATTTCTCTTTCTCTCACGGGTAATGAATTTCACCAACATATTGAAACCAAGACTCATTAATAAGAGAACCAAGGCGAGAGACCAAAGGACATTGTTTGAAACAGTACCCATGACTGTATTTCCGATTCCCATAGTCAAGACAGATGTCAATGTTGCTGCTGGTGTTGTTAAAGAAGTTGGAATCACTGCGGAATTTCCGACAACCATTTGGATGGCAAGAGCCTCACCAAAGGCACGGGCCATACCAAAGATAACGGCCGTGAAAATACCTGGTTTAGCCGCATTAAGTGTCACACGCCAAATCGTTTGCCAGCGTGTAGCTCCCATGGCCAGACTGGCTTCACGATAGTGACGAGGCACTGCACGAAGCGTATCTGTTGTCATAAAGGTTACGGTTGGTAGAATCATGACGAACAAGACAAAGGTACCTGAAAGAATACCAAAACCTGTTCCACCAAAAATTAAGCGAACAAATGGAACCACGACTTGGAGACCAATAAATCCATAAACAACAGATGGAATCCCAACCAAAAGTTCAATAGCTGGTTGTAGGAATTTAGCCCCTTTCGGAGAAATTTCAGTCATAAAGATGGCTGCTCCTATGGCAAATGGCGTTGCTACCAAGGCTGAGAGCAAGGTAACTACGAATGATCCCAAAATCATTGGAAGAGCTCCGAACTTGCCTTCAGATGGCGACCAATCGCCACTAAAGAGAAACTCGATCAAGCTAACTTTATTAACAAAGAAAGTCGCCAGCCCTTTTTGAGCAACGAAAAGTAAAATCATGGCTACGATAAAAACAATCAAAGCTAGGCAAAGGAAAGTGATTGTTTTACCAAACTTCTCGAGGCGTGAATTTTTAGAGGGTGATGTTAATTGTTTCACCAATTCTTCATTTTTCATGCTTACTCCTCACTCTTCTTTGAGACGTTACCATCAGCATCCTTGGTAACTTTCATGCTATGGATGGAAATGTAACCCATTTTTGCGACGACATTTTCTTGGACTTCGTCACTCATCATGTAATCTAAGAATTGTTTGGTATAGCTATCCGGTTTTCCCTTGGTATACATATGCTCGTAAGACCAAATCGGCCAATCGTTAGTTGCAACATTTTCAGCTTTTGGTTCAAATCCATTTAACTTCAATGTTTTAACAGAATCATCAAGGTAGGCAAATGATAGGTATGAAATAGCACCTGGTGTCTGAGCAACGATTGACTTAACCATACCATTAGAATCTTGCTCTTGGGTACGGATTGGCGATTTGCCGTCCATAATCACTGCATCGAAAGTTGCGCGTGATCCTGAGCTGGCTGCACGGTTAATAATAGTAATCTCTAGGTCTTTACCACCAAGCTGTTTCCAGTTTGTGATTTCCCCAGTGAAAATCTTGCGAAGTTGTTCCGTTGTCAAGTTATCTACAGAGACTTCTTTGTTTGTAATCACTGCAATTCCTGCAACGGCAACTTGATAGTCAACAAGCTTACTGGCATCGATTCCAGATTTTTCCTCGGCAAAAAGGTCACTGTTACCAATTTGAACGGCACCGGATTGTACCTGAGAAAGTCCAGTACCAGAACCGCCACCTTGGACGTTAACGATATTCTCAGGGTTCTTTTCAGCGAACCCATCTGCTGCCGCCTCCACTAAGGGTTGAAGGGCCGTAGAACCAACTGCTGTAATGGACTGGCCACGGTCAATCCAAGAGGCACAGCCAGTTAAGACTAGCATGGCCATTGCCAGTGACATAATCACTGCAAGGACTTTTGTTTTTTTCATTTTTGTCCTCCGACATTTTGTAACTTAAGTAAGAAAGTGTCTTATATATATGCTGTAAAAAGACATCTATCTAATTATACCAAGTATAAGATAATTAAGTCATATTAAAGTTTGATTACAGGCCCTTATACATGGAATCTCAATCCCTTAGGATAGTAGTTTTTAACCGTGTTTCCAACGATTTTGGCAAATCCAAATCCATTGCCATCCACTAAAAGCTGATACCAACCGTTTGGTTGCGCTTGATCTAGAGTGACCACATTACCAGAAACGTATTGGGCAAACTGGTCTTGAATTAGCTCTATACTTGAAACAACTTCATCTGAGGTTAACGCAATTCCAAGAGCAAAACTTGGTTCAAAACGTTTTTTCTTAAAGACACCAAGATGCAGTCCATTACGAGCGATTTTAACTTTAGATAGGTCTGGAAGTCCCTTAGGAAGCAGATAGAGATTGTCCCCAAAAACTTGGAGTAAACCATCTAGACGAGTCTTAAGGTGTTTTTTTGCAAAATCTTCCCAGAGTTGCTTCTGCTCCTTGTTTAGGTTAGATTTTCCCTCTTTGATACGTGCCTGCTCAGCCACGCGCTTATCCTGGAATTTTGCCACAAACTGGCCTTCACCTTTGAAATGGTGCGGATACATTCGAGCTGTTTCTGGAAAATCAATCCCACCTCTCATGCCATTCCATTTAGGGATTTCTACTAATTCAAGATCAGGGTAATTTTCTAAAATCCAAGCGACAACACCTTCATTTTCCTCAGGAGACCAGGTACAGGTTGAGTAGATTAATTGACCACCAGGAGCGAGCATCTTCAAACCGTCTGATAAGATGTCTTTCTGTAATTGTGCCAGTTCACTAGGGTAATCCTTGTGCCAATATTGGATTGCATCAGGGTCTTTTCGGAACATTCCTTCTCCAGAACAAGGTCCATCAAAGACAATCGTATCAAAGTAATTTTTGAAAACTTTGGCTAGTTTATCAGCTGACGTGTTAGTCACAACAACATTTCTCGCCCCAAAACGTTCAATGTTTTCAACCAGAATTTTACTACGCTTTGGATTGATTTCATTGCTGACGAGCAGTCCTGTATTGTCTAAGTAGCTTAGAAGATGAGTAGATTTTCCGCCTGGAGCAGCTGCCAAGTCTAAGACACGACTTCCCTTGGCCGGAGCTGCCACTTGGGCTACCATTTGAGCAGCTGGTTCCTGAGAATAAACCAAACCAGTTGCATGATCGGCGGATTTTCCAGAAATTTTACCGTAATGGCCCCAAGGTGTTTCAGGAATGGCATCAGGAAAGTTTTTCTGTTGCTTTTTCAGAGGGTTGGTACGATAGGCGGACACGGCTTCTTGATCAAATGATGCAAAGAATTCCTCCGCTTCATCTCCAAGGAGCTTATTATATTTTTCTATAAAGTCTGATGGAAATTGCATAGTTTCCTTTCTATCAAAAAACTGGACTAACCAAGAGAACTTACTGTTCTGATTTGTCCAGTATGGTTTTTGTTTTAAATTAATTTTCTGAGCCCATAATATCCTTGATTTCTTCAAGTCTGTCTTTGGGCACAAGCATTACAGCTTGACGACTAGAATAATCCAGTGGTTCTCCAGTAATGGTCTCAAGGTGATAACCCAATTTTTCTCCCATAATACTTGCTGCAGCATAGTCCCATGGGTAAATAACTGAAAAGTAAGCTAAAATTTGACCAGATAGGACTTTTGACATGCTTAAACCGGCACCACCATAGACACGAACACCCAAGGTCTTATCAATAAGGTCTTTTAAACCATGAAAATTTTTAGCATACATGGCTCCATTGCTAGCGACTAGGCAGCGGTCTAATGGGCGACTTTTATAGGCTGGAAGCAATTTGTCATTGCAATACACATCAAACTGGCCACCACCATAGAAAAGTTGATCAGCCATGACGTTATAAATGAGACCAAATTTTCCTTGCCCCTCTTCATAGTAGGCAATCATCACACAAAAATTATCTTGTTGGACAATAAAATTGACCGTTCCATCAATTGGATCCAAGACCCAGACGTTTCCATCCTTGATATTATGCACCAAGCCATTTTCTTCAGCGAAAATATTGTCTGAAGGAAAGGCAGATTTAATACGTGCCACGAGTAAATCTTGTGTTTGTTTATCAATATTAGTGACTAAATCATCAAAAGCTGTCTTTTCTTCGACCGTGATTGTTTTACTTAAACTTTCTTTAATGAAAGCACCAGCTTCTTTGATGATTTCTTTGGCGAAAATCAGTTTATTTTCCAAGTGATACAAATCCTTTATCTTTTGCTTTAGCAGCTTTGACAGCTTGATAGGTTGAAAAACCGCTAGCTTCTTCAAAGGCCTTGTCTAGTTGCTTTTCAGGCGCTTTGCCTGGGACAACGGTTTTAAATGCCTTATAGGCTTGCAAGAGTTGGTCACGGTCAACCTTGCTCTCGTATGCTTTTTCTACCTGACTCAAAAAATGAAGCACTGTGGTGATTTCCTCAGTGCTCCATGATGGATCGAGTGGGTAGGAATAATTTCCTTTAGTCATTGTTACCCTCAATTTCAGCTCGAATGGTCGCTTGACGCAATTCTTGCTTTCTATAATCACGAGGCAAAAAGGCACGAATTTCATCTTCGTTGAAACCGATTTGCATGCGTTTGTTGTCCATAATGATAGGTCGACGAAGAAGATTTGGATATTCAGAAATCAGTTGAATGAGTTCCTTGATGGTCAAATCATCCACATCGATATTTAGCTTCTGAAAGACTTTTGAACGGGTTGAAATGATATCTTCAGTACCATTTTCCGTGTAAGACAAAATCTTCATCAACTCATCGTGAGTTAATGGGCTCGTGATAATATTGTGTTCGTCAAAAGCAACTTCATGATTGGTCAACCAGGCTCGTGCTTTCCTACAGCTGGTGCAGCTAGGTGATAAAAATAAAGTTACCATGCAAACACCCCTTTCACTTTAACATTCCTAATCATTATACATTATTTGATTAGTTTTGGCTACGCTTTCTTAAAATTTTTCCGCGATTTTTTTATCGGCCTCCAGTTGAGCGCAAAGTTCCTCTATATTATTGAACTTAATCATATCACGGATATAATCTAGCCAAAAAACTTCGATTGTTTTTCCATAAATATCGCCTTCGAAATCAAAGATATTGGCTTCAAGGCGGAGTTCTGTTCCCCCAAAGGTAACGTTTTTACCTAGGCTAGTCATGGAACGATAGCGTTTACCATCAATCACCACATCAGCAACATAGACGCCATCTGCAGGGAGAAAGGTTCTGTCGATTGGTGCTAAATTAGCAGTTGGAAAACCAATGGTACGCCCACGGGCATCACCATGTACCACGATGCCACGTGTCGAGAATTCGTGGCCAAGAAGTTTATTGGCTTCTTTAACATTACCTTCTCGTATTAATTGACGTACACGTGTTGACGAAATCTTTTCACCATCGCTTTGTTGCTCTTCAATGACATGGACATTACCAGAAAAATTACGGGCTAAATAGTCCGCATCCGTTCGATGGTGTCCAAACTTGTAATCAAAGCCCACAACAACCTCTTGAGCTTTTAACCGATTAATATAGCGGGCAATGAAATCATCTGAACTCGTTCGGGCAAAATCACTATTGAAATCTGTTAAGTAAAGCTGATCTGTTCCATAGGCTTCAAAAAGATCACAGCGTCTCTTGGGTGCTGTGATATGAAGGAGGAGATCATCCGTATACCGTTGAAAAGTCAGTTGAGGACTTTCATTAAAGGTAAGAACAGCTACTTCAAGCTGTTTGTCGTCAGCAATCTGGCGCGCCTTATCAAAAAGGACCTTATGACCACGATGAAGCGCATCGAAATAGCCTAAGACAAGGACTGTATCCTTTTCCTGATGGATATCTTTATAATCGTTAATAGAAGTTATTTTCATTGACTTAATACTTTTCTAGGTTTATAAACTTGATTTCGCTTTTCCATGATGGCTAGAACTTTGTCTCCTAAAAAGGCCGCAACTAAGGGTTCTTGGCTATCAATAGCAATAAAGCGACCAAATGAGATTTCTTTAGCATCATCTTCAGTGACTTGTACTGCTGGCAAATCCTGAACACCGAATTCGATGGGAAGGAGGAAGGACGTATCCCCTGCTTCTACCATTTCTGAAATTTGAGAGAGAGTTAGTGCCTTATCTAAGGTTAGACCAGCTGAGGCTGTTCGACGAAGAGCAGACATATGACTCGCGTAGCCGAGCTTAGCACCCAAATCGACAGATAAGGTACGGACATAAGTTCCCTTGCTACAAGCAACACGGAAGGTGAATCTCGCAGTGTCGTTTTCTAGCTCGATGGGTGAGGTACGGACAAATTCGGTAATGGTCACTTGACGTTGTGGACGTTCTACTTCTTCTCCAGCGCGTGCGTACTCATAAAGTTTCTTTCCGTTGACCTTAACTGCTGAGTACATAGGAGGAATTTGTGTGATTTCTCCCTCAAAGCTAGCCATTGCTTTGTCAACGGTGGCTTCATCTAGCTCAGTTACTGGGGTAGTTTGGACGATTTCTCCACCAGCATCCTCGGTAGTTGTCGAAAAGCCAATGGTAATTTCTCCCTCGTAGACCTTCCCTGCTTCAGTCATGTATTCAATGACACGAGTCGCTTTTCCAACTGCTATAGGTAGGACACCAGTAACATCTGGATCAAGGGTACCACCATGTCCAATTTTTTTCTCTTGTAATATTTTGCGTAGTTTAAATACAGCATCATGACTGGTCATTCCAGCCTCTTTTTTTAGATTAATAATTCCTGAAATCATACTTTTAATTATATCAAAAGCAATCCTAAAGAGCTAGGTAGAAACATAAAGAGGCAGAGAGCAAAGTCTCTAACCTCTTACGGATTATAGTCATAAGCAATCGCAAGACTGCTAGCTTTTTAATCAATATCTCTTTTTAGATCGCTTTCTAGTTCAAAGAAGGGTTGAATATCTTGCACATACTCTAGGACACCTTGAAAGTCTCCCTGGTCATCCCTGACAGCTGCATAGGTAACATAGACGAATTTTCCTAAACGTTCAGATTTGAACCACATTGGAACTTGGTCACGCTCACCACTCCTTAGTAATTCAAAAATTTTCTTGACCTTATCAAGTACTTTTGGCGGATGACAAAGTTCAACGTTTCGTCCAATTTGGCTAGGTGTTCGTTTAAAAACCATTTCATTGGCAGGAACATTATCATTATAGTATTGGAAAATATCGTCTTTATTGACGAAAGTAATTTCCAAAGGGAGATGATTTAGAATAAGATTGGCCTGCTCCACAGAAAGATAACCATTGCCAAAAGGTTGCGTTGTTTCTCTATCTACGACAGTTTCAGTTTTTGGTTTTGGGGTGAAGCTGATGGTGAATTGCCCTTCTGGGGTTTCAATAATTCGGGTATTGCCCGTATGTGCGTCAGTGCTCAGACCTGACTGTTCTTGCGATGTTTCCGTATTGTCTTCCTCAAAACGCTCACGCTTAGGTTTCCAAACGGCTGTAGGTTTTATAATTGCATAGCCATAAGCATCGCTCTCCTCGGCAATTGAAAGCCAATCATCCTGCGTAAAGGTTTCTAGCAGAATCATAAGTAAGATGGCTTCTTCCTTGAAAATCATGGCTTCAAATTCTTCCGAAAAGGCTTCAAATGCTTTTGAAAATTCTTCTAAATCAGCATCCGGAAGTTCCTTTAGTTTAGCTTCTGCCACTCGATAAAGTTTTCGGATGTCATCGTCCACTCCCCACATCACTTTTGGTGGGGAGTCATGGCCGTAACGCTCCATTATTGGAAAGAAGAGCTTTTCTTTACGTGTATAATGATTATGGAATTGTCCCAGTAAAGCCATCTGATGCTTAAGACCATTGAGCAGGTCAGATTTAAAGTCTTCATTTTCGGGTTTACTGATGTTTTCTATGATACGTCGAATACGGAGAATAGCTGAGCGTAGGGCTAAATTTTCCTGTTTAAAGACATAGACAGGGTGTCCCTCTTGATCAGCATCTGCCACCTCCACATCTGCAATAGCACCTTTAAATAAGTTAGCGTGGACATTGCAGAGACTCATAACATCTTCAAAGGTAACCCCCTCATCTGATGACATCAGTTCATGCTCCATCATAGAGATTTCAAGGGCAGATACCCCTTTAAAGTGTTGGTTAAAACGTTCTTGAACACTCTCAGGACTTGCTCCATGGTGCAAATCTAGGAGAATTTCTTTCAGTATTTGAATACGATTGTTTTCCATATCAGTCACCAATTACGTCGTAACCGTTGAAAATCAAGGTTTGCTTGATTTTATCTAGTGGAATATTAGCTAACTTAGAGCCAGCTTTAAGACTGGTTACCTTACCGACAGTATTGAGCATAGCTGGGTTGGACAAGGGCTTGAAACCAAGATCAATCAGTAAATCCTTAACCTCTGGATGCTCTTTTATGATTGTTGCGACTGGTTGTGATAAATCTATGGTGTTGGTAGTCATAATGACCTCCTAATAACATATTTGCTACTACCATTATACACGAGAATAATAAAAAAAGACCAACAAATCCTAGTTTGCTGGCTTTTGGTTAATTTCCAAATAGAGCTTCTGTAACATTGTGTTGGATATTTTCCCACTCTTGCTCTGCACGAACCATCTTACGGTGGAAATCGGCACGCCCACGTAGGTAGGCCGCAATTTGGTAATCTTGCTTAACAATAGGTATTTCAGGAATTTTGATGTCCAAGAGGTCAGCCGTCGATAAATTGAGGACAGCCTTTCCCTTATCAGCATAGTCCAAATAGGCACGACCAATATCTGTCTCAAGAAAGAACTTGATGTAAAAACCACGAAGTTTTTCCTTAGGTCGTAATACTGTGATATTTGATGAGGCAACAACTTCACGATTGCCCTGATCTTCGAAAACAGCAACTTTTTGAACAGTTCCCTTAGATGCAATAAGCACATCTCCATCTTCTAAGAGAAAGCGTAAAAGTTTGCGGCGTTCCTCAGAAAATGTTTTTAGGTCATCGTAAGCAATGCCGTTGGGTGTCATATCCGATAGATTAATGACAGCGAATTCGCCAGGTTCTGCCTTAGCAGGGACAGCTTTTCCTTTAAATTGATCGACAACATCGCCTAAACGAACAAGTTTGTCTGTATTAGCTTCGTAATCGATAATCAGTTGAGGTCTTTCTTTTTCAGACATTGAATCTCCTTTTTATATTTTACTATCCGTATTGAGTATTACTATACAATAATAACAAGAAGCTAATACTTTTGCAAGCAAAAACTGTAAGAAAGGCAAAATAAAAAAGAGACCGGGGCCCTTTTTTATAAGCTTTTAACTGCTGCTACTGCTGCTTCATAATTTGGATCAGTATTGATATTGTCCAAATATTCGACATAAGTAATCTTGTTGTCAGCGTCTGCCACTAAAACGGCACGCGCTAACAAGTGCCATTCTTCAATAAGGACACCATAGTCTTTACCGAAACTATTATCATAGTAGTCAGAGAGCATGATAGCATTTTCAAGGCCCTCAGCACCACACCAACGAGCTTGCGCAAATGGTAGGTCCACTGAAATAGTAATAACGACAGTATCATCTAGTTCTGACAATTCCTTGTTAAAGATACGTGTTTGAGTTGAACAAATACCAGTATCGATTGATGGAACGATAGAGATAACTTTTTTCTTTCCATCGAATTCTGAAAGTGATTTTTTCGTCAAATCTGTTGCTGTCAAATTAAAGTCACGCAAGGTATCTCCAACTTGAAGTTGTTTGTCTTCTGCTACAGTAACTGGTTTTCCAATAAATGTTGGCATGCTAGTCCTCCAATACTTTTTTTACTATTGTACTGCAAATAGAGCAAGAAGCCTAAGCATTTGTTTAGAACTTTTCAAACAGTAGTTTAATTTTTTCAGCAATCACTGTATTAATTGCAGGAATAACTTCATCCGCAAAGTCTTTCAGATAGGGATAATCGCCAACTTGCACACCATATATAGCATATTTGAAAAGAGAAATATCATTTTGGTCATTTCCAAAAGCTACAAAGTCTCTACCAAAGTGGTTTAAAACAGTACTAGCCTTAGTCACTCCTTTTGGATTAATGTAGAGACACCTTTCGATATCATGGTAAGTAAGGTCTAAACATTCCAGTTTGTTTAGATTAAAGATAAGGTCTTCTCGTATATCCTCATGCTCTGCAAGTGGAATAACAGCTTTAATGGGCTTATTAAGTTCTTGGACAGGCAAAATCTTTGCTTTGTTTAATGGGTCAACATTTGAGAGAAAAGGAATCTGTTCAGGATTTTGAATAGCATAATTAAAGGTATCATCAATAAAATAAGGGAGATTATAGGTATCACAGTAGCTAACAATCGTTCTGAGAGCATGTGAAGGTATTGTGTATTGCGATACTAAATATCCATCTTGAAAGACTTCACCACCGTTTAAGCCAACTACTGTCAGCTTTTTCAATTCTCCCTCCAAAATACTAAGACAGTCTCTCTAAGAGCGTGCTGTTGCAAAAATAATCTCATGACCGTATTTAGGTGCTGTTAAAAGAACCTCTTGTAGTTCTTTTGACATGGTCATACCATCGAAACACAGGGTTCCATCCAAATCAAAAACAAATTTCATAGGGATAGTATAACAAAAAACCAGCTCTATAGCTGGTTTGAATATTTAGTATCAAAATACTTAGATTTTATCAAGGGCTAGTTTTAAATCTTCAATCAAATCATCTGCATTTTCTAAACCAACTGAGATACGAATTTGATTTGGAGTGACACCACAAGCTAGCAAATCTGCTTCTGCCAATTGTTGGTGAGTTGTTGTTGCAGGGTGAACCACCAAAGATTTTGCATCAGCAACGTTAGCTAAATCTGAGAAGATTTCAAGATTATCAATAACGGTACGTGCTTCGTCTTGTCCACCTTTAACATGGAAAGTGAAAATAGAACCTGGTCCTTTAGGGAAGTATTTTTGTGCCAAATCATAGTAAGGACTTGATGGTAATCCAGGATAGTTCACTTTTTCAACTTTTGGATGATTTTCCAAAAAGTCTACGATTTTTTTAGCATTTTCGACGTGGCGTTCGACACGAAGTGAAAGTGTTTCAAGTCCTTGTAAAAGTAAGAAAGCATTGAAAGGTGCCAAGGCAGCCCCTGTGTCACGCAAAAGTTGTGTACGAAGGGCAGTGATAAATGCTGCAGGACCAACATCACGTGTATAGCTGATATTGTGGTAAGATGGATCTTCGTCAACCAACTGTGGGAATTTGCCTGAAGCTTCCCAGTCAAATTTACCAGAATCGACGATAAGACCACCGATAGTTGTTCCATGTCCACCGATAAACTTAGTCGCAGAATGAACTACGATATCTACACCATGGGAGATAACATTGATGAGATATGGAGTACCAAAAGTATTGTCAGCAACCAATGGAATCTTATGGCTGTGAGCAATTTCAGCAATCTTTTCAAAATCAGGAATGTTGATAAGCGGATTACCTAAAGACTCAATCAAGACTAGTTTGGTATTATCTTTGATAGCAGCTTCAATTTCTTCAGGATTGTCAACATCTACAAAAGTTGTTGTGACACCATAGCGTGGAAGAGTTTCTTTTAAGAGATTAAATGTTCCACCGTAGAGGGTTGTCGCAGCAACAACATGATCGCCAGCATGTGCCAAACCAAGGACCGCATAGGTGATTGCAGCCATACCTGAAGCCGTAGCCAAGGCACCAACACCACCTTCGAGGGCTGCAATACGTTCTTCAAGTACTGCTACTGTTGGATTGGTAATACGTGTGTAAATATTACCCGGTTTTCTAAGGGCAAAGAGATCTTCACCTTCTTGAGCATCGTCAAAAACATATGAAGTTGTTTGGTAAATTGGAACCGCACGTGATTTTGTTTCCTTGTCAGGTGTTTGTCCAGCGTGTAATTGTAAGGTTTCAAATGAAAATTCTCGTGACATATGGGTGTCCTCCAAAACAAAAGTTGCCTTCATTCTACACCCATAAAAGCTAGCTGTCTAATAGAAATTTTTTATCAATGTGATAGGGAGGGCTTATAAAAAGGACCTTTCGGTCCCTCTCTATTTCTTCTCAATAGGTGCTACGCTTGCCAAAACCTTTTTAAGTCCAACTTCTGGGAATTTTATCTTAAGTTCTTGTGTTTTGCCACTTCCAGTTACTTCTAGGACAGTCCCATCTCCCCACTTCTTGTGGTGAGCAATATCTCCGATTTCCCAGTCAGTAGCTGAATTGCTAGAGTCTGAAGTCTTGCCAAAAGGTAGTCCGCCAGTAGCTTTTGAAAATGGCTGAGCGCCCGTATGTCTTTGAGGTTGTGCATTTGCTTTTCTGGTCTGAAGCGCTTGTTGTAAACTCATGCCTTGACCAAATTGTGTTGGCTCTTCCTTTGTAAAACGAACACCAAATGATGAATTGGCTGGACGTGCTAGACCTTGATATTGTAATAAATCATCTGAAATTTCACGCAAGAAACGGCTAGGACGATTATAGCTAGTCTTACCAAAAAGCGTACGCGTATTCGCGTTGGTAAGGAAAAGAATCTCTTCAGCACGGGTAATACCTACGTAAGCTAAGCGACGCTCTTCTTCGAGTTCTTCTGGATCCTCTGAGGCAAGAGACAAAGGGAAGACCCCCTCTTCCATACCGATAAGAAAGACAACTGGGAATTCAAGTCCTTTGGCAGCATGGAGGGTCATCAAGGTTACTTCTGCTGCTTCCATATCTCCATCGTCCGTATCAGCAATCAAGGCTAGATCGTTCAAGAAACGGCCTAAACGGTCAATACCAGTCTCATCTTCCGTACCATCAGTGTTGGTTTCATCAAAATTCTTAGTAACAGACATGAACTCTTCGATATTTTCAATGCGTGCTTGACTTTCAAGTGTTTGTTGCATAGAAAGAGCATCCAGATAACCAGACTTATCTAAAACTGTCTCTACCGCTTCAGTGATGCTTAGCCCATCTAGCTGGTCACGTAGATTCAGAATCATATTAGCAAAATCGTAAACGCCCTGAGCTGCTTTCCCCTTGATTGGTGACAACATAATATTAGCTGAAGCATCTAGGAGACTCATGTTTTGCTCATAGGCAAAGGTACGAATCTTTTCAAGTGTGCCAGGACCGACCCCACGTTTAGGTTCATTAACGACACGTTCAAAACTAATATTATCCGCAGGATTGGCAATCAAGTTCAAGTAAGAAATAACATCACGAATTTCTTTACGGCTATAGAACTTGGTCCCTCCAACCATGGTATAAGGGATATTAGACTTAAGCAAGGCTTCTTCAATAGTACGAGACTGAGCATTGGTACGGTAGAGTACAGCAAAATCCTTAAAGTTCTTACCTTCTTCACGAATGATGTTATCAATAGTTGAAGCAACAAAAACAGCTTCATCACGCTCGTCATTAGCACGGTAATAAACGATTTGTTCACCGTCGTCATTTTGAGTCCAAAGTTTCTTAGGACGGCGGTTTCGGTTGTTCTTGATAACTTCATTGGCTGCTTGGAGAATTTTCTTGGTTGAACGGTAGTTTTCTTCCAAGAGAACTACCTTGGCTTCAGGATAGTCCTTTTCAAAGTCAAGGATGTTCTGCATATCAGCCCCACGCCAACCGTAGATTGATTGGTCCGCATCACCTACGACACAGATATTTTTGAAGCGAGATGCCAAGAGTTTTACCAACTGATATTGAGCATGGTTGGTATCTTGGTACTCATCCACGTGAATGTACTGATAACGTTGCTGATAATAGGCGAGAACATCAGGATTTTTGTCAAAGAGACGTAAAGTCATCATAATCAAATCGTCAAAATCCATGGCTTCACTACGACGGAGCTCTTCCTGATAGGCTTTGTAACATTTAGCAACGATTTGGGTGTACATATCACCGGCCTGGTGCTCATAGGCCACTTCATCCAAGAGGTCGTTTTTGGCGTTGGAAATCGTCCCTAAGATGGCACGTTCATTCCACTTCTTAGGGTCCAGGTTCAGATTCTTGAGAATACGTTTCATCAAAGTACGTTGTTCCCCAGGATCTACGATAGTAAAGTTCCGGTTGTAGCCAATATGGTCTGCTTCACGACGAAGGATTCGCACACACATACTATGGAAGGTCGCAATCAAGGTTTCTGAAGTTGCTGGATTTAAAGCCATAGCACGTTCACGCATCTCACGAGCTGCCTTATTGGTAAAGGTAATGGCTAGGATATTCCAGGGGTTAATCATTTTCTCGTCAATGAGGTAGGCAATGCGGTGGGTAAGCACACGTGTCTTCCCAGATCCTGCACCAGCCATAATCAATAAAGGCCCCTCAGTCGTTTGGACGGCTTTGGCCTGTTTGTCATTCATACCAGTTAATAATGGGTTCATCATATTCTCCATTCTCAAAAATAAGCTCTACTATTTTATCATTTTTTGGATGAAAATGCAGATTCTATTCATAATGGATCTGAAATTACTTTAGAAGATAATTGTTTGTTTTTATTTGGAAGTACTTTGCTTAAGATTGCTCATATTCCTAGATTTTTCTAGCTTTGGAAGAAGACATGCTAAAGAATAATATTCGGATTTTTATACTTTTTATGAAAATTAGTGTTGACACTGTTCGGTTTTTTCGATAAGATAGAATCACAATAAAATAAGAACCGAGTGATGTCATCAGGATGACTGGTGATTGACGGACTTCTGGAGAGATCTTGAAGCAGCCTTAGCTGTATACAAGACACCGAAGGGGCAAGGCGTAACAACCGAAACTCTCAGGTAAAAGGACAGAAAGCATCGCAAGTTTTTTAACTTGTAGTAATAGCTTTGTATTCTCAGAGGTCTGGTTAAGCCAAACCTCTTTTTTGACGTCTCGGTTAAAGGAGATTGTAAATTTATGTTAGAATTTTTTACTACCATTGATGATTTTGTCTGGGGTCCACCCCTTCTGGTCCTTCTTGTAGGAACTGGGATTTACCTTACAATTCGTCTTGGTCTTTTGCAAGTTCTTCGTCTTCCTAAAGCTTTTAAACTTATCTTTGCTGAAGATAAAGGGGAAGGAGATATTTCTAGTTTCGCAGCCCTTGCAACGGCTCTTGCTGCAACAGTTGGTACAGGTAACATTGTTGGGGTAGCTACCGCCATCAAGACAGGTGGACCTGGTGCCCTTTTCTGGATGTGGATTGCCGCTTTCTTTGGTATGGCAACTAAATATTCCGAAGGTCTTTTGGCTATTAAATTCCGTACACTTGACGACCAAGGTAATGTTTCTGGTGGTCCAATGTATTACATCACACACGGTTTCTCTGGGAAATGGCAAACAATTGCTAAACCTTTGGCCTACTTCTTTGCCTTTGCAGGTGTCCTAGTTGCATGGTTGGGGATTGGTACTTTCTCTCAAGTTAACTCAATCACCGCTTCACTTCAAAATAGCTTTGACTGGTCACCAAAAATCGTAAGTGTCATTCTTGCTCTTATCACTGCTGCCATCATTTTTGGTGGTATCCAATCTATCTCTAAAGTTTCTGAAAAGGTCGTACCATTTATGGCTGGGCTCTATATCTTAGCAGCTCTTGTGGTTATCTTTACTAACTTTAATCAACTTCTTCCAGTCCTTGAAATGGTCTTCCAATCTGCCTTTACTGGTAAAGCAGCCGTTGGTGGTTTTGCTGGTGCAACAGTCATGGTTGCAATGCGTCTTGGTATTGCGCGTGGTGTCTTCTCAAATGAGTCAGGTCTTGGATCTGCTCCTATCGCCGCTGCTGCAGCTAAGACTGAAGAACCTGTTGAACAAGGTTTGATTTCAATGACAGGTACTTTCATTGATACGATTATCATCTGTACGCTTACTGGTCTTGCTATCCTTGTAACGGGTCAATGGTCAGGTAGCCTAGAAGGTGCCCCAATGACACAAGCAGCCTTCTCATCTGTTTTTGGTACATTTGGTG
The DNA here is from genome assembly GCF_002073815.2 of Streptococcus sp. FDAARGOS_192. Lineage (NCBI taxonomy): Bacteria > Bacillati > Bacillota > Bacilli > Lactobacillales > Streptococcaceae > Streptococcus > Streptococcus sp. FDAARGOS_192. Next base: position 696,357 of record NZ_CP020431.2, read on the forward strand.
AAATTGCCTTAACACTTTCTTTGGTTCTCTTTGCCTTTACAACAATCTTGGGTTGGTCTTACTACGGTGAACGTTGTTTCGAATTCATTTTCAAATCAACGAAATTCCTTCCACTCTACCGCCTCATTTTTGTAGTCATGGTTGCCCTTGGTGGATACCTCACACTTGATGTTGTTTGGAAAATTGCGGATATCGTAAACGGATTGATGGCATTGCCTAACTTAATTGCCCTTCTTGTCCTCTCACCAATCATCTTCAAAGAAACCAAATCATACTTTGAACGTCACAAATAAACAAAAAGAGCCTAGGCTCTTTTTTCTTGACTTTATCGGCACCAATCCTTGCTACTACTGGTCTTTTGAGTTACAATGAAATTAAATCATTTTACAACTAATTCAGAAAAAATCCAAAGGAATAACTATGTCAATTACCAAAGAATTTGATACGATTACTGCAATTTCAACGCCTTTAGGTGAAGGTGCTATCGGTATTGTTCGCTTATCTGGAACCGATGCTCTTGCTATTGCTAATAAGGTTTTTAAAGGAAAAAATCTAGAAACGGTCGCTTCACATACTATCAATTACGGCCATATTGTCGAAAATGATGAAACCATTGATGAAGTCATGGTCAGTGTTATGCGTGCACCTAAGACCTTTACGCGTGAGGATGTGGTGGAGATTAACACTCATGGTGGTGTCGCTGTAACCAATGAAATTCTTCAACTCCTTATCCGTTCTGGTGCTCGTATGGCCGAACCTGGAGAATTTACCAAACGTGCCTTCTTGAATGGTCGTGTGGACTTGACCCAGGCCGAAGCTGTCATGGATTTGATTCGTGCTAAGACTGATAAAGCTATGGCCGTTGCCGTTTCTCAACTTGATGGTTCGCTTAAGGATCTCATTAACAACACTCGCCAAGAAATCCTTAACACTTTGGCTCAAGTCGAAGTGAATATCGATTACCCAGAGTATGATGATGTTGAAGAAGTGACTACAAATCTTGTCCGTGAAAAGACTCAAGAGTTCCAAGCACTTCTAGAAAATCTTTTGGCTACTGCCAAACGAGGAAAAATTCTACGAGAAGGTCTTTCAACGGCAATCATTGGTCGTCCAAATGTCGGAAAATCTAGTCTTCTTAACAATCTCCTACGTGAAGAGAAAGCTATCGTTACAGACATTGAGGGTACAACACGTGATGTCATTGAAGAATACGTTAATATCAAAGGCGTTCCCCTTAAGTTAATCGATACCGCTGGTATCCGTGACACAGATGATGTTGTTGAAAAAATTGGTGTAGAGCGTTCTAAAAAAGCTCTCGATGAGGCTGACCTGGTTCTTCTTGTCCTTAATAGCTCGGAACCGTTAACTGAGCAAGACCGTACATTACTCGAAATCAGCCAAAATAGCAATCGTATCATTCTCCTAAATAAGACAGACCTTCCACAAGCAATCCAAATGGAAGAGCTTCCTGAAGATGTCATTCCGATTTCAGTCCTCAAGAATGAAAACATCGACAAAATTGAAGATCGCATCAATCAACTCTTCTTTGATAATGCTGGTCTAGTGGAGAAAGATGCTACTTATCTCTCAAATGCCCGTCATATTTCACTCATTGAAAAAGCCCTCGAAAGTCTTGAAGCAGTCAATCAAGGTCTTGAATTAGGCATGCCTGTTGACCTCCTACAGGTTGATATGACATGTACTTGGGAAATTCTGGGAGAAATTACTGGTGATGCTGCCCCAGATGAACTCATTACGCAACTCTTTAGCCAGTTCTGTCTAGGGAAATAAACATAACTAAATTTATGTAAAAAGATGCTTTGTCATCTTTTTGTTTTGCCAGTAGTTAATACAGAAATATAATTATGTAAACAACTTATCAATACCATCAGACGATTTACTCATGCTTTTTAAGAAAGAAAATGCTATCATGGTACTATCCTATGATTTTGAAAGGTTTGCCATGAGACAAGCAGCTACTGATACAGATTTTCAACATTTGATAGATTTTGACGATAATCTGCTTCCATTTCGATTGACGGAAACTAAGGTTGAAAATGGACGCCCTGATATCCTTTTTCATTGGCATCCAGAGCTTGAGATTCAGTATGTTTATGAGGGGACAGCTCGTTATCACATTGATTATGACTATTTTGACAGTCAAGCTGGAGACATCTTTTTAATTCGTCCGAATGGCCTTCATTCGATTCACCCCGTAAATAATCAGTCTCATCATACGGACACCCTACATTTTCATTTGGATATGCTGGGACAATCGCTGGTGGACCCGCTTAGTCTACGTTACCTACAGCCCCTACAGAATTCTAATTTCAAGTTTAAACAATGCCTGAGACCATCAGACGAGGGGTATAGGGAAATTAGAGCTCTCCTCTTTGAGATTTTTAAGATGATTCGTCAGAAGGATCGTCACTATGAACTTCTTCTCAAGTCAAAACTAGAAGAATTAATCTACCTCCTCTACTTCTATCGTTTGGTAGAGCGAAAAACTTCTGATGATCATTATCGTAAGAATGAGAAGATTCGGGAAATCATTGATTACATTAACCAACATTATGCCGAAAATCTCACTATTGAAAAGTTGTCAGAGCTCATGGGATATAGTAAGACCCACTTTATGACGATTTTTAAGCAACATACAGGTACCTCTTGCACAGAATTTATCATTCAAGCAAGACTCAATGCTGCTTGCGAGGAGCTTCGTAATAGCGTTAAACCAGTTTTGGAAATTGCTACTAATGTTGGTTTTAACAACCTATCCAACTTCAACCGCCAATTTAAACACTATTACGACCAAACACCAAGCCAGTATCGAAAAACACATAGTAACAAGAAGAAAACAAAAAAGAGTTAATCAAAAGGTTAACTCTTTTCTTATCTGCAAGCTTCTTAGTTTTTCTCTTTACCTTTATGTTTTCCACTAAGTCCAAAGAGAGTTAGCAACATGCCAAGTCCGAGGAGACCTGCGTGTGAGCCCTTGTCACCTGTTGTAGGAAGAACTTCAGTTTGAGCAGAAGCTTCTGTCACTTTTCCAGTTTCTTTAAGTGCTTCGCTTCTTGTTGAAATGAAGAATACTTTGCCATTAGGAGTCGTCACTACTTTAGATACGACTGGTTTGCTAGTTTCTAAATCTTTAGCAATAGTTGATGGAGTAACAGGTTCCAAAGGATTAAGTGTAGGGTCTGCTGCATTTTCTTTTTTGTTCAAGGCAGCAAAATCAGCACTTGAAATTGAAATGGTACGTGAATTTGGATTGATAACGGCATACTTAGAAAGGTCTGCATGTGTCAAGTAATCCGCAAAGACGGTATCCATTGAAGGACCTTCTTCACGAGGACCACCAAGCATTGTGTAGCCATCACCACCAGCAGCTAAGAAGTCATTCGTTACAAGGTAGTAAGTTTCATTAGTGTTGAGTGGTTTATAGGTACCAGTTTCTGGATTAAAAATGTCAATTGACAAGATACGTTTTTCTGCTGGAAGTGTTGTGTCATAATAAACACGAGCTCCTGATACTTGAAGGAAACCGCCAGATGGTTCAAGAAGAGCTTGACCATTTTCATCTAGAACAGTTTTACCACTTTCGTCAACTTGGAGAATAGAACCAAGAGATTTGACAAACATATCATGGATATTTTGACCTGTCACTTGAATTTGAGCAACTGAGTTACCAAATGGAAGAACGGCAATGATATCACCTTTAGTGATTGGTTTGTCTTTGGCAATTGTCTCACGAAGACCACCACCGTTTGTTACGGCAAGGTTAGACTTGTGTGTGAAGGCTGATTGTCCATAATCTAAGAGAGAATCAGCGACAACATTACCAAGGTTAGTTTCGCGAACACGAACGTCCATACGGTTACCGCTAAGTTTAACTGGACTATTTTCGATAACGACTTTCGAAGAATCTGCCTTGTATTTAGCTTGGATATCATCAATCATAGCTTTAACTGTTGGGTTAACTTGATAATTCTTCTTAGCTTCGTCGTGTGAGATTACGCCATGTGACAAGATACGGTCAGAATTATAAACGACGCGGCCGACATTGTTAAGGTAGCTACCAGTTTGGTTGTAAGTGACATTATCGCCGTATGTTGCTGTGTGAAGAGTGTGTGAGTGACCATCAAGGACAAGAACACGTTTTCCTTTCAAAGGTGCATAGTTTGAAAGAGCTTCTGCCAATGTTGATCCACGCCATTCAACTGGAGTTGTTGTATCTATACCCAAGTGACTAAGGACAACATAAGTCTTGTATTCCTTACCTTCGGCACGGGCATTTGATTCCACTTGGTCAACAACAGCCTTAACCTCAGTAATAGGATCGGTGAAAGAGACACCAGGAATGTTACGAGGGTGTGTCTTAGTAGCTGTCTCAGGTGTAGTGACACCAATAACAACTACTTCATCTCCATCAACACCAGGTGTTTTGTCAACGATTGTAGATGGTTGGAAAAGACGGACGCCATCTACATATACGTTAGATGTGATGATTGGGAAATTGATTTGTTTGCTCAAACGACGCAATTGGTCAAGACCAAAGTCAAACTCATGGTTACCCACTGTCATGGCATCAAAACCAACAGCATTCATGACGCTTGCCATGTCTTCACCTTTAGAACTGTTTGAGATTGGAAGTCCTTGGAATGAGTCCCCGGAGTCAAAGACAAGGGTTGTTCCTTTTGAACGAGAATCATTTACGATACCAGACAAAAGGGCATCACCAATAACTCCGTTACGATCATCTTCAACCATACGACCGTGAACATCGTTGGTGTGAAGGACAGTTACAGTGTCGTTGCTGGCACTTGTGCTAGCATTTGTCACGACTTCTGTTGTAGGAGTTGCGGCTGCAGTTGCTGTTTCACTTGCTGTAGCAGCAGGTGTTTCGCTTGTTTCAGCTGTTGAAGCAGTAACAACTGATGTTGAACTAGCTACTGGTGCTGCAGACTCGCTAGATGCAGTTGTTGCTACAGTAGATGTCGCATTGGTAGTTGCCTCTGTAGCTACTACTTCAGTGCTTGGTGCTGTTACAGCTGCATGAGTTTCTACCTCGTCTGCTTGGACAGCATTGGCCAAGATGGCAGTTGAGACAAGTAGGGTTGATAGGGTCGTTGCAACGACTGTTTTCTTCTTCATTCCAAAATACCTTTCTGATTGTTAAATCGTTTTTATTATACCACATTTATAAGATTAGAATTAAATAAATTTCAATGTTTTATTAGATAATAAAACAATTTTTTAATAATCAATAGGTAGCTAAACGTTTTTCAAGATAGCCTTGAAGCAGTTCAAAAGTAAAGCTCAAAGTCCAGTAAATAAGGGCGATTAGGATATACATAGACATGTAGTCATACTCACGCCCACCGATAATCTTAGCATTTTGGAAAATGTCAGGCACTGTAATCATAGCCGCCAACGAGGAACTCTTTACCATGTCAATGATGACATTACCAAGAGGTGCTACTGCTATACGCATGGCCTGAGGTAAGATAATTCGACGGATAATAGACTTCTTAGGAAGACCAAGAGAGCGAGCGGCTTCCCACTGCCCCTTATCTACGGCAGCTATGGATGAACGAAAAATCTCTGCCATATAAGCGGCACTAACACAGGAGAAACCAATAAAGGCACAAAGAAGGGCGGGCAGCTGAACACCAACGTAAGGCAAACCAAAATAAAGAATGAAGAGCACGACCAACATAGGGACCCCACGCATGATGGAAATATAAACACGGGCAGGATACTTCAACCAAGGTTTTTGCGACATCCGCATAAAGGCAAGGATGATGGCAAATACATTCCCCACCATAAAGCTTAAAAGGGAAATCCCCAAAGTATAGGGCAAACCTGATAGAACATAGGGAATGCTCTTTAGAATCAGTGAAAAATCAATAATCATAAGTCTATCTTTCTAAACAATTCTTTAGCAAATAAGCGATCCAATTGGATCGCTCATATTATTCAACATCAGAGATGTCAATCTCAGTGTAGTCAACTTTCGTTTTCTTTGTAACGTCTTGACCAGCAAAGAACTTCTCTGAAATCTTGGTAAGGGTACCATCTTTCTTCATGTCTTTGATAGCTTTATTAACTTTTTCTTGAAGAGTTTTATTCTTCAATGAGAAAGTAAAGCTTGTTGAGTAAGGGTTACTGTAGATACCATCGTTGATCTTAACAGGGTACTTGTCTTTGATAGCGGCTACTGCCATCTTTTGCAAATAGTAATCATTGACGATAACGTCTGTACGACCATTTACCAAGTCTTGCATATAAACGTCATTGGTAACATTGTCATATACGACAAGTTCAGCACCCATTTTTTTGGCAATCTTCATGTACTTGGTACTTGCAGCACCGGCTGCTTTCTTGCCTTTGAGGTCCTTCCATGAAGAAATTCCTGAATTATCTGATTCACGGACTACCATGGATGTAAATGAATACTTGTATGGTTCAGAACGCAAGAATTTTTTAACGTTCTTGTTGTCATCTTCGAGTGAGTAGTTAGCGATATCTACTTGACCACTATTTACAGCGGTAAGCATGCCATCCACGCCCATCTCCGTGAAGTCAATTTTCAACTTAAGACGTTTTCCAACTTCTTTGAGAATCTCAACGTCATAACCAGTCAAATTGTTCTTATCATCGTGGTAGCTTTGTGGGTAAAGAGTTCCAGCAGTCGCAACCTTGATGCTCCCACGTTTCTCAATCTTTTCCCAGTTCTTCTCACCTGTACTCTGTGACGAGCAGGCAACCAAAAAGACCGCAGCCAAAATTAGGCTAAATACGGCGAAAAATCTCTTTTTCATCTATGTGTGTCTCCTTAAAAAATGAAGTTAAGTTAAAAACTTATAATCTTAGCCTACACTATTTGAAAGGGTTTCACAAAATATTGAACTGCAAATGAGAATGTCTAGCTAAAAACCGAACATTCTTCCATCTGTTGGGTCAAGTGTAAGAGGAGGTCCTCTCTTCCCTTGGCAGCTGTCAGTTGAACACCGAGTGAGAGACCCTGCTCGTCCCGATAGACAGGTAAAGAAATCGATGGTTGTCCCGTCAGGTTAGCTTGTTGCGTGAAAGGTGTCCAGTCTAAGCTGTCCGCAAACATTTCCCAAATAAGTTCCTGCTGCTTTGGCCAGTCAAAATCAGCCATATGTTTGAGTTGATTTTGTAAGTTTTCAGAAAGGGCAAACTGTCCATGCTTAGGTGCCACATCCGCAACTGTTGGTGTTAGAAGAATATCGTAAGTCTCATGAAAATTCGCCATCTGATGGCTATACTGATCCCACTGGGCTAGAATTTTAGAGTAAATTTTAGCAGGAATCTTTTGCCCAGATTGGAAAATAGCCCAAGTCATCAACTCCATATCTTCAAGGGTCATCTTCCGTCCTAAACCAGCCTCTATGGAATCAAACATGGCAGCCGTCTCGACACTATTCATGATGTAGTAAGACTGCATGGCTTCAACCCCATTCAAGGGCTGGTCGCTGATTTCATGCACATAATGTCCTAGACTTTCCAATTTTCTAGCAGCTTTTTTTGTCGCTGCAATAGCAGATTCAGACACCTTACCACCAATAGGAGAGAGAGTCGAAAAAGCAATCTTCAAAGGTTTAACTGGTTCTTCTAAAGACACTTTGCTAAGCTTCGGTATAATAAAGGGACTTTCCATCTGACACGTCTGCATGTGATAGAGCAAGCGTTTTGTATCTCGTACAGTCTTAGTCAAGGCAAACTGGACAGATGCACCCTGCCAGCCACGGAAAGAACTAGGACCGACAGGAATCCGTCCTCTGCTAGGCTTAAGACCAATAAGTCCGTTAAAGGAGGCTGGAATACGGATAGAACCTCCACCGTCACTAGCTGGTGCCAAGGGAGAAATGCCAGAACTTATAAGAGCTGCCGCACCACCACTTGACCCGCCAGCATTACGTGTCACATCGTCGGGCAGGTTAACAGGACCATGAATCTGAGCATCACTGATATTTTTGAAGCCAAACTCAGGAGTGCTAGAACGCCCTAAAATAATAAATCCCAGTTTCTCAAGTTTCTTAACATAATTATCCGTCTCCGTTGCACGATAACTTGTAAATAGTCGAGAACCTGCAGTTGACGGCTCACCAGCTTGCTCCTGCCCCAAATCCTTTAGGAAAATTGGAACTCCAGCAAAAGGCCTTTCTGAAAAGTCTCTAGTTTCTGCTTCTTTCAATGCTTTTTCGTAGCGTTGACTGACGATAGCATTGATTTTAGGATTCGTCCTCTCTGCTTCACGAATGGTAGCCTCCACTAGTTCTCGGGGACTGACCGTCTTATTTTGCACGGCTTCAGCCATTGCCGTTGCATCTGACCACTCATTAATTGTCATCTTATACTCTCCCTGCTTATCTTTTCCTAAATTATACTAAAAAAAGCGAAACGCCTAAAACGTTCCGCCTTAAATCTTGATAATTAGTCTTGCCAAGTCTCTTGATTTTCTTTGAATTTCTTCAAAAGTTGAAGTCCATCTGCTGTGATGTAGCCTTGAACTTTAGCGACTTTGATCAACTCAGTGTAGTTTGAAAGAGTAACCAATTTCACACCAGCATCCGCAAAGTTTTTCTCAGCTTTTGGCAATTCGTAAGTGAAGATAGCCACAACACCGATAACATCAGCCCCTTCACGCTCTGCAGCTGCTACAGCATCAAGTACTGAACCACCAGTTGAAATCAAGTCTTCAACAACAACCATTTTTTCGCCTTTAACCACACGACCTTCGATTTGGTTACCAGCACCGTGATCTTTTGGTTTGCTACGGATGTAGGCAAATGGAAGGTTCATCTTGTCAGCGATAATCGCACCATGAGGAATACCAGCAGTTGCAGTACCTGCAATCACTTCTACTTCAGGGAATTCTTCCTTAATCTTTTCCACAAAACCATTTTCAATAAGTGTACGAGTTTCTGGATAAGACAATGTAATACGGTTGTCTGTGTAGATTGGTGATTTGATTCCTGATGCCCATGTAAATGGTTCTTCGGGTTTAAGGTAAACAGCCTTGATATCGAGCAAGTCAGATGCGATTTGTGATGCTAATGTCATAATTATTATCCTCCGTAAAGCGTTTTCTATTCTTTATTATAACCTAATTCCATCTATTTTCCTATGAAATAAGGTCTTTTTGAAAATTTATTGACCGTTCCATTGGGCCTTGATGTCGTGATAAGCTGCTACTGGATCGTCAGCTTGTGTAATTGGACGACCAACAACAATGTAATCTGAACCAATTTGACGGGCATCGGCAGGTGTCATAACACGTTTTTGGTCACCAACTGCTGCTCCTGCTGGACGAATACCAGGTGTCAAACAAACGAAATCTTCATTTGTTGCTTCTTTGATTTTTGCTACTTCATGTGCTGAGCAGACAACACCATCAAGACCTGCTTCAGCAGTCTTTTTAGCATAATGAACCACAGATTCTTGAAGTGTGGTTTGGATATTTTGGAAATCACGCATCTGCTCTTCAGAGGTAGAGGTCAACTGTGTTACAGCAATCAAGATTGGACCATCTCCCAAGCCTTCACGCGCAGCCTTCATCATTTCCACACCACCAGCCGCATGCACATTAGTCATATCAACGCCAAGGTTAGACAAGACACGCATGGCTGATTTCACAGTATTTGGAATATCGTGAAGCTTAAGGTCAAGGAAAACACTATGGCCAAGCTCTTTAACGTAGCGTACAATCTCAGGCCCAGCAGCATAGTAGAGTTCCATACCAATCTTCACATAGAGCTTTTCATCAGCAGGAAACTTAGTAAGGAAAGCCTTCACATCCTCAAAGGTCGGGAAATCAAGGGCAATAACAGGACGATTTTCTCTCATTTCTTATATCCTTTCACACAAAAAACCTCCGCCAGTCAGCGAAGGTTGCACGAAAATAGGGCAGTCCCTACCCTTTAGTGATGCCGTAGCATCTCAGTACACCTTTCTCGCCTCTCTGGACTCGATTAAAGGTTCAGTTCAATTTGTTCCATTATAGCGCTTTTATGAGGGAATGTCAAAGGGGGTATCTTTAATCTCTATCCTGTAGTACATTAATGAAATTTTTAAAACTTATTTCAAAGTCTTTAGAAACCTATATATTCATATTTCATTCTTAATTCTTGGTAGATATAATATCTTAAAACTTCTCGAAGAAGCAATGTTGTTTCGTACATCTCACTGATATCTGTTATCAATTTTGGATATTTATCCTTCGAATCACCGTGAGTATAATAATTGCGTGTTTGAGTTAATTTTTTTATCAGCAATTCTCTCTCTACATTTGAAAAAATTTTAGACTGATTAAGCTCATCTATTGAATCAAATAAATTTTTCAACCGTTCAGAAAGACTTGGTTCTTTCTTATTAAATTTCAATCTATTTCTAAACTTACCTCTAACCTCCTCTAAGAGATTTGTATTTATAAAATTGAGCAAACATCGTTTTTGTTCTTCTTCAATATCAGATAAACGTTGCGGTATTTTAAAATTCTTAAAATTTCTTGAATATACTTCTAGATTTCTGATTGCATCAACCAACTGATTTTCCAAGAATAAGTTACCATGAAGATTTTTTGAAAATTGTTTAACTATAAAATCAAGTTCCTCAGATTTATCAAACCAATGATTTAAAATAGCTTCAAAATTATTCTCTAATCTCTTTAAAGAGATATCTTGCTGAGAATTTGATTTCCATTTTTTAGACTTTCTAGCATGTTGCACAAAGAATTTTCCTTTTGTCAGTGGCAAACGTTTATCATCTACCATTTTATAATCAACTAGAAATTCAATATTAGTAAAAGACAAAGGTATATTTGATAAAATTTCAATAAGGTCCTTAATCTTGCATGAAGCATGATAAAAATCATTAAAAAGTCTTTTTTTTGAATCAGCTGAAGTAAGTTTAATAAAATAATCACTTGTAAATGATATGTTTGTAAACGAAGAATGTAGTATTGCTGAATCCTCAAAGTTCATTCCTACTGATTTTATTAACGCTTTTGTTGATTGATATTTATGTACTGCACTCTTAAAAATAGTTTGATTCTTATCACGCTTAATGGTCACCAGTGATTTGGCAATCCATTCCTCAATGTGTTCGAAACTAAATTTAAATTCTTTTACTTTTTCAGAATCTAATTCATTTATTAATTTCTTAAAGGCTTCTGAATTATAGTCAAAGTTTTCTACTTCATTATAAAATACACTGTAGATTTTAAAGTCTTTAACTCTATATTTAGTTATTGAAAAACCAGGATATGATAAATATACCATCGGTTCTCCATAAGTGTTTAAAATTAAAATATTGCCATCACTAGTGAATCCATATATTTTTTCCAAATGCTTGCCAAGATTAAAAGAAATACCTAGGTCCTCTTCAAATTCGCCAAATAATTCTAATACAATTTCTCTTGAAGAATAATGTAAAATACCGCTCAAATTATTCTTACTATTGAAATTATCTGGACATTCTGAAAAATAACCTTTTATATCAAACTCTTTGTCCCAAGTATAATCTTTAAATTTCATAATGCTCCTTTTATTTTTTTAAACGTTTTTCTGAGTTTCTAAATTTAAAAAATCAAATACATAGCTTCAAGAAATTACAATACAAAAAATCTTTTATCTATCAATAATGATATTATACTCCAAGAATACTTAGTATTTCTAGAAAAAATAGTTCACCCATTCGAGGTAGAATACTAACTAATATATAGATATAATCTGGCATTAACTGAACTTCGATTATTTAAACGCCTTTATAATGATATATTTTATTCACAACGCTAGAGAAAGAATTGAACATAAAGTCACCAATAAAAAAGATGGAAGTTTTAGTTTCCATCTTTTTACTTTTAAATCAATTATTCTATTTCCCCAACAAGTCTGTTCGAACTTCCTTACGCAAGTCTTCAAGTGTTGTGATACCGTACTTGTCCATGACTTCAGGGAGGCGATCGATGATTTTAGGGCAGGCATAGGGATCTGCGAAGTTGGCTGTTCCGACACCGATGGCTGAGGCACCAGCGATGAACATTTCGATAGCTGCTTCGGCACTGTCGACTCCCCCCATACCGATGATTGGAAGGTCTGAAGCTAGAGCAACTTGGCGGATAAGTTTAAGGGCTACTGGAAAGACGGCTGGCCCAGACATACCACCTTGACCGTTGGCAATGATAGGTTTGCGAGTAGCCAAGTCATAGCGTGTTCCGACCAAGGTGTTAATCATGGTGAAACCAGTCGCACCGGCATCTTCGACTGCTTTGGCGACACTTGTGATATCAGCCACGCTCGGTGTCAGTTTGACATAGACGGGCACATCAGAGTGAGAGACGCTGGCTTTTACTGCCGCATAGGCAAGCTCTGGAACTTGTCCGATGAGTAGGCCGTTATTGCCATGGTCCACGTTTGGACACGAGATGTTGAGCTCGATCGCCTTGACGTTGCTGGCTTTGGAAATCTTATGAGACACTTCTGCATATTCTTCGTTTGAAAATCCAGCTACATTGGCAATGATTGGAAGCTCAGGATAATGCTCCTGCAACCAAGGGAGTTTTTCAGACAAGACAGCATCAACACCAGGGTTTTGCAAGCCAATGGCATTGAGCATGCCTGATGGTGTTTCCGCCACACGGGGTGTTGGATTACCAAAACGAGGGTTGGCGGTAGTAGCCTTAATCATGATTGACCCTAGTTTATCCAAATCATAATACTTGGCATACTCTTGACCAAAACCAAAGCAACCTGAGGCTGGAATAATAGGATTTTTCAAGTCGAGCCCTGGAAGGCTAATAGCTAAACGATTTTTTGAATTCATCTCTGACATAGTAACCTCCTAGACGATGACTTTTCCAGTAGGGAAAACTGGCCCTTCTTCACAAACACGAAGATTTTTGGCGTCCGACTCTCCTTTAACGTGAACCACACAGGCATAGCAAGCGCCCATACCACAAGCCATGCGGGCTTCCATAGAAACATAGGCGTGAGGGTGATTTTCAAACTTGCTATCGACATATTTAAGCATGCCTGGGGCTCCGCAACTATACACGGCATCTGGTGTCCAGTCGAAACCATCAATAACTGTCGAAACGTAACCCTTGATACCGTATGAACCGTCATCAGTCGTCACGTAGACTTCACCACAAGCTCTGAGTTTATCCTCCAAAATGACAGCATCCTTATTGGCAAAACCAATGACTGATACAACTTCCACTCCCTTAGCCTTCAACTGTTTAGCTGTCTCAACCAAAGGTGGCACACCAATACCTCCACCAACTAGGAGGGCTTTCTGCCCAGCCTCAATAACTGAAATATCAAAACCATTTCCCTGAGGGCCCATGGTATCGATGGTTTGCCCAGCTACCATCTTAGACAGAATAGCTGTTCCCTCGCGTTCCACTCGATAGACAATGGTTGCCTCTTTCTTGTCATAGTCAATCTCTGAAATGGAAATCGGACGACGAAGGAGTTTGCTTGGGTCTGGCACTTTGAGATGGACGAACTGTCCAACCTGCATATCTGCAACCATCTCTCCCTTTAGCACCATCTCGAAAATACGAGGTGCAATCTCACGCTGACTCACAATGGTTAAATCTTCAACTAAAATCATGACAACCCTTTCTAAACTGCAAAATGTCATCAAAAAAACCTCGCCACATGGCAAGGTCGCACAAAAAATCACAGGAGAGCCCTGCTGTTTCACTCTGTCCGACCTTTTAAGCCTCTCTGGACTCATTTAAAGGTTATTTTGTGATTATTATAACCGTTTTCAAGACGGATGTCAAAGGAGAAAAGAAAAAACCAAAGCTCTAAAAACTAAGCTAAGGTCTCTCCAGCCTATAACTAGGCCCTCTGTTTGATACGTTCTCAATCATCTCATAGGGTAACATAAATTATCAATATTCCTAACAATAGGTGTTAAGAATATTGGATAACCGTCTTAAAATAAGATTATTGGAACAATCTGTCGTAAACCATAGTATGAGCCAACTGTTGACCATCGCCACCCAACAAATCAACCAAGGCATAGGCAAAGGCTAGGGCTGTTCCGGCACCACGGCTAGTGACAATATTGCCATCAACAACCACCAAGTCAGTTTGATGCTCGCCAGATGCAATTTGTTCTTCAACACCTGGGAAACATGTGAATTTGCGACCTTCAAGAAGACCAGCACGTTCGAGAACAATTGGTGCTGCACAAATGGCAACAACGTATTTTCCAGCTTTTGAAGCTTCTTGAAGAGAGGCAATCAAGGCTTGGTTGTCGCGTAGATTAGTTGAGCCAGGCATACCTCCAGGAAGGACCACCAAGTCATAATCCGCAAAATTACCATCAAATACACCATCCATAGCGACTTGAATTCCATGTGAGCCAGTCACTGACGTACTTTCAAGTCCTATCATGCTACAGTCAAATCCTGCTCGGCGGAAGACATCCACTGGGCTCAAGGCTTCGATTTCTTCAAATCCTTCCGCAAATACTACTGCTACTTTTGTCATGATATACCTCCAATTGACTTATCACTTGATTCTATTACGCCTTAAATTATAGCAGTTTTAGAAGCAGGAAACAAACCATAAAAATTGACTTTGAACATGAAAAAAGACAGCACAAGGACTGTCTTTGTCATTTTATCTAAACAAACTTGCTAGGATCCACAAGAGATAAATATGGGCTGGATAGAAAATATAGAAGAAATTCTTGTTACCACTACCACGTTCACCATTATAGAAATACATAGGAATTGCCGCAAAGATCATCATCCACTGAACGCCTGTCGGGTCAAAAAGATGGGCAATCACTGAAATAACAACTAAAACAATGATTTGAGCCATACGATTGGTACGGAAAATATAGAATAGCAACCCCAAAATAACCATTACAAAGCCACCCTCAACCATGATAATACTTGGCACAAGTGACAAGATAAAGGCAACAATCTGCACAACGATTGGGTTTGCATGTGGCGTTTCAAATATGCCTGCAAGAATCACAACTGGAATAGATGAAAGAATCGGCAAGAGAAAAACACCAATCCCTTGAATCAACTCCTTGTTTGATTTATCGCGAAGCCCCTTAGCCAACAAATCCCAAGAACAAATAAAAATCCCAGTAATAAAGAAGGTTGAAAAGGCATTGTTAGTTAAACTGATACTACCATTATGAAAAATACTACCAATGATGGCGTTGCCAATGATCATAAACCAACTCATGTAAAGCAGACGCCTGAGAAAAGCCATACGATCATGAGTGTAGTGAAAACTATCAGCAGCAAGAAAGAGGAAAATTGGGAAAGACAGACGTCCCAACATCGTCAACCATATAGGTGCCCCCATACTCCCGAACATCTGATAGATTTGGTCCAAAAACATAAGTGCAACAGCTAGGTATTTTAAATTAGTCGCATTGCATATCTTTTTTATATCGTTCATTTAATGCTCCTTTAATTTTCAGCATATTAAATGATACCACAAGTCAGATATAAATTCAAAGGTATTCAGGGAAATAAAAGACATAACTTTTTAACTATTTTAGCGGAACAATTTTTGTAATAAAGAATGGTTCATAATAATAACAAACTCAATTTCGACTACCCATCCAAAGCATTTTTACTCTCTTTGTGCTATAATAGTTAGGCAATATTTACGTTCATAACGTATGCAAATTATTTAAAAAAACTAACAAAGCCCATAAACTCTGCAAGTTTTTGAAATATCTTTTTTTGCGAGCAGAGCGAGCAATTAACTGAGACTTTCCGCTGTGTTAAAAGCGCCTGAAACTAGAAGGTTTCAGGCGCTCGGAATTTTTGAGACGTTAGGTAGGCTCAAAAATTAGTCATGGAACTTTGTAAAAGTTCGCTGACGTCCGCCAACACCTAAGGAAAGTCTCACAGAAAATTTTATTTTTAAAATAAAACAATTATTATCAATAACAAGAAAGGAAGTACATCATGTCTTTTGACGGCTTTTTTCTTCATCATATGACGACTGAGTTGCGTGAGCAAGTGCTTTACGGGCGTATCCAGAAGGTTAATCAGCCCTTTGAGCGTGAGTTGGTCCTGACCATTCGTAACAATCGTCAGAATTACAAGCTTCTGCTTTCGGCTCATCCTGTCTTTGGGCGTATTCAGACGACCAAGGCTGACTTGCCAAATCCGCAGAATCCAAATACCTATACCATGATTATGCGGAAATACCTTCAGGGAGCGGTTATCGAGGATATCCAGCAAGTGGAAAATGACCGTGTTCTTGAGATTTCCGTCTCTAACAAAAACGAAATCGGTGATAGCGTTAAGGTTACTCTTGTTATGGAAATCATGGGGAAACACTCTAACATTATCCTGATTGACAAGAACGAGAGTAAAATCATTGAGTCTATCAAACATGTTGGTTTCTCACAAAATAGTTACCGCACTATTCTGCCTGGGTCTACCTATATTGCTCCTCCTAAGACAGACGCAAAAAATCCTTTTGACATTCCAGACGAAAAACTCTTTGAGATCCTACAGACTGAAGATTTGTCAGCTAGAAACCTTCAAAAACTTTTCCAAGGTTTGGGGCGTGACACGGCCAATGAATTATCAACCTTACTTGAGACTGATAAACTCAAGAATTTCCATGCCTTCTTCAATCGTGAAGTAGAGCCAAACTTAACGGCTAAAGCATTTTCAGCTGTAAGATTCTCAGATAGTCAGGACCAACCTGAGTTTGAAACCTTGTCAGCCCTTTTGGACTACTACTACTTGGACAAGGCGGCGCGTGACCGTGTGGCACAACAAGCGAGTGATCTGATTCATCGTGTGCAAAATGAACTGGAAAAAAACAGGAAGAAACTTGTTAAACAGGAAAAAGAGCTTGCGGCGACTGAAAATGCTGAGGAGTTCCGTCAAAAAGGTGAGCTTTTAACCACCTACCTCAGCATGGTTCCAAATGATAAGGATAGTGTCGAGCTAGACAACTACTACACTGGTGAAAAGATTACGATTCCTCTAAATGTGGCTCTAACGCCTAACCAAAATGCTCAGCGTTACTTCAAGAAATACCAGAAACTCAAGGAAGCTGTTAAGCACTTGACTGGTTTGATTGAGGAAACCAAGCAGACTATTGACTATTTGGAGAGTGTGGAGTTCAGTCTTTCTCAAGCCAACATGGATGAAATCGAGGATATTCGTGAGGAGCTTGTTCAGGCTGGCTTTATGAAGCGTCGTTCAACTGACAAACGTCACAAACGCAAGAAACCTGAACAGTATCTGGCTTCTGATGGTAAGACCATTATCATGGTTGGTCGTAACAACCTGCAAAATGAGGAGTTGACCTTCAAGATGGCTAAAAAGGGTGAGCTCTGGTTCCACGCAAAGGATATCCCAGGGAGTCACGTGGTCATCAAGGACAATCTTAACCCAACTGACGAGGTCAAGACAGATGCGGCTGAATTGGCAGCCTACTACTCTAAGGCACGTCTATCAAACTTGGTTCAAGTCGATATGATTGATGTTAAGAAACTCAACAAACCAACGGCTGGTAAGCCTGGATTTGTAACTTATACGGGACAAAAGACCTTACGTGTCACACCGACTGAAGAAAAAATTGATAGTATGCGGATGAAATAGTCTGCTTTACAAAATCAAACTCTCTTGTTTTTGAAACGAGAGAGTTTTTCTATGTCTTCATTAGATCAATTTCTTTCGTTGATGAATGGGATTTTCTTCTTGTTTTCATTACATTTTTCCGACGACTGTGCTAAACTATAAGGGTAATTACCTATATTAAAGGAGACTTTCAACATGAAGGCTCTTATGTCATATACGAGTTCTTTTTTAGAATGGTTAGGGCGCTATGTGGGGCTCTTAGTCTTTGGGCTATTATTTGTGACTACTTTGTTCATTCGCACGACCATGATGACGGGATACTTTGAGTGGGCAGAGATTAGTAGCGTTCCTTGGTATGTTTATGTTTCAGGTGGGGCCATTCTGCTTTTGACCCTTCTCTGGCCCAAGATCTTAAAGGAACTGACAACAAAGCAGATTTTCATCTTTTTTTCCGTTTGCTTTGTAAGTTTTGGCCTACTGTTAATTTTTCTGACCAGTTTTGCTGGTCGAGACGATGCAGGTACTGTCTTTAAAGGGGCGGTCCAGTTTAATGCTGGTGACTTCTCTCTAATAAAACCAGGAGCCTACTTCTACCGCTATCCTCATCAGTTGGGATTGCTTAGTTTTGAACGCTTGGTTCTCTATCTAATTCCTTTACCAGTTATCTCTGTTTTCTATATATTGAATCTTGGCATGGTCATTGGTATGAACTATGCTACTTGGAAAATCACAGATGAACTGTTTTCGAGGCCTTTAGTTAGTCGTTTGGCTGTCATCATGAGCTTTGGTTTCTTGCCCTTAGTCTTTAACATTATGTTTGCCTATGGACTTATGTATGGCTTGTTCTTTTCTAGTTTTGCTATTCTCTTTTTTCTACGTTACTTAAGACGTGGTAAGGCTAGGAATGCGATTCTTTCGGTGGTCATGCTATCTTTGGCCTACTGGGTAAGGAGCAACAACATCATTCTCATTATTGCTCTATCTTGTATTCTAATACTCTTAATCCTTAGAGAAAAACGGTATCGCTATTTACTTTTAGTTTTGGCTTTCTTTGCCTTTCCTATGACCTTGCATAAGGCGACGACCAGTTACTATGAGATTACCACCCATCAAAAAATTCCTGGAACGCCACAGATTGCTTGGCTGGCTATGGGCTTACAGGACAAACCCGATTCTAAACGCATGCCAGGATGGTATACCGGCTATGTCCGTGACATATACGCCAAGAAAAAGGGAAATATCGAAAAGATTGAAAAAAGTGCCAATCACCTTTTTGATAAGCGTGTTCAATATCTCCTAGCACATCCCGATGAAGCCAGTTGGTTTTTCAGCACCAAGTTTATCAGTTCTTGGACAGAGGGAAGCTTCCAGTCCATCTGGAATGGCCCAAGTAAAGACAAGTTTCAGCCTTTGTGGAATAGGTTTGCGACTTCCATCTATCACGATGGGACCCTGCATCTCTTTTTCGTAACCTATATGCAAGGCTATCTCCTAGTCCTATATCTTGGTGGTGTGTTCTACTACGCTTTCACTTATAAACGAATGGGGGACGGAGCAACGTTGGGACTTTATGCCTTTCTCTATCTCTTTGGAGGTATCCTCTTCCACCTCATATCTGAGACTAAAAGCCAGTACACCCTACCTTATATTTACTTACAAATTCCAATGATTGCGGCGGGCTACAACCATGTGACACAAATACTTAGCCGCTATCTAAAAAATAGTCGAAAGTCATCCTAGGATGGCTTTTTAACATTGTTTCACAATTACAATCTTGCTATAATAAGTCTATGAAAAATGCGTCAGTTGATCTTTTACGAGGCCCAATTCTGAGGTCTCTTTTAATCTTTGCTCTACCAATTCTGATATCCAATATTTTCCAGCAACTCTACAATACTGCTGATGTCATGATTGTGGGTCGCTTTCTAGGTCCAGATGCCTTGGCTGCAGTAGGTGCTTCTTCTGCTATTTTTGATTTGGTTATCGGATTTGCTCTTGGCGTTGGAAATGGTATGGGTGTTGTTATCGCACGTTACTATGGTGCCAAAGACTTTAGGAAACTTCGTCAGTCTGTGGCGGCCACCGTCGTGATTGGTTTAGGCTTAAGTGCCTTGGTTATGATTCTAGGACATTTTGGTCTTTATCCTTTGCTGACTTTTTTAGGAACCCCTAATTCTATTATTGGGCAATCTTACCAGTATATTTCTATGATTGTCTCCTGTGTTGGAGTAACTTTGGGTTATAATCTGTGTGCAGGACTCCTCAGAGCGGTTGGGGATAGTCTTACCGCCCTCTATTTTCTGATTTTTTCAGCACTAGTCAATATCGTTTTAGACCTTTTCTTTATTACACAACTTCATCTTGGTGTTCAATCAGCAGGCTTAGCGACAATTATCTCACAGGGACTTTCAGCTATCCTCTGTCTGTACTATATTAAGAAAAAAGTGACCTTCCTTCTACCAAGCAAGTCAGACTTTGTTCTTGATTCAAGCCTTTATTTGGACCTTTTTGGACAAGGGATGGCCATGGGACTTATGAATTCTATTGTTTCAATTGGGACTGTGACCTTACAATATGCCATTAACGGCTTTGGACCTCTTATTATCAGTGCTCAGGTTGCAGCAAGGCGTATCATGTCTTTCGCAGTTCTCCCTTTGACCTCACTTGCTGCTGGGGTGACCACCTTCACCTCACAAAACTTCGGGGCCAAACAGTTTAAACGCATAGTGGCTGGTTTAAAACAATCTTGTCTTGTTTCTATCACTTGGTCTGTCATTGCTTGTGTCCTTCTCTATATAGCAAGTCCCTTCTTGGCTGGTCTTATCTCTGGTTCTGAAAATACTGTGATTATTGACAACGCCAGTCGCTACCTCCGTATCAGTTCTCTCTTTTATCCTATTTTAGGAATGCTTTTCATTTTCAGAAATAGTCTCCAAGGCCTAGGTAAAAAACTGACACCTTTAACCTCTAGTTTCATTGAGCTTTTTGGAAAAATTCTCTTTGTTCTTTTGGTTATTCCTTCTATGGGCTACCTTGGCGTTATCCTATGCGAGCCCTTGATTTGGATTCCCATGACCATTCAACTTTATATTGCCTTGAGGAAACATATTCGACACTTGTTTATCAGTTAGACTACTTTTAAACATAGAAAAAACGACCATCACGGTCGTTTTTAGTTTAATTTAATCCCCATTCATCAGAGATCTGTTTCATTATGGCCTCTTGGGAGACAATCCCAAAGCCCAGCATGTAGGTTGAGTAATCAGCATAAATTACCTTGTTATTTTGAACTGCCTTTAAGCTACTCCAGACAGGGTTATTTTTAAGTTTGTTTTCTAGGAGCTCTTGAGAATCTGCTTGAACAATCAGGAGGTCCGGATTAATGTCTTTTAGTTTATCTGGATCGATAACTTGGAACATATCATCTGGGTTGAAGGTTTCAGCACGATTGAAATGATAAGTATCATACAGATAACCAAAATGCCCGTAAGCGTAATAACGGATGTCATTGTCTGTCACGCGCAGATACATGAGTTTTTGATTGCCAAACTTAGCTTTGACATTCTCTGCGAAAACAGCCTCCCTAGCATCCACTCTATCCAGGTCCTTCTTCATCTCATCACGTTTGTCGAAGATTTCTGCTACCTTTAATGAGGTTTCGTGATAGTCCCAATTTTCATCTGTATTAATTTGGTAACCAACAGTCGGTGCAATCTCAGACAGCTCCTCGTAGAGGTCTTCCTGCTCGCCTGTCATAAGGATTAAATCAGGTTTTAACTCAGCAATCTTATCCAAATCTGGACTCCCCTGCCAACCAACTGAAACCACCTTGGCATCCTTGTATTGTTTCTTAAAGAGGGTTGAAAATTCTTGACTATCAGCTTGACCAGTTGTTGCACCTACAGGAGTGATATCTAAAGGATTCAAGATTTCACCATAGAGGTTGTCGAGGATAACAATACGTTTAGGAACTTTTTTCAACTTTGTCGTACCAAAATCATGAACAATCGTCTTCTCCTTAAAAGTTTGACTTGTTTGATTTGACTCTGCATTATGTCCAGACGTCATGTCTGGCAAGTAATATAGTAAAAGACCAGATATGATGGCCAGAATAGCTAAAAAATAAAGAAGATTTGTTTTTTTCATGGCAACTCCTCGATAAGATCGGATTAAATCGTTACTTTAAAGTTATCTTAAAACTTCTTTAATGTCAATCTATGACTAAGATTTTTTGGAAGGAATTGAATGTTTTTGATTCCTAAGAGGTATTATAGGAAATCAACTATAACCTTTGAGTAAAAAACAGCAATTTCTTTTTCAGAGGACATCTTGTACGCCATTAAATGTCAGATTATATCATCCTCTTTGAATTTTAAATATTTAAGTAAGAGATCTCTTTTTTGAAGCCTTCTTCTTTATAGGTTACGCCTTATTTTATCAATTTTTTTGGGGTTCTGTGAATATCAAATGATGCTCTACAGACTGAAATGGATTTTACTAGATTAGCAATACGAATTTAAACGTCCCTAACTAGTATTTTTTCGGTGAGATAGGTATTAAAATACACTGAAAATTCATTTAAAAATATCTTAAAAAAGCCTTAAATAACATTGACAACCTTTTCACTCGGCCTAGGCATGGCAGTCAAACCAAAACGTAACTAACTCTTCGTTTACGTTAAAAACTTAATTATTGCACCCCGTGATTTACACTCCAAAAGCTCAATTTTGGGGTGTTTTTGGCTGTATATTTGAGACGTATATTATAAAAATGTTACTATTCATGCTTATCCATATGGCCAGTTCTATCTATCTTCACTATGATATAATAGTTAGTAACATTGGAGGGAAATTATGTTAAATCAGCTTTCATTTAAGGGACAATGGCGACAGTACCAACGGCGTGTTCTTGATAAAGCCGAAAGCTTTATGGATGATGGAAAGATTCACTTGGTGGCTGCTCCTGGTTCTGGTAAAACAACCTTAGGAATTGAATTTATACAGCGTTTTGGTAATCCAACTTTAATTTTAGTTCCGACAGTTACCATCCGTCAACAATGGATAGATCGGATTAAACAAGCTTTTTTAAGTGATGACAATCTAGTAGAACAACTCATTTCACAGGATTTAAAAAGGCCTAAAATGATTACGGTTGCAACTTATCAGGCATTACATAGTGCCATGAACCAAGTTGTTGGTGATGGTCTTATCGAAGACACAGATGATACAGCTCAACAAGAGCATTTTAATTTTCAAGATTTCGATATACGAAAAACTTTTGGGGCCCTAGATTTAGGGACTCTTTGTTTGGATGAGTGCCATCATTTAAGAAATGAATGGTGGAAGAGTTTAGAGATTTTTCGTAAATCCTTTCCTAAAATTAAGATGATTTCCTTGACAGCGACCCCTCCATACGAGGGAGAACCTGCTCTTTGGGAGCGTTACATTAGCATGTGTGGTGAGATTGATGAAGAAATTACTGTGCCTGAACTGGTTAAGGAAGGGACGCTCTGTCCTCACCAGGACTATGTCTACTTCGCCTTTCCAACTAAGGAAGAACGAACACAATTAGATCAGTTTGAAAAGCAGAAACTTAACTTTCTAACTAAACTGTCTTCAGATATAAACTTTTCGAA
Organism: Streptococcus sp. FDAARGOS_192; assembly: GCF_002073815.2. NCBI lineage: Bacteria > Bacillati > Bacillota > Bacilli > Lactobacillales > Streptococcaceae > Streptococcus > Streptococcus sp. FDAARGOS_192. The sequence continues at coordinate 719,615 of NZ_CP020431.2, forward strand.
CACTATTCAGTCTAGTCCGGCATTAGGGGGCCAAATCAGTGATGATGACCTATTGGCCAATCCTAAATATCTTTCTGCTATCCTGATTTTCTTAAGGTCTAAAAACTTGCCTTTCCCACAACGTTTTCAAGAGCTTCTGGCTACAAAAACCTTACCAACTTTTACCCTTGAGTGGTTTGAAACCTTGCTTAATGGCATTATTTTTCAAGTTCCAAATTGGTTTGGATTTACTGAGGAGGCCTTTAACCAACTGAAAAGTGATTTGAAAGCAAACGGTCTTATCGAAAGAAATCAAGTTAAACTTATCCGGAATAAGAAACAAGATGTCCTGCTCAATCAATCATTGGGAAAACTCAATGCTGTTAGAGATATTTTTAAGGCAGAATACCAGGCTCTAGGAAGTAATCTTCGTCAACTTGTTTTGACAGACTTTATACGTAAGGATTTTCAAGTTCATTTAGGTGATAAAAATGCTCAATTTACCCAACTAGGTGTCCTCTCTTACTTTGAATCTATTCGAAGAGAAATGATTGAACAGACTTGGACAGTACCTGTGGCTGTATTGACAGGAAGTTTAGTGATTATTCCAACTTCAGCTAAAGAACATCTAGAGCGACTCATTCCTAATTCTCGTTTATCCTATGATGTTATTGGACAGTTGAGCCAAGAGGACTATCTTAAGGTCAGTATTTCTGGTTCCTATCATGATTTGGTTACAGCCCTTACTCAGCTTTTCCAAGATGGATATATCAAAGTGATTATTGGGACAAAGTCTTTATTGGGCGAAGGTTGGGATGCACCTTGTGTTAACTCCCTTATTTTAGCTAGTTATGTTGGAAGTTTCATGCTAAGCAATCAGATGCGAGGTCGTGCCATCCGTGTTTGGCCTGACAATCCTAATAAAACAAGTAATATCTGGCATTTGGTTTCTATTAATTTATCACCAAAGAAATGGATTGAGATTCAAAATGCCGAAGAAAAATATGACGAGACATTAGAGCTACAATTGTATGGACTTAGTCCTGACCTAGACTTGTTAGATAGGCGTATGACACAGTTTCTTGGTCTCCATTATACAGAGCTCACTATCGAATCTGGCATTGATCGACTTGAACTCAATCAAATAACTTTTAGCCAAAAGGGACTAGAAAAGCTTAACCAAAAAGCCATTACACTTTCTCAAAAACGTGAGGAACTTAAAGACCGTTGGCAACAAGCTCTACCGCTTAACGAAGAAATGGAAGTTGCTAATGAGGTTGAGGTCGACAAACAATTTCTACCTCTGGCATACCTTAATGATTGGATGAAGGCCTTACTTATTTCCCAAACCCTTGCTGCCACTTATTTTATTATTGATTTGGGAAGATATCTAATTGTTGGGAAGCCGTTTAATCAAAGCCTACCGATATTCTTACTTGCGCTACCTGTACTGGCTGTCTTTTGGGGAAGATACTTTATCTATAAGAGTCCCTATAAACGTTTGGAAACTTTTGGCAAAGCTATCCACCAAGCGCTTCTTGATTCAGGTCAAATTGAGACTAAAGAATCTGCTCCTAGAGTGGCAAAAGATAGTAAACGGGCGATTTATAACTCCATCTATCTCAAGGGTGCTAACATGAGGGAGAAAGAAATCTTTGCTCAGGCTTTGACTGAGTTTTTCGCTCCTATCGAAAATCAACGCTATATCCTAAAGTCTTGTCACAAGGTGAAAGATCAAACCGAATTTTTTGCCGTTCCAAGTATGTTTGAAAAGCGTAAGGCAGATGCAGAGTCTTTCCTCCGACACATCCAAAAAAGTGTTGGAAAATATGATCTTATTTATACGCGAAGTGTTCAAGGACGTCCTATTCTACTGGAAGCTCGTATCAAAGCACTTGGAAATAAGCAAGAACGTACTGTTACCCATAAAAAAGTCATGTCAACTTTAGAATGATAAATGTCCCTAAATACCTTTAACTGGTTTAACATGTTACAATAAATCAAAGATACTATATTGGAGAATTCTATGACACTCACACACATTTTTTTCGACCTTGATGGTACCCTCGTTGATAGTTCTGAGGGAATCCACAATGGTTTTGTTCAAACCTTTGAAAGACTAGGCCTTCCTGTTCCTAGTGATCAGAAAATTCGCACCTTTATGGGACCACCTCTCGAGGTAACTTTTAAAGAAGAGGTTAGTGAAGAAGGTGCAGCCCAAGCTGTCAAAATTTATCGTGACTATTATGAGACTAAAGGGCAATTGGAGGCTCACCTCTATGATGGCATAAAAGAAATCCTCCAACAACTTAGTCAAGATCCTAGCAAGAAAATCTTTATTACAACTTCAAAAAATGAACCTATTGCTCTGGAAATGTGCAAACACCTTGGAATTACTGAATATTTTGATGGCATTTATGGATCTACTCCTAGTGCCTTTCACAAGGCTGATGTCTTGCAGCGTGCCATTACTGAAAATCAAGCACCTAAAGAGCAGTCGGTCATTGTTGGTGATACCAAGTTTGACTTGATTGGTGGAAAAACCGTTGGCATCAAAACAATAGCAGCGACCTGGGGATTTGGGAAAAACGAAACTCTTTTGGCAGAAAATCCTGATTTTATAGCTGATACTACCCAAGAACTTTGGGATATTTTGAAATAATAATTTACATCTAAAAAGAGCACGATTATATAGTCATGCTCTTTTTTCTATTGAATTAGGATTACATCTGGACAATGATATCTAGACAAAGCTCTAAAGCCTTATCAAAAGCCTCTGAACCCCAATCTCTTTGATCGTAATTGTCAATATCTGCAAGAGAATCTGCCGTAAAGAGTAGTAATCCCCAAATAGCTCCTCGAAGTTGAGCAACTGCTGCAAGTGCAGCACATTCCATCTCTACAACGCCACAGCCCTCTTCAATACGATAGGAAATCTTATCTGGTGTCTCCCTATAAAAGCCATCTGTCGACCAGGTCATGACCTCTTTATAGGAGATTTTCTTTTGCTTTAAAGTTTTCTCAATGGCTCCAAGAGCTTTTTCATTCATGTCTATGTAGCGAGATGGCGCAACATAGTGGTAACTTGCACCTTCATCTCGCAAAGCTCTCGTCGGAATCAAAAAAACATTCTCTGGCATATCTACCAAGACACCACAAGTTCCAGTTGATATGATTTGCTTTACACCATAACCAATTAGCCAATCCATAAATTGTGCAGCTGCAGCTGAGCCAACTGGAGCTTGAGCCAAGCAAATCTTCTTCCCGTTGTAAGTCATCACATAGACAGGATAGGTTTTGGTGGCAGAGACAAATTCGCCAACTTTTTCAGCGCCAACTGATATCGCATAGCGTTCTACTTCTTCCTCTAAAAAGCCGTAAACACACCTAGCCGGCAAGTCCAAATCTAAATCCTCATGGGTCGGCATAATCACTGCCTGAGGATTGTCGTCAAACTCTAAAATAGGAATTTCATGTTTGTATATCATCTGTTGCCTCCAAAGTTTTAAGAATTATTATATCAAAAAATGCAAACTGATTATATGATTTCATAAAATCTATTAGCTTATAATCAAGAAAAATAGATGATTTAATCATAATACCTAAAAAGGACATGAATCTGCTTCAGGCAGAAACATGTCTTTTTGTATGCTATTTAAAGAAATATGATTTAAGTCAGCTTTTATTTCCACAAGCCACCTAAAATCTGCTTTTCCAACAATTCTAAGTCTTTTTCTCTTATTTCGCTATTGTCCCCAACGATATAGAGTTGAGCAAAGTAGGCCAACAAGGGACCCACACAAATACGAACCATTTGTGGAATTGTTAATTCAGGATTCACACGTGAATCTGCTATCAATTCCTTGTGGAGTACTAAAAGTTTATCATGAAGAGTGTTCCAAATATAGAGTTGTTCCTTTCTCAGTTTCTTATTTGAAAAAATTTCCTGTAGAATAATTTTCATCAAAGCACTATTTTTCTTGAGATAGGCCATGCGATTATGGACAAGATAATGAACCTTTTCTTCGGTCGTGTTAAAGGCCAAAAGTTCCTCAAAAAAACGACCGAAAAGTCCTGGAACAATAGGATGTAAAATAGCTGTTAATAAATCTTCTTTGGTCTTGAAATACTTGAAGAGCGTTGCCTGACTAAGTCCCGCATGTTTGGCAATTTGTAGGGTGGAGGTCCCATTGTAACTCTTAGTAGAAATCAAATCGACCGCTGACTGCATGATTTTTTTCTTTCCTTTGGGATAGTCTGCCTCTTTTAGATAAGCTTCAAACGACTCAAAAATACTCTCGCTCATTTTCATCCTCGTATATTTATATTTTAAACTTTACGATAACGACGCAATCCGACAATATTGAGAATTGTCAAAACGATAAGGAAAATAAGTAAAACACCAATATTAGGTACGACATCTCCAATTCCACGTCCGTAAAGAATAATCTGACTCATTGCATCACCTGAGTAGGTCAATGGCAAGAATTTTCCAATTGTTTTTGCCCACTCTCCCATTGAATCAAGTGGAATGATTCCTGAGAAAAAGAGTTGAGGCAAAATCACAAGAGGAATAAATTGCATCATTTGGAATTCTGATTTTGCCAAAGTAGACAAGAGAATTCCGAAAGCTAGTGCTACAAGAGCCAGTACCACATTAACTATTATAACATTTAATAGACTTCCGACAACTTCAATATCTAACAACCAAATGGCAGCCATGACAACTACTGCTGTCTGAAGAATAGCAATAAGTCCATAAGATATCATATAACCATAAACGATTTCCGAACGTTTGACTGGTGTCGCTAACAAGCGATCCAAGGTTCCGCTGGTACGTTCTTTCAAAAGTGCCATCCCTGAAATCAAGAAAACAAAAAAGAAAACCACAAATCCAATCAAGACTGGAATCATTTTGGTAAAGAAGCCAGTATCTTCATTCCCATACTCATAAGATTCCTTAATTTCTGGTGTTTTTCCATCAATTTGTAATTGTGGAAGAGCTTGCTTGACTCGAGTTAATAATTGATTGGTACCCTCACTGGCAATACTGGTACGTAATACTTGTCGGGTCACAGAAGTTTTAGAGGCATCTGTATTGGCATAGTCTACATGGTACTCCCCATCCTTATAAGAGATAACTGCATCTACTTTTTCATCGTTTAAAGCCTCTTTGGCTTGATCTAAGTCTTTGTATGTTTTCACACTGACATGGTCTAAGTCATCCATTTTACTTACCAAACTAGTTGGTAGATCCTGCGTTGCTAGCTTGACGTTCACGGTTGTACTAGCCGAAAACATGAGGTTCATCAACCACATAATAAAGACTGGAGCCACAAACATCATGGCAAGGGTTCGTTTGTCACGAAGCAATTCTTTGATAACTTTTTTTGCAATGGCAATTGTTCTCATTTCATTCTCCTTCTGCTTTCAAAAAGACTTCTTCAATACTTGAAACACCATAAGATTCTTTTAGCTTGGATGGTGTATCAAAGGCAATGATTTTTCCACCTAATAGTAGTCCGACCTTATCTGTCAGCTCTGCTTCATCCATGACATGGGTTGTAACCAAGATTCCTACACCATTGTCTCTGAGCGCTATCAACTCTTTCCAAATTTTCTTTCGAAGAGAAGGGTCGATTCCAACTGTCGGTTCGTCCAAAATCAAAAGTTGCGGATTTCCTAAAAGTGCAATCGCCAGCGACAAACGTCGTTTCATCCCTCCGGAATAACCAGACACAGCCTTATTTAAGTGATCTGTCAAATCTACCACCTGAGACACATGGGCAATTTCTGTTGTTAAGTCTTTTTTGGAAAGTCCTTTTAGCTGACCGAAAAATTCCAGATTTTCTTGTCCTGACAAAGCCTCATATAAAGCATCTGACTGAGCCATGTAGCCAATATCTCCTAGAATATGACGATTGGGCATGGTATTTTCTAAGACTAAAGCAATACCGCTATCTGCCTTTTCCATTCCTAACATGGTTTTAATCATGGTTGATTTACCAGCACCTGAGGGACCGATTAGACCAATGATTTCCCCAGACTGTAATTCAAAACCAACGTGGTTTAACACCAGTTGTTCACCAAAAGATTTTTGTAAATCTTGTAAATGTAGCAATGTTTTCATATGCATCCTCCTTAGTGAGTGTTTACTCACTTTTGATTACAAATGACATTATAGTGAGTGAATACTCACTTGTCAAGTGGAAAATTTAATTTTTTTCAGAACAACAAGAGCTACCTTCGCTATAATAAGACATTTTATGGTATCCAACCAGGAATCTTCCTTATTGGGCTAGCTCTTTCCCTTCTTTTTTCTGCCTATCCAACAGTTGTCATCACGATTGCAACCTTGATGACCTTAGCAATGGAAGTTTATTTTACGTATTTTTATATGACCCAAACCAAGAAATTTTCAAGTCCGGATTGGGATTTATATAAAAAAATTCTAGTAGAAATTCTACTAGAATTTTTTGTTTTCTTTATAAACTCATTTGCCCCACAAGAAAGTAATCATCGGCTCATCAACTAAAGCTGTTTCATGAAGTTTACTGTGTTGGCCATCAGGACCTGTGATTTCCTTTTCTTGATAGGATTTGACATGTCCTTTAAGCAGGTAGCCCAAAGATTGACTAGACAAATTGGTCACGCGCTCATCACTCCCTTTACCTGTATTGCCATAGATGTTCAGAACTTCAACCTGACCTTGAGGGTAGTGATTTCCAAGAGTCAAAAGCTCTTGATAGGACTCTGTCATGCTAGATGGTTTTCCTTCGTCATCTAGTGTGATATTTTCCGGTTCATCCATACCGATGATTCCGTTAAAGTGACCAGCAATATCCACTTGTTTGACCAGTTTAGGTAGACTCGTATCACTGCCGTGTTGAAGCATATAGTAGACAATGGCCATATTCCCGTATGAGTGAGCAACCATATTTATCTCCGTAATTCCATAAGTATCTTGGAGAGCTTTGACAACAGCGTAGGCATAGTTGCCCTGATCCTGAGTGCTAGCCCCTCGATTATTGTCAAAATTGACTAGGACAATCGGATTGACAGCATCTTTAGGAATGGTTCCTTTTAGAGTGGCTGTCCCATCCTCAGCTACCTTAGCTTCGATGATGGTCTGAGTAACGCCAGCTTTTTTAGCCGCATTAGCCATATGTCTTTCTGCACGACTGCTTGAACCCCAACCATGAAAAAAGATGGTCGGACGGCTTGATTGGATATATGTTTTTCTTGCTTCTGCTTTTACGGCCTGCGCTTGGTTTTGGTGAATAAAATACCAACTGCCTGCACAAACAAGGGCAAGCATTGCAAGAATACCAAAAAACGTCTTTTTAATCATAAACACCTTTCTGATTTACTTTATGAATAAGTTAGATAATCATCAAGTCTTTAACTAGCAAAGCTGGTTACGAACTCATTTATCTTACATATTTTCCTTTAGGAAGCGTTCTATCTCTTCAAATGGAATCACATCCAACTGATCGTAAAGGTCTGCAAATGGGAAGTTTGAACCAAGGAAGAGAACTGTGTCTGCTTCAAAGACCACTTCGTTGGCTGGTTTCCAACCAACACGGTATGCAGAACCTGTCAACCCTTCGTAGTTCCATTCGAAAGCTTCAAAGTTTTTACCAGTTTTGATGATTGGCGCTTTAATCATGCGTGACAATTCAGTGATGATATCACCAGCACCAACTCCACCGAAACCAGCATAAATCACTGGGCGTTCCGCATTATTCAATATTTCAACAGCTTTGTTGATTTCCACTTTGTTCAAAGCAGGAGCGATGAAGCGACGTTCGTAAGAACCTGATCCGTAGTATGAGTTTTCGTCGATTTCTTGGAAACCGAAGTTTACTGGAATTTCAACGACAGCTGGACCTTTTTTAGAAACAGCAGCACGGCAAGCTTCGTCAATCACTTTTGGCAATTGTTCTGTGTAATCGACACGTTTGTTGTAAACAGCGATACCGTTGTACATTGGGTTTTGGTTGAGCTCTTGGAAATCATCCATGTTAAGCTCGTTATTTGGACGTGATCCAAGAATCGCAAGGAATGGAGTGTTGTCCATTGCTGAATCATAAACACCATTGATCAAGTGAGTCGCACCAGGTCCACCTGAACCAACTGCAACCCCGATAGAGCCACCAAATTTAGCTTGCATAACTGCTGCAAGGGCACCAGTTTTTTCGTGGCGAACTTAACTTGCAAGAAACGGATATCTTTGTCTTCAGCCAAAGCGTCCATCAATGAGCTAAGTGTTCCTGATGGGATTCCGTAGATGGTATCTACGCCCCATGTTTTCAATACGTTCAACATTGCTGCAGATGCAGTAATTTTCTCTTGAGTCATTCTAACTCTCCTTTATTTCTAATTTGATCCTGAAAAATGAAGCACAGCGCTTCTACTTCACCTTTGCGATAAAAGCTCGTCTTGAAAATAAATTTATTCTGACTATTCTCATGAAAACGATTAAAGTACTAATTTATCACAAAGAGAGTCACATGTATAAGAATCTGCTCAGAGATGCTCAATCCCTATTACATAACAGATGCTGATTTTGAGAAAAATTCACAAACTATAGTAGAATAGGATATTTTATTATAAAATATATGCTTCTGTTTTCTCTTGTGGCTGTAAGAGAAGAGAAGAGAAAAAAGTGGTACAGAATATTAAATGAATTCTGTACCACTTTTTTTGTTGAGTCTAATCAATTTTCGCAACATTGAGAAGCAGAGAGCTAGTCAAAACAGACAAAGAACTAAGGGCCATGGCAAGACCTGCTAGTTCTGGATTGAGGGTCAATCCCAGTCCTACAAAGACTCCAGCAGCAATTGGAAGCCCAAGGATATTGTAGATAGAGGCCCAGAAGAGATTGAGTAAGATCCTGCGGAAGGTCTTTTGACTCATGTCAAAGGCGCGCACAACGCCAAGCAAATCATTTTGCGTGAGCACGATGCCACCGGACTCGATCGCAATATCCGTTCCAGATCCCATAGCGATCCCCACATCCGCGATCGAGAGAGCTGGAGCATCATTGATCCCATCTCCAACAAACGCGACCTTGCTAGCTTCTTGCAGTTTTTGGATGGCGCTAGCTTTTTCTTGAGGAAGGACATCAGCAATGACGGTGTCAATTCCCACTTGCTTAGCAATAGCTTGGGCCACCCGTTCATTATCCCCCGTTAACATGACCGTTTTCAAGCCCCGTTCTTTGAGCTTTTTGATCGCTTCTTTTGAGCTGGCCTTCGGAGCATCTTGAATGGCAATCAAGCCAATCACTTGCCCATCCACAGCCAAATTGATCACTGTTTTGGCCTGCTCTTGCAACTCTACCATCCGTTTTTCAAGCTCCGGATCCATCGCTGTCCCGTCATGAAGTTTACCATTTCCCAAGGTCACCAACTGCTGGTCGATTTGACCTTGGACCCCTTTTCCTTCAATCGCTTGGAAGTTTTCCACAGGGGATAACACCAAACCTTTTTCTTCTGCTTGGGATAACACCGCTTGGGCTAGTGGATGTTCTGAAAAAGTTTCAAGACTAGCAGCCAGTGTCAAGACACGCGCTTCATCTCCTACAACATCGGTTACAAGTGGTTGGCCAATGGTAATGGTCCCTGTCTTATCAAACACAACGGTTTGAATCTTTTGCACTTCTTGAAGAACTGTTCCATTTTTAATCAGAACCCCCATCTTGGCACTACGGCCGGTTCCGACCATCAGGGCTGTTGGGGTTGCTAAACCAAGGGCACAAGGACAGGCAATAATGAGGACAGATACTGCATAGAGCATGGCCTCTTGAAGCGATGCGCCCAGAAGCACGGACCAAACCCAGAAAGTCGCAATGGCCAAAATCGTCACCACTGGAACAAAGATACCTGAAATCTTATCCGTCAAATCTTGAATAGGAGCACGACTGGATTGGGCCATTTTGACAAAGTCCACAATTTGAGATAAGAGGGTCTCACTACCGACTTTTTCAGCCTTAAAGAGAATGGTCCCATTGCTGTTGATAGTGGAGCCGATCACTGCATCACCAACTGATTTTTCCACAGGTAAGCTTTCACCTGTCACCATCGACTCATCAATGGTCGTACTCCCTTCTACAATCGTCCCATCAACCGCAATCTTTTCCCCAGGACGGACCCGAATCAAGTCATTAATTTGGATATCTTCTGCCGCCACCTCGACATAGTTCCCATCACGGAGAACTTGAGCCGTTTTTGCCTGCAAATCCAACAACTTTTCCACAGCCTCGGAGGCATTGTTACGCATCCGTTCTTCAAAGATTTGCCCTAAGAGGATAAAGAAGATGATAAAACCCGCAGCCTCAAAGTATACTGGCTGACCAGTAAAAAGGGCAAATACACTATAGACATAGGCTACCAGGGTTCCAAGAGCTACCAAGGTATCCATATTGGAATGGTGCTTCTTAAATGAGGCCCAGGCACTCTTGATAAAAGGTACTCCTGCTACCAACATGATTGGCGTTGTCGCTAGAAAAGTCCCCCAGCGACTGACTGGATGGGATACAAATCCTGCCCACATCCCGATCATCAAGATCAATAAAGGAAGGGTAAAGATACTAGTAATCCAAAAGCGACCCCGTAAACTTAAGACACGACGGCGTTTTTCCACAACCGTGTAGGAACCCTTTTGCATCTTCATTCCACATGAAAACTCAAAGTCCCCTGTTTCTGTCGGGGTAAAGGATATCACCTTATCCACACCGACTTCCAAAGGCTCTAAAATCCCCTGATCTTCAAACAAAATTTCCTTGTAACAGCCGGAAGGATTGACCCGATGGAAGGTGATTTCAGCAGGGATCCCTTTTTGAAGTTGAAATTCTTTGGGACTATAGCCCTTTTCTGCTGTAATACGGATCTTTTGCACTCCGTTTTCCACAACTGCTTTTTGTTTTTCTACCATACCTAACTCCTTTATTCCACAATCATTTGACCATGCATCATGTTCATTCCACATGAATACCCATATTCGCCCGCTTTTTCTGGCGTAATTTCAATGACATGTTTTTCACCTAAAGGCAAATCTTCATGAACGCCAAAATCTGGAAAAATCACTTGAGCCAGACATGAAGATGGATCCTTGCGATTAAAGATGATCCGGGCTGGAACATTCTTTTTCAGGACAATGGTTTCAGGCGAATAGCCCCCCATAACTTCGACTTCAATTTCTTGATAACCTGATTTCTGACGAGCGTGGCCGCTTACCTTTTCATGCTCTGCAAAGAACCACCAAGCAATAAAAGCAACCACAAGTAAACAAACAATACTAATTAACAATCCAAACATGGAATTTCCTTCTTTCTATTACATACAATTGCAAGGGACTGTTTCGACAGCCTCTGCTTTCTTTTCTTCCAGGACCTGCTGCAGCTGATTAAGATCTGCAAGCGTAAAGTCACTCGCCTGAATCAAGTTTTCAAGCACCTGGACAATCCTTTTGGAGCAAACCTTGTCTTTCACCTCCTCAACCACCAAGTCTAAACTCTGATCCTGCGTCAACAGAGCGGAGTAAACAAAGGCTTTGCCTGATTTTTCTCTAGTCAAGCACCCCTTTTCCACCAAGCGGGTCAAGAGAGTCTTGATGGTTGACTTCGACCAGTCAAAGCGCTCGGACAAGACGGCGATCAAATCCGTGCTGGTCTGCTTGCCTTCCATCCAGATAATCTTCATGATGCGCCATTCCGCATTGGAAATTTGCATGACCTCTCCTTTCTAAATCTACATTTGTAAACCTTACGATGTTATTCTACTCCTAAGATTTACATTTGTCAACCAAAAGTTTTAAAAAAAACAAATCTTCCTTTGAAGATTTGTCTGATTATGTGACTTTAAGTCCGTTTCGCTCCGAAGGTGCGAAACAAATAAACCACCCGCTATGCGGGTGCGCATCGAAGGTTATACCGTCATAACAAAAACACTCCAAACGAGTTACAATATAGGTGTTCAAGCCAATTGTAAAACGAAAGGAGTTAAGACTATGGCGCAAAAAGCTCACAGTTTATCACATACAAAATGGATGTGTAAGTACCACATTGTATTTACACCTAAGTATAGACGAAAAATAATCTATAATCAATATAGGAGTAGTCTTAGAGAGATTTTTCATAGACTATGCCAATATAAAGGCGTTGAAATAATAGAAGGCCACTTAATGCCAGATCATGTTCACATGCTAGTAAGTATACCACCACGAATGAGTGTAGCTAGTTTTATGGGATATTTAAAAGGTAAAAGTGCCTTAATGATGTTTGATAAACACGCCAATTTAAAATATAAATTTGGGAACAGACATTTTTGGGCAGAAGGATATTATGTAAGTACGGTAGGACTTAATGAAGCCACAATTAAGAAATATATCCAGGAACAAGAGAAGCATGATATCGCTTTGGACAAATTAAGCGTTAAAGAATATGAAAATCCCTTTAGGGATAACGGTAAGTAATGCGAATGCCTCTTTGAGAGGCTTGTGACGAGTCAAAAGCAATAAGGCTTGAACAAAGTGAAAGCCAGCGTCTTTAGGCGCTGGCTGGTAGTATGGGCTTATAGCCCTTGATCAAACCACCCGTTAGACGGGTGGTTATGATTGGGCTTTTTCACTCCTTTAACTCAGAAAAACTTGGTATGGTGTTTGATAATTCAAAGACTTCCTAGGAATTCTATTTCTTTTATCAGCTGTAGCTGATAAATAATTTTGAGAAATATTCGTAAAATCCATTTGTTTAGGTAGTCTATTTCGTCTTAATAAGCCATTAGAATGTTCAATAAGACCTCGTTGCTCAGGACATCCTGGATCCGCAAAGAAAATATCAATGTCATGTGCATTCGAAATAGATTTCCAATTATAAAATTCTTTTCCGCAATCAAAAGTGATCGACTTAAAGGGATGGCTGGGGGACTTGAGACAACCATTGATTAATGGAAGCCTCAATATCAGTTGCTTTTCGTCCATTGGTTTTCAGTGTGATGATGGCTTTTGAGCAGCGTTCTACTAAGGTAATGACTGCACTTTTTTCTTTTCTCCCACAATTGTATCTCCTTCTTGATGACCGATTTCCGTCTTAAAATCGGGATAACTGTCTGCTCTCTCACGCAAATCGCTACGAAACACTTGTTTTCCTCGTTTTTCGCTATGACTATTTGGTTTTCTTTTGCCTTTCCAAGGGAAATCCTCTTTCTTTAAAATACCACGGTCTGCTAGTCAATAGAGAATTCTTATAGAACAAGTAACCATATCTGAATAAGTTCCTTTAATGACATCAAGGCTCCAATTTTGTTCTAAATGAGTTTGGATAAAATCTTTTTCTGATTGCGTAAGTCTTGTTTTATTCCGACCAAAACGTTTCTTATTGACTTTATAACGGTTATAGTAATCATATGCAGAGTGCCCCTCTTTCAGATAGTTGATGACATTGTAGATTGTCTGTTTTGATCTGCCAAGTGAGGTCACAATATCTGAAACTTTTGTGTTTTCTTGATAGTAAGCCTCTATCATTACGAGCTCGTTTGTGGTAAGATGAGTATAGGTCATTTATGTTAGTTACTTTCAGACAAATGTGGTGTTTATCTGAGCCTAACATAGATGGCTTTTTCTGTCTAGCTTAATTTTACAAATTGGGGATTTTAAAAAATTTTATGTACACCAAGTTAAAAGTCTAGTAGAAACAATTCTACTAGACTTTTCGTTACTCTATCACAATCATAGCCTTAATAGTCTTACGTTCATCCATAGCCTTATAAGCTTGGTTGATATCTTCCAGTTTATAGCTTGAGGTAAAGACACGACCCGGATTGATATCACCGTCAAGAACTGCTTTTAATAAAACTTGTTTATCATAAGTAGTAACTGAGGCTGCTCCACCCGCTACTGAGATATTTTGGGCAAAGGTTGAACCAAGGGCACGGTTATTGTAATGAGGAACGCCGACAAATCCCATACGGCCTCCATTGTGAAGAACACCAAGAGCTTGATCAACTGCTGCTTCAGTACCCACACATTCAAGAGCAGCATCCGCTCCTCCTCCAAGGATTTCACGGACCTTGGCAATGCCTTCTTCACCACGCTCAGCGACAACAGCTGTCGCACCTGACTCCAAGGCCATCTTTTGACGGTCTTCGTGGCGACTCATAAGGACAATTTGCGATGCTCCACGCATCTTAGCTGCAATGACAGCACATTGGCCAACAGCCCCATCCCCGATAACGACTACCTTGTCACCTTTTTGCACATTAGCTACACGCGCCGCATGATAACCCGTCGGCATGACATCAGCAAGAGTCAAAAGTGACTTAAGCATGCCTTCGCTATAATCTGAAGGTTGACCAGGAATTTTGACAAGAGCCCAATTAGCAAAGTGGAAACGGATATACTCAGCCTGTACGCCACCAGACCAGTTGTTACCTGGGTGATTGTCACAAGAACCATCAAAACCAGCTCGACAAGCATCACACTGTCCACAACCGTGTGTGAAAGGGGCAATAACAAAGTCACCAGCTTTGACAGTAGTAACGTCCTCTCCAACTTCTTCGACGATTCCAATAGCCTCATGACCACTATTTCTGTGTCCCTCTTCGATTTCTGGATTACGGTAACTCCAAAGGTCGGAACCACAAACGCAGGTACGGACAATGCGAATAATGGCATCATCCTGAGCCTCAATTTGTGGGCGGTCAATTTCTGCTAGACCAACCTGACCAGCTTTTGTATAAATTGCTGATTTCATATGTTTACCTCTTTTTCTTTAGTTACTGTTAGTATACACTTTTAATTAAGCTCTGGCTCAAATCAAGCCCTCCAAATTACTTTCAAACAATAGCAACTAATCATATTTTTTCCCATACTTTTTTTCTAGCATTTTCTTGACCAGATAAGGCATTTTGACATTTTCGCGACCTTTTTTAGCAATCAATTTCTTGACGAAATCGGGCATTTGAATATCCTTTTCCTCATCTAAAATCTGACCTGTGCTAGAAGGAGCTTCCAGCTCATCAAAGGTCTCCAGCTGAGGTTGATAGTAACTATAGTCACCATCTATATGAGACTGAATTGTTGAAAGAAGGGCCTTGATTAAACGAGTATCGCTATTTGGCATAGGAGGTCTGTGATAGGCTACACCTAGCTCTTGGCAAAGCTCCTTACATTCCACATCATTATCAAAAAGAACCTCAATATGCTCACTAATAAAAGCAATAGGAACAAAAATATAGTGGTCAGGGTGGTCACTCTCATCTCGCAGATATTCTAAAACATCAGGCTTAATCCAAGGAATACCTATATCACTCTCACTCTGCCAAGTATTGGTGTACTGCTCTTCCCTAAGTCCTAAATTCTCCGCAATCAATCGGCTATTGTCATAAATCTGGTCGATATAGGGGTCACCAAAATCTAGTGCCAAAACTGGGACACTGTGGGCTGAAAAAATCACCTTATAGCTATCGTCTCCAATCTGATCTAAAATCTTTCGGATTTCATCAGCCCAATAGTGAAGTAGAGAAGGTTCGCGGTACCAGTCCTTGATAATTTGGAACTTAATTTGATCACTTTCTAAAAATTTTTCATAGCCCATGACTGAATAGTATGAATAATGGGGCTCTAGAATCAAACACAAACACTCTTCAATTCCGTCATTCTCCATCTCTTTAATCGCATCAATGATGAAAGGTCGGGAAAATTTATTTGCAAAGTAAACCGACACTTGTTCTCCAAGAGCGGAAGCAACCAAGTCAACTTCTTTTTTTGTTATCCTTTGGAGCGGCGTTCCACCGATTCGTAGGTAATGGTCATATAAGGTCTGAATTTCATGTGGTTCGGGACGAACTCCACGTCGTATATTTGTGAAAAATTCTGCTACTCCTTCATAGGTAATCTCTTCTGGGGACCCAAAAGTCATCATCAATACAGCTCTTTTACTCATAATTACTCCTTGTTCCACGTTAGTTCTATTTTATCATGAAAAGGCTTACTTTAGTTAACTTAGTATCAAAAAAACTCCTAGAGACAAACTCTAAGAGTTTAAATAACGTTTCTTAATGATGATGACCATTTCCTTGATTTTGACCCACTTCCAACTCCTCAATATTACGTTTATGGGCTCGGTGGGTGGCTAGGTCTTCATCAACCTCAATGGTAACGTTTTGAAAACCACAATCTTTGAGCAAGGTACGAATCGCTTCTTTACAATTCTCCATGTGGTTGACATGCTCTATACAAACATGGACGATGGCGTTTTTTTCCAGGCCATCCATGGTCCAAAGATTAAGCTGATTGATACTAGCCACATAGTCCAACTGCTCCAAATCACTCTTAACCTGCTGGATATCTACTCCTTCTGGCACGGCATCTAGGAAAATCCTGAGCGTACTCCAAAAACGTGGAATGGCTTTTGACAGAATAAAGAAGGAAATAGCAAGAGATAAGAGCGGATCCAGAATATACCAGTCGGTAAATCGGAGGACAATAGCCATTAGGATGACAGCCACCCAACCCAGAGTATCTTCCAGAAAATGCAGGCTAAGAATAGATTCATTCTTGGTTTGCCCTTTGCGAATGACAAGACTTGCCAATACATTAATGCTGACTGCAATGATTCCAAGCCAGAGAATGCCCTCATCGTTGACAGGTTGTGGATGAAAGAGTTTCGTTATATTTTCCAAAATAACTAAAACGGACCCTGTCATGAGAATCACTGCCGTTACCATGGCCCCCAAAAGGCTAAAGCGCTTGTAGCCCAAGGTATAGTGGCTATCTTCTTCACGATTTGAAATGCTCTCCAAAAAGGCAGAAATCCCAATAGCAATCGCATCTCCCAAATCATGGACGGAATCAGCCAGGACTGCGCTGGATCCAAAAATCCCTCCTGCAATAAACTCAACAATGGCATAGCCTAAATTCAAGAAAAAAGCCAGCCAGACCGCATGTTTTGTCTTCATAATCCTAAATCCTCTGATATAATAGATTCATGAACATCTTGTTCATTATCTATTATCCACTACTATCAACAGAAAGGATAGGAGCAAACCGTTTAGGGTGTACGTTACTGAACAGTTTGTTCAAAGTGTCCATATGACCGCTCAGGATCGTCGTATTACTAAGACTCGAAAAGCCATCTATAATGCTTTTTTACAATTACTCAATCAAAAAGACTACGAGGCCATCACCGTTCAGGAAATCATTGACCTTGCTGATGTGGGGCGCTCAACCTTTTACAGCCATTACGAGAGTAAGGAGTTACTACTGGATGAACTCTGCCAAAAACTCTTTCACCACCTCTTTGAGCGTGCTGAACACCTCTCTCCACAAGACTACCTAGCCCATATCTTTCAGCATTTCAAAAAAAATCAAGACCATGTGACCAGCCTGTTGCTCTCTAAAAACGATTATTTCATCCGGCAACTGCGAAAAGAACTGGAGCATGACGTCTACCCAATGGTAGCCGCCGAACTCATCAAGGCCCATCCAACTCTCCCTCACTCCTATCTCAAACATCTAGTCGTCAGCCATTTCATCGAAACCCTCAGCTGGTGGTTGAAAAAAGGCAAGTCCTACACCGAACAAGAAGTGATCCAATTTTATTTGGAGATACTGAAAGTGGGCTCGAACTAGAAGGGAGTATTTTCAATGACCAGCGTGCAATTTTACTTTCTATTTCCATCACTCTTCATGCTTCACGAACTCGAAGAAATCGTTTGGATGCCATCCTTTGTCAAAAAAATATCAATCCATTATCCAAACAATCGAATCCTATCTTATTACACTCCTTTTACTTTCAATGCCATTGTCTTGGAGCAGTTTCTGATCCTGCTTCTATCACTTTTTCTTAGCTACCAGTTTAGCAACTATACTATTTACGCAACCATTGTAATTGCTTATATCTACCATATTTTCGGACATCTGATTCAGACAATTGTCCTTCGAAAATATGTTCCTGGCTTGTTAACGGGCATTTTTACGAGCTTGTTCTCCATCGCATTTCTAAAAATTGAAATTTCAGTCAAACTCTATGGTTACTCTTTTTTGACTTTACTGGTTATCGTTTTAAATCTTCTAGTATCATTTATGATTCTTAATAAAATCAGTCATAAAAAATAGCACTCAGACAATCATATCTTAGAAAGGAAACATCTATGTCACTTTATCTAATCTTTAGCATCATCACAGTCTTCTTATCCCTTGCTTTTGCTCTTCTTCACTTATTGGCTTCTCTTACTGAAGTTAAAAAAGGGAATCACACTCTAGGAAATACATTTCTCCTCATCGGAAGTGTCCTTGCGACCTTCTCTCTCATCCTCTACTTCCTTTTGCCGATTGTTGCTTTATTCATTTGGCTGATTGGTTGTGGGTTGATTTGCTACGGAGCCTATTGGAATGGCAAGCACAAAGAAAACTTCAATCCAGCCCACCATGTCATTCGGATTGGCATCGCCCTGATTCTTACCATTTTGTTAGCCCTCATATAAGAAAAACTCAAGTTTTCATTGATAAAACTTGAGTTTTTTGTATTTACGAAATCAATAAGGAATTAAAAATCCTGCTTTTCTTTAAACATTTTGACCTTTTCTTGGCAGTAATCCATTAATTTCCGTGCTTTTTCAATTGTGTAGCCTTTTTCAGATACAGACTTGACTTTCTTTTCATCAAAGTAGTAGCCAGTCAAGCCCCTGACTTCTTCTGATAAGGTGAGATAATAACCTGTTTCGATTCCCTGATCTAGATCTTTTGAGAGAGATTTCATCAGGCGTCCAAAGAGAGACTTTTTCGTCTTTTCATCACTAGAATTATTCCCTAAGTTGGTTGAAATCAAGCCGGGATGGTAGGCATTAATAGTGATATTTGAACCTTTTAAAAAGAAATCTCTTGCTAGATAGCGTGTCATCCAAATGGTATAGAGTTTGGAATTATTATAGGCTAATCCTGGATGATAGTTGTTCTCAAATCCAAAGTCCAAATCCTTGACATTGGCAAAATGATGCATATAGGAAGAAGTATTAATGACACGGCCGTCAGTCGCTTTTTCTAATAAGGGGCTTAGCTCGGTTGTCAAAATAGAGGGAACCAAAACAGACAGCATAAAGGTTAGTCCGACGTTTTCAGAACTCGCTTTTCGCTCCTTCCCTGCATACAGTCCTGCATTGTTAAACAAGACATCGATCCTTTGAAAGTCTCGCTTGATTTCCTCTACAAATCGATAGACATCATCTAATTTTGAAAAATCTGCTAAGTAGCTTGAAACTCTGCCTCTCAAGGAAACGGCCCGAACCTCTTGAGTAGCCAATTCCAGCTTTTGAGGATTTCGTCCATGAAGAATAACCTGATGACCTTCACTAGTCAGTTTCTTTGCCAAGTGCTTTCCAATGCCATCCGTAGCACCTGTTATTAGAATGGTTTTGACCATATTAGTCCTCCAAGAAAACAATGAGTTCTTTTGAAAATTCCTCTGCATATTGGAAGATCGAACCATGACCAGCATTTGGATAAATGATCAGCTTACTATCTTTTATTTTCTCATGCATGTCATAAGAATTTTCCGTTGGAACCTGCATATCCTTGTCGCCGTTGACGATTAAGGTTGGTTGAGTGATAAATGTTAGATCGTCTTGAGAATCTTTCCCCCAACGTTTAATAGCTTTGAGTTGCGTCAAGAAACCAGGCACACTCATGTCTTTGTCCGCAAATTCCTTGGTTCGCATTCCCATTCGTCCGAGAACTTTCAAGGCTTCGATTTTTCCTTGTTCATCATGGTTATAGAAGATATAGCGTTTAGGATCGATGCGCTCGAGTCCAGCTTTAAACATATAGTTAAAGGTTTTCCCTGTGACCTTATCGACCTCTTTTCCACCTCGAGGTCCTGTTCCCGCCAAGATGAGACGGTTGACCAAATCAGGCTTGATTCGGATGATTTCTTGGGCAATCATACCCCCCATAGAAAGGCCAAGGAGATTGATCTTATCGTAACCAAGGGCTTTTACAAAGTCAATTGTCTGCTCAGCCATTCCAGGAATGGTTGGCGCCACTTTGCCTTGACTGGCTCCGACACCAGGAAGGTCGACCACAATCACATAGTGTTTTTCAGCAATCAAGTCCAAGAGTTTTGGATCCCAGTTGTCGAGGGTTGCTGCCAAATGGACCAGCATCAGAAGAGGTAG
This sequence comes from Streptococcus sp. FDAARGOS_192, assembly GCF_002073815.2. Taxonomy (NCBI): domain Bacteria; kingdom Bacillati; phylum Bacillota; class Bacilli; order Lactobacillales; family Streptococcaceae; genus Streptococcus; species Streptococcus sp. FDAARGOS_192. Next base: position 739,768 of record NZ_CP020431.2, read on the forward strand.
TTTTGATTTGCCTTTGCTGAGTTCGCGATAGGCGATTTTGTTCCCGTCGACAGTGATGTATTGATTTTTAGTTGTAAGATATGACATTGTCTTTTCCTTTTTATTTCTTAAAGCTGAGGACTGTTTTTCCACGTGAGCGCCCATTAGCGACCTTGTCTAAGGCGCTATTCACTTCTTCAAATGGATAGACTGTATCGATAGATGGCTTGATTTCCAATTTGCTAAAGAGGTCAGCTACCTCTTGTAATTGAGCGCCATTGCTTTCTACAAAGATAAAATGGTAGTGAACGCCGTATTTGTCAGCCATCTTATCAAATTTGCGACCGGCTATTCCAAGAATCATCTGTTTCCATTTTGGCAAATTCATGCGTTTGGCAAAGGCACTATTTGGCATAGCACGAAGTGACACAAGCTGACCACCTTTTTTCATGATAGACATTTGTTTTTCAGTCTCAGCGCCCCCAAGAGTATCAAGGACATAATCAACCTGGCTAACAGTTTTTGTATAATCCTCTGTTTTGTAATCGATAAAGCGGTCTGCTCCTAGCTTCAATACACGCTCAGCGCTATCTCCAGCCCCATTGGTAATGACCTTCAAACCTTTAGCTTTAGCAATCGGAATGGCCATACCGCCGACACCGCCTGTACCACCAGAGATAAAGATGGTTTTTCCAGCTTGAGCGCCCATGAGTTCTAGGGCTTGCATAATGGTCAAGGCAGTCAAAGGGACAGCAGCCGCTTCCTCGTCTGTCAAGTAGTCTGGAACTTTAGCTAAGGCTGCACTGTCTACGGCTACATACTCGGCAAAAGCACCGATTTGCTCGAGTGGGAGACGTCCAAATACACGGTCTCCGACTTTGAGATTTTTGACTTGTTTACCGGTCTCTTCAACGATACCAACGACTTCATTTCCCGCAGTTTGTGGGAGTTTGTAAGGGACGATCATCTTGACTTCTCCTCGGGAAACCATGTTATCCAGAGGATTAACACCAGCTGCGGTGACTTTGACCAAAACTTCTTTGTCTGTGATACTTGGTGTAGCGATTTCTGTGATGTTCAGTGTGATATTCTTTTTGTTGTATGATGTATGTTGTGCGGCTTTCATTGTCTTCTCTTTTCTATTTTAGTTGTATCTGATATAGATACAAGTATAGTCTTTTTAAAACTGATCTGCATGCAAATCAGTTTCGTTTTTGTTTGGCTTGTTGATATAGATTATCAATGACATTTTCTAAGGTTTGCTGGGCTAGTTCCTTCTCAAGTTGAGCTTCAGCACTAGCAAATAGTGGCGAAACTGCTCCTTGGATATGTTTTCCAACGGGACAATCAGGATTGCTATTTTGGTGAACAGGAAATAAGCTGATGTGGCTGACTTCTTGTGTGGCAAAATAAATGTTAAGTAAGGTGATGTCCTTTGGCAATTTACTAAGTTGGTAGCCCGTTTTTCCTTGCTGGGAAGTAATTAAGCCAGCATTTTTCAATAAGGCAATCACCTTACGAATATAACTAGCGTTGGTCCCAACGCTCTCAGCCAGAGCTTGTGAACTTAGCGTTTCCTTACTCTCGCTAATCATGGTTAGGATATGTAGAGCAACTGAAAATTTTGTATCCATATAAACTCCTTTAGATAACTTGTATCCAACACAAGAACAAGTATAGCACAAATAAAAAGAAAAGCAGACTTTTGCTTCACTGTAAAAACACACAAAAAGGACCCTACTGGATCCTCTTATTAATTGATAAACATAAGTATTAAGCTTTCTTTGCCGCCTTGCTCCATTGGTACCAACCAACTAGACTGTTGATAAGATAAATGAAGTATTTCCCTTGAATTTGAAGGCTTTCTCCCCACCAGAGGTAGATAGAGAAAATATTAGTGGCTGCCCAGAAAATCCATTGCTCACGATATACAGCTGTCATCAAGAGCTGACCAACACCGTTTGTCGCATCAGTAATAGAATCACGGAACGGACGATTGGCGCCAACAGATTGGTAAATGAAACCAAAGGTTAACCACCAAAGCACACTAATTGAGAGGTACTTGGTCCATCCCACGGTATCCAACTTACGGGCAACAAATTCTTGTTTTTCTTTTTTGAACTGGGCTTGATAGATCAAAAAGTGTTAAAAATAAGACAGTAACCTCAGAATAGATACTGTCTTATCTCTTTTTTTTACTTAAAGCCTTGATAGACTTGACAAATGATAGAAAAGAACCGTGAGTTCTTGCCAGAAGCTGAAGTTAATCCTTCAACCTGGAAAACCCGCAGAGGTGACTTTTTCTATACATTTCGATTTTTCTGGCAATAATCATCAACCGATAAATATGTCTGTGAATCACCCATCGACTCCGCTATGTCCATAATCCGCGGTGGTAGTAATCCCACTCGCTGGACAAGTTCGTGATCGCTGAACAATTCCCGTGGACTGCCGGCGAAGCCAAACTTCCCGTGTTCCATAACATACACCGACTCAAACTCGGCGGCGACCCAATCCATGTCATGGGTGATGGTCACAACTTGGTGGCCCGAATCAGCCAACTCATGGAAAATTGCGGTCAACTTGCGCCGGCTTTCCCAATCAAGCGACATCATCGGCTCATCAAATAAATAAATCGCCGGATCCACTGCCAAAACTGTGGCAACGCTCAACAGCTTGCGTTCCGACAATGACAGGTCATATGGACTTTCAGCTGTTTTATCATCCAAGCCAACTCTTTTTAGAGCCGCTAAAGCCCGCCTCGTAATCGTGTCGTGGTCATCCATGACCTGCGCGACACTCCACTCCACCTCTCGTTGAACGGTCGGGTTGAAAAGCTGATCGTCAGGATTCTGAAAAGTAATCCCAACCTTCAGTAACTTTTCGACTGGTTTAAGATCATTAAAATTTTCTCCATCGATCTTAATCACACCGGTTTGTGGTGTCAGCAAGCCCGTCAACAATTTGAAGAGCGTTGATTTGCCGGCACCATTTTGGCCGACAATCGCCACCATCGGATTGGCGAAGTGTTTGTCTTCAACATCCAAGCTAAAGGACCGTTCCGGATAAGTGAACGTCAGGTTGTTCAGTTCAATTGTGGACATAACGAACCTCCTTCAGATCAGCGTAATTCACCGGATACCGGCCATCAGCCAAGTGCCAATCCATCTTTTGAGCAAGTTGCTGGATTGTCGGGGCTGGAATCTGCCAGTCAGCTGCCAAATGATTAAACACCTCACCCGGCCTGCCCTGGGCTACCATTTGACCCTCGTGCAGCACCCACACAACGTCGGCGACTTCGCACAAATCGTCAATTTCACTGGTGACAATGAAGACAGTCGTCTCTTTGACTTGGGCCAGCCATTGGAAAAATTGTCGGCGGCCAAGGGGATCCATCTGACTGGTCGGATCATCCATAATCAAAACAGCCGGGTTAGCCGCAATCGCCGTGGCAATTGCCAACCGCTGGCTCTGACCACCGGAAAGGCTCTCGGGACGCAAATTCAGCTGTTCAATCAGCCCCATTTGCGTGGCAACTTCTTCAACCCGTTTTTGAATCAGTCCTTCAGCCATTCCCTGATTAATCAAGTCAAAGGCGATTTCATCGGCAACCGTGTCTGCCAACCCGCTTAGTTGGCCAGCTGGATTTTGCAGTACAACTCCATTCATGGCATTATAAACGGGCCAATTGTCGGACACTCGCTGGCCAAACATGTGCCAGTCGCCCTCAATCTCAGCAGACATAATTTTGGGAATGACCCCTGCTAGCACATGGCACAAAGTCGATTTGCCGGAGTGGCTATTCCCGATAATCCCAACCACCTGGCCGGTATGAACCTCCGCGTTAATCTGACGCAGTTGTGGTTGCTCAGTACCCGGATAACGGGTAGTCAAATTTTCAATTACAATCCGTTTATCTTCGTCCATATCTTCCACCCAATCAATAAAATTGCCAATCCAGTCAGACCAATGTGCAACGTCCGCGACAGGCGATACACGCGCTGGGAGGTTCTGACAGTCCGGTTGAGATTATCAAAACCTCTCAGTTGGAGAGAAATCGACCGCGTCATCGATTGATCCAAGGTCTTAATCACCAATGGAATTAGAACCGGAAGGACTGACCTTAATTTCTGAATCAACGTTTTTTGCGGATTGGTTCCGCGAACTTTTTGAGCCTGCTGGATTTTCCGCATATTTCGCATCATTTCCGGTAAAATATAACACACCGACATCAGAACGTAGACGGTTTTATAAGACAATCCGGACATTTCCAAATAGGCCGCGTTTTCTGAAATACTCGTGGTCACCATAAAAAAGCCACTGGTCAAAATAATCACCAATACTCGACAACCCAGAGTGGTGGCGTAAATCAGGCCTTCTTTGTAGAACGACACCCCAAGCACAGAAAACAGCACAGTTTGATTCCGACTGTAAAATAACCCTTGGATGATCAGCATGGTGCAAATCAGAAACAGGCTGAATCCCAGCGCCTTAAAGATGGTAGAACTCAATTTGGAAAATAACAATAGCAGTGTTGCGACAAGAATTAATCCGGCCTGAAGCAATAAATTCATACTGGTAAAGCTCAACAACGTCATGTCCAAGATGAACAAGAGCTTAGTAATCGGATCGATCACCTGGTACCACTTGAGCTTGACCCGTGGCGCTCCAGAAATCAATGTTTGATCAGTCATCATTTATCACCGCTAAAGAAGTGCACCATCCGCTTCGGCAGCTGACGATAGATGAAGAATGCGAGGTAGGCCACGCAGACTTTATCCAAAATATCCAAGACAAACTCATCGGTAAATGAGGCCAGCCACACTGGTGCATGATTGGCGACCATTACCGCAAACAATGAGTCACCCCAAGCGATACCGGTCTGACCACCCCAAAAGATGACGTTGAGTGGCGTTGAAATGACAGCTGAAACGAAGGCAATAATAATAGCAGAAACAAATACTCGTCGCGCTGACGAGAACCACCCATTGGCGTGCAAAACTCCGACAGCAATCCCAATTCCGATGCTGGTAATCGCATACACGGTTGAAATTGGCGATAAGGTCAGCCCATAGATCACGTTGTTGATGAAACCACTGATGGCACCGGCAACCGGCCCAGCCAACATGCTGGCAAGAAAGGTTCCCAAAGACCCCAGCCAAACGGGCAACTTTAACCCCTCCGCCAAGGCTTTGGCAACATAGTTAATCCCCACGGCAGCGGGAATCAAAGTCATGGTGGCAGCACTTAACTTAAATTTCCACATACTGGTACGATGAATCGGTTCTGTTTTCATAATCTTCTCCTTTTGTTTTTAAAGAGCCGTGTCAGGAATGACTTTCGGACGCAACGCTCTATAGAATAGTTATTAGAACCATATAGTCACTTTACCATACCATCCGTAGTCGACATGAGTTAATATAGTAAAATTACTATTTTTAAAAGTTCATAATCTTATCATACCCTTATTTTCAAAATTGTCAAGTCTTTTCTGAAAATTCTTTAAAAAATGTTGTGAAATTTAAAATGCCTAGCTGAGCTAGACATCTTTCGACTGGGATTTTGTTTTCATTACTGTCACTAATACTTCTACGTTTTCGTAATCGACAGAAATTTAGTCCATGACATAAATTTCTCCACGACTATATAGGGCAGCCTTTCCTGCAAGGTAAATCCTATCACCCTCTATACGACAAAGGAGGATGCCACTCCTTTCAGAGGCTTGGTAAGCCCTAAATTCTGCTTGTGCCAACTTATTAGCCCACAAAGGAATGACATGACAGTGTCCTGAGCCACAGACTGGATCTTCCTTGACTGATAATTTTGGGGCAAAACTTCGAGTCACAGTATCATACTCGCTTCCTTTTACAGTGATATTCAGGAGGAGCCCATCTAAAGCTTTTACTTTATCAAAATCTGGACTTGCATTGATGACATCATTTTCATGTGGCAAGATACAAACTAGATCTCTTCCAAGCCATGCTTCAAGTGGACGGACCCCGATTGCTTCTTCCATCTCACTTGTGACTGCAACTTGGTGCATGGAGTATGCTGGAAAATTCATCTCATAGTACTCATCTTTTTGGGTAACTAAAAGTTCCCCACTCTGTGTAGCAAAAGTTAGACTTTCAGCATTCTTTTCAAAAAATCTAAAAAGAACAAAAGCCGTTGCCAAGGTTGCATGGCCGCACAAATCGATTTCCCCACCTGGAGTAAACCAACGTAATTCGTAGTAATCATCATTTTTAACCGTAAAAGCTGTCTCAGAAAGATTATTTTCTTTAGCAATATTCTGTAAAGTATCATCTGACAACCATTTATCAAGAAGACAAACAGCCGCCGGGTTCCCTTTAAAAACAGTATCTGTAAAAGCATCGACGATAAATTGTGGGATGGTATATTGATTCATTGAAACGTTCAGCTCCTTAAATTGTTAACCTTGTTTTAAAACTACAAGTGAATGTAGAAAATTTAGTAAAAAGTCAAATTAAATTATTTCTTGTCCATCTCCACCTTATCCCTTAAACCACTCCATTCCTGGAGAATCCAGTATAATTTTGGTCAATTGTTGGGGGCTTTCTTGAGTCCCATTGATAATCCAGTCGACGATAAGGCCTGTCAAACCAGAAACATACATGGTAATAGCATAGCGCTCTGGCATTTGATAAGCTGCCACAATGACTGGTCGAGAACGTGGCGTTGACTCAATCATACCCAAAATAAAAGAACGAATGTTATCTGCAAAACGAAAGCTTGGATTTTTTGCAATTTCAACAAAAAAAGCACTGTTCTCTTGAAAATGAGACAAGATGGCTTCTAAGGCTTCTTTGGGATAAAAGGTTTCTTTCCTTAAAATCATACGAACCGTCGTTATGGTTTCTTCTTTTAATTGCTCTAAAAAATCCTGTTTATCTAGGTAGTGCAGATAAAATGTCGAGCGGTTAACACCCGCTTTTTTGGTTAACTGACTAATCGTAATATCCTCTAAGTTTCTTGTCGCTAAAAGCTGAATGAAGGCTTCTTTAATATCTGACTTAGTTGTCGTTTGTCTCTGCTGCATACAAACCCCTTGTTTCTACATATTGTTGATTAAAGTATATCTTGATTTTTGTAATTGTCAACCATCATCAAGGATTTTCATTTATTAATACCATTTTCGTATCCTTATTTCAACACATTGTTGTTTTTTGTTGTAGCAATCGTATAAAAAAAATCATAAAATAACCTTCGTAATTATTCAACAGGTTGTCGTTTTAGCAGCTGATAATTTTTAAAGGAGACAAATACACATGGCTTATATTGAAATGAAACATAGTTACAAACGTTATAAAACAGGTGATGTGGAAATCATCGCAAACAATGATATCACATTCGAGATTGAAAAAGGGGAGTTAGTGATTATACTCGGTTCTTCAGGCGCAGGAAAATCAACTGTTCTCAATATTCTTGGTGGTATGGATACCAACGATGAAGGAAAAGTCATTATCGATGGGAAAGACATCTCCAATTATAATGCGAAACAATTAACAGCTTATCGCAGAAACGATGTCGGATTCGTCTTTCAATTCTATAACTTGGTCTCAAACTTAACGGCCAAAGAAAATGTAGAGTTGGCTTCTGAAATTGTTGCGGATGCTAAAGATGCGGAACAAACTTTGATTGATGTTGGTCTTGGGAAACGCATCAACAACTTCCCTGCACAATTGTCTGGTGGTGAACAACAACGAGTAGCTATTGCTCGCGCCGTCGCAAAAAATCCTAAAATTCTCCTCTGTGACGAACCTACAGGAGCCCTGGATTACAATACTGGAAAACAGGTCTTGAAGATTCTCCAAGATAAGGCTCGCAATGAAGGAGCTACCGTTATCATTGTTACTCACAATGGGGCGCTTGCACCGATTGCAGATCGTGTGATTCGTATGCATGATGCGCGTGTTCAAAGTATTGAACTCAATGCAACTCCACAAGATATTGATAGCCTCGAGTACTAGAAAGGATGTCTCATGAATCGTAAAACTTATTGGAAAGATGTCAGAAAGTCTTTCTCTAGTTCTAAAGGACGGGTGGTTTCTATTGCTTCACTCATGGCCTTGGGTTCTTTCGCTCTTGTGGGTCTAAAGGTGACGACACCTGATATGCAACACACGGGAACAAGCTATTTCACTAAACACCAAACTGCTGACCTCACAGTTACTGGTAGCTATGGACTTAACCAGTCGGATCAAGACCTCCTAAATCAAGTCTCTTCAGAGGCAAACATTGAGTACGGTTACTTTAAAGATGTCGTTCTGAAAGACTCCACTGATGCCTTTCGACTATTTTCAAAACCAAAAGATATCTCAACTTATGAGGTTGTAAAAGGAAAACTTCCAAGTAAGCAAGGTGAAATTGCTCTTTCTTCAGTCTATCAAGACAAATATAAGATAGGTGACAAGATCTCGTTTTCTGAAAAAGAGGGTGACAATGGTAAGGATGTCTTAAAAGAACACACCTTTACCATCACTGGCTTTGTTCAGTCATCTGAAATCTTATCAAGTGTTGACCTCGGTTCATCGACAGCTGGTAGTGGGGAACTCAAAGGTTATGCGGTAGTTCCTGAATCTAGTTTTGATTCCGACGTCTACATGATTGCACGCTTAGCTTACAAAGACGTCCATAGTGCTAACCCCTATACCCAGGATTACACTGACAAGGTTTCCAAACACGAAAATGATCTCGAAAAATTAGTAAAAAATCAACCTGCTAACCGTTTGAAAGAATTAAAAGCTGATCCACAGGCTAAGATTGACCAACAAACAAGTCAACTTCAAACGGCAGAGACTGAACTTAACAAGAAACTAGAACAAGCGAAAGCCAGCGGTCAAGATAAGAATCCTCTTGTCCAAGAACAATTGACACAAGCACAAGATGAAATCGATAAAAAGAAGGAGCAGATAAAGGAAGCTCAAGAAAAAATCGATAGCATTGCTGAACCAAGCTACGATGTCTACACACGTCGTGAAGCTCCTTGGTCAGAAGGGTACGTTTCATATGAGACCAACGCTTCTGTTTTTCAGAACCTCAGTAATATCTTCCCTGTTATCCTCTACTTTATTGCTGCCTTGGTTACCTTTGTTACAATGGGACGCTTCGTCGAAGAAGAACGGATTAAGGCAGGGACATTCAAAGCTCTCGGTTACCAAAACAAGGACATCATCCGTAAATTTATTATTTATGGATTCGTGACGAGCATGATTGGTACTGCTATTGGGGTTGCTGCTGGACATATTCTCCTTCCAACTATCATATACAATAGTTATAAAGAGCGAATCCTCCTCGCACCAATTGAGTTACACTTTTATCCATTTAAGACTCTTCTAGCTATTGTGCTTGGTCTTTTGTCCACAGTTCTTCCCGCTTTCATGGTAGCCAAGCGCGAATTAGGAGAAAAGCCAGCCCAACTTCTTCTTCCAAAACCTCCAACATCTGGTTCTAAGATTCTTTTGGAGCGCATCACCCCACTTTGGAACCGGATGAACTTTACACAAAAAGTCACTGCCCGTAATATTTTCCGATACAAGCAACGGATGTTCATGACTATTTTTGGTGTCTGCGGTTCCATCACACTTCTCTTTGCTGGACTCGGTATTCGTTCTTCTATTGGAGACCTTAACACACGCCAATTCCCTAACATCATTCGCTATGATATGATTGTCGCAAACAAGGATCATCTGGATGGGCAGGAAAAGGAAAACATCCAAAAATTAATTAACGATAGCAAGGTCAAGGACCATCTTTCTATTCATTACGAAATGCTTTCAAAAGTGGCAGGAAATAATAACGATCGTCAAGATATCACAACCCTTGTGGTCAAAGACAAGGATCAAGAAACTCTACAACATTACATCAAGCTCAATAATCGTGAAACTGGTCAAAAACTCGATTTGACCGACAAAGGGATTATTATTTCTGAGAAATTGGCAGACTTAGCTGGCGTTTCTGTAGGGGATGAGTTAACCGTTCAAAATAGTCAAGACAAGGATATCAAACTCAAAGTTGCTGGTATTTCTGAAATGTATATGGGTCACTTCATCTTTATGAATGAAACTACTTACAGAAATGCTTTTGGTAAAGAGGCGAGCCAAAATGCTACTATTCTGACACTGAAGAATCACTCAGACAAAAACGTTGAGCAAACAGCCAGTCAATTTATGGAGCTTGATGGTGTCAAAGGGGTTGTTCAAAATACTACTCTAAAGGCACAAATCAAGACCATCGTCAACTCCCTTAGCCGTGTTATGGCAGTATTGATTGGGATTTCTGTTCTTCTTGCTTTAGTTGTTCTCTTTAATTTGACAAATATCAATGTGGCAGAACGTATCCGTGAGTTATCAACCATTAAGGTTCTAGGCTTCTTTAATAGAGAAGTGACACTCTACATCTATCGAGAAACCATTTATCTCTCTATCATTGGTATCTTGGTTGGATTCGGACTTGGTTGGGGATTGCATCAATACATGGTAGAGGTTATCCCTCCTGAAAATATTATGTTCAATCCAGGTCTGAGCTGGCTCATCTATGCCATTCCAACACTTGTTGTCATTATCATTCTGACAGGTCTCGGTATCTTTGTGAACCAACACCTTAAGAGAGTCAATATGCTCGAAGCCCTAAAATCTGTTGAGTAACATACGATCTAAGCTAATAAGTAGAGCTAAAGTACAAGGATAACTTCCTTATTCTAGACAAACGTCATTTTGGGCGTTTGTCTTTTTTATTTTTTAAATGATTTACTTTATCATCTGGTATTTCCATCCAAAAATCTGATTTTAAGTAAAATAAAAAGGGATATTCGCTATTCATTTCACCAATCTTTTGATATTTAACAAGGAGGCACATACTTTTGGATGACTCTTATACTCCAGTCATCTATGTCATGTAAATACAATAGCCCAGACAACGGCATGATGGAATCCTTCTTTGGCATTCTGAAGTCTGAGATGTTTTATGGTTATGAGAAGACGTTTAAGTCAATTGAGCATTTGGAACAAGCTATTGTAGACTATATTAATTATTACAACAACAAACGTATTAAGATAAAACTAAAAGGACTTAGTCCTGTGCAATACAGAACTAAATCCTTTGCTTAAAAATAAATTTTCTGACGTTTGGAATCAGTACAAAATCCGTTGCTTTTGTGGCGTCAGGGAACGACTGTCCCAGGCTCTTTTTTATCGTAACCAACTTTCATCTAACTGGCCTTTACTTTTGCTAAAAGCTTTCCCATGTTCATCAATGACAGCATGAATCTCTTGGCATTGTTTAAGAGTGAGCCCTTCCAAGACGTTACCGTAAACAGCGTGCATGTCATTATAAGTATCAAAGTTTCCAAATCCTAAGCGTCGAAAGAGTCTTCTCGCATATTCATCAGAAATAAATACTGGACGATCAAAAAGATAAAGTAAAAGTGCATCTGCAGTCTCTGGTCCAATCCCTTTTAACTCCAAAAGTTGCTTCCGTAACTCTTCTGTTCCAATCTTGGACAGAACCTCAAAACCACCAACTTCTCTTAACCAGATCAAAAGTCCCCTAATCGTTTGAGATTTTTGCTTAAAAAATCCAGCAGGTCGAATACGTTCCTGTAACTCTTCTAGCGGTAAAGCCAGGATTTCCTCTACTGTCATGACATCCATAAGACCAGCTAAAGCCAACTTAGCATTCTTCTCTGTTGTTCGCTGGATCAGAATGGTCGATACCAAGTCTTCAATCTTATTATCCGATTGCCACCAATTTTGTTCTCCATAGTGCTCACAGAGTCGCAGAAGAGTTTCTTGTATTTTTTCTTGCTTGATCATTTCTTCAATAATCCCTGTTTGACCAAAAAGTCACGCGCTACTTGAGTAGCAGGTTTTCCTTCTACTCCCACTTGGTAGTTCATTTGGCTCATTTGGCTCTCTGTGATTTTACCAGATAACTTATTAAGAATACCTTCCAATTCTGGATGTTTCTTAAGAAGAGCTTCTTTCATGAGGGGTGCTCCTTGGTAAGGTGGGAAGAGGTGTTGGTCATCCTCTAGAACAACTAAATCATATTGAGCAATTTCTGGGTCTGTTGAATAGGCATCTGTTATTTGGATGTTGCCTTGTTGGATTGCCTCATAGCGAAGTGCCGGCTCCATGGTAGCTACATTAAGATTTAGTCCATAAACTGATTGAAGTCCTTTGTTTCCGTCCTCACGGTCGTTAAATTCCAACGTGAAACCAGCTTTGAGCTTGTCCTGAACTTTCTTGAGATCAGAAATCGTCTTCAGATGATACTCTTTCGCAATACTTTTCGGAACAGCAATTGCATAGGTGTTTTGATAAGCCATGGGTTTGAGCAAAGCTAGACTATCTTGTTTCTTTATACCATCACTCGCAACCTCGAAAACTTCTTTGGAGTCGTTGCTGACTTTAGGAGCTGGCTGCAAGAGAGAGCTTGTAATGGTCCCTGTAAATTCTGGATAGATATCAATATCACCCTTTTTAAGCGCTTGATAAAGGAAATCTGTCTTCCCAAAGTTAGGCTTAACCGTCACCGTCATGTCACTATTTTCCTCAATGAGAAGCTTGTACATATTCATGAGAATCTCTGGCTCAGGTCCCAATTTACCAGCTATGACTAGATTTTCTTTCTCTTTCTGAGGCATCATGCTTTGTGCGTAACTTGCTCCCAAACCAAGCACCATGATAGCGAAAGCTGCAAAAATCGTGCGTAACTTGGCCTTTTCCATCCATTTTAGAACAATATTGAATAAAATAGCAAGAAGCGCTGAAGAAATGGCCCCAATCAGAATCAAGCTATAATTTCTTCGATCAATACCTAGAAGGATAAAGGAACCAAGTCCTCCAGCCCCAATCAAGGCTGCCAAGGTCGCAGTCCCTATAATCATTACCGCAGAAGTCCTTACCCCTGACATCACCACAGGCATAGCCAGTGGAATCTCGAACTTCTTAAGGCGCTCCCACTTGGTCATCCCAAAGGCAATCCCAGCTTCTTCCAAACTAGGGTCAATCCCACGCAATCCTGTAATAGTATTTTGCAAAATTGGGAATATCGCATAAATGACTAGAGCTGTTAAAGCAGGAAGCGTTCCAATTCCCATAATAGGGATAAAGAGTCCGAGAAGGGCCATGGAAGGGATGGTTTGAAAGACACCAGCGAGTTGCAAGACCCAGTTACTCGCACGTTCGCGCGTGCTAAGATAAATGGCCAAAGGAATTGAGAGGAAAATGGCAATAATTAAGGTCAAAAGAGACAATTGTAAGTGCTGTCCGAGGGCCGTTAACCAGTCCCCAAAACGCTCTTGAAAAGTTGAAATCAAATTAGACATGAAGGCTACCTCCAAACAAGTTTGCTACAAAGTCTGTCGCAGGCGCTTCTAAAATTGTTTCAGGTTCTGCCACCTGACGAATTTCTCCATCCTGCAAAACAGCAATTCGATCCCCTAATTTTAAGGCCTCATCCGTATCGTGTGTTACGAAGATGGTCGTCATGCCGAATTCTTTATGTAAGGCCTTGGTCAATTCTTGCAACTGCTTGCGAGAGATGGCATCCAAAGCTGAAAAAGGTTCGTCCATCAATAGAATCTTTGGTTCCCCAATGATAGCGCGCACAATGCCAATCCGCTGTTGCTCTCCACCCGATAATTCACTAGGCATGCGATTTGCATACTCTGCAGCAGGCAGGCCAACCTTATCCAAGAGTTCTTCTGTTTTAGAAGCAATTTTCTCCTTGCTCCAACCCTTCATCTCAGGAATGAGAGCAATATTTTCCGCAACTGTCAGGTTAGGAAATAGGGCAATGGCTTGAAGGACATAGCCGGTGTTGAGACGTAACTCCCGTTCATCATAGTCCTTGATGCGTTTCCCATCCATATAGATATTGCCATCTGTCGGCTCCAAAAGACGGTTAATCATCTTAATCATGGTGGTCTTACCAGATCCTGAAGGTCCCACAAGAACCATAAATTCTCCATTTTCAATACGGAGATTGACATCTTTTAAAATGTCCTTTTCCGTGTAGCGCAAGGCTACATGTTTGTATTCAATCATTTAATCTTCCTCATTTTTTAAGATCACTTTACCAAAAGAATGGCTTCCTTCTAGATAAGCATGCGCTTCCTGAATTTGGTCAATCTGATAAACTTTTTCAGGCTGTACATCCACACGATACTGCTCGACAAAATCTACCAAAGCCTGGAGCTTGTCATGAAACACATTGCCAGAAGCAAAGGTCGTCAAGTAGAGATTGCGAGAGAGCATCTCGATCGGATCAAAGTCTGGAACAGTCCACTGACCACCCAGTAGCCCACAAGAACAGATAATCCCACCTTCTGCTGTCCGCGCAAAAGTATCGAGAATAGCGCTTGGACCAACAAGATCCAAAACCTTATCGAACTGCTCTTTCGTGTGCAAGACACCATCCTTCTCCAAAATCACCTGATCAAATCCGACCGCTTTCAGTCGTTCTTCCTTAGCTAAATTTCGGCTAGTTCCTGCCAGATGAATCTCAGGAAATTTCCCTTTCAGCAGTTTAGCAAAGGCAATTCCTACACCACTGGTTGCCCCGCGAACTAACACGCTATCGTTCTCCTCAATCTTAAGGTTAAGAAAAGAGCCAAAAGCCGTGTAATAGGTTTCCGGAAGGGCGATCAAACTTTCCAAATCAAGTTCTGTCTTGATTGGATAAATTTGCTCATTTGGGAGCAGGGTATACTCTGCATAGCCTCCATCAAAGGCTCGCTCCATCTCCCCCATAATGGAAATGATTTGCTGGCCAATCTTCAAATCTGGTCGTGTCGTTTCTTCCACAAGACCGACACACTCAATCCCTAACACACGAGGAAATTTCACAGATGGTGACTCTCCCTTACGGGTAAAAATTTCACTGTGATTGATACCGAATCCTTGTATTTTAACCAGGTTCCAACCTGCCTTCAGGACTGGTTTTGGTCGTTCGACAACTTCTAATACCTCTGGTCCACCTGGAGTGCTCACAACAACTGCTTTCATTACTACCCCCTCAATCTATACACAGAACGTCATGCTTCTTCGACATTTCTATTGCGATAAACTAGATTTTAAAACTTCTTCCAAACTCATAGCTGGACGTCCTAAGACTTTTTCGACATCTGTTGAAACCCCAGCTTGTTCCCCAACTTTGATAGCTGTATAGGTACTGACCCAAGCATCGTACTCCCAGTTTTGTGCTGGCCATTTTTTCCGTGACTCATAGGCCTCTTCTACCGATTCGTCTACATACGTGATGGCATTACCGGTCTCTTTTGAGAGAAGCTCTACGATTTCTTCCATAGAAAGATCCTCTGGTCCTGTTAGATTCAAGGTTTGATTTTCCCATTCCTTAGGGTTTAAGAGAATCTCTGCTGCGACCCTAGAAGTGTCCTTACGGGCAACAGCTGACACACGGCCCCTGCCAGCCGGACCACGAATTTCTCCATTTTCAAGAGCAATATCAATAAAGAAGTCCAAGTAAAAATTATCTCTTAGAAAAGTATAGGTGAACCCTAACTCCTTGATATAGGCTTCTGTCTGGGCATGATCACGAGACAAGGTAAAAGTTGCTTTTTCATCTGCTCCGTAAAAGGAGGTATAGACGATATGCTGCACTCCAGCAAGCTTTGCGGCATCTAAAAAACTCTTGTGTTCCTCAACACGCTCTGGATTTTCCCGAGCAGAGACCATCAATAAGACATCGATTCCCTTTAAGGCCTCAACCACCTCTGGAGTATTGGCATACACCATCTTACGAATTTCCGCTGACGCGTAGACTTTTGCACGCTCTGGGCTTCTTGCCAGATGGATAGAAGAAATTCCTTGCTGATCGACAAGATCAGCCACATAAGAGCCTAATTTCCCTGTTACACCTGTTATTCCAATCATAACTGTTACTTCCTTTCCCTTCATATCATTTTCTTTAGCTTTTAAATTTGTGATAATACGCTCTTGATAGGCTTCAAATTCTCGGATTTCTTGATCAGAAAAGCCTTGGTAGAAAATCTCTCCCAGTTCTTTGCTAACACGGTCTCCAATTTCTTTTTGCGCCCAACCGAGATCGGTCAAAACGACAAACTTCTTGCGCTTGTCTTGGTCACTCTGTTTAATCGTAACCAAGCCCTGGTCCACTAATTTCTTAATCATACTGGTCAGTGTATTGTTAGCTAATCCTGAAGCGAGGGCGATATCTGTCGCAGTTGCTCGACCATCTTCTTTTTGCCAAAGCACTGTTAAGATTTTTCCTTGTTCACTACGGTATTTGGCATCTGGTTCCTTGCTCAAGAGTTTTTGAAAAAGTCGCCCGTTCAATAAGCGTATCTGTAGAGCTTGGTAGCCCCCTAACATCTTGTCCATTTTGTCTCCTTTTTGTTCTATATCGAAATATTAAAGCTATTGTATCACTGTTTGTTACATCCGTCAACTGTTTCTATATAGAAACATTTTTTTTTAATAATGTTTGATAAATCGTATAATCAAAATTTTTAAAAACATTGAATACAACTGTCATATCAGGGTGTTTTTTCTGAAACTGTAGAACCGTCTCTATCGCAATCTTGGCTCCCTCTTCATTTGGAAAATGAAATTCTCCTGTTGAGATACAACAGAAGGCTAAGCTTCTAAGACCTTTTTCATAAGCCAAGGTCAAACACGCTTCATAAGATGACGCTAACTGTCGTCTTTCCAAATCTGTCACTTTGTCATAGATAACGGGCCCAACCGTGTGAAGGACATAGCGAGAAGGTAGATTGTAGGCCTTGGTCATCTTTGCCTGACCCGTAGCTTCAACCTCTCCTTGCTCCTGCATGAGCTTATGACAGGCTAAACGTAGTTCAACTCCTGCAGCTGTGTGAATGGCATTGTCAATACACGAATGATTAGGTACAAAACAACCTAAAAGCTTACTGTTGGCCGCATTGACAATGGCATCGACTGCCAGGCGAGTGATATCTCCTTGCCACAGGTAGAGATTGGGCCGAACCGGAGTCAAGTCTTTTAAGTCTACAACTCCTTTTTCTACTAGTTTTTCTTGTAAATAACGGTCTTGTTGGTAGAGAAAGTTGGCTGTTACTGGTGCTGGATAGCGGACATTTTGAAGAGCCCGATATAACACTTCTTGCTCCTCTACCTTTTCAGGAATCTCTAGTTCTGTCAATCCCTGCTCGCTTTTTAAAACATCAATCAAATATTCTAGTCTGCTAGCCATTGTTGGAGTACCTCCCCCATATCATCATTTATAGAAATTGTCTTTTCCTTTGTAGCAGCAAAACCTTCAAGATCATCACGATTGAGGCGAATCAAATGGGCCTTTGGAAATACTGCTGTCATTTTCTCAAAAGGATAGCGAATGATGGTCGGCGTATTGTATCCGACACCCAATTCTAAGAAGACAACCGTTTGATCTTCCATCCCTTCTAAAAATCCTAGATAATCTTCATAAGAAGCCTCCCAAGTCTCATCTTGGACAAAAGCCTGGTCTACACGTAAATGCATGGTCATTGTCGCCCCACAATGAGGACAATACGGTATCAAGTCAGTTGGAATTTTCAAGCCCTTGATTTCCTTTAGCATCTCCATGACAGCTTCTTCATTATCAAAGACTTCCTGACGACAAGGGACGGAGCACTGCCATTCTCCATAGTTGCCTTGCACTTCAAAGAAATGCTCTGGAGCAAATCCTGTCTTCATAAACTGCCCATCTACATTGGTCGTAATCACAAAATAATCCTTGTCCTTAACCAAGTCGAAAAGATCTCTATAAAGCGAAAGTCCCTCCGGTTGGTAACGATTATGATAGATATGCTTAGCCCAATAACCCCAGCGCTCTTCAGCGGTCTCAAAAGGATAAAAAGCTGCAGAGTACATATCCTGCATGCCATAACGAGCAATATAATCTTTAAAGAAAACCTCAAAACGTGAGCCTGAGTAGGTTAAGCCAGCTGCTGCAGATAAGCCAGCTCCCGCTCCGATCACAATTTTATCTGCTTCTTCAATGATTTTCTTCGCTTCTTGAATCTTTGTCATCTTATCATCCCTCAATTTCAAATCTTGCTTGGTAGGGTGGCAATTGCGTCAAATCATAAAAGTCCCCTACTGCTTTTTTAAAACGAAAGACTTGTAGGTGACTACTCCCCTCCTCTGTCGAATAAATCTCAAACATGTATGGATTGGCGTCCAACAACGCTCCAAGATGATCTTTTCCAATCCATTCCACCTGACCGGTTAAGGAAATAGATTTACGGTCCATGGTTCCTGCCCCTTGAGTCATCCCTGTCAACGCTACACGTCCATCTTCCTTAAGACGCTTGTACAGAGGTTTAAAATCAGCAGTCAAAAAATAAACTGTTTTCCCATCCTCCCACATCATATCCATAACAGCTGTATGAGGATGTCCTGTTTCATCAACCGTTGCCACTACAACTGAATGAATCTCTTCGACTAGTACTTTCAAATAATCCATTATAAAACACCATGTCTTTCTTTTAGTTTTAGTTCGATATCGAACTTTATATTCTGAATTGTAACACATTTAATTACATCCGTCAACTACTTCGATATATAAGTACCTTAAAAAACAAAAAAACTTCCCTAATCATCTAGGAAAGTTCTTTCTATGATTTTTGATGTCTTAAAAAATTTTATTCAGCCTTAGTAATATCTTCACGCATCTCATCGACATTGAATTTAGCAAAAAGATACTGACGGTCTTGAACTGGGAAACGTTGGTCGAGTTGGTCAACTGGACCAACTTCGATAATACCATTTTCAATAACAAAATCCATAACGTGACCACCAAATGTCAAGTCGTCTGAAATGAAATGGAGGTGATACCCAGCAACACTCACACCGTGGAACATCTCTGGGGTCCAAATACCAACGATAGTACCTGAAATATTATCCACCTCGTACTCAGGTTGGCGAGTGGCAACATCAGCAAACTTAATATCGGCATTTGATTTTGGAATCATGCGCACGTGCATATGTTTAAAATGACCCTTAATTTTGATAGAACGGAAAAGATTAACCCCATCATAATAAGATTCAATACGATCCTCAAGTTCTTTATCAGTCATTTCATAACGTTGACGGAAGATAACTTCAGCTTGGTGAGGTACGACTGCTGCATAGGGTACTTTTTCATCAGGAGAAACTTCTACCACTTCGACCTTACCTTCAGACCCTTTGGCTTGATAGGCTTTACCGTCAAGAACAATCAACTCACCATCGATAGAATCTAATGTTCCGAGACCCAAGTCTCCATGCTCCAACAATTCTCCAACTGTTAAAGTACCTCCATAAAGCCCAGCCATCAAGGCTCCCAAAGTATTATATTGAAATAATTTTATGGCTTCAGACATGTCTACACCCTCTTTTTAGTAAAATTCATCTGGCAAAATAGTTTCGCCGAGTTTAATATTGTCTTTATAGTCGATTGGAACATCAATAAGGACTGGTCCATCTACAGCTTGAGCCAAAGCTTCTTGAAGCAAGCTAGCAAACTCTTCTTTACTTGTTGCACGATAACCTTTCGCTCCAAAGCTCTCAGCATATTTTACAAAATCTACAGGACCAAAGTCAACCCCAGATGAACGACCGTACTTCATTTCTTCCTGGAATTCCACCATATTGTAATGGCCATCGTTCCAGATAATATGAACAATTGGCAATTTCAAACGAACTGCCGTTTCCAATTCTTGCGCTGAGAAGAGGAAACCACCGTCACCAGAAACAGAAATGACTTTTGTCTTAGGACGAACCAAAGCTGCAGAAATGGCCCACGGAAGAGCAACCCCTAAAGTTTGCATCCCATTTGAGAAAAGCAAATGACGTGGTTCATAAGATTTGAAATAGCGAGCCATCCAAATATAGTGACTACCAACGTCAACGGTGACTGTCATGTCATCTTTGGTTTGGTCTTGCAAAACTTCAATCAAATCTAGCGGATGTACCTTTCCTTCTTCAGGTCGGCGATCAAACTTAACATCCTCAACAACGTTATTCTTCAACCCTTTAAGGTATTCAACTGATCCTTCAGGTAATTTATAACCTTGAATAGCTGGCAAGAGCAAATCTAAAGTTGCTTCAACATTACCAATCAACTCACGTTCTGGCTGGAAGTAAGTATCCACCTCAGCAGGTTCAACGTCAATGACAATGATACGGGCTGAAATTTCAGCATTCCAGTTACGTGCTTCATATTCGATTGGGTCATAACCAATGGCAATAATCAAGTCAGACTTCTTAAGCAACATGTCCCCCGGTTGGTTACGGAAAAGACCAACACGACCAAAGAAAGTATCTTCTTCAAGGTCACGTGACACGATACCAGCACCTTGGAAAGTTTCAACAACTGGTAATTTGACATGCTTCAAAATTTGACGAATAGAGTAAGTGACAGCTTCTGATGAAGCACCATTCCCCAATAGAAAAACTGGCAACACTGCATTTTTAATGGCTTGTGCGAGATAGTTAATATCAGAAACAGATGCTGAACCAAGTTTTGGATCAGTCATAGGCTTTATAGCCTTAACACTGACCGGAGCATCAGTCACGTCTTGAGGAATTGAAATAAAGCTTGCACCTGGTTTCCCTGACTTAGCATGACGATAGGCATTTGCTACCGTTTCAGAAAGGGTGTTAGCATCATGTACTTCAGCAGCATACTTGGTAATTGGTTCAAGCATGGCAACATTATTCATTGATTGGTGGGCACGTTTCAAGAGATCTGCACGCTTAACCTGACCACCAATAGCAAGAACAGGGTCTCCTTCATCTGTCGCTGTTACCAAACCAGTAGCCAAATTAGAGACACCTGGACCAGATGTTACCAATACTACACCAGGTTTCCCTGTAATACGTCCAACACCTTGAGCCATAAAAGCAGCATTTTGCTCATGACGGGCAACAATCAATTCAGGTCCCTTATCTTCCAAGGTATCAAAAACCCTATCGATTTTTGCGCCTGGAATCCCAAAGACATAATCAACATCATGGTTGATCAAACTATCAACCACTAAATCCGCACCATACAATTGCTTTTCTTCTGACATGAACACAGTCCTTCTGGCCCTAAAATGGTAGAGCCAACTTTCCTTTCAAGTATAAGTCACAAAGTGTCAAAGTCTGCTCGTTTTTTCACAAACTTTCATCACTTCACAATTCTGTTATCATTATAGCACAGTTTTCAGACAATCTTGTGAAAAAAAGATTGTGAAATTTTGAACTTCTAGCACAAAAAGAAACACCTGATTGCTATCAGATGTTTATGCATTTTTTACCTTAGCAAATTCTCGATTGAGATAATTTTGCAGGCCTTCAAAAATCTCTAGTAGCTGGAGGTAATTAGACAAACTTGAGCGACCAGGAATGTCAACGACATCCAAAGAAATGCGGTCCAAGTCCTTTTCGTAAAGAATACGGAAGGATACCACTGCTTGGTCAGAAAAATAATTTTCCCCTGCCATAATGTAGCACTCATAAATGATGCCAACAGGATTCGCAACCTTCAACTCAATACGAACTGCGCCTAATCCTAAGGCCTCCACTTGCTGAAAACGCTCCAGAATAGCCTGTCGCTGACTAGGAATAAAACTTGTGATATCCATTGTGGCCCTCCCAACATTCCTTTTTGTCTATTATAGCCTAAAGCCGAGAAAAAAGCTTGTGTAGGGTTTGTAGAAGCCACATAGACATTCAAGAATACTTAGTCGCCCCCTTTGTAGTCTCTAAACTCTGACTTAATAGTGGAATCATAATCATGTTTATCCACCCAATCCTTTATATCAGCAAAAGAATGGATATCTTTCTTAATACTAGCACTGTCCTCTACAGAAACTACAATTGTATCTTCTCCATTTGTTCCCAACCAATGTAAGATATCATTTGTTTGCTCTTCAGGAGAAAAATAGATTTGTGATTGTCTTTCGTACTCTCTATCTCTATAAGTCTCATATTGAGCTAATTGCTTTTTATAGGCATTATATTTCCTATCGTAATCCTTTTGAACTTTTTGACGTGCTTTTTCGTAAGCTCGATAGTCTTTCTGATAGTCTTGTTGAGCCTTTTTGTTAAGAATCTCACTGAAACTTAAGGTTTTAACAGGAAAAATAGAATCAGGAAAAACATTTAATTCTGGGACTTTCTTTGGTGCACTTGGTTTATCAGGTCCTTTCCTTTTCACTGGCTCAGTTGGACCAGCTGGGAAATCTCCCTCCTTGCCTTGACGGGTCAATACTTTAAATTTCTTTATTGTATTACTATTTGTTGTTGTCTGATTAACGGCTTCTTGGTAAATATGTTTGACTTTGGGATTGTCATTAAATAGATTAATCTGACTCTCCTCTTTGGAAATGTCTACATTATCAATTTCTATGATAAGGTTTAGGTGAGCGGATAAATAGCTGTCCTTTGGGGCTGGGGACTTCCTTAAAAGCTCATCCAAATTTCCTTCTCTCTTTAAATATCCCCACATGGTGCTATCATTCATCTGATTACGAGCAGAACTCTTATCACCATAATAAAGCAGTTCATCCTTACTATAAGAATAATCTGGTAAATTGCTAGTTAAAAATTGATTCGTATCCAAATTGTAAGCGAATTGCTTGTCGCTTCGAGTATTCCTCAAGAAAACATAATCATAACCATCAATCGTTCTTAAAGACACAGCCAATTCTTTGATTTCCTTAAAATCCCTGATTTTCTTCAAATATGGAGTTAGATTAATAATTTTCTTTTTAAAATCTTTGTTAATATCATAAACTACCAAATGAGCTTGATGGAGACTACTCATGGTATCGTAATAGCGAACAAAATGGTTTCTACCAATCAACTCAGTCGCTACGTTATCTTCAGAATTATAGTAAGTGGGTTCTTCCTGACTAATGGCAACATACTGATGGCGACTGCCAAAAATCTCATTGTCAGTTACCTTATCTGCTTTTAGAGCAGTCTGTAATTCCTCTACAGCTTTTTCTTGAAATTTATGTTTGACATAAGCATTTCCTAAAAAGAAAAGTGTGAGTAGAGTCGCAGTATAAATCCTTCCACGCTTCGAGAAGGGAAATCTTAAAATCTTCTTAATCATAACTTTTTTACAAAAATAGCCAGAACATCACATTCTGACTATTACTTTTATTTCTCATCTTCGTCCATTGAAAGCACTGACAAGAAGGCTTCTTGTGGGACTTCAACCGAACCGATGGCTTTCATACGTTTCTTACCGGCTTTTTGTTTTTCGAGAAGTTTACGTTTACGTGAAACGTCACCACCGTAACACTTAGCCAAGACGTTTTTACGAAGGGCTTTGATATCTGTACGAGCAACGATTTTTTGACCGATAGCCGCTTGGATAGGCACTTCGAATTGTTGACGTGGAATGATTTTCTTAAGTTTATCAACGATAAGTTTTCCACGCTCGTAGGCAAATTCCTTGTGAACGATGAAGCTAAGGGCATCGACTTTGTCACCATTAAGGAGAATATCCATTTTCACCAATTGTGAACGACGGTATTCTGACAATTCATAGTCAAAGCTTGCATAACCGCGTGTTGATGATTTCAATTTATCAAAGAAATCAAAGACGATTTCAGCAAGTGGAATCTGATAGATAACGTTGACACGATTATCATCGATATATTCCATGGTTTCAAAATCACCACGTTTACGTTGTGCCAACTCCATAACCGCACCAACATATTCTTGAGGAACCATGATTTGAGCTTTAACATAAGGCTCTTCGATAGCATCAATGCGTGTAGGATCTGGGAACTCAGATGGGTTAGACACTTCAAGCATCTCACCGTCAGTAGTATTAACATGGTAAACTACCGATGGCGCTGTCATAATGAGGTCGATGTTAAACTCACGTTCCAAACGTTCTTGGATAACATCCATGTGAAGAAGACCCAAGAAGCCACAACGGAAACCAAAACCAAGGGCTTGAGATGTTTCAGGCTCAAATTGAAGACTGGCATCGTTCAACTGGAGTTTTTCAAGGGCTTCACGCAAGTCATTATATTTATTTGATTCAATTGGGTAAAGACCTGCAAACACCATTGGGTTCATTTGCTTATAGCCATGGAGTGGCTCTGCAGCTGGATTATCCGCAAGTGTCACTGTATCACCGACACGAGTATCCGCAACGGTTTTAATTGAGGCTGCTATATAACCAACATCACCTGTCGCAAGGTAGTCACGGCCTACGGCTTTAGGTGTGAAGATACCAACCTCAGTAACATCAAAGGTCTTACCATTAGACATCATTTGAATCTTATCGCCTGGTTTAACCATTCCGTTAACCACACGCACTTGGAGGATAACCCCACGGTAAGCATCGTAAACAGAGTCAAAGATAAGGGCTTGGAGAGGCGCTTCAACATCACCTTGAGGTGCAGGAACTTTCTCAACGATTTGTTCGAGAATCTCTTCAATACCAATACCAGCCTTAGCTGACGCAAGCACAGCCTCAGAAGCATCTAGTCCGATAACATCTTCAACCTCTGTACGCACACGCTCAGGATCTGCAGCTGGAAGGTCAATTTTATTGATAACTGGTAAGATTTCCAAGTCATTATCTAGTGCCAAGTAAACATTGGCAAGTGTTTGTGCTTCAATTCCTTGAGCTGCATCCACCACCAAGATGGCACCCTCACAGGCAGCAAGAGAACGTGACACCTCATAAGTAAAGTCCACGTGTCCCGGTGTGTCGATAAGGTGGAAAATGTATGTTTCGCCATCTTTAGCAGTATAGTTAAGCTCAATGGCATTTAGTTTAATAGTGATTCCACGTTCACGCTCAAGGTCCATGCTATCAAGGAGTTGCGCCTGCATCTCACGACTTGACACTGTTTCAGTCTTTTCCAAGATACGGTCAGCAAGCGTTGATTTCCCATGGTCAATATGGGCAATAATAGAGAAGTTACGAATCTTCTCCTGTCGTTGTTTTAATTCTTCAATATTTGGCATTTTTATCTTTCCTAGTTCTTACTTGTGATTATAAAAAAACTAATCGTTACCTTCTATTATACAAAAAAGACAGGCTTTTGCCTATCTCTAATATCTGCTTTCTGACTGCATTTAGTCCTTATTATTTCTTAAAAGTATCGTTGTAGTGCTTATTAATAATTGCTGAACGCTTGTTTTCTGTTGAACTACTTGAAAATGGACCTAAACCACAGGCTAGTACAACAACTCCTAATAGAATAAGGCAATAAAATGGATGCTCAACAATATAGTGTAAAATGTCTGACATAGGAAGGCTCCTCTCAAATCATAATTAATTACGATTATATTATCAGAAATATTATGTTTTATCAAGCAAAAAAGAGAGCCTTTCGCTCTCCCTTTCAATCTTAATGGAATTGCATACCACCATCAACGATGATAGTTTGACCTGTGATGTAGTTTGAGTCAGGTCCAGCAAGGAAGCTAACTGCTGCTGCTACGTCTTCAGGTTCAGACAAACGTTTGAGGGTAATATCTTTAGCAAAAGTTTGCATACCCCATTCATCATCTTTACCAGCATTTTTACCAACTTCGTGGGCAATGTCAAACATCATTGGAGTCTTAACGATACCTGGTGCATAAGCATTGACAGTGATGCCTGAATCAGCCAAATCACGCGCCAAAGTTTGAGTAATACCACGCACTGCGAATTTAGTACCACCATATACAGTCAAGTTAGGGTTACCAACGACACCAGCCTGAGATGTTGCATTGATGATTTTACCACCATGACCGAGTGCTTTAAATTGTGCTTGTGCAGCTTGAGCACCCCAAATAACACCACCGACATTGATGTTAAATGTACGTTGGAACTGTTCTTCAGTAATTGTATCAAGAGGTGTTGTTGGAGCCACACCGGCATTATTAACAACAACATTCAAATCGCCAAAGTGATCAACAACTTTTTGGAAAGCAGCTGCTACTTCAGCTTGTTTAGATACATCAGCTACAACTGCAAATGCTTTATCTGCTGACAATTCAGCAACCGCTTTTTCTGCAGTTTCAGCGTTGTAGTCCAATACTCCGACTTTAAAACCATCTTCAACCAAACGTTTTGCAATCGCAAAACCAATACCTTGACCTGCACCTGTAACAATAGCAACTTTTGACATACGAAATCCTCCTCTACCAATTAGAGTCACTAGCTTAATAAGAAGCCTTATCTCAATTGGAATACGCTAAGTTAGTCAAGTTCTGGCAAAGTCATTTTTCATAGGCTTTGTCTTAACTCAATTAAAATTCTACCCCTTTATGAAAACGTTGTCAAGTAATTATCAAACTTTTCTGAAAACAAATAAGACCACCTTGAGGTGACCTTATTTCTATTATTCTTCAAATTCAAAACCTATTGCTTCCATATCGTCCAAACCACCTAGATTAGTCACCTTAGTATAGCCTCTCTCTTTAAGGACCGATGCAGCAAATTCTGCACGAGGCCCCATTTTACAATAGAGGTAAATGAAAGCGTCTTTTTCAGCTGGAATGTCAGCAGAGAAAAACTGGGTATGAGGTATTAAGAGGGCATCCTTAACATGTCCTTCTGCATACTCTTCTGGACTCCTGACATCAATTAACAGTCCACCCTTGGCTAGGTCTGACTGAATTTGTGCTAAATCCATCCTACTCACCAAACCAAATCTTAATTTCTCGAGCCGCAGATTCTTCTGAATCAGAGCCATGAACGATATTTGGAATCATGTCACCATCTGGTGCGGTTGCAAAGTCTCCACGAATCGTTCCAGGAGCAGCATCGCCTGGATTGGTTGCTCCCATCATATCACGCCATGACTTGATAACACCTGGACCAGAAATAATACCAATAACGGATGGACCACTCATCATAAATTCTGCAATGCTAGGGAAAAAAGGTTTATCAACCAATTGAGCATAATGTTCTTTAAGACGTTCTTCGTCAAGTGTCAGCATTTCCATTCGTTCAATAATGAAGCCACGACGCTCAATACGATCAATCACTTGTCCCATCAAGTGTCGTTTTACAGCATCTGGTTTAATAATAAAAAATGTTTTTTGCATGTTCCCAACCTTCATTGTTTTCTTTTCATTTTACCATAGGAAGTATCATTTTGCAGACCAAAACCTTATATAGTCTTAAACTATACCCTCAGAAAGAAAATAACTATTTTCAATTGAAATAAATAAAAAGTATGATAGACATAAAATCTTTTTTGAGGTGAATCTTATGACAAAATCTAAATTTCAATTAGTTGGTTCTCTCCTTCGTCCTGCGGATCTCCGTAAATACAAGGACGAAATCGAGCACCGTGACGACATCCAGTATCCTTTCTACGATGCCCTCCCTGGTTATCAAGAAACCGAAACTGCAGATATTAAGCAAATTGTGGCTGACCAAAAAGCTAACGGTATTGACATCCTTACTGATGGTGAGTTTGGACGTTCTATGTGGCATTTAGACTTTGTCTGGGGATTTAAAGGAATTGAACGCTACATTGCTGAGCATGGCTACACTTTTAAAGACCATGATGGTGGTCAATATGAAACACGTAAAGATATCGGTATTCGCATCACTGAGCCGCTCTCAGGTAAAAACCACCATTACCTAGATATCTATAAATTGGTTAAGGCTGAGGCTGGTGATGAAGATACCAAACAAACTATCTGGGGTCCTGCCCATGCCTACACTGAACTTGCTATCTTTGACCGTTTGGCTGGTCCAGGTCAAGTCTATGAAACAAATGAAGACCTTAAAAAAGGTTTGATTAATGCCTATAAAGAATTCTTGAAAGAATACAAGGCAGTAGGTGGAAAAATCGTTCAATTTGATGACTGTCTCTGGGAACTCTTTGACCCATCAAACCCTGCAAGTTTCTTTGCGGAAGGTAATTCTGATTTGGCAGAATTGGCTGATGAGTTTGTAGCTATCAATAACGAGGTAGTAGACTATGCTCACGAACTTGGTTTAACGGTTTGGACCCACAACTGTCGTGGTAACTATGAAAGCCGTTCTGCTGCCGAAGGAACTTACGAAGCCATTGCTAAGAAGTTCTTGGCAGAGCAACACTATGATCGCTTCTTCCTTGAATGGGACAGCGATACGGCTGGTGATATCAAGGCTCTCGAAGCCCTCAAAGACAGCAAAGCTGAAGTTGTACTAGGACTTTTATCATCTAAAACAACTGAACTTGATGACGAAGAACGTGTTCTTGACTTGCTTGAAAAAGCTAGTCAAATCCTTCCTAAAGAGCGTCTCTTCCTTTCTCACCAATGTGGTTTCGCCTCATGTGACTCAGGTAATGAGTTGGCAACACCACAACAATGGGCTAAAATTAAACAAGGTCAAGATATCGCTAAGAAATTCTTTGGTTAATTGAATACTTTTAGATCTGAAAAATCCCTTACCGCATTCGGTAAGGGATTTTAATGTTGTCTAAGCTTGAATAAAAGGTTGTAAATCTTTAAGAGCACGCTCAGCAATTTTTTCGTAACGCTCTTTCTTGTCACGAATACGTGGACCTTCCAACTCTTTGATAATACCAAAGTTAACATTCATTGGTTGGAAATGTTTGCTCTCAGCATGTGTCACATAATATGGGAGGCTTCCGATAGCTGTTGTATGAGGGAAGATAACTTCATCTTCACCTTTAAAGAGACGGGCTGCATTGATTCCAGCAACCAAACCTGAGGCAGCTGATTCAACATAGCCTTCAACACCAGTCATTTGCCCCGCAAAGAACAATTTAGGGTTTGATTTTGATTGGAAAGTCTGCTTAAGCAAGTT
The DNA here is from genome assembly GCF_002073815.2 of Streptococcus sp. FDAARGOS_192. Classification (NCBI taxonomy): domain Bacteria; kingdom Bacillati; phylum Bacillota; class Bacilli; order Lactobacillales; family Streptococcaceae; genus Streptococcus; species Streptococcus sp. FDAARGOS_192. Next base: position 768,538 of record NZ_CP020431.2, read on the forward strand.
TGGCGAATCCATGTAAGAGTTGCGGTGCATAACCCCATAACGCACAAATTCAGCATTTTCAAGACCTGGAATCATTTGGAAGACACGCTTTTGCTCGCCCCATTTGAGGTGGGTTTGGAAACCAACAATATTATAGAGACTACCAGCCGCATTGTCCTGACGAAGCTGAACAACTGCATAAGGTGTCTTGAAATCGCCGTCACGTGGCCCTTTGTAATCCTCAGGATACTCCAAACCAACCGGTTTCATAGGGCCATAGAGCATTGTCTTAATGCCACGTTTAGCCATGACCTCGATAGGCATACACCCTTCGAAATACTTTTCTTTTTCAAAGGAATTCAAAGGAGCTTCTTCAGCTGTTGTCAAAGCCTCATGGAAAGCCATGAACTCTTCCTTGGTCATAGGACAGTTTAGATAAGCTGCTTCACCCTTGTCATAGCGTGACTTAAGGTAAACCTTGTTCATATCGATAGTCGATTTATCAACGATTGGTGCAGCGGCATCATAGAAATAGAAGCCATCTCCACCGTTAAGCTCATGAATTTTTTCAGCTAGAGCATCAGAAGTCAATGGTCCTGAAGCAATAACTGTAATGGCATCATCAGGAATTTCTGTGATTTCTTCACGGATAACTTCAATTAATGGATGATTTTCAATTTCCGCTGTAACAGCTTCTGCATAGCCTTCACGGTCCACCGCCATAGCACCACCTGCTGGCACACGGTGAGCTTCTCCATTTCGCATAATGATAGAGTCCAAACGACGCATTTCTTCTTTAAGAAGCCCTACAGCGTTGGTCAAGCTATCTCCACGGAAAGAGTTAGAGCAAACCAATTCTGCAAAATTTGTTGTCTTATGCTGCGGTGTTGCTTTGACCCCACGCATTTCATAAAGTTTTACCGGAATACCACGTTTGGCAATCTGATAAGCCGCCTCGGAGCCGGCCAAACCAGCTCCAATCACGTTAATATAATCTGCTTTTGATTGAGACATGACACTAATACCTCTTTGGAAACAAGATTAAATCCTATCTCCACAAATCTTTCTTCATTTTTACTCTTAGTAGTATAGCAAAAAACTCCTCGTCTGGCGACAGGAGTCATCTGAGTTTAAAGAGGTAAAATGATAGTTACTTTAGCACCACACGTTGTATGGTCATTTGAAAGAGAAAGGCTACCATGGTGTAACCGAACTATATCATTGGCAATAGTCAGACCAAGTCCGCTGTGATTGCGACTCTGTCTACTTTTATCTTCCTGATAAAAGAGCTGAGTCGCCTTTTCAAGAGATTCAAGGGAAAATCCAGGTCCAGAATCAAGGCAGATAAACTTGAATTCATCAGATGCGATTTTGGTGAACAAGGTTAACTGACTGCCACTAGGTGTATGCTCCACCGCATTCGAAACGATATTCATAATAGCTCGATTCAACAAGGGCCTATCCCAATGGCCTATGATTTCTTTCTCAATTTCTTTCTTGTCAAATACTACATTAATTTGTTTCGTTTGTGCTAGTGACAAGGTTTGATCGTAAATGTCTTCAACAAATTCCCTAACCGAAATGTCTTCAAGCTTCAAGGTTTTCTTCAAACTCGTTTTGTTGAGTTCGGACAACTCTTGAACATAGGAATCAACCTGTGCAATCCCTTTTTGAAAATGTTCTAACAAGTCCGTTTGTTCTTCATCTAAGGTCGTCATAGCTAAGAGTTCTGCATTGCCCCGAGCAACTGTCAATGGTGTCTTCAGGTCATGAGTTAAGGCTGAAATCTGATTTTGCTTATCCTTTTCTGCCTTCCAATTTTCCATCAAAGAGTCACGGAGTGCTACCCTCATATGATCCAAACCATTTAAAACCTGGTTAAACTCAGTAATTTTAGATTTGGACGTTTGAAAATCCAAGTCTTGCTCTGCTATTTTCTCTGTTGCCTTCAATATTGGTCTCAACTCTCGACTCAATTTACTAGCATAGTAAAAAGTTAAAGTAATAAATATGAGTAGGATAGACACAATCATTGAGCCAATCATCAATAGGTTAGCATTGGGAAAGTGCTGGTTCATCCACTCATTACGATACCGAGGTGATAGTTGATAATTGACAATGACGATGCCATCTGACCGTTCAAATGACTGAAAATAGCCATATTTGCCACCATGAGCATTCTTGAATTGGTAATCTAGCAAGGATTCTTCTTGCAAGTTAACTGGCATGTTAGACTTTTTAAGTTTAAAATCTCTAGTCAAGAAGACATAGCTTGTACCATCAGGCAAAACATTTGGATTAAAGACCTTAGAAGTTTCAATATCATTCCTGACGACAGACAAATCACTTTCTACCTGATTTGCTGGAAACACAACGCCAAAACGATAAGACAAGCTGAACAAAGACAAAATAAGCAGGCTACTGATTGCTGATAGAACTGTAAGACTGACGACATAAGATATCAAGATTGTTCTTAGAGAGTGTTCTCTTTTTTTAATTAGTGCCACTTGTAACCAATCCCCCAGACTGTTTCAATAGGATTTTGCCCAACATCTTTGAGCTTTGCACGGATATTTTTGATATGTTCGGCCACTGCTGTCGGACTCCCTTTATCCTCATAGCCGTACAAATGCGTGTAGATTTGTTCTTTGGAAAAGACTTGGCCCTTATTTTCAGCCAGAAACTGACAAATACCATATTCTGACTTAGTCAAATCTAACAACTGATTCTCAACATAAAGCTCCTGAGCAGACAAATCAAACTGAATATTTCCAATTAATAGCTTATGGTGGCGCTCACGATGTTCACGTCTCAAGTGTGCAGCCACACGCGCTTGAAGTTCTTTAACCCCAAATGGCTTGCAAATATAATCATCAGCACCATAAGTCAAGCCTTGAACAATATCAGCCTCTTGCGTTTTGGCTGTAATAAAGAGTATAGGACAATCCACCTGATCACGAATCTCATGACAAAACTGGAGACCGTCAACATCAGGCATCATGATATCCAGTAAAATCAAGTCAAACTGTGGCAACGAGTTCTTATCCAAATCTAAAACACTTGTAAGTCCCGTCACCTTATGATTTTGGAGCTCTAAAGCCTTTACAACCAATTGAACAATATCTTCCTGATCATCAACAACAAGTATCTGAGCCATAATCTTTCCTTTCGTACAAAGTTACCCTTATCATATCATCTATAGAAGATAACTGACAAGGCGTAGAGTAGATAAATCTATTAATAAGATTTTGAATTTATTGGCAAAAAACAAATAAATAACAAAGTCACCCCAACAATCCATAAAGGTAGGGAATTGAGTTGGCTCCAATCATTAAGGATAAGGCTATTGATAGGTAAAACAATAGGAAGCCAATGAGTAGACAAGAAAACTTTATTACTAGCAAAAATAATAAAAATAATTTCAACCATAGAGATAATAATATTACTAACACTGTTCAGACTCACTTGTATAAAGTAGTGAAAATGATTAAGAAAGACTATTAACATCCAACTTGATAGACTTACTACAAATCCATTCACACTATTCATAAGAAGGAGGTTTATGATAAGCCAACTAAATAAAGAAGGTAGGCTAAGGGTTAGGTCTACTATCAAAAGTTTAGCCAACCATAAACGTCTTTGCTTAGGGTAACTCGATATTTCTTGATAATGATTAGCGTATTTTTCTTGTTCAATCCCTAAAATTGACAAAAATGATGTCATTAGCGGATAGCATAAAAAAGATAATATGGCTAAATTAGTTAGAGAAAAACCATTAGGAACGAAGCTCACATACATTGGAATTGTAATGATCTCTAAGACAGCAAAACTGAGAATAAGATAAAGACCGAAAGTATTCTTTAATTTAAGTAACTCACTCCTTAGCATTTAATTGTCTCCTTTGCAGTGAAAAAGATAAAAGCAATGTCACTACTATTGATAGCATCATCGTAAGTAACACCTGAAAAATGCTAGTATGATTCGTATTTACAATAATATCCCCGGATGGTTTAAGGTTTAATAAAAATTGAGCTATTTTATAGTGATAGGTATAGGGGAAAACAAACCAGAGTGGACTCTGAGCAATAAAGGGTGCTATTAAAAGACAAACCAATGTATTAAGAGCTAATAGGATGAATTGACTCATGTATTTAGACATCAGATAAAGTAAAGGAATGTTCCATAAAGTTGTCAACCAAATTAAGATTAAGGAAATAGCTGTTTTAGGAATATTTATTGGAATAAAATCTGTGTAAATAAATGCAACGAGACTGAGGAAAGCTAGTAAGAATAAACTAGCAATCAATGTTCTCATTCCTATAAGCACCATTTTCATCAAGATAATTTTCCAAGTGAAATATACATTTGTAACATTTTGAAAATGCCCAGCCTGGTCTTCTAAACGTCTATCAACTATAAACAAAACACCATTTACAAGATATAAAAAGATAGCTTCCCACCAATAAACCGAGAAAGGAACAAAAATCTGTAACCCTCCCATTAAAAAGGCTATAAGAACGGTTAAAAATGGTATGATGATTAAGAATTTAGTCGTTCCTAAATGTTGTAATTTAAGCAATTCCGAATAGAATATCTTTTGCATATCACTAACCCCCATGAACAATTTTAAAGAAGAGTCTCTCAAGACTATCTACATTTTTGTTTTCACCATCATATTGAATTTTACCTTTGTCGAGAATAAGAATATGATCAGCAACCTTACTAATTTCTATAAGTTGATGACTGGAAACCAGAATTGTCATTCCTTTTGCTTTCAAGGAACGAATAAGGTTTAGCAATTCATTTATACCGTCAGGATCAAGTCCATTAGTAGGCTCATCTAGAATTAAAAATTGGGGATTAGTTAAAATAGCCATACCAATCCCAAGTCGTTGCTTCATACCTAATGAAAATTTACCGGCTTTTTTCTTTCCAGTATTTGAAAGACCAATTATTTCTAAGGTTTCATAAATTTTGGAATCAGGAATATCATATAACAACGCTTTTGTTTTTAGATTATCAAAAGCCGAAAGATTGTGATAAATTGCAGGTGTTTCGATTAATGCACCTAATAAATGTTTGTTTTTGGATGATCCATCAAATCGAATTTCTCCACTACTTTTTTGGACTAAGCCAAAAAGAATTTTCATCAGAGTTGACTTACCAGCACCATTTACTCCTAATAGACCAGAAACTGTTCCAGATTCAATTGTAAATGTGATGTTGTCTAAAATAGTCTTATCTTTGTAGGATTTTGAAAGTTGTTTAACAGTTATTTCCATTTGCACACCTCTTTTAGAATAGTTGTGTTTTCAATATAAGCTTATATTTATCTAATATCAGAAAATCACTTACTCTCCTTTCTTTTCATGCTTAGTATAAAAAACAAATTTAAGGAAAGTTTCAGTTTTTCTGATAAAATACAAAAAAACTATCCCAAGTTTTAACTTGAGATAGCTTTCTTTATTTAACAATAGATTCTTTGTAGTCACACTCTTCGTTGCTACAGATAACTTGCTTGCCGCCACCACGGACTTTCTTCTCGACAAGATAATCGCCTGATTTAGGACAGTTACGTCCAACAGGGATATCCCACGACGTAAATTCACAGTCAGGATAGCGATCACATCCATAAAAGACACGATTTCGTTTTGTCTTACGTTCGATGACCTGACCTTTACCACAGGTTGGACAAGTAACGCCAATTTCTTTGGTAATGGCTTTAGTATTGTGACAGTCGGGGAAGTTACTACATGCGTAGAACTTACCGTATCGACCAAGTTTGATGACCATTGGGTGACCACAGAGGTCACAATCAAAACCGGCAGGCTCATCCTTGATTTGGATTTTTTCAATACCTTCTTCAGCTTTTTCCAATTCTTTTTGGAATGGTTTGAAGAATTCATCAATAACCTTTTGCCATTGTTCCTTACCGATTTCAACTTTATCGAGTTTTCCTTCCATCTCGGCCGTGAATTTAACATCCACGATGTCAGGGAAGAATTCGACGATTAAGCTATTAACGATTTCACCAAGCTCTGTTGGTTCAAAACGTTTAGCTACCAATTTGACGTAGTAACGACGTTGAATAACATCAAGTGTCGGTGCATAAGTTGACGGACGACCAACACCATTTTCTTCCAGCGTCTTAATCAGAGTCGCTTCAGAATAGCGGGCAGGTGGTTGCGTGAAGTGTTGTTCAGGCGTTGTCACAACCTTCTTAACCGTATCACCTTCAGCCATATCAGGAAGCATCTTGTTCTTATCAGAATCGTTGTAAACGGCCATATAACCATCGAACTTGATTTGGCTACCATTTGCAGTGAAAATGACTCCGTTTTGAGACAAGGTCACCTTCATCGTATCAAATACTGCAGCTGTCATTTGACTCGCTACAAAACGATTCCAAATAAGAGTATAAAGCTTGAGTTGGTCCTTATCCAAATACTTAGCGATGCTTTCTGGTGTTTGGAAAACATTTGACGGACGAATAGCCTCATGGGCATCTTGTGCTCCCGAACTATTTTTCACCTTGCTGCCATGTTTTGAATACTTAGAACCAAAGCGTTCTGTAATAAATTCAGCAGCCTGGTTTTGTGCAACTGGACTGATACGTGTTGAGTCTGTACGCATATAGGTAATCAAACCTTGAGCGCCTGAACCAAGATTAATCCCTTCATACAACTGTTGGGCAACCATCATGGTCTTACGTGTACGGAAGTTAATCTTATTTGCAGCATCCTGTTGGAGAGATGAAGTTGTATATGGCAATGGCGCATTACGACGACGTTCTTTTTTCTCCACTTTATCAACGTTAAAGTCATCACTTGTGATACGAGAGAGAACGGCTTGAACATCGTCATTATTGTTGAGCTTAAGCTTTTTACCATCCAAGCCATAGAAGCTAGCCTGAAACTTCTTAGCACCCTTCTTAAAAGCACCATCAATAGTCCAGTATTCTTCTGGTTTAAAGGCCTTAATTTCATTTTCACGGTCAATAATAAGCTTAAGCGCTACTGATTGTACACGACCTGCAGAAAGACCTTTCTTAACCTTCTTCCATAGAAGCGGTGAAATAGAGTAACCCACAATACGGTCCAAGACACGACGAGCTTGTTGGGCATCTACCAAGTCCATGTCAATGGCGCGTGGCTCTACAAAGGCATTTTTTACCGCATCTTTAGTGATTTCGTTAAAAACGACACGATTCTTATCATCTGGCTCTAATCCAAGAATATGTGACAAATGCCATGAAATGGCTTCCCCTTCACGGTCCGGGTCACTTGCGAGAAAGACTTGCTTGGCTTTTTTAGCTTCTTTCTTCAATTCATTGATAAGAGGTCCCTTACCTCGAATATTAATGTACTGAGGTTCGTAGTTGTTTTCAAAATCAATCGACATACTTGATTTTTTCAAATCACGGATATGCCCAACAGAGGCTACAACTTTATAATTGCGGCCAAGATACTTCTCAATCGTTTTCGCTTTAGCAGGAGACTCCACGATGACCAAATTTTTCTTTGGTGTCGCTCTCTTTTTAGTCGCCTTTTTGGCTGTCGTTTTCTTTGTTGTTTTAGTTTTCGTTTTTGTTGTCGTTGCTGTCGCCATAGACTATTTCCTTATAATGTTATAAACTGGCTGCGCCACTCATCTGTCTAAAATCTAGTCACAAGACATTAAAAAATGAAACATCTTGGACCGAGCAACTAACATGATACCTTCCTTTTCTTTAACTGTCAATTAAAAACTTTTTCTCTATAGGAGAACTTTGATTTTTAAGAAAACTCTGAAAGGATGTCAAACCCTGTCGTAATGCACTTTGCGCCCTCTTGAATTAAGTGATGGCATCCGTCTGATTTTCCATCTAAAATATTTCCTGGAATAGCAAAAACATCTCTACCTTCTTCCATGGCACGCTCACAAGTAATCAGACTTCCTGAGCGAAGTTTTGCTTCTACGACCATAACTCCTTGACACAATCCAGAAATAATCCGATTGCGTTCAGGAAAGTGGTACTTGAGAGGCTGTTCACCCGGTCCATATTCTGTAAGAACTAAATGATTTTTGGCCATATAGTCCTGCAAAGCTTTATTTTCTTTAGGATAATAAACATCAAGTCCGGTCCCGATAACTGCAATGGTGTTCCCCTTATTTTTCAAGGCCTCCATATGCGCACAAGTATCAATCCCACGCGCCAATCCACTCACAATAGTAAAGTGATTCCCAAGTTCACTAACAATTTTTCGAACGGACTGTTTGCCTGTTTCAGAACACTTTCTTGCCCCAACAACAGCTAGCTTTGGTTTACTCAGCAAGTCAAGATTCCCCTGATAATAAAGGAGGACAGGAGGATTATAGGTATGCTTCAGCTCAATGGGATATTCATTATCAAAAATCGATAACGTAGGAAAACGTTCAAACTGTTCTTTGAGTTGCTTAATATCTAAACTCTTATACTTTTCCATAAAAAGAACGGCATTTTTAGACTTGGATACCACTGCCATATCACGTAAACTCAATTTTCTATCTTGAGTCTTTTGATAGTCCAAAATATTTAAGATATTCAAATTCGTCAACCCAGCGGCTTTAAGTTTAAAAAGTTCAAAATTATTCATATAAATACCTCCTTTTCATTATTCGTAACAGAAAAGAAAAAAGCTCCATTATGGAACTTTCCGTGATTATAAATCATTTTCAGAGGCAAAATAAGACGCGGCTCCTAGTAGGTTACTATCGTTATGGAAATGACAGGCTTGAATAGTTATGGGCTTAAAACCTAATTCAGGCTTATCCTTAAATAACTCCTCATAGGCATCACTTATTCCTTCTATTAAAGTACCTTGCCTACTGATACCACCACCGATAACAACTTTCTCCAGCCTAAAGAAGCTCTGCAAATTTAGCACAAGAACAGCAATTTCATGACAATAGTCTTTAAATAAAAGATTTAGCTCTTCCGATTGATTTCCCTCTATAGCTGAGAATACGGCTGGACCATCGTCTTGATCTAACCCAAGTAATTGACTGGCTTCATGAACAAAGCCTACTGCAGACCCCTTATTATCGACAAGACTTACTAAGCCATGCATAAACAATTCCCACTGGAAAGGTAGAGAGGTTTGACTCATGCTTTGGGGACTTGGAGCTCGCAGATATTGGGTGACTGACAGAGGTGATAACAAGACCTCCTGTGAGACAAGTCCTAAACCAACACCCGTACCTAAAACCAAGGCTGCCCCACAATCTAAATCTTGTAGACTTCCATATCTGGCTTCAGCCAAAGCTGCCGCATCAGCATCATTGATAACCTTTACAGGCAGTTGAAATGTTTTAGTCAATCGTGACCCAAGAGGACTAGCCGTTAAATATGGGATAAGACCTCCCTTGAAAATGAAGCCACGTTTACTATTTATTTCTCCTGGGCACGCAATGGCAATCCCAGAAATGATATCCTTGTGAGACGAGACAATATGCTCTAAAGTCAACCAAAAGTCGTCTAACGTTGGTGGTGTTGGAACTTTAGATTGATTGCTTATCTTAAAATCATCATCAACTAACCCAAACTTGATAAAGGTTCCTCCAATATCAATAGCTAAAATCACGCCACTTCACCTACTTTTTATTATTGACTTTATGGGTTCAAAGCTTCTTCTATGAATTGGAGTAACACCAAAGTTATCTATGCCAGACAGATGATCCTTAGTACCATAGCCTACATTTTTGGCAAATGCGTAACCAGGAAACTCCTGATCATAATCAGCCATCATCTTATCCCGGGTTACCTTTGCTACGATAGATGCTGCCGCAATTGATAAAGAATTAGCATCCCCTTTTATAATTGATGTTTGTCCTATTGGTAAGTCCAAAGTCATGGCATCAATTAACAAATGTTCTGGTTTGGGACTAAGTTTTTCAATAGCTTCAGCCATAGCAAGCTTGGTTGCTTCATAAATATTAACATCGTCAATCACATGATTGTCCTTTATACCAATCCCGACAGCTACCGCTTCCTTCATGACCTGCTTATAAATAGCTTCATGTTTTGATTTTGGTATTTTTTTACTATCATTAAGACCTTTTATTTTGCAAAGCTTTGGTAAAATAACCGCTGCAGCTACCACTGGCCCAGCCAAAGGGCCACGTCCAACTTCATCAACACCTGCAATGAGTTCAACTCCCTGAGCATAAAGCGATTTTTCATAACTGAGCATCATCTCTAAGCGTTCTTCCTCAGCAATCTCAGCTAGGATAGCTTTACGGCGTTGCTTAATGGCAGTCTGTACACCAGCTCGACTGTCTTCCTCAAAACTTGCCCATCGATGATCGTCAAGGTCTGTCAAAGTGGCCAATTGCTCTTTGACTTCTTTAATTGTCGCCATCAGTATCGACCCCAACAATATCAAGTGTGTAACGTCCTAGTTTTCCATCACGAACTTCTTTGACAAATAGATTATAGAAACGGTCATAATCTTCACGGAAGCCAAGTTTTCGAGTCATTTCCATAATGATTTCTGGTGCCTCTTCTTCAAGGTCAATCCCTTTAAAGCGTTCCTCTAAACGTTCAGGATAGTAAGTCTTAAAATAGTTAAGGCCAAAAATCGTAACTTCATCCATTGGCAATAGCTGGTCCTTGATGGCACCGGTCAAAGCAAGTTTCAAACCGACCAATTCATCTTCAAACTTAGGCCACAAAATCCCCGGAGTATCCAGAATTTCCAAATCCTTATTTGACTTCAACCACTGTTGACCTTTTGTCACACCAGGTTTATTTCCTACAACGGCAATTTTTTTACCAGCTAAACGATTCATCAAGGTAGATTTCCCCGCATTTGGAATCCCAATAATCATGGTTCGCAAGGTCTCTTTCTGAATACCGCGTTCACGTAGTCGTTGAATCTTGTCAGCCATAAGACTCTTAGCAGCATCTGTCACCAATTTAACTGTAGATTGTTCCTTGGAATTGATGGCCAAGGTTTTAATCCCTTGACTCTCAAAATAGCTACGCCACTCTTTTGTACGATTACTATCAGCAAGGTCAGCCTTATTGAGAATTAAAAGCTTTGGTTTATCGCCAACAATTTTAGTTAGCATGGGATTTTGACTTGACAGTGGCAAACGTGCATCCACTAAAATTGTTACAAAATCAACATGCTTAAGATTCTCCTGAACTTGTCGACGAGCTTTTGACATGTGACCAGGAAACCATTGAATAGTAGCCATGTTTATCTCTCCTCTTTATTTTCTTAGTAAAATATGATTTAAACTCTTTAAAAAAAGCCAAAGACTTGGCTTTACTTTACTTATATTATATCAGATTTCGTTTAAGATGCCCAATCGATAAAAGTTGACTAAGCCTCAACAGGCATAAAGTTACCGACAATTTTACCAATAATTCGCGGATCTTCGTCATAGGGTGCGAACTTATCACCATAACGTTTATTGAGAGAAACTAAACGTAGCCCATCTTCCTCTCGATAAACCTTTTTAATATAGGTTTGCCCATCCCAGTCTACAGCATAAACAGCTCCATCATAATCAAAACCTGTTTGTTTGATTAGCACTACTTCACCATTCAGATAGGTAGGTTCCATAGAGTCTCCAAATACCCATGATGCAAAGTCATGATCTAATTCTTCATCATAAAAAACTTCATCATAATTGCCATCACCAAAGTAAGTGTAACCAGTTCCGGCTGATAAACGCTCGAAAACTTTGTATGAGTAAAGCGGAACAACAGGTGCTTTTTGCTTTTCTGCTTCTTGCTCTTCTAGGAGAGCCTTAGTGAGTCGCAAAGCTTCTTGGCGATTTTCCTCATTTAATTCCAAGTAAACTTCTACAATCTCATGTTCAGAAAGAAAATAGGTCTCAGCTACACCAAAAAGTTCGGCCAAAACCGAAAGGTTCTTTTGATTAGGTTTCGTCTTACCATTTTCCCAATTAAAATAAGAGGAGCGTGAAATTCCTAGATGCTTAGCTACTGATGCTTGGCTCATTCCTTGTGCTTCTCGAATTTCCTTAAGTCTTTGTCCTGAAAACATGGCAACCTCCGTAAGTTAATAAACTAACATAAGTTTATCAAAAAAAGCAGTTGTTTTCAAGTGAAACTAACTACTTTTACATTTCTCTTTTATCTCATTCTTTAACTAAAAATCCTAGATGGTTAAGCGCCTCTTCAATATAATCTATATCTTGCTCACTATCTGCTTCGACAAGATGATAATGAACACCGTTTGTCAAATCAGATAAGGGGTGAAAGTCATTTGACGAGGCTTGGTCTAAAAAATGACTAACATCTCGACGACAAGTCAATTTCAACAAAGTCTGAATTTCTCCATAAACTGGATGATCTATCATGATATTTTGAATACGGCCTCCATTATCAACAATAGCCAAAAGCTCATCCTCCATATCGGACACTTTATGATTCACCTTAAATAGTCGATGTACATAAGAATTGTCATCGCTACTTTTATAGATATATCCTCTATTAGTTGAAATAATCTGGGCACCATCTGCACGTAAGAGTGCAATATCTTGAACAATGATTTGACGTGTCACACCAAAGTGCTCCGCCAAACTCTGTCCATTCATTGCCTCTTTAGCTCCCTTTAAGAGTGCCAATAATTCTTGTTTTCGATTTGAAGCCATAGACCAACCATCCCTCTTTCAACTAGCGTATTTTTCGAATACTTTTGAAAATCGTTAATGCTATAACATAGTCTATCATACTATGGACAATAGTGCCAAAACCAACTAAAACAAAGAGAACGTAGAACAGTTTTTGGAAATCCTCTCCTGTTACAGAATAAAAAATCACACAAGCAAGCACTTCACCTATAGCATGGATAAGCCCTAAAACAAAATTGAAAAGTAATGATGATTTATGGTTTTCTATCGTTTGTGGAAATTTTTTCAAATAGAGTGCGCCTAAAAAGCCAAATATAATATGAGAAAAGGCTCTAAAAACAACCACAATCGGATAGCCAGCCATAAAGTATCCCAAACTAGAAGCTAAGATAACAAAAGCAGTTACCCAGGGAGATATAAACATAGCTAGAAATATTGGAACATGACTCCCCAAAGTATACGAAGCCGGTGGGATGATTAGTTTAATTGGCATGATACTTGGGATAAGGATAGCAATTGCAGTTAATAAAGCTGCAAAGGTCATTTCTTGAATTCTCTTTTTCGGTTTCATAATCTACTCCTTTTTATTGTATATACATTAGTATATTACAGTGTATAGTTATATAAGTCAATGTTTTTCAGAAAAAAACACTAGAGCAAAGTGCCCTAGCGTTCTATGTTTCTTATTTACGTTTTTTCTTAGCTTTTTTCATCTTATTAGCTTGACGCTTCATCGCATGTTTCATGGCAAATGAACCAACCTTACCTTTAAGGCCACCACCAAGCATTTGGCTAAGATCCATATTTCCAAGATCTGGCATACCAGCGCCACCCATCATGCCTTCGAGAGCAGACATATCCATATTACCCATATCAGGCATATTTGGCATGTTTTTTGGCAGATTATTTGGGTTAAGACCCATTTGACGCATCATTTGCTCCATATCACCAGACATAACACCTTGCATCATTTGTTTGGCTTGGTTGAAGTCTTTAATAAACTTGTTTACTTCGATGAAGGTATTCCCTGAACCATTGGCAATACGGCGACGACGACTTGGTGTCAAAAGATCTGGATTTTCACGTTCTTCAGGTGTCATAGATGATACGATGGCACGTTTGCGCGCAATTTGTTTCTCATCTACTTTAACATTAGCCAAGGCTGGATTGTTAGCCATACCTGGCAACATCTTAAGCAAATCCTCCATAGGACCCATATTTTGCACTTGGTCTAATTGGTCAATGAAGTCATTGAAGTCAAAGGTGTTTTCACGCATCTTTTCAGCCAACTCAAGAGATTTTTTCTCATCGTACTCTTGAGAAGCTTTTTCGATAAGGGTAAGAAGGTCACCCATACCCAAAATACGGCTTGACATACGGTCTGGGTGGAAAGTCTCGATATCCGTAATTTTCTCACCAGTACCCGTAAATTTGATTGGCTTGCCGGTAATCTCACGAATAGAGAGAGCCGCACCACCACGTGTGTCCCCATCAATTTTTGTAAGAACAACACCAGTGATATCTAGCTGTTCGTTGAACTCCTTGGCAACGTTAGCAGCTTCCTGACCAATCATGCTATCCACAACCAAGAGAATTTCGTTTGGATGAGCAAACTCCTTAATATCATGCAACTCTTGCATGAGAGTCTCGTCAATCTGCAAACGACCAGCCGTATCAATCAAGACATAGTCATTCTTATTGGCACGCGCTTGTTCCAAACCATTTTTGACAATCTCAACTGCTGGTGTCTCTGTTCCCATATCAAAAACAGGAACATTGATTTGTTGCCCCAAAGTCTTCAGCTGATCAATGGCTGCTGGACGATAGATGTCCGCAGCAATCATCATTGGACGGGCTTCTTGTTCCTTAATCAACTTATTAGCCAATTTACCAGCAAAGGTTGTCTTACCAGCCCCTTGGAGACCAACCATCATAATGATTGTTGGAATCTTTGGAGATTTCTCAATTTCAGATGTTTCAGACCCAAGAATCTCTGTCAATTCTTCATTAACAATCTTGATAATTTGTTGTGAAGCATCAAGAGTATCAATGATTTCGTGACCTACAGCACGTTCACGAACACGTTTAATAAATGTCTTAACGACTGGTAGCGCTACGTCTGCTTCAAGAAGTGCCAAACGAATCTCTTTAGTGACTTCTTGAACTTCTTTCTCTGAAAGTTTTCCTTTACGTCTTAAATTTTTGAAAACGCCTTGCAAGCGTTCCGTTAAGCTTTCAAAAGCCATATATCATTTCCTCTCTTACTTTCTGCTTGAATCTAATCTCTATTATCAATGCTGCTGAGCACAGCAATTTGTTCCTGAAGATAGCTATCGTCTGGATATTTTTCCATGATATCATCAAAAATTTGGCTACGAACGATGTAATCTGAATACATATGTAATTTCATCTCGTAAGCTTCTAAAATCTTCTCAGTACGCTTGATGTTATCATATACTGCCTGACGACTTACACCAAATTCCTCGGCAATTTCTGCCAAACTGTAATCATCCGCATAATAGAGCTCAATATAGTTCATCTGCTTATCTGTCAAAAGTGCAGCATAGAACTCAAAAAGGGCATTCATGCGATTGGTTTTTTCAATTTCCATAAGCTCCATTTTACCATAAAATCATGGTGTTAGCACGATTCTTGTGCAGAAAAAAGCAGTGACTTCTAATTGTTCTCCAAATAAAATTCAAAACGGTCACCAACATAGTAGCTTCGTACATATTCGAAAGCCTGACCGTCTTGGAGGAAGGAAATTTGTGTCAGACTCAAGAGAGCATCACCAGTCTTAACCTTGAGGTGCTTGGCTAAACTACTATTGGCCAAACTAGCTGATATGGTCTGCTGACTCTTCCCTATTTCATAGCCATTATCGGTCAGTGTCTTGAAGAAATGTTCCGTAATTTCTGACTCCTTAAAACCTCGGATAATTTTTTCAGGGATACTGGCAATCTCATAGGCAACTGGAAGATCATCCGCAAAGCGAACACGTTCCATACGAATCACATAGGACTGTGGTAAGACACCTAAATTCTTGATTTCAAATTCATTGGGATGCACACGTTTATATGAAATAAGCTCACTAGACGGTTTCTTGCCTTGAGATTTAACAATCTCTGTGAAACTCGTGGTTCCACGCATCTTTTCCTTAACTCGACTGCTGGCCACAAAAGTACCACTACCTGGTTTACGCTCTAAAATCCCCTCATCCACTAAAAGTGTTATGGCCTGACGCACAGTCATACGGCTCACATCAAAAGTGTCGCAAAGATCCCGCTCGCTAGGGAGACGTTGCCCTATTTTCCAAGTGCCGTCATCAACATCTGCCTTAATCTTATCATGTATGCGAATATATGCTGGTAGCATCTAATACCCCCTTCTTTACCCCTATTTTACAAAAAAACTAATAGAATTGTAAAGGTGACGACAAGACTTACAGTTTATCGTATAAATCTAGGTGCTAAGTCCTTAAAATTGTGATACAATGATTGCATAAGAGTCCATGTGTGACGTAAAAAGAAAGGGTAATAATGACTGACATTTCTACTTTGAATGATGTGCAGAAAATCATTGTTCTAGACTATGGTAGCCAATACAATCAGCTGATTGCACGCCGTATTCGTGAATTTGGCGTTTTCTCTGAATTGAAAAGCCATAAAATTACCGCTGATGAAGTCCGTGCCATCAATCCTATCGGTATCGTACTTTCAGGTGGTCCTAACTCTGTTTATGCCGAAGATGCCTTTGGTATTGACGAAGAAATTTTTGAACTTGGTATTCCAATTCTTGGAATCTGTTATGGAATGCAACTGTTGACCCACAAACTTGGTGGTAAAGTTGTTCCTGCTGGTGAAGCTGGTAACCGTGAGTATGGCCAATCAACACTTCGCCTTCGTGCCCAATCAGAACTCTTTGCAGGAACTCCTGAAGAACAAGTCGTTCTTATGAGCCACGGTGATGCTGTTACAGAAATTCCAGAAGGTTTCCATCTTGTTGGTGACTCAGTAGATTGCCCATTCGCCGCAATGGAAAATACTGAGAAAAACTTCTACGGTATCCAATTCCACCCAGAAGTTCGTCACTCTGTATATGGTAACGATATCTTGAAAAACTTCGCTTTCGGTATTTGTGGTGCCAAAGGTGACTGGTCAATGGCTAACTTCGTAGATATGCAAATTGCACAAATCCGTGAAACAGTTGGTGACCGTAAAGTCCTTCTTGGCCTCTCAGGTGGGGTTGATTCATCTGTTGTTGGTGTCCTTTTGCAAAAAGCTATCGGAGATCAATTGACATGTATCTTCGTTGACCACGGTCTTCTCCGTAAAGGTGAAGGTGACCAAGTTATGGAGATGCTTGGAGGTAAATTTGGCCTTAACATTATCCGTGTTGATGCTTCTAAACGCTTCCTAGATCTCTTGGCTGGTGTTGACGATCCTGAGAAAAAACGTAAAATCATAGGTAACGAGTTTGTTTACGTCTTTGATGACGAAGCAAGCAAACTTAAAGGTGTAGACTTCCTAGCTCAAGGAACACTCTACACTGATATTATTGAATCAGGTACTGAGACAGCTCAAACAATCAAATCTCACCACAATGTTGGTGGTCTTCCAGAAGACATGCAGTTCGAATTGATTGAACCACTCAACACCCTCTTCAAAGATGAAGTTCGTGCCCTTGGTACTGAAATGGGAATGCCTGATGAAGTCGTTTGGCGTCAACCTTTCCCAGGACCAGGACTTGCCATCCGTGTTATGGGTGAAATCACTGAAGAGAAACTTGAAACTGTTCGTGAGTCTGATGCTATCCTTCGTGAAGAAATTGCCAAAGCTGGTCTTGATCGTGATGTATGGCAATACTTCACTGTTAACACAGGCGTTCGCTCTGTTGGTGTTATGGGTGATGGCCGTACTTATGACTACACAATCGCTATCCGTGCTATCACTTCAATTGACGGTATGACAGCTGACTTTGCGAAACTTCCATGGGAAGTTCTTCAAAAGATTTCTGTACGTATCGTTAACGAAGTTGACCACGTTAACCGTATCGTCTACGATATTACAAGTAAACCACCTGCAACTGTAGAGTGGGAATAAAATATAAACCTAATTTAAAGTGACTTGATTGATTTAACAGCATTTTGAATTGTTTTAAAACGCTAAAATCTAATTAATTATATTTGGTTCCCTACCAAATACCCCACCAGAATTTCTTTCTGGTGGGGATTTTTTATATCTTAATTACAAAAATAAACCAATAAGCAATGTTATGGAGTCAGAAAAATTTTTCATTTTCTGATGTTCAGTATTAACTCTTACAACATACTTAGATAATGGGGAAAATTAAAATACTCAGATTGTTATTTATTTGTAAAATTTTCACTTTAACCATTTGCTATATTGCTTTCATTGACATTTAGCCCATAAATTTCAAAATCATGATAGGATCCATTATAGAACTCGAATTGGGAAATTTCTCTTTCCTTTTTAAAACCTAAACTGATTGGTATAAACTTACTTTTAACATTATCAACATCTATATAAATCAAAATCTTATCAATTTTAAATTTGGATGGAATGATTTTTATTAATTCTTTTAATCCCTGCTTTACAAAACCTTGATTTTCATATTTTTCTGATATCCAATATCCAATTTCAGCTTGATGTTTTTGTAAATCAATATTATGTATATCTATCATCCCTACTGGTTTCTGATTGACGCAAATTGTTAACATAAATAACTCATTATGCTCCATTTTTTCACGTGCATACTTTATAAACGCTCTTTCATTTTCAACACTTTTCATATCTTCCACCCAAGGAAGCCACATAGCAAGACGTTCTCGTTCAGTAGAAACAATCTCATATAACCCTTCACTATGGCTATCGGATATATATAAAAGTTGGCATCGTTTCCCACGTGATTTAAACTCTATGAATAGTTCCGAGTCCAAGTTGGTAGAATCCACTTCATACTCCTTGTTATAAATGATAATATTCTTTAACTTCTTTATTTACGAAATCATTATATAACTTTTTTACTACTTTTCAAATGACTAAAATTTTGTCTATCTTTTTGAGGACAGTACATATTACAACAACAAACGAATTAAGGTAAAACTAAAAGGACCTAGTCCTATATAGTAGAGAACTAAATCCTTCACTTAAATTATTTGTCTAACTTTCTAGTATCAGTTCAAGTTTACACCACTAGACTCTTCACATAGTCAGGATAGCATAGATAGGTGTTTGCTTACTTAGTGAAATCCAATACTTTACGTCCTTGAATTTCACCTTTTTCCATTTGATCAAAGACTTCTACTGCTGTATCAACAGGAACAGTTTCAACAACCGGTACTACCAAGCCTTGTGCACCGAAGTCAAAGGCTTCTTCCAAGTCCTTACGTGTACCTACAAGAGATCCAACAACACGGATACCATCTAGAACTGTTTTGACAATTGAGAGATCCATATATTCTGATGGGAGACCAACCGCAACGACTGTTCCACCAGCACGTACACTATCGATAGCCTGGTTGAAAGCAACCTTAGAAACCGCTGTTACAACAGCACTGTGTGTACCACCAGTTTTTTCTTGGATATAGCCTGCTACATCTTCAACTTCTTTACCGTTCACCACTAAATCAGCGCCAGATTCTTTAGCCAAATCAAGTTTATCTTGGTTGATATCAACAGCCACTACTCGTGCATTGAAAACCTTCTTAGCATATTGAATAGCCAAGTTACCTAGTCCTCCAGCACCATAAATAGCTACCCATTGACCAGGTTCAACTTTAGCTTCTTTAATAGCTTTATATGTTGTAACTCCCGCACAAGTAATAGATGAAGCTTGAGCTGGATTAAGTCCTTCTGGAACTTTCACAGCATAGTCAGCAGTAACCAAAGCATAGTCACTCATACCACCATCAACACTATAACCAGCATTTTTTACAGAACGACAGAGTGTTTCACGACCAGTTGTACAATATTCACAGTGGCCACATCCTTCGAAGAACCAAGCGATTGATACGCGGTCACCTTTTTTAAGTGTTTCAACCCCTTCGCCAACTTCTTCAACAATACCAATTCCTTCGTGTCCTAAGATACGACCGGGTACTTGGCCAAAGTCTCCATGAGCTACATGAAGGTCAGTATGGCAAACGCCACAGTACTCAACTTTAACCAAAGCTTGACCATGACCAACTACTGCTGGTTTTTCATGATCAACAACTTCAACACCTGTACTTGCTTGATTAACAACAACTGCTCTCATCTTAATTACCTCCATATGATAACTTTTAACACCTTCATTATAGCACTTACAGAGACTATGTCAACGCTTACATAAAACTTTTCTTAGCTTGCGAAAACTTTCTTGAAAACACTCTATACAAGTGGAATTGCTACTATTTCTGCTGCTGATATAGCTATATTTCAATCATTCCCAAGATATCTATACTGTCTCACAAGTGTCTTAGAATCAACTAGGCTGACTTCAAAATGGAAATAATGATTGCGTCCATCTCTGGCATTCTCTTTATTTAATAGAAAATAATTCTTTTGACTGATAGCCATTTCCCTCATAATATCATCCGTCAAAAAGGTTAAGGGAATATCCATGGCAGAATAACGATAAAAGTCTTCTTCAAATTTTAAATAGCTATCAGAAAAATAGTCAATTTGAAGTTTATCATCATAAATTTTTCTCTTCCTCATCTATGTTTTCAACCCCCAAACTAATTTCTAATATATCCTTTGTTCGAATACATTTATGTCGCTTGCAAGATTTTATAGTAACTTGATTAAAATCCAAGTCAACCACATAGCCACTACATCTACAGCGCCTACCTTGATCCTTTATCTGGAAGCTTCCCAATAATTGACCTGAATAAAGCTGGTTTAATAAAGTAAACTTCTCTAAATCATCCAAATGACTCCTAAGATTTTCTTTAGTCTTATCTTCATGTAGGGAACTTGTGTGTTCTGATAAGAAAAAGCCCATCCACTTCATCATTCCCCTATCTTGATGTTCCCTAGCTGATTGAAAGGGAAGGTAACTACGGTCTATCATTTTAAGCCATCTAATCCTCCAGCAGAGTGTCCACCAATCAGCTTACTTCGAGCAAGACTCCTAGATGCTTCCTGTAAAGCAGTTGCTTTTTGAATGGTCGTAAAGCCAAATTCCTGTCGAATACTATCTATAGCTGCCTGAAGTCTTTCTTCTTTATCAATGTCATCTGGATTATCAAATAAAGAAAGAATTTGAAGCCTTTCATCTACAAAATTTGCATAAGAGACACTGACACTTCGAACAGCCCCTCCTTGATATTTCTTCCTAAAGAGTTCAATAACATGGCTTATTAGTACTCTTGTATTATTGGCAGGTTCAATCTTCATCTGTGCTTGTAACGAACGCTTGCCCTCTAACTTTGAAAATCCAATGCTGATGGAAACTTGACAAGCTTTCTTATGGGCTCGTCTTAACCTAATAGCTACCTGTTCTGCCATCTCTCTTAGAATCAATTCAATATCAGCTTGACGCTCATAGTCTCGTGGCAAGATTTGGGAATTCCCTAAGCCATGTGACTTTGGTTTATAAGGTTTATGAACATTACTCTCATCGATACCGTTGGCATGAAAAAAGAGGTCTAAGCCCACAATACCTAACTCCTTTTTAAGAGTATCAGGATTGCTATTAGCAAGTTCTCGAATGGAGAAAATCCCTAACTTGTTTAGACGCTTCTTCATCCGCTTTCCAATCCCCCAGAAATCGGTCATATGGGGAATATTCCAAACCTTAGTCTCGACATCTTCATAGGACCAGTTGGCTCTCATAGTAGCCGTATGTTTGGCCTCATTATCAAGAGCTAACTTGGCCAATAAGGGATTGCTATTAGACATCCCAACTGTCGAGTAAATACCTGTCTCCCTCCAAATATCTCTTTGAATACGCCCTGAAATCATATCTAACTTATCTTTTCTTGTAACAGTCCTATCGGGAATAAAGTAATTCAGTGACGACGTGAGATCAATGAAACCCTCATCAATGGAATAAGGAAGAATGTCTTCCACACTGGCATAATTCTGGAAAATGTGTTGAATCTGGATATTCTTTTTTATATAGAGATCCATTCTAGGAGGAACGATAAAGGTAACTTTGGCCCAAGATTCGATATAATCTACAAAATCTCTATCCGTTGGAAGTCCTTGCTTTTTGGCATTATAATAATGAAACTTACGAGA
Source organism: Streptococcus sp. FDAARGOS_192 (assembly GCF_002073815.2). Classification (NCBI taxonomy): domain Bacteria; kingdom Bacillati; phylum Bacillota; class Bacilli; order Lactobacillales; family Streptococcaceae; genus Streptococcus; species Streptococcus sp. FDAARGOS_192. The sequence continues at coordinate 790,392 of NZ_CP020431.2, forward strand.
ATGAATGTCAAAAGGTAAGTCATAAGAACGACTAACATTTGACTTGCCAAAGACCTGCTTAAATATGGGAGAAGAGGCTAGTATCAAACCATTAGCATTTTCAGCCCTACTCATCACACATAGAGAAGTCTTAAGAGGATGCAGTCCACGTTCAACACACTCCACACTTGCATAGAAAGATTTCATATCTACAAAAGCAATATCACTTTTCGGTTCTCTTGAATAATCAAAATATCCCATGCTTACCCTTTCGTTAGTTTATAAACTAACATTAGTATAAAATATAACTTGTTTTATTTCAAGTATTTTCCACAAAAAAATAACAACATCCCTTCTAGAATGTTGTTATCCTTCTATTTTTTCCCTTTAACTTGGTCGGTGGCAACATCTTCGCCAAACCATTTGTCAGAAATCTTTTGGAATTCTCCATTTTTATAAAGGGTTCTAAATCCTTGATTGATTTTTTTAATAAGTGTCTTATCTGCCTTACGAGCACCTACAGCAAAGCTTTCACCCTCGTAACCAGCAGGCATAACGTTATACTGATCCAGAACTCCTGATTTTTCTAAGTAGTAATTAGCATACACACGGTCAATCAATAGGCCGTCAATACGTCCACTATCAAGGTCAATCAAGGCCTGAGTAAAGGTCGAATATTGGACTGCTTTTTGGTTGGTCACGATATCCTTCAAAATCTTCGGAGAAGCATTGAAAGCATCATAACCGGAAGAGCCTGCTTGGGCACCTAAGGTCTTACCTGCCATTCCTGCAACAGAATCAATTCCCGAAGACTTTTTGGTTACCAGTACTTGTTCATTGACCATATAAGGCACTGTAAAGTCTGCAGACTGCTTACGCTCATCCGTGACCGAGTAACCATTCCAAATAAGATCAATTGTCCCATTCTTCAGTTCTGTTTCTTTCATATCCCAGTCAATAGCCTGCCATTCGACATCGATACCATACAATTTAAAAACTGCAGTGGCAAGATCAATATCAAAACCAACATAGCTACCATCCTTTTCCTCATATCCCATAGGAACAAAGGTCGCATCAAAACCAATTTTGATTTTCTTTTCTTTGGTATAGGTTTGCCACTGATCTTTCTGAGTTGCAAAATGTGAGCGCGAGCTACAAGCTGATAGCGCAAACAAAGGCAAAATGACAAGACAGCCTAGCAAAATCGTTTTTACTATTTTTTTCATGGAAAATCCTCACTATTTTGGATTGATAGTGACAATCTCATCGGCGATGTGCTGTGCAAACTGCATATCATGAGTGATAACGATTTGCGTAATCCCAGTCTCACGATTCTGCAAAATCAATTTCTCAACTTCTTGACGCAACTCAGGGTCAAGAGCTGATGTTGGTTCATCATAGCCGACAATTTTCGGATCAATCATCATAGCACGCGCAAATGCAACACGTTGTTTTTGTCCCCCAGAAAGAGAGTAAGGATAAGCATTTCCGTGAGCTCCAAGACCTAAACGGTCAAGTAGGGCTTGAGCTTTTTTCTGGGCATCTTCCTTAGACATTCCCATCGTCTTAATTGGCGAAAGCGTTAGGTTATCTAAGACTGTCAAGTGCGGAAACAGTTGGAAATCTTGGAAGACAAAACCTAGCAAGTTACGACTTTCCATCTGATCCAAAGGAATCTCTTCATTTTCATAAATAATTTGTCCTGAATCAATGGTTTCAAGTCCTGCTAGCATACGCAAGAGAGTCGTTTTACCACCACCAGATGGTCCGACAATAGCTAAGATTTTCCCTTCTTCGACAGTTAGGTTATAGTTATCAAAAATTTTGTGTTGACCAAATTGCTTGGAAATATTTTTTAATTCTAACATAAGGTCTCCTATTTATAATAGTTGAATTTCTTTTCGATGTGTTTTGAAGCCACAGTCACCACACCCACAAGGATAAGATAGATAGCTCCAGCCACAAACATCGGTGCTAAGGTCGCATCACGGTTCGCAGCGGTACGACTCTCCAAAAGAAGGTCTCCAACCCCAAGCACATAAACCAATGATGAATCCTTAACCAAGTTAATAATCTCGTTGAAGATACTTGGCAAGACAATCTTGACTACCTGAGGAAGGATAATGTAGCGGATGGTTTGGAAAGGACTAAGTTTAAGCATTTTTGCTGCTTCATATTGTCCTTTCGGAATAGCCAAGATTCCTCCACGGAAAATCTCTGCGAAATAAGCTGCATAATTAAGCGTAAAAGCAAGAATAGCAGCTGGCAGACGGTCAAAGACAATCCCAACACTTGGAAGAACGTAATAAACGAAGATCAATTGTAAAAGGAGGGGTGTTCCACGCATAATCCAAACATAAAGGGTTAGCAACCAATTTAAAGGTTTGAATTTAATCTGCATTAAGAAAGCAAGTACAATCCCTAATGGAATCGACAGTACGATAACAATGAAGAATACTTGAAGTGTGACTACCGCACCGTTCAAAAGGGCTGGTAATACTTCCAAAACGTATGACATATAAACTCCTATAATTATTTAGTATTGTTGAATATTATACCAAATTATTTAAAAAAATGATATAAGATTTTGAAAATAGTAAAAAGGAGTGCGACTAGACCCATTTTTCAAAATGAGTTCATAGTCACACTCCTGAGAGACTTAAATAGTCTGTCCTGAGAAACAAACAATACTTAAGTCTAGCATCTCTAAAGCTTATTTTAGATTTTCTTAACAAATTCAGATTTAAGTTTCATAGCACCAAAACCATCAATCTTACAATCAATGTTGTGGTCACCTTCAACCAAACGAATATTTTTAACACGTGTGCCTTGTTTAATATCTTTTGGCGCACCTTTAACTTTCAAATCTTTGATAACTGTAACAGTGTCACCGTCAGCAAGACGTGTGCCATTGCTATCAAGAACCACAAGCCCTTCTTCTTCTGCAACTTCGTTTGGATCCCACTCATAGGCACATTCAGGACATACAAGTAAGATTCCATCTTCATAAACATACTCTGAGTTACATTTTGGACAATTTGGTAATGACATAATTCTCTCCTAAGATTGTGATATAGATACTATTCTACTTTAGATTTCCTAATTAAGCAAGGGTGAAAACGATAAAAACAAACAACATCCCTTACACTGTAAGAGATGTTGGTATTTTTATTCAACAGTAACTGATTTAGCTAAGTTACGTGGTTTATCAACGTCGAGTCCACGATGGAGTGTTGCAAAATAAGCAATCAATTGTGTCGGTACAACCATTGAAATTGGTGACAAGTAAGGGTGAACGTTATTAAGAACGATGTCATCGCCTTCTTTAGCAACATTTTCCTCAGCAATAGTCAACACTTTAGCACCACGTGCTGCAACCTCTTGGATATTACCACGAGTGTGGCTAGCAAGAACAGCGTCAGACAAGAGGGCAATAACAGGTGTACCATCTTCGATCAAAGCAATTGTTCCGTGTTTCAACTCACCTGCTGCAAAACCTTCACATTGGATATATGAGATTTCTTTCAATTTAAGACTAGCTTCCATAGCAACGTAGTAATCTTGACCACGACCAATATAGAAAGCATTACGTGTTTCTGCAAGAAGAGCTGCCACTTTCTCGTCAATAACTTCTTTTTCAGAGAGTGTTGATTCGATAGATTGTGCTACAAGTGACAATTCATGTACCAAGTCGAAAGCTTTAGCTTTTTCATTACCATTAGCCTCACCAACTGCTTTAGCCAAGAAGGCAAGAGCTGCAATCTGAGCAGTATAAGCTTTAGTAGAAGCTACGGCAATTTCTGGGCCAGCGTGAAGAAGCATGGTGTGGTCAGCTTCACGAGAAAGAGTAGATCCCGGAACGTTTGTCACTGTCAAACTTGGAATACCCAACTCGTTAGCTTTAACAAGAACCTGACGGCTATCTGCTGTTTCACCTGATTGGCTAATAAAGACAAAGAGAGGTTTCTTGCTAAGGAGTGGCATACCATAACCCCACTCAGAAGAAATACCAAGCTCAACTGGTGTATCTGTCAACTCTTCAAGCATCTTCTTAGAAGCAAAACCAGCATGATATGATGTTCCTGCCGCAAGAATATAGATACGATCAGCCTCTTGAACAGCCTTGATAATATCAGCATCTACAGTCACTTGCCCCTTGTCATCTGTGTAGGCTTGGATAAGCTTACGCATCACTGTTGGTTGCTCATCGATTTCTTTGAGCATGTAGTAAGGGTAAGTGCCTTTACCAATATCAGATAGGTCAAGTTCAGCTGTATAGCTATCACGTTCTTTTACATTGCCATCATAATCTTGAACTTCAACACTATCAGCTTTCACGATAACTAACTCTTGATCGTGAATTTCCATGTATTGATTAGTTTCGCGAATCATAGCCATGGCATCTGAGCAGACCATGTTATAGCCATCACCAAGACCAATCAAAAGTGGTGATTTGTTTTTTGCCACGTAAATTGTTGAGGAATCTTCAGAATCCATGAGGGCAAAGGCATATGATCCACGGATAATGTGAAGAGCTTTCTTGAATGCTTCAAGAGTTGACAAACCATCTTCTTCAACGAATTTTCCAATCAAGTGAACTGCAATTTCAGTATCGGTTTGACCTTTGAAATGGTGACCAGCAAGGTATTCTTCCTTAATTTCAAGATAGTTTTCAATAACACCATTGTGAACCAAAACAAAACGTTCTGTTTCTGAGCGGTGTGGGTGAGCATTGTCCTCTGTTGGTTTACCGTGAGTTGCCCAACGAGTATGTCCAATACCGGCTGTGCCTTCTACTCCTTCAGTTTTAGCAGCAAGTTCCGCAATACGGCCAACAGCCTTAACCAATTGACTAGATGCATCGCCCGCTACAAAGATACCAGCTGAATCATAACCACGGTATTCTAGCTTTTCAAGTCCTTGAATCAAGATATCAGTTGCATTTGTGTTACCTACAACACCAACAATTCCACACATATTTTTAATAATAACCTCAGATCAAAGAGGTCATGTCTCCTTCATTTAAAATTGGTATAGTCAATAAGCTCTTTAAAAAGCTTAACGAGGACAGTATATTCCATATATTTGACATTGTCAAGTATAAAAATTGGTATAGTCCTAAAAAGACTTTTTACTCGCCTCTTATCCTAAGGAATAATCCTTAAAATATGCTATAATAAGGCTATGCGAATTCAACAATTACATTATATTATCAAAATCGTCGAAACCGGCTCAATGAATGAAGCTGCAAAACAACTTTTCATCACACAACCAAGTCTTTCAAATGCTGTTCGTGACTTGGAAAGAGAAATGGGAATTGATATCTTTATCCGTAACCCTAAGGGAATCACCTTAACCAAGGATGGCGTTGAATTTCTCTCTTATGCCCGTCAGGTAGTGGAACAAACGAATCTCTTGGAAGAACGCTACAAGAGTCACACAGAGACACGTGAATTGTTTAGTGTTTCCTCTCAACACTACGCTTTTGTTGTCAATGCTTTCGTCTCACTTCTCAAAAGAGCTGATATGACACGTTACGAGCTCTTCTTACGTGAAACACGTACTTACGAAATTATTGAGGACGTTAAGAACTTCCGTTCAGAAATTGGTGTTCTCTTCCTTAACAGCTATAACCGAGATGTCTTGACTAAGATGTTTGACGACAACCGTCTCACATATACTAGTCTCTTCAAAGCTAGACCACATATCTTTGTCAGCAAGTCAAATCCCTTGGCAAAGCATGAAGTTGTCTCTTTAGAAGATTTAGAAGACTTCCCATACCTTAGCTACGACCAAGGGATTCATAATTCCTTCTACTATTCTGAAGAGATTCTCTCTCAGATTCCCCATAAAAAATCCATCGTGGTTTCAGACCGTGCAACACTCTTCAACCTATTAATCGGTTTGGATGGTTACACCATTGCTACAGGTATTTTAAATAGTAATTTGAATGGAGATAACATTGTCTCTATCCCGCTTGATATTGATGATGAAATTGATATTGTTTACTTGAAACATGAAAAGGCAACCCTCTCTAAAATGGGGGAAAAATTCCTAGATAACCTCGTTAAAGAAGTCACTTTTGACAACTAATAGATTTAGTCCCCTGCATATAATGTTGGGGACTTTTTATCGCCCAAACTGTCCAATTTTAGTGCACAAAAAAAAGAGCCTTTCGACTCTCATCATTATTTATAATTTTTATAGCTTGCCCAAGCCTCATCTATAGATAAAGTCTCAGCATCTGTGTATGAGCCCCTATAGCTGTTCCAAACAAGGCCACTTGTTGAACCAGTTGCTTGGGTAACTGGAGCTTGATCATAAGCAGTCAAACCATAGTATGCAATAATGCTATTTAATTTAGACGCGTAAAGACTGTCAGTTGCATAAGTTCCTGTCAGTGCTTGAGTGGCATCTGCATAACTACTTGTATTTGATTTCCAAGTACCAGCATAAGTTGATGACGTCATCAAAGCAGCATAATCAGCTAAAGAATCGCTTAGACTTCCATAAGAACGGAAAGGTTCATCAATCTCATAAGTCTTCCCTGTACCATCGTCTTCCCATGTACGCATGGTCACAGAATTCCCATTATAAGTGCCCTTAATCCCGAAGAAGTTGTAATAAGGAGCTTGACTCAGACCAGACTGACCTGAATTTGATTCCAGAATGGCTTGAGCAATTAGAACAGAAGCATAGATATTGTAATCTTGACCAATCTGTCTAGCAGTCTCTCCGATACTATCAATAAAAGCCGTCGTAGTTTGATTGTAGGCAGCTTCTGCTTTAGCATTAACACTGTTATCATTTTTTCTATCTGTTGTAAAAGCTAGAACCAAAAAAAGTGAACACATAAAAGCTCCCACGATAAAAATCATATACTTCTTTAAATGACGATACATACAACCCTTCCTTCATAAGATTTTCGATTATAATATTTTAATACTATTCTATCAGAAAAACTGACAAGTCGCAACTTTCAGACCTATTTTCCTTGATAAATAAAGCAAATGTCATCTTTACATCATATTTATAATAAGCTATAATATAGTCAAATTTTAAGGAGATAGATGAATGAAAATAAAAGAATTCTTACCCGGATTAAGTATTGCAATACTTATATCTCTCCTAGCATGGTTCCTTGGAAACTTGTTCCCTATTATTGGTGGACCTGTCCTTGGTTTATTTATAGGACTTCTGCTAGGAATAATTCTAAGAGATTCACAGAAACTTAAAGCAGGAATGCAATTCACATCTAAAAAAGTATTACAATACGCTGTTATTCTTCTTGGATTTGGACTAAATCTTTCCCAAGTCTTTAAGGTTGGCGTAACATCACTTCCCATTATTCTAGTAACTATTACTACGGCACTGCTTACTGCTTATGCCGTTCATCGCATGTTCAAGTTAGATAGTGAAATTGCTACTTTAGTAGGTGTTGGTTCTTCTATTTGTGGGGGCTCTGCTATCGCTGCAACTGCTCCTGTAATCAAGGCTAAAGATGAATCTATTGCAACAGCAATCTCTGTAATTTTCTTTTTCAACATCTTAGCAGCTCTACTCTTCCCTCACTTGGGATCCTGGTTGGGACTTAGCAATCAAGGCTTTGCCATATTTGCTGGAACAGCTGTCAATGATACTTCTTCTGTAACTGCTACAGCAAGCTCTTGGGATAGCTTACATGGAACATCCATTCTAGAGCAGGCGACAATTGTTAAGTTGACTCGAACGCTTGCTATCATCCCTATAACTCTTGGGCTTTCTGTATGGCAGTCGCGAAAGTACAATACAAAGGAAGCATTCTCGCTAGCCAAAGCAGTGCCTAACTTTATCCTTTGGTTCCTTTTGGCCTCACTGATTACAACTGTTTCAATGTCACTCGGTGTAACACCTGCCGTCTTTTCACCTTTAAAAGACCTTTCGAAATTTATGATTATTATGGCCATGGCAGCTATTGGTTTCCAAACAAATCTCAAACAACTAATCACTAAAGGAGGCTCAGCACTTCTAGTGGGAGGAGTTTGTTGGTTATTAATCAGTCTTGCTTCTCTTCTCATGCAAAAGCTATTAGGACTTTGGTAAAAGACATCTAAAAAACTCACAATCTTGCTAAGTTTGTGAGTTTTTATTATAGAATCATTTTTTATACTCAAAGACATAGGTTTGAATAACCTTGTCCCCATCGTTTGTTACTTTCAAATCAACATTGTAGCTCTTGGTTTCACCACTAATATCCTGAACCTTATAATCATCATCTTTTTTTACCGAAGAGGTGGTCTGCCCTGAATAATGCTTTACTTCATGACTTGAAGTTCTGTCTAGAGAAAAAGGAATGAGCCCGTTTAAAGAATATAGCCCATACAAAATAAGACATAAAAAGCTCAGTGACGCAAGGCTCACCAAATAATATTTAACAAAAGCCCCCAATTTCAACCCCTGTTTACTCACTTAGTTATTATCTTCCTTTAACTTAACATTCTTTTTATTAGAGTATTTTCAAATTTTATTTTACACACATTTGGGTATTTTGTCAAATTATTTGATATTTAAAACAGAACCTATATTTTTCTATATACTAAAAGCCGTTAGTCATCTAACGGCTATTTTTTATTTCTGAGATAACGTATTCTAGACGGCTATAGAGACCAAGTAATAAGTCGTAACTTCGATTTTCATTTTCTTTCAAAACAGTGAAAACTGTTGTACTATAGGTAAATTCAAAGAAGTCATCTAATTCCTTGAGCCAGTCATCAATAACCCCTAAATTTTGATCAATGATTGCAAACAAACTTGGTTGATACCAGATTGTACCTTCGATATAAAGGTTTTTGTCAGATAATTTAGATAGGGATACTTTCAAGTCAGCAAGCTCTCGTTTAGCAAGATTCGGTTCAATCTTTAAATCAAAAAGCAAGCGTGCATCATGATTTAGAATATCGAGTTCTGCTTGAAGCAGTTGAATATAATGTATCGCTACTAAATACTGGTTCATGGGTCTCTCCTGGTCATCTGAAAATCGTACTATTATTGTACCACTAAAGAATGAAAAAATGTAGTAATTATTTAATTTTTTACAGGATTTTTTTAGAAATAATACCATGCTTTAAATTTCTATTTAAAAATAATGACACTAGCGATTTTCTAAGAGTTTAAGAAATGAAAGATTTTTTAAAAAAGAAAAACACTCACGAATGAGTGCAATTCTAGTATTAATGACTAACCATTTCTTGTGCAATTTCCAAGCCACTAAGTTTTTCAGGATAGTAAGTTGGCCAATTGTCCATCTCTTTTAGAATTTCATCTTGGCTACTATTTCCGAAGAAAATATGGAAATGTGCTGAAGTTGTTGGATCTATTTGATGATCTGAAAATTGGACATATTGGTAAGGATTGTCAGCAGCTTGACTGTCAGTTGCTGTGAAGAGATAACGGACACCTTTTTTACCAGAAGTATAAGTCAAAATCTTATAACCATCATAACGATAAGTGTGTGTCACGCTACTTCCGTCATTTTTTGTGAAAGTCATGGTCATCTTTTTACCATCAATAGCAATTTTAGAAACATCTGTTTGATAGCCCTTAGTGTAGTACTCTTTATACTCTTTTGCGGTTTTATCCTTATTCAATAGAGCTTTGTATTCAAATACTTGATCTAAAGTACCATCTTGGAGGTAAGGATAGACCGATTGCCACTCACCAGACCAATCAGAAAGTTCTCTATCTTTGACATCTTTGTCATCAAAGTAACCATTTTGGACTGTTTTCTTATCATCACTTCCTGTTTCAGGTTGGATAGCTTTACCTTCAACATCTGTTGTTAAACGAAGATTCTTTAGGTTCTCAGTCATAACACTGACATAATCTTCACCTTTTTTCAACTGTTCCTTAGTTAGTGATTCAATTGGATTTAAAACTGCTGTCTTAACTCCTACTTCATTAGCTAAGGTTTTGGCAACGCTACTTGAAGCATTTTCCTCAAAGTAGATATAGTTAATGTCATATTCTTTGACATACTTAGAAAGGCTAGCGATACGTTTTGCAGATGGATCAGATTCAGCTGAAACACCTGAAATTGGTACTTGTGTCAAACCGTAATCTAAAGCAAGGTAGGCAAAAGCTGAGTGTTGGGTAACAAAACTTTTCTGTTTCGCTTGACTAAAGGCTTCAGTATACTCCTTATCCAAAGTCTTTAATTTTTTAAGGTATTTCTCGGCATTGGTTGTAAAGACTGCTTTTTTATCTGGATGTTGAGCAATCAAACCGTCCCTAATAGTTTCAACTAATTTTTGAGAACGTTTAGGTGAGAGCCAAACATGAGGATCATATTCGTGGTGATGCTCTTCTCCACCGTGATTATGATCTTCTTCCTCTATTCCAGGTAAGAGAACCATGCCTTGACTTGCCTTAATGATTTTTGTATTTTTAGTGTTGATAGACTTTTCAACTTTTGGAACCCAGGTTTCCATATTTTCATTTAGGTAGACGAAAGTGTCTGCTTTTTCAATGTCAGCGACATTCTTAGTAGATGGTTGAAAATCGTGAGCTTCACTACCAGCGGGAATAAGATAAGACACCTCTCCCTCATCACCAACAACCTGCTTTGTAAATTCATAAACAGGGTAAAAGCTGGTTACAACCTTCAAGTCACTATTTCCTTTTGAACCGTGGTGACTAGTCGAATAATAAATACCTGCACCAGCAGCTAAAACAACTGCTGCTATTCCTGCTAGGCCAAAAATGCGTTTCTTTTTCATGATATTCCTTTCAAAATACTTAACCAGTTAATAGTTTACTGGTTAAGTATATCACACTTCATTTATTTTGCAAGTACTAAAATAAAAAAATTGAAATATTTCGATGAAAAAGAATTATTTGATATACTGGAAATATCATTTGGAAAGTAGGTTATCAATGTTTCGTAAATTTACCCTATATCTTTTTTTATTGCTTTCATCCATTGGCCTGACTTATGATACGCAATCATACACCTCAGGTGCCTTGTCTGGTTCAGCATACGGTATTATTGGACTATCAACACTAATTGCCTTATGTTATATCCTACCAGGAATATTTCTGGTTCGATACTTAGGCAAGAGATGGCAGGTGAAACCACTTGTTCTCATATTTGCTCTAATTGGTGGAGTCTTTATTACAGGATGGATAGCTGGTTATGCCAATACCATTTCTCACGACTGGGTGACTGCTCATCTTTCTTCAAAGAGTTTCTTCTACCGCTTTGAGGACGCTCTTATGGCTCCCCTAGTTGAAGAACCCCTCAAACTAGCTGCTTTTCTCTTTGCTATCTATATGGTGCCAACAAAAAGTTACAAGGGGCTCTTGCTTGTCGCTATTACGGCAGGTCTTGGCTTCCAGATTAGTGAAGACTTCTCCTATATTCTTTCAGATTTGCCTGATGGTTTTTCTTATACGGTTTCAGGGATTCTTGGTCGAACTATTGGTGCTGTATCGTCTCACTGGCTTTACACGTCCTTCCTTGCTATGGGGCTAGTCCTTATATGGCGTTCACGTCAAAAACTCATTAATTCCAAGTACGGTCTTATTGGTATTCTTTATGCTTGCGGTGCTTTTGCGGCACACTTTGCTTGGAATTCACCTCTTCGAAATTTAGAAAGCGATTTGCCATGGGCATCAGGCCTTCTCATTTCACTCAATCTTTTCTTCTTCATTACACTTTATCAGATCCTCTCAAAACTAGATGAAGAAAACAAGTAAGATTAGACTACGAAAAAACCTTTCCATAAAATTGGAAAGGTTTTTTTGATGACTTTAATCACTCATAGAAAAACGATTGGTCATCAAATTACTTGCATCATCTAAGACTTTTGCCAATAGTTTATCTGTTTCTGACTGAATCTGGTCACTAATCTTTTGATTTTCAGATTCAAAATCAATACTCTCACCATTTGCTAAAGCATTGTCGACATGATTAATCATGGCATGGCCAAGAGCCATCGTTGTTTCTACATAAGCATCCAAATCAGCCTCATGCTGTTGGAAATGAGGATCACAGATAGCAGCAATCAAGCGATTACTCCAGTAGAAATTGCCTGTATCTACTTTATCAGTTGTTTGACGGAAGTAAGCAGGTGTTGTTCCGACCTGAGTCCAGAATGGCACCATTGTACCAAATGGCATTGATCCATAGGCTAGCCACTGAATACCTGTTGTTTCTGATGGTTTGTTAGGACGCATTTGCAAGAGAGCTGTTTGACTAGTACGGTTAATACCAATTGGACGGAATTGGCGTTGACTTACAGCATCTCCTTGAGGTCCGTAAGGGTCATAAGGTGTATCTTGGTAATGAAGACTCAAAACGTATTTAACATCTTCAACTGTAATTTTGCGGTATGGTTTTTGGCACCATGGAATAAAGAATGATTTTGGATCATAGTCTTTTTCTGGGTTCAAAAATTTCTGCATAGCCCAAGCGCGTGGTGTATTATAATGACGATCCTTATCTCGTTGGCTACCAAAAGCATAACGTGGATTAAAGTGTTCATTAGAATAAGTCAAATCCAAATGATGTTTATTAATAAAAGCTCGAATGTCTGGTGAGGCAAGATAGTCGTCTGGATTTTCAAACTCATAGTGATCGATGCCAAGTTGGTTTGGGTTAGTGACATAGGCATCGTCTGGAACACGTCTTGCAATCCAATGGTGACCACCTATGGTCTCTAGCCACCAAATTTCTTCAGTATCTGAGAATGCAATACCATTAGATTCGTAAGTTCCGTAAGTTTCAAGAAGTTGCCCCAAACGAAGGACACCTTCACGCGCCGTCTTGATATATGGCAAGACCAATGTTAACATATCCTCTTCTCCAAAACCATCTTTAACAAGTGGGTCTGCACCGAGTACACGCGCATTGGTGGTGATTGTTTCTGTTGCACTCATGGCAACATTAGCTGAGTTGATACCAGCTTCACCCCAGATACCGTCTTTACCAAGTGCATCTGGAACAGAAGTATAACGTAGAGGATTATCTGGCAAATCAATTGAAAAATTGCTAAGCACAGACTGATAATGACGCTGTTGGTCTTCAGGGGTCACGACGAGAAATTCTTTGGGCGTAAAAATGCCAGACTGAGAATCCTCAGTACGTGCAATCATGGTAGAGCCATCATATGAGGCTTTCTTACCTACTAAAATCGTTGTACAAGCCATAAAAGTTTCCTTTCTACTTACAAATCGTCCGCAATTTTATTGATTTTTCTGAGACGATGATTGACACCACTCTTGGTCAGAGGAGGTTCTATACTATCTGCGATTTGCTGGATAGAGTAATCTGGATTGGCAATACGGAGTTGGGCAATTTGGCGCAGCTCCACAGGTAAAATCTCCAAGCCAACCGTATCCATAATCTTGATAATATTATTAATTGTTTTCATACTAGCACTAATCGTTCTAGCAATATTAGCTGTTTCCGCATTATTGGCACGATTCAGATCATTTCTGGTCTCTCGCATAATTTTGACCTCTTCGAAGGTATCCTTAGAGTTCATTGCACCAATAACAAGGAGGAAATCCATAATATCCTCAGCTTTTTGAAGATAGGTCACAAAACCATTTTTATGACTCAAAACCTTGGCATCGAGCATAAATTTTTTCATGAGAGAAGCTAAGTCCTCTGCGTGGTCTTGGTAAACGGAAAAAATCTCTAATTGATAACGGCCTTTTTCAGGATCACGAACTGTTCCGGTCGCCAAAAAAGCACCTCGTAAATAGGATCTTCCAGCATCGTCATCTTCCATTACTGATGTTTCAATGCCTGTTTCAAAGCCAAAGAAAGAATCCGCCAATTGTAAATCGGACAAAATATCATTGACATGGTCAGCTACAAAAACCGTGTAAACACGATTTTTCTTGAGATTAGTCTTGTTGTGATGTCTCAATTCAGGATTACTCTGATAACGACTTTCCATTAATTGGTAGATATGTCGCGCGATCTTTGCATTTTCTGTTGAGATGGAAAGAGTCAATCCTTGGTTGGTCAATCCAACAGAACCAGACATCTTAATCAATGCCGACAATTCAGCCTTGTCTTTGCTTGAAGCTGCAATTATCTCTTCTTTAACCTTAATTGTGAAACTCATGACTTATTCCTCACTAGATGCATGAGCTCATCCACTACCAAGTCACCATGGTGGAAGGCACCACCATTTTCAAGTCGCAAAAAATTAGAAGACACAACTGTTTTTGCTTCACGACGTAAGCCCTCAAAATCATGCTCAACCTGAACAAGGTATTCATCAAATTTATTACTTGCCATGTATTCCTTAGGCACTTTCTTGATATTAACTAAGACATTGTCAATCACATCGGAGCCAAGATGACGATTAAGAACAGCCACATGGTCGGCATCTGAGAATTGCTCAGTTTCTCCGTACTGCGTCATAATATTACAAATGTATGTGACATCAGCCTTGGTCTCAATAAGAGCCTGACGAATCTCTGGTATCACCAGGTTGGGCAAAATCGATGTATAGAGAGACCCAGGACCTAAAACAATCATATCACTATTCATAATAGCATCAACAACCTTACGACTGGCCTTAGGCTCTTCATCATTATAGGTATTGGTCACATAAACGCGCTCAATCATGCCATCGTACTGGGCAATACTACTCTCACCTGCTACTTCATGACCATCTTGAAAAACGGCATGAAGCGTCAAAGCAGTCTCACTGGCAGGATAAATCTTACCTGTGACGTGGAAAAACTTCGTCAGAAGCTGCATGGCATTATAGGTAGATCCCTGCATTTCTGAAATTCCAGCGATGATTAGATTTCCGAGTGGATGACCGGCCAAAGCGCCATCGGTTTTATCAAAACGATATTGGAAAACTCTTTCATAAAGTTTAGGCATATCACTCATAGCTACCAAAACATTACGCAAATCCCCTGGAGGTGTCAGTTGCATGATATCACGCAAATCTCCTGAAGAACCACCATCATCAGCTACAGTTACCACAGCAGTGATATCAACATCCTTATGGCGTAAACTACGAAGAATGACTGGAATACCAGTTCCCCCACCTATTACTGTAATTCTTGGTTTTTTCATGAACGATTCACCGTCTCCTTACGTCGATCCTTATCACGATGTGTTTCATTGACTGTCCAATCATTTTTTAGATCTTGGGCTAGACGATGTGCAAAAGCTACACTACGGTGTTGACCACCTGTACACCCAACAGCAATAGTAAGAACTGACTTACCTTCTTTTTTGTAGCCAGGTAAGATTGGTTTAATAAGCTGTGTCAAATGATTGTAAAAGTCTTCTGATTCCGTATGCTTCATGACGTAATCAAAAACCTCTTTATCCAAACCTGTGAGGTTACGAAGGGCAGGATCATAATAAGGGTTTGGCAAAAAACGGACATCAAAAACCAGATCTGCATCCAATGGCAGTCCATATTTAAAACCAAAACTCAAAACTTCAATACGGAAAGAAGATTGGTCTTGCTCAGATGAAAACTGTTCAGAAATAGCCTTACGAAGTTGACGCGGAGTCAATTCTGTCGTATCAACTACGTTTTGACTCAAACTCTTAAGCGGTGACAAAAGCTCACGCTCTAACTTGATGCCATCCAAAACACGGCCATCTGCCGCCAGTGGGTGACTACGACGTGTCTCTTTGTAACGAGAAACCAATTCACCATCCGTAGCGTCCAAGAAAAGAATCTTGAAATTAAGTTCCTCATTGCTTTCTAATTTATCCAAAATATCGTTGATTTCATCGAAGAACAAGCGACTTCGCATATCAACGACAAGAGCAATCTTATCTGTCTCTTCACTATGTTTTACCAATTCGATAACCTTTGGCACCAAAGAAGGTGGCATATTATCAATAGTGAAGTATCCAATATCCTCAAAGGATTGAATCGCTACAGTCTTACCTGCCCCGCTCATCCCTGTTACAACAACTAAATTAATTTTTTTCGTTCCCATGAGACTCCCTTTCTAGTCTTTCTTCTTTCAAGACACGAATATCGTCTGACATTTTTTCAACTTGTTGGCTAACCCCCATAATCATTTCTGTCTGCAATTTTTGAATAGTAAGCAAATCTGATTGGTCTTGTTGCACCAAGTGATCAATTTTTTCATGTAAAAGTCGGATTTCTGCCTTTGATTGCTTATTGACGTTATAGTCATTTCGTGCTTGCAATCGATCGTAATCCGATGCCCGATTCTGACTCATCATAATCAATGGTGCCTGAACGGCAGCTAGAGTGGACAAGGCCAGATTCAACAGAATAAAAGGATACTTATCAAAGGCAATCCCAAAGGGTTGGATGACGTTTAACCCCATCCAAATAGCCATAAAAGCAATGAATGACAAGATAAAAGTCCAAGATCCACCAAATCTGGCCACTTCATCCGCCACTTTCTGTCCAAAAGTAATTCGACTATCCAATTGTTCCTGGACATCCTGGTCCTCGTAGAACAAAGTCTTGGTCACATCATGAACTGTTTCACGCACGTGCTCATTTTTCTCATTAGCATTTGCGATAATCTCGTCGAGAAAAACTAACCTATAATCCAAAAGGCTAATATTACTAATGAAATCATGTCCTTGTAAATCAGGGTAATCTTTTTTCAAAAGCACCTGCAAACGACTATTTAGTCGTTCGAAATAGGAGCCATCGGTTTCATCGAACCACTCTTTAGAGATATAATCCTGAACTCTCTTAACCTGCATATTTTCGCCTTCTTTCTAGGCTCTATTATACCATATTGAAAGCTTAAACGTTCAATAGATAAAGGAAAAGAGTCCAGGACTAACCTCAGACTCCTCCATTATTGGGACAATTAATTTAACATCTTCTTATTGGTAATTCAAAGTCCAGTAGTAAGTACCATCACCTGCGACAACACAAGCGACTGCAGCTTTAGTAGCATCTGGACTCATGAGAAGTTCACGAATACCACTGCTCAACCATTTATTTGCAACAACTGAACCATCAGATTCACGACGGTAAACAATACCGTCACTGTTGTAAGTATGTGAAATATCTTTGGCGTGTGGAAGAGTTGTGCTATTGTAAAGATCATCAGACCATGTAAGCGCTGGTAAACCGGCAGCTGTACGTTGAGCATTGATTTCATTAAAGGCAGCCTTAGCTGAATCAACTTCAACATAATCAGAATTTTCAGTTGGTTCTACATGATAAATAAATTTAACATATCCAAATTCAACATCACTATATTTTTTGTCGTCAACACCGCTCTTGAGATTAGCTGTAATCACATAATCACGTGCCCAAGCACTGCCCTTAGAAGCATTGAAGTTATCAACATCTTCAATTTCCCAAGTTACATTACAATCCCAGCCAGCATTGTCTATGAATTTTGGAGCAAGATTATTAATGACATAGTCTTTGAATTCATCAACATTTTGGAATGGAAGAACTTCTCCCGCTTTACCAGTACCAACTACATTTTCAGAATACAACTTAACACTTGATGCGTTGTCATCGTACATGTATTCGTCGTTTCCTGCTGGTTTATGGAAATCTGGATCAAGCTCAGGGTCATCATTGGCAGTACCATTGTAGAGTTTCCACTTACCATCAACCCATTTGTAGTAACCATCGATACCACGCGCATTTTCCTCATCAGTCATAGCGACACGGTAGTAATACGTACCGTTGTCATCTACAAATCGTGGGTCTGAGTGCATGCGGTAATCTGTTGGTGGCAATGTTGGTTTTGGCAACTTATCATAGTCAATGTTTGTTTCAGGCGCATATGGTGGTTTTTCAAGTTCAGGAGCTTCAGAACTTGTTTCTGATGTTGAACCTGTCTCTGAAGTTGCTGTTGAAGAAGATTCAGAAGTTACAGTCGAACTTGAGTTACCAGTTGAAGCTACTTCTGAACTTGCAGACGAAGTTGAATCTACAGTTGACGCTGCTTCTGAACTTGCAGACGAAGTTGAATCTACAGTTGAAGCTACTTCTGAGCTTGCTGATGACGTTGAATCTACAGTTGAGGCTACCTCTGAACTTGCTGATGAAGTTGAAGATGTTGGAGCTGCTTCTGAACTTGCTGATGACGTTGAATCAACGGTTGAGGCTACTTCTGAGCTTGCTGATGACGTTGAATCAACGGTTGAGGCTACTTCTGAGCTTGCTGATGACGTTGAATCAACGGTTGATGGTGCTTCTGAACTTGCAGACGAAGTTGAATCTACAGTTGAGGCTACCTCTGAACTTGCTGATGACGTTGAATCTACAGTTGAAGCTGCTTCTGAACTTGCTGATGACGTTGAATCCACGGTTGAGGCTACTTCTGAACTTGCTGATGAAGTTGAAGATGTTGGAGCTTCAGAATCTGTGCTTGATGCCTTAACAAGCACCCACTTACCATTTGAATAATAGTAGTAATCGCCATTATCTTTCAAATAATAGTGAGTACCATTTTCGTAACGATAGTGAGGGTCATTTCTCAAAACCTCATAACCTGTCGTTGGTGTATTGTTAGAACCACTATTGTTGTTATTATAGTCACCACCACGAACCCAACGACCGTTATAGTTAACATAGTAGCTACCATCACTCAAGATGTAGTACAAGTAACCATTGCTATAGCGGTAAGTACCTGATTCGTTGTAGTTGTTGTAACGAGGATTATAGTTGTTATAGCCATAATTATAGTTATAATTATAACCATAGTTATAGTTTGGATAGTAATTATTGTAACCGTAGTTATAGCCATAATTGTAATTATAGCCTGGATAATAACCATTGTATCCGTAGTTATAACCATAGTTTGGATAATAGTTGTTATACCATGGATTATAAGAATAGTTATTATAGTAACCTCGGCCATAATAACTATCGGCCTGTGCATGATCATTACCAACTACCGTTGGTGCTAATATTGCTGCCCCTAAAACAGCGCACGAAAATAGACGTAAACTTTTTCTCATTGTCTTCATCCCCTTTTTTAAAAACAAATATACCTTTTATAAGCAAGCGCTTACGCTTCTGTTTTACTTTAATTGTAGGAGATAATACTTCTATTGTCAAATTATTTTAATAATAGAACTTTCTAAGAACAGACCAATAAAAAACTAACAATGAACTTACTTTTACTTGTAAAAAATAATTGATCAGCTTTCTTTCACACCCTAAAGACAGGTGCTTAACAAAATAAAAAAGCCCTTAACATAAGGACTTTTAGCATGATATTAACGATTGTCAATATTTTCTGGATAAAGATCGTGATTAAAAAGACGTTGCTCTGCCATCTTTTCATACTTAGTTTCTGGACGGCCATAATTATAATAAGGGTCAATAGAAATACCACCACGAGGTGTAAATTTACCCCAAACTTCTAAGTAACGAGGGTTCAAAAGCTCCACCAAATCTTTACCAATGGTATTAATACAGTTTTCATGGAAATCTCCGTGATTACGGTAACTAAAGAGGTAAAGCTTTAGAGATTTAGACTCAACGCAGAGCTGGTCTGGAATATAAGAAATATAGATACTTGCAAAATCAGGTTGGCCAGTAATAGGACAAAGTGACGTAAATTCTGGACAGTTGAATTTGATAAAGTAATCATTATCAGTGTGACGATTATCAAAAGACTCCAAGACTTGTGGAGAGTATTCAAAAATATAGGGTGTCTCCTTATTACCAAGGAGAGTAAGGTTTTTCATTTCTTCTTGTTGTGACATTTTTCTTCCTTTGTTGTTAATTTTTCTAGACCTTTATATGGTCGGTTTTTAATCTAAATCTCTAATCTTAATCATCAAAAAAGTCAAAATACTATTAATTCTAATCTTATAGACTGTGAAGATTAGACACCACGCTCATTATCATAGAGTAGGGTATGAAGCTGAGGGAGGACACGCACATTGCCCCACGAATTATCAGCAGCTACAGTCTCCCACAGTTCTTTTAGGCGATCTAATTGATGTTGGACAATATTACCTTCTGCTTTCGGTTCAGGATTACCAGCCGAAAGAAACATGACATCTGGCTGATAACGTTCTTGAATCATTTTAGCAAAGGCTAAATCATCATCGTCGAAAACAGGAACCTTAAAGGTAACTTTATCAGGATCAAGTTGTGAAACAATAAAGTCAAGGGTTTCCATATTGACTTCCATCTTGGATGATGGTGGTTTAGGACTTAAGGTTACTTGATCAATATCCTTTAACCACTCCTGCCAGCGAGAACCCTGTGTCTCAACGGCCAAAGTTACTCCTCTAGCCTTGAGTTTTGAAACGAGTTCAGCCATATTTGCCGCTAAAAGAGCTGGGTTCCCTCCAGACAGAGTAACATAGTCGTAAGTTCCTAGCGCATCCAAAGCTTCAATAACTTCATCAGCTGTCATACGCGTTGGCTTCTCTGACCCATCCCAAGTAAAGGCAGAATCACACCAATCACAATGGTAATCACATCCTGCCGTCCTTACAAACATGGTTTTTTGCCCGATAGCTCGGCCTTCCCCTTGAAAGGTCGGTCCAAAAATTTCAAGCACTGGTAGTTTGAGTACACGTTCTCTAGTCATCCAACCACTCCCGTCTAAACTCTGCAAAGGCTGTTGGTGTTTCATAAAGACGCACATATTCCAAACGAAGTCCTCTCTCCTCAGGCAGATGTTGACTCGTCGTCTGGAAAATCCAGAAAACCATATTTTCCGCAGTTGTGTTCATATAAGGCAAAGTCTCATTGAGATAACGGTGATCTAACTGTGGTTCCAAATAATCCTTATAAATGCTCTTTAGATCACCAAAATCGAAGGTCATGCCACGCTCATCCAAGTAACCACTAACTGCAATCTGAAGATGGTAGGTATGACCATGAAGTGATTTGCATTTGCCTTCATAATTAAAGAGATGGTGGGCAGCATCAAAAGTAAACTCTTTAGAAACCATTGTACGGTGAGGATTGTAAACCAAAGACTCACCTGTTTCTTTTTTGATTTCTTTCGGTGCAAAGAACATTAAGCTTCTCCTCTTTCTGCTAGATATTTTTCAAGGCCTTTTTGACGCAAGTGACAGGCAGGGCATTCCCCACAACCAGTTCCAATAATACCGTTATAGCAAGTTAGCGTTTTTTCACGAACATAGTCAAAAGCTCCTAGTTGGTCAGCCAAAGCCCAAGTCTCAGCCTTATCTAACCACATGAGAGGGGTTTGGATAACGAAATCATAGGCCATGGCTAGATTAAGTGTAACATTAAGCGATTTGACAAAAACATCACGACAGTCTGGATAACCAGAAAAGTCTGTCTCACAAACACCCGTAACAATATCAGTAATACCACGTTGCTTAGCTAGAACAGCTGCAAAAGAAAGGAAAAGATGATTACGCCCGTCCACAAAAGTATTAGGAACTTCACCTTCTTCTGCCTCAATCTCAATATCAGATGTTAAGGCATTTTCAGTGATTTGACCAAGCAAAGACATGTCCAAAACATGGTGTTTAAGTCCTTGTTCTTGCGCAATCTCTTTAGCTACTTCAATTTCCAGGCTATGACGTTGCCCGTAAGCAAAAGTAACTAATTCAACTGTTTCATAATGTTTTAAAGCCCAAAATAGGCAAGTAGTAGAATCTTGACCGCCACTAAAGACGACCAAAGCTGATTGACGTTTCATAATATTCCTCTTAATTCGTGATGTCTGAGACACATAAAAAGGCCCCTTGGGGGAGCCAAAAAAACGCCAGTAATGGTTTTTTTTAGCGATGGTGTCTCCCAAACATCGAAAATGATTTATCTTTAATAGTCTATCATAGTTGAGAAAAAAAGAAAAGAGCCAAGGCTCTCTTCATTAATCAATCTCAGCAATAACTTCGATTTCGATTTTAACATCTTTTGGCAAGCGTGCCACTTCTACCGCAGAACGTGCTGGGAAATCAGATGTAAAGGCAGTTGCATACACTTCGTTAAATGGAACGAAATCGTTAATGTCACTTAGGAAGCAAGTTGTTTTAACAACGTGATCAAAGTCTGTTCCTGCTTCTGCCAAAATAGCACCAACATTTTTAAGAACTTGTTCTGTTTGTTCTTGAATTGTTTCACCAATGATTTCACCTGTTTCTGGTGACAATGGTACTTGACCAGAAGCGAACAAAAGGTTGCCTACAATTTTACCTTGGACATAAGGTCCGATTGCTGCTGGTGCTTTATCAGTATGAATAGTTTTTGCCATGATAGTTCTCCTTTGACTAATATGATGCTATTATAACAAAATATTCTGAAAATTGAAACATATAATTCCAAAAAGAAAAGAATCAGCGCTAGGCTAATCCTTCTCCTACTATTTCAGATACTTTTTGACATAGCTATAGTAGTCTGGTTTTTCTTTTTTATTAAGTGCAAAGAGCATTTGACCCTTAATAGGTTCTTTCTCATCATTTGGTTGTAGAAAAAGAGCAACCTCTTTGGATTGAGTTGGGAAAAATACCGTATAAGTCGTCTCTTTCCCCTGATCTTTTACTTTAAGCGAATAATAGGTAAAGTCATCTTTAGACTTGGGACCATCCACTGTATAGTTATAATCCTGCTCACCAATCTTGACCTTATCTTTCTTGAAGACAATCGTATAATCCTTCTTTAAGGCATCTTGTGCATGCCATTCACCCTCTAGTGAGGGAGCAGACTTGCTGCAAGCTACTATTGAAACCATACAAAGTAAGGCCAAAAGACCAAGTAACCATCTTTTCATACTTTTGCACTCCTAAAGAATTTTACTTATGGTTTGATACGGTGCAACATACGTGGGAATGGAATAGCTTCACGGATGTGTTTTGTTCCAGCTACGAAAGTAACCATACGTTCAATACCGATACCAAAACCACCGTGTGGTACTGAACCATATTTACGTAGGTCAAGGTAGAATTCGTATTCTGAACGGTCCATTCCGAGTTCATCCATTTTAGCTACAAGAGCATCGTAGTCATCTTCACGCATTGAACCACCGATGATTTCACCATAACCTTCTGGAGCCAAAAGGTCTGCACAAAGAACGCGCTCAGGATTACCAGGAACTGGTTTCATGTAGAAGGCCTTGAAGCTTGCTGGATAATTAACAACGAATGTTGGAACACCAAAATAGTTAGAAATCCAAGTTTCGTGTGGTGAACCGAAGTCATCCCCATGTTCAAGGTGCTCGTAATCAGTATCTTCATCATTTTCATGTGCTTGAAGAAGATCGATAGCTTCATCATATGACACGCGCTTGAATGGCTCAGCAATGTATTTCTTAAGAAGATCTACATCACGTTCAAGGATTTCAAGAGCTTGTGGCGCACGATCAATAACACCTTGAATAAGAGCTTTAACATAAGCTTCTTGCAAATCAAGTGACTCATCATGTGACAAGAATGAATACTCAGCATCCATCATCCAGAACTCAGTCAAGTGACGACGTGTTTTTGATTTTTCGGCACGGAAAACAGGACCAAAGTCAAATACACGACCAAGAGCCATGGCACCAGCTTCAAGGTAAAGCTGACCAGATTGGCTTAGGTAAGCAGGTGTACCAAAGTAATCCGTTTCAAACAATTCCGTTGAATCTTCAGCTGCATTTCCTGACAAAATTGGACTATCAAATTTGATGAAACCATTTTTATCAAAGAATTCGTAAGTTGCGTAAATAATCGCATTACGAATTTGTTGGACAGCCATTTGTTTACGTGAACGCAACCAAAGGTGACGATTATCCATCAAGAAGTCAGTTCCGTGTTCTTTTGGTGTGATTGGGTAATCATGTGATTCACCGATGACTTCTACTGCTGTCACATCCAACTCGTAACCAAATTTTGAACGTTCGTCTTCTTTAACCACACCAGTCACATAAACTGATGTTTCTTGGCTAAGGCGTTTAACAGTATCAAATTTTTCAGTACCTTCTTCTTCACCGTATTTTTCGATGAAGTTAGGTTTGAAAGCTACCGCTTGGAAGAAGGCAGTTCCATCACGCAATTGAAGAAAGGCTAATTTTCCTTTACCTGATTTGTTAGCTACCCATGCACCGATAGTGATTTCTTCGCCCACGTGTTTAGGCACATCAATAATTGAAACTAATTGTTTAGACATGTAATTACTTCTCTTTTCTTTTGATCTATATTAATTCTATTTTTCCATAAAGGCTTTGATTCGGCGGACTGCTTCTTTCAAAGTATCCAAGTCTGTTGCATAGCTAAGACGAATATTTTCAGGTGCGCCGAATCCTGCACCTGTTACCAAAGCCACTTCAGCCTCTTCAAGAATAGCATTTGTAAAATCATTGACATCTGTATAACCCTTGATTTCCATCGCTTTTTTAACATTAGGGAAGAGGTAAAAGGCACCTTGAGGTTTGATGACTTCAAAACCAGGTACTTCAGCTAGGAGTGGATAAATTGTATTCAAACGTTCTTCAAAGGCCTGACGCATTTCTTCAATAGAAGACTGATCTCCAGTTAAGGCTTCAATAGCAGCGTATTGAGAAACTGCTGTAAGATTTGATGTCGTTTGACTGATAATCTTAGCCATACCTGAAATAATTTCTGGATCTCCGACAGCAAATCCCACGCGCCAACCTGTCATAGCATAGGTCTTAGAAACACCATTAATCACAATTGTTTGCTTACGAATCGCATCTGACAAGCTTGAAATTGGGGTGAAAGTATTGCCATTATAGACCAAACGTCCATAGATATCATCTGCTAAAATCAAGATATCGTGCTCAACCGCCCAGTCACCGATTGCTTGCAATTCTTCCTTGCTGTAAATCATTCCTGTTGGATTTGATGGAGAATTAAGCAAGACAACCTTAGTTTTTTCAGTTCGAGCAGCTTCAAGCTGTTCAACCGTTGCTTTAAAGTGATTAGCTTCAGTCGTTTGGAAAGTAACCGGAACACCCTCAACCATTTTAACTTGGTCTACGTAAGAAACCCAGCAAGGTGTTGGAATAATGACTTCATCACCAGGATTAATGACCGTAGCAAAGAAAGCATATAAGATAAACTTAGCACCAGTGCCGACAACAACCTCATTTGGTTTCACAGCATAACCATAGAAATTTTCCATGTAAGTGCTGATCGCATCCTTGAGTTCCGGAAGTCCAGAAGCCACGGTATAAAAACTTGCTTTACCATTTTCAATAGAAGCAATGGCCGCATCTTGAATGTTCTTAGGTGTTACAAAATCTGGTTCACCAAGTGTCAAACTCAAGATATCACGTCCTTGAGCTTTAAGAGCTTTAGCACGCGCACTGGCAGCTAAAGTAACACTTTCTTCCATTTGTAATACACGATTTGATAATTTTGTCATTTCATTATAGTCCTTCCACTTTAATAACCTGACCTGAGATAAAATCAACCAGATAATACTGGGTTCCTGACTTCACTTCCCAAATAGGAGTTTTGCCATATTTTCCTAGGTGGACATAGGATATCTCCTTAGCACCATAGGCCTTAGCAGCTTTCTTAGCGACTGACTTACTAATACCATCAGATTGCTTGTAGATATCAACCACACCTGAATCAGGACTCATGATAACAGCCAGCTTCTCACCTTGACTAGACTTTCCAAGAAGTCCGTAATAGGTAGACTCACCATGGTAAATATCAAATTCAGTAACGGTCCTTATGTCTGCTTTGCTCTCTGCTATGGCAATAACCTTCTTTTCAGCGTCTACGTAAGGCTTAGTCGCTACAATAAGAATAGCAGTCACAGAGGCAATTAAGGTCACAACGATTACAATTATTCCAAAAATGAGCTGTTGCTTTTTTGTCCAAGGTGAACGTTGTTTACGCATAATGCCTCCTAAAAAAGTTTCTGAATTTATTATATCAGAAAATGATAAATCTTTACATAGCAATATAGCTAGTATTGAGCAATTAAGTCTATCTTTTTTATAACTCAGTAAAATTCATAAAGCCTGAGTAATCTTAGAAAAGGTTTGTTTTAAAAAGTTAACTTTCTTTTTCTAAGAAATCCTTAATATCCTCTTTGACTTGCTCAAACTTAGCATACTTAAGCGCCACTTCTTGTGTGACTTCTTTTAGAAATAGTTTTCCATAGCTCTTAACGAGTGGGCGATTGTCCATAAGAAGAATAGCTGAACGCTGTTCTGGGCGTCTTTGGGCACGTCCGATAGCTTGTTTGAAACGTAAAACCGTCATTGGAAGACTGTAACTCTCAAAGGTACTCTTTCCTTGCTTAGAAAACCAAGATTCAATCTTTTGATAGAAAGGATCCTTAGGATTGTCAAACGGCAGACGTGCAATAACCTCAATTACCCTATCTTGTTGAGCAAAGTCAACACCTTCCCAGAATGACCCCATACCAAGAAGGAGATTGGTCTCACCTCTATCAAAACGTTTTTTGACATTAAAAGCTGTCCCATTTTTCTCTTGAGTTAGGTGACGAACTTCCCTATGATCCAATAAATCCGAAACAGCCATCATACTCTTTCGAGACGTGAATAGTACTAAAATTGGATATTCCATTTCAGATAGCTTCTGGAGACGCTTTGCAAGAGCAACTTCATACTCCTCCTCAGAAGAAACTCCAATCATAGGCATGCTTTGATCAATCCAAATAGCTTGATTGGGTAAAGTGTCCATTGGAAGGCTAACCTTGCGTACCTGTTCTAAGCCCAACAAATCAGCCACGTCAACATCAGGTCCTACATCAATAGTTGCTGAAACAATTATCACTTTTTGAGCACTTGGTAGATAAGCTGAAAGTTCTAAGAGTTCTTGACGTGACGCCTTTAAATAAGTCACACGATGTTCCTGATAATAGTCTGTTTCAAGCCAAAAATGGCTGTAAAGGGGTGTCTTCAGTGGAGACAACATCTCCATCAAATCACTTTCACCTTCCAGTTCAGAAATGGTTTGTAGCAAACGATCTAATTGCTGTCGATTATACTGCTTCTGAGGAAAATGTTGGTGTTCTTGGATTAGATGGCTAACTTCAAACTGCAAATTTTCGAGCAAGCGTTGTTGAAGTAAGGCTTGATTACCACTATCAAGGATACGATGGATATGTTGCAAAAGGACAGTAAGATTGACTTGATGACGTGAAAATTGTTCCAAAGCCAGAACCATCTTTTGTCCCTCATCAATCACAAGGGTTTTTCCTCGAACAAAATCATGATCATCTTCCATACGCGTCAAAAGATAAGCATGATTGGTCACAACTACCCTAGCTTCTTGGGCTTTTTGGTAGGACTGTTGCCAAAAATCATATTCAGCAAAAAGACTATCCACCTTTAACTTACCATCGTGCTTAATCTCATCAAAATAAGCCATATAGCGCTGTTTTTGTCTGATTTCATCAAGATCTCCTGTCTTCGTTTCAGTCAACCAAACTAAGAGTTGCATTTTGTAACGATTAATCAAACGGTTACTGTCCTGACGAAGTAAGGTTTGGTAGAAAGCATCTAACTTGATATAATTCTGAGGTCCTTTGAGACTATGAAAGTTAATATTAAAGACATCCGATAAGGCTTTAGCTTCCTGATTCATAATCTGATTTTGAAGGAGCTTGGTCGGAACAGCCACCACCACTTTATCGACATCAGATTGCGCCAACAAGGGAATCAAATAGCCATAGGTTTTCCCAATTCCAGTCTGCGCCTGAATCATGGAAATATCAGTATTATCAAGTTCCTTTCTTACTGCCTCAGCAAACTCTCTTTGTTTAGGTCTTGATTCCAAATCCAAGAGAGCAATATTGGTAGCAAAATCTTGAGACAGCTTTCGTTCCGCCTTATAAGCCACAGGTCTACGGAGAACAATTCCAGATTCTTCAAGCATGACATATTCCTTTGAAAGACCTAAATTTTGACCTCTTATAGCGTCACGAATAACCAACTCAGTCTCAAAAAGTAGATTATCTGAAAAAGTCAAAAGCATCTCAATGGTCTGTCTAGGTAGGCTGGCAATCTTATCCATCAAATGAAACAAAAGCTGTCCGGTCGCTCTCGCATCTTCAATAGCGGTATGGGCTTGAGCTAAGTCAAGATTAAGAACCTTGGATAAATGAGATAACTTATATTGTTCTAGCGTCGGATAAAAAACCTGAGCCAATTCGACAGTATCCACACGAGGAGTCCTTAGTTCGAAGCCCTCCATGAAAAGTGCCTCTGCAAGCAAATTAGCGTCAAATTTAACATTATGGGCAACAAAAATACAGTCCTCAATCAGTTCAAAAATGGTTCTAGCAATTTCTGAGAAATCTGGGGCTTGAGCCAACTGCTGATCGGTAATCCCTGTTAAATGAATAATGTGATCATCGAGTTCTTGGTGTGGGTTGACATCGCTCGCAAATTCGTCAATCACCTGACCATTTTGCATGATTACGATTCCCACCTGTATAATACTAGCCGTTGACGAAGCGGAGGTTGCTTCCAAGTCAACAATGGCATATTTATTCGTGTTTTTTTCACTCATAGTGACCCTATTATAGCATATCCAAAGCCCCAAAAAAAGACAAAGCCATCATTCTGATATTGGAAAAAGCCTGAAATTCGTGCTACACTAGAGCTATGAAAATAAGACGAATTTTAAATCCTGTTGCTCAGGAAAACACCTATATTTTAGAAAACGATACAGCCTGTCTAGTCATTGATCCAGGAAGTGATACTTCTAGTATCTTAACTGAACTTAAAGCAATCGACAAACCAGTTGCTGCTATCCTTTTGACACATACACACTACGACCACATTATGAGTGTTGAAGCAGTCCGTCAGGCATACAATCATCCTCCTGTTTACGTTGCTGAAGCTGAAAAAGACTGGTTGCTGAATCCTATTGATAATTTATCTGGACTACCTCGTCATGACGATATGGAAGACGTTATTGTCAATCCGGCAGAATACTACTTCGATTTCACTCAGGACTATAAGATCGAGGATTTCCAGTTTAAAGTTGTTCCAACCCCAGGACACTCTATCGGAGGTGTTTCTTTTATCTTTGATAAAGAAGAAACTGTATTTTCTGGTGATGCCCTCTTTAAAGAAACAATTGGACGCTGGGACCTTCCAACAGGGAACCACGAACAATTACTCACTAGTATTAAAGAGCAACTCTTTACACTTCCTAACCACTACAGAGTTTTCCCAGGTCATGGATGGGACACCACTATTGGTCATGAGAAGGTCTTTAACCCACATTTTTCATAAAAACAAAAAGCTTGTCGACACCTACTTTAGTAAGCACTGACAAGCTTTTTTTCTCAAATAAAAAGAAGGCCGATAGACCTTCTTATCTGAAACACTGTAGTGTGTTTATTTAGATTTGATGTAGTTAACACCATCTGCTTTAGGTGCAACGGCTTTACCGAAGAAAGCAGCCAAGACAATAATTGTCAAGATATATGGTGCAATTTGCAAATACACATTTGGTACATGTGAAATAAGTGGAAGCTGTTTTCCAATGATTGCCAATGATTGTGACAATCCAAAGAACAAACTTGAAAGCATAGCCCCGATTGGACTCCATCGACCAAAAATCATAGCAGCCAAGGCGATGAAACCAGGACCTGCAATTGTTGTAACAGCAAAGTTGTTAGAGATGGATTGAGCATATACCGCACCACCAACACCACCAAGGAAACCTGAAATCATAACGCCATAGTAACGCATACGGTAGACGTTAATCCCAAGTGTATCGGCTGCCTGTGGGTGTTCACCAACTGAACGAAGTCGCAAACCAAAGCGTGTCTTGAAGATAAGCCACCATGATGCTACTGAAACCAAGATAGCAACATACGCTACCAAAGAAACGTTAGTGAAGAAAACTTTACCCAAGAAAGGGATATGATCCAAGATTGGGAATGATACAGTCTTAAAGTTATGACTGATAGCAGGTGTTTGACCAGCACCATAGATAACACGTGTCAAGAAGACCGCCAAAGATGGTGCGATAAGGTTCAACACTGTACCAGAGACAACATGGTCAGCACGGAAGTTAATTGTCGCAACCGCATGGAGCAATGAATAGAGAACACCAATCAGACCTGCTACAATCGCAGCAATCCAAGGTGTCGCATTTCCAAAACTTTCTGCAAAAGTCAAGTTAAAGAGAACACCTGCGAAAGCACCAATTACCATAATTCCTTCAAGGCCGACATTTACGATACCGCCTCGTTCAGAGAAAGTTCCACCGATACTTGTAAAAATCAATGGTGCTGAGTATTTCAACATAGAGGCAACGATCAAGGCTATAATTGTAATAAAGTCCATATTAGTTCTGTCCTCCTTTAGCTTTCACTGATTTATGACGAGGGCGAACCCAATATCTAATGATGTAGTTAGCACCAACAAAGAAGATAATCAAGGCTGAAACAACATCAATGATTTCAGGTGGCACGCCAATCATACCACTCTTACCAATAGACAAGACACCATAAAGAAGGGCGGCAAATGGAATACCGATAGGGGAGTTAGATGCTAACAGCGCAACCGCCATACCGTTCCAACCGATAGCCAATGAAGAGTTTTGAACGAAGACATTTTGGAATGTACCAAGTCCTTCTACTGTTCCTCCAAGACCACATAGAGCACCTGAGATAATCATTGACATGATAATAACACGTTTAGATGACATCCCTGCATACTCTGATGCATGAGGATTAAGACCTACAGATGTAATTTCAAAACCAGTTGTTGTTTTCTTAAGCAAGAACCAAACTAAGAAGGCAGCTGCAAGAGCCAGGAAGAAACCAATATTGAAACGCGAACCACCAGTTATTTGAGATAAGAACTCTGTTTGATAACTAGCTGAGGCTACAACCTTGTTAGATGCTTCTGAAGAACGCAACATATCAGCTGTAAATCCAAAGCGAATAATATTGTTTCCCACATACAAAATGATGTAGTTCATCATGATGGTTACAATGACCTCACTTGTTCCCAAGTAAGCACGGAGAATACCTGGAATAGCCCCAGCGATACCACCTGCAACCAAACCAATAATGACTGTACAGATAACTGAAACCACCTTTGGCAAATCAGGGAATGACAAGGCAAACCATACAGCAGAAACCCATCCTGCCAAGGCCTGTCCTGGCAAACCAACGTTAAAGAAACCTGCCTTAGAGGCAACAGCGAATCCAAGTGCAATCAGAATCAGCGGACTCATGGCACGAAGAATTTCACCAATATTTTTCAATGAACCAAAGGCCGTTGTGAAGAGATCGTAGTAAGCCCAGAATGGATCGTAACCAAAGATTAACATCAAAACGGCTCCAATCAACATTCCCAAGAGGACAGCAATTAAAGGAACTGCCCAATTTTGTACTTTTTTAGACATTTGCTTCCTCCTTATTCAATTGTCCACCAGCCATAAGAATACCAAGATCTTGCTTATTCGTTTCAGCAGGATCTAGAATACCCTGAATTGCGCCATCATAGATAACCGCAATTCTGTCTGACATATCAAGAATTTCATCCAATTCAAAGCTGACAACAATAACAGCCTTACCTTTATCACGTTCAGCGATAATACGTTTACGGATGTACTCAATAGCACCAACATCAAGACCACGAGTTGGTTGACTTACAATAAGAAGTTCTGGGTCACGGTCAATCTCACGAGCGATAACAGCTTTCTGTTGGTTACCACCTGACAATTCACCACCAGCAATTAATTCTCCCGCACCACGAACATCAAATTCTTTCATCAATTCACGCGCTTTTGCATTGATGACACTATAGTTCAAGATACCATTCTTAGAATTTGGTTCTTTGTAGTAGGTTTGAAGAGCAATATTTTCAGCAACTGTCATTTCAAGGACCATACCATCACGGTGACGATCTTCAGGAATATGACCAACACTCATTTCAGTAATCTGACGCGTTGTCTTATGAATAATCGATTCACCCTTGATGGTAATATCACCTGACTTAACTTTACGAAGTCCTGTAATCGCTTGGACAAGTTCTGTCTGACCATTGCCATCGATA
This sequence comes from Streptococcus sp. FDAARGOS_192, assembly GCF_002073815.2. Taxonomy (NCBI): domain Bacteria; kingdom Bacillati; phylum Bacillota; class Bacilli; order Lactobacillales; family Streptococcaceae; genus Streptococcus; species Streptococcus sp. FDAARGOS_192. Next base: position 822,312 of record NZ_CP020431.2, read on the forward strand.
CCGGCAATACCGATGATTTCACCAGCTCGAACATCCAATGACAAGTTTTTAACAGCAGGAACTCCACGGTTCTCGTTAACCACCAAATCTTTAATAGAAAGAACAACTTCTTTCGGATTTGAAGGAATTTTCTCTGTTTTGAAGGAAACCTGATGGCCAACCATCATTTCAGCCAAGTCAGCATTTGTTGACCCTTCAATCGTTACTGTATCAATTGATTTACCACGTCTAATGACAGTGACTCGATCAGATACTGCACGGATTTCATCCAACTTATGTGTAATCAGAATAATCGACTTGCCTTCCTTAACCAAGGTCTTCATAATGTTTAGAAGTTCAGTAATTTCAGACGGAGTCAATACCGCAGTCGGTTCATCGAAGATCAAGATATCAGCCCCACGATACAGAGTCTTAAGGATTTCAACACGTTGTTGAGCACCAACAGAGATATCTGCTACTTTGGCAGTTGGATCTACTGCAAGACCATATCTTTCAGAGAGTTCAGTAATTTCCTTGATAGCCTTCTTCATATCAAGGACACCACCAGCTTTGGTTACCTCACTACCCAAAATGATATTCTCAGCAACTGTAAAAGCTTCAACCAACATAAAATGTTGGTGAACCATCCCAATCCCCAGTTTCGTTGCTTTAGATGGTGAATCAATCGTCACCTCTTGTCGTTTTACCTTAATGGTTCCGCTCGTAGGTTGCAAAAGACCTGAAAGCATATTCATTAAAGTTGACTTACCTGCACCATTTTCACCGAGGAGGGCGTGGATCTCTCCTTGTCTCACATCAAGATTGATATGATCATTTGCCACGAATTCACCAAATTTTTTGGTAATATCGTGCATCTCAATGACATTTGGCTTCGTCATACAATCTCCTTTCAAGAATAATTTTTATTTCAGCAAAGGGGATCATTTACTGCTTCCCTTTGCTGAGACAAAAATTGTCTCAGTTTAAGCTCTATAAAGACTTATGCTTAACTATTATTTGCTAAGACCATCAGTTGGTTTCAATTCACCATTCTTGATTTGTTCTTTAGCTTTTTCTACTGCATCCTTGATATCTGAAGGAAGATTAGACGTTACAATGTCAACACCACCGTCTTTGATACCGTAAGTTTTAGTTTTACCACCTTCGAATTTATCGCCTTTGACTTGTCCGTTAGCGATATCTTTAACAACTGTACCAACTTGTTTGATTGTTGAAGTCAAAACAAAGTTAGATTTTTTCTTGTCTGAAGATGTGTAATCACCTTCTGCTGTTTGGTCACGGTCAACACCGATTACCCATACTTTCTTATCGCTGTCAGCATCAAGTTTTTCGTTAACATCTTTAGCAGCTGTAAAGACACCAGTACCAGTACCACCAGCAGCTTGGTAGATTACGTCAACGCCTGAAGCGTACATTGTTGAAGCGATTGTTGTACCTTTAGCCGCATCAGAGAATGATTCAGCATATTGAACTTGTACATTGATGTCAGGTTTTACTGACTTGGCACCGGCTGTGAAACCAGCTTCAAAACGTGTAATTGTATCTGATGTTTGACCACCGATGAAACCAACTTTATTTGTTTTTGATTGCATTGCTGCTGCGATACCTGCAAGGTAAGCACCTTCGTTATCGGCAAACAAAACGCTCTCAACGTTCTTTTGGTCTTTAATCACATCATCAATGATTACATAGTTAACATCTTCGTGTTCTTTAGCTGCATCTGCAACAGCATCATGAAGAGCGAAACCAACACCAAAGATGAGGTTGTAGCCTTGACTTTGTGCTGAAGACATGTTTGTTGCAAAGTCAGACTCTGAACCAGATTGGAAGTAAGTGAAGCCAGAATCTTTTTTAAGTTTGTTAGCTTTACCCCATGCTTGGAGTCCTTCCCATGCTGATTGGTTAAATGATTTATCATCTACCCCACCAGTATCTGTAACGATAGCAGCTTTAACTTTTGAATCAGCTGATGATCCGCCGCGTCCGCCACGTGCACATGCTGCAAGACCAAGTGCTGCAACAGCAACAAGGCCAAGACCGATAATTTTCTTGTTCAATTTCATCTTGAACACTCCTCCTATAACTTGCAAGAAAACTTGCTTAATAAAGAATAAAACAACTAGACTATTGTAAGTCCGTAAAAGAGTATGGTAACAACTCTCCGACTGTCATCTCGACTGTCGATTTATCTTCAGCGATAAGAATCACTTTAGAATCAGATTTTAAAAATTCGACCATCACTTGGCGACAAGCACCACACGGTGAGATAGGCTCTTTGGTATCTCCGTATACTGCGAGACATTCAAAGTCTCTATACCCTTCAGATACCGCCTTAAAAATGGCTGTTCTTTCTGCACAATTGGTCAATCCGAATGAGGCATTCTCAATGTTACATCCTTGAAAAATGCGCCCATTCTTTGTAAGCAATGCAGCTCCGACTCTAAACTGAGAATAAGGAACATAGGCATTTTCAGCTGCCTCTTGTGCTGCTTTTATTACTTTCTCTTTTTTAGTAGCTATCATGACTTTCTTGCCCTTTCATAATGGCCACTCCTGACGAAGTACCAATACGGGTTGCACCAGCTTTGATAAAGGCTTTAGCCGCCTCAAGTGTACGTGCTCCACCAGATGCCTTGACTCCCATAATAGGACCAACAGCTTCTCGCATAAGCTCAATATCTTCAATGGTAGCACCACCAGTAGAAAACCCTGTCGATGTCTTCACAAAATCTGCACCTGCCAGTTTTGCTAATTGGCAAGCTTCGACCTTTTCTTCATCAGTCAATAGACAAGTTTCAATAATAACCTTTACAAGTTTACTTCCACTAGCTTCAACAACAGCTTTAATATCATCTTCAACTAATTTTAGATTTCTAGATTTAAGAGCACCGATATTGATTACCATATCAATTTCATCCGCCCCATTGGCAATAGCATCCTTGGCTTCAAATGCCTTAACTGCAGAAGTCGATGCTCCCAAAGGAAAACCAATAACTGTACAAACTTTAACAGAACTATCTTTAAGCAATTCAGATGCCGTTTTGACCCAAGTTGGATTAACACAGACGCTGGCAAACTCATACTTCTTAGCCTCATCAATTAAGGAAAGAATCTGTTCTTTATTAGCATCAGCTTTTAGTAAGGTATGGTCAATATAGCTATTAACAGACATAAACAAACTCCTTGATTAGAATTAAATTAAGGGTTAGCGAATTATCTTTAATATTTCTGTCGTTTCTTTACATTCACTACCCATAATAACATTTTTTTCGAATTCAGTCAGCATTTTTTCAGATAAAATTTCTTGGCTATAGACCTTGGCAATAAGGTCTCCCTGAGTCACAGAATCGCCAACTTTCTTTTCAAATACAATTCCTGTTTCATAATTAAGACTATCTGACTTCGTAGCTCGACCTGCTCCTAATTGCATAGCAAATTTTCCAAATGCCATAGCAGGTAACTCTTTAATGTAACCTGTTTCATGAGCATGAATATCTGTCACGACAGGCGCACTGCTATAACGATAAAGATCGGTCAAATCACCACCTTGAGCTTGAATGAGTTCTTCAAACTTAGCAAGGGCTTTTCCACCCAATAAGTGCTGACGAATCTCTTCCTGGCTAGCTTCAACCTGAGCTAAATCTAATAGAATCTCAGCCAACTCACAGATAAAGTCAGTGATATCTTCACGTCCCTTACCTTGCATAATTTCAATAGCCTCTGTGATTTCTAAACGGTTACCAATAGCCTTACCTAGTGGCTGACTCATATCTGTAATAACTGCAATGGTTTCACGATTGACCTCATGACCTAGTGCAACCATGGTCTCAGACAACTTCTCAGCGTCAGACATATTTTTCATGAAAGCGCCTTGACCAACAGTAACATCCAGTAAAATCTTATCAGCGCCTGCTGCTATCTTTTTGGACATAACAGAGCTTGCGATTAGAGGAATGGAATCTACTGTTGCAGTGACATCACGCAAGGCATAAAGAAGTTTATCAGCCTTAACCAAATGCTCAGACTGACCAATAAGGGAAATCCCAATGTCTTTAACTTGCTGAATGAATTCTTCCTTACTACGCTCAACCTGATAGCCTTTGATAGACTCTAATTTGTCAATCGTTCCACCTGTGTGTCCGAGACCACGACCACTCATCTTAGCCACTGGAACACCAAAGCTAGCTACAAGCGGCATCAGAATGATGGTTACCTTATCACCAACGCCTCCGGTCGAATGTTTATCTACCTTAACACCTGGAATTTCTGACAAATCATATTGTTCGCCTGAAGCAACCATATCAGTGGTCAAATCATGGATTTCACGAATAGACATACCTTGATAATAAATCGCCATCGCCAGAGCAGCTATCTGATAGTCAGGTATTTCCCCAGACACATAGCCATTAATGAGATATGAAATTTCCGCTGTGCTTAACTCCCCACCATCTCTTTTCTTTTCAATTAAATCAACTGTTCTCATATTTTCTCACTTCTAAGGATATAATATCCTTTATCCTTTTTAACGACTTCAGCATTACCAAACACATCCTCCATCTTAGCCTTAGCTGACGGAGCACCTTGTTTTTTCTGAATAACAATAGTTAGGTTACCACCTTGATTGAGATAATCATATGCCTCCGCGATCACTTGATGAACCACCTTCTTGCCCGCACGGATAGGTGGATTAGAAATAATATAGTCAAAACTTCCAGTGACATTTTCATAGATATTTGATTGGAAGATAGTAGCTTCAACCTTATTTCGTTGAGCATTTTGTCTAGCTAAATCAATCGCCCTACTATTGATGTCAATCATAGTGACTTTAACTCCTTGGACCTTGGCTAAACTGATACCGAGAGGACCATAGCCACAACCCACATCTAAAAGCGTTTTGCCAGCTTCCAAATCTAATGCACTCAAAAGCACTTGACTCCCAAAATCAATCATTTTTTTAGAGAAAACCCCAGCATCTGTATAAAACTGAAAACTTTCTCCTAATAAATTAACCTTTAAATCATGAATATCATGAGCCGCATCTGGCGTCTCAGCATAATACATTTTTGACATTATTTTTTCCTTCTAGATAGTACTTTTTCTTTATCGTATCATAAATACTAAAGTAAGGCTAGTGAAATGACAAGGCTTACATTCGACCTTTTTTTCTGCTATAATGTTATTTATGCTAAATGAATTTATCAATTTCGAAACGATATCACGCAAGGAATGGCAACGCCTTCATAAAGAGGACAATGCCCCATTGACTGCAGAAGAACTGGATTCCATTCGAAGCCTTAATGATAAGATTGATGTGCAAGAAGTTAGTGACATTTATCTTCCCCTTATCAATCTCATTCGTATCTATCAGAAAACTGCCAACGATCTAACCTTTTCTAAGAGTATCTTTTTACAAAAATCACAGACTAACCGTCCATTTATTATTGGGGTATCTGGTTCAGTTGCTGTTGGCAAATCCACTACCAGTCGTTTGCTTCAACTCTTGTTGCAGCGTACCTTTCCCCAATCTAATGTTGAACTTGTGACAACTGATGGCTTTCTCTATCCTAACCAAACCTTGAAAGAAAAAGGCATCCTTAATCGTAAGGGCTTCCCTGAGTCCTACGATATGCCACTTCTTCTCAACTTTTTAGATACTATAAAAAATGGTGGTGATGTCAATATTCCTGTTTACTCTCATGAAATTTATGATATTGTACCAGGACTTACCCAAGAAATCAGACAGCCCAATTTTCTAATTGTCGAAGGGATTAATGTTTTCCAGAACCCTATTAACCAACGACTTTACATGAGTGACTATTTTGATTTTTCTCTCTACATTGACGCTGAAGTTAATAATATCGAATCCTGGTATCTCGAACGTTTTCAAACCCTTCTTGAGCTCGCCAAAAAAGATGAAAACAACTACTACCATCGTTTCACTAAATTTAGTAAGGATGAAGCTTTATCTTTAGCACAAAAAACCTGGCGTGATATCAATTTAGTTAACCTGGAAAATTATATCGAACCTACACGAAGTCGAGCTGAACTGATTCTTCACAAGGGAGACAATCATAAAATCGACTTCATCCACTTAAAAAAATAGAAAAAGCTTGCCAAGGGGCCTAAAATAACGTATAATGACATAGTTAGATAAATTTTGGAGGTGAAAACATTGGCAAATATTAAATCAGCTATCAAACGCGCTGAACTTAACGTTAAACAAAACGAAAAAAACTCAGCTCAAAAATCAGCTTTGCGTACTGCTATTAAAGCATTCAACGCTAACCCAACTGAAGAAGCTTACCGTGCTGCATCAGCTAGCATCGATAAAGCCGCTTCTAAAGGTTTGATTCATAAAAACAAAGCAAGCCGCGATAAATCACGTCTTGCAGCTAAATTGGCTAACTAATTGAAAGCTCCATTTAGGAGTTTTTTTATTACCTAAAAAACCTGCTAGCTTATCGCCTAGCAGGTTTTCTTTATTGATTAAACTCCGGTAATCTTAACTTCAAAAATCGTTCCCTTTGGTTGATTATCTTTAACAACAATTGTTCCTTTAAGAGCTAAAACAATTTGTTGCGCTAGGGATAAGCCAAGTCCAAACCCACCTTTTTGTCTGGTTCTAGCCTTATCTACGCGATAAAATCGATCAAAGATTTTTTTCTTATCACTATCTGATATCCCAGGACCATTATCAGCTACAGAAATATAAAGATGGCGGTCATTAGTGCGAACAGTAAAGGTAACATGTCCGTCATCTTCCGTATATTTAATAGCATTATCAAATAAGATGGTCATTAACTGTTTCAATAACGTTTTATCAGTCTGGATTGGACGACCAACTTGGTTTTGAGCCGTGAAACCTTTCTCATTTTCTTCTGCAATCATGGCATAGTTGGTAAATACTGTATCAAAGAAAGCAGGTTCTAAGGTTTCGATTTCTGGTTTAATACCATCGTCACGACGAGCCAAGTTCAAGAGATTAGTCGTCAACAGACGCATATTACGTACTTCATCAAGACTTGATGCAATATTCTCTGAATTATCTAGAATGGTGCTCTCAGGCTTGCGGAAAAGAACTTCTAACCTGTTTTGAATCACAGCAAGCGGTGTCCGTAACTCATGACTAGCATTTTCAACAAATGCTTTCTGCTTCTCCAAGCTTTCCTGGATAGGACGTCTTGACCACTTGGCCAAATACATACTAGCTGCAACTGACAAGAGCCAGAAGAAACTCATCATGATGACAATTAGCTTGACATAACGTTCAGTTGCTTCTTCCAATTGAGTTGTATTAATCGCAATAACAAGGTACTTAGCATCAGGATAGAGACTATTGTCTACTTTCTCAGTGATCAGACGATACTTTTCCGTTTGATCGAAATAATTCTGAGCACTTCCCTTGCTGATAACATCAATGTTATTTTTATCTATTGGTAAATTGGATAAGCTTGAAAATTTATCAACGACATTGAGGACTTTTCCATTCTTATCAAGCACTAAGACACTGGTGTTTGCCGCAACAGATAAATCGTGAGGGGCATCTTCAATTTTTGATTTCTTCTTAGGTTCTTTTTTAGAGCCACTCGAGTCAGGTGTTTCAGCTGTCGACTCTTTAGTATCATAGGCTTGGTAAATGGTTGTCGTATTATTTTGATCCACCTCAGAAGTCAGAAAAAGTTCCCGTTTTAGCATTTCCATTTCTAAATAAGAATTGGTCTTAGTGGCTGCCATTTTCAGACTAGAGTCCACATTGGAATAAACGCCGTAACTCAGAATCTGTAAAATCATGACAGTCATGATAAGGAAAATACCAGAAAAAGTGGCAAAGAAATGAATGAAGGACTTAAATCCGTCTGACTTGATTCTCCTAAAGAGATAATTGAAAAATTTAGTCAGCATTCTTCAAAATATACCCCACACTTCTCAAGGTTTGGAGGTTGGCAGCAAAGTCCGTTCCTTTAAGTTTCTTACGAATTTTAGAAACATAAACCTCGACAACTGATACCGTGGTATCACTATCAAATCCCCAAAGACGGTCAAAAATTTGTGACTTAGGCAAAATCACGTTTTGATTTTGTAAGAAGTAAACTAATAAATCAAACTCTTTACCAAGAAGTTCTACTTCTTTATCCCCCACAAAGGTTGAATTTGTAGCAAGATTGACACGAACATCACCAAAAGAAAGTGTGTTTTGGTCAAATTTACCAGAGCGTTTCAAAAGTGCTTGAATACGCATCTTCAACTCTTCTAAATAGAAAGGTTTGGTTAGATAGTCATCTGCACCCAGTTCAAAGCCGTGCCCCTTATCGTCTAGACTTTCCTTAGCCGTCATGATAAGTACAGGAGTTGTTACACCTTTTTCACGTAATTCTCTAAGAACAGTGAAACCATCTTTTTCAGGCAACATAAGGTCTAAAAGAATCAAATCATAGACGCCACTTTCAGCTTCGTAGAGGCCTTCATCTCCATCAAAGACTTGCATCACATCAGCAAAGTCATCTAAAAAATCAAAAACTGAGTTGGACAAACTCAAATCATCTTCTACTAGTAGTATTTTAATCATAGTTATCCCCCTTGTTAGGTGTCAAAGATACAAAGAACACTTTGACTAAGTTTTATCATTATATCTAAAATACACATAATCATCTAGTGCTTTGATCTTCTTTTATTTAGATTCAGTCTACTATACTTTCCTTAAGTTTTTCATAACTGAAACGAAAAAACAGCACCAATAGGTACTGTTTTATATCGATATTTCTTCTTAGAACAAACCAACAGCTGTTCCGTCTTCAGAAACGTCCATTTTAAGGGCTGCTGGAGCTTTTGGAAGACCTGGCATGGTCATAACATCACCTGTAAGAGCCACGATAAATCCAGCACCTGTTTTAGGAACAAACTCACGAATAGTGATATCAAAACCTTCTGGTGCTCCAAGCAAGAATTGGTTATCTGAGAAACTATATTGTGTTTTAGCCATACATACTGGCAATTTATCCCAACCAAATTCGGCAAATTGTTTAAGTTGGTTCTTAGCTTTTTTCTCGAAGACAACTGATTTACCACCATATATTTCAGTAACAATCTTAGTGATTTTTTCTTCCAAGCTATCATCATCAGAATAAAGACGTTTATAGTCAGCATTCCCATTTTCAACAGCATCAACTACCGCGTTGGCAAGGTCAATACCACCATCAGCACCATTAGCCCAAACGCTAGCCAATTCAACAGGAACATCGATTTCTGCACAAAGTTCTTTAAGGGCTGCAATTTCAGCTTCTGTATCAGCAACAAACTCGTTAATAGCAACGACTGCAGGAAGACCGAATTTACGAACATTTTCCACATGACGTTTCAAGTTAGCGAAGCCATCACGAACAGCTTGAACATTTTCTTCAGAGAGGTCCGTTTTGGCTACCCCACCGTGCATTTTAAGGGCACGAAGTGTCGCAACAATAACAACAGCATCAGGAGTTGTTGGGAGGTTTGGAGTCTTGATATCAAGGAATTTTTCAGCACCAAGGTCAGCACCGAAACCTGCTTCCGTAATTGTATAATCTGCCAAACGTAGCGCTGTAGATGTAGCTAGAACTGAGTTACATCCATGAGCAATGTTGGCAAATGGTCCACCGTGTACCAAAGCTGGTGTCCCATAAATTGTTTGTACCAAGTTAGGTTTGATGGCATCTTTAAGAATAAGTGTAAGCGCACCTTCGATTTCAAGATCACGCACATAAACAGGTGTACGGTCATAACGGTAAGCAACTACAATGTTAGCCAAACGTTCTTTAAGGTCTTTAATATCAGTAGCTAAGCAAAGAATCGCCATGATTTCAGACGCAACAGTAATATCAAAACCATCTTCACGTGGAATACCATTAAGTGGTCCGCCAAGACCAACGTTTACATGACGAAGCGCACGGTCATTAAGGTCAACCACACGTTTCCAAATGATACGACGTTGGTCAATGCCGAGAGCATTTCCTTGATGAATATGGTTGTCAAGAAGGGCTGACAAAGCATTATTTGCTGTAGTAATAGCGTGCATATCCCCTGTGAAGTGGAGGTTGATATCTTCCATCGGGAGCACTTGAGCGTAGCCACCACCTGCAGCACCACCTTTGATTCCCATAACCGGACCAAGTGATGGTTCACGAAGGGCAATCATTGTTTTCTTACCAATTTTGTTAAGAGCGTCTGCAAGGCCGATTGACATGGTTGATTTACCTTCACCTGCTGGTGTTGGGTTGATGGCTGTTACCAAAATCAATTTTCCTGGCTTATTGTCTTTGACTGCATTGATTTTATCAAATGACAATTTTGCCTTATATTTTCCGTAGAGTTCCAAATCGTCAAAGCCGATTCCAACTTTTTCAACTACTTCTGTGATTGGTTTTAATTCTACACTTTGAGCAATTTCGATATCTGTTTTCATGAGACACTCCTCTATATTTTTCTAAAGTCTATTATATCAGAGTTTGATAAAAAACGCATTATTTTTGGTTAATTACTTTTCAATGTTCGGTTTTTGTTTTGTTATAAATCGTTATAACTTTAATTTATAGGGGTACACCTCAAAAATACTTACTTTTTATTTACTAAAGACCCAATTTTTAGTACAATACTACTATGAAAATTTTGATTACATCGGGTGGTACCACTGAAAAGATTGATGCTGTACGTGGAATCACAAACCATTCAACAGGTTATCTAGGAAAGGAAATCGCTGAACTTTTCTTGGCTAAGAGTCACCAAGTAACCTTAGTAACGACCAAGACAGCGGTTAAACCAGAACCGAAAGAAAATCTAAAGATTACAGAAATTACGAACGTAGAAAGTCTTCTCAAAAAGATGGAGCCACTCGTCAAAGAGCACGATGTTCTTATACATAGTATGGCAGTCTCTGATTATACTCCTATTTATATGACGGATTTTGCTGAACTGGAGGACACCGAAGATCTCGCTCAATTCTTGCATAAATCTAACACTGAAAGCAAGATATCATCGGCTTCTGATTATCAGGTTCTTTTTCTTAAAAAAACACCGAAGGTCATTAGCCTCGTCAAACAATGGAATCCTGATATTCAATTGATTGGCTTCAAACTTTTGGTTAATGTAAGAAAAGAAGAGCTTTTTGAGGTTGCTCGTGCAAGTCTAAAACGCAATAAAGCTGATATTATTGTTGCCAACGACTTGAGTGATATCACTCAAGATCAACATATTGCCTATCTCGTTGATGAAAAAAACGAGGAGAAAGTTACGACTAAATCTGCGATTGCTCGAGCCTTATTTGAAAGGATATGCCATGACTAAACGTATCATCCTTGCTGTTTCAGGATCAATATCTGCCTATAAAGCAGCTGATCTAACAAGTAGGTTAAAGAAAAAAGGTTATGACGTTCACGTCATTATGACTGAAGCTGCTCAAGACTTTATCACCCCTCTGACACTTCAAGTCCTTTCGAAGAATCCTGTTCACACTGATGTCATGGAAGAAAAATTGGCTGAACGTATTAATCATATTGACTTAGGTAAAGAAGCTGACCTCTTTGTTGTAGCTCCAGCTTCAGCAAATACCATTGCCAAATTAGCATATGGTCTAGCCGATAATATGCTTACTGCTACTGCTTTAGCTTTACCTAGCACCACCCCAAAACTAATTGCCCCTGCAATGAATACGAAAATGTATGAAAATCCACTGACTAAGAAGAATCTAAATACTTTGCATGACCTTGGCTACCAAGAAATTCTTCCAAAATCAGGTTTACTGGCTTGTGGAGATACAGGACGTGGTGCCTTAGCTGATATTGATGACATTATTGAATCCATTGACAATGCTTTAACAAAATAGCCTTGCATAGAATAAAAAGGAGTTTATGATGAATAAGAAAAATAAAGCAAACCAAACGGCTCAGTTATCCCTCTTGATAGCTACAATGGTTGTAATCGAAGTACTCAGTCAAACCATCTTTGCTGCTTTTGTACTTCCAATCAAACCAACCCTAACCCATATCCCAGTTATTATCGCTAGCATCGTCTACGGTCCTAAAATTGGAGCTTATTTGGGTGGCTTCATGGGAATTATGAGTATTATTCGAAACACTGTTATCTATACGGTTAGTAGCTATCTCTTTAGTCCTTTTGTTGAAGGGGGAACTTGGGCATCTGCAGTCATTGCCATCGTTCCTCGTATCCTGATCGGTATTTTCCCTTACTTTGTCTACAAATTACTTCAAAACCGTCTAGGTCTGATGCTATCTGGGGTTTTAGGTGCTTTCACAAATACATTTTTCGTACTTCTCGGCATCTATTTCCTAATCCCTAACTTCTACACAGCAGGTGGCAAAACACTGATGGCAACCATTTTCACAACAAATTCGATTGCTGAAATGATTATCGCCGGTCTGTTAACTCTAAGTATCACACCAGTGTTACTGCGATTGAAAAAATAAAGAAAAAACATGGTAATTACCATGTTTTTTTTCTTTAATTATGGTATAATGTAAGCGTTTAAAAATATAAAGGAGATTGCTATGTCTTACACTGAAAATTATCAAAAATGGCTCGACTTCGCTGAATTGCCTGCTTACCTTCGTGATGAGTTGGTCGCAATGGATGAAAAAACGAAAGAAGATGCCTTCTATACCAACCTTGAATTCGGTACAGCTGGTATGCGTGGATTGATTGGTGCTGGTACTAACCGCATTAACATTTACGTTGTTCGCCAAGCAACTGAAGGTTTGGCCCAATTGATTGACTCAAAAGGGGAAGAAGCTAAAAAACGTGGTGTTGCTATTGCTTACGATAGCCGTCACTTCTCTCCTGAGTTTGCTTTTGAATCTGCTCAAGTTTTGGCTGCTCATGGTATCAAATCTTATGTATTTGAAAGCCTACGTCCAACACCTGAATTGTCATTTGCTGTTCGTCATCTCCACACATTTGCTGGTATCATGGTAACAGCTAGCCACAACCCTGCTCCGTTTAATGGATACAAGGTTTATGGTGAAGACGGTGGACAAATGCCACCTGCAGATGCCGATGCTTTGACAGATTACATCCGCGCTATCGAAAATCCTTTCACTGTGCAATTGGCTGACCTTGAAGAAAGCAAAGCTAGCGGCTTGATTGAAGTTATCGGTGAAAACGTCGACGCTGAATACTTGAAAGAAGTTAAAGGCGTTAACATCAACCAAGACTTAATCAATGAATACGGTCGTGACATGAAGATTGTCTACACTCCACTTCATGGTACTGGTGAAATGTTGGCACGTCGTGCTCTTGCGCAAGCTGGATTTGAAGCTGTTCAAGTTGTTGAAGCTCAAGCTGTTCCAGATGCTGACTTCTCAACTGTTAAATCTCCAAACCCTGAAAACCAAGCTGCCTTTGCTCTTGCTGAAGAACTTGGTCGCAAAGTAGACGCTGATGTATTGGTTGCAACTGACCCAGATGCTGACCGCCTTGGTGTTGAAATCCGCCAACCAGATGGTTCTTACCTCAACCTTTCTGGTAACCAAATCGGAGCTATCATTGCTAAATACATTCTTGAAGCTCACAAAACAGCCGGTACACTTCCTGCAAATGCTGCCCTCTGTAAATCAATCGTATCAACTGAGTTGGTAACTAAGATTGCAGAAAGCTACGGCGCAACTATGTTTAACGTCTTGACTGGTTTCAAATTTATCGGTGAAAAAATTCATGAATTTGAAACACAACACAACCACACTTACATGCTTGGTTTCGAAGAAAGCTTCGGTTATCTAATCAAACCATTCGTACGTGACAAAGATGCTATCCAAGCCGTTCTTATCGTAGCTGAAATTGCTGCTTACTACCGTTCACGTGGTATGACTTTGGCAGATGGTATCGAAGAAATCTACAAACAATACGGCTACTTCGCAGAAAAAACAATCTCTGTTACCCTTTCAGGTGTTGACGGAGCTGCTGAAATTAAGAAAATCATGGATAAATTCCGTGGAAATGCTCCTAAACAATTCAATAACACAGACATTGCTAAGACAGAAGACTTCTTGGAACAAACAGCTACTACTGCTGACGGCGTTGAAAAATTAACAACTCCTCCAAGTAACGTACTTAAATACATCTTGGCTGATGATTCATGGTTTGCCGTTCGTCCTTCAGGTACAGAACCAAAAATCAAATTCTACATTGCTACAGTTGGTGAATCTGAAGCAGATGCTAAAGAAAAAATTGCTAACATCGAAGCAGAAATCAATGCTTTCGTAGGCGAATAATACTTAAGACTTAGAGCTAAGCTCTAAGTCTTTTTTATACATGACAATACTAGGATTAGGTAAGCAAGTCACCTTTTTCATACTAAAACCACGAAACCACCTATAGATTGATCTATAGGTGGTATTTTTATGATTCAATTATAGAGCACCAACTTGTGAATGATGCTTAAACAAGGAATGAGTAGCTTCATGAATCTGACGAGCAGTTTCTGCATTATTCATGGTATAGAGGTGAACGCCTGCAACATCTTGCGTAACAAGGTCGACAATCTGGTCAATAGCATAGGCAAGACCTGCCGCTCTAAGTGACTCAGGATCATGTTCATACTTATCCAAAATGGCACGGAACTTACGTGGCAAATGGATATTTTCACAAGTCTTAAGCAAACGTAGAGCTTGGTTACGATTCAAGATAGGCATAATCCCAGCATGAATTGGTACGTCAATACCTGCCAAGGTACATTTATCTTGAAAATCATAGAAACGTTCATTGTCAAAGAAGAGTTGGGTTACAAGGCTAGAACAACCTGCATCAACCTTTTTCTTGAGGTTTTGGATATCAGAGATTTGATTTGCTGAATCGGGATGCCCTTCAGGATAGCAGGCACCGATGATATCAAATTGAGGAGCTTGGTCCTTGATAAACTCAATCAAATCAGTGGCATATCTAAAATCTTTAAGAGGTTCTACCCCTGGTATAATATCGCCACGTAGGGCTAAGATACGGTGTACACCAACAGCATCCAAGTCACGTAAGGTATCAGCAACCTTTTCTTTACTCAAATAGATAGCTGGAAGGTGAGCAATCGTTGGGATAGCTAGGTCATTTTGAATATGATCTGCCAAAGGAACCGTCGTCTCTTTGATATTATATTTGTTATTACTAGCTGTCACACTGATAAAGTGTGGGGCCAATCCTTGCATATCCTCGAGGGCACGTAGAATTTTTTCATTACCCACTGCTGGGTTGGGTGGAAATACTTCAAAAGAGAGTGATGGAGTTTGGCTTGTCATATTTTATACCTTCTTCTTTTTAGATTTTTGTTAAGACAAAAGCAGTTTTAAGTGCCTACTGACTTCATAAGTAGAGTACACTTGTTAATCATAGCCTGCTTGCAAAAATCTTTAGAATATTATTAGCTATTGAAAACCTTCTACACTTAAGGAAGAAGGTCTTCAACGTATGATAACTTCTGCTTACAAGTTTTCGCGAGCTGCTTTTGCAGCTTCCACAAGCTTGATCAAGCTTTCTTTAGTTTCTTTGATTCCGCGAGTCTTCAAACCACAGTCAGGGTTAATCCAGACTTTACCACTTGGTACTTTAGCCAAGATTGCTTCGATAGTGTGGTCAATTTCACCGTCTTGTGGGACACGTGGTGAGTGGATATCGTAAACCCCAGGTCCAACTTCTGTTTGAAAGTTTTGTGCTTTAAGTTCATCCAAGATTTCAAGATTTGAACGACTAGCTTCAAATGAGATAACGTCAGCATCCAAGTTGTCGATGGCTGGGATGATATCTGTAAATTCTGAGTAACACATGTGAGTGTGGATTTGTGTATCTGGTGCTACAGTTGAGTGTACCAAACGGAAAGCTGGAATTGCCCAGTCGAGGTAGTCTTCATACCAGTCACTACGACGGAGCGGCAATTTTTCGCGAAGAGCAGCTTCGTCAATTTGGATAATTTTCACGCCTGCAGCTTCAAGGTCAAGAACTTCATCTTTGATTGCAAGAGCAATTTGAAGAGTTGAATCCTTGATAGAGATATCTTCACGTGGGAATGACCAGTTAAGGATAGTAACAGGTCCAGTCAACATACCTTTAACAGGTTTGTCTGTACGGCTTTGTGCGTAGCTAGACCATTTCACAGTGATTGGGTTAAGACGAGTCACATCACCCCAGATGATTGGTGGTTTAACCCCACGCATACCGTATGATTGAACCCAACCATTTTTAGAGAAGAGGTAACCTGACAAGTTTTGACCAAAGTATTCAACCATGTCGTTACGTTCGAATTCACCGTGTACAAGCACATCAAATCCAACTTCTTCTTGCCATTTAATCCATTCATCAGTGATTTCAGCAAGGAAAGCATCGTATTCTTCTTGTGACAATTCATTCTTACGGAAAGCCAAACGTTTCGCACGAACTTCCTTAGTTTGAGGGAATGAACCGATAGTTGTTGTTGGAAGCAATGGAAGTTTGAAAGCATCTTTTTGAATCGCTTCACGTTCTGCAAATGCTGGCAAACGAGTATAATCAGCTTCAGTCAACCCTGCAATACGAGCACGAAGTTCAGCATTTTCACCAACACGCTCAGTCGCAAAGAGTTCTTTGTTAGCAGCAAGGGCTTCTTCACCTTGACCATTGCGGATAGCATCCAAATCACGCAATTCGTCCAATTTTTCAACTGCAAAAGCAAAGTGGTTCAAAATAGCTGGTTCAAATTCTTCATTAGCAGTTGTAAATGGCACATGAAGAAGTGAGCAAGATGTTGTCAAAACAACATTTTCAGCTGGCACTTGTTCAAGAATTGCAAGACTCTTCTCGTAGTTGTTACGCCAGATGTTTTTACCATTGACGATACCGGCATAGAGAGTCTTATCAGCTGGGAAACCACCTTTAACCAATTCAAATGTTTTCTTACCTTCAACAAAGTCAAGACCAATACCATCAACTGGCAAGTTCACAAGGTCATTGTAGACATCACGAACATCACCAAAGTAAGTTTGAATCAAAACTTCAAGGCCTTTCTTATCAGCCAAGAGCTTGTTGTAGAGGTTCAAGAAGAGAGCTTTTTCTTCAGATGTCAAATCTTTAACAAGAGCTGGCTCATCGAGTTGAATACGAGTAGCACCAAGCTCTGCCAATTTTGCAAAAACATCTTGGTATGCAGAAACAAAGCTATCTACGAAGTCTTCAGCTTTTACACCATCTTCAAAGTCAGACAATTGAAGGAAAGTGAATGGTCCAACCACAACTGGACGTGTATTAAGACCCAATTCTTTTGCTTCTTGGTACTCATCAAAAATCTTGTGACCAGCAAGTTTAACTTCTGTTGTTTTTTCAAATTTAGGAACGATGTAGTGGTAGTTAGTATTAAACCATTTTTTCATAGGAAGGGCACGAACATCCCCTTTTTCACCTTGGTAACCACGCGCCAAAGCAAAGTAACGTTCAAGATCTGTCAAATCCAAGTTTTGAACAGATTCAGGTACGACGTTGAAAAGGAAAGCTGCATCAAGGAAGTTATCGTAATGTGAAAAATCATTTGAAGGAATTTCAGTGATTCCCTTCTCTTTAACAATATTCCAGTGTTTTGCACGCAAGTCTTTGGCTGCTGCTAAAAGTTCATCTGCAGTAATTTCATTTCTAAAGTATTTTTCTGTTGTAAATTTTAATTCGCGGAATTCACCCAAACGTGGGAAACCAATGATAGTAGTTGACATCTTGTGTCCTCCTCTTTGTTGTTGAACTTATCTTACCAAAGAAATGGGTAGCTGTATAATTGCTATTAGTTTTCTCTATATATAGTTTTAGACTATACCCTATAAAATAAAGGGTTACCGACTTCTGTTATCTCCTTTTGCTTAGATATCGTTATAGTTAATAACTATATATTGACTTACTAAATCCCTTTTTATATCAAAAAATCCCTAGACTTTTGTCTAGAGACTCTATTATTTACTAGGATCAGAACACTAAGCTCTATAAGTGCTCAGTACCCTCTCTTGAAGCCAAGATGATGTATAAGACATATTCTCACTATTGTAACTATTCCAAATAAAATAACCAAAAATTGCCAATACTAATAAGAAACAAATTCCCAAAACGGCTAACCATATGATTTGTTTCTTTAAGCTATCATACTCACTCATATAGCCATTATGAAGTTTAATGAGTTCATTTCTTTTTTTGTTACTTGACTCTTTAGCAATAGCTATTTCTAGCTCGTACATCTGGTGCTTCCATGAATTCTTAGAAGTGCCTTTTTTCATTTTATTGTTTGAAAGGTTGCTGTTGCCTTTCTCAAAGTTATTTTTTTCAGTCATATTTCCCTCTAAAATCTTCTTTTAGTCCCTATCATTATAACATATGTAAAACTATCTGAAAAGTTCATTTTTGGTTAAAATTTTGAGAAAGATAATTAAAACATGAAAAAGAACCAGAGGGAAACTTCTTATGTTATACTCTATGTATGCATAAGAAAACTGTTATTGATTTTAAAGAACTTGGTGTCAGACAAATCTTTACAGACGCCATTAAAGAACTAAAAACAAAGGACATTAAGGAAGTCAAACCCCTTTTAGATGAACTCGAAGCCTATCAAAATGAAGGTTATTATGCAGTAGGTTATGTTTCCTATGAAGCAGCCCCTGCCTTCGAGACAAAATTTCAGGTTATTGATGGTCCATTAATGTCTGAGTATCTCCTCTACTTCACTGTTCATGAAACTGTTCAAACAGAGCCTATTCCACTTACTTATGACCCTATTACCTTACCAAAATCTTGGCAAGAGCTAACTTCTGCTGAGGAATACAAGGCTGCTATTGAGCATATACACCACCATATTCGACAAGGTGATACTTATCAGGTCAATTATACTGTTCAACTTCAACAGAACCTGACAGCTGATCCCTTTGCCATCTATAACCGATTGGTTGTTGAGCAAAATGCCCATTACAATGCCTTTATTCAGCACGATGATGTTTCTATCATTTCTATAAGTCCAGAACTCTTCTTTAAAAAAGATGGCGATAAGTTGACTACTCGTCCTATGAAAGGTACTACCAATCGAGGTTTAACAACTGAAACTGACCTTGCACAAGCAAGATGGCTAGCTCAGGACCAGAAAAATCGCTCTGAAAATATGATGATTGTCGATCTTCTTAGAAATGACATGAATCGTATTTCTAAAATAGGAAGTGAAGATGTCAAGAGCCTTTGCCAAGTTGAACAATACTCTACAGTTTGGCAAATGACTTCGACAATTGAAACGCAACTCCTGACAAATAGAAGTTTATGCGATGTCTTCCAAGCCCTTTTTCCATGCGGATCGATTACAGGTGCCCCAAAAATAGCAACCATGGAGATTATTAAGAAGGTTGAAAAACAGCCTCGAGGTGTTTATTGTGGAGCTATTGGAATCTTGGTGCCACAGGGACCTAGTATTTTCAACGTAGCCATTCGGACACTACAAATGGAAGAAACCAAGGCTATCTATGGTGTCGGAGGGGGGATTACCTGGGACAGTAACTGGGAATCCGAATACGAAGAAACCAAGCAAAAAGCTGCTGTTCTATACCGTCAGAACCCAAAATTTGATCTCATTTCTACCGGTCGTATTCATCAAGGAAAACTTATCTTTCTGGAGGAGCATATAAAACGTTTACAAGAGAGTAGCCGATACTTTGACTATCCTTTCAATGCAGAAAAAGCTCACAATCAAGCCACAGCTCTGTGCCAATCACTAGATCTTGACACAGACTACCGTCTTAAATTGTCCCTTAAAAAAGATGGTGAACTGAAGTTTGAACATAGCCAATTAACAAACTTATCTGATGACTTTTGCCAAGCACGGTTAGTTGAGCAAAGACATCCGTTGGATAGCCCCTATACCTTCTTTAAAACAAGTTACCGTCCTCACCTTAGTATCGAACCTCACGAACAAATCTATTATAATCACGAGGGACAACTCCTAGAAACCTCTATCGGTAACATCGTTCTTAAAATCGAAGACCAACTCTACACACCACCAGTTCACCTCGGCCTCTTAAATGGCATCTACAGACAAAGTCTTATAGCTGAAAATAAGCTGAAAGAAAAAGTCCTGACTGTAAAAGACCTGAAACAGGCTCAGGCCATCTACGGATGTAATGCGGTGAGAGGGTTGTATGAATTGAAGGTGGAAGGATAGAATTGTATTTAACGAAAAAATACAAGTTTTTTGTTCTCCCCTACTCTTGCTAAAGACAAAAGAATCTTCAATATTCTATTGGTAAAAAATCAACAATTTAATAGTAAAATAAAGTATAATACTTACTGATAGTTATTCAGTTATCGTGACTGTAATGATAAACTTTTTGGCTTATAATTTACTAGCCTTAAAATTCAGTAATAATTTAGAAAGGATACAAACCTTAAATGAAAAAATTTAAAGGCTTGACTTCTGCTGAAGTTCAAGCAAGTAAAAATGCCCATGGCGATAATAGGCTATCTAGTAAAGAGGCTAACTCGCTCCTCTCAATCTTTGTCGAAGCCTTCCAAGATCAATGGATTCTTATCCTCTTGGCTGCCTTAGGATTAAAAATCATCTTCAACTTTGTTGGAATGATTTTCCCTGCTATTGGTGAAGCCAATTGGTATGAGGCTATTTCACTAATTTTTGCCATTTTGATGTCTACAGGATTCTCAGCAGTCTCACAATACCGAAATGAGCAAAAATTCAACACTCTTCAAGAAGAGGCTTCAAAAACTAATGCTAAGGTTTATCGTGATGGTAAACTTAAAGAAATTCTCGTTGATGATATTGTAAAAGGTGATCAAATTCTCCTTCAATCAGGGGACAAGATTCCAGTTGACGGTATCATACTGGAAGGTGAGTTAAAAGTAAACCAAGCTGTCCTTAATGGTGAAAGTGAAGATGCTAAGAAACTTCCTCTTGGTGATCAAGCAGAACCAGACTCTTCCGACCTCTTTACAGAGCTCAAAGTCTTCCGTGGTACAGTTGTTACTTCAGGTGAAGCCGTTATGGAAGCTACACAAATTGGTGATAATACTGTTCTAGGAAGCATCAATACTTCTCTTCAAGAAGATAGTAAAGATTCACCATCCAAAGAAAAACTCAACAAGCTTGCTGGAAACATCGGTGTCCTCGGTTATAGTGCAGGTGCTGCATATTCAGTAATCAACCTTGTTTTAGGCTTTATTGCCCTCAATAAGGCTAATAACCTCAATGGTGGTTCAATCTTCCTTCTTATCATTGAAACGATTCTCTTTGCGGTTACAATCATCATCATGGCCGTTCCAGAAGGTCTTCCGATGATGTTGGCACTCGTTTCTTCAATGAACTCAGGACGACTTTTAGCTCAAAATATCCTGGTTCGCCATCCTGATACCATTGAAACAGCCGGATACATGAATATACTCTTCAGTGATAAGACTGGTACTATCACTGAAGGTAAACTATCTGTAGTTGACTTCTTCCTTGCTGATGGAACACTTTATGCAGCTACTGGTGAAACTGAGGCTCCTGATTTTGACACTATGTCAGATAGCCTTAAAGCTGAAATGATTAATGGTATCGGTCTTAATAACGACGCCATGGTAGCTGATGGCAGTGCTGTTGGTAGTAACGCCACTGACCGTGCACTTCTTGATTTCCTTATTGGTCGTTCTCAACTTGATTTTGATACAAATACAATTACTGAGAAGCAACAATTCAACTCAGCAACAAAATTCGCAAGTGTAACGACTAAGGACGGAAAAACTTACATCAAGGGTGCTCCAGAATTCATCCTAAATGACTGCTACTACTATCTTGATAAAGATGGTAATAAACAAAACTTTACAGATGATATTAAAGCTCGTTTCCAAGAATTATCATTGGAACAAGCTAACCGTTCAATGCGTTTACTTGCTATCCTCAATACAGATGGTAATGATAAAGTCTTGATTGGTATCGTATGTATCCGTGATAACGTTCGTTCTTCAATCAAACAAACTGTTGAAACAATGAACCGTGCAGGTGTTCAAGTAGTTATGGTAACTGGTGACCGTAAAGAAACCGCTGTTGCTATCGCTAAAGAAGCCGGTATCGTTACTGGTCAAAATGACCTTGTTCTTACTCACGATGAACTTTCTGCCCTTTCAGATCAAGAACTTAAACAACAATTGCCTCACTTAAAAGTGGTCAGTCGTGCCCTTCCAATGGATAAAAAACGTCTTATTGAGGCAGCTCAAGACCTCGATATGGTCGCTGGTATGACGGGTGATGGGGTCAATGACTCACCTGCCCTCAAATCAGCTGATGTCGGATTCTCAATGGGTGATGGTACTGAAGTCGCACGTGAAGCCTCAGATATCGTTATCTTGAATAACTCATTGACTTCTATTGAGAAAGCTGTCCTCTATGGACGTACTATGAGTAAGTCAGTAAGTAAATTCATTATCTTCCAATTAACCGTTAACGTGACTACAATTGCTATGTCACTTCTCTCACCACTTTTGGGCCTCAAAGAACCATTTACAATTATCCAAATTCTCTGGATTAACCTTATCATGGACACACTTGCTGCCCTTGCCTTTGGTGAAGAGCCTACCCTAGATCGTTACATGAATGAAAAGCCAGTTGCTAAGAAGGCAAATATTCTTACTGGCTATATGAAATCTGCTATTGGTGTAGCTAGCGTCTTCATTACTCTTGTATGTTTAGCTATTCTTAAAAATGTTGGTGGTATCCAAGGCTTTATCACAAATGGAACTGGCAACTTTGAAATGGTAACAACATTCACCTTTACAGTATTTATCTATGCTGTCATTTTCAACTCACTTAATACACGTAGTAATGGATTCAATGTTTTTGAACATATCGGCGAAAACAAGAAATTCTCAATTGTAATGATTTCTATTGCTGTCGTTCAAACCTTGATTATTCAATTCGGTGGTAAAGTATTTAGTACCGTTCCAATGGACGTTCAACACTATATCGTTGCACTTCTTATCGCGGTTTTGATCATCCCTGCAGATTTAATTCGAAAAGCTCTAACTAAAAACAAATAACTATCTGTTTAACGTATTATAAAACTTAAAAGGATAAAAAGGATTGGGATAACTCCCAAACCTTTTTTAATAATTTCCGAAGGTAATACCGTGGAAAGATCATAACATAAAAAGGCTTTAACAAGCCTTTTTGATTTATTAAGTAACACTACTTAAATTGACTAGGAGTCCCTGTATAACCTGCCCAATCCTTACTATAAAAGCGGTCGTTCAAGTTATAGCTAGGTGCAGGTGTTGGATTACTTACAAATGGATCAACAGCCTTGTCAAAGGCTACCCACCCTTTCCATCCCATATGAATGGTGTCTTGCATAAAGTAAGGTTGATCTCCATCTTTTGAGAAGTCTGCAATATTGGTAAAGCCTTGACTTTCCAATTGATAACGGATTTTAGAAACCGTAGCATCATACATTTCTTGACTAAGTCCCGTATAAGCCATCCACTTGCTATTAACAGGTGGGATGACAAAAATGACATTAGTATTTGACTTAGCAAATTGATTTAGCACCAACTGTAGGTCACCGTATTCTTGTGAAACTTCATAAGAAAGATTTTTCTGGAAACCTTTAAGTTTACCAATCTTCTTAGACAAACGTTTCTTATAGAAACGGTCATCGATACCAAAGTCGTTTGACTTAGTATGAGCTTCTGCATCTCTTACAGCAACCTGATCAAGTGCCTCATAAGAGAGCTTGTCTGGCAACTCTTTAAGATAAGGAAGAACTTTCTTCTCGTAATTAGCGTTATTTGATGCTGCTAAAGGACTAAACAAGGCATCTTCTCGCTTATTAAGCTCTGCCATAAATTGAATATAAGTCTTATCAAGTGAATTTAACTCTTGCCCCTTAGCCACTTTAGAAAGTTGAGATTTCATAGTAATCTCAGGCTTCATCTCTAAGATACGCTGAGCAGCATATTGAGAATTTGCATCCGTCTGATTTTGACTTAAGAAACTACTAAGTTGGTCGTTATTGTAGAACTGCTGGAAAGCCGCAGAATTGTAACCTTTTTTAGTAAACCACTGTGGTGACAAGACATAGACTGCTGTCCCATTTTTCAATTCGGGAAGCATTTGTTGCATTCCCAAATATTGGTTTAGAGAGGCAGCCCCACGTTGTCCAATAAAATATGGGCGATAGTTACGGTCATATTTTTCAGCTAAAACAGCTGGATGAAGGGCATCAAAACGCAACCACTCACTAGACCCAAAGAAAGGGACAAATCGATGATTCTTATCAGAAAGAGCTGTCGTCTTATTAATACGGCTCTTAAAGTTCTCAGTTGTCAAGGTTACCGCGTTACGTTTTTCAACCTCATAACTATGTTTTCTGCCTTGAGGGTAGGAAAAAATAACTACTACTACCAAGACTAAGGCACAGATTATAGGGCCAAAAATTTGCCATAAACGCTTAAGCATTGCGAAGCTCCGTTACCCCTTCAACAATCTTATTAGCTGTGTTCCAGTCATCACGACCAAATTCTGAAACTGGCACACGAATATCGAAACGTGATTCCAATTCAACGATAAGCTCAACTGTTCCCATAGAATCAAGAACACCAGCATCGAAAAGGTCTTCATCCATCATGTCTGAAACATCTTCCATGAAGAGTTCATCAATAATTTCAATAACTTCTGATTTTACATCCATTTTTATAATTCCTTTACTTATTTTTTAGTGAACCAGAGGTCATTCAAGAATCCAGAGAAAATCAAGAATGACAACATAACAGTGTTAAATGTAATAAAGATTCCCAAAGCCTTCGTCCATTTATTATCAGGAAGTGGCTCAAGACCAGCTTTCTTACGCTCTTTATTAATAGTCTTCTTCTTACGTAACCAGGCATCATTGATTCCTAGACCAATACCATGGAAAATACCATAAGCAATGTAGTACCAAGTAACCCCATGCCAGAATCCCATAACCATCATATTAATGACATAGGCCACATTTGAAGTCGTGTTACGGTTTTTGAAAACCTTGTTTCGCATCAAAACCATAACCAAACGCATAAAGACAAAGTCACGGAACCAGAAAGACAAACTCATATGCCAACGATTCCAAAATTCTTTCAAGTCTCGTGAGATGAAAGGTTTGTCAAAGTTGATTGGGCTCTTTATCCCCATAAGGTTTGATGCTGCCAAGGCAAACATCGAGTAACCCGCAAAGTCAAAGAAGAGATCAAAACCGAAAACATACATGACACCAAGTGTTGGTAAATTAAAGATACCACCTTGAGCTAAAGCTTGTGTTTTCAGTGAAGGTAAAAGCATACTTCCAAAAATTTGAGCCAAGACAAATTTATAGAGAAAACCAAGCATGATATATTTTACAGCTTGCTCCAACATATTCATCAGCTCGTCTCGCTCAGGAATCGCCTGGTAATCTTCGTTAAAGCGTTTGAAGCGATCAATAGGACCACTCGTAAAGGTTGGCATAAAGAGCATGAATCGGAGAAATTCTCCAAGTGTAAACTCTTTAAGGACACCATCCCGCATCTCGATAATCATACCAACTGATCGGAAGGTCAAGTAAGAAATACCAAGAAAGTTTAAGACTGACTGAGTACCATTTATCGCAGGCTCTACCTTAACAAAAATCAAGGGAAGGACTACAAGAAATGAGTGTAAATAGAAAACCCATTTATTGTCCTTTTTACTGCGGTAATGTTTGTAGGAATAAACCCAGATGATTTGCCAAACAATATAGAAGAGTAAGGCTAGTAATTGGCTAGCATGTGTTCCTGTCAGAGCGAGAACAATAAAGGCTAGACTTACCAAACACTCATAAATCGCAAAACGCTTTTTAAAGAAGAGACCCACAAAGATTGGCAATAGAGCTAATCCAAGATAGATAAAATAGAAGGGATTACCGTAGGCTTCTAAATGGGGGAGCTGTTTCAAGAAGTCAATCATCGGTTGTTAACCTCACTGATAAGACCCTTGATATCGATTTTCCCATTTGGTGTTAAAGGCAAGCTCTCACGATAGAGGAACTTAGTAGGCATCATGTAAGACATCATGATATCTTCTAAGTCAGCCTTAATCGCCTTGGTGATATCAATTTCACGTTCAAACTGCTCACGAACACCATCCTTAAGAATCACATAAGCCAAGAGGTTCTGAACCTTATGGTCTTTATTGTAACGTGGCACAGCTACTGCTGAATCAATATACTTAGACTTATTAAGGTTTTGTGAAACATCCTCTAACTCAATACGGAAACCATTAAATTTAATCTGGAAGTCCATACGACCACCGTAAAGAAGGAGACCTTCATCAGTCATCGTTCCTACATCACCAGTATGGTAAGCAGGAAGGCCATTAAACTCGAAGAAGGCTTCCGCAGTCTTTTCAGGATTGTTCATATATCCTTTTGAAACTGCTGGTCCTGAGACGATGATTTCACCTTGTTGACCATTTGGAAGGATATTGCCATCCTCATCGATAATATAAGTCGGTGAATCTTCCTTGGTATAACCAATCGGCAAACGCTTAAGGTTAGCCAGCATCTCATCAGTTACTGCTACTGCTGATAAGGCTACAGTTGCTTCAGTTGGTCCGTAAGCATTGATAATACGTGCTTCTGGGAAACGTTGGCGAAGCTTTTGAGCAGTCTTGACAGTCAACTCTTCTCCGTCAAAATAGAAATGCGTAATTTCTGGCATCTTTTCTGAATTGAAGTCTTCAGACAACATTGCCATATCTGCAAAAGATGGTGTTGATGTCCAAATGGCAATTGGAAGTGAGAAGATCGTTTCAAAGAGCTTCTTGAAGTCCTGTGTAATAGCTGAAGGAAGCGCATAGAGTGTTCCTCCAAGTGCCAATGTAGGTGCCCAGTACATTACCGATAGGTCAAATGAATAAGGCGGTTGAGCCAGCATTTGTGGACGTTTTGGAGTCGCAAATTCCTTATCCGTAATCATCCAGTTGGTGAAACTAAGGAGATTATTGTGTGAAATTTGGACCCCTTTAGGCTTACCTGTAGTTCCTGATGTGAAGATGATGTAATAAGTATCATCCCCCTTAACAGGATGAGTCACTTCGTAGCTAGTCTTGCTTTCAAAAGCTGTTGTCACTTGATCCAATGTTAGAATTGGAGCTTGGACTTCCTCAAGTGGGAAGTCATTGATAGCAATAATCAGACTAGGCTCTGCTACTTCAACGATAGCCGTCACGCGCTCAAGAGCTGAGTGACTATCAATTGGAATATAAGCGTGACCAGATTTAGTCAAAGCGACAAAAGTTGCCAACATTTCATACTCTTGACCGCCATAAACCACAACAGGTGATTTTTCTGGAATATCAAGACTATCAATCTTGGCAGCTAGGCTATCCGAGTCAGCTTTTAAGTCACCGTAAGTGTGAACTTCCCCTAAAATATTGTAAACAGGAAAGTCAGGTTGTGATTGAGCAAACTGCTCAATCGTTTCGATCATATCTTTAATTTTTGTATTCGTCATTATTCTTCCTAAAATTCGTTATAGATAAAATTACCTTGACCTTGTCCTAGGTAATTGTAGAGATAAATTAGGGCCATAAAAATGGCGAAATAAAGCAAGGTTTGTCCTAAAAACACTAGGACGTTTTTATGTTTTAACATTCTAATTTTCGATACCTTTTTTTATATAATACCCTCTTTAGTTTACCATCTTATCAGTATTTTTTCCAATAAAAAAGAAAAAATAACTAAATTTCATTTCTTTTTCATTAATAAGCTTCCGTGATAAATGATTGGCTAAAATCATAAAAAACAGAGCTTAAAAGCTCTGTCGGATTTAACTATTTTGTGTCTTTTGGGCCGTCTGCATACGATAGTACATTCCCTTAGCTTGCATCAGTTGTTCATGGGTTCCGTGTTCAACGATATCTCCATTATTCATGACCAAAATAAGGTTCGCATTCTCTATGGTAGATAATCGATGGGCAATGATGAAACTTGTTCGACATTTCATTAATTTAGCGAAGGCCTCTTGAATGAGAAGCTCTGTACGAGTATCGATACTAGAAGTGGCTTCATCCAAAATTAAGATTTTAGGCACATTGACAAATATGCGAGCAATGGTCAAAAGCTGACGTTGTCCCTGAGAAAGGGATTGCCCCGCATCATTCAAGTAGGTGTCGTAGCCTTGAGGCAACTGCTGAATAAAGAAATCAGCATTGGCAGCCTTGGCCGCTGCTATAACTTCTTCACGACTGGCTTCTGGATTTCCATAGGCAATATTATCATGAATAGTACCGACCTCAAGCCAAGTTTCCTGCAAGACCATCCCAATCTGTTTCTGAAGACTCTCACGAGTATAATCTGTAATAGGTCTACCGTCCAGTAGAATGTTCCCCTTGTCCAAATCATAGAAACGCATAAGCAGGTTAATCAAGGTAGATTTTCCCGCTCCTGTTGGACCAACAATGGCAACAGTACTTGCGGCAGGGATATCAATGCTCAAATCCTTGATAAGAGGTTTATTAGGCAAATAGCCAAACTGGACATGGTCAAATTGAAAACGTCCCTTCACATCTGCTTCTTCTAAGACCACCTTACCTGTTTCTGTTATTTCCTCTTCATCCAATATCATATAAAGCCGATCAGCACAGGCCAAAGCACTTTGAAGTTCAGATAGAACGGATGAGATATCATTAAAAGGTTTGGTATACTGAGTCACATAATTTAGGAAGGTAGTCAATTGTCCCACTGTAAAAGCGCCACCCGACATGATTCGATAAGCACCAACACCTGCAATAAGAGCATAGATCAGACTATTGACAAAACGTGTAGCTGGGTTAACCGCTGACGAATAAAAGATAGCACCCTGTGAATAATCAGCATACTTACCATTGACGTCTTTAAAACTCCTAACCATCTGGTCTTGAGCATTTAGACTCTGTACTAAAACTTCTTGAGTCAGACTTTCCTCAATCAACTGAGTCTGCATACCTCGCCATTTAGTTTGATTGCGATAGAGTTGATAGCTCTTCTTTGCGATAAAACGTGCCACAAGCATTGACAGAGGCGTCATCACTAGAACTAAGAGCATCATGAACCAGTCTAAGCGAGCCATGGTAATGATTATGACAAAGATAGTCAAAAGCCCAACGAAAAATTGGTTAAAGACCATGAGAAGTCCGTTGTTTAACTGATCGCTATCTGTAGTCACACGGCTAACCATGTCTCCAGTTCCTTGACGATCAAGGTAACTAAGAGGCATAGCATGAATTTTCATCATGACTCGTTCACGTAAACTTTCGCTATATGAATAAATTAATCGATTATAAATCAAAGGGTTAAGCCACTGGATTGCACTATTAGCTAAGATAACTACAAGCATCTGCCAAATTAAACGTGACATCAATAGAACGGCGTTCATCTTAAGAACAGCATCCACTGCATCACCAATTAAGATAGGTAAGTAAACCGTTAAGGCAACTTGAATAATGGTCCCAACAGTTGCTAAGGCAAAGAGGTAACGCTGACTTAAGATATCTCTACTTAAACGTTTAAGCGTTGATTTATTATTTCTAGCCTTCATCAGCGACCTCCTTTTGGTGTTGAGAATAATGAATGTCTTGATAAAGTTTATTTGTGGCAAGCAATTCTTCATGATTACCCAAGCCAACTTGATGTCCCTTATCAAGCACCAAAATTTGATCAACAGCTTTTAGACTATTTGTTCTTTGCGAAATAATAATCAAACTCGTTGATTTAAGATTGTCTCTGATAGCCGCTAGTAGGCGACTTTCAGTCAAGTAATCTAGGGCTGAGGTGGAGTCATCCAAAATCAAGAATGGTGCTGGTCTCATCAGCGCACGCGCAATAGTCAAACGTTGACGTTGACCCCCCGAAAAATTACGGCCAAATGACTCAACTGGCTCATCTAAACCAAGGTCCTTATCTCTTACAAAATCAGCAGCCTGAGCCATGTCAAGCGCATGCCAGAGTTCTTGCTCACTCGGTTCGTAGTCAAGTCCTAATGACAAGTTTGAACGAATGGTTCCTCTAAATAACTCAGCTTTTTGCGGGACATAGGCAACCCAAGAACGCCACTCTTTAAGTTTTTTTGGTGATTTTTGATCTTTGAAAATAGCTAATGAACCAATCTGAGGCTGATATAAGTTCATGATTAAGTTCACCAATGTCGATTTACCTGAACCTGTACCACCAATAATACCTAGTGACTGACCTTGAGTAAGACTTACATGAATCTCTTGAAGTGATGGCGAACTAGCTGTAGGATAGGTAAAGGTCATCTGATCAATAGCTAGCACCGTGGAAGCCTGACTAGAAGTTCGAACTTCTAAAGGTGCCTCAATATCCTCATCTTGGAGTTCAAAAATAGCTTGTACTCGCTTCGCTGAAATAAAACTTTGATTCAGATTGGTCAACATCATGGCTAATTTAAGAAGCTCCGTCAAAATTTGCAAGAGATAATTGACCAGAGCAATCAGCATCCCTTGAGACAAAAGTCCACCTTGAATTTGTAGATTTCCTTGCCAAAGGATAGCAATCAAGGTCATATTAACAACCAAGAAAGTCAAAGGACTAATGAGACTTGCTATCACTCCTGTTTTGAGCTGCCACTTCTTCAAGTCTTTATTAACAGCAGTAAAGTTATCTAATTCACGCTCACTTTGATCAAAAGCCCGAATAACCCTCATACCTTCAAGTTGTTGACGCGTATTGGTAACAATTGACTCATTAATTACTCGAATCTTGGCATATAAAGGATTGACGATGCGACTGGCTAGTACAATAATAAGGGTCAATACCAAGACCATGCCAAGAAACCATAGGGTCAAACGTGAACTGATACGGAATGCCATAATAATGGCTCCTGTCACGATAATTGGCGCCCTCAAAAAGAGCCTCAAAAATTGATTGATACCCGTTTGAATTTGAAAGGTATCACCAGTCAAACGTGTCACCAAACTTGACGTTCCAATCTCATCCCGCTTTTCCTTTGATAAACGCATGATTTTCACATACAAATCATTGGTTAAACCTCGGGCATAGCCAACTGCTGCTCTGGATGAAAAATACTGTGCTGAAATAGCAACAACAACCCCAATAACGGCAAGTCCGAACAAGAGAAAAATCATCATAAACAGATGATTTTGGTCTTTATTTGGAATAGTTGTGTCGACAATTCCAGCAATTACTAGAGGGACCAAGAGTTCGAAACTGGCTTCGATTAATTTAAAAACGGGTCCCAGGATACTGTCTTTGACGTATCCTCTAAAATAAACTAATAATGCTTTCATTTGTCTTTCCTAAGTTTAACGTCCTCACTCTTAGAGGCGTGAGAACATACGCATCAAAAAGAGATTAAACTGTACTTCCTTAGCGTAGTAAATATTTCCGCCATTTGTATAAAGTTTTCCGCCACCATAATACATGGCAACTGGTTGGTAATAGGTGTATGCTTGCCCGCTAGTGTTTCCTAGACTCGGAGCAACGACATTTTTAGAGTAAGCCTTTGCGAGTTCGACGGTGTTCACTCCACCATTATCAGCCACATAATCGATATAGGCCTTACCAAAATTATAGGCTTGTACTGCTGTCCAAGGATCCACCTTATGGTGGGCAGCTTCTTCCAGATTTTCCGACAGCACCGTCACCCCTTGACGAATACTTTCTTTTCGATCTGTTATGGAGTTGGTCACCCCTGTAGAACTTTCACTGGACTGCATCACGTCATCTGTCTTCCCCTTGGTTTCTGTGTAGATCATAGCCAGAACCAAATCGACATTGGTTGTATTATCAATGTCGTCCTCAGCCAAAACCTCCTTAACCATGGATTCATAGGTTAAGACATGTTGAATATTGGCATGGATTCGATAGCATTGGATACCTATGATGAGGACTACGACAAAAACCGCCAGACGTCTTATCCATTTAAACATATTATTTATTGATGATATCCTCGATATTTTTGATGAGAATAGAGTAGGTGCCATCAGGATTTCGAATAAACTCAACACTATCAGCATCCTGATACACATTATTAGGCACGATTAACTCAATTCCGTTCGATAACGATAATTTTTGATTCTCCAATTTCTTAATTTGACGCGAATGGTCAATATCTGATACCGAGATAGGCTCAGGTATGGCCTCTTTGAGCTCATCAACAAAAGTCAAACGAGCTGTCAAATTATTATCAAAGAGCTGGTCTGCCAATTTTTCAGGTGATAACTCTTGGTCTTCTTCCAAATTATTAAAAATAGCAGATTTCATTTTTCCTTGGAAATTAAAGTCATCCTGATTAAAATTCTCGGCAATCTTCTGGGCAGTGTCTTCAACCATCTTAATCGATTTCTTGAAAGATTGTTCAGGCTGGACCTGCAACAGATTTTCAGAGAAATAATTGGCAAAGCTTCCATTATGTTTGATTCGCTTTTCAATCAAATAATACTGCTTACTACTACGATTGATTACCAAAGCTTCATCAGGTGTCTGGGCTGCAGAAGGCAAATTATTTTGTGACAATTGAATAGGATGTTGGCTATCTCCCAAAGAATGAATCAAACTGTCCTTGAGAGCAATACGCAAGAAAGCAAAATATTCTTGCCCTTCTTTGTCAAACTGAATAAAGACCAAATCATTGGTCTTTTGATCTTCAGAAATGACAAATTCTTCCTTCCAAAGTTGGGCAATCTTAACTGAGCTTTCCATCAAATCATCTCCTAGATGACTAATGAAAACATTCTCTGCATCGAAATAGCCACGTTTAGCCTCATCAGAGAAAACTTTAGAGAGTTTCTTTCGAAAATACTCATCTAAGCGTGGCGTTATTTCAAGAGGCCCTTCTGCTAAAACCAGCTCCGTATCATTTGGCGAAAACTGGTGAATGATAATGCGTTTAATATATAAATCTAACATAGTTTTTAATAGAGTGGGAAGGCATCTGTAAGAGCTTTAACTTCTCCACGAATGCGTTCCAAAACTTCAGGTTTATCGTGATTTTCCAAAGCTTCAACCATTAATTCAGCAATTTTACGGCTCTCAGCTTCACCCATACCACGACTTGTAATGGCTGGACTACCAACACGGATACCTGATGTCTTAAATGGAGACAATTGCTCGTAAGGAATACCATTCTTATTCAAAGTAATATTAACTTCTTCAAGAACGTTTTGTGCAACTTTACCATTTTCAACAACTTTAGTCACATCAACCAAGAAGAGGTGATTGTTTGTTCCGCCTGAAATAACTCGGAAATCTGGATGTTGATTGAAAACGTCAGCCATGGCAGCAGCATTCTTGATAACATTTTCACCATATTCCTTAAAGGCAGGATCAAGTGCCTCTTTAAGAGCAACAGCCTTAGCAGCAATAACGTGTTCCAAAGGACCACCTTGCAAACCAGGGAAGACTGCAGAATTCAATTTCTTAGCGATATCTTCATCATCAGTCAAAATCAAACCACCACGAGGACCACGAAGTGTCTTGTGGGTTGTTGTTGTTGTCACATGTGCATGAGGAACTGGACTTGGATGATGACCAGACGCTACAAGACCTGCAATATGAGCCATATCTACCATGAGGTAAGCACCTACAGCATCAGCAATTTCACGGAATTTAGCAAAATCAATGATACGTGAGTAAGCTGAAGCTCCAGCCACGATGAGTTTTGGTTGTACTTCTTTAGCTTGAGCCAGAATCGCATCGTAATCAAGAAGTTCAGTTTCCTTATCAACGTTGTAAGCCACGAAGTTATAAGTCTTACCAGAGAAGCTAACTGGTGCACCATGTGTCAAGTGACCACCCGCTGACAAATCCATTCCCATAACCGTATCACCTGGTTGAATCAAAGACATGTATACTGCTGCATTAGCTTGGCTACCTGAGTGAGGTTGCACGTTGGCAAATTTTGCTCCAAAAAGTTCTTTGGCACGCTCAATAGCAAGTGACTCAACCACATCAATCACGTCTGTACCACCATAGTAACGTTTACCTGGATAGCCTTCTGCGTACTTGTTAGTCAAGAGTGTTCCTTGAGCAGCCATTACAGCTTTAGATACCACGTTCTCAGAGGCAATCAACTCAATATTGTTTTGCTGACGTTCAGCCTCGGCATCGATGGCGTTCCATAGTTCAGGGTCAAATGCTTTGTAATCTTCTTTATCAAAAATCATAGAGGTCTCCTTTGAGGTCTAATGGGGTTCAATCAACTCACCCACATACAGTCGGAAATTATCTCACACTTCCATAGGTCTCTGTTAGTCATTTATTCTATGGTCAACTCGGGTAGAGCCGCCAATAGGTCTTCTTTTGTAATCTTCCCTTGTCTGAGAATCCTAGCAGGTGAGACCGACAAATCCAAAATTGTCGAATCTACACCTAACAAGGCTTCATCATCTTGATAGCCAGTCACCTGAAAATCAAATTGGTCTCTTATTTGATCAAAATAACGACCACTAGCCTTCCCAGACTTATTGGCTGAGGGGCCAATCAAGGGCCCTTCTGCTTGAATCAGTTCTCTAGTGACAGGATGATCTGGCAAACGAAAGCCAACTGTCGCCAATCCTGAATTAATCCACTTAGGGACTCGATCATTAGCTTTTAAAATGATAGTCAAAGGTCCAGGCAAAAAAGCATCATACAATTGTTTCAAATATTTGGGTTGCTCTTTTGAATAAGACAGGATATCTTCATAAGAAGCGACATTCAAATTCATAGCTTTATCTCTAGGACGATTTTTCAGCTCATAGACATGGTTTACAGCTCTCTCATCCATAGCCTTAGCAAATAAACCATAGACAGTCTCTGTAGGAAGAACGACTGCACCACCATCAGCCAAGATTTCTCTTAACACTTTCTTACTTTTCATCATCAATCACGACCATTCTATCTTGTCCAAATTGGTCCTTAAGGACACGCACTCGCTTATCAGGAAAATGTAGAGACAAGAGCTTTTTCAAATCCATTCCCTGCTTATAGCCAATTTCAAAGTAGAGCTTTCCACTAGGAGTCAAATACTTATCTGCCTCCTCAATAATCTGTCTATAAATGGCAAGTCCCTCTTCATCAGCAAACAAGGCCATCTTTGGCTCGCTAGCCAAGACATTGACCCCAACTTCGTTCTTATCATTTTCAGAAATATAGGGAGGATTTGACACAATGATATCAAAACTGCCAGAAATATTTTCGAAAACATCTGATCGAACAAAGCTGATGGCTACCTGATTTTGCTTGGCATTCTCCTTAGCAAGTACTAAGGCATCAGCTGACAAGTCACTAGCTGTTACTTGCCAAAGGGGACGACTCTTTTTCAGGGATACCGAAATAGCACCACTCCCAGTTCCAATATCAAGAACCTTAAGCTCTGTGCTTGGGTTTTCCGCTAAAATCAAGTCCACTAATTCCTCAGTTTCAGGGCGTGGAATCAAGACACGCTCATCAACCTGAAAACGTAAGCCATGAAAGTCTTCATAGCCCAAGATATACTGGGCAGGCTGGTGATTCTTTAGTTGGCTAAATGCATGAGCTAATAGCTCAGCATCCTCCTCTGAAACTTCCTGACGCAATTGAAGAACAAAATGAGTCAAGTCCCATTGCTTCAAACCACGATAAACAAAGGAAAGGGCCTCTGGCTCTTCTCCAACAGCCTCAAGCTGCTTTTCATAGTCAGCCAGAACATCCGCTAAAATCATTTGTTAAGCTCTTCCAATTTTTGAGTTTGATCGTAAAGAACAAGAGCATCAATGACTTCATCCATTTTCCCAGCCAAAATCGTATCTAATTTTTGAAGGGTCAAACCAATACGGTGATCCGTTACACGGTTTTGTGGGAAGTTGTAAGTACGGATACGCTCTGAACGATCCCCTGTACCAACAGTAGATTTACGCTCAGCATCTTGTTCATCTTGAGCAATCTGTGCAAAGTGGTCCGCAACACGCGCACGAATAATCTTCATGGCTTTATCACGGTTCTTCTGTTGTGTACGTTCTTCTTGCATCTCTACTTTGATTCCAGTAGGAATGTGAACCATACGAACCGCAGTCGCAACTTTATTGACGTTCTGACCACCAGCACCAGATGCGTGATAGATATCGACACGAAGGTCCTTAGGATCAATTTCGTACTCTACTTCTTCAACTTCTGGCATAACCAAAACAGTTGCTGTTGAGGTATGAACACGACCTTGGCTCTCAGTCACAGGCACACGTTGCACACGGTGTGCTCCAGATTCATATTTGAGTTTAGAGTAGACTGATTGTCCTGAAACCATGGCAACCACTTCTTTGATACCACCGACACCATTATAAGAGGCTTCCATGACCTCAAAGCGCCAACCTTGTGTCTCTGCGTATTTTTGGTACATAGCTAAAAGGTCACCTGCAAACAAGGCAGCTTCATCACCACCTGCAGCCCCACGGATTTCGAGGATGATATTTTTGTCATCATTAGGGTCTTTTGGCAAGAGAAGAATTTTCAAACGTTCTTCATACTCTTCTTTAGCGGCTTTAGATTCTTTAAGCTCTTCCTTAGCCATTTCTTCCAAATCAGGATCACCGCTTGCTTCCTTAATCATCTCTTCAGCATCTGAGATACTTTGAATGACTTGCTTGTACTCACGGTAAGCTGTAACAGTTTCACGAGTATTTGCCTCTTCACGTGACAACTCCATGAAACGTTTAGTGTCTGAAACGACTTCAGGGTCACTAAGCAATTCACCCAATTCCTCATAACGGTCTTCAACCGCTTGTAACTGATCATAAATGTTCATTTGTTATTTTTACTCCTTATATAACTAATAGTCGTTTTTAGGCCTTATTCAAAGGGATTATGTTTTCTTGAGGGGGATTAAACCAGTGCTTTCGACAAACGGAGATATAACTCTCGTGTCCTCCAATTTGAACTTGTGCTCCCTCATAAACTGGCTTCCCATCCTCCATACGAAGAACCATGGTTGCCTTTCTCGAGCAATAATGACAAATGGTCTTGATTTCATCAATCTTATCAGACAAAAGCAAGAGATATTTAGAACCTTCAAAGAGATTGTTCTGAAAATCATTTTTGAGACCAAAAGCCATCACTGGGATATCTAACTCATCAACAATTCGTGCCAAATCATAGACATTCGCACGGGTCAAAAACTGTGCCTCATCAACTAAAACACAGTAAG
The DNA here is from genome assembly GCF_002073815.2 of Streptococcus sp. FDAARGOS_192. Classification (NCBI taxonomy): domain Bacteria; kingdom Bacillati; phylum Bacillota; class Bacilli; order Lactobacillales; family Streptococcaceae; genus Streptococcus; species Streptococcus sp. FDAARGOS_192. The sequence continues at coordinate 859,467 of NZ_CP020431.2, forward strand.
GTCGTGGATCCATATTAGCAATGTAACCAAAAATATCCGTATCATCACCAATAGGATAGGCCTTCCGCTTCATGCCAATACGACTCGAGATATAGCCGACCCCATCTCGATTATCCAAACGACTGGTCAATAGTACCACTGGTTTTCCTTGTTCTTCGTAATTATAGGCAACCTTAAGAATCTCAATGGATTTCCCAGAATTCATGGTGCCGTAGCGAAAATAAAGTTGTGCCAAACCAGTCTCCTCTAAAATATGTATTGTACTTATTTTATCATAATTCCAAGCGTAAAAGGGAGGGAGACTGAACAATTTTTGAAAAAAGTTCGCCTCACTCCCTTATTTTTATGATAGGTTTAACTTGTGTTTCAAACGGCTCAATCTTATCACCCTAATATAGTTTTACCAGTCTAATAACTTCTTATGAATAGGCTTTAGCCAATTTTTCAAGGAGTTCTTCTTTCTCCTCATCACTAGCAAATGAAGCTTCGATTGCTGTCTTATTATGAGCATAGAAGTCTTGAACTGAGCTATCAAAATGCTTGTGATAGAGTTCGTACTCTTTGGTCAGGTTTGTATCAGAAACGGTACGATTGTCCGTATTAATGGTAATATTAGCACCTGCCGCTTTCATTTTTAGATAAGGAAAATCAGCAACTGTAACGGCTGCCTTGGTCTGGAGATTACTTGTTAAACATAACTCTCCTGTGACACCATTTTTGACAAACTCTTCCAAAAGCTTAGGCTCCTGAGCCAAGATCGTTGCATGGCCATTACGCTTAATTCCCATGGCAATCGACTCAGCCAAAAAGGCAGGGCAACCACACTCACCAGCATGAAAAGTCATCGGACGGTTGTAACTTTGGACTTGTTCAATCAAAGGTTTAATCGCTTTAGGTCCATAATGATGTTCATCTCCAGCAAAATCAAAACCAACAAAGTCACTATCTTCAACTTCATTTGCTTCATCAAGAATACGAGCCGTTAATTCTTGATCTGATTGGCGCATACCACAAACTAGGGCCTTGGCTACAATACCAAATTCTTCTTGGGCTTGACGTAAGCCTTGACAAACAGCATCAATGGTCTCAGCGACAGTCAATCCCTTATCCATTGACAATTCTGGAGCAAAACGCACTTCAATATAGATGACATTTTCAAGAGCAGCCTGTTTAGCAACATCATAAGCCGCAATGGTCAATGCTTCCTTTGTTTGAAGCAAAGGACGAATATAATCAAAAGCCTCAAGATAATCTAGAAGACTCTCACAGGTAGCCGGTGCTGTCACATGGTGTTTAAGCTCCGTATCGTCCTCAGGTAACTCAATCTGTGCCAAGTCAGCTAGGTGACGAATGGTTTCCAACGATAATGAACCATCCAAATGGCAGTGTAATTCTGTTTTAGCCAACTTATGAAAATCAATAGCAGTCATTCTTTTCTTCCTCTCTAAACAATATGTTTTTATCAGATAAAAATTAATTTTTACTATCTTATCATTCTTATAGAAAAAGTCAAGGTGTCGCGTCTAATCGGACGTAGTAGATTCTTGAAATGCCATTAGCATTTTGTTAGGATGTAACTATCAAGAATACAAGGAGAAACTTTATGTCTGACTATATTTTACCAGAAGTTTGGGAAAACCCAACCTCTATGGGAGGTGCCTGGGGTGGCCTCAATCAACCTACAGCTGGTGCACGTTTTGAACAAACTTTACCTAAAGGTGACCAACCTTTCCAACTCTATACTCTTCCGACACCAAATGGTATCAAGGCAACTATCATGCTGGAAGAATTGAAAGAACTTGGTGTAACTCAAGCGGGTTATGACGCTTATCGTATTAAGATTGGTGACGGTGACCAATTCGGCTCAGACTTTGTTTCAATCAATCCAAACTCAAAGATTCCAGCCATGATGGATTACTCTGAAGACCAACCAGTTCGTGTCTTCGAATCAGCTAACATCCTCCTTTACTTGGCTGAAAAATTTGACAAACTCATTCCAACTGATCACGCAAAACGTACAGAAGTTCTCAACTGGCTCTTTTGGCAAACAGGTGCTGCGCCTTTCCTAGGTGGTGGCTTTGGGCACTTCTTCCACTATGCACCTGAAAAAATCGAATATGCCATCAACCGTTTTGCCATGGAAGCCAAACGCCAACTTGATTTGCTTGATAAAGAATTAGCAACCAAACCTTATATTGCTGGTGATGAGTATACTATCGCTGATATCGCCATCTGGTCTTGGTATGGCCGTCTTGCTCAAGATAAGATTTGGGACAAGGCTGGTATTTTCCTTGATGTTAAAGAATACAAGCATCTTCAGGCTTGGACTGAAAAAATTGCCGACCGTCCAGCGGTTAAACGTGGACTTGAAGTCGACTATAAAGATATCTAATTTTTATAACGGTTTGCCTAGGCCAACCGTTTTTCTATTGTTTCATGATATAATAGAAGCAAAATCACAAGGAGACATTCATGACTGTATTTCAAGCTATTTTAGAAAAAATCAAAGCCTACGACACTATTATTATTCACCGCCACCAAAGACCTGACCCAGATGCCATTGGTAGTCAGGTAGGACTGAAGGAAATTTTAAAAACAAACTTTCCAGATAAAAAGGTTCTTGCGACTGGTGTCAATGAGCCTACCTTATCTTGGATTGCTGAGATGGATGAGGTAGCTGACCAAGATTATGAAGGGGCGCTTGTTATTGTTACCGATACAGCCAATACCCCTCGTATCGATGACGATCGTTATGATAAAGGTGACTTCCTTATCAAAATTGACCATCATCCTAACGATGATGCTTACGGAGACCTCCTCTTAGTTGATACGACTGCTTCAAGTGCCAGCGAAATTGTGACAGACTGGGCCCTCAGCCTGGGCCTTTCCTTGTCAGATGCCGCTGCGCGTGTTCTCTACAATGGTATTGTTGGCGATACAGGCCGCTTCCTCTTTCCATCTACTACTCCTAAAACACTTCAAATCGCGGCTAAACTTCGTGAATACGACTTTGATTTTGCAGCAATGGCTCGTCGTATGGACAGTTTTCCTTTCAAAATTGCTAAACTACAAGGTTATGTTTTCGATAATCTAGAAGTAGATGAAAATGGTGCAGCTCGAGTTGTCTTGACACGAAAGATTTTGGATGAATTCAATGTCACTGATGCTGAAAGTTCTGCCATTGTTGGCACTCCAGGACGTATTGATTGTGTCGAATCTTGGGCTATTTTCGTAGAGCAGCCTGAAGGGCATTACCGTGTCCGTCTACGCAGTAAAAGCATTGTCATCAACGAGATTGCCAAACGCCATGATGGTGGCGGCCACCCACTTGCTAGTGGGGCCAATTCCTACAGCTTAGAAGAAAACGAACAAATCTATCAAGAAATCAAGGATACAGTTGCCCATGCAACTCACTAATCGTCGTGTACGTCTCATGGGAACTGTGATTGACGTCTCTATCTATCATAAAGAACCAGAACCCCTGCTAGACCAAGTTGAAGCACTTCTACATACCTACAATAAGCGCTTCTCAGCCAATGACGACAGTTCCGAACTCATGAAAATTAACAAGGCAGCAGGCTTACATCCGGTGACAGTTCACCCAGAGCTTTTTGAACTTATTTCTCTTGGAAAATGGCATAGCTGCCAACCTGGAAGTCACCTTAATATTGCTATTGGGCCTCTCATTCAGACTTGGCGCATTGGTTTTTCTGATGCTAAGCTGCCTCTTCCTGAAGAAATTCGTCCGCTCCTAGATATCATCAATCCCAACGCCATTCTTCTATCCGAGGAAAATCAAAGTGTTTTTCTCAAAGAAAAAGGGATGAAAATTGATCTTGGTGCTCTGGCAAAGGGATATATTGCAGATCGTATTGCAGATTTTCTTAAAGCTAAAAAAGTAACCAGCGCCCTAATCAATCTCGGAGGTAATGTCCTAACCTTTGGACCAGCTCTCCATAATCCTGACCAAAAATGGCGAATTGGTATTCAAAATCCTAAGGAGACTAGAAATACAAATCTTATGGTGCTTGCTATAAAAGATCAGTCTGTTGTCACTTCGGGAATCTATGAACGCACTTTTGAGATAGATGGCAAAACCTACCACCATATTTTTGATAGCCAGACTGGTTATCCAGTCTTCAGTGACCTAGCCAGCCTTACCATCATTTCATCCCTCTCAGTGGATGGTGAAATTTGGACAACCCGCTTATTTGGCTCTAGTATCGAACATATTTTCCAGGAAGTTAGTTCACAAGCTGAGCTTGAAGCAATCATCGTTGATAAAGATAATCACTGCTTTCAGACAGGTGGCATTTACAAAATGCGAATTTCCTAAAAAATAGTAAAAAAGACTTGTCAAGAAGACCACCTTTTGATAAACTAAAATAGTTAAAAAAACTATGGTGCGGAAAGTACCATGGCAGAAAGGAAATATTTTAACATGAAAAAAGATATCCATCCAGATTACCGTCAAGTAGTATTCATGGACACAACTACTGGTTACCAATTCCTTAGCGGTTCAACTAAACACTCAAATGAAACAGTTGAATTCGAAGGTGAAACTTACCCACTTATCCGTGTAGAAATTTCATCAGATTCACACCCATTCTACACTGGCCGTCAAAAATTCACACAAGCAGACGGACGCGTGGATCGTTTCAACAAAAAATACGGTCTCAAATAAGCAACATCTTGTTGTTAAGCCATTCCGATTGGAATGGCTTTTTTGTATGCTCTTGAGTATAAACTCTCCTACTCCCATCTTTATAAAATAAAAAAACAGCTTCCATATGGAAACCGTTTAATCCTATTAGCCTGCTTTACCAATAGCCAAAGCCCAGATAAAGGAGAGAGCAAATCCGAACAAGAAGATCAAACCTGCAATAGCAAGTCCTTTCAACCAAGTTGGAAGGTCTTTCTTCTCTTTTGTAACAAGTACGTAATTCAAAAGCGCAAAGAAAGGTGTTGTAAGGAATGAACCAATCATGGCGAAACGAAGCATGGTTGCTACTTGACCTTGGAAGAAGAAAATAATGATGAGACCAAGAATAGCTGTCAAGGTCATCCAAACATTCAAAGGTGTTTGATTTTTTTCTTTTTGGTTAAACAAAAGACGAAGAGAAATTTCGTTAACACGTGAGTAACCATCAATAACGGTAATTACAGTACCAAAGATACACAAGAAAGCGATAAAGGTAATCAAATAGCGTGACCACTCACCAAGTACTGATGCGTACATACCAACAAACTGTGCAATATACTTAGCTGATGCTGCTTCTACAGGCTTACCAGTTGGATACTGAATAAGAGCCCCGAGTGCTACAAAGAATACCGCAAGAATAGCTGTTCCGATGTAACCAACGTTAAAGTCAAAGAGGGCATCATCAGTGTTGAAATCAACAGTTTTCTTTTTCTCAGCTGACCAAAGTGAGTTAATGGCTGAAATTTCAATTGGTGCTGGCATCCATCCAAGAAGTGAAACGATAAATGGAAGGGCTGCGAGCTGCCATGGTGTTTTTTCAACGAAGTCAGCACTGTACTCTGGGTGTTTGATTGCCGCAATAATAACTGCTGCTACTGTTGCAATAGTCAAAGCTGACATGATCCATTTAGCCATACCATCAAGAAGTTTGTAACCACCAAAGAGTAACATACCCCAGATAATGGCAACCAAAATAATTGACCATGTGGTAATACTCAAACCAAGCATTGGAAAGGCACTAGCAATGATGGCTGAACAAAGAATAGAAACTCCCGCAGTATTAACCAAAGCTGAGAAGACATTCAAAATGAAGAATACCCAAAGATAGAATTTACCTTTCTCAGCATAACCTTCAACGAGGGTTTTACCCGTATCTGCGGTATACTCGGCACCAAAACGGAAGAATGGGTATTTAAAGAGGTTGGCAAGAATAACCAAGCCTAGCAAGGCCCATCCATAAGAACCACCCGCTTGGGTTGATGAAACGATGTGGGAACCACCTACGGCCGCTGAGGCCATTAGGATACCGGGTCCCATTGCTTTTATTTTACTACGCCAGGTAGACTGACTAGATACACTTGTTTCTGACATAAGAAAATCTCCTAAAACAAATTTTCAGAATAATCTGAATTGATGTTTACCATTGTACACAATTGTTGGAATAATTTCAATAGCATTTCACATATTTTCTGAAAAATAGAAAAAAGCCATCCAAACGGATAGCTCTTTTACTATTTAGACAGTCCTGTAAAGAAATCAACGATAGCTTGCCAAATTTGTGCAAAGATATTTTTGCTGTTCTCAACCGCTTTGTTGGCATTAAAGTTTAGGTTGATTCCAGAGAAGGTATTACCAGCTTTCGAAACGATAGAATCTTTAAGTGAACTCAAGGTTGACTTAAAGCTAGCACTGTCAATGATTGAAGACTTAGATAAATTCATAGCAAAATTCACTAGAAGGTTAATTTGCGTATCAGAAAGATCCAAGTTGTAATTATTGATAGTCTGCTGAACAATCGTTTTAGCTTGGTCTTCAGTCAACTTATCCCCTTTATCAGCAACTGCTGACTTAATATCAGTCATAGCTACATTAAGCTTGTCCGCATCATAGTCACTCTTGCCTGAATTTTCCTCATTAATTTGAGAAAGGGTTTTAAGTTCCTCCTGCGCAAGCTCTTTGCTTTCATCTGAAACCTTAGCCCCATTTTGCTCAAGGGAATAGTAAATACCAGCCAAGGCACTTTCTCCAGTAACTGCGATTGGTGCTGCTACGGTAATCTTAGCATGTTCGATACCAAGTGTCGTTGCAGCATTACGGTACATATCTGGAGTGATTTTCGTGATATTTTGCGGTGTCACAATCTCTACACTCAAGGTTTCCTTAGCACCAAGCTTAGCAATCTTAACCGAAGAATATAGCTGAAGACTAGAATCATCTGCAACGTTCATAATATTCGCATATGCAGATGTCGTCAAGGTCTTGACATTAGTATCCTTACTACTGTCATACCCTAACAAATTCAAGGTTTCATTACGTTGCTCTTCCGACAATGAATAACCCATCACATAGTCTGGTTGAACATAAGATTCATCAATAACCTTTTGGACTTGCGATGATGTTGCTGCTTGCGCAACCGAAGTGAAGGCTGTTACTGAAGCCAATAAAGCCATCCCAGTAACAAGAAGTTTTTTCAATTTCATGTGTGTTTCCTTTCGAAAATAGAATATTATTCCATAATCTCCTAAAGGACGACTGGGTACGAGTCCAATCGTGAATTTATTATACCATGACTTAAAAAATTAAGGTCAAAAAAACTACTCGTGCAACTCCAAGGGAAGACCATCTGGATCAGCAAAGAAAGTCATCTTTTCACCGGTAAAAGTGTCCTTGCGAATAGGTTGGCAGGAAATACCCTTCTCTTCTAAACTCTTGACAACCTCTTCAATATTAGTCACTCTGAAAGCTAAATGACGTAAGCCACAGGCCTCAGGATAAGACGGACGTTTAGGGGGCTTCACATAGTTCGGATCACTGGTCTTATTGCCAAAGATTTCAAGTTCTATATCCCCACAACGTAGGTCTAACTTATAATCATGACGTTCTGGACGGTGATTTTCCCGAATAATCTCAAAACCAAGTTTATCGACATAAAAATCTCGAGACAACTCATAATCAGAAACAATAATAGCAACATGGTGCACTGTATTTAAAAACATATTTTCCTCCATAGAAAAAGGCCCTAAGGCCCCTTTCTTAACTTTGAAATTGATTGTATGACTTATTAAAGGCCTCAATAATATCTGAACTTGCCTTGTCAAAATCTACCTGTGATTTCAATTCACCTTTGACGATTGTACGCTGAGTTGCTTCAGCATCCGTACAGGTTACCAAAGTAACTTCAGACTTGCCTGGTGTATCATCAACCACTGCTACTTCAGTTGGTTGAACAACCTTGACCTCACTAATGACATAAGTATAGACTTTATTTTTATCCGTAAGATAAATTTTCATGCCTTCCTTAGCCTTATCTAGTGGTGAAAATAGCATGTCAGATGCACCAGCAATACCAAAGACGTGGTGACTAGCTAGTGAATAGTTATTTTCACCACCCATGACTTGGTCTTCTTTCATAGTTCCTGCACCGTAAGTCAACTCTGTGTTGCCAAGTCCTTTGAAAATAGGAAGATTGATACCCACCTCTGGAATGGCAATGCCACCAACGACTGGAAGTTCTTGAGCATCCATCTGTGCTTGTAAGACAGACTCTGTGCTAATTGATTTAACGGTATCAAAGTCAAAGCTCGTCTTAGCTTCCTTGTTTTTCTCAATAGTCTTTTTAGAAACCTTGCTCACTTGATACTTATTTGTATTCCAAGCAATTACTGTGTTTCGAATAGACTTATTGAAAATCAAGGCTAAACCAACAACCAAGAGAACGACAATCAACACCCAGCGAAGAATATCCAGCCACTTACGGCGTTTTTTTGTTGCTTTATTTTTCTTATCTTTGCTCATTAGTTGTCACCACTTTCTTGGTCTTCGGAAGCTTGTTCTACTTCTTCCGGCTCAACTAAAGCAAAGGTTACAATACGAGCAGAGTCATCCAAACGCATGACCTTAACCCCTTGAGTTGCACGACCAGTTTGAGAGATATTAGCAACGGCAGTACGGATGATAACACCTGTATCTGTGATGACCATGATATCCTCATCACCATACACTGTGACAATACCTGCCAGGTTACCATTCTTCTCTGTGATATTAGCAGTCTTGATACCTTTACCACCACGTCCCTTCGTTGGGTATTCAGTCGCTGAGGTACGCTTACCGTAACCTTTTTCAGTGATAATCAAGACTTCTTGGTCTTCTGTAATAGCAGCTGCACCAACAACTTGGTCACCATCACGAAGAGTTACCCCTTTAACACCGGCAGCCATACGGCTCATGCTTCGAATAGTGTCCTCTTTGAAGCGTACACTGTAACCAAATTTGGTACCAATGACAATTTCTTCATTACCAGTAGTCAAGAAGACATTAATTAGCTCGTCACCTTCTCTAAGTTTCAAGGCAATCAAACCGTTTTGACGAATGTTCTTAAATTCTGCTTCTTTGGTACGTTTAACCAGACCTTGGCGAGTTACAAAGACAAGGTGATTATTTTCAGATGCCTCATCACTCTTAGCGTTAATGACTGTTTGAATAGTCTCACCTTCATCTAACTTCAAGAGATTGACAATAGGTAATCCTTTGGCTGTACGACCATACTCAGGGATTTCATACCCCTTGAGACGGTATACACGCCCCTTATTAGTCATGAAGTAAAGGTGATCATGAGTACTTGTTGAGACAATATCTCGAACAAAGTCATCATCGTTAACACCAGTACCTTGGACACCACGTCCTCCACGTTTTTGTGAACGGAACTCGTCTTGGGCTAAACGTTTAATATACCCCTTATTTGAAAGAGTGATAACAACATCTTCTTCTTCGATGAGATCTTCATCTTCAAGAGAAACGACTTCTCCGACCATAAGTTCTGTACGACGAGCATCTGCGAATTTACGCTTGCTTTCGTCCAATTCTTCCTTGATGATAGCAATGACACGTTCTGGTTTGGCCAAAATATCAGCTAAATCAGCAATCAAGGCAAGGAGATCATTATACTCATTTTGAATCTTATCACGTTCCAAACCTGTCAAACGACGCAAACGCATATCAAGAATAGCTTGACTTTGACGTTCCGTGAGTTCAAAACGAGCCATCAACTCAGCTTGAGCCTCAGCATCAGTTTGACTGTTACGGATAATCGTAATCACTTCATCCAAATGATCAAGAGCAATCAGCAAACCTTCTAAAATGTGGGCACGTGCTTCAGCCTTATCCTTGTCAAACTGTGTACGACGGACCACAACTTCTTGTTGGTGAGCAATATAGTCAGCCAAGATTTGACGCAAAGAAAGAATTTTAGGAACACCCTTTTCAATGGCCAACATGTTGAAGCTAAAATTAGTCTGAAGTTGCGTTAATTTGAACAAATTATTCAAGATAACATTGGCCGAAGCATCACGACGCACTTCGATGACAAAGCGCACCCCTTCACGAGAAGACTCGTCACGGACTGCTGTAATCCCCTCAATACGTTTTTCTTGTGCTAAACGAACGATATGTTCATGAACCTTGGTCTTATTGACCATGTAAGGAAACTCAGTGACAACAATACGCTCACGACCTGATTTAGTTGTTTCAATTTCGGTACGCGAACGAAGGACAATAGAACCCTTACCAGTCTCATAAGCACGGTGAATACCAGATTTCCCCATGACCAAACCTCCAGTTGGGAAGTCGGGTCCAGGAAGGACTTCCATCAGTTCACGTGTTGTGACTTCAGGATTATCCATCATCAATTTGACAGCATCAATCGTTTCAGCCAAATTGTGTGGTGGAATGTTAGTTGCCATACCAACGGCAATCCCTGTCGCACCATTGACAAGAAGGTTGGGAATACGTGACGGAAGAACAATTGGCTCACGTTCTGATCCATCATAGTTATCTTGAAAATCTACAGTATTCTTGTTAAGATCACGTAGCATTTCCAAGGCGATTTTAGACATACGCGCCTCAGTATAACGCTGAGCAGCAGCCCCATCTCCGTCCATAGAACCAAAGTTCCCGTGACCATCAACCAACATGTAACGGTAGCTCCACCATTGTGCCATACGGACCATGGCTTCATAGATAGATGAATCCCCGTGTGGGTGATATTTACCCATGACATCCCCGGTGATACGGGCAGATTTTTTATGCGGCTTATCAGGTGTCACCCCAAGCTCATTCATTCCATAAAGAATACGACGTTGTACAGGTTTTAAACCGTCACGAACATCTGGAAGAGCACGAGACACGATAACACTCATGGCATAATCGATAAAGCTCGTCTTCATCTCAGACGTCAAATTAACGTCAATTAAATTATTATCTTGCACTCTAAAAATGCCTCTTTTCTTTCATTCAAATCATTCCAAACTCTAATAAAAGAGTATAGAAGATTTCTATAATATTATACCATAAAACGCTTTATTTTTCAGTTGTGTAAAACGCTTTCATCCATTATTTACTTAATATTTCGTGACATCCATCACTTAAAGTGGTAGAATAAGCAGTGTATGGGGTAACCCAATTAAAAAAAAGGAGATGTTTAGACCCATGACTGCAACTAAACAACACAAAAAAGTCATCCTCGTTGGTGACGGTGCCGTAGGTTCATCTTACGCTTTCGCACTTGTAAACCAAGGTATCGCTCAAGAACTTGGTATCATCGAAATTCCACAATTGTTCGAAAAAGCTGTTGGTGATGCGCTTGACCTTAGCCACGCGCTTGCTTTCACTTCACCTAAAAAAATCTACGCAGCTAAATACGAAGACTGTGCGGATGCTGACCTTGTAGTTATCACTGCTGGTGCTCCACAAAAACCAGGTGAAACTCGTCTTGATCTTGTTGGTAAAAACCTTGCTATCAACAAATCTATCGTTACTCAAGTTGTTGAATCAGGCTTCAAAGGAATCTTCCTTGTAGCAGCTAACCCAGTTGACGTATTGACTTACTCAACATGGAAATTCTCAGGATTCCCTAAAGAACGCGTTATCGGTTCAGGTACTTCACTTGACTCAGCTCGTTTCCGTCAAGCACTTGCTGAAAAACTTGATGTTGACGCTCGTTCAGTTCACGCCTACATCATGGGTGAACACGGTGACTCAGAATTTGCCGTTTGGTCACACGCTAACATCGCCGGTGTAAACCTTGAAGAATTCCTTAAAGATACTCAAAACGTTCAAGAAGCTGAATTGGTTGAATTGTTCGAAGGTGTTCGTGATGCCGCTTACACAATCATCAACAAAAAAGGTGCTACATACTATGGTATCGCCGTAGCTCTTGCTCGTATCACTAAAGCTATTCTTGACGATGAAAATGCAGTACTTCCATTGTCTGTATTCCAAGAAGGTCAATATGGTGTAAGCAACGTCTTTATCGGTCAACCTGCTATCGTAGGTGCACACGGTATCGTACGTCCAGTGAACATCCCATTGAACGATGCTGAACAACAAAAAATGAAAGCTTCTGCTGATGAATTGCAAGCTATCATTGATGAAGCATGGAAAAACCCTGAATTCCAAGAAGCTTCAAAAAACTAATTTGACATTAGTTAAATAAAAGTCTCCAGTAGGAGGCTTTTTCGTATTCAAAAAGAAAAAAAACAGCTAATTCAGTTGAATTAGCTGTTTAAGTTTATTTAGCTGAGATAGCTGCTTTAGCAATATAGCTAAGCGGTTGGTTAAAGTGTGGCAAGAAGAACAAATCAAGCAATTGAAGACGGTCGATAGTTACACCTTCTTGGATAGCCAATGAGAACATGTGGATTCCCATAGAGATGTCCATACGTGATACCATTTGAGCACCAAGAACTTTGCGTGTATCTTTGTCATAAACGATCTTGATTGTAACGTCTTCATTTTCATCTTCCATGAAGGCAGCTTTTTGAAGATCTGTTGATTCTACTACTGCTGGATTGAAACCATAGCGTTTTGCTTTTTCTTCTGTCAAACCAGTAGATACCATGTTCAAACCATAGATTGAGATACCATTTGATCCTTGAACACCGTTTGATTCAACATCGCCACCACCGGCATTATGACCACCGACAATACCTGAGCGAACAGCGTTTGAAGCCAAGGCAATGTAGTTGACATCTTCAAGGGCATTGTCATAAACGGTAGCACAGTCACCAACTGCATAAACATCTTTGATTGATGTTTCTTGTTTCTTATTAACAAGATAAGCCCCATTACGGAATGTTTCCAATTTACCAGCACCAAGAGCTGTGTTAGGACGGAAACCTACTGCAAGGACAACCATGTCGACATCGTAAGCATTTTTATCAGTGACGATACGTTCAACTTTAGTATCACCTTCAACTGCCTTAACAGTTTCACCAAATGCCAATTTAATACCGTGGCTTTCCATATTTTTAGCCATAAGTTCAGTCAAGTCATGGTCGTAATAACCTGCCAAACATGTATCAACAACGTCGATAAGGATAACTTCTTTACCGTGACGTTGGAAAGCTTCAGCTAATTCAACACCAATGTAACCAGCACCTACAACCGCTACACGTTTGATATCTTGAGATTTGTCGTTCAACTTATCGATAACTTCTTGAGCGTTTTGGAAAAGTTTAACGAATTGAAGGTTTTCAAGTGTAGCTTCGAAAGTACGGCTACCTTCTTTAATTTCAGCACCTTCGATTGGAGGCAAGATTGGTTGAGACCCAGTAGCCAAAATCAATTTGTCATATGATTCAACGTGCTCTTTGCCATCTACAAGGGCCGTAACAGTTTTACCATCAAAGTCAATAGACTCAACTGGTGAGTTCATATAAACTTTAGCACCCTTGCTTTCAAGTCCTTCTTTGTTGGCATAGAAAAGACCATCAGAACCAGAAATTTGATTACCGATCCAAAGAGCCATACCACAACCCAAGAATGAAATGTTAGAGTTTTGGTCGAAAACAACTACTTCATTTTGGTCTCCGTAATTATCGAGAATAGTATTAATACTAAAAGTACCAGCGTGGTTAGCACCAACAACTACGATTTTTGACATAAGTTTATCCAACTTTCTTTTGATAATAGTTTACTGTTTTATTCTACCATAATCAGAAAACGGTTACACCTTTTATGCTCAGACTTTGTTACTTTTTGAACAAATTAAGTTTCTATGCTCAAAACCCATGTAGAACATGTCAAAATAGGTAGAAAATCGCTTTATGATGACGGTTACCTTTCTTAACACCATCACTGTCTTACCAAATCCCAGAAAGTTACTTTGCTTTAAAATATAAAAAAAGAGTGAATAACTTTCTCTTTAGAGAATGTCAACACTCTTTTATCTCTAGACTAACTCATTAAAATCCCAAACGTCTGTCCAACCTTCATAAAATTCTGGTTCGTGACATACCATAAGGATACTACCCTTGAAGGCCTGAAGGGCACGCTTCAATTCGTCCTTGGCGTCAACATCCAAGTGGTTGGTTGGTTCGTCCAGAACAAGGACATTATTTTCACGATTCATAAGGAGACAGAAGCGAACTTTAGCCTGTTCCCCACCAGAAAGCACCTGAATTTGACTTTCAATATGCTTAGAGGTTAATCCGCATTTGGCTAGAGCTGCACGAACTTCAGCTTGATTTAAGGCTGGGAAGGCATCCCAAACCGCTTCAAGAGGCGTCTGACGTGACCCTTCTGCTTCTTGCTCAAAGTAACCTAGGTCAATAAAGTCACCTGTCTCAACTTCTCCTTCGAGTGGTTGAATAATACCAAGCAAGCTCTTAAGCAAAGTAGTCTTACCGATACCATTGGCACCCACGATAGCTACTTTTTGATTACGTTCGAAGGTAAGATTCAAAGGAGCCTTGGTCAAAGGGCGGTCGTAACCAATAACGAGGTCTTTGGTTTGGAAAATAAAGCGTCCAGGCGTACGACTTTCCTTGAAATGGAATTCAGGTTTTGGCTTCTCAGCCTGCAACTCGATAATTTCCATTTTATCCAATTTCTTCTGACGAGACATGGCCATATTTCGAGTAGCAACACGTGCCTTGTTTCGGTTAACGAAATCTTGAAGGTCTGCAATTTCCTTTTGCTGACGTTCATAGGCAGCTTCTAATTGAGCTTTCTTCATAGCATAGACAGATTGGAAATTGTCATAATCACCTGCATAGCGAACCAAGTCTTGATTTTCAACATGATAGACAATGTTAATCACATCGTTTAGGAACGGAATATCGTGCGAAATGAGGACAAAGGCATTTTCATACTCTTGAAGATAGCGTTTAAGCCAGGCAATGTGTTCAGCATCCAAATAGTTGGTTGGCTCATCTAGAAGTAAGATATCTGGTTTTTCAAGCAATAACTTAGCCAAGAGAATTTTGGTACGTTGACCACCTGAAAGGTCCGTTACATCTGTATCCATACCAAAATCCATGACACCTAGTGCACGGGCAACCTCATCAATCTTAGCATCTAGTGTGTAGAAATCACGCGTTTCCAAGCGATCCTGAAGCTCACCCACTTCTTCCATCAGAGCATCAACGTCAGCTCCTTCATCAGCCATAGACATGTAAATCTCGTTGATACGTTCTTCAGTCTTAAAGAGCTCATCAAAAGCCGTACGAAGGACATCACGAACGGTCATTCCCTTTTCAAGAACAGCATGCTGATCCAAGTAACCCGCTGTAACATATTTAGACCACTCTACCTTACCTTCATCTGGCTGCAATTTTCCAGTAACGATAGACATGAAGGTTGACTTTCCTTCACCGTTAGCACCAACAAGACCGATATGTTCACCTTTGAGCAAACGGAATGAGACATTTTCAAAAATAGCACGGTCACCAAATCCGTGACTAAGATTTTTGACTTCTAAAATAGACATAGCATATCTGGGCTGAACCTGCCTTCAGCCCTTTCCTTTCTTGACATTAACTTTACTATTTTACCATTTTTTAGTGAAAATTTGGACCTCTGCTTCTGGAAAATTAAAAAGAAAAAGCAGGACTAACCTGCTAAATCTTTAGTTTCTCTGTAAAATACGTTTGAAGACAGGATAGAGGAGAGGCACCGCAATGATAGTCACTACTGATGTCCCAAAGGTTCCACCAATTTTAGTAAGTGCCAATACCATAGCTGCATTGAGTGGTAAAGCCGCAACAACACTATTAATAATCGTATACTTAACAAAATTCAAAATAATTTTGGTCACTGCCGCTATGACTCCAATGATTATGATGTTAGCCATTTTGTCATTTGATTTTAAAAACTTTTCAAAAACAAGATAGAGAACATAACAAACAATCAAAGATTCTAAAATAGTAATCCAGACCTCAGCGGCATAACCATTGAAAATATCAAATAGCCCTAATCCTACTGTTGCGACTAACGCACCTTTTCTAGCACCGAAAATCAAAACAGCAATCACAACTAGGGCATTTCCCAGATGGACAAATTGAGATCCAAAAGGAATACGAATAAACTGTACACTCACAATAATTAAAGCTGCATACAAACTTAGAATAACTAATTCACGTGTTTTATCACTTTTCATTTTTCTCCTCCAATAGGGCATTAAAACCACTGAATAAATAACCGATATGGGGCTCATAGCAAAGACCATATTTTAAAGGACGACCATCAGACAGTGTTGACGAAAGAACCCTATCCATAACATCCAAGGCCAAATCACAAACCTTTAGTAAATCAAGATTATAAAAGTAACCTGCTGATAAGATTGCCGTTAGTAAATCGCCGCTTCCATAAAAATGATTACCATAACGTTTTTGCATGCGATAAATCGTTTCATTCGTCTCTTTATCAAAATAAGCCAACCCAATTTTATCTGTCTCAAATGAGATACCTGTTAAAATAACTTTTCGAGGTCCAAGCTTGGTCAATTCTCTCAGAAGCTTTTCAATAGTGGCCTCATCATAGGAACCTGCTTCAAGATAGGTAGTATCCGTCAACAAAGCAGCTTCTGTCAGATTGGGAATGATGACATCTGCCTGTTGACAGAAATCCTTCATGGCTTCTACATAGTTTCTATCAAAACCTTGATAGAGACGACCATTGTCACCCATAATAGGGTCAACAAATAGAGCTATCTGTTTATCACGAGCCAATTGACCTACACGTTTTAATGCTTCTTCTGACTTAAAATAACCACTCACAAGGCCATCTACTATAAAATCCAAGTGTTCCCACTGGTTACAAAATCCCTTTAGGTCATCCGTAAGATCCCGTACATAGATATTTTCAAACTCTCCTGTATGCGAAGATAAAAGAACCGTTGGTAAAGGAAGGACTTCAGTTTGACAAGCTGACATGATAGGGAGGCTACTAGTTAAAGCAACCTTACCTAGACAAACCAGGTCATTGGCAACAATTACTTTGGTCATCTATTTTCCTTCCCAGGTCTTTTTAAACTGTTTAACAAAACCTGTGTGGAAATAAATGTAGTAGGCCACTCCTAAACCAAGAATAGCAGCTACAATGTCAAAAGGGATCTTCATAATAGCATAGGCAGGCGTACCATAGATAAAGGCTCTTCCTAAGCCATATCCGACTAAGTCAATAATAGCCCCAATCAAGAGACCTAAAGCTGCCCTAGACTTACTCAATTTTCCTAAGTGGCCTCCAACAATGAGTGCAATAGCGAGAACTTGAAGGCTGTGTGTTACTAGAGTTACCCACATAGGAAGAGGGTAAAAAAGAAAATCTCCAATAAAGGAACCTACTCCAGCAATAATAACTGCTTCTGTAGGTGGGAAAATTAAACCAACTAGGAAAATAATAATCCCGTTAAAATAGAAATGACCTCCTGGCACTGGAATAGATAAGAGACTCGAGCTCAAAATAATGACAAGTGCCATGAAAAATGCAGAAATGGTTAAACGTTTTGCTGACATACCTAAAACTCCTTAGTCAATAAATATAGTATAAGTTTATGAAAATTCTGACGATTAAACAAGATAGTATTTTCGCTACTGTATGGGTACAGATTTAAGACTATAAAAAAACACCACACATTCATGTGGTGATAAGACTTATTGAGCTTTTTTATCAAAGTATTTGACAGGTGCCTTTTCAAGATTTTGTAGTGAAAGCTTGGCAGTCGCATTTGCCTCAGTACCGTAATCAGAGAAATCAATGCTAAGATCATGATCAAAATCAGCAACGGCATAGTCAACAACGATTTCTTTAACTTCCTTAGGAGCAATCTTGGTCTTATTTGCAATCTTATCTCGGTCATCATCTTTAGAAAAGACCAATGTAGCAACCTTCACTTCTTCCTTTTCTTGTTTCACATCAAGGACCACCTTCATCAAAAGAGTGTAGGCATTCATTGTTTCTTTACTTGAGTTGCTAAGTTTATAGTGAACACGGACAGCTTTTTGACCTTCTGGTGATTCGATTTTAGTTGCAGAAAGAACTTGTACACTAGCATCTTGTCCTGTAAATAGCATTTTGTTTTTATCGTAGGTCCAAGTAGGCTCTTTCTCTGGTGTGCAAGCTGACAAACCGATAATGGTTAAGCATGCAAGAGCCAGAAGTCCTAAGATTTTCTTAAAAGTCATTCTTACAATCTCCTTAAACTTGTTTGGGATGGAAATTTAGTATTTCCTAATAACCTTTTTATTATGTCAAAATCTAATAATCTTGTCAAATGTCTCCAGACATCTTGCTCTCAGAGGACAAGTAGTGTACAATAAGGAAAAATCTGTAAGGGGTCAGTTATGAGTATTTATCAAGATATTGTCGAGACCATCATCAAAGATATCCAAAATGGGACTTTGAAAAAAGGGAGTAAGCTCCCCTCTATTCGTCAACTAAGCCAGACTTATGCCTGTAGTAAGGACACAGCCCAAAGGGCACTCTTGGAACTCAAGTATCAAAACTATATTTATGCCGTACCCAAAAGTGGCTATTACGTCCTAGAAGGTCGCAATGAAGTCGATAATAAGGTGCTTCTTAACCTTAACGATTACAATCAATTGGCCTACGAGGATTTTAAACTTTGTTTGGATGAAAGTTTGGCGGGTCACCAGGACTACCTCTTCAACTATTATCATGAACAAGCTGGACTCAAAGATTTGCTTGAAGCCCTAAAGAGTCGATTAATTGCTGACGATATTTATGTCAATTCGGATCAGATTGTCATAACCTCAGGAAGCCAACAGGCCCTCTACATTCTTTCACAGATGGATTTTGGTAATGGGGGCTACAAAATTCTCTTAGAACAACCTACCTATCATCGCATGAACCAGCTCATCAACCGTCAAAATCTAGCTTACGAAACGATTAACCGTGGTTTTGATGGTTTAGATTTTGACCGCTTGGAAGAGTACTTTAAATCTGGACAGATTAAGTTCTTCTATACCATCAGTCGTTACTCCAACCCTCTTGGGTTAAGCTATTCTGCCAGTGAAAAAGAAAAGCTGGCCCAGCTTGCCAATCAGTATAATGTTTATATCGTCGAGGATGACTATATGGGAGACTTTAGCGATAGTAAAAATCTCCCGATTCACTACTATGACACCCAAAATCAGACCATCTACATCAAATCCTTTTCCATGGCTCTTTTTCCAGGTTTACGTCTAGGTAGCCTTGTCTTACCTCCTAATCTTAAGCCTACCTTTTTGAGCCACAAGGGACTTATTGACTATGATACCAATCTCATCATGCAAAAAGTACTTTCCGTTTATCTCGAAAATGGCATGTTCCAAAAAAACATTAAGAAGCTGGGTGACCTCTTTCAACAAAACATGGCTAAAAGTCAAGCCATCATTGAAAAATATAAGGTTAGCATTCCTTTTCAGATTTCCCCTAGGCATGTGACCTGGCAACTTCCTAAGGAGTTTTCACTCGAAAAATTCAAAGCTCACAAACAGATTCGTTTTTTAGAATCCTCCTTTATTAGACCAACTTCTGAAACTTATCTGCAGATAGGTCATGGACAGGAACTGGAATCCTTTATAAAACTTTTAAAAAAGACAAAGTGACAATCAGACACAAAAAAAGCCATCGCTTGATGGCTTTTCTTATTTAGTCTGCTCAAAGCGTAGGTGTACAATGACCTTGTCACCATAACCGTTACGCTCCAAATCTCGTTGCAAACGGTATGAAATATAATGCTCGGCAATATTGATAAAGCCTGCTTCCATGAGACGATTTTCAACCAATGACTGAATCATGTTAATGGTTGGGCGTTCCACCTGAGCATCTTGAAGATCAAGCACTACTTTTTTCGTCACTTGAGCAAGGTTTTGGCGCCAAGTATCATCAAGAACATACACAGTCTGTGCTGCTTTTAAGATGGCTTGGTAAATTTTATCAGGATCAAATTCAGCAACTTGACCATTACGTTTAATAATTTGCATGGCTACCCTCTTTTCATGGCTTTTTCTTTTATTATGCAGAGAATTTACATATTTGTCAAGTGCAAATCCCTGAAAGAGCTATCCAGACTGCTTATTCCCAGAATTTAGAAATGTAAACTGATTTGCCATGTTTATCAAAGGAAAGGATTGCTGTGTAGGACTCTGACTTATGATGGCGCATATAATTAGCGATTCTCTTGTCACCGTTTATCAGGTGAATGTCATAAGTCTGCCCGTCAGAGCTTACAAAGTGAGCATTAATCCTAGCACTACTCGTTTTTGTCCCAACATGACTAATATCTATTTGTTCAACTTGACCATCAATGGTTTTAGCTATAGGGCCTCTATAGTCTTTGTAAATAGTGACGGTAGTCAAAACATCTTCAACTAAAACATAGGTCATTCCGAAAACGAACAGATAAACTATTGGGATGACAATGAAAGATAATTTACTTTTGCGGAACGTTTCTTTATGCCAAGCCCAAATATCCTGAGGTGACATGGTTAAAAATTTTTTAAAATATTGATGAACGAGTAACCTGTAGACTAATAATACAAATATTACTTGCCCCAAGGGATAAGCAAGACTGGGTAAACCACAAATCAGAACATTGACTTTATCAGATTCAAAAGTGTAGTGTCCCCATACACCGTCAAAGAACTCTAAAAACAAATTAACTCCTTTTTGTAATATAGTCTAGTCACTTAAAAATCCATCTTCTCAGATGGATTTTTTAACTATTAACGAACCTCTGCTTCGACTTTCTCAGTAAGAGCTTTGGTGATTTTTTCCATATATTTAGCAACTTCTTCGTCTGTGAGGTTGTCATTTGGATTTTGGAAGGTAAGGCTATAAGCCATTGATTTCATTCCAGCACCAAGTTTTTCACCTGCGTAAACGTCGAAGAGTTTAACAGCAACCAAACGTTTCACTCCTGCAGAGTAGATAGCATCAAGAACTTCTTGATGAGTGATTTCTGCCTTGAGAAGAAGAGCGATATCACGTGATACTGCAGGGAATTTTGTGATTTCAACAAATGGTTGAGCCGGTTGCAAGGCTGCTTCTACAGCACTAAGGTTAATTTCCGCCACATAAGTTTCTGGAATACCGTAGTTTTTAGCAGTTTGTGGGTGAACCTGACCAAGGAATCCAATCGTTTGACCATCAAGTACAATAGCAGCTGTACGACCTGGGTGCATACTTGCTAGGTCTTTTGTCGGTACATAGTCAACTGAAACTTCAAGTTTATCAAAGAGAGCTTCAACAATCCCTTTAGCATAGAAGAAATCAACTGGTGTTGCTTTAGTTTGGAAATCTTTTTCAGCTACAAGACCAGAAATAGCGAAGGCAAAGGTATTGATTTCATTTGGCAATTCCTCTTTTGGATTGCCATTTTGTTCAAAGACCTTACCGATTTCGTAAATAGCAACGTTACTATTCTTACGGTTAACATTGTAAGCAACAGTATCAAGCATACCAGATACCATGTTCTGACGGAGGGCTGAACGGTCAACAGTCATTGGCCACATCAACTCAGTCAAGTTAGTAGGTGTCACAGCAAATTCAACAGCTTTTTCAGGTGTTGTCAAAGCATATGAGATGATTTCCGTCAATCCAGCACCTTCAGCAATGGTACGAACCTTACGACGAAGCGCTTGTGTTTCAGTCAACTCACCGGCTGTCCCTGCTGCTTCTGGAAGGGTCGTAGGCAATTTTTCATAGCCGTAGATACGTGCAATTTCCTCAACCAAGTCTGCTTGGATGCTGATATCCCAACGACGACGTGGTACAGATACTGTGAATTTATCAGCATCACCAGTCAATCCAAAACCAAGTTTCGCAAACACATCTTCAATATCCGCAAAAGTCAATTCTGTACCAAGGCGAACATTTACGTAGTCAAGGCTTGTAGAAACTTGGACTGGCTCTGTATCAACAGATCCCGCTTGAACACGGCCTGCAAGAACCGTTCCATTTGCCAATTCTTGCAACATAGCTGCAGCAAAATCAAGGGCTTCAAGGACAGTATCGTTATTGATACCTTTTTCAAAACGTGATGATGATTCTGAACGAAGGTTGAGACGGCTACTTGTCTTACGAACTGATTTTCCATCAAAAACAGCAGCTTCGAGAACGACATTTTTAGAATTGTTGTCAATTTCAGTTGAAGCGCCACCCATAACACCTGCGAGGGCAACTGGTTTGTCAGCAACTGTAATAACAATATCTTCAGCAGTCAATTCACGTTCTTCACCATCGAGAGTGACTAATTTTTCACCATCATGGGCATCACGGGCAACGATACGTGAGTCTTCAAATTTATCCAAATCGAAGGCGTGCATTGGTTGTCCAAAGTAAAGAAGAACATAGTTTGTCACGTCAACCACGTTGTTGATTGGACGGATACCAGCATTCATAAGAAGGTTTTGCAACCATTGTGGACTTGGTTGAACAGTAACATTCTCAACCACACGACTAGCATAAGTAGCCACTTTATCACTTTCGATGGCTACTGAAATCTTATCAGACGCTAGTTTGCTGTCTTCAGTAACCGTTTTTTCTGGGAAGTGAACAGATTTTCCATAGATTGCAGCAACTTCATGTGCCACACCACGCATAGAAAGAGCATCCGCACGGTTAGGTGTGATTGACAATTCGATGATTTCATCATCAAGGTCAAGATATGGGAAGATGCTATCTCCAGGTACGGCATCTTCTGGCAAAATTTGGATACCATCTGCAAATTCCTTAGGAATAATGCTATCTGGAAGTCCAAGCTCTGCCAAAGAACAGATCATACCGAGAGATTCCATGCCGCGAATCTTACCTTTTTTGATCTTGTAGTTATCCGCAATGCGGGCACCAGGAATAGCAACAATTACCTTGATACCAGCAGTGACATTTGGAGCACCACAAACAATTTGACGTGGACCTTCTGCATCTCCAGTATCTACTTGACACAAGTGCAAGTGTGTGTCAGGCACATCTTCACATGACAAGACATGACCAACAACCAATTTTGACAAGCCCTCAGCAGGTGTCTCAACACCTTCCACTTCAATACCTGTCGTCGACATTTTTTCAGCGAGTTCAGCAGTGGTAACATCCACATCAACCAACTCTTTTAACCATTTATAACTAACTAGCATAATTATGATACCAAGCCCGTTAATAGCTCTCCGCAAAAATAGGAAAGGCAACGTTGGTGCATCAGCACCTAGGCGACTTTATCTTTTTTACCCAGAGCTTAGGGCGGGTTCAAATCCTTTCTGTAATTTAGGAATATGTATATCTGATATAAGAGGAAGACGAACTAACACGTTTAATCGCCTTTTAAACTCCTCTCTATCAACTTAATAATAGGTTTATAGTTTTAATTTAAGCAACCAGTCGCGGTCAACTTTACCATCACCAACTGGAAAATCGTGTTCTGCGAATTTTTCGAAGCCATATTTATCGTAAAATATCTGTGCTTTGAAATTCCTTTCCCAAACACCCAACCAGGCCCAATCACAACCTAAATCACGAGCTTCTTGTAAGGCAAACTCAAAGAGTTGCTTACCCAAGCCCATGCCTTGGAAGGCCTGACTGATATAAATACGTTGAATTTGAAAGGCATTGTCCAAATGCTGCTCTGTTTGAGCGGAACCTACATTGGTCTTTAGAAAACCTGCCTTTTCACCATCAACGAGAATGAAAAAGTAACGCGATTCTTCATGAGTGATTTCATCTAAGAGCACTTCCTCAGAAAGTGCGGTATCAAAGTAACCTTGCAACTGGGCTTCGGTATTATCATGAGCAAAAGTCTCTCTAAAGGTATCTTCGGAGAGAACTTTTAATTCTGCTACTTCTTCCTGAAGAACCTTACGAATAACGACTGACATGACAACCTCCTAAACCTTATTTAAACTGTTCTGAGAAGCGAACATCCCCTTGGTAGAAACCACGAATGTCGTTGATACCATAACGAAGCATGGCAATACGTTCTTGACCAAGACCGAAGGCGAAACCTGAGTATTCTTCAGAATCAACGCCTGACATCTCAAGCACTTGTGGGTGAACCATACCTGCACCGAGGATTTCAATCCAACCTGTCTTCTTACATACGTTACATCCTTTACCACCACACTTGAAGCATGACACGTCAACCTCAACTGAAGGCTCAGTGAATGGGAAGTAAGATGGACGCAAACGGATTTGACGTTCTGCACCAAACATTTTTTGGATAATCATTTCAAGCGTTCCCTTAAGATCACCCATTGAGATGTTTTTACCAACTACCAAACCTTCGATTTGGTGGAACTGGTGACTGTGAGTCGCATCATCTGTATCACGACGGAAAACACGTCCTGGTGAGATCATCTTAAGTGGACCTTTAGAAAAATCGTGTTTATCAAGTGTACGAGCTTGAACAGGACTTGTATGTGTACGAAGCAAAATTTCTTCCGTAATATAGAAGGTATCTTGCATGTCACGGGCTGGGTGATCCTTAGGCAAGTTCATACGTTCAAAGTTATAATAGTCAGTCTCAACTTCAAAACCATCAACGATTTGGAAGCCCATCCCCAAGAAAATGTCTTCGATTTCTTCAGCTGTTTGGCTAAGAATATGACGGTTACCGAGTTTAACTTGGCGTCCTGGAAGGGTTACGTCAAGACTTTCAGAGTCAAGTTGGGCTTGAATTTTAGCGGCTTCAACAATTTTAGCGGCTTCATCAAAAGCTTCAGTCAAAACGTCACGAACTTCGTTGACCATTTTACCAACTTTAGGGCGTTCTTCATTAGGAAGGTCTTTAAGCCCCTTCAAAAGATCTGTCAAAGAGCCCTTTTTACCCAAAACTGCAACACGCAATTCTTGTAATTCTTTAGAGTGTTCACCACGCATTTCAGCCAATTTAGCCTGTGTTGAGGTTTTCAACTCTTGCAATTGTGTTTGTAAATCCATGAGATTCCTTTCTGATGTAACAATTTCGAATCGCAAACAAAAAACCACATGCCAAAACTCCAACCCGGAGCGTTGACACGCGGTACCATCCGTTTTTTATCTGGTTACCCAGACCTTGATTCGTCAGTCGTTTTCATGAGTGAATTCGCCGAACTTCCCTTGAGGAGGCTTCCAGTCCATGACCTCCAATCCCTGTCAATTTCCATAAGGTTACTAGTCTCTACGACTTCTATTCAATTACTATCAATTTTACCAAAAAAACAAAAAGCTTTCAAGAGCTGACAAAGAATCCTTTATTTAAAACCAAATGGTCTTATGTCTAAGATAATTGACACACCTATATAAACTTGCTACAATTATGTCAGATAAAGTTGACATAATTAATAAATTGCGACTTACAGCAACACATTAGCTTGTCTTTCAGAAGGAGGCCCATTATGAATCATGTCAGGGAATTTAGAAAGAATATGGGGCTTTCGCAATTAGAACTTGCAAAGTCTATTGGCGTTTCCCGACAGACTATTAATATGATTGAAAATAACAAATATAACCCAACACTAGAGCTCTGTCTTAATCTAGCTAAAGCTCTAGATACGGATCTTAACAGTCTCTTTTGGGATGGAAATTCCGAATAGAGATATAAGATAGAAAGAGGTAAATCATGATTAAAGAAACTTTCACTGACAAACTCATTAAACGTTTTTATGGTATCACAGGTCCTTTAGATGAACAAAAGCGCCAACAGGTTGATTGAATGGGTAACATAGCTTTCGTAGTTCTTTTCTTTACCTTACTTTGTGGTAATTGTATTGCCTTTCTTATAGGCTTTAAGTATCCCGAACTTGTAGCTCGTATTTATCCTATCCTCCTCTTGATTATCATTATGGTAGTTGGCAGCATCCTTACTTATAAGTTAAAGATAAGTGCTGTTAATGCTTTTGACGAGGAAGAACTGACTGAGAAAGAGAAAAAACAACTTAAGCACGTGGGGCTTAAGTCAGGTTTATGCTTTGGGATTAGCATGTTCTTAGGCATGCCCCTAGTTCACTTCTTAGTTGACAATAAAGACTATTTGACAGAATTATTCTCAATCCGTAATATGCTATCAGGCATCTTTGAAGCTATCTTTTTTGGGGCTATCATGCAGGGCTTAGTTAATGCTGGTATCAAACAAGCCAAATCTCAAGCTGAAAAAGATGATCAATAAACTCAAAAGACAAAGAAAAAATCCAGGTTTCCCAGCCTGGATTTTTCGCTCGAAAGAAGACTTCTTAGACTTGTATACGCGAAACCTAAATGTGTCCAGAAAATCGTATCTTAACACATACACTATAACTAACTTCAAAAAACACCATATCCCCATATGACATTTCCTTAAATATTGTAACATGTCAGTGCAAAATGACAAGTCACCCTCTCTCTCATAAACCCTAAAATCCTAATCATAGCCTTTGTTAAGCCATTTTACGCAATCGATTGCGTAATTTTGAAAGCGCAAACTTAATGTTTTTCTGAAAGTCGTTACAAATTTTTTGAGACTATGAAAAAAGATAGTGATAAAGCTATCAACTATCTTTCATGAAAATATAATCTATTTTTAGTCTAAATCAAGGTCTT
This sequence comes from Streptococcus sp. FDAARGOS_192, assembly GCF_002073815.2. Lineage (NCBI taxonomy): Bacteria > Bacillati > Bacillota > Bacilli > Lactobacillales > Streptococcaceae > Streptococcus > Streptococcus sp. FDAARGOS_192. The sequence continues at coordinate 885,994 of NZ_CP020431.2, forward strand.
TCAGTTTGACCGAAACGATTTTCGAGACACCTGATTCCTGCATGGTTACCCCATAAATAGAGTCTGCCGCAGACATCGTTCCCTTACGGTGGGTAACTACAATAAATTGACTGGACTTGTCAAAACGATTAAGGTAGTCACCGAAGCGTTTAACATTGGCTTCATCCAAAGCCGCTTCTACTTCGTCAAGGATAACAAATGGAATGGTTTTAACACGAATGATGGCAAAGAGAAGGGCAAGAGCTGACAAGGCCTTCTCACCACCAGACATAAGGTTAAGCGATTGAATTTTCTTACCTGGTGGCTGCACAGAAATTTCTACCCCAGCCTCTAGGAGATTGTCTGAGGTCAAAATCAAGTCTGCTGAACCTCCACCAAACATCTGGGTAAAGGTCTGTTTAAAGCTTTCTCGGATAGCCTCAAAGGTTGCTATAAAGCGTGATTTCACTTCATCATCCATGTCATTTATGGTATTCAGAAGGAGACTCTTAGCTTCGAGCAAATCATCCTTTTGTCCGTTCAAGAAATCAAGACGTTGCTTAACCTCTTCAAACTGGGCAATAGCATCTACATTGACCGGACCCAAAGCTTTAATCGAACGCTCAAGACCTTGCAGGTTCTGGCGTGTTTGTTCGACATTGTCAAGAGGGCTAGCCTGACCTTTGGCGACTTCAAGTGTCATCTGGTAATCTTCAGCCAACTGAGTCGCAAACTTACGAAGCGATTGACTAATCTGACTTTCACGTTCTTCCAAACGAGTCTGCTGACGAATCAAGTCCTCGTTACGATTACCAGCTTTAGCCAAACGCTCCTCCAAGTCTTCCAACTGACCTTCGTAATCTTGCACCTGAATCTTGGCACGGACAAGAGCTTGTTCCAAATCGTCCTTACGTTGAACAGCTTCTTTATGCTGTGCTTGCAAATGCGGAAGACGGTCAGTTTGGTCATCATTGACCTGATTATTAAGGAGCGCTTTAAGACTATCCGATTCCTTCATTAACTCAGACAAGTCGGCTTGAATACGATTACTTTCTGTCTTAGCAAAACGTAATTCTGCCTGTAGGTCGCGTTCCTTCAACTGAAGTTCAGATTGCTTGTCTAAAAGAACTTGTTTTTGTTGACCAAGAGCATCTTTGTCTTCCTTAATAGCCTCAATACGGTCGTTAATGGCCTCACGCTTGGAAGCAATTTGTGCTAACTCTGCTTTAAGTTGTTCAGCCTTATCTTGAAGATTTACCCCATCAGCTCCCTGAGAATCCTGTTTGAAACTATCCACTAGGGTTTGATTTTTCTCCACCTCTGACAAGGCTTGTTGGTGTTCTAGGTCTAGTTTTTGCTCCTGAAGACGAGCATTTTCACCATCTACCTTAAGGTCTTCTAGCTCTTTCTGTAGAGCCTTACGTTTGATCTTAAGGGATTCAACTTTAGCCTCACTATCACTTAATTGAGCCTTAATCTGGTTAATTTCAGCAGTCAATGCATCCAGTTCAGGCTTGATGAAGAGGTTATTGTTTTGTTTGTTGGTACCACCAGCAAAGGCACCACCGGGACGAATCTCAGACCCGTCAAGAGTAACCATACGTACTTGGAAACGAACAGCTCGAGCTGCTTTATTAGCATTGTCAATGGTATCAAAGATTGCCGTTACCCCTAGGAGGTTTTGGAAAATGTTAGATAAGCGATCCTCATAGGTGACCAAATCGGAAGCCATACCAATAAAACCTGGTGCATTGGCAAGACTTTGAGCAAATTGTCCATTTAGTTGACGTGGTTTAATAGTGGTCAACGGCAAGAATGTCGCACGACCCTGACGATTGCGCTTCAAGTAGTCAATCGAACGCTTAGCAGCCGCTTCATCCTCCACAATAATATTTTGCCCACTAGCCCCCATAGCGATTTCAAGAGCCGTCTGATAACGTGTATCAAAGGTCAAGTGTTCACTAACTGCACCAATAATTCCTTGAATGGATTGGGCATTTTGAAGGACAGCCTTAACCCCTGCATAGAAATTACTATGATTTTTTTGGATAGACTCTAAACTTTGACGACGAGCATCTTTACTCTTAAGGTGATCCATGAGGTCAAACATCTGCTTTTGAGCCTCTTGATAGTCCTTATCAAGAGCCTGATAAGCCTGGGCCTTTTCTTTGTAGCTAGCTAAGAGGCTTTGAAGACTCTCTTTGGCTGCTTGATAAGCTTTTTGGGTTTCGCTAGCCACTTCCTGAGCGGAAAGTAAGTCTGCCTGAGCTTGTTTAAATTCTTCAGCTTGTGCCTCAAGTGCTTGTGTCTGACTGTCCATGTCGTGAGTGACCTGAGTCAAACTGTTGGAAACCTTGGCTTCCTCCTGCATCAGACCAACATAGTCCTCACGTAAACGTTCAATAAGCGTATCTGGGTCATCAGAAAATTGCTCCAGTTCTTTTTGAATAGCAATCAGCTCTTGGGCAAGGCTATCCAACTCAGCATTCAATTCAACTTGGCCTTGATTAACCTTATCGAGTGCTGCCTGAGCTTCTTCTTTCAAATGCTCTAACTCACTGAGACGAGCTTCAGTTTCTTCTTTTTTCTCTGAACGCTGCTGACTCTCCATGGTATAAAGATCAATTTGACGCTCAAAGTCACTAATAAGTCGTGTGACATCCACCAAGGTTTGTTGGTCAGAAGAAATTTGTTCTGAAATTTGATGTCGTTTTTGTTTGAGTTCTTGGTTCTCAGTCTCTAGGCGATGGCGTTCCTCATAATAGCTGGTTAATTTTTCCTTGACCGCTGCCAAATCCTCTTGGGTCTGGCTCAACTCAGATTTACCAACTTCAATATCGTGGACCAAAAGGTTAAGCTGAGTCTGTCTACGCTCTTCATCTAATTCCAAGTAACGTTTGGCAGTCGCAGCTTGCTTTTCAAGCGGTTTAACCTGACCGTCCAGCTCGTAGATGATATCTTCCAAACGATCAAGATTATCCTGAGTTTGATTAAGCTTGCTTTCCGTTTCTTTCTTACGTGTCTTATATTTGAGAACCCCTGCTGCTTCTTCGAAAATAGCGCGGCGTTCTTCAGGTTTGGCATTAAAAATAGCCTCAACACGACCTTGGGAAATAATGGAAAAAGAATCACGCCCCAGGCCTGTATCCATAAAGAGGTCATGAATATCACGCAGACGAACCTTACGACCATCAATCAAGTAATCATTGTCACCGTTTCGATAAATGTGACGCTCCACACGAATGGTTTCACCAGCACCCGCGATAAAGCCATCACTGTTATCAAGAGTAACTGCCACTTCCGCATAGTTGAGAGCCTTACGAACCTCTGTTCCTGCAAAAATAACGTCAGGCATCTTGCCTCCACGCAAACTCTTGGCAGATGATTCACCCAATGCCCAGCGTAGACTCTCTGTAATATTTGATTTTCCCGATCCATTTGGACCTACAACGGCTGTTACTCCCTTGTCAAAGACGACTTGCGTCTTGTCCGCAAAGGATTTAAAGCCCTGCATTTCAATTGATTTCAAATACATGCTTAATTTCCTAGTTGTTCAAGGGCAGCCTTAGCCGCTGCCTGTTCAGCTAATTTCTTAGATTTTCCAAGACCTGTGCTGAGTTCCTTACCATCAACAGCTACCTGCATAGTAAATTCTTTGGCATGAGCTGGTCCAGACTCATCGATAACGGTATAAGTAATATCAACCGTACCATTGACTTGAAGACGCTCTTGCAAGGCTGTCTTATAGTCTGTTACGCGGTCAAAATTCCCCTTTTCAACCTGAGGAATCATGACCTGATTCAAGAATTTCTCAACTGCAGGCAACCCTTGATCCAGATAAAGAGCACCGAGGAAGGCCTCCCAAAGGTCACCAAGGATAGTGGCACGTTCACGTCCACCAGATTTTTCTTCCCCTTTACCAAGACGGATATACTGCTCGAAACCGCAAGCCTTCGTAAATCCTGCCAAACTCTCTTCGCGAACGATAGTACTGCGCATCTTAGACATTTCTCCCTCTGGCTTGTTAGGGTAACGTTTGTAAAGATAAACGGAAATGACTAATTGCAGAGCCGCGTCTCCTAAAAATTCCAAACGTTCATTATGTGAAATGTTTAGGAGGCGGTGCTCATTGGCATATGAGGTATGGGTAAATGCTGTTTCTAAGAGGTCTTTTTGGCTAAAAACAATACCAAAATCCTGCTCAAGTTTTTGTTCAAGTTGATTCATGAAACTTCCTTTCTTTTTAAGCACACTAACTATAATTATATCAAAAAAAGCCAATTTTCATGATAGAAAACTGCTTTTAGACCCTATATCAGCTTATTTTGTGAGATTTAACCTATTCAACTAAAAAAGCTGAGCAAGCTGCTCAACTTCATTTTCTTAATAATCTGGACGAACGACACCTGTAACTGTCTCACGTGTTGCCTCGACATCTTCTTCGAGGACAACCTTGATGATACGTTTAGCTTCTTCTGAAGTACATGCAACCAATGGCAAACGAAGTGGTCCAACTTCGAAACCAAGATGATTAAGAACAGCCTTAACAGGTGCAGGGCTTGGTACTGAGAAGAGAGCGTTAACTTTAGGAATGAATTTACGTTGGATAGCTGCTGCTGTCTTGAGGTCACTATTTTCAATAGCTTCAAGCATGGCATGCATCTCATCACCGTTTGTATGAGAGGCTACTGAGATGACACCGTTAGCTCCAAGATTCATAGCGTGGAAGGCATCCCCATCTTCACCTGTATAAACCAAGAAATCTTTAGGTTTATGTTCGATAAGGTAGGCCATATTTGCAAGGCTAGTACATTCTTTAACACCGATGATATTTGGATGTTCCGCCAAACGAAGCATGGTATCAGGAGCCATTTCAACAACCACACGACCAGGGATGTTATAGATGATAATTGGCAAATCAGAAGCATCCGCAATGGCTTTGAAGTGTTGGTACATACCTTCTTGTGATGGCTTGTTGTAGTAAGGCACGATAGCAAGACCAGCTGCGAAACCACCAAATTTGGCAACTTCTTTAGCAAACTCGATAGAGTCGCGTGTATCGTTGGTACCGACACCAGCAATCAATGGCACACGTCCATTAACAATTTTCTGAACAGCCGCAAAGAGTTCCAACTCCTCATCGTGAGTAAGAGTTGGACTTTCAGCCGTTGTTCCCGCCAAAAGAAGAGCTTCTGTATGGTGAGCCAAAAGATGCTCAATCAATTCTGGAAGGGCATCATAATTGATAGAGCCATCTTCGTGGAAAGGTGTAATAAGGGCTGTGATCAGTTTGACATCTCTTAATTGATCAATTGACATAATATTCTCCTTCAACCGTTTTCTAATCCTTTCCATTTTACCATAATTTTGACAAGACAGACAGATAAGTTGACAATTTTCTGAAAACGTGAGGACTGACTATTTCCATTTGATAGCTAATAAACAAAAAAACAGAGAGAAGTCTCTCTGCTTTATAGGATTCAGCTTGACTTTAGTATTTAAATACAACATTAAATCCTTACTGATTCCTGAATCATAACGCAGTGATTGATTGGAACTACTCATGTCTACAACATTCGTACTTCCTAATCAACTGTGCGGGGGGTGGTATAAAAGTCCTGTGGACTTTTATAGCCTAAGCCTTAAATTATAAAAGCGAAGGAGAAATCAAACTCTTCGAGTTACTGATTTCTGTTTTGCTCCCTATTTCAATTCAAATTTCAATTCTGAAGTTGGGCGAACCAAACCACGTTCGTGGAGTGTTTCTGCGATTTGGACTGAGTTCCAAGCGGCACCTTTAAGGAGGTTATCTGAAACAACCCACATGTGGATACCTTTTTCAGCATCCAAGTCTTTACGGATACGTCCGACGAATGTATCACGTGAACCTACAGCATTAACGGCTTGTGGGTAGACTTGGTTAGCAACGTCGTCTTCAAGGACTGCACCTGGGAATTCTGCAATAGCAGCTTTCACTTCGTCAATTGGTGCCACTTCTTTTGTTTCAATGTAAACTGACTCTGAGTGAGCTGACAAGACTGGAATACGCACACATGTTGCTGATACGGCAATGCTATCGTCTTCCATGATTTTCTTAGTTTCGTTTGTCATCTTCATTTCTTCGTAAGTGTAGTCATTTTCAGTGAAGACGTCGATTTGAGCCAAAGCGTTGAAGGCGATTGGGAAGTGTTTCTTATCACCACCACATGGCAAGATTTCAGCTTTAACATCACGTGGGTTAACGCCGTCATTCAAAACTTCCTTCAATTCACGTTGTGTTTCAAGGATTGCTCCCATTCCAGCACCTGATACGGCTTGGTAAGTTGACACGATGATACGGTCCAAACCCCATTTTTGACGAACTGGCTCAAGGGCAACCATCATTTGAATCGTTGAACAGTTAGGGCAAGCGATAATACCGTTGTGAGCATCAAGCGCATGTGCATTGACCTCAGGTACAACCAATGGTACATCTGGGTTTTGACGGAAGTAAGATGTATTATCAACGACTACTGCACCAGCTTTAACAGCGTATGGTGCATATTTAGCAGAGGTAGATCCACCAGCTGAGAAAAGTGCAATATCTACACCTTCAAATGCGTCTTCAGTCGTTTCTTCGATAGTCACATCTTGTCCTTTAAATTGCAAGACTTTCCCTGCAGAACGTGCAGACGCAAGGTAGCGAATTTTATCGATTGGAAGTGTTGATTCTTCCAACATTTTGATCATTTGAGCACCAACGGCACCTGTAGCACCGACAACAGCAACTGTGTATCCCATAGTAAAACCTCTTTCGGAATTTTCTATCAATTTAGTTTAGTGAATCTATTATACTACGTTTAAGCCCAGTTGAAAAGGGTTAAAACGCCAAGAATAAAGAAAAAATCCCCTACCAAATGGTAAGGGATAGGAGGCATCTTTCGATGAGAGTAGCAGGTTCACACAACTACTCAAGGTCCGCTCCTGCGTTACAATTTAATGTAGACCTCCTCAGCGCAAAAGGCTCTAGAGAGCCAATCGACTCATCGCATGATTCTATTCTAGCATAATGAACGACAGAGTCAAGCTCTTGATTTCTATAAATACTTACTTCCCTCACGAATGCTAAGAGATGCCATTTGACTAGCATGTTGATCAATAAAAGCTCGAACCCAATCAGGATTTACCTTTGAGTAATTGCGCAAACTCCAACCGATAGCCTTGTTAATGAAAAACTCAGTCTGTCCAAAGTTGTTACAGATAACCTCAGCTAAGAGGTTTGTATCAGTCAATTCTTTACGCATAAGCTGGTGGTCGATGGCAATACGTCTCAACCAAAAATCCTCATCCAGACTCCATTGACGCATGATATTCTTGGTTTCTGGGTAGTGAAAAGTAATCTCCCCGATGATACGGTCCAACTGATCTATACTGTCCCACCATGATTTGGTTTGAGCCAATTCCTTTAGCTTTGAAAAATCTTCAGGTCTAAGCTCCTTCTTCTTTTTATCCAGATAATCCATAGCAATATATTGAAACTCACGGTAAGGTTGCTGCCAACACTCTTCCACAAAAGTCCAATCAATTGGATCCTTTATGAAAGGCTTAAAAAACTCTCTTTCAATCTTTTTGAGAATTGGTTTTTGAACGCCAAGAAAGCTGAATTTATTTTTCATATAAGCTTCCATTGCTGAGACTTTCGCTGGATCAGCTTGGTTTTCTAACAGTTTCAAAAGCATTTTTGTATCCATATGATTTCTCCTTTTTTACATCAATGGTCCAATCAGAGAAAAGAGATAGCCACCTAGACGATGTGCTATAGGCATTTTTGACAAACTTTCCAGAGTGACTTCCTCTGAGAGCACCTGGGTTTTCTCAAAATCTTGTTCTATGTTAAGCACTTCCAGATTTTTGTAGAGATAAACCCCGTCTTCAAAATTTTGATAGAGACTTCGATAGTCTGTGTTAATGGTACCTACAACAGCTTGTTGACCATCAGAAACATAAACTTTAGCATGGACAAAACCTGGGGTATAGCGGAAAATACGGACGCCAGCCTCCAAGAGGGCTTTAAAATAGGTAGTCGCAATATCAAAGGCATACTGTTTATCCGGAATTCCTGGCATAATGATACAAACATCAACACCTCGTCTGGCCGCAAAGGTCATGGCTCGAACCAATTCGTCATCCAAAATCAGATAAGGCGTCATGATATAGACATAATTAGTTGATGTATTTAGAAGATGTAAATAAACATTTTCTGCAACCTTGTGGTAGGTCAGCGGTGAATTGCCATAAGGGAGTACAAAGCCCGAACTCTTCCTTTTTTGAGGTTTTTCTTGTAAATAGTGCTCCATATCCGTTTTATCTTCTATTCCAGTCACTGTCCACATGGTCAAAAAGAGAGCTTTTAGCGTTTGAACTGCTGGACCATCTAAGCGAAGGGCCGTGTCCTTCCAATGGCCAAAGCGTTCTCGTTTATTGACATACTCGTCAGCGATATTAACGCCACCAGTATAACCAACCTGCCCATCAATCACTGTAATCTTTCGATGGTCTCGGTAATTGTAATAGGTTGATAGAATAGGCTTGACTGGTGAGAAGGCCTGGGCTTTAATACCAACCTTGTGTAGTCGCTCAATATAATCGTAGGACAAGGTAGTCATCTCATTCATCCCATCAAACATGACACGAACGTCCAGACCTGCCTTGGCCTTCTCCTCTAAAATGGTTAAAATCTCGCCCCACATGATTCCTTCGTCAATGATGAAATATTCCATGAAGATATAACTCTCCGCCTTTTTCAAATCCTCCAACAGTGCTGGAAGCATGTCGTCTCCAAGTGGAAAATAGGTCACCTCAGTATCTCTGTAGATAGAAAACTGAGCTGGACTATGCTCCAGAAAATAAGCTAAACGCTGTAGTTGACGATCTCCATGAGATAAATAATCAGCTACTTCTGGATCGGTGCTTAAATAATTAGAAGCTTGCACTGTAGCATCCTCAAGTCGTTTCTTCAACCGTCTCACACCCAAATCAGCAAGTGAAAAGTAAAGCAAGGCTGTCCCAAAAATTGGGAAAAGAGCAATGATAATCAGCCAGGATAATTTGGAGCGAGAATCCATGGAACGATTCAGCAAATAAAAGAAGGTAAAAACACTCAACAAGTGTTCCCATAAGATAATGGATGGAAAATGCTCTTGTAGACTGAGATATGAGAAAACGAGAAAAGTCAATTCCAGTAAGAAGAACAGGAAAATAGGTACCTTGCGATTAAGAAGACTTTTAGCCCATCTGGAGGGCTTTTGGGGTAACAGTCTAGCACTGGTTACTTGAGTCATATAGGTTCCTCTCATGTATGGGGGAGCACCACAAACTTTTCGGTCTCTCCCAGTGATTTTATTAGTATCATTTTAGCATATGCAAAAGGCAGAGATAATTAGCCATTGCGATTTAAGATTGATGGGGCATCTACTGTATCTTTCTAACAGGCCCATCCAGGATTTTTTGCATCCAGACGATATCGTGCCATTGCTCAAACTTGTAGCCAACTTTTGGAAAATGAGCAACTTGGACATAACCCCGCTTTTCATGCATAGCAACGCTGGCCTCATTAGGGACTGCAATGCAGGCTAAGAAACGCAAGAACCCTCGCTTCTCAAGTTCCTCCTCAAGGGCATCATAGAGCTGATTTCCCAAACCTCGACCACGCGCATCTTCATGAAGATAAATAGACAATTCTGTTGTCCAATCATAGGCTGTACGAGCATAATAGGTTGAAGCATAAGCATAGCCGAGAACTCGGCCATCCTCTTCCACCACTAGATAGGGGAATTTTTCAAGTGTCTTGCTGATGCGTGCTTCAAACTCTTGAACGCTGGGAACCTCGTATTCGAAAGTAATAGCTGTCTTTTCAACATAAGGTGCATAGATGGCCTGAATAGCTGGTGCATCGGATAACTTGGCTGGACGAATAGTTAACATCATTTTCTCCTTCGACTTCATTACCTTTATTTTAAACTATAAGAAAAGAGGGCTCAACCCTCTTCTAACAAGTCTTGTCACTACATCAACGGAGCAACTAATCTAGTCAATAATCCTAAAGCCTTTTGATGGAACGGCAGATTTTCAATCTCGGCGACACTAACTCGATGACACTTGGCTTTGGTCGCTTGGAAATCTTCCTCAATGGAAACCACTGATGACGTCCTATAAAGATAAGTCGCACACTCAAAGTGATGATAAAGACTGCGGTAATCCAAGTTGATTGTTCCTACAACAGCCCTACTATTGTCACTCACAAAGATCTTGGCGTGAACAAAACCGGGTGTGTACTCATAGATCTTAACACCAGATGCTAAAAGTGTTGGATAGTAAGTCTTAGCTAAGTAATAAGCTGACTTTTTATCAGGAATACCAGGCATGATGATACTAACATCAACTCCACGCTCAGCCGCAAACTTCAAAGCATGTAGTAACTCTCCATCTAAAATAAGATAGGGCGTCATGATATGAACAAAATCACGCGCATGATTAAGAATATCAATATAAACATTCTCACCAACCTTATCCTTATCCAGTGGGATATCCCCGTAAGGAACAACAAAACCAGGAGTATCAAAGGTCTCATGTTCAACCATATATGGTGTCACATCAAGTGTTTCATGTGAGTAAGTCCACATTTGAAGGAAGAGGACTAAGAAAGTATCAACCGCTGGCCCCTCAACCATGAGTGCAGTATCTTTCCAATGGCCAAAACGCTCAATCTTATTGATATATTCATCAGCTAGATTAACCCCACCTGTAAAGGCTACCTTACCATCAATCAGCAAGATTTTTCTATGGTCACGGTAATTGTAATAGGTTGACAAGAAAGGCATTACTGACGCAAAAACACGAGATTGAATGCCAATTCTCTCCAAACGTTTCTTATAGTCGAAACTCAAGGTTGAAAATTCAATCATGCCATCATACATGACACGTACTTCCACCCCTTCTTGAACCTTCTGTTTCAAGATAGCCAGGATTTCACCCCACATCTCACCTTCGTCAATGATGAAATATTCCAAGAAAATGTACTTTTCCGCCTTAAGGAGTTGTTTCTTCATTTCCTCAAATTTGGCTTCTCCGCTTGGAAAATAGGTCGTCTTACTATGACGATAGACAGGAAAATGCCCATTAACATTTTCAAGATACTGAACCAAATTGTAGTTACTCGTGTGACGTTGCTTAAGCTCTTCGAGAGCTTTATCATCCTGTTTCAATATTCCACAACTGCGGTCAATATTGCTCTGAATCGCACGCTTCATCCCTGTATAGCCCAAATCTAGTTTTGTATAGGCTAGGAGTAAGGTTCCAATAATAGGGAAAGGTAAAACAATCAGCAACCAAGTATTAACAGCCGTTGATTCCATATCACTTTGGAAGAGATAGATGATGGCTAGAATACGAAGGACCACTTCTGTCACCTGCAGGTGCACTCTATACTGACTCAACCAAAGGTAAGACATAGCTACAACAACAAGCTGCAGTAAGATGATAAGGAAGATAATCGTAGCACGACTAAAGATACCTCGAAGAAAGCCACGACGTCCCCTATCATAAAGACGTTCAATTTTAGCTTCGTTTTTGATAGCAGGACTCCTTTCCCTTTTTAATTATTCTTATTATAACAAAAAAATGGCTTAATGAATTTAAGTTTCTTTAATTGTTATCTTCACTTAACTTATCTAACAGAGCCTCTGCTACTTTTTCTGGAATGCCAAGTGCTTGGATGTCCTCAACAGTAGCTTTTTGGATAGCTGTCATAGACTTGAAGTGTTTGAGAAGTTTTTGTTTGCGCTTAGGTCCAAGGCCCTCCACGCCATCAAGTTTGGAGCTGAAACTATTTTTACTACGAACTTGACGGTGGAAGGTGATAGCAAAACGGTGAACTTCATCTTGGATACGGTGAAGAAGGAAAAATTCCTCGGATTGCCGTGGCAAATCAATGACCTGCAAGGGGTCCCCAAAGAGCAATTCGTTGGTTTGGTGCTTGTCATTTTTCTGAAGCCCCGCAACTGGGATAGAAAGATTCAATTCATTGCGTAGGACATCCTTGGCCACATTGACCTGTCCTTGACCACCATCCATGATAATAAGATCTGGTGGTGTTAGCCCATCGCGTTTGACACGACTATAACGTCGACGAATGACCTCACGCATGCTGGCATAATCGTCAGGCCCTTCAACCGTCTTAATCTTGTATTTGCGGTACTCTTTTTTATTGGGTTTTCCATTCTCAAAGACGACCATGGCGGATACAGGGCTCGTTCCCATGATGTTAGAGTTATCGAAGGACTCGATGCGAACCGGTGTCGGAATTCCCATGAGTTTGCCTAGATTTTCAATGGCTCCTTGGGTCTTGGCTATATCTTTTTCAAGAAGATCAAATTTTTGAGTCAGACTGACACGGGCATTTTTCGTCGCCAGATTAACCAACTGCTTCTTCTCGCCACGTTGAGGTTTAAAGACCTTGACCTCATCTCCAACTAGAGCTTCGACAGACTCTTGATCAATGTCTCCTGGAATGAAAATCTCCTTAGGCTTGAGATGACGACTATCCAGATAAAACTGACCCATATAGGTTAGAAAATCTTCCTCAGCATCATTATAATAAGGGAACATATTGACATCACGCTGAATGAGTTTTCCTTGGCGAACAAAGAAAACCTGAACACACATCCAACCCTTGTCCACGTAGTAACCGAAGATATCACGGTCCTGCATGTCCTGACGGATAACCCTTTGCTTGGTCCTCAGCGTCGATACTGCCTCAATCAAATCACGATACTCCGCAGCACGCTCAAACTCCATCTGGTCAGACATATCCTTCATCTTGGCCTTAAGCTGATTAACGATTTTATCATCATGACCGTTTAGGAAATTCTTGACATCCTCAACCAAACCTTGCCAATAGTCCTCAGTGGTGTGACAGATGGTATGGGCATTACATTGGCCAATATGGTAATAGAAACAGACCTTGTTGGCGGGATTTTTACATTTCTTAAAGGGGAAAATACGGTCCAACAGTTTCTTGATTTCATTGGCCGCACCAGAGTCTGGGTAAGGACCAAAATAGAGACCGCCATCCTTCTTAACCTGGCGGGTAATCAAGAGCCTTGGATAGAGCTCCTTAGTAATCTTGATAAATGGATAAGACTTGTCATCCTTGAGGCGGATGTTGAATTTGGGCATATTCTCTTGGATAAGATTAATCTCCAAAAGCAGGGCCTCAATATTGGACTCGGTTACGATAAATTCAAAATCTGCAATCTCAGATACCAAAAGCTCTGTCTTGGTATCATGACTTCCACGAAAATAGCTACGCACACGATTTTTTAGATTTTTAGCCTTACCGACATAGATAATATTGCCGAATTTGTCCTTGTGGAGATAGCACCCAGGATTGTTTGGGAGCAATTCCAACTTATGTTTAATCAGATCATTCATGCTTTCATTGTAGCAAAAAAAGAGCTGAAAAGCTCTTAGTAGTCATAGGTAAATACAATTTGAAAAGTGGTCTATTTGCTCAAAATTGTCAAAATTTCTTGGTAGTTTTTGACTTGATAAGTTGGAACAGCTGGAGTCTCATTAACCAAACCATTTGGATTAAACCAAATGCTGTCAATTCCTGCATTATTACCACCTTGAATATCAGCAGTTAGACTATCACCAATCATGAGGGCCGAATCGGAATGAAAGTCATTTACCTGATCCGAAATTTTTTCAAAAAAGTCAGTAGACGGTTTGTGGGCACCCACTTCATCTGAAATGAAAATATCGTCGAAGAATGGCAAGATGCTTGAGGCTTGCAGACGACCACGTTGGATGTAGCTAACACCATTAGTTGCTGCATATATCATGTGACCTCGGTCTTTAACATTCGATAAGAAAGCATGGGCCTGAGGCAACTCCTGCCCCTGTTGGCTCAAGAAATGCTGGTAACGGCCAGCTAAGTGACTGCCATCAACCTCCTGTCCAAAATGCTCAAAAAGACGAGAAAAGCGCGTGCGAAGCAATTCCGGCTTAGTGATTAAACCATGATTGAGATCTTCCCACATGGAACGATTCATGGGGATATAGTGATCCTTGTAAACTTTAAGATCTCGTGAAGCCACCCCAGCCTCTTCAAGAAGGTAGGTCAAAGCCAAATCTTCAGCACGGTCAAAATCTAGGAGGGTGTGGTCAAGGTCGAAAAGCAAATGCGTGTAGGTCATGGTATATCCTTTCTAACTGGAAATCTTTAGGCTCTATTTTACCACAATCCAGCTACATATAAAGAAACAAACACAAAAAGGCGACCCGCAGGCCGCCCTCTCAGATTTATGAAAAATAAGTATTGCTTACTTAATAGACTTCAATTATATCCATTGAACCTTAAAGAAAACTTAAAGTCGGTTGTTTTTTTACTATTCCTATAGATTTTTACTTAAACAGCGAATCTCTCTAATTCGTGGTATACTGAAAATACAAGATTAATCAAACGAGGCGTGTTATGAAAAATTTAAAATTTCAATCCGTTTTTGACATCATCGGTCCTGTCATGGTCGGGCCTTCCTCTAGTCATACTGCAGGAGCTGTTCGTATTGGCAAGATTGTTTCTGCCATCTTTGGTGAGACACCGACTGAGGTAGAATTTCAACTTTTTAATTCCTTTGCCAAGACCTATCGAGGTCACGGGACTGATGTGGCTCTAGTAGCTGGTATTTTAGGTATGGAAACGGACGACCCTGACATTCCACGCGCCCTGGATATCGCATACGAAAAAGGCATTAAGGTCTACTGGAAAATCAACAAGGATAGTAATGCGCCGCATCCCAATACGACTCGTATTACCTTAAAAAATGATAAAAAAACCATTTCTGCCACAGGTGTTTCTATCGGTGGAGGGAATATCCAAGTAACTGAACTCAATGGTTTTGCGGTCAATCTCAAGATGAATACACCAACTCTCATCATTGTCCACCAAGACGTTCCAGGAATGATTGCCCTTGTCACAGATATTTTGTCGCGATATGGCATCAATATCGCCCAAATGACTGTTACTCGGGAAAATGCCGGTGAAAAGGCCATTATGATTATTGAAATCGACTCGCACCAGTGTGATGAGGCCGTCACTGAAATCGCTAGAATTCCTCATCTACATAATGTCAACTTTTTCAGCTAAGAGGGGGATTGCATGTTTTACACTATTGAAGAATTAGTTCAACAAGCTGACCGAGATTACCAAGGCAATATCGCCGAGCTCATGATTGCCACAGAGACAGAGCTAACTGGACGGGAACGTCCTGAAATTCTAGCTCTGATGGCTAGAAATCTTGAAGTGATGAAAGAGTCTGTTCAGGCTGGTTTGTCTCCTGAGAAATCACCAACTGGCTTAACTGGGGGAGACGCTGCCAAACTGGATGCCTATATCAAAAATGGAAAGACCTTGGCTGATTCTGCCGTCTTAGGTGCTGCTAGAAATGCCATGGCCGTCAATGAATCTAACGCCAAGATGGGCTTGGTTTGTGCCACACCAACTGCTGGATCAGCTGGTTGTCTACCTGCTGTTCTTACAACTGCTATCGAAAAACTGGGCTTAACCGAATCACAACAATTGGATTTTCTCTTCACTGCCGGTGCATTTGGTCTAGTCATCGCAAATAATGCCTCGATTTCTGGTGCCGAGGGAGGCTGCCAAGCAGAAGTCGGTTCCGCCTCTGCTATGGCTGCTGCCGCTATTACAATAGCTGCTGGTGGAACACCTTTCCAAGCCAGCCAGGCCATCTGCTTTGTGCTTAAGAATATGTTGGGACTCATTTGCGACCCTGTAGCCGGATTGGTTGAGGTCCCATGTGTCAAACGTAATGCTATGGGAGCAAGTTTTGCCCTAGTAGCTGCTGACATGGCCTTGGCGGGTATCACATCGGCCATTCCAGTCGATCAGGTTGTTGACGCGATGTATCAGGTTGGTTCAGCCATGCCAACTGCCTTTCGGGAAACTGCTGAGGGTGGCTTAGCAGCAACTCCGAAAGGAAAGGCACTCGCAAAAGAAATTTTTGGGTGATTTAAAAACTTAGAAGCTTTCATACTTCTAAGTTTTTTCTTCTTACATAGTCTTTTCAACGTTTTTATTTTAGCTGAATAGCCATTTTGTCAAAAAGTGCCATGTTTCTTTGGCAATATTTGCAAGGAAGGTTGAGAGACTAAATGCGTTGAATTTTTTGAGGAGGTTCTCAACTAGTGGAGTGACAGTCTTAGGTGTTTCCACTGGAGTGTTACTTTCTTCTTGCTTACTAGTATTATCCTGAGATGAATCTGGCACTGTGTTTGTACTGTCGTGACCATTATTTTGCCCAGTTGGTTCAGGCTCTGGACTTGGTTCTGGCTGAGGATCAGGTTTGATTGGTTCGTCAGTAGTGTCACTGCTTGTGTTTGTCATTTTTTCAGTTACGAAGAAGTTTTTGAATTCTACTGCTCCATCCCAAAGACCGACACCGACATGGGCTTGATTGAAGTAATTATCCACAGCATCAAATTGATGATGGAGCACTTCCTTGCCATCGACATAGACTGTCATGGTGTCCTTGCCTTTCACAACCTTAACATGGTGGTACTGGCCGTCATTGATAGCCCTATCCAAGTGAGCTTCAGCGATGGTTTCACCACCGAAACGGAAGAGACGAACAGTGTCGTTATCAGCAAATTGAACAGAGTAGGCACGACCTGGTTCTTCACGTTCCGCAGCTACAAAGAGGTTGACCAAACCATGTTGGTATTTGACATCGATATCATAGTCAAATTGCTTGAAGCCATTACTTTCATAGGCCATGAAGAAGTCATTGGCACTGACATTGCTATCGTAAAGGGTATCGTCATCAATATACCAATTACCAGTAACAGCCTTTAAGCCTTTAAGGTTGGTAGCAAAATTGTTGAGCGTAATGTCAATATTAAAGGTCTTGGTCAATGATGGGTTTTCAACTGAAGTTGCTGTGACAGTGAGATGACCTTTGTGAAGGGCTTTAAGAGAAAGTTTATTGTCATGTTCAGTATAGGACACCAAACTTGGATCACTTACTGTCCATGTCACATCTTGCTCTTCAGAAGCCGGTGCGAGGTAAACCTGCAAGTCCTTACTTTGACCAACTTCAAGAGCCAAATGACCTGCAACTGTGGTGTTCATAGCAACAGCCTTTGTAACTTCCTTCTTGTCAGTCCAAGTACTCTTAATTGGGTAGATAGCAATATTTGCTTTGGCTGGACCACCTTCAACCAAGACACTTGCTCCAACGGCTCTTGGGCTTGGGAAAATCTGATTAGCACCAGCTACCGTATTTCCCTTAGCAAAGACTTCTACACTCGCACGGTCCACATAAAGATGCAAATCAATAGAACCATCTTCATTGCGAGTCACTTGTTGACTATTAACCTTAGCAAAAGCATCAGAAAGGATAGTACCAGATTGGCTACGGTCAATAGACAAAGTTTCCTTAGTTAAATCGTAAATGACCTTAGTAGCTTGACCATCACCAACGCGAAGATTAAATCCAACTGCTGTCGTGTCCTTACCTGGTACAAAGTGAGAAACCACTTCATAAGTATCGCCTTTGAAATCTTTAAGCAATTCATTGTCAGAAGCCACTGTGACATTTTCAAAATACTGGGCATTTTCTGTGTCACGAAGGCTTTCGTAGGCCTTAACAGGGGTTTGGGTCAAGAGGTAACGGTCGCCTGATTTAACCAAACCAAGGTCAAGGTTAAGGTTAAAGGTACCATTAAATTTTTGACCTACAGTATCTGCAACCAGATTACAATAATCTTCCCAAGTGTTCATCCAGTTGATTTCAGTCAATTGTGGGATGTTGGGATGGTCAGCTGTTCCAAAATCATGAACATAATAAGTCATAGCAGCATAGGAATCCTTACCAAAATTCATGATTTCGTCATGGTCTTGGTAAACATCATCAGCTACAAAGGCCCACTTGCCATCCACTTGTTTAAAATCACCAACCTTGTAAGAACGACCGCCACGTGAGAGGACCCACTTGAGTGCACCATCATTGGCTACAATCGGATAAAGGTCAGGACATTCCGTATGCAAATCCTTGTAGGTTGTTTCAACTTGCCAGTTCTTCAAGTCTTGTGAAGAATAAATGCGGAGTGGACCACCAGCAAGGACCATAAACCATTGGTTATCCCAGCGGAAGACCTTAGGGTCACGGAAATCTTGGTTTTGAAGGGGGTCCTGAGACCAGTCGGCAACTACCTTGTCATATTTTTGCCAAGTTCTACCCTCGTCCTCACTATAGGCGATTTCAATCCGTTGCCCATTACCATTTGAAGTAATAATAGCTACCAGGCCACCTTCCGGAGATTTGAAGAGGCCGGAGCTATTGGTACTATCAACCACGACAGAGCCTGAGAACATGTGACCCGTCGCATCTGGATAAAAGGCTATCGGCTCTTCATCCCAATGAAGCAAGTCTCGGCTGGTCGCATGGGCCCAGTGCATTGGTCCCCATTTGGTATCATCGTAAAATTGATAGAAGAGATGGTAACGTCCCTTGTAGAAGACCAAGCCATTAGGGTCATTAGCCCAGCCATCCTTGACAGAATAATGATACTGATCACGATAAAGCTCGTTGTAATAGACATCATCACTCTGTCTGCGGTGGATATTAACACGGTAAGTCAAGGTCACTGGACGACCAAGCGAATCGGTCACACTACTTTCAATAGTAAAGTAATTGGCACCTACAGCCACTGGCAATTGTGAAATATCTGTGTAGACATTTCCCTTGGCATCTTCTACCTTGATAACAGCATTTGGATTATGCTTAGTGATGTCAAGTCCTACAGTCTCAGCATTGTGTCCCACATATTGGATATGGAGTGGTTCTTCAGAGAAGAATTGGGCTTGTTTTTCAACAGAACCTGTCTTTGAGGTCACCACAAGATTGTCAATCAAAGGAAGACTGGCATCATCGAGATTGACATAGCGGGTATTTTTGAAAATGACATTTGCATTCCAATTAAGAAGTCCAAAGTAACCTTCTGGAAGGACTTGAGGTTGACCCTTGTCACTTTTTTGAAGAACAGCATCACCTGTACTTGCGACAAGCACATCATTGACATAGTAAGATAGCCACTGATTAGCCGCAACTACTCTAAGATTGTAGGTTTCATCGGCAGTTGGTGTTACATCTTTTTCGTCTACAAGTTGAATATCATGATTATTGACCCAACGCCAAAACTTAACCTTATGGTTACCAGAGTCTACGTTGACCCCGTACATATTTTTATCGCTACTATCATTGTTACCACGGAAAATGAGGGCAGCGGCACCACCAGCTTCCTTGAAGGTCACATCTGTTGAATAGATAAAATTCTTGCCCTCGGATTGAGAATAAAGGAAAGAGTCTCCCTTGTCTTTGGCTTCTGAATGAATACCATCAGCCTGCATTTCCCAGTGGCCATTTTGGTCTGCGGTCATCCCTTCTAGATTGGTAACCGCTTCATTATTAGGCAAATCCGTTTTTTCTGCTGTCACATGAACAGGACTGGTGCTATTCGTTACAACTGGAGATTGTTCTTGACTGGTCTGATTCAAATCGGCTTCTTGCGCTTGGTTAGTCACTTTCTCAGCCTCACTAGCCTGTGTTTGTACTTCTTTTGACTGGTCAGGGCTAGGCTGAGTGGGATTCTCTTGAGCTGTTTTAGCAGATTCGGAAACAAGGGAGGGGCTCAGCTCTACCACTTGGGGGACTTCCTTGGTCGTGCTAGGAGCAAGCTCCGCTTGAGGGGTAACTTGATGGTCAGTTTGAGCTACCACTTCTTGAGATACTTGGCTCACAGTTGCCTGTTCCACTTGGTCCGCATAGACAGGACCAGCCAGGGCCAAACCTGCAAAACTTACCAAGGCACAGCCGTAGACCCAAGTCTTCCCACTTTTGCGCATAAACCAATTTTTACAAACAGTATCATTCATGACTCTTCTCCTTCTTTAGAGTAACATTAAATGTTAACTCATTTTTCATGAAAATTCAAAGTCAATACATTTGCCTTTATTAATAAGCCTATCAAAGTTTCCGGAAATATCTCTAGGATTTACATTAAAACGGTAAACGTTTACTTTTAATATCATTATAGCACTATAATCTGAAAATACCATCTTTTTCTGTAATTTTTTTCATATAAATGAAAAACTTCCGAATTTGCCATTCGAAAGTCCCTTACTTATGTTTAATCTGAGCCTGTTAGCAGGCTATTTCCAATAATACCAATGGTTACAATAGCAATCCCAAAGAATCCCAAAAGGCTAGGTAGACTATCTCCGAGGAAGAGGCAACCACCCAAGAGGGTAAAGAGAACTTCACCAGCCTGAGTAGCCTCAACTACTGCCAGTTGCTTATGGTTATGCTTAACTAGATTAGTCGCCTCGAAGAAAAGCAAGGTTGCGACAACCCCAGAAAAGACAGCCACAATTAAAGACTGTAAAATCTGTCCGCCTGATGGAAGACCTGCATCTGCACCAGCAAAAACTGACAAAAGCAACCAAAAAGGTGTACTCATCAAGGTCATCCCAAACACGCGCTGCGTCGTTGAAAGCTGATCCTGCTTACAGTGGACCATCATCTTACGATTGCCCAAAGGATAGGCAAAAGCAGCCAGTAAAATCAAGAGACTAGCACGAACCACACTGCTACCAAGACCACTACCAAAGTAAGGAATCTGAATGAGAATGATACCTAAAAGGATGACCAATGTCATAAGCAGTTGCTTACCAGGTACCCTCTGCCCAAAGAGTGGGGTCAAGAGAAGACCAGCTAGAATCGTAATCTGCCAAGTGGCCGCCACAAACCAGGACTCGCCATAAATAGAGGCTAGAGACAGCGGCCCATAAAAAAGACCAAACCCAACCGTACTCCAGACCAACCAGGTCAAGGGTTCTTTCTTAATGGCAGACAAAACACCTGCCAGCTCACTCTTACGCCAGACCAAAACAGCCAGCATGGGCAAGCTAAACAAATAGCGTAGACTAGCACTCCACATCCAGGACCCACCCGAAAGGTTCATACTACGATTAAAAATAAAAGTAAAAGCAAAAAAGAGGGCACCAAGAATACCATACCAAAGTGCCCTCGCAAATTGAGATTGTTTCATAATTGTAAACTCCTGTAATTATTCTATTGTACAGTATTTAGAGCAATAAAAAAAGGAGGTCATCATAATGACTTCCTTTAATCGTATACAGTTTTCCTTAAGAATCAAGTAAGCAACCTGTATCTTAGTCACCTCTTAGCTGTACTTGTGTACGGGCTAGTAGGTCTCCTAGATGCCTCTTATCTTTCCTAAATATCGTCATTGCCAGTAAGAAAACTGCAAGGAGAGTCGCCGAAATAGAGAGGCTAATGGATAACACATCAAACTCACTATAGACACCATGTATCGTGCCCATATGACCGAGTTGCCAAGGCAAAAATTTAATGGTGTTTCTAATCAAGCTAGCCTGCACTGTTTTTTTCTGGTAGACCAATTCAAGTCCCGCTTTTACCTTCCCAAAACTCCCATTATTTGTATAATCTAAGAATGTAAAAAGTAGAGTGATTGGCAAAACAGAGGTAAAAAATGCAAGACACTGAGACTGAATTTCTGTAAAATCTGGGACGCCATGAAAAAGAATAATGTATATAAGCATAGAACCTAAAAACAGAAGAACTAAATAAGCTAAAATGAAAAGATAATCGAATAGAAATTCAATCATTCTTTTTTTAAACGAAATAGGATTGATTGCTAAAATTTTCATCATCGTCTCCCCCTTTCTCATCTCCTATTATAACATTTTTAATATTCTAAATAATATTTGAGAAGAAAATCTGCTGGCTAGCGCCCTCTCAAATTGAGATGTTTCATAACTGTAAACACCTATTATTGCTCTATTGTACAGTATTTGGAGCAATAAAAAAGGAGGCCATCATAATGACTTCCTTGGTTTAAGTTTTCACTTAAACTTGTCCTTATACTTCTTAATATACTTCTTCCCATACCATTCTTCAACTGACTTGCCTTCCCAGTCTCGGTATTCTTCAGGATACTTCCATTTGTAGTAGCCCTGCAACATGTAGGGGAACATGAAATAAATTTCAAAGGCAGCTATTAATATATTGAACACTAGAAATAAAAATAGAACGCTTAATCCTCCAACCAAACTATCTGCATTTCTTATTGAATCCGAAAATATCGGACGAAAAATTATCCAGAGTGCTACAACTATTCCACCATACTTGACAATAAATCTAAATACTCTATTAAACAATCTATCGGTCGGACTCTCTATTTCGGTACCACCATATAATAAATTTAGCAATGAGGTAGACTTATCACGTATCAGGTAAATGATTGTGAAAAGAATCAGTCCTTCAAAAGCGGCCATTCCCAAATATCCAACAAGACCATAAAGGAAATTCAACAATAGAAGATTTAACTCAATTAGAAGCCATATTATAAAGGAGACCATAAAATGAAACTGTCCTCTATAGATTAAAATGAACTGTTGGTTGAATCGCTTCCCTAATATAATCAGTAAAAGCCATATTGCCAGTCCCATCCAAAATACCCAGTAGGGAAGAAAATTGATTTCGGACAAGCCTACTGTTAAATCTTTAGGATTAGCATGATAAAATAAATAATCATTTAAAGCAACAATCAACCAATTAGGACCGAGTATAAATAAGATCGTCAAGATTACTAACCAAACATATGACTTCAAGGTCCCTCTGTATTTTTCTTTTTTTAGAGCATCCTGATAGTTATCCTGTGCAAATTTTCCCGAGACACTATCATCTAATAGATTTAAACTCTCTTCAAAACTTGCACTAAAGATTGATTTTTTCTTCATTTTTAGCTCCCAACAACTCCTTGTGTTTCTTCAAATACCGCTTGCCGTACCAGTCTTCTACTGACTTACCTTCCCAATCACGATATTCTTCAGGATATTTCCATTTGTAGTAGCCTTCTAAAAATAAGGGTAACTCCATGAAGATAACCATTGCCAAGAATCCAATATCTATGATTAGCCATGTCAAAAACAGTCCTAACAAGGTCAAGCTTTGTGAAACTGCAATGCCCGAATGCGATAAGATTATTTTGATGATTACAGCAAGCCCTAGTACTCCTGAACCATAGGTGGCGATTAGACCTGCTATTCTATCAACAAGAGTTTCTCTCGCCTCTTCACCGAAAATACAAGTGCTTAAACTTCTTTTCTCCATACGGAGGAATATTAGGGCAATGATAAACAAGAGAATGTAAATGAACCAAATTCCTAATGAGGTTAGGTTCGGGAGGGCTATAGCTATTCCCAAGAGATTGAATTCAAGACAGAACCAAAATAAAAAGGTCTCGATATGAAAGCGATATCTGTATGGACGAAGAAATGGTTTTCGCACAAATTTTCCAATAAGAACGAGTGATAGCCAAATAAAACAACAAATAAGGAATAATTCAGGGGTCAACAGGGACGGCTTGTGAACTGGCAGAGTTAAATCCTTAGGATCTGCATCATTCAAAGAAAAGGCAAATAAGGCAAGGAGAAAATTTCCTCCAAATACAAACAAAATACTGTAGAGAATACTTTTTATTCTAAAACCAATACTTGGTTTTCCATTATTTAAACCTTTTCCAAGTTTTTCGTAATAGTCTTTTTTTATATACTGAAGCGAAGCATCGTCTAATAAATTTAAACTCTCTTCAAAACTTGCTTTAAAAATTGATTTTTTCATTTTTACCTTATCAATAATTCCTTGTGTTTTTTTAGTCACTTCCAATTAATCTCTATTTCGATTGGTTAAATCATAAAGAGCGAGACAGACCTTTTGAGTTTTCTCAGCTAGTGTAGAGTCTGTGTTTAACTGAGCCTCTAGCTATTCTCTGGACAAATCAGGATCTATCAGCACGATTGAAAGAATGAGATAACTCTCAAAAAGTTCTTATATTTCTGCTTTAATTCCATCTGACTGATTGCTTCTCTAGCATCCTTTATGACAGCATCAAAATCTCCTGACCTAGACTTTACGAGTGCCTTGCTCTACCAACTGAGCTAAATTGGCTAACACTTTTATAGTATGGCACTCTCAATTTTTTGTCAGGAAGTTTTAAACGATTTTCTTTATCAAAATCTGACAAGGATTTTGGGGATCCCATAGTTGAGGAAAAATCTCTAATTTTTTAAAACCAACACTTCGATAAAAGACATTTGTTCGGTCATAATCTTTATTTGAACCTTCTGCGACTGTTTTCACTTGTAAATAATCAACGTTTTTGCGTGCTTCACTTTCTAAAGTAGCAAGCAATTGACTCCCAACTCCTCTACCTTGATGAGCTTTTTTTATACCGAGACAATCAATCTCTGCACAATCTTCACTAGAATAGGACAAGCTCACAAAGCCAAGCAAATTACTCTCCTGAAAGGCGGCCCAAACTTGCAAATCTTTGGCTCCTTCGATGTAGGCTTGCGTGCTTTCAGGTATTCCAAACCATTCTGGCAAATCCTTTAAAACCTCATCAACAACTGCCATTTTTTGATCTTCATCCTTAACTTCTTCAATTGTAAACATCATAAGTTCCTTTCTTGATTTTAGTCTTACTTTACCTCTTACGAACCAGCACTTTCGTAGGCATCCAATCCCCTATCCCAGAGTTTGAGAGAAATGAAAAAGAAGGCAAGGAGAATCAGAATCAAACCACCGATGTTAAAGAGCTCATCCTTGCCCTGCAAGAAATAACTAGCAGGATAGTAAGCCGTAAAAGCAAATGGCACGACAAACTGATCAATCAGCAGTTTAATGGTGGTCGACTTCCTAGCACCATTTGCCCCGAGAAACCTTAGAATCTGCCCCTAAACATTCAAACATGATTTCTTATCTCCTAAAATCTGACATCTTTATCATAACAGAAGACCTCAATTTTACTCTATTATAAAGCAGTTAAAAAAGTAAACCAAGTGTTATTCTCACAAAAGAGAAAATAGTTTTGGTACTTGAAAAAACAAAAAATCTGTCTAAAAAAACAGACTCAGAATGTATGATATAAAGCATTTATCAGATTGACATAGTCAAACAAATAATCGTGATGAAAACAAGCGTCAAAAGTAAGGTCCAATAAGTAAATTTATAGACTTTCACGGCTCCACAAAAACGTTCGACATAAGATTCTTTGGGATTATCTGGATTGTACCAAACTGTCAGGGTTGATCCCAATGGAAAGAAATCTTTGGCGGCATATGGTACTGACGAATTGGTGTATATAACAAGTCTTTTAGCCAACAAGTCTGGATTAGAGGTGGCTTTAGAACTCTTCCAAGGAAGCGAAACTGTCGTAACCCACTCATACTCCAGACTTCTTCTATAAGCCTTGTCATTGACAATATATTCCACAATCGGAGCAATAGCATCAGTATAGTATCTATAACCTACTACGCTACCTTTTACGCTCTCTGTGGAACTCGTTTTACGATTAAGTTCTTTGAGATACACATAGCGAAAAAGAATTATCAGTATGGACAAAACAATGACGCTTATGGACCAAGCCAAAAATAAAATCTGTAACTTAGACATGATTTTCCTCCTCAAAGATGATTTTTCCACGCTCGAGTTTGCGAACTGCAAGGAGCCATCGCACTGGATTATTTTGGAAAAATAAGAGGAAAGGTATACCCGCAAATATGGTGAATATAGGGATAACAATTAAAATTCCAGGGTCAAAAGCTTTCTCTGCAATAATGTTAGTTGAATACAACCAAACCCAGCCAAAATATATTGTGCTAAAAATCAACATGACTAGCATGGCAAAAATAAAGATTGGTATTTTAAGCAAAGTCGCCTTCTTATTGAAAAAATTATTCCAAAACTTATTAGTGTATACAGCTTGTGAAAAAGCCTCCTTGGTAGAAAGAACGGTATAGTTAACATTGTAGTATAAGCACTCCTCCATAAAAAGGATGTACAGTAAGGGTGTCACTATTGAAAGCATAATAAAGGGAGTAATCATCAGCTTTGGATAATGCATACCATGAAAAACTGGTATCAGAAACATCAGTGCTTCCAAAATTAAGAATAACCAGAAAAGTATCATGATTAAAGTACTTAGGTACTCGTTTCGTTCTCTCTTTTTCTTAATCGTTTCCGAATCCAAAGCTACAAGGCCTTCTTTTGTCCTTGTATTGTAATAATATTTCCTACTGTCAAACTCGCCCATATAAATTATTTTCCGCATTTGATTCTCCCACATTAGCCTTTGCATTTTTGCTCACTTAAATAAGCACAACTCACTCCATTTTACCATGTCTGGAATTTGCTTGCTTGTGAATGTTTAGATAGATTATAAGGTACAAAAAAGCCACCATATGGTGACTTAATGATAGACAATCTAAAAAGAATTGGAAATAATTCCTTTTTTGAGTGCTGTAAGTATAAATCTCTACTTTACACACTAAGTTCATTTATCACATCTAACAATAACTCTTTGTCATTCTTCATAATGGCTAACAATGCATCCTCGTCATCTTCCAAAATGGCTAAATATATCTTTCTTCGAGCTTCAAACTTTTCGATTTCTTTTTCAATCTCTTTAAGCCGTCGAGTTTCTCTTAATTTCATAGAAAAAAGAATTCCCAAAGCCATAAAAGTTAATACATCAATTGTAGCGAAAAATATGATAAGATTCATGATAATTACTCTCCCTCTAAAATAAATTTTCTTAGTTCTCAACTAATGAATGGATTTCAACACTTCACTCTGAAAAGATGAGTTTTCCTTGTTTATGTTCATTATTAGTGTTAACCATTAACAAACATATGCTCTCGCAAACAAATACAAATCATCTAATTCATCATGTTCAGGTCTTGAGGTTGTATGAAATCCTGCACAATAATGACAATAATAAGTACGAATGGTTTGATCCTCACACAACATGACTGCACGAAGCGCTTTTGCATTAGTCTCATAAACTATTTTATTTTTTTTAGCTCCATGACAGTAAATACCTTTTGTTGAGTGTCTGTTCTCCATTAGTTTCATTTTGTTTCTATAAATAATCTTTCTAATTTTAGACATGTTGCTTTCCTCCTTTTGGTAATAAATGCTGTGCTTTTGTTTTGCATTATTTATTTATAACTATATTTTATCACCAGAAATACACAATACAAGTACCTTAATCACATCGTTGTCCATCTGTTTTATACTCTCAAACAATACAACAAAAAAAGTACGTATAAAACGTACTTCTGTTTTTTTGCGAAATGCTATTTAAAAAAAGTATCAATTTTACTTATTTATTTTTTCTAGTTCGAGTATAGTAAATACACCATTAAATCGATCAATATAACGTTGAAAACTATCTCTACCATAGGTTTCAATTTCATATATTACCCTAGGAACTGTACTCCTTGTATCTTTCTCGATAACTTTAAGTGCAGGGATATCATCTTCAAGTACTTCCCAAAACTGACCAACATATCTGAATCTAATCCGAAATTTTTCCGTATCTGAAAACATCAAGAAAGTATGATAACGAACATCACTATCTGACAAAATATGAGTTAATTCCTCAGAACTTAATATCAGTTCTGTATTATACTTCGAACGATGAACAGTTTTAAAACGATCCAATCGGAAATTACGAAGACTCCTTGTATCTATTCTTAATCTTCCATCCTTTTCTTCAACTTTATATGCCATACAATAAAAATAATGGTCATTAAACATAATCGAGACCGGTAACACATCATAATCGGCATCCTTACCTTGGTATTTCGTATACTTAAAAGAAAGAGACTTCTGATTCTCAATAGCATCAAAAATAGCGGATAGATGAGGCAAGATTGATTTACTCTTATTGTCCCTGTAAATCGATAATTCCTTATACTCCTCTAGTTCCCGTTCCGTAAAGTTTCTAATACGCTGACGTTCCCTATCATCAACAGCTCTTTCTACAAAGGTATCAATGATTTCTCTAACTTCCTCAACACGTAGTGCCCTACTTTCTAAAAGAATCTTAGACAAGATGACGGCCTGATTATACTTTAAGTTACCATAACCATGGTTATATTCTGCCTCATAGGTTCCTGCAAGTCGAGAATACTTTATTTTCATATCATCTCTAAGTATTTTTAGATTTTCCTTTAATTCTCTTAAATCATCTTTAAAGGTTCTCTCAGCGATATTAAAACGTTTAAGGTACTCAGTTTTATTAACCTTATGCCCCTTTTCCAATTCAGACATAAAATATAAGAGACGACTGGTTTTCCCTTGCAAATTATTTTCTTCTTTCATTAATCGACCTAATGCTTGATTATAACTTCTAGAATATAATATCATTATCCTCATTCTATTCGTAATTATCTCAAGTCTTTTTTATACTAGCTTTCAATAAAAATTGAGATTTAATACACAAAGGCCAGTGTGAATTTCACTAGCCTTCTTGATTCTAATAGTGCAATTTATTATTCAAGTATTCTGCTATATCCAAAAATGATAACGTAGGATCAAAATGTTCTTCCTCTGCTTCTTCGCCACCTATTAAATTAAGGCTAAAATGATTTCCTCGAAATCTGACTTCATATACATCATTTACATAAAGGATCCTGTTGGTACTTTCAATACCTTTCTCACTTTCATAATAAGATTGTATTCCTAATTCCTTTAGTTTTTCTTCTAGGGCTATCAAATGAATATCATAGTTTCTAGCACTAGAGCTCTTATTTGGAATTAACAACATCTCTTCTGAACGATTAAGCCAGAACGGAGATTTCATTCTATATTGTGAAGGAGTCATTTTACTAAACATGATTTCATAGTAAGCAATGAAGGCATAACGCCATTCTTGAGGAGCTATATTACTAATATTTTCTTGGATAATACGACGATACTCAACATCTAGCGGCTTGGTCATATCGAGTTCATCAAGTAGTTTTTTGACATACTCATTTCGAGATGAAAATAAACTTTTGAGGCTTGGTGCAGACCCAGAATACTCATTTGGATTATCCTGACACAGCGTTTTATAATTGCTAACTGTAGATATTGTATAATCCCCTAGAGACAGCAAAGCTACCCTCATTAATAGACCTTCTTTAGGCTTCGTCTCAGTAAACATCTTTGATATTTTATTCCAATAAGTTGAAATAATATCAATTTTTCTGCTTGGTAAATCATTTGCATCAAAATAAAAGCAACTCCGAATTTGACCATCAAAATAGCGATGCTTTTCAGCGACTTCAATAATATCTCTATAGGAATCATCTGCAGTTATCAATTTAGCTTTTTCAATCTCTTCGTCAACTTGGTCAATACTGAAACCATTAATTCTATTTCCCTCGGCTAGATATTCTAGCAGGTCTGAAGTATGTTCGATTTGTTCATTAATCCCCTTGATTGCCCGTTCATATGACTCTTGAGAATCTATAACTGAGTTATTAATCAAGTTCCTAAAGATACGATACCAATTTTTATAGCTAGTATCTAATGAATCACCGTGATGTTCTAAGAATGTTGAAATAACGTGAAAATAAACCCTATCCTTCAGTTTTTTGTCGACTATTGAACCTTCTAAGATAGATGAAACCTCAGGCACTTTATTCTGAGAGAGAAAGTCAAGAACAGATACAATTATTTTTATATGACTTATTTCTACAGTTTCAAAGTCGATTTCAAGAGTCCAATTATCACGTTGAGAATAATCCAGGCTATCTAAATTATTGATAAGCGCAATTTCAAATAAATTTAAAAAGTTGGTGTCAAAGGCATTTTTATCAATATTCCAAATAACATCAGTCCATTTTGTATCAATATTTTGGGAAAATTCCCTTTCTAAATGACTATCTATTTTCTTTATTCTATCAATTAATCTTGCTTTAAAATTTTCAAAGTCAGTTAATGGACGCCCCCTAGAATTCAGTTTGATATAGAGCTCATCTTCTGAACCAAGTTTATCAATATCTAGAAAATTGAAGACAAGTTTTTGGTTATTAGAATCAGATAAAATTGAAACATAATCGAACCCATAATCGAAAGAAGCAGAAATGTCATCTAGTGTCTTCAAGGCACCTTGTACAGTTGGATCTAACTGCCATGAATCTGCAAACCATGGTTCATCTGTTATGATTTCGGAAGAACTTTTTGTTTCTGTAAAGATATTTTTTCTGTTCTCGAATAGACTCTTGAAAAATTGTCTAGAAGAATCTCTAGTTTCATAAGAGAAATTACCCAAAAAGTCACACTCATCATTATCTCTATAAGCAAAAAGATAAACCAGGAATAAAGTTGTGAGACGTTGTTGCCCATCTAATGGAATAAACTTCCCATTAGTTGATTTTCCATAAATAAAATTCAAATCGAGTGGTTCGACGTTTGCATCAAGTAAGGCAGCATTAATATCCTGGAGTAATTTTTTTCGAACTTCGGTGGTTCTTTTATCCTTTCTACCTTGTGCATAGTCTCGCTGAATCAATGGAATTACAACTCGATAATTTTCTAACAATGTTTTTAAGTTATATTTTTCGTTAATCTCTTGCATGACTACTCCTCACAGTCCCCAAAAAAGCGTTTTAATTCCTGCTTCATTGCTTGAATATAACTGTCTTTATCCTTATCAGTCCAGTCATCAAATCCATCTACCTCATTGCTATAGACTTTCAAGAACACATTACGCGTACAAACAGGTACAAATTTCCCTTCCGAATCAACCTCAAGAATAATTCTACGCTTTTGGTCAAATGGGCTGTTTCCATAAGAGCGATTCGTATTAGAGTCTAGCAAGGTTAAATTAGCTAGACTATCATCAGCTTCAGCAGTCTCATCGGCCGTAGCATGAATATGCTCGATATCCCATTTCTCTTTCTTATAAATATCAAAAGGAAATCGATATTGTTTTTCACTCTTATTAATCAAAGTAACGAGATTAAACAGTAAAAGTAGAGACCTAATTTCTTTTTTCTTACTACTGTAGGAAAAATCTTCGATAGAACCTATATCTTTTTTCAAAGTTTTATAAGCAATTTTTTTTAATTCATAAAAAGCTTCTGACTTTTTCTTTCCTCTTGTAGCCGCATAGACTTTTTTGATATTCTTATCGTCATCCCATAAGAGATAACCAATTAGATGATATCTATTTAAGTCCATGTACCAGTTAGTTAATTCTTCAAATCTTAAGTCGATCTTATCCCAGTAGTCACTTATAAAAATCGATTTATTTTCGGCATTTTGATACTTTGCGTAGATTGAGTAGAAAGTTGCATAAATATCATTTTGAGGTATTTCTAAAGTACCATATTCAAGTAGATTAAACAAAAGATCTATCCTAGTGACAAAATTCTCACTATTTGTAAGAAACTTCCAAAATGATTCCTCTTGAAGTCGATGTTCAATTTTATCCCAAGCTATTCCCCTATGAATCCTTTCAATATCATTTTCAGATTCATAATTAGTTTGATCTAAAAATAAAGCTTTAATGAGCTCAGCATTAGTCAAAGGAATCTTACCTAAGTTAACTTTGGTAAATAGTTTTATAGGGTCTTCTGTCTCATCGATTTCATACCAAATAAAGAAAACAGACTCCGTTAAGACTTGATAAATATCGTGTAGAGCATTATCCGAATTAATGTCTTCTCGTTCTACCCATTTATCTATGGCAGCAAAAGCCTTACTTATATGATTTGCGTCAATGTCATAATCTTCGATTTCTTGATAAGTGTCAAAGTTTAATTCTTTCAAATACTTAGCACTCTGTTCTCTTGTTTCATAAACCAACTCAAAGTAATCATATTGATTACTTCTTCTACGACCACTACTAAATTCAGCAGACATAAATTTCAAAAAAATAAAGATCGTCGTTAGCCTCTGTTGACCATCAACAACATCATAAGTATTATCTGAAACCTTTTTAACAATCAAGGGCTGCAAACAGTACTTATAATCTCTGTTTTGTTTACTATGTGTATAGAGGTCTTCTAAAAGAGTTGTAACCTCATGTTCAGTCCAGCGATATCCCCTTTGATATGAAGGAACATTAAATTTTAACCCTTTTAGGTCTTCAATTCGTTTTTCAGAAACTACCATTTGATATCTCCTTTTCATCCAAAGGTTGTTATTAGAATTGACAAAATTATCATCTACAATTATAGCACTATTATAAATCAAAATATTGGAAAAAATGTAAAATACTTTCTATATAGTGACCGGATAATGAAAAAAGCCACCATCTGGTGACTTCATTCTTATCTATCTCTCCTCACCCCAGCCAGTCTTTTTCTTTGGCAATGCGGACTGCTTCTGTTCGGTTGCCTGCATCGAGTTTGGTTAGGATGGCTGTCATGTAATTTCGAACTGTTCCATTTGAGAGGAAGAGGCTTTCGGCGATTTCTTGGTTGGTTGACCCTTGGGCAACCATGGCCAGGACTTCTTGTTCGCGTTGGCTGAGTGGATTATTGTCAAAGGCAACGCCTTCAACCAACTCTGGTGAGTACTCCTTTTGACCTGCTAGGACGGTATGGATGGTCGCCATGAGGTCACTGATGGAACGCTCTTTTAGCACATAGGCATCCACGTGGGCTGCTAGGGCTCGTTTGAAATAGCCCTTTCGTTTGAAGGTGGTCACTATAACGATCTTCGTTTCTCTTTGGTTGCTACGGATCCACTCAAGAACATCAAGGCCTGTTTTAACTGGCATTTCAATGTCTAAAATGGCCACATCGACTTCTTCTTTTTCTAAGAGAGTAATGGCTTCTTGGCCATCACTGGCCGCAAGGACATCTTCGACATCGTCTTCCAACATAAGAAGTTGGCAGAGAGCATCCCTCAACATTGACTGGTCTTCGGCGACTAATAATTTCATGCTTTTCCTCCCTCTTTCAAATGCACACGAATAATGGTTGGATGCGATTGAGACAGGATTTCCAAGTCTCCATCTACCAAACTGAGACGTTCCCTGATACTGTGTAGCTCTTGTCCTGTGACTTCCTTGAAGCCACAACCATCATCCTCGAACTCAAGCACTATACCATGATCACGTCTTAGACGAATCTGACAGCTTTCAGCCTGACTATGTTTGATAACATTATTGGCCAGTTCACGAAGCACCATGGACAAGGTCGACTGGCTAACGGGCGACAGACTTTCTAAGTCAAGGCTACTATCCACGGTCAAGACAATATCAGATAGGTCAAAGAGTCGCTCGAGCTCCAGTAACTCCTCAGCTACCGTTCGGTACTTGAGCTTATTGACAATCTCACGCACCTCGTACATGGAGTCACGACTAATCTGATTCAATTCTTCCAGATTCTTCCTAGCAGCATCATACTGCTCCTTGTCCATCTGTTTTAGAGCCAACTCAGTTTTGAGACTCATCATGGCAAAGGTGTGTCCTAAGGTATCGTGCAAATCACGGCCGATACGATTGCGTTCATTTTCAGCTGACAAGATATTGATGGTCCGGTTCTGCTCCGCAAGGGCTTCTTCCATCTTTCTCTCCTGACGCATACGGCTTTGAAAATAGTACATTCCCAAAGAAAAAAGAGTAATAGCCAGGGACATGAGGTGGGTACTCAAATCGTCTGTCAGTTGGAAGGATGATGACGTCAAAATCAAGAGCGTCGCTAGAAAGGAAAAGAATCGATAAGAAGATATACTATCCTCAAAGCGCCAAACGAGAAGGTTAACATTGAAAAAAACAAACCACATCATGCCACCCTGGAAGGTCACGGACATAAAGATAATGTAAGCTAGAGTGTAAAACCACAGAAAGGGAATCCACTTGCTATAAGCTTTTTTCAAATACACTATAAGGAGATAAGCGATGGTAAACAGACCCGTCAAAACTAGGGTCCAGACTGGGAAATACCCACCAAACACTCCTAAGATTGGGAAAACAAGGAAAATCAGACTAACAAAATAAGCGAAATCATTCTTCTGGTAACTTCTAAACATGGTCACTTTCTCTGTACGATTTGATAAAAAGGGCTAAGCCTGTAGCTATTGTAGCATAGACCAAGATAAAAATGAGCGATTTCCATGAAAATTCCCCTTTTTTTGCGAAATTGACTACTAACTGATTGATATGATAGATGGGTGTCCACTCCGAAATGTGCTGAACCCATTTTGGAAACATGGTTACTGGCATCCAAGAACCACCGATAATAGCAAGACCAAGAAAGACGATATTTCCGACGATAGCCATGATTTGTTGAGACTTAATTTGGGCAAGGAGCAAGCCAAAGGATAGGAAGACTAGGCTTGACAAGAGTAAAAGAGCCCCTGAACCAAGCCAATGTGATAATGGCATCTTAACATCACGCACAAAAGCTCCCACACAGAAAGTCACTAGGATAGCAACCATAAAGTTCATAAGAACTCGAAAGATTTTAGAGAGGTAATAGGATTGAATACTGATTTTTGAATGTTCGATGTAAGTTAACCAGTGATCGGTTTGATCCTCTCTAAGCATGTAGGGGAAGGTAAAGAAACCAAAGCTAGACATAGAAAATCCAGTCATGGTCAACATATAAGACAAGATAAAGGCTTTTTGTGATTCAGGGTCAGGACTCATTTCCATACCTGAATACAAGAGGAAGAATCCGACGGGCATTCCGATGGACATGATGAAGACTGGCCAACTGCGCCATGTTTTTATCCATTCGATTTTAAGTAGTGCTTTCATGCCTTGTCCTCCCTTGTGCTATCAAATAGGCTATCTAAAAGTGTCTTGTTTTGAATTTCAATGTCAGAAATGCGACAGCCTTGAGCTTGTAAACTACTCCAAATACTTTCAATATCTTTAGTCATAAAGGTGACAACATCACGTTTTTCAGTCACATCATAAATGGCTGCCAGTTTGTCAAGACTTGGTGCAAAGCGACTCGGTAAGGTGACTTGTTTTTCCTTTTCCTCGCTACGCATAGCATGTGGCGTAGTATCCCTGATGAGTTTTCCCTGATGAAGAACCAAAATGCGGTCAGCTGTGTGTTCCACTTCTTCGATATAGTGGGACGAATAAAGAATAGTCACACCTGACTTTTTCAGATCATTGATGATTTCCCAAAAGCGTTGGCGTGTCGTAGTGTCCATCCCTGCTGTCGGTTCATCTAAAAAGAGAATGTCAGGCTTGCCAATAAGACAGAGGACAAAGGCAAGAAGACGTTTTTGTCCCCCTGAGAGTTTGTCTGCGAACTGCTGAT
The DNA here is from genome assembly GCF_002073815.2 of Streptococcus sp. FDAARGOS_192. Taxonomy (NCBI): domain Bacteria; kingdom Bacillati; phylum Bacillota; class Bacilli; order Lactobacillales; family Streptococcaceae; genus Streptococcus; species Streptococcus sp. FDAARGOS_192. The sequence goes on from NZ_CP020431.2 coordinate 921,203, forward strand.
ACTGGTCGTCTTTGAATTGTAAGAGTGCTTGAATTTCTTCTTTAGATAAGCCATTTTCAGAAATATCTTGGAAAAATGTAATCAATTCCATGACTTTTAATTGAGAGGGAATGGTATTTTCTTGGAGAAGGACCGCAATCTGATCTTGTGCTTTCCCCTTTTTACCCTTGATAAGGACTTGACCGCTACTGGCTTTCTTGTCACCAAGAATACAGGACATTAAGGTCGTTTTACCAGCACCATTGGGCCCGATTAAGGCAAGACAGTCGCCTTGTCCCACCTCAAAGCTAATATTGTCTAAAATTGTTTTTCCTTTGATTTTTTTGACAAGATTTGTGACTTGAAGGATTGCTTCACTCATGTGTGTGATTTCCTTTCTTTTGATAGAAGGCTAAAAAAACATAACAAGCTGCAACAGACACACCCATGACACTGTAGAGAATATCACTACTGCCATGAAGTAGGACATAGGCAAAGAGGATGGTCCAAATTACCGCTAGGAGCATGATGCTTAGTATTTTCAATAATTTCATACTGGGCCTCCTAGTTTTTCAATTCATTAATGACAAGATTGATAAAACTTTTAGCCATAGTGATGAGAATGTAGGCTGAGATAGACAAGCCAATAATCATGCCCAAATTTGAGAAGATAGCTTCAAAGTTTCCTTTTTCAAAGATGTCAGTAAACATGCTAAGTCCAGCAAAGACAGTTCCGATAACAGCGTAGATAAGGTAAGATGTTTTGATTTTCATGAGATGACCTCTTTCGTTTTTTATTATTTCTAAGTTATGACTAAAGTATATCTTTTTGGTCATTCTCTTTTTAGCACCAGATGTCATGACATGACATGACATTTGTCATGTGACGTAAAGGCAAGAAAAAAGAGCTGACCTTTCAGTCAACTCTAACTTAAGTTATAAGCAAAAGGAGGTTCTTCCGTCATTTTGACACTATCCGTTTCTAGCCTTGAAATTATAATTTCAAGGCCAGCATGTTAACTGTCATACCTGCTGCTGTTCCCAAAAGGTAGACGACATCTCCTTCTTTAACTAATCCATGATCTAATGAATAAGCCAAACCGAATGGAACAGATACAGAAACCATATTTCCGTAGTCAGTAACTATATTAAGGTATTGGTCTTCGGCAATACCCAATTTATCCATAACCAAAGATAAGGCACGGCTAGCTTGATGGGGAATGATGTAGTCCACATCGGCGAGAGCTAAGTGAGTTTTCTCTTGGAATTCTTGGAACATATCAGGAAGCTTATGTGCTGATAAGAGGAGAATCTTCTTGCCCTTCATATCAAACATAAAGTCCGTTTTTGTCTTTTCTGAATATTTTTTAGGATGGTAAGAAGTCAAACCTCCACGGATTTCAGTATCATGGGCACCTTCTGACCAGGTATGTTGAAGACTTGCAATAACCCCTTTGTCTTGAGAACTTGCTTGGAAGATAAAGGCTGCTGCTCCGTCACTAAAGAGTTCAAAACTTTCTTTTTGTTTCGGATTAAGCCCCAAACTTCCAACTTCACTGGATACAATCAAGACACGATGGTATTCACCAGCTTCAATCAAGTAGGACATTGTTGATAAAGCTGAGATAAAACTTGTACAAGTCGTATTGATATCCATGGCTGGGATGGCAAGTCCTTTTGCCACGCGCTCATGAATCAAGGCTGCTGTACAAGGAATAGGCTGCACACCAACTGCACTGGCTGAGACAAGACAATCTATGTCTTCAATTTTCAAATTGGCATTTTCAAGAGCTCGTTGGATAGCCACTTCAGCCAAATCTAACTGTGTTTCTTCATCTTCTACAACACGATAACGTGTTTGGTTTTTGAATTGTACGGTTTGTTTTGGAAGACAAACGCCATAACCTGCGATTTCAACATGTCTTTTTACTTCTGTCATTGTCATTCATCCTTTCATAAACGCTGAATACGTTTGAGTTTTCGACTGGTATCCCAATGATAATCGGAAAAATGGATTTCCGGAACCTTAAACTGTTTTTGCTGCGCCAAGAGTTGAAACTGAGCTGTGATTGCTGCTTCTACTTGCTCGTCTCGTTGGCTGAGACAGACTTCAACAATCTTCTCTGAATGTTGCTTGACTTGATAGTCTCCAACATTTTCCACAAAGAGAATACAACGCCTGATAAAATCAGGATAGATTGTCACCTGTCCTCCATCCTGACCTTCAAAGTAGAAGATGTCATCAGAGCGACCTTCGACCTTGTCAATCCTTGTATAATGAGAACCACATGAACAAGGTTCAGGATTCTCAACCAAGATATCATTAAGTTTGTAGCGGTAAACAGGTTGACTGCTTCGCTTGAAATCCGTTATTACTGGATAAAATCGACGCTCATCCAGATACTCTTTCTCTACAAAAATGATATCCTCATTGAGGTGAAGATGTCCTGCAGAACAAGTGCAGGCTAGAAAACCTTCCGTCGCTTGATAAACCTGGTCAATAATGGGGAGCTTAAAAGCGCTCGAAATGCGAATTCTATCACTATCCTCTAAAATTTCTGCTACAGAGACAATTTTTTGCGGTGAGATAGACAAGTCTCCTGCCTTAAGACGCTTGCTCAACTCTATTAACATGGAAGCTGGTGCCACAACAATCGTCGGTTGATAATGATTAAGACGTTCAATATGTTCATCTGTATTTTTGAAAATATCGAAGTATTCTAATCGTATCAATGCTGTATTGATAGTCTGGTAGAGTTCATTATCTGCTCTCAGGAAAAAGGCAATTCGGTGGCCAAAAAGATGACCCTTGGGCAACATCTTAGCTAAAATAGCTGCCGCCCACATGCTTCGCTCTTTCTCAGTCGTGATGAAGAGGCCACGATGTCCCGATGTTCCTGAAGATAAACCAACAGCTACTTCACCTTTAAGTTCGGTGAAGTCACGAGTCTTTTCACTCTCAATAGCTAAGACTAAAGCCTCATCACGATCGATGCCTTGAGTGTTTAACTCATTAAAATGCGCCATCATAAAGGTCTTATCCATATGGTCAAAGTCAGTAGGGACACCATTTTTGAAATAAGGAGACTCTCGCTTTAGAAAATCCATATAGTTAGATAATTGCTTTTTCTGATAAGCTTCTAGGTCTGCTCTCGTTTTGAAGTTGTGAAGCCATCTGGTTTGGATAAAGGTTTTAAGAAAGGTTATTTTTTTCATACAAGATACGCTCTATCCTTTCTACAGGGTCATGGCTAACTAGTACTTCCGTCCCATCTTTTAGGATGTCCTCTAGTAACTCAGTTCCCTTAATATAATCCGACATATTATCCTGAACCAAGGACGGAATGAGGTGCATTTGTTTCGTATAAGGTAGCAAATCGACACCCCAGCACAAGTCCGCTGCGATAAAAAGATTATAATCTGGAATATAGAGACAAGCCTGACCCTTGGCATGGCCATCAACAGAGGCTACCAAGATACTTCCATCTCCAAATAAATCATAGGTCGGACGATAGGGAAAAGTTGAGTTTTGTTGATTAGCCTTGATTACTGTTACCTGTTTCTCAAAAGAGGCTGGTAAAAATTCCTTAAAAATCAAATCCTTCAACTTAGGCTTCTGATAAACCTCATAAACCTCCTGAGTCAGAAGGAAGCTCGCATTAGGAAAGAAGCCAGCTCCTCCCAAATGATCAGGATGCAGATGGGAAAGCATAACATAGGTAATGTCCTCAGGTCTAATCCCCCTCGCCTTCAACAAGCTTGAAATCTGATCCTTTTCTGTCATCTGCACCGGCGTTCCCAAACGATACAAGCCATAGCGAAGCTTGGTCTTAATATCGTAGTGATAACCTGTATCATAAAGCAGATAGCCTTTATCTCTGTGTTTGATTAGAAAGACACCGGCTGGAAAGGTCATTTTTTTATTCTTAACTTTCTTGAACAAAAGACCAGTATAGCTTGTACAATATCCCGCAGGAAAATAATCAATGCTTTCGATAATCTTGGACATATTGTTCAATCCCTTCTGAAATCGTTATTTTAGGCCGATAGCCCAAGTCACGCTCCGCCTTGCTAATATCCAAAGTCTGACTATAGCGTAGCAAATAATAGGTATAGCGTGTTAGGGCTGGCTCTCCTTTGAGCTTTAGATTCTTATAAATAAACTCCAAACTACTTGAAATAGCAGACACAAGTGGAGCTGGGATTTTGCGATAACGGATGGGATAGCCCAAACCTCTCAAGGTTTCCTCAATCAAGTCTCTAAATACTCTGGGTTCTCCATTGGTAATATTATAAACTTCTCCAGCTGCTTGAGGAGTTTCCAAAGCCAGACGAATAGCCAAAGCAACATTTTCCACACAGGTCATATCCATCAGTTGACGACCATCACCAATCAAAGGAATACCGATCTTCTGGCTAAGATTAAGAACACGTGGCAAAATGCTGGTGTCTCCAATCCCAAAAAGTCCACGAGGTCGCAATATAACACTAGACACATCAGGATAATCTTTAAATAGTTTTTCTGATGCCAATTTACTTCGAATGTAATTGTTAAGCCTATTTTCCTGAGGGGCATCGCTTTCTTTGATACCAAGCTGGTCTCTAGGCGCTGCATAAATACTTGGAGACGACACATATACTAAGCGCTTGATATTAGCCTCACGACAAGCCTCAAGGACATATTTAGTTCCTAAGACATTCGTTTGGTAAAAATCTTCCCAAGGACCCCAGACAGTTGACAAAGCACCGGCATGAATGACCATATCCATTTCCTGACAAGCTTTGGTCAAATCCTCTTGGTTTGTCAAATTTCCTTGAACAAAGGTCACAGAGGCATTTACCAGAGATTGGCCAATTGTATGATTACGACCGAAAGCTCGGACTTGATAACCGTGATCAACCAATTCTTCCACGACATATTTGCCTAAGAAACCTGTAGCCCCCGTTACTAAAACTTTCTTCATCGTTTTTTCTCCTTGTCTGCCAGTAGGCGAGCAATTTCACCCTCCACTACTTCTGTAGGATGATATGACTTGGCAGCATGACTTAAAGCCTTTAGCTCTGACCAATCTTTCTTAGCCAACAACGCCTCAAAAGCTTTCCCAATTGCCTTATCATCCTCTCTTTTAACAGTCAAAGCTACACCTGCCTCAAGTCCACGAATAGCATAGTCATACTGGTCATAATCGTGTGGCAGTATTAGGGCTGGCTTGTTATTTATAATACATTGGAAAAAAATACCTGAACCACCATGGTGAATAACATAATCCATCTGGGGAATGTATTCATTGTAGGGAAGATAAGAAACCACTGAAACATTATCCATTAATTTTTGGCATTGGAATTCTTGTCCACCAAGACCTAAAGTTACAAAAAACTGACACTCAGGATGAGACTTAGCTAACAGCTTCGTTTGGTATATCAAATTATTCTTTGCCCAGTCCAATTGGGTACCACAAGTCACAAAGACAATTTTACGATTTGCAAAAGGCGACAAATCAAGAGGATAATCCTCACATCGCTCAACTGAACCTCCAGTTGGACCCACCCAGAGATAATGTTCTGGGAATCCTTTTTTGATTTCCAATTCTTTCATACCTATTCCTAAAATAGAATACGGTGAATAGATGCTCTCTTGTCCATTTTGGTCGTACATCTTAAAACCATAGCGTTTTAATCGATTTCGTAATAAAAAAGCGGCGGAGTACTTCAAAAAACGTGTCATTTTTCTGCCTAGCCATTGTTGAATCAATTGATTGCGATTCTTCGGACTTCCCATTCCTCCGAAGAAACAAGGAGGACCATCCGTCGTTTCAATAGCAAATTGTGTAGCCATTGTCGTTATCCACGGAATCCCCATTTGCTCTGCAACAAGTCCACCCGACAAGCTGACATAATCGGCAATAACTAAATCAGGTCGGTTTACTTCCCATTCCGCTAGTAATTGATCGGAAACAAGATTAATAATATCAAGACCAGCTGATAGCTGACGATAAGCAGAAAAAAGGCCCAATTGCTCCTTATTATTAGCCACCCTTTCAAAGTCCATTTCATGACCTTCAAGAATAGTAACAACCTTAAAGCCTGCTGCCTCAGCTACTGCACGTTTCTGTTGTCCTGTGAATAAACGAATATCATAGCGAGGATTTTTTAATAAAGGCATTAGCAGATTCATGGTTGGATAAAGGTGCCCACTTAATGGGACGATAACCACATCAATTTTTAGTTTTCCCATAACACTAGCATAGCAAATTTTTTTTGAAAGAACTACTCAAAATCAAATACTACCTAAAATCATTTTCTCTGAATAGATACACTTTTTAAGTAAGATTTTTTATCCATTAATCAATCAAAGCTTGCCACAAATACTTTATCACAAAACTTTTCAATATTCTTTTTAGAATCTCCTAACTCACTTCCATCATAACAAATGTTCTTTACATAGGAATTGAGAAGTAGTTTTCTGTCTCAGTAAAATCTGATAAACTAGAGTTATGCAAACAACAGACTCATATAGCAAGGCAATTATTTTAGGAGCTACAGGAGGAATTGGACGTCACCTAGCGACTGAACTGGCAAAACATCTTGATTTTCTGGTTCTAGTTGGCCAAAATCCAGACAAATTATCCCAACTGCAAAAAGAATTAGCTGGAAGCAAGGCTCAACTTTCAATCAAGGTTTTAAATCTGTGTGATAAGGAAGCACTGGAGAATTTTGGAAAGGTATTAGATGCAGACCTTCTGGTCAATTGTGCAGGACTAGCTACTTTCTCCATAGGGAGTGATTTAGCCACAGAAAAGGAACAAGAGCTCTGGCAGGTGAACTACCATGCTCCAGTCCAGCTAATGAAATTGCTAGTGCAGAAAAATCGGAAAATCCGGCTAGTCCAACTTTCTTCACTGGCAGCTCTTTTTCCCCATCCCTATTTAGCGGCATATAGTGCCAGTAAGGCTGCTCTGCAAACTTACGTTCTAGCCCTCCATGAGGAGCTAATAAATGCAGATTCTCAGGTCCGAATTTCGCTTTACCTTCTTGGACCAGTCCAAACCCCCATTTTCTCTCAAAAACTCGTTGATGCTCTAGGAGGTAGTCGTTTTCAGATGAAGCCTGATAGAGTAGCACGTCAGTTGTATCGATTATTTGAACAGGGGACTCCCTATGCTGTTGTTGGTCTTCGCTATCGATTGTTGATTTATCTAGGAAAGCTACTCCCTCAAAAATGGATTATACATTTCATTTCTAGATATTTACGAAAGGGACTTAACATATGAAACTAATTTTTATAATTATAGCAGTCGCCTATCTCCTTCTCTTCCTCGTTCGATGGCTACTGTCACTAATCTATTACAAAAAAGGCAAATCTGATGTTACTGACTTCCCAGAAAATCTATTTACAGTGGTCCAACCAATTCTCTCCGGTGACCCTCGCTTGGAGAGTGATTTACGAGCCAATCTGCAGCAAACAAAAACAGTAGAATTTTACTGGTTAATTGACCAGTCTGACACAGAAGCTCAGCGTGTAGCAAACAAAATTTGCCAAGATGAGTTATTTTCTCAGCGTATACGAATCTTTCTTATTGAAGATGTCCCTCAGGGGATTAATCCAAAGAGTTATAAGATTGAGCAAGTTGTAGAGGATCTGACCCGACCTTACCTCATTGTTTTGGACGATGATAGTGTAATTGATTTTTCTAAAATGGGGGAACTGACTGCCTATCTGGGTCAAGAAGTCATTTTGACTGGGATACCCTATAACCAAGAGAGAAGCAATTTCTGGTCCAAGCTGGTAGCAGCATTCGTCAATGGCAATTCCTTAATCACCTATTTCACAATGGCACAAGTTGAAGCCAATCACTCTATCAATGGAATGTTTTATATCCTACCAGTAAATCTTGTAAAAGACCAAGATCTCTTTACAGCTATCAAAGATTATCTTTGTGATGATTTGGCAGTGGCTGATTTTCTAAGTAGTAAAGGGGTATCCATTGTTCAAACGCGAGTTACCTGTAATGTCCGTACGACCATCAAGAGTGCCACGCAGTATTTGCTCCAGATGAAGCGTTGGCTTCTCTTTAGTTCCATCTATTTAAAAAAACACCTGGACTTCAAGGTCTTTACCCTCATTGGCTTAACAAGTTTTCTGCCTCTTCCAATCATACTTTTGACTCTTTTTTTAGGTTGGCCTTATCTACTTGTAGCTCTGGTTCTACTACTGATTAAGGCAATCTGGATGCTCCTTTATAGACAAAGCATACTAATGAATCAACTACACTTGGACGAAGTCCTATACGAAGTACTTAATGATTTCTTGCTTCCATGGTTATTTCTTTATGTCCTATTGACTCCTCCTGTGATAAACTGGCGGGGTCGAAAGATACGTGTGACGGATGGGAAGATTCGTTATGAGTAAGATAAAGTCGTATCTAGATCGTTTGTCTGATTTATCTCTTGATCAGACATTGTTGACATCTGATTGCTTAGTCCTCTTTCTTAGTGGGAGCAGTGATTACACTTGTGCTGGACTGACAGCTGTGCAACTTGACCTCCTCCATGCTATTTGTCCATCTGATTATTCAGTAGTAGCCAGTAATTTTCCTTTCAATCAAAGATTTGATCATATGAAGTCTCCTCAAGTATCACTTTTATCGGCTTCTTTATCAAACATTGTCTACTACTGGCATACAGTTTTGAACCCTTGTTTTCAAAAACTTTTACAACTACACATGTCTCCCTTGTTAGAAACTAAGGAAGTGATTGTTGTCTGTAAGAGTTCAGGGGTCAATATGCTTACCCAATGGTTGAATCATTTGGATAACGAGATATCCCTTCCAAGATTTCGCATAATTGCACTTGGACCTGTCTCCCAAAAACTCTTAGACAACAAAAAGCTAGAGGTATTGGTGATTAAAGGAAAAAAAGATCCATATTCTCAATTCTTGGATTCCCACCAAGCGGATATCCTAGTGGATACGGATCATTATAGCTATGAATATAAAGAAGATGTGAAAGGAATCATCTATGACTGGATTAGACAAAGTGATAAAAATCGATGTGATAAGCGTTCCATTTAGTGGTCATTTATTTCCGACCTTGACACTGGTGAAACCCTTGTTAGAAGACCCTCGTTTTCAAATTCGTGTCATTACAGGTTATCAAAAGAAGAAATTAGTTGAAAAAATTGGCTTTGACTGTGTTGCCTTATTTCCAGATCGTCCGACAGTGATGGAAGATATCGCCAATACCTCAAAGCAAGCAAAACCACATATTATGTACCAACAATTAATCGCAAATAGCAAACTAATTCCAGAAGTTATAGACGAAATCAAGCGAATTTGGGAGTCCGATGGAAAACCAGATTTGATTATTGCAGATTTCATTGCAGCTCCTGCTGGTATTTTAGCAGACCGTTTGGGAATTCCCTGGATTACGACCCTCCCAAGTCCAGTAGCTATTGAGAGTCGCACAACTACTCCTGCTTATTTAGGAGGTTGGAAACCCCATCAGGGAATCCTCTACAAATGTAGAGATGCACTGGGTAGACAGATTATTCGCATGGCAAAAAGAATTGGCTTTGCACTTGTTAAAAGAAATCTTAAAAATTTACAAGATTTCAAACTTTATAGAGAGGATGGTACAGAAACCATCTATTCTCCTTATTCAATTCTGGCTCTGGGAATAAAAGAGTTGGAGTTTAGAGATGATTTTCCATCCCATCTTAAGTGGATTGGTTATCGCTGCCTTTCTTTTGACAAACTACCCAAGGAACAAGAACAGTATTTCACGACCTCTCAAAAACGTGTGTTAGTGACTTGTGGTACCCATTTAAAATGGGAAAAAGAAAGAATGGTGAAATTGGCCAAAATACTAAGTCAAGAATATCCTGACTATCATTTTTATGTCACACTAGGTAACCCAAGTGGTTTGCAAAATCCGCCACATCATCTAAATAACAATCTTTTACTTTTTGATTATCTGCCCTACACAGACATTCTAGATAAAATGGACTTTGCGATACATCACGCTGGTTCAGGTATTCTAATGGGATGTATCGAACAAGGTATTCCTAGCCTTATTCTTCCTCAAGATTTTGATCAGTTTGATAACGCCTTACGAGCTGAGTTAGCCCAGGTAGGACTTGTCTCTCGAAAAAAAACAGAGTCTGAAGTCTTAGATTTATTCCAAGCATTAATTTCTCAAAAAGATTGGTCTAAATTACATTCTCTAACTCAGATAAGCAAAGCCTATCAACCTACAGAAATACTTTATCAAGAGATTGAAAGACTCTTAAACATAGATAAATAATCTTATTAACAAAACTTAGGTCCTCTCCTAAGTTTTTTTGTAACTTTTAGTCATTATAAAAAGCCGACCAAAGGTCAGCTTTCTATAGTCTAATATCTCTCAGCAAGTTCGTAATAAGTGCGAACGACACGTCCTTTATAATGCACTCTGACTTTCCGTAGCCAAAGGCTATCACCTTTTTCAAGGGTATAGAAGTCATCTCGACTAACGAAGAAGTTACGTTTTGCCTCACCAACTTTAACGACTAGGAAATGATTGGTACTCGTTCTTAGTGCCTTAGCAATTCTCTTTCCAATGATGACACCTACAACCTTAGACCAGTCTTCGCTATAATAGCCCATCTTGGTTAAAATAAAGAGAAGAAATTTATCCGTTAGTATCCAAACACCAGCAGAAAGAGCAAGTACGAAAAAGATAAATACTCCTGTCACCAAGCCCAGATTACCACTCTCACGGCCACTGTCAAACCAGAGATGCAAACCTTTCTCATTTCCAAAATACAGCAGGGCTAGAAAAATACCTGTAAGGAGGAGAGAGAAGACTCTTTCAATATTTCTCAAAATAAAATCTTTCATGTCTCTACTCCTTTTCTACCGTAGTGTAGCTACCATTTTCACTTTTGATAGCAATATCTGATGACATGGCAACTGATAAAGTAATTGGACCACGAACTTGGCCATCAGTATCTCTGAGTTCCCAATTGCTACCGTCGTTACTTGTGGCTAACCCCTTGTCTACTTGACCATTTTCATAAACTGGCAGGACATAGACCTCTGTCACCCCCGGTAGTTCTTGATGCTGTCCTGTCGAGCTGTCCTCAATCACAAAGGTTGAACTAGCTTGGTCATAGACCACTTTCTTTGTATCAGAAATAGGCTTATCTGATTTTTTAGCCAAATCAGATATGGCTGAAGCTGCCTTATCTACCGTTCCCTGTGAGACCAGTTCATTTCCTGTAAGGCCCGAAATAACTTGAATCTTCTTAGGCTGTGACTGGACCATTGCTCGTGTGAAAAATCCATTGGCGAGGAATAAAATACCACATACCATTACTAGAAAGGATAAGACAATCACCCCTCCACCTGTCCGTGTGGGCTCTGTCACTTCTGTCATTGGACGAAGAGGAGGTCCTTGCCAAGCGGTCTTTTTGTGTCTCATATCCAAGAGGTCACAAAGGTAGGCTTCCAATAATGCGAAGTTATATTCCTTGGCTAGACTTTCAATTCCTTCCAAGGTCTCATAACTTAGGCCACCTCTTTCAAGTATGGTGCCAATAGTCTTGGTGAAGCGGTAAGAAAAATCCTGATCCTCCAACCAGCCCAAAGCAGCACACTCACTCATATAATCTTTGAGTTTAGAAATAGTCAGAGTATTATATAGGAAATATAGTTCAACAGTCTGAAGAAAACTATCCTGCTTTTCGATAGATAAATCTTCTCTTAAGACAGAATCATTGAGATTACTTTGATGAGGCTCACTGTGATTGAACGTTTCATAAATATCTGATAAGGCTAACTCATCCAGTTGCTCCTGTTCTTCTTCAGCATCCACCTGCTGAACCTCATATTCAGTCACTTGCTCATCGTCGACTTTTCCAGTCGCATAATCCGTAAGCTCAAGTTCATCAAAACTTTCTTGCCCTTGACCAGACTTGCTACTATCTGCAGCTTGTTTAAAGGAAGCTTCTAGCTGAGAGGCAGACACCATCCCAACCACACTGCCATCGGCCTGTTTGTATCCTATGACGGCACTATTCTCCTCATTTCCAGAATGCGATTTTTGCCAGGCAAGGGCCTCTTGATAAGCCTTTTGCAGGCGTTGGAAATTTTCAGGATCATCCTCAGGGTGATAGACCTTACTCTGTTTGGCATAGGCTCTCTTGATATCCTTAAGATTATTGGTTGGTTGAATGCCCAAAATCGACCAAAAATTCATGCGTCACCTCCTATCTCCAGAAATTAGGGTCATCAGACCTATCAAAGGGCTCACCATTCTCCTCATGGTCGTCTTTTTCTTGACGGAAAATATCCAAATCATCTAGTGACATGATATTTTCAATGCTATCAAGATAAGCTTGGTAGCGTTTCACGATTTCTTTTCGCTTCTTAATATTGTTAATAGCCAACTGATAGCCTTTTTCAAAATCTTCCATCTGCCACAAAAAATGTAGTTGCATCTTATAAGGCATCTCCATGACTAAACGATAGGCACGCTCAGACTGCGTTTTAAAGTCGGCCTCAAAGGACAATTGATCAGAGACAAGTTTAATATTCTCAAGGTGCTCACTCTTGTCGACCTCTTCGATTTTACTTTGACTACCGATACGATACGTTTTAGTCTCGCCTGTTGACCCCAGTTTAACCTCTATATAGAGCATGGAATTAATATCGTAAGTAAAGGTGGTCTCAAAAAACTCTGTCTTAGTCGCAGTCCCAGGAACATCGATAATAAACTCATCCAAAAAAAGATTTGCCTCAGGATCAAGCGATTCTCCCTGATAAATCATAAAGCGACATTGTTTCTGTCCCCGACTGGCATAATAATATTTGCTGGCTGAGGTCGGTAGGACAGACAACTTATTAATAACCTTTGAAAAGATATTTTTATCAAAGTCAGAGTCATAGGCACTGATTCCCAATGAGAAAGGACAAATATCAGTAATCACCAAATCTTTGACCTTTTCCTGACGCTCTTTGACAGCTAAATAAGTCCCCAAACCACGCGCAACCAACTCATCCATATCCTTCAAACGCTTAATAGGAAGATTGAGAAGATTCGTGATATAGGATTGAACCAAAGGCATCATGCTAGACCCACCGACCAAGATAAAGGCATCTAGCTCATGAGCCCTGTAGCCGCTATCACTCACCGCTCTACCAATGACTTTCTTAACACGATCAAGAACAGGTTGAATAATGGACTTAAGCTCAGCTTGAGTATATTGTTTCATGTAATATTGGTCATCGTAAGTTAAGGAGACTGCAGCCAATTTTTCCTTTTGTAGCTTGAGCTTGCAACGTTCTGAAGACAAGAGGAGACTAGACTTTTGCTTGGTGTCTAACTTCTCCAAATCAATCCCTTGAGACTGACAAAAATCTTCAGCGATAGCCTTATCAAAGTCGCTACCACCCAAGAAATTATCACCTGCAATGGAAACGATTGAAATCACATTATCAAAACAATCAACCACAGAAACATCAAGCGTTCCTCCTCCAAAGTCGAAGACGATGAAAGACTCGTCCTTGCCAATCTTGTGACAAGAAATGGCTGCCGCAGAAGGCTCGTTAATCAATCGTTCCACTTTAATACCCAATCGTTGTCCGATAGCCTTGGTCGCTGAACGTTGTTTCTCGTTAAAATAAGCCGGCACACTAATGAGCACCTCATCTACTTTTTCACCTAAGTAACTCTCCGCATCAGCTACTAATTGTTTAACCACCAAAGTTGACAAATCAGTTGCCGAGAAAGCTTCTCTATCAAGGTAAAAGATTTCATTGGTTCCCATTGAACGCTTAAAGAGTTGAGCCGTATTTTCAGGATCAGTCACTAAGCGTTCCTTCGCAATTTTTCCAACCGTCAAGACATCGTCAGACACATGGACCACGCTAGGCGTCAAATATTCGCCAAAACCATTTGGAATCAGCTCAACCTCACCTTCACGATAGGTAACCGCTAGACTATTAGTCGTCCCCAAATCAATACCAATTGTTGCCATAACATTCTCCTAAACTGCTTTTGTCCTTCCATTATAACATAGTCAAAAATGTCCTTTTCAAGAAGTAAGTAAACTATTTCAAATGTGCCATGAACTAAGAAAGTAAGCAAAGAATGACAGATGATTCTCTTTGAGAACGAAGTGAGTATAACTGAGACTTTTCACTGTGATAAAAACCCCTGAAGAACTTAAACTTCAGGGGTTCGGAAGTTTCGAGACCTTAGACTCGAAACTTAGGCATGGAACTTCTTTGAAGTTCGCTGACGTCCGTCATCACCTAAGGAAAGTCTCGAAAAAGATTCTTTATTAAAAAATAAAAGCCGACCCAAGGTCAGCTTTTCATTATATTATTAATTATTTTTTGAATGGTTCTTCCACCATGATGAGAGGATGGAACCTGAGATATTGTGCCAAATACTAAAGATAGTCGATGGAATCGCAGCTTGTGGTACGAAATATTTCATGGCAAGGGTTGCTCCAAGACTTGAGTCTTGCATCCCCACTTCGAAGATAATGGCTTTTTGTTGTGGTTCTTCCAAACCAAGGATTTTTGAAAATCCAAAACCAAGGGCATAACCACAAAGGTTATGGAGCATAACGACTGGAATGACAAGGGCTGTCGCTGCTGTGAAAATATTGGCATGGTTGGCAGAAACAACTGCTCCAACGATCAAGAGGATGGCAGCTTGAGAAATCAAAGGCATGATTTTGATGATGGCATCAATTTTCTTACCAAAGATTGAGTGAACAAGCACACCCAAAATGATAGGAACAACCACGATACGCAAGGTACTAAGGAAGAGGCTTTGAGCAGGGACGCTCACGTACTGACCAGCCAAGAATGACAAGAGAGTTGGAATCATGAGTGGTGCCAAGAGAGTTGAGAGGGTTTCAATAGAGACATCCAAGGCAACATCCCCACCTGAAAGGAAGGCCATGACACTAGATGAAGTCCCACTTGGACAAGACCCAACAAGGATAACCCCTGCTGCTGTCGCACCTTTCAAATGGAAAATCATACAAAGCAACCAAGCCAAACCAGGCATGATGACATAGTGGGCAACAGTCCCAAGAACAACTGGAATTGGACGCTTAGCAATACGTTTAAAATCTTCAGTGGTCAAAGTAAGCCCCATGCCAAAGAGAATCAAACCAAGTAGATAAGCCGTATTGGGAATAACCCAACTACTAGTTGTAGGAAGGGCATAGTTAAAGGCCGCCCAAAGTAATGGTTTGACGTGTGTCGTAGTCAACCATAAACTCCAAGTTACGATTGTCAGGATGGAGTTCCATTAGAAATTCTCGACAAGCTCCACAAGGCATGCCAGACGGTCCTCCATGAGGTGGTTTGTCACGAAAAGCGATAATACGCTTGACCTTAGTCTGACCAGTTTCTTGATACATATTGAAAAGGGCAGTCCTTTCGGCACATAGATGGAAAACACCACACGTCCCTTCCATACAAAAGCCTGTGAAAATTTGCCCATCTTCAGCCTCAACAGCAGCCACAACGTGCCTAGCATAGACAAAGTCTGAGACTTCCTGTGGCTGATACAAAGCTTTTGACTTTTCAAACATCTTCTGCCAAATATCCATTATTTCTCCCTTAACCTCGATCACTTTCTCTATGAGACTTGATAAAGAGTGCAAGCACTATTGATACTGCCGTATAAGCCAAAATAAACAAAAGTGATTTCCATGAAAATTTCCCATTGATAGCAAAATTAACGACCAATTCATTGACATGATAGACAGGTGTCCACTCAGAGATACTCTGAACCCACTTAGGGAACATGGAAATAGGAACCCATGAACCACTCACTATAGGCAAGACAAGGTAAATAATATTAGCTACAAGAGACATGATTTGTTGAGATTTAATCTGAGCGATAAGTAAACCAAAAGCTAGAAAGAGGAGACCGGACAAGAGTAAAAGAGCACCTGATCCTAGCCATCTAAAGAATGGCATCTCTACATCTCGGAAAAAGGCACCTACACAAAAGGTCACAATGATAGCAACCATAAAGTTTAGAAGCACACGAAAAATTTTAGAAAGATAATAAGCTGCGATACTAACCTTTGAGTGCTCGATATAGGTCAACCAGTGTTCAATTCGATCCTCTTGTAACATATAGGGAAAGGTGAACAAACCAAAACTAGACATAGAAAAGCCAGTCATGGTTAACATATAAGATAGCAAAAACTCTTTTTGGGCTTCTGGAGTAGGCGCTGAGAAAATACTTGAAAAAAGGAGGAAAAATCCGACGGGTATCCCGATTCCCATGATAAAGACTGGCCAGCTTCGCCACGTTTTTATCCATTCAATTTTTAGTAATGCTTTCATGCCTTGTCCTCCCTTGTTGAATCAAATAGGCTATCCAAGAGTGTTTTATTTTGAATTTCAATATCAGAAATTCTACAACCCGAATTTTCAAGACTTTGCCATACCTTTTCGATATCTTTGGTCATGAAGCTAATGACATCTCTCTTCTCAGTAATCTCATAGATGTCCGGCAGTCCGTGAACAATGCTAACAAAGCTACTTGGCAGAGTGACCTGCTTCTCTTTCTCTTCGTGTCGCATAGCGTATGGCGTGGTATCTCTGATAAGTTTCCCTTGATGGAGGACTAAGATACGGTCAGCTGTATGCTCCACTTCTTCGATATAGTGAGAGGAATAGAGGATAGTTGTCCCAGCTTTTTTCAAGTCATTGACAATCTCCCAGAAACGCTGACGAGTCGAGGTATCCATACCCGCTGTCGGTTCGTCCAAAAAGAGGATTTTAGGTTTATCAATCAAACAAAGGACAAAAGCCAGAAGACGTCTTTGCCCACCTGAGAGTTTGTCCGCAAACTGCTGGTACTGGTCTTCCTTAAATTGCAGGAGTTCCTGAACCTCTTGATTGGTCAAGGGATTATCAGAAATAGATTGGAAGAAGGCAATCAGCTCTTCCACTTTCAAACTATTTGGAATGGTATTTTCCTGAAGGAGAACCGCAATTTTATTTTTGGCCTTACCTGCCTTACCATCAATGAGGACCTGACCACTGCTGGGCTTTTTATCTCCAAGAATACAAGACATCAAGACAGTCTTACCCGCCCCATTAGGTCCAATCAAGGCGACACAATCTCCCTGATTTATCTCAAAACTAATATCCTCTAAAATGGTCTTTCCCTTGATGCGTTTTCCAAGGGATGTGACTTGAATAACCGTTTCACTCATACCTGTGATTTCCTTTCTTTTGTATAGGAACCATGCTAATTGACAATAGAGCTGATATCATTGGACTCCCTTAATACTCCACTTCCAACTCCGTACAGAAGAGACTTCCGCTCAGATGAAGCCTTGTTTCAACTTGCTCTAAATCAGATTCAAAACGATCCACCTTTACAGATGATAGGGGATGTGAGATTCCAGTGGTGTCCATGACACAAGCATGAGGAAGTCGAATATGAACTTCACCAAACTTAGCATCAAGATGAACTGCTACCTGACTTGATGCAAAGCTGGCTTGACTCAAATCCAGCCACAGCTCACCGAAAGCCATATTCATATCAACCGTTTCGACTTCTTGAGAATAGATGCGATACCTATCCTCAGCCATATATGTCTTAACAGAAATATGTGGTCCTTCTTGGTCGTTCTTATTGACCTTATAGTCTTTAGTGAGACCCTTCTTTTGACTACGGCCATAGAGCAACTCTAAAGCCAAACCAATGAGAAAGATACCGCTAAAGAGATTCCACTGTGCAAAATCGAGGTTTAACAAGTCATGAACATAGGGCGATAAGAAGGCCAAACCAAGAAAAATGAGGAGAGGTCGCTTATTCAAGATACCAAAACTAAAGAAGGCCGCGAAGAAAACCAGATTATAATTAACCATAATCCAAAAATCTGGAATAAAGGCACTAGCGATAAAACAAGCTGCTAGTAAAAGCAACAAGAAGGTTCGAAGATTAAACCGTTTCATAAGGAGACTCCTTTCTAAAAAATGATTGCAATTTTCCAATTATTTTCACTATCAGTATAGCACTATTTGTAAGCGTATTCAATAATATATAAGAAGGAATTGCAAGAAAAAAAGAGCTTTCGCTCTTTCATCATTTTCAATGTTTGACAGTTACTTGTCCAAAGGATACTGATCCTGTTAGAGCTACTGTAGTACTTGACAACTCTCGTTCTCCTAGACTATCATAGCTTTTCACTCCTGCTAGACTTGTATGAAGCCCGTGTGTATCCACTTGCCAATCCTTAGGCACTCGAATAATAACCTGAGAAAAATTGGCCTGAACCACAATCTGAGGTCGGTCCGTCATAAACTGAGCCTGACGCAAATCTAAAGTCAAACGTCCAAAATCGGCATTGGCATAGACAGTTTCGAGATTTTGAGAAGTCACCACCTGAACAGACTCTGAAAATAAGGTCTTAGCAAAAATCTCTCGCTCATGTTCTTTAGACACCTTGTAAGAGAAGTTCTTCTTATAACTTGGCTTGCTCAAACGGTCCACCGCAATTCCCAAGATAAGAATCCCTACAAAGAGGGTCCATTCCGAATAGTCCAATCTAAAGAGGTCATGGATATAGGTCGACAGAAAAGCTATCCCCAAGAAAAAGAGAAATTTCCCCTTAGATTGCCAGCTCAAAAGCACAAAAAGCAAGGCCAAAATCAACTTATAATTAAAGGCCAAATACAAATCTGGAATAAAGGCTGTCGCGATAAAATAGGCAGCAATGATAAGTAGGGTGATAACACCTGCATTAAAGCGTCTCATAACAGTTCCTTTCTAAATCCTATCCTTGAGTTTTTCCACAAAAAGGTAGGCTGCTGGACAGAAAAGCGTATTTTTAATAGTCAGATGATTGATCTGATAGATTTTCTTACGGTCTGTGTGAGGAAAGGCTGCACAGGCCTTGGGGCGGACATCATAGATGTCACAGAGATTATCAGGCCCCAAAAATGGACAAGGCATGGACTTGAAGACCTTATCGCCATCCTCATCTACTTGCAAGTACATCTCCTCGAAAGCAGGTAACTTCATGCGAAAATGCTTGGCAATACGAGTAATGTCCTGCTCTGTGAAGTCTGGGCCTAGTGTCTTACAACAATTGGCACACTGGACACAATCAATCTCCTGAAAGACTTCATTGTGTACCTGCTGAACAATCTTATCTAAATTTTTAGGGGCTTTCTTCTTGAGTTGTGCTAGAAATTTACGGTGCTCCCCCTGCTTTTGACGTGCCAATTCCTCATAACGTTTGACATCAATAGTCTGTGACATGTGTTTTCTCCGATGATTTATAATTCTGTCATCTATTATAGCATAAAAAAATAGAGCCTAGTTTGAAGCTAGACTCTAGGTCAGTTACATTGATACGATTCTACGATAGGAACGTGAAGTAAGGGCAAAAACCAAGACATAGGCTAGGAAGAATACCCCACAAACAATGATTGTGACCACTAACATAAGACTTGGGTTGAAAACCCCAATAATACGCACAATCAAACTGAGCATATGATAGGCAAAGGCCAAATGAATAAAGGCAAAAATCAAAGGGAGGAAAAAGACGGTAAGTACTTGCTTACGAATGGTTTGCTTGACTTGAAGGTCGTCCAACCCAATCTTTTGAAGAATAACAAAACGCTCACGATCCTCATAACCTTCAGAAATCTGTTTATAGTAAATCACAAGAACTGTGCCAAGCATGAAGATGATGGATAAAAAGATACCAATAAATAAGGTTCCACCAACAAAGCCATTTAGCATCCCTTCTGTATCATATTGGCTATTAGCAGTGAGGTAAGACTGAGAGACACCAGTAGTTTGTCCAGCTAACTGTTGTGTTTCTTTATCTGTCATTTGGTCTAGCAAATCTGAATTTTTCTTGGCATCATGTGTAGGGGCCTTGACGTTAACACCAATATAGGTAGCTTGAGTGGTTGCTGTTCCTTTGATACTTTCTTTAAAAACATCCATATCAGGAACGACAAGGTAGTTATAATCAGAAACTATGATTGTAAAGATATTGGGTACTTTTCCCTTAATAAAGTCATTAAGGTCATCCTGAATCTGGTAGTTTTGACCATTGAAAGACAAATTCTTTTGACCTTTCAACGTTTTACTTTTACTGTACAAGCCAACTTGGTTTGAAGCCAAATTTAGGTCTTTACCTGTCAATTGTTTATAAGTAGCTTGTGAGAAGACAAGAAAAATTGATTTTGGCAGAACTTTTCTTTCATTCTCAGGAAAGATGGTTAGCTTATTTTTTTCTTGTTCTTTGATACCAAAGTAGAGGTAAGTTACTTCTGCTTTTTCATTTACCTGATTTCCCGACTGTGCTAAGAAATCATCCATAATCTTCTGTGTGCTTGTTAAATCTACATTCGACCCTGTAACTGAGTAATCATGTGGAGCAACACTCGCTAGATAGTCTTTTTTACCAGCATAGATACTTGCAGCACCTACAAGCGTCACCAAAACCATGCTAGAGAGGATAGCAATAGTCGCCAGACCAACTGCATTTTTTTTCATCCGAAAGACAAGGTTGGAAATGGAAATCATATTATTAGGCTTGTAATAGTAGTTTTTCTTCTTTTTCAAGAGTTGCAGAACGACTGTTGTCCCGGCATTAAAGAGAAGATAAGTTCCTAGAATAACTAGTAAAACAGCCAAGAAAAAACTCATAATAGCCATTACTGGATCCTTAACAGAGAGAGCAAGGTAGTAACCATACCCCATAGCCCCGAGTCCCAAAAAGGTCTGAATAACTAGGAAACGTCCCTTTTTTTCACCCTTAAGGCCATCTTTGGTTAATTGTAAAGGATTAAGTCGTAGCAATCGGAAACCATTTACCAAAATCAACAAACTAAAAATACAAATAAAGATGACAAGAACAATAGGAATTGTCACTACTTGAAAGGTCGAAACTAAACCAGTACTTTCACCGATAAGCCTTTGAAGAAAAGCATAAATGAGTTTATCGAATAGTGCCCCCACACCAATACCTAGAAGCAGAGTCACAAAACCCAGAATCACTGTTTCTTTTAGAATCATACTAAAGAGGTGACGCTTCTCTAAGCCTAGTACACTATAGAGACCAAGCTCCTTTGAACGATTTTTCATAACAAAGCTGTTGGCATAGAGAACAATAATCCCAGAAGAGAGGGCGACAATTCCAAGTCCCATACCCAAAACCGCCTTGATAGAATCTGCCCCAGTTAAGTTATCCAGATGTGGATTAAGCGTTAAAGATGTAAAAATATAGGTAATGGCAATAGCCAGAATAGTTGCTAAAGCATATGGATAATAAAGCTTACGATTTTTTATGAGATTGGACAAAGCCAGTCTATTGGTCAGAAGAAACATATTAGTTCACCTCACTTGCCATTACTG
Source organism: Streptococcus sp. FDAARGOS_192 (assembly GCF_002073815.2). NCBI lineage: Bacteria > Bacillati > Bacillota > Bacilli > Lactobacillales > Streptococcaceae > Streptococcus > Streptococcus sp. FDAARGOS_192. Next base: position 942,590 of record NZ_CP020431.2, read on the forward strand.
TAAGTGTATCGGAAATTTCTTGGAACATTTGATGTTCAGACTTATCACCTTTGAAGATTTGATTATAAAGAATACCATCCTTGATAAACAAAACACGCTGTGCACGACTGGCGGCCGCTGTCGAGTGAGTTACCATAAGAATGGTCTGACCACTGGCATTGATCGCATCAAAGACATCCAAGAGAGCTGCTGAAGATTTGGAATCCAGAGCACCTGTTGGCTCGTCTGCTAAGAGGATTTCTGGTTGAGTAATGATTGCACGCGCAACCGCAACCCTTTGCTTTTGTCCACCTGAAATTTCATAAGGGTACTTCTCTAGCAAGGGATGAATTCCCAATTGACGACTTATAGCTTCTACTTGTGTCAGCATTTGATTAAGTGGACGTCGAGAAAGGACCAAAGGTAGCAAGATATTATCTTTAACAGATAGGGTATCCAAAAGGTTGAAATCTTGGAAAACAAACCCTAATTTTTCACGACGAAAACTGGAAGCATCCTTATTTTTAATGGTTGCTGTGTCCGTACCATTAAGATAGACACGCCCTGCTGTTGGTTTATCAAGCATGGCAAGGATGTTGAGCAGGGTTGATTTTCCTGAGCCAGACTCACCCATGATTGCAACATAGTCACCTTTATCAACCGTAAAATGGATATCTTTAAGGGCTTCAACCTGATTTCCTTTGAAACGTGTTTTATAGATTTTTTTAACATGTTGAACATCTAGTAATGTCATAATAAGCTCCTTTATTTAATAGATTTGGAAGAGATTTTAGGAACCTCTTACTTAACTTCTGATACCATTTTATAGAAAAAGCAAGGTCTCAACCATAACCCTTGCTTTCATTTGTGGTCATATTTCTTACACTTTTGTAAGTTATTAATCAATAGCCAACTTCTGCTTTTGAAAATGAATGGAGACTGTGGTTCCTTGACCTACTTGGGAGCTAATACTAATATCATGTCCGAGCTGATCAGCAATTTTCTTAGAAAGATAGAGACCTAACCCAGAGGATTGCTGAGTCAGTCGGCCATTGTAACCTGAAAAGCCACGCTCAAAAACCCGTAGAATATCACTATTTTTAATACCAATCCCAGAATCTTTAAGATGCAGCCCGTTATCTTTGAAGTAAATGTCAATACCACCACTTTTTGTGTACTTCAAACTATTTGACAAGACCTGCTCTATGATAACCAAGAGCCATTTTTCATCTGAAACGACCTTAACATCTAAGTCATGTAGATTAATAGTCAATCCTTTTTGAATAAAGAAAAGACTATGTTTTCTAACAACTTCTTTAACCAAGGGTTCTAATGTAACCTGCCTCAACTGCAAATCATCATGAAAATTCTCTAAACGCAAATACTGCAAGACCAAATTGGTATAAGAATCAATCTTGAATACCTCTTGCTCCAAGAGAGCCCTCGTTTTACTATCCGTAACATCCTGAAGCAATAATTGACTAGCTGCTATTGGCGTCTTGATTTGGTGCACCCAAAGGGTATAGTAGTCCATCAAATCTGTATAGCGCTTGCGCTCCTCCTCAGTCTGAGACATCTGGCTCTCCCTAGCACTTTCCAAAGCTTGGGCCAGGTAAAATTCTAAAGGACTTGATGGTGTGATTTCCTCATAGAGAAAGGCTAAGTTATAAGAGTGATAGGAGCGAACCAAGTCCCAAATAACCATGATGATAGTCACAAAGGTCATTATGGTCAAGGCGTAATAAAGAATATCTGCCACCTCTTCAAATAAAAAAGCAAACAAGACCAATATGATTCCATTAAAGGCGAACAAAAGATAGAAAATCAGACGAGACCTAATATGGTATTTGATAAATTGACACTTACCCATCATGACGCAACCCGTAGCCAACACCTTTCTTGGTTTCAATAAAATCCTTCAAACCCACTGCCTCTAACTTCTTACGTAAACGAGCTACATTAACTGACAGGGTATTGTCATCAATAAAGAAGTCACTATTCCAAAGCTCCTTCATCAGGTCTTCCCGACTAACGATATCACCAGCATGGTCGAAGAGAACTTGTAAAATCTGAAACTCGTTCTTTGTCAAAGAAACGACCTCTCCCTGATAAACTAAATCCATGGCCTTAAGGTTCAGAATCACACCCATATATTCCAAGAGACTCTGATCCTTACCAAACTCATAAGAACGACGCAAAAGACCTTGAATTTTTGCTAGGAGGACATTTTGGTCAAAAGGTTTAGTCACAAAGTCGTCCCCACCCATATTGATTGCCATAACAATATCCATGGCCTGATCTCTAGAAGATAAAAACATAATAGGCACCTTGGAGACCTTACGAATTTCCTGACACCAATGATAACCATTAAATAGAGGTAAACCAATGTCCATAAGAACCAAGTGGGGCTCTACTTTTACAAAAATAGATAATACTTCCATGAAATCTTCAACAAGAACAACTTCGTAACCCCACTGTTCTAGCATTTTTTTGACTTGTTGACGGATAACCTCATCGTCCTCAACTAATAAAATCTTATGCATAACTCTACCTCTTTCATTTCCCACTATTATAACAGAAATGCTTTAAGAAACGACCATTCTCAGCAAATCTTACAATAATGTTAGATTGAATTTTCCAACTTTTAAAATAGTGCGTTTTCATAGGAAAAATCCTTTGAGTCTTCAAAGAAAATATAGTATTATAATAGAGTTGATGTTGGTTTATCATCAACCAACGACAGCTTCATCGAATAATGAGAACATTACTTATTTATGTCACGAATTGGCGTGACGTTTCTACAAGGTGCCGTAACACCTAACAATGAGTAAGTCATAAAGTCATAATAAGATTTTACCGTCTTTTTATGATTTTAAAGGCTTGCTTTGCAAGCCTTTTTCTGTTATTCGATGGTTTTGATCTTTGTCAGAGTCTTAATAGAATCTGGGAGAATCAAAATACACTTTAGTTATATTTTTTATAGGAGGTAATATGAAATTACTGGAAGACCGCATTCTCAAAGATGGGAATGTCCTTGGGGAGAACATCCTCAAAGTTGACTCTTTCCTCACTCACCAAGTGGACTTTGACCTCATGCGTGAGATTGGAAAGGTCTTTGCTGAAAAGTTCAAGGATGCAGGCATCACCAAGGTGGTGACTATCGAGGCATCTGGTATTGCTCCAGCCCTCTATGCTGCTGAGGCCTTGGATGTCCCTATGATTTTTGCGAAGAAGGCTAAAAATATCACCATGAATGAAGGGATCCTCACCGCTGAGGTTTACTCCTTCACTAAGCAGGTGACTAGTACTGTCTCTATCGCAAGCAAGTTCCTCACTCCTGAAGATAAGGTCCTCATCGTTGATGACTTCCTAGCTAACGGCCAAGCTGCCAAAGGCTTGATTCAAATCATCGAAGAAGCTGGTGCACACGTCGAAGCGGTTGGTATCGTTATTGAGAAATCTTTCCAAGATGGTCGTGCCCTCCTGGAAGAAGCTGGCTATCCAGTCGTTTCACTTGCTCGTTTGGATCGTTTTGAAAATGGTCAGGTCGTATTTAAGGAGGCAGACATCTAATGCAAAATAAAGAGAAACACTCGCAGGCAGCGGTCCTAGGACTGCAACACCTACTTGCCATGTACTCGGGATCAATCCTGGTGCCAATCATGATTGCTGGAGCCTTGGGGTATTCAGCTCATGAATTAACCTACTTGATTTCAACCGACATTTTCATGTGTGGTGTAGCAACCTTCCTCCAACTTCAACTTAATAAATACTTCGGTATCGGTCTTCCAGTTGTTCTTGGGGTTGCCTTCCAGTCAGTGGCACCACTCATTATGATTGGTGAGAAACACGGTAGCGGTGCTATGTTTGGTGCCCTTATCGTTTCAGGGATTTATGTTATCCTCGTTTCTGGCGTCTTTTCAAAAGTGGCCAATCTCTTCCCTTCTATCGTTACAGGATCAGTCATCACGACTATTGGTTTGACCCTCATCCCTGTCGCTATCGGAAATATGGGGAACAATGTTGACAAACCAACTGGTCAAAGCCTCTTCCTTGCTGCTATTACTGTTCTTATCATCCTTGTAGTTAATATTTTCACTAAAGGATTTATCAAATCCATCTCAATCTTGATTGGGTTGATTGTCGGTACTGCTATCGCAGCAAGCATGGGCTTGGTTGACTTCTCACCAGTAGCTGCGGCACCTATTGTTCACGTGCCAACGCCATTCTACTTCGGGGTACCTAAGTTTGAGTTGTCATCAATCATTATGATGTGTATTATCGCTACTGTGTCTATGGTTGAATCAACTGGGGTTTACTTGGCCCTCTCTGATATTACCAAAGAACCACTCGATAGCACTCGCCTTCGTAACGGTTACCGCGCTGAAGGTTTGGCTGTTCTCCTTGGTGGACTCTTCAACACCTTCCCATACACTGGTTTTTCACAAAACGTTGGTCTTGTGAAATTGTCAGGTATCAAGACTCGCTTGCCAATCTACTATGCAGCTGGTTTCCTTGTTCTTCTTGGACTCCTTCCTAAGTTTGGTGCCTTGGCTCAAATCATCCCAAGCCCAGTCCTTGGTGGTGCTATGCTTGTCATGTTCGGTTTTGTTTCTATCCAAGGAATGCAAATCCTGGCACGTGTTGATTTCGCCAATAACGAACACAACTTCTTGATTGCTGCGGTATCAATCGCTGCAGGGGTTGGTCTTAACGGCAGCAACCTCTTCAACAGCCTACCAAATGCTTTCCAAATGTTCTTCTCAAACGGTATCGTCGTTGCAAGCTTGCTTGCCATCGTCCTCAATGCCATTTTGAACCATAACAAAAAAGAAAAATAACACAAGAACACCTGAGTCACTTGACTTAGGTGTTTTGTCATGCAATAAAACAGATTGAATCCAAGTCATATCTATAGTACAATGAAAATATAAATGTTTGAAAAATTAATTTAGAAAGGAAAACAGAATGCACGAAACACATTCTCTCCGTGAGCGATTCCTTGTTTTCTTCAAGATTTTTGTGCCCATACTGATTTATCAATTTGCCAACTTCTCGGCAGCCTTTGTGGACACTACCATGACTGGTCAATACGATACCCTACACTTGGCGGGTGTGGCCATGGCAACGAGTTTATGGAGTCCTTTTTTCACCTTTTTAACAGGTATCGTCTCTGCCTTGGTTCCTATTATCGGACACCATCTAGGGGCAGGTCGCAAGGACCGAGTGGCACCTGATTTCTATCAATTTCTTTATATGGCCTTGGGACTATCACTTATCCTCTTTGCCCTCGTTTTTCTGGGGGCACCCTTGGTTTTGAACCATCTAGGTCTGGAGCCTTTGGTCAGAAAAGTCGCCCTTGGTTATTTACGCTTTTTGAGTCTTGGTATCATTCCCCTCCTACTCTTTAGCGTAGTTCGCTCCTTCCTTGATGCGCTTGGCCTCACGCGCCTTTCCATGTACCTCATGCTTCTGCTCCTACCTCTCAATGGTTTCTTCAATTTCCTCCTCATCTATGGCATTGCTGGTTTACCAGAGTTAGGGGGAGCTGGAGCTGGGCTTGGAACTTCATTGGCTTACTGGGCCCTTCTCCTTATTTCCATCTCGGTTATCAGAAAGCATAAAAAGGTTAAACCCTACCACATTGAAAAGATTCAACCCCTTGATAAAGTAGCTCTGCTTGACGCCCTTAAACTAGGTCTCCCTATTGGTGGAACGGTCTTTGCGGAAGTCGCCATCTTCTCAGGTGTTGGTCTGGTTATGTCTAAGTATCCGTCACTAGTGATTGCTAGTCACCAAGCGGCCATGAATTTCTCAAATCTCATGTATGCCTTTCCTCTCAGCATTTCCAGTGCCATGGCTATCATTATTTCCTACGAATTTGGGGCTAGACGCATGGATGCCGTCAAGAGCTACAGCAAGCTGGGACGGTTGACAGCCCTAGGATTTTCTATCTTTACCTTGATTTTCCTCTACTTCTTGCGTTATGATTTGGCTGAACTTTATGGGCATGAGCCTGACTTTTTGAAAATGACGGCCATTTTCATGACCTATAGCCTCTTCTTCCAAGTGGCAGATGTCTTTGCGGCTCCGCTTCAAGGAATCCTGCGTGGCTATAAAGATACCAAGGTACCTTTTTATCTCGGTGTCCTAACCTACTGGGGCATCACCCTTCCAGTTGGCTTCCTGCTTGAAAAAGTCACTGGACTTGGTCCCTATAGTTACTGGATTGGCCTGATTGCCAGTCTTATCGTCAGTGGTCTCTGTTACCAATGGCGCTTAAATAGAATCGTCAAACGATACGAATCACAACAGTAACACACCTGAAGCAGTCTTTTCCAACTGCTTTTTCTATGTCCAAATCTCGATAATACAGAAAAAAAACTCCTGCATATTGAAAACAGATAAACTGTTACCAATACACAGAAAGCTTCTTTTGATGAGTGATTAATTAAATTCAGATTTTCCTGACCTATTACCAAACTGGATTCATTAATGAAAACATAGATGTCTAATATTGAAAAAAGTATCACAGAGACCAGCTGGATCAACTAGGGCACCATAAATCATGACTAAACCACATAGAGCTAGGAAATGATAAAGATAAACTACTTTCTCCCCTGTTTTAGGAAGTAAAAGAAAAGACCAGAACCACAAGACACAAATGGCTATTAATATGATTAGTTTATTCATCCATTCCATAATAATCTCCTTCAAAAAGGTTTAGCACAATAAAATAGTCCTTAGGACTATCTGAATGTTATCACAAAATCTAACAAGCGCTGTCATTACTTCTTAAGGAAATATCTTAGTATTCTCTTGCTAGTCTTGTTTTGGTAAGTTAAGACATATAAAATCATATTGGGAGGTTGGGAAGACTCATTATTACACAAAGTACAATAATGTTTACAGACGCCAAAACCAGCAAAAGCCAAGGAGAAGGACACATTTACACTTGTCAGATTTCTCACTATTATAGTGTACTATTTTTTTATTTGAAACATAAAACAATTTTGCCCAAATTGTTAAAAAATGTAATGAAAGGTCACTTTTTTATCCTGAATGGTTAGGTTACATATCATGTTAGGTTTAAAAGGCTTTCATCTTATTTACATCTTCTTCTGTCATGAAAAAAGAGGTTAGAACCAAGGGGAACCAACCTCTTTTTAGTAAATAATTCATTCCTTCAGAATACCTAATCAGTCCACCTGATCAAGCAAGTAAGCATAGCCTTCTTTTGCCATGTCAGCTTTAGGAACAAATCGCGTTGCTACACCATTGATACAGTAGCGTAAACCACCTCTATCTCTTGGCCCATCTGGGAAGACATGACCTAGATGGGAGTTGCCCACACGACTACGGACTTCGATGCGGTCCATATTGTGCGAATGGTCTTCCTTGTAGTTGGCTACCTCTGGACTAATGGGTCTAGAGAAACTTGGCCAGCCACAGGCTGAATCAAACTTATCCTTGGACGAAAAGAGTGGCTCACCAGTCGCCACATCAACATAAATCCCAGGCTCAAACTGATTCCAAAGCGGACTCGTAAAGGCCCGTTCCGTTCCATTCTCCTGAGTCACAGCGTAGGCTTCTGGACTCAAACTTTCCTTAAGCTCCTCTCGATTCGGCTTGTGATAAGCACTAGCATCAATAACAGGACTAGCTGCCTGATTGACATTGATATGACAGTAGCCATTAGGGTTTTTCTTGAGATAATCTTGATGATAATCCTCAGCAGGAATAAAGTGATGTAGGGGCAACAATTCAACCGCCAAAGGCTGACCGTATTGCTCAGTCATTTCTTGGAAAACTTGCTCGATAGTCGATAAATCATTTGCATCCGTGTAGTAAACACCCGTACGGTACTGGCTACCCACATCATTGCCCTGTTTGTTTTTACTCAGAGGATTGATGATACGGAAGAAATGTAGCAGAATCTCACGCAAGGACACCTTGCTAGCATCATAGGTCACCTGAACCGTTTCAGCGTGACCCGTCTGACCGATAAGCTCATAGCGAGTCGTCTCACTACGGCCATTGGCATAACCCGAAACCGCATCAAGCACACCAGGCACGCGAGAAAAATACTCCTCAACACCCCAGAAACAGCCACCAGCAAGATAAATCATATGATTATTTAGATTTGACATTTTTAACACTCCCTTCAATAGATACTCTCATCTCCACGCCTTAAGTGTAACGCTTTTGAGAAGATTTCGCACTTATGATGACTTGAGGGAGAAAAAATCCCATCACATTGTGATAGGATTAGTATTTAAATAAAGAATTTAAAAATTTCAACTTGATCAATCTACAAATAAACAGATTGACTGGTAATCAATACCTTAGGTAACAACTGGACAACAATTCCTTCATCAGGATTTTCAGAATCATCAAATAGGAATGCTAGTTCTCCAGTTCTCTCGATGTACAATTCACTTAAACTAAATCTCTGTTTACTTTCAATACCAAATTCAGCTATCAACAGGGCTTGAAGCTTTTCTAACTGTTTATCTTTTTCCTCTAAAAACTGAGAATATACCGACTCTTGCTGTTCTGTAATACCATCATTTTCATAATACGCAGAAAAATCAACTGGCACAATTTGAGACTGTGAGAACAAATTTACTTCAAGCTTGGTGTAATACCCAAAATCAAATTCTAATTCACCAAATTTTGACTCTATCATGATTCATTACCTTTCTTCTCAATTAATTCTTTACATTTAGCGATTCCACCTTTATGTGGAATTGCACCGTGGGCATCTATAGGTACCAGATCTAAGGTTTTCATGTCACTTCTTTCATGATAGGTAAGCTTATGCTCTTTTCTATAGGCTTTTGCCTCTTCGGGACTGACTCCCATTTTGATAGCTAATTGTAAATCACCTTGTTTAAAATTTTTATTCCTTTGTTCTGAAAAGTTTTTTATTTTAAAGCTTTCTTTAGCTATAGGTGTAAAATCTGGTTCAAAATTTTTAAAGGTAATTCCATCAATACCATATGGTTGAAATATTTCCTTAATCGTTTTCTGTTCTGGATTAGTTTGTGTATTCTGCGGGACATAGCTTGGATCAGGAATCCATTTCGAATTTCCAGGCTCACCAGTCCAGTTACCATTTGTGCTAGGAATAAATTGCTTTTCAAAATTATTGTCATTTATTTTAAATAGTGATTTTGTAAAATTTTTAATGTCTTGTCCAGACAATTTATCCTTTGGGAGAATACTTTTAAAATTATCGGCAGTATTTTTTACAGCTTCAAGATTTTTTCCTTCCATTAGTATACGCCCCCTTCTTTTGTTTGAACTTCTACAAAACGTTTAAATAGATTTTCGTAAGAGGAATCTCGAAACTGATGTTCTTCAATTACCAATGCCAAGATGATATTAATCGTTTCTTTAGGGTAAGATTCGATAGGTAGTTGGAAGTTATGTACTACAGTGTCAACCCAGTCATGAATATCGTCCTCATCCTTTGATTTCTCGATTGCCCTATTGGCATCTAGCAATTCATACACAAGTTCTCTCAAACTCTTCAAATTAACGTCCCCGCTAGAATCATTGACTTCCATAAGAAGCCTTTTAATCTTTGAGCTGATATTTGAATTTAATATCAATTCACTTACACTAGAATAATCTACATGCTTACCTTTGGTCATCCAATTTGTTATAAGATAATCTAAAATAACCGATTTGACATTGTTGGCTTTGAAACTTTTAGACGTAACACTTTCTACGAATGTATTCTGAAATGTATTAGAATCATGCTCAACTTTTTCAACCTTACATAAAACTGGTTGAATCCATTCATTTTGATAGACTGCTGCAACGCCCTTTGGTAATTTGGCGAGTTCTATGATTTGGTCATCGTTTAGATTAGCTGACTTACCGACTAATTCACGATCTGAAAAATCAGGTAATCGCATGATAATCTTAGTATTAGTATTTCGGATAACTGACAAATCCATTAAACCTGGTGCTTGATCAGCAATAATAAATCCTTCCCCATAGGTGCGCATTTCAGCAATGGCATTTGCCAACATCTCCACACTCTTACCTAGGAGATTAGCTGATTCAGACATTTGTTCTGTTGATGTGCGTTTTAAGAGATTATGCGCTTCTTCAAGCACCGTGATGTGTTTTAATTCTGCATTCATATCCCCATTAGTCATGCGATACTCTTGCAATTTCAATACCAAAATACCCATTAGCAATGATTTAGTCTCAGTGGAACCAACTCTACTGAGATCAACAATGACATTCGTATCAAATAGATGTTCATTTGTGAGTTCATCATTTGAAAAGATAAGTCCATTAATACCGTTTGTCAGAGATTCTATTCGAGTTAGTAAGGCTCCTTTATAAGCACCTTTATTCTCATCATCATATTCACTGGAATCAATAATCGTCTTAATATTATCTGCTATATCATTGAAATTTGGATAAAGTCTACCATAAGGGTTGCTTGATTCAAGAAGATCCCATCCACAATCTTGAAAAGATTGTTCTACAGCTTTTTTTAAAACAGCTGGCATAGCCGCATACATCGGCCAACATACATTGAAAATTTCAACTAGTCTATCTAGATGCTCTAAAATATGAATTTCTTTAGGGAAACTAAACGGATTCAACCTCAGCAATGGTGTTAACTGAGGATTCGTTCCATAAACTGAAACATCGTCGTGATTACCAAAGACATGCTTATATTCTCCTTTTGCAGGTTCAACAACTAGGAATTTCAAGCCATTCTTTCTGCCTTCATTAAGGAGTTGATAAATCGTATTACTTTTACCAGATCCCGTACTACCTGTCACAAAAACATGAGAGGCTAAAGAGTTTTGGTTCAGATTTACTGGTACATCTTCCTTATGATACATATGGAAAATATCACCTAAATGAAGCATCTTATCAGTAACATCTTCTTCATCAAATTTAGCAATATTTCGGCCGAATTCTGCACACTCTAATATCGGTAGTCCAGGAATAGATTTTCTTGGGAAGTTCAATGAAAAGGCTAATTCTTGACCAGTAAGAGGTACTGTTGATGTCACGATAGATGGGTAGACACTAAAGGTTGGATCAGCTAATAGCAAATTAGGGTTCAATCCAAATAAAGGGTGACGTAATTCTCTTAGGTATGCTACAATCTCCTCTGCGTCACCACTGCTCTCACCTAAATCCCCTCTCCATAAATTAACCGAAGACTGACTCATAAAGGACTCTTCTCCTTGGGTCAAAGCTAAGTAAGTGTGAGCAACATTATTCGCAATATTTTGATCCTCACTGAGTACATAGGCAGCGAACTCCCACATGCCCATAGCCGTTCCTTTTTCAAAACGTTTCATCTGTTCTTCAAGGACCTTAAGGGCGTGAGAAATATTATGATTGGTAAAGGACTGAGTGATTCCCTCATTCTTACCGACTGTCGCAGTCACATTTGAGGCACGCGCAAAATTAGCACCGATATTAGAACCTAAGTTAACACCACTTGAAGAGCCCAAGGTTTGTCCAACCGTTTGTGATAGGGCACGACTAGCAGTTTTAGCAAGGGCACGGCTAACAGTTTTTGCAGTCGATTGACCAACAGAATCTGCAGTACTTGTTCCATGATTTTTAGAGTAATGGTAATCAACAGTTGCTTCCACTCCAAATGGCGTCCTCCCTTCAAGACTGCCACCACTAGTATGTGATGATCCTTTATTTGTACCATCTGTATGGGAAGTATTGGTACCATCAGTCTGACCAGACGAATCCGTTTGAGATTGACCACTAGTTTGGGTATCCCCAGCAGATTGGTTAACTGATTGATTCTTACCATGTTGGATACCAGCACTGGCTCCAACATTGACTCCAAAAGTAGCCATGGAAGTCGTTGCATCTGAAGCTGTGAAAGTATAGTTGGTTTGCCATTTTTCATAAGGCGCTAAGGCTGAAAATAGCTCAGATAAACGTAACTTTCTGTTCTCTATATCTTGAATAGGACTTGCTAAAAGGATTAAGGTATAGTTTTCGGATGGTTGTGACGGAATGACGCCATCAATCAATTTTTCGATGGTTTGACTGATAAATTTTTCAGATTTGGCAGTTGGTAAATTAGACACCGTTGCCACTGAATAAGGCTTAGAGTTTGCTAGACAAGGAATCCTACCGATTCCCTTTTCATTCTGGACTGTAGATCCAGGAAAGTTACCTTTAATGGCTTCTAACAATCTCTTACGATAATTTTCGACATTGACATTATCAGAATCATTCTTGGTATTTACTACAGCCAGATAAACTTCTGTATTGGTTTCAGTTCGATTGAAGACGAGAGCAATATTACAGTCCTCGTTAGAAAGTACTTCATAAACATTAACCAGTTTTTCTAAACTATTTTCTTTTTTGTCAATGACCCATTTTGTGATATTGAAATACCTGATATTATATGATTCCTGAAAGTCTGTACCAAATTCTACCTTATTTTCTATAGGAACATAAAGTTCTTTTATTTGTTCCAAATACGAATTGAAAATTTCTACTCCACATGAAGCTAATAAACGATTCGTTAACTCCTCATCGCTAATATTAGGTTGATCAGCCAGATACTTTTCTCTTTGCTCCTCAACTTGTTTGAGTTGCTCAGGGCTCAAAGCTGAAAGTTTCGCAACCTTGTCTGCAGCCTTAGCTCCTGCCTTATTAATAATATTTTTTATTCCCATACGATTCACCTACAAAAAGCTATTTCCAAGTAATCATTTGTTTAATCTGGTTAGTATAATTTTCAATTTGTTGCTGCTGCTCCTCTAAGCTTGCAACTTCATTTCTTGTTCTCTGAATTTTCGTATTCAAAGCACTTAATTCTGGACTAAATTCAATTATATTTTGAACAATTATACTTGTAAGATTTACTAGCCAAATTTTAAAAGCTTTCTCGTGTTCCGAACAAATACTTCCTGCAAATTCTGTCATCTTTGATTTAAATAAATCATTATAGGTCTTCTTAAGGCCAGATGCGTTAACTTTACTTGATTTCAAAGTAAAGTCTCCCAATCTAAATACATAACTAAGTTCTTCTTTACTAAACTTTTCAAGATTTAATTGAGTAAAATCTATCTCTTCATAAGATAAAATCAATTGAGAAAGCTTTTGACGTTTTTCTGGTTCAAGTCCCAAATCACCTGAAATAATACGCTCAAAATGAGATTTTATCTCAGAAGCATGATTAGACCAAAAACTGCTAGAAATACGTTCAAAGTCTATCCTTGAAAAATAAAGTTCTTCTACAAATTTATTTCTAAAATAGTCAACTGTTTGTGCAGAAGCTAGATTCTCTAAATTGATTTTCTTTGTCTTGTTCTCACGTGTAACACCGAAATAGTTACTAACCTCGTTACTGATATTTCCTATTTTTAGATTACTAATATCTATTTGTTGATGCTCAGTTAAATTTAAAGTTGGATTTAATGAGAGTATCTCAGTCTGTATGTCATTGAAACGGTTTAGAACATCATCTTTATTAATTTGTTTCATGAGATCTTCTTGGAAAATCTTCATTTCTTTTGGATACTGAATCAAAAGATCATTTCCCATTGACAACGAAGTGGATTTCAAACTTTCAACAATGACGAGTTTTTGGTCATCAAGATTAGCCTCCAATTCAGCCTCTCTGCTATGTAAATCTGCATTTTTCTCAGTAATTACAGCATTAGTTTTTAACAAAAGTTTATCTAATAAAGCTTTTGCCTGCTGGCACTTATTATAGTGTGAATAGCGGTCAACAAAAGTTTTTATGGTATCTTCAATAGTCAACAAACCACTGTTTGCATAGATGAGGTCTGAGCTTTTTTCAGCAGTTTCTCGAACTGTACTAGACATTTGTCTTGGAAGGATATCGAACTCATACAATTTCTTATAGTATTTCGTTTCAGGATTTGAATATTTTTCTCTATAAGTATCAAATTGCTCAGAGTAAAATTCACCCTCAAGATGACCTTTTAATTTCGCTCCAAGTCCTAAAATTGAAGACACGTAATAAATGCCTTGGGCATATAATTTACTTGGAATGGCTTGTTTCATGATTCTATCTCTAAAAGAATCACTTTTAAGATTAGTCGAGCTTAGATCCGCTGCCTCGGCCTTATTAACCACAATCATGGTGAACCGTTCATCTAAGCCTTCTACTGAAATAAGCTTTTCTTTTAATTTACTGTTATCTGTGCTATCCAAGGAACTACTGTCAGTTACAAAAACTGGTAATCCATTTGACATACCAGCCATGGCATTAGCTAGGACTTCTGAATGCTGACTATTGGTTGATGAATTAGAACCCGGGGTGTCGAATATTGTAATTTTTGAACCTACATCTCCTAAAATACCTTTCGAAAATGGGACAAGTACTTCGATTAAATCTCCAACACCTTGGTCAGCAGAATCATTGATAACTTCTAATACTGCATGTAGCTTTGAAATGATTGAATCAAAAGAAGTATTCAAGATACCATCGACTTTCTTACCAAATGAATCAGTGACATTCAATCCATCATAAAATACTTGATTATCATGGAAAGTGAGAACGACTCTTTCATCTTTATATACAAAAGAGATTTTGGCACGATCTTCATAAGAACTAGCCGTAACTTTATAGATTTTAGCGGTCACAGGAGTCTCAGCGCTTGGGAGTAATTCCTGCCCAATCAAGGCATTGATAAAAGTTGACTTCCCTGCACTATAGGTTCCTAATACACAGATAGGAACTGTATCTCCGGAGGCATCCGAAAAGCGTTTTAACTGTGTTTCAATCTCCTTGTTGCTCTCCCCAATATTCTTTATAATCAGTGGCTCAAGATTTTTAAAAATACGATTAATTTCTGGCAGAACATCGCGTGCGTTCTCTAAATAGCTTGTAGATGATGATAAAATAATATTTGAAAAGCGCTCATCTTTTAATGCTTCTTCTAACTGTTGCTTTTCATCATTTGGCCCCTCAAAAATTAATTCAAGTTTTTCATCTGGAACAGAATACTCATTTTCAATTTCTTTTAAAATATCATATACCTTAAAAGGAAAAAAGCCACGTTGAAAAACGGCTGAAACCAACTTACTATTTGAGTTATTTTCACTATTTATTGTTATCCAACTTTCACTAGATAAGTCGTAGCGACAAAAAGTTACTGTCTTCTCGTAAGGATTACTTACAACTTTAATTTTATTCATAATTACTCCGATTATTTAATAATACAAGTGTATTATATCACAGCAAACGGTTTTCTGTATGCGCTTTCTATAAAATCTAACTATTTTTATTTATCTAATGTTTAACTCATTTTTCACCCCACACAAAAAATCCCATCACATTGTGATAGGATTTTATTTTTATTCCATTTCAAAGCTTTCGCTCTTAATCTTATCTGGTAAGATGAGAGACAAGAGGATGCACAAGATGGCTGGTATCAACCATGGTAAGGAAGCTCCTGACAATGGTAGGAAGTTAATGAGGGCATTCAGTCCTGCAAGCTTGAACTGGCTGCCAAGCACGCTAAGCAAGGCAATCAGCGTTACTACCGCAACTGTAACCTGCATACCAGGTTTAGACAAGGCCACGAACTTGTTGGCAATCACAATCATGACAATCGTAATCGTGATTGGGTAGAGAATCAAAAGCACTGGCACTGAGAAAGCAATGATATTGTTAAGTCCCAAGTTGGCAATCGCAAACCCAATCAAGGTAAAGAGAATGGCGTAAGCCTTGTAGGATACTTTCGGAAATGCCTTGTGGAAGAATTCTCCAGTCGCAACGATAAGTCCTGCGGTTGTTGTGAAACAAGTCACTGTCACCATGATAGCTAGGAAAATCTGAGCAGCTGGTCCAAAGATAGCTTGTGTGGCTTGTGACAAGACGCTAGCACCAATATTGGCATCTTTTGGTAATCCTGCCACTTGGAGTGGGAAATGATTTCCCAAGAAAGCTAATCCCAAATACAAAGCACCAAAGAGAAGCGTCACTACAAAACCAACAACCCAAATAGTAGAAATATACTCTTTTTTAGACTTAAAGCCTAATTGATTGAGGGTGACTACTGCCACTACACTAAAGGCCACAGAAGCCAAGGCATCCAAGGTGTTATAGCCTTCCAAGAATCCCTTACCAAAAGCAGAAGCCTGATAGGCCTGACTAGCTACCTGAGGACTGTGACCACCGTATTTAAGTGCTCCTGCCACAATAACCATAACAATCATAATAGCAAAGACAGGTGTTAAGATACGTCCAATACTATCTAGAATTTTAGATGGGTTCATGGCAATCCAAAGTGCTAAAGCAAAGTAGATTACGGTAAAGACAAAGAGCCAAAGGCTGGTATGTCCACTGCCAATCAAAGGCGAGAAGCCAATCGAAAAGGCTGCTGCTGCCGTTCTAGGAATGGCAAAGAAAGGACCAATAGACAGATAAAGGACTGCCAAATAGACTAGGGCAAACTTAGGCGAGATTTTTTGTGAAATCTCATGAATGTACCCCTTAGGATTTAGGGTCCCAATCACCAGCGTTAGGATGGCAATACCAATACCTGATAGGACAAACCCTGCAATCGCAGGCCAAAAATGACCTCCAGATTCAAAGCCTAGCTGAGGCGGAAAGGTCAGATTTCCGGCTCCAAAGAACATACCAAACAACAATAAAGCTGTAAGGCCTCCTTTTTTTAACATAAGTTTCTCCGATCTAAGACAAACAAGATATCATCTCAAAAAAGATAACTTGTTTATTACTATTTTAGTCAACTTACTTAGTATGACATGATTAGTTTGGAACTTCAAGCTATTCAGACTTATTAGGAAAGGTTTTTAAAATTGCAAATTTTCTGTATCCTTGTACGAAAAAACTAGACAAGATTCTCATCTCGTCTAGTTTGATATTTTGATTATGGGTGACTGACAATCAATTCAAGCTCTCCCTTAATTTGCCATGTTTCAACATCGCTAGGAAGAATAAAGTGGCTGCCTTTTGCAATTTGGTATTCTTGATCATCGACTAAGAGGCTTCCTTGACCGTCAAGTACACTAAACAAACTGTAATCAGCAGTCTTTTCAAAATCAGCCTTACCTGAGATTTCCCATTTGTAAACAGCGAAGAAATCACTTGCTACTAAGAGCGTTGACTTGAGATCATCTACTTTTGTTGTGACTGGTCGACTGTTGGCTGGCTCACCGATATTAAGGACATCGATAGATTTTTCAAGATGGAGTTCACGCAGGTTACCTTGATCATCTTTACGGTCAAAATCATAAACACGGTAAGTCGTATCACTAGATTGTTGCGTTTCAAGAACCATGATACCTGCACCAATAGCATGCATGGTACCACTTGGAACATAGAAGAAATCTCCTGCTTTAACTGGAACCTTAGTCAAAAGATTTTCCCAATCCTTACTTTCAATTTGCTGACGCAGTTCTTCTTTTGATTTGGCATTGTGGCCATAAATAATTTCAGCGCCTGGCTCAGCAGCAATGATATACCAACACTCTGTTTTACCAAGTTCACCTTCATGTTCAAGTCCATAAGCATCATCTGGATGGACCTGCACACTAAGCCAATCATTAGCATCCAAAATCTTAGTCAAAAGTGGGAAAACAGGTTCTTGACGATTGCCAAACAACTCACGGTGCTCTGCATAAAGAACATCTAAAGTTTGACCGGCATAACGACCATTCTTAATAGTAGAAACACCATTTGGGTGAGCAGAAATAGCCCAGTACTCTCCGACATGGTCGCTTGGAATGTCGTAGCCAAAGACATCACGCAAATGCGTACCACCCCAGATTTTTTCTTGCATAACAGATTGTAAAAATAATGGTTCAGACATAATTACTCCTTTTTCTAGGAACGAGAGGCCTTAACATTTTTTGGAATTCAAGAAAAGGTGTTGACTCTCTTAGAGATTAACAGTGAAGTCTTACATAAAATAACCAATCTCTTTAAGTTACCAGACTTCTGATTCTCGAAAAATTTAGGCAAGTTCTGATTGTTGATTACCTCAATTATAAGCATAATTTGTGAAAATATCAACAGAGTCCTTAAAGAAATCATAAGATTTTGGCTTAATGGCTGCAAGTCATTTCAATAGCAAATTTCCTTTAAGAATCCTACTCATTCCTTCATTTTTCGGATAGATTGATTGAATTTAAAGACTTTTTAACCTATAATGTTATTGATATTATGAAAGGAAATCTCTCAATGAAATTCTATTCCTATGACTATGTGCTAAGTCAGATTAGCCAACAAAACTGGGTTATGGTTGCCATTACTGCAGGACTTATTTTAGTGACCGGTGTATTTGCTTTTAAAGCCTTCAAAGAACGCCATGATACTAAGTTTCGTGAACTCTCTATTATTTCTATTTTAACCTTAGTTGCCGTGGTTCTAATTGCTATCAGTAATTTCCAAAGCAATCAATCTAACAACGACCAATTTAGAGCATCTCTTCACTTTATCGAGGTTGTGTCTAAAAATCTTGACGTTGATAAGAGCAAGGTTTATGTCAATACTTCTACTACTACAGATGGCGCTATCCTCAAAGTTGGAAACAAGTACTATCGTGCCATCTCAGGTTCAGAACCTGACAGCTACTTGCTAGAACAAATAAAACTTTACAAGTCTGATGTTGAACTCGTGGAGGTTAAAAAATGACATCTTTTTATCTTACTGTTGCAATTAAACTAGCTTTGGGGCTTATTTCACTCGTCTTTGTTATCAATTTAACAGGTAAAGGAAACCTAGCACCTAGCTCAGCTACTGACCAAGTACAGAACTTTGTTCTTGGTGCAATCCTCGGTGGTACAATTTATAGTAGTACCGTTTCAATCCTCCAATATATCGTGATTTTGATTATTTGGACGATTTTGATTTTACTTCTTAAATGGCTCATCACCAATATTCACTTTATCAAACATTTGATTGACGGTAAACCAACCGTCATCATCAAACAGGGTCAACTAGATCCTGAAGCTTGTCGCTCTATAGGACTTTCAGCTTCTGATGTCGCTTTAAAATTACGTTCTCAAGGA
Source organism: Streptococcus sp. FDAARGOS_192 (assembly GCF_002073815.2). Taxonomy (NCBI): domain Bacteria; kingdom Bacillati; phylum Bacillota; class Bacilli; order Lactobacillales; family Streptococcaceae; genus Streptococcus; species Streptococcus sp. FDAARGOS_192. The sequence goes on from NZ_CP020431.2 coordinate 961,604, forward strand.
ATTTTTCAACTCAAAGAGGTTAAACGTGCAGTTATTGAACAGAACGGCCAATTGATTGTGGTTCGTGCGGGTGATGAAAATCCGAAATACCCAATCGTTACTGATGGGGTCATTCAAACAGAAATTCTTGATACTATTGGTAAAACGGAGGATTGGTTAAATGAAGAGCTTCAAAAAATGGGATATGAAAACGTTTCGGATATCTTTATTGCTGAGTACGATAAAGGAAACATTAATGTCGTTACTTATTAAACAAACCACTTGCATTACCGTTTAATATTGTCTATAATGGTATCATCATAAAAAGGAGGTTCTACTATGGGAATCGAAGATAAATTAAATCAAGCTAAAGGCGCTCTTAAAGAGGGTGCAGGTAAACTGACTGGCGACAAAAAGACTGAAATCGAAGGTGCGGTTGAAAAAGTTGTAGCAAAAGCAAAAGACGGTCTCGAAGATGTTAAAGAAGGCATTGAAGGTGCTGTTGAAGGCCTTAAAAATAACTTTAAAAAATAAGACAAAAAAGAAGTTTTCAAGCCATTTGGCAAGAGAACTTCTTTTTTTATTTGTTTTCTAAACTAAAATTACTAACGAGAATGCTTGCTTCCTTTAAGTGCAAATGATGCTGTCATAAGTACAGCCCCTAATGCACCTAATCCCAAGCTACTCACATCACCAGTATCTGGTAACGTTGATTGGTTTGCTTGGCTACTTTGTGAACTTTTAGCAGACTGATTAGCCTTAGAGCTTGTATGTTGTTTCTGGGCAAAATTAGTTTGTACAACTGAGCTAACATTTTCCTTTTGACTCAAGCTTGACTGACCTTTTGATGCTTCAGAAGTTTGATTTTGAGTAGGAATCTTATTCAACTTCTCAGCAGTCTCTTGATTTTGTTGTTGGGTGCTACTTGTCTTATCTGTCCTTGCCTGTGCGGGCTGTACTTCTGCTGACTGATTTGCAACTGCTACTTCAGACATCAATGATGTTACTTCAGGGTCTGAAGCATTAGTCCTTGATGAGCCTTGAGCTGATGGGCTTGTGCTACTTGCTGTCGTAGAAGTTGTGCTACTCACATTTGGAGACGTTGAGTTACTTGTTTGACTTGCAAAGTTTGGTGGAGTTGGACGTCCTGTATTAGACGTCTGACTTGTTGAACTTGTAGTACTTGTGCTAGACGTATTCTCAGAACTTATTGAACCAGATTGGCCCCATGGTGTGTTAATGCTACCAGTATTAGTTGAGCTTCCGCCATAGCTAGTCGGTCCCCCATAGCCTCCGAAATTATCAGACATTGAGGTATTGTCAAAGCTTCCACCTGGGAAGCCACCCATTCCACCTGCACCAGGACCGTTGTTTGTGCCTTCTTCAGTAGCTGTTGCAGTGGCACTTGAACCACTTGAGGTCGTGATGGTATAGGTTTCACCCGAAGTTAGACTCTCGGTACTAAAGACTACATTTCCAAATGAAGACGTCGCTGTCGTTGTGGCAACAACATTTCCAGAGCTATCAGTGACTGTGATGGTGTCCCCTGCACTACCTGAAATGTTGGCCATGATATAAGATTGGCTCGAACCCGTTGTAAAGGCCTGAGCCATTCCTTGGTTACCAATAGCCCATACAGTACCACCCGAGATAATACCTGTCCCATCATAGTCGATAGCGGCATTATCTGCACTTGTCTGAGCGACATAGAGAGAACCACTTTTAACTGTCACATTCCCGTTACTGTCAATACCATCACCGTCTGCTAGGATTGTAACCGTTGCACCGTCAATATTGATGGCAACTTCATTTTCCAAATCAGAAGTCGAGTTGGTTAGGCTTGAAGTGTCTGCACTGTCCTTGGTCGTCCACTCAGTGGCGTTAATACCGTCATCTCCAGCAGTGATGTCAACAGTTCCACCTGTCAAGTTAATATAACGTCCTTCAAGGCCTTCGTCACCTGCCACGACCGTTACTTTAGAATTGCCTTCAATGGTCAATTCATCCGTAACCGTGATACCTTTATCAGTCGCATTAATCGTTACCGTTGAGTCGGTAATTGTCAAGTCACCACTATTCACATCTGTTTCGTCTTCGACTTGAATACCATCATCAGTTGCCGTGATGTTGACTGTGGCATTTTTAATGGTTACAGCTGTCGTTGCATTGATGCCATCCTTGGCCTCAGAAGTCAAATCAAGCGTTACAGAGTCAACCGTTACACTGTCAGCCTTAATGGCGTGCTTTTCAGTACTTGAAAGGGTCAAGCTACTTCCAGTACCGCTGGTGATGGTCAAAGCTCCCGCTGCTTCGATGGCATTGGCAGAGGTTGAAGAAATGGAACTGTCTGAAAGGACATTCACTGTCAATTCTGCTGAGGAACTAGAAGTGATTGAGGAATCTGTTAAGGTCACTCCATCCAAGTAGATTGTAACTGGATCCGTCACACTACCAGCCACAATAATAGTGTAACTTGAGCCATTACCTGTTAGAGTATATGAACCTGATTGATTAATGGTAACGGTAGTGCCGTCAACTGTTACTGTGCTACTATCACTTGTTACCACAGTTGTCCCATTAAAGGTAATCGTGGTCGTTGTGCTTTCTGAATCATCACTGCTAGACTCAGTTGTTGTTGTCTCAGATGTAGTATCTGAAGCATTGTTGGTTAAAACTGAAGCTGTCTCTGAAGCAGTCGCTTCAGTGGAGCTTGTGCTTGTATGAGTGCTACTGTTTTCATCTGTAGTAGTTGTAGCCGTTTCTGAAGTTTCATTAGTTGTTGTTGCAGCAGTTTCAGAAGAACTTGCTTCTGAAGTTGAGGATGTGCTTGACTGATTAGATATTTCACTACTTGACGATGTATCTGTTGTGTCGGATGTTGAACTTGTTGCTGACGAAGCCGTGTCGGATGTCGTAGTTGTAGTACTTGTATCAGTGTCTGTACTTGTCTCACTAGTATTTGACGAATCTTCTGTCTGAACACTTTCTTCAATCAAGTCGGCAGTGGTTTCACCCGTCGTAACCGTTGAGAGTGTTGACTCGGTATTAGTCTCATCGGCTGAAGCCTTATTTTCGTTTAAGATGACCGAGCCACCAAAAATTAAGCTCGCTACTAGGACTGAACCTGCTGTTTTCCATTTTGATGATTTTTTAATGGCGTAACGTTCTTGTGTTTGTTTCGTATCTTTGTATGTCATATCTTAGACCTCTTTCTTACTTTTGAGATGCCTCTATTAAACACGAGCAACCTAAGACAAGACTTAAAGAAAGGTTAATCTTTCCTTAAAGTAAAAAGTCCCCAAGATATTGGGAACTTTCAATCTATAGGATAAACTACTCTAAATTCTTCCAACACAACTAGACTGTCCTGACTAAAATGTAATCCAACCTCTTCCAACCATTTGCTAAAGAGATCCTCATGAAGCTCTCGCCAATAGGTTAACCTACGGTCTCCTTCACTTTCATTATACCAAAAACGCTAGGCCGTCTGACCTAACGTTTTCATCTTAATACTTCGAATGTTTGTAACCGTAAAAGGCATAGATAGCTGACCCAATTAGCACTGCCAAACCAAAAGCTAACCATGTCTGCCAACTGTACTGACTCATAAAGGAGAGGCAGACGATAATTGAAATAATGGGCAAGACAGGAACAAATGGAACCTTAAACTCTTCCTTCTGTGGCAAGCCCTTGTCCTTACGAAGAATAATGAGAGCAATAGCCAAGAGGACCAAGTAAGCCAAGGTCGCAATGTTAACCAAGGATGCCATATTGGCCAAAGAGAAGATACCTGCTGAGATAGCTGACAAAGCACCTGTCAAAAGTGTCGCATGATGTGGAACCTTATTAGTCTCTGAAACCTTTTGTAAGGTTTGAGGAAGGAAACCATCACGCGCCAGGCTATAAACCATACGACTAAGGGCATAGGCCATTGAGATACATACCGTAATCAAGGTCATAATAGCAACCACAGAGACATAGTTGGCCGCCCAAGAAATACCGATATAGCGAAGGGCATAAGCCACAGCATCATCAACATTCAACTTGGTATAGTGAACAACTCCTGTCAAGACCAGCGAAACCACGGCATAAAGTGAAGCCACGATAATCAAGGCAAGAACGATACCTCGAGGAACGTTCTTTTGCGGCTCTTTAATCTCGTCTACTGTCATAGAGATAGACTCGAAACCAAGGAAACCAAAGAACATGAGGGAAGCACCCGCCATAATTCCTGTCTTTCCTCCATAAATTTGCCCAAAGCCAAATGGTGCAAAATCTGCCCAGTTGCTAGGATTCAAATGGAAGAGACCCACTAAGATAAAGACTGCTAAGGCTGAAAACTTGAGCACTACCAAAAGTGAGTTCAAACGTAAAGCCTGTTTAGAATTCATGAGAAGAAGAGCCGTCACCAGGACCAAGACCAAGACTGGCAAGAGGTCAATGTAAGTGCCTTGACTGGGATTGAAAGGTCCACTGATGGCTTGAGGCAACTTAAGACCAAAGCTAGCCAGTAGCCCCTTGAGGTAGGCACCCCAACCAGAGGCCACACTGGATACAGCATTCATAAAGACAATCATGGTCAACCAGCCACCCATCCAGGCAGGATACTCCCCCCAGACAGCATAGAGGTAACCATAGACACCACCGGCTGATGGGTAACGTGAGGCAAACTCAGCAAAGAAAATCGCTGACATCCCAACACACACGGCTGAAATCAAGACCGAAATAATCAGGGCAGGACCAGCCAGAGTCGATGCCGCGGTACCAGTAATCGTAAAGATTCCTGTACCAACCATAGCACCGATTCCCAGCAGGACCACATCCCTAAGGGTCAGATGTCGTTTCATCTCAGTCTGAGCGAGACCGACATCCTTTTTACGAAAAATACTCATTTTTATACTCCATTTTTTGCGAAATACCGAACTATTATACCATATTTCTTGGTCTAAATGGGCCTTTTTCTGTATTTTTATACTTTTATTGGTGAATGCTATGCCAAAAATGGGGACTCCTAATGCTTACTTTTTAATTTTCCATACATCTCGATTAAAAGGAGCTTGCTAAAGTGGTCATTTATCATTCTTTTTTCTTTCTCAAATCCTTACCTAGAAAGAATTTTCAATTTTTAGAAAAAAACATGAAAATCTTATGAATGCGTTTGATTCTTCTAATGAAAGATGTTAGAATGGGGTCATTAAAAAGGAAAAGGGGAACTTTTATGGAAAATAAAGTTCATTTTAAACTTCATAAAGTGAAAAAACAATGGGTTACCATTGCCGTGTCTGGTTTGGCACTTGGTGCCTCATTGATTGGAGTTAGTGTCTCTGCCGACGAACAAGCTGCAAATCAAGTTACCTCAGCTAGCACACCTGAAAGTGTCAGCCAGGATCCTGATCTTGTCGTCACAGAAACAACTGTAGCTACGACAAAAGCTGATCAAGTCGCAACCAATAAGGCAACTGATACAACTGCTACTGTTACAACTGATAAGCAGCCAGTCCTTAAAGAAGACCAAGCAAGTAGCACTTACAATTTGTCTAGTGGCGAAACGAGAACTGCTGCTTCAACTTCAGAAACAGCTAACACAGCTACTGAAGTAAACAGTCAAGCACCAGAATCTGTTGAAACTACTGTCGTTTCTGGCGGTCAATTCAAGAGCGATGCTGAGGGCAACTGGTACTACCTTAAAGACGGCAAAAATCTGACAGGTGCCCAAAACGTTGACCATTTCGACCTTTATTTCCACGAGGATGGCAAGCAAGCCAAGGGTGAGATTATCACTGAAAATGGACAATCTTTCTACTATGATAAAGCCAATGGACGTAAGGTAACCAATACCTCTATCAACATCGATGGTCAAGCCTACAATGCTGATGCCCAAGGTCGTTTGACAGCAGTTCTACCTGAAACGAACAAACGCAACCAGTTTATTGAAGACAACAACCACAACTGGTATTACCTCGGCAAAGATGGGAAACCCGTCACTGGTGCTCAGAATATCGATGGCTTTAACCTCTACTTCCACGAAGATGGTCGACAAGCTAAAAACGAAATCGTCACTATTAATGGTGATAGCTACTATTTCGATAAAGACAATGGACGTCGCGTAACAGGTCTACAAGCTCTTAACAACGTCAACCATAAATACTTTGGCTTTTACTACTTCGACAAAGATGGCAAGATGGTCAAAGATGACTTCATCACTGAAAATGGAAATCTTTACTACTTTGATGCTACTGGTAATCAACCTAATTTTGTCTTTGTTTCGGATAATGCTGGAAACTGGTATTACATCAATGACTTCAAGGCAACTAAAGGCTTCTCAGCCCCATTTGGTTTCCAAACCGAATTTCTAGACCGTAGCCAAGCTCACTACAAGACAAGTGTTCAAAACCTGAACGGACAACAGTATTACTTTGACCCTAAGACTGGTATTATGGTAACCAACCGTTATGTTTCTGACGATAAAGGGAATTGGTATTACTTTGGTAAAGATGGTAAAGCGCTTCATGGCTTTCAAACAGTAGACGGTAGCCTTCACTACTTCAATGACAATGGTCAACAAGTCAAAGGGGACTTCCTTTACTACGGTAACGATATCTACTATTTCGATAAAGATAATGGAAATCCAGTAACTAACCAATTTATCAATAAAGACAACTCTTGGTACTACTTCGGATCTGATGGTAAAGCCGTGTCTGGTTTCCAAACCATTAACGGTCAGAACCTTTATTTCCACGAATATGGTGTCCAAGCCAAGGGACAACTGGTTACCATTGACGGCAAAACCTACTACTTCGATCCAAATACAGGTGACAAGTGGGTTAATCGCTCACTTACCTTAAACGGTACGGTCTATAATTTTGACAATAATGGGGTGGCGACGACTAAAGCTGACCAAACCACAAATCGAAACCAATTTGTTCAAGGTAGCGATCAAGAATGGTATTACTATGATGCTAATGGTAAAAAGGTCACTGGTTTCCAAACTATTAACAAGGACCTCTACTACTTTAACGATAAGGGCCAACAAGTCCGAGGTGCTTTCTTTACCCTAGGTGATAACCAGTATTTCGCTAACAGCGAAACTGGTGCTGTTCTACGTAATGCCTTCTACCATGATAAATCTACTGGGCGTTACGGTGACTTCTCTGAAAACATCTACTACGCTGGCAATGATGGTGCCTTCAAGACAGGCTGGTTTGAAGTTGATGGCAACCGTTATTATGGTAGCGACTATTCTGATGACGACACACCTAAAGGAAACCTCTACACAGGAGTTATCAACTCTCAACTCTTTAGCCCAGATGGAAAACTCTTGACAAACGGTCTCTATCCTGAGTTCAAGCGTACTGGTGAGAATTCGTATGAACTTGAAGGTGTCTATGTTACAGATGCCGACGGTAATATCAAAGAAGGTCCTTATCAATATGATGGTAAGATTCTTGGATCTAAATATAGTAACGTCCGCCAATCACAATGGTCAACTTTTGACGAATGGGATATTCTTAATGGACACCTCTACCATTTCGACTCAACACCTATGACCTTCACAGCACCAAATGGCCAAAAAGTGACCACAAACGTTGCCATTGCAACAACTAACAAGGCCCTTACTTATCGTGGCGTAACCTTTAATTTTGATGCCAAGGGTATTGATGCGGCAAAAGAAAAAGCCATCCACTTTGACCAATTGCAGACGGATCGTAGCGGTACAAGTTATCTCTATGAAAATGGTCAAAAAGTCACTGGCTTGAAGACATTTGATGGCGTCACTTACTATTTCTATGAAGATGGCCGTCAAGCCAAAGGCACAGAGGTCACAATCAATGGTAAGACTTACCAATTTGACCAATTGACTGGTATCATGACACGTAATGCCTTTTCAAAATCATACAACTACGAAGGTTCTCCACGCTTCCCATACTACCCAACACGCTACTATGGCAACGACGGAGCTGCTCTTACCGGTTGGCAAACCATCGACGGCAAGAACTACTACTTCCGAGCTAGCGGAAACCTTGAAACAGGACGTTTTGTCATCGGAGACAGAGCCTATAATGCTGATGACAATGGTGTAGTCGCTGACCGCAAGGGTGAACCAGCTTATCGCAATCGCATTGTCTACGATAAGGGCGATAACTACTATTACAATGACAAAGGTGAGAAAGTGACCGGCTTCCAAGAAGTTGATGGTAAGGTCCTCTACTTCGACGCTGAAGGCAAACAAGTCCTAGGACGCTTTGTCACAGTCGATAACTACACCTACTATTTGGACCCTAAAACAGGTGAAAAATACTCTAACCGCTCTGTCCTCATCGACGGTAAACTCTATACCTTCGACAAAGACGGACATGTGGTGAAGTAAGATTAGATGAAACCGAGACGAAAGTCTTGGTTTTTTTGTGGGAGTTAAGGACTATATAAACTAACATTACATATAGGAAACATAAAATAGGCTGAGAAATAACCTCAGCCTATTTTATTTATACAAGAATTATATACTCTAATTACAACTTATTAATGATGGATCAAATCATATATTCCAAATCATAACTAGCATCAGAAAGAATACGTGCCAAAAATTGTTGGGTACGTTTTTCTTTTGGTCTGTAAAAAATGTCTTTTGGACTCCCCTCTTCGATGACATGACCACCATCCATGAAAACGACATGATTAGCTACATCTCGTGCAAACCCCATCTCATGAGTCACAACTACCATTGTTGTTCCTTCATGAGCAAGTTGTTTCATGACATCCAGAACATCCCCAACTAGTTCTGGATCAAGGGCCGATGTTGGTTCATCTAACAAGATAACTTCTGGTTTTACTGCTATTGCTCTAGCTAAACCAATACGTTGTTGTTGTCCTCCTGAAAGTTGTGATGGGTAGTAATCTTTAAAATCCAGAAGACCAACTTTTTTAAGTGCTTCTTCAGCAATCTCTTGCGCTTCACTTTTGGGAACTTTCCTAGCAATCACTAAACCTTCCAAGATATTCTCAATGGCAGTCTTGTTTGCAAATAAATTGTAATGTTGAAATACAAAAGCTGTTTTCTTTCGGATATCTAAAATATCTTTCTTTGATAACTTATCCAAAGAGTAGTCCTTACCTGAAATTGTTAATTGACCTCCATCAGCTTTCTCCAAATGATTAAGGCAACGTAAGAAAGTTGTTTTTCCTGAACCTGATGGTCCCAAGATGACAACCACATCTCCCTGTTTCACTTGTAGATTGACATCAACAAGAACCTGACGATCTCCAAATGTTTTTGATATATGTTTAGCTTCTAGCATAGTGACTCCCTCTATGTAAATTGCAATTTTCTTTCTCCAAAGTTAAAGAGAACTTGAATGATACCACAAATGATTAAATATAAAATGAAGATGACAAAATAAGATTCAAAATATTGATATCCATATGCTGCTTCGACTCGTGCAATTGCGGTAATATCTTTTATCGTCATAACAAAGACAAGTGACGTTCCTTTTACAATATTGATAACTAAGTTACACAAATTTGGAAGAGCGGCCTTAAGTGCCTGTGGAAAAACGATTCTCAGATAGGCTTGTCTTGTTGTTAAACCTATGGCTTGTGCAGCTTCTAGTTGACCTTTATCAACAGTTAGTAATGCTGATCGAATGATTTCTGATAAGCTTCCTGTTGTCATCAAGCTATAGATAATAAAGGCATAGTAAAGCGGATTAACTTTGAAGACATCTATGTGACTCCCAATACCTTTAAAAAACTGATTTAACAAACTAGGGAACAAACTATAAAAGAATAAAATTAAAAGAATTGGAGGTGTTGCACGAATAAACGCAAGATAAACAATTGAAAAAGTCTTAACACCTCGTACCTTATAAATTTGACCCAAAGCGAGAAATAAAGCAGGTAGAAAACTCAATAGAATAGCCACAACCATGATTCCCAGTGTTACCGGAACACCATATAAAGCCTTGATAAAGGTATCTATAATAAAAGTAATATTCATTTTTTACCTCTCTTTTACACTCAATTGTTGCTCTGCTATCCTAGAAATCAACGATAGAATTAATGCTATTCCCCAATAAACAAAGGCAACAGCTGTATAAGTCTCCAAAGAATAATTTCCTAAATGGCGACTAATCAAAAGGTTCCCTTTGCCCATAACATCAATAAAACCAATCGTATAAGCCAAAGCTGCATCGCGCATAAGGTTAAGTATAGCTGTTGTAATATTTGGTAAAGCAACCTTAAATGCTTGAGGGGCGATAATTCTTACAAAGGTTTGTTCAGAAGTAAGCCCAATACTAAGCCCAGCTTCTAATTGTCCTTTAGGGATTGCTTGATAAGCTGCTTTAAATACTTCTGATATCATTGCTGAGAATAGGAGAACCATAGTCACAAGAACAAATATCAATTTGGACCAATCATTAATATCTAATCCTAACCACCAATTAAGAAATTCTGGAACTCCGTAAAATACTAAAAATAGCAACACAATCGGTGGGGTACAGCGTAAGATAAAAACATATCCCTTAGCCAAATTCTCTAAAGCTTTATCCTTAGAAAGGTTTGCCCAAGCAACTAATCCTCCTAATAACGACCCAAGTAAAGTCGTTAATAAGATAACCAATAATGTCATCGGTAAGCCCTTTATGATTTCAGGTAATGCTCCAAAAACTTTTGAAATGTCATAATTGACCATAATTTCTCCTAACTAAACTCACTTCAGAAGCTTATCAAAACATCCTACTTTACGACGTTACAATTACTTATTTGTCTACGTATGAGAAGACATCCTCACCAAAGTATTTTTTAGATAACTTTTCAAGTGTACCGTCTTCTTTTAGTTCCTTAATTGCCTTAGTATATTCTTTTGAAAACTCTTCATTCTTACTATTACGATGCAAGAGTGGATAGGTTGGAATTCCTTTATAAGGGAACCAAGTCAATTTATCTGCATATTGATGATACGCTCCATCTTTATCAGTTACAGCCTTTTCAAAAGATAATTTAATATCAAAGTAAGCATCATAACGATTTTCCAGAACCCAAGCATAGGCATCTGAAACTTGGAAAGATTCCGCAGATGTCAACTCGATTGGTTGATCTTTATGTTCATCGTTGTAGTCTTTAATAACATTCCACTGAGCATTTTGTGGTGAGATTGGCACCAATCGACCATTTTGTTTTGCAAAGTCAGAGATATTTTTATATTTATCTTTATCATCCTTACGAATGGTAAATCCAATAATACTTGCTCCAATTGGATCTTTAGGAATAATAAATTTTTTAGCACGTTCATCTGTATACCACGCGCCCTTAGTACCAATGTCATATTTACCTGACTCTAAACCAATCAAAAGGTCATCATCACTTGTTCCAGTATATTCAAATTTGTACTGTGGAAGCTTTTTATCAATTTCCTTTAATACAGCTACCTCATAGCCATCAGAATTACCATCCTTATCAACAAAATCATAAGGAACATAGTTTTGAGTATGGGCAACTTTTAATGTTGTTACCTTTCCAGAGTCTGATTTTGCTTTTTTATCTCCTGTTAAGCTACGTCCAATAACTGTAGCCCCAATAAGTGCTACAACAACTGCTCCACCAATAATCCATGTCTTTTTACTCATATTAATCTCTCCTTTTTCTTACAAAATTGCTGCTTCACGTACCCATTCAATACGCTCATGGTTAATATCACTTGGAATCGTGCAATCAGCACCAATGATTAACCCATGAGTTCCAGTATCAGCAATAATCTCCCTAACCTTTTCTTGAATAGCTTTTTTAGTTCCAGTATATAGAAGACCATCTTTTCCATTTTCAAACCCACCAAGAACTGTACGACCTCCAAAAATGTTACGGCCTTTTGCCAAACTAATTCCCTCAGGACCAACCGCCCAATTAACTACCTGAGCAGGATAATCTTTAAAGAGTTCGATGTTATTGCGGGCCCCTTCGTAGCCACAAATATGTAGGATATTGTGACCCTTGGCCTCATTGGCTGCATCTAAAACCTTTAATTCACTTGGAGCAATGATTTCCTTATAAATCTCAGCGCTAACACGATTATCTTGAATACTTTGAACACTTAGGTAAATACCATCAGCACCAGCTTCTTTAATCACTCTCTGACTAAGACTTGCAATGTCTTCTCCAATAACATCTAAAACATGCTTTAAAGCTTCACGGTTCTCCTCAATGTAATCTGCGATAGTATCATCTCCACCTGAAACCTTTCCAACTAACCATTTAAAATAAGTAACCGGAGCGAAGATATTGTAAATTGCAACAATATCTTCAGGAAAATCAGCAATCAAACTTTTTACAAGTTCAACTTGAGCAGAAATCCAAGGATGATTTGCACCTAAAGGTTCAATTGTTTGCAAATCACTGATTGACTTAAAGTCTTTAAAAGCAGGCTGTGGGTATGCAAAGAAACCATCACTCATCAATTTAACAAAATCGGGTTTGACTTCTTCAATAAATTTTTTATGACCAGCTTTATTCTTATCAATAATTTCTGGATTTTCAAAACCATGTAACCACTCGTCTTCAGTAGTAAAATGATGCCAAAATCCCACCGGGACACGATCAACACTTTCTCCACGAAATGCTTTCAAAACTAACTCTCTTTTTTCTGACATAAGAATCTCCTTTTCTCTTATCCTAATATCAACAGCTAATGAACATACCTAAAATACTTTTAACTCCTATTATCACTAGCTGCTTCAAAACTGAATGACATTATCTTATCAGAGATTATCACATCCGAAAAATAAAGAAATTTTATCCTGGGTTATAAATTTAATTTATGAGTGTAACATTCAAATCCCGTTTAAACCTTGTGTTATATACTCTAGAGCAATATATCTCCATTTAGTATCATCACAATTAGTAATAAGTAAACCTAAATCAAAGATAAAGAATTACTATCACCAACTTAATTTAGTCTCTATTCTTCCCGAATAACCCTTCTCTGACTAACTTTGCTATAATAGTCTCAAATAAACCAAAGGAGATTTCCTATGACAACCTTATACGATTTTACAGTTTCAGATCAAGCTGACCAGCCCGTATCCCTAAATGATTATAAGGGCAAGGTCGTCTTAATCGTCAATACAGCAACAGGTTGTGGTTTAACGCCACAGTATCAAGGTTTGCAGGAACTTTATGACAAATACAAAGACCAGGGTTTCGAGATTCTTGATTTTCCTTGTAATCAATTTATGGGGCAGGCACCTGGTAGTGCTGAAGAAATCAATACCTTCTGCACCCTCAATTACCATACAACCTTCCCTCGGTTTGCCAAAATCAAGGTCAATGGTAAGGAAGCAGAACCACTTTTTGATTGGCTAAAACAAGAAAAATCTGGACCTCTTGGGGCTAGAATTGAATGGAACTTTGCTAAATTTTTGATTAACCGTGAAGGTCAAGTCGTCGAACGTTTTTCTTCCAAAACTGATCCACTAAAAATGGAAGATGATATCAAGGCTCTTCTTAGTAACTAAAAATAAAAAACGAGAGTGAAACTAAAACGACAATCTTTGACTGTCGCTAGTTCTGCTCTCGTTTTCTGCGTTAAGAAAAATAGTATAGAAAGAAATTTCGCTTTATTTTAGAACAAAGCTGTCAATGCTGTAATTAAACCAAAGATAATACCTGGTGCATTGGCCGCAGCAAGGGGAAGGTCACGTTCTTTTTTAAAGAGACCATAGTAAACCCAAAGGCTACAGTTGACTGCAGCTACCAATGGTTGGATAAAGTTTCCTTTATGACCAGACAAATTGTCCATGATTTGTGGTACGTATGATACATACATCATAACTGACATGAAGGTTGCCACCCAACCAAGGGTTTTCATTTGTTTATCTGACATTCGAGACTCCTCTTTCATAAAATTCTTTTTGCCTTGTACATCTAGAAATATTTCAAGACATGTTTTAAAGCACTAAAATTAAAACAGTGTCTATCATACGCTTTAACAATAGAGAATGCAAGAATTTCGGGACAATGTTAAGAAGATGTAAACTATCACAAGATTGTGATAGTGCATTTAGTCTCTTATGTAGCGTTTTCATAGTAGAAAAAGACCTCTTAAAGAGGTCTAAAGTCAATCAATCTACTATTTTTTCTCATCAAAAAGCACTGATATTAAGGATTACTGTCATAAATCATTCAGCTAAGAGTACTTCTTTAATGGTTTGCTTTTGGAGTTTTCTGTTGGATAGATAAAAGAGGCTTTCGTAAACCACAGCAAAGCCAAGCAAGGTCCAGAAGCAAACATTCCAATCAAAGTTATGCTCAATCTTTTCAGGAACTGTATCTTTGATTACACCAATCAAGATTTCCATGATGCCATATTGATAAACCGTCCCAAGAACAAATCCTAAATAGGCCCAAAAACGATAGGGGGCGAGAATATGATCTTGGCATTCACGATTTGTGTAGCCAAAAGCCTTCACCAAGGCTAAGGTTTCGCGACTTTCTGAGACGACAATCCCCAATGACAAAAAGAGAATCGAGAAAGAAAGAATTAAGCCAATCATAATCATCATGGTTTGGATGATGTCATCTGTGTAATCTCTTAAGCCAAAGGACAATTGAACCATGGCTGCAAAACACATGGAGCCAAAGACAACAAAAAACAAGATAGATTTCCTCCCCCAAATCAGTGACGAAGACAACTCTTTTAAGAAGGATTTGTCTTTCTTGGAAGCCCTCTTTTTCCTTTTGACCTTGATCGGACTTGGGGACTTTTTCAATAATCGAAGAGCCGGCGTTTGTAGTTGTCTTCTAGCATAGCCAATCGCGAGAAGCATAAAGAAGGTCGTTGGTAGGATTACCAAAGCAAGCAAGAGCTGCCAGTGAAAATGAATGGTGATTTCTGGCAGAATCCCCTTTTCATTGCGGAAGTCATAAAAATGTCCCATCATGAGAAATGAAGCAAAATAGCCAAGAAGTGCTCCAGCTCCAAAACTGAGTCCAAAGGCCCAAAATCGTTTAGCCAACTGGCCATTGCTGTAGCCCAAAGCCTTTAAAATTCCTAATTGTTCCTTGTGGTCATCGACAAATTGTTTGATATAAAAACACATGAGAAGGACCGACGTCAAGGACAAGACGACTCCACTGACCATGGCCACCATCCAGGAAAGCGAAACCTGGGCATCATAGTAGGTCTGAATCATCGGATTGATTTTCGAAATCTCCAACTGCTCGATATCTAGGTAAAAATTCAAGAAGAGATTAGCCACAAAGACCGCACAGGCTCCAATGATACTGACGACAACTAATTTTCGAATATCTTTTACTGAAAACATGGCTTACCATCCAATCTCATAGGCAGTCTGAGGTTGATCATTGGTCACAACTTCGGTAATTTTGCCACTATTGACACGAATGATGGTTCTGGCCATATCCGCAATATTTTGGTTGTGCGTCACCATGATGAGGGTGAAGCCCAGCTTTTCCTTTAACTTCCAGATATAGTCCAGAATCTTGCGCCCTGTTTCTTCATCGAGAGCTCCCGTCGGCTCATCTAAGAAGAGAATCTCTGGCTTTTTGGCCAAGGCACGAGCAATGGAGACTCTCTGCTGTTCCCCACCAGACAATTCACTCGGATATTTGTCCAGCTTATCGCCAAGTCCCAAATCCTCGATGATCTGCAAAAAATCATTATTGTCTGCCAGGTCAGCTCCCATCTTTACATTTTGTCTGACCGTTAGATTCGGCAATAGATAATACTGCTGGAAAATAAAGGCAATCTTCTCACGTCTAAAGGCTGTCAATTGAGCATCCGTGAGTTGTGATAAATCTTGTCCTTGAATGAGGATATGCCCCTCGTCTACCTTTTCTAATCCTGACAGCACATTTAAGAGAGTTGATTTCCCAGATCCAGAAGGGCCTAGGATAACCACATCATCCTGGTCTTGAATCTGCAAATCAATCCCTTTTAAAACCTTGGTTTGGCCATAGCTTTTTTGAACATTTTCTAGTTGAATCATTTCTTTCCTACCATTTCTTTGATGAGAGATT
This sequence comes from Streptococcus sp. FDAARGOS_192, assembly GCF_002073815.2. NCBI lineage: Bacteria > Bacillati > Bacillota > Bacilli > Lactobacillales > Streptococcaceae > Streptococcus > Streptococcus sp. FDAARGOS_192. Next base: position 977,612 of record NZ_CP020431.2, read on the forward strand.
GACAAACTTCTGTCAGTAATCCAATCACTTCTTCCATACTGAACTGATAAATACCAGAAGCAACCATAGAGGCCATCCCGTGTGAGTAGATAAATAGATGCTGGTACAGGCGACTAGCCTCCTCTAATGTCAACGGATAGTCTGCGACAATCGAATCCAGAACCAATTGGTAACTATGATCCTTCATGGGAAGAAATTCTTGAAAGCGACGAATCGGATCTTTGCTAGGATTTTGGAAAAGCAATTGAAAAAGTTGGGGCTCTTTTGAGGCGAAAAGGATATAAGCAACCCCGACAGACCGAAAAGGCTTCTCGTCTTCTAAAGCCTTGCGTATATACTGCACCACTACCATTTCCGCAGCAACAATAACTTCTGCTTGTAACTCAGACATATTAGCAAATTGCCCAAAAATGACTCTTGGTGTAGCTCCCAGTTTCTCAGCTAATGCCCTAGCCGTCAAACTAGCCATGCCCTCTTCTCTCACCAATTGTAAAGCCGTCCCAATCATAGTCTCTTTACTAAATTTAACCTTTGGTGGCATAAGATCCCTTTCTCGCAACAGTTGTTGCGCAACATATGTTGCATAAAGAATACCATAACAAAGAAAGAATTGTCAAGAAAAATCCGTAAAGCATAAAACAAAAAAACCAGCCCACTGATACAAGTGAAGTCTGGTCTACTAATAAATATTCTAAGGCAAATCATTACCTGCAGCCAGGTAGATTTGGTACCATTCCTTGCGCGTTAGGGTGACTGTTGCTGCTTTCCCCGCTTCAAGGACATGCTGGGGTTTGGTCGTGCCGATGATGGCCTGCATCTTACCCGGATAACGAAGTACCCAAGCCAGGGCGATAGCTGTCGGAGTGACCTGGTATTTTTTCGCCAAGTCATTAAGGACGTGATTAAGGGCCGCAAACTCTTCCTTGCCGACAAAATTTCCCTTGAAAAAGCCATGTTGGAGGACAGACCAAGCTTGAATCACCGTATCGGTTAAGCGACAATACTCAAAGACACTGCCATCTCGCACGGCTGCTTTTGGCCCTTCCATATTAACGTGAAAACCAGCCTCAAAGCTCGGTGTAAAGGCGGCACTCAACTGCAACTGGTTGACCTTGAGAGGCTGTTTGACAGCCGTTTTGAGCAATTCCATCATCATAGGATTTTGATTGGACACCCCAAAATGACGGACCTTGCCCGCTTGCTCTAAGTGATCAAAAGCTGCTGCCACTTCTTCAGGCTCCATGAGAGCATCCGGTCGGTGAAGGAGGAGACTATCTAAGCGCTCGATTTGCAGACGATCGAGGATGCCATCGACGGAGTCCAAAATATAGTCCTTAGAAAAATCAAAATAGGTAAAGCCGTCTTTGCGAATCCCACACTTGGACTGGATCCACATCTGGTCCCGAAGATCCGGACGGCGCTTTAGAACCTTCCCCAGCAGGACCTCACACTGGCCATCGCCATAGATATCCGCTAGGTCAAAGGTGTTGATGCCAATCGACAAGGCTGCCTCCACCAAGGCCTCCACCTCATCTTCACTCATCTGACTGATCCTCATCATCCCAAGGACAATCGTGGACAGACGCTCATTTTCAGCAAACTCAATATACTTCATGTCCGCCTCCTTTTCATTCTACTTTCATTATAAAGTAAAGAAGACCAAACAGCAATGATTTCACAAAGCAAAACACCTCCAGTATCCACTGAAGGTGTCTCTTTTAACGATAGCTTAAAGCTTTTTTAACAGTCTTGACTAAACCTAGATCATCTGTTTGTAAGATGAGACTAGAATAGATTTTTCCAATGATCATGGTGCCGAGGAGCGTGAAGGCCAAGGCAATTCCGAATGACCCCCATGATTCAAGTCCACTTGCATAGCCATTGATGGTACGGAATGGCATGAAGAAAGTTGAAATGAATGGAATGTAGGATCCAATCTTCAATAGAGGGACATCTCCTGCGCTACCCAAGGCAGTCACTCCAAAGAATCCAACCATCACTAACATCATCAGAGGAGAGATGGCCTTTCCTGTATCTTCAGGACGAGCAACTGTTGACCCTAGGAAAGCTGAAAGAACGACGTACATGAAGATTCCAAGAATGATAAAGAAGAAGGTATTCAAGGAAATGGATTGTCCAATATGTTGGGTGATAGGTGAGTCTGGAGATAAAATATCTTTCACAAGAGGAATGGAATCTCTAAAAATCCAAACGCCTCCCAAGCCAACTGCATAGATACCAATATGGGTAAAAATCACTCCGAAAAGACCAATCATGCGAGCATAGAAATAGTGAGTTGCACGAATGCTTGAGAAGACCACTTCCATGATCTTGGTTCCTTTTTCACTGGCTACCTCTTGAGCAGTGATACTTGAATAAAAGATCAGAATTATGTAAAGAAGAAAACCGATACCTCCAGCTACCATGGTCTGCACCATTTTCAGTCCTTCTTTCTTCTCATCAATTTTTTCAGTCAATGAGACCTGTTGAGAGAGGGCTGTTAACTGCTCTTGGCTTAAATCCGCCTTAGAAACATTGAGCATTTGTTGGACCTGACTCAATTTAGCCATAAGGACTGATTTGAAATCTGGCTTCATGGCATCCTCACTTTGGTAGCGAGCCTCTAGCTGGCCATCCTTTTCTTCAACTGTGAGGATTCCCTTGATCTCTTCCTCTTTCATGGCCTTCTTAGCTGCTGCTTCATCCTTATAGTCAAAGGTCAAGCCATCGGTTCCTTTCAAGCCTTCCTTGACAGGAGCTTGATCTGTTATCAAGGCGATATTGCTTTTCGCAGATGTAGATGAGCCAACGAAGTAGTTCAAACCAATCGACAATCCAATAAAGAGAAAGGGAGAAAGAACCATCAGGAAAAAACTCCATGATTTCACTTGACGTAGATAAGTTTCTTTGATAACAATCAGCATTTGTTTCATACTTCTACTCCTGATTCTAGTTTAAAGATTTCATCAATGGTTGGGGCTTGTTGGTCAAAGGTTGCCAGATAGCGACCCTTGGTCAACTGATCAAAGAGGACTGGACCTGCTGTTTCATCATCCAATACCAACTTCCAAAGGCCTTGCTTGGTCATGGTCACCTTGGTCACATGAGGCAATACTTCCAACTCCTCTTTACTGAAGTCATTGGATACAAAGAGACGAGTCTTCCCGAAGCTATTGCGAACTTCTTGTACAGGACCTGAGAGAATTACAGATCCATCACGAATCATGACCAACTCATCACAGAGTTCTTCCACATTGGTCATGACGTGGTCAGAGAAGATAATGGTCGCCCCACGTTCTTTTTCTTCAAAAATGACCTGCTTGAGGACTTCTGTATTGACAGGATCCAGTCCACTAAACGGCTCATCCAAGATGATCAATTTTGGCTCATGGATCATAGTAATGATCAATTGAACCTTTTGCTGATTCCCTTTTGAGAGGCTCTTAATCTTATCGGTTAATCTCCCTTTTACTTGGAGTTTTTCCATCCAGATTGGAAGTTTCTTCTTGACCTCAGCAGTTGACATGCCTTTGAGATTAGCAAGGTAACGGACTTGTTCGTAGACGGTCAACTTGGGCATGAGGCTCCGCTCTTCTGGCAGGTAGCCAATTTCCTTATAGGTTTCTTGACTGATTGCTTTGCCATCCAATTGGATATCACCACTGTAGTCAAGGAAGCGGAGGATACTATGGAAGATGGTGGTCTTCCCTGATCCGTTCTTCCCGATCAAACCTAAGATAGACCCTTTTTTCGCAGTCAAGTCAATCCCGAACAAGACTTGCTTCTTGCCAAAGCTCTTCTCTAAATTTCTGATTTCTAACATAGATGACTCCTCTACTCTTTATAATAACGTTTGGTAATCTTGTACTGAGAGACCAAGATATAGACATAAATCAGTGATACCACTACTAATGCTAACAAGATATCTGTATGGAAAGCAATGCCAACTAAGAATATCGCAATTAAGGAAAGCGGTAAGACATAATTGCTTAACTTGACGACCACTTCGAAATTTTCCTCGTAGCTAATCTGTTTTTCTGCTTCATCCATCATACTCATCGTGAATTCACGCACTTCCTTGGTATTGGCGTTGCGAGGAATCGGTTTTCCATAAAGCATATGGAAGGTCTTGCGAAAGAAGATATCTGATAAGAAAAATAGGACAATCAAGACAAGAAAAAGATAGAGCATGGTAAATGTTCCAAAGATAAAAGCTAAGTGCCCTGTGGAAGGTCTATCCATATACACCCATTGACTATAAAAGATGATGACTAAAAAGTATGGCAAGATCATGACTCCTTTAAAAATGGTCGCTAACCCAAACAGTTTTTTCTTCTGGATGTCATAGTGATAGGCTTCCTCTTCGTCTTCTATCTGGAGCATTTTTTGATGGACTTTTCTCGCGCTTATTAGTAAGGCTATCGTGACCATAAACACGATAAGAAACAAAAGTATTGAACCCCAAAGGAGTCCTTCTTTACTAAAGAAGGATTGGATTTCAAGGAGTTTTTCGGATCCGAACATGCCTGTCAAAAAACCAATGACTCCTCCAATCAAGCCGGAACCTGTGATGATTCCGACATTTCTCCAAAACCGGTAACGAGCGGATCGTTCTTGTTGTCGCTTTTTCATATTATTCCTCTCCCTCTACTAAACTAAAGACATTCTCCACTGGTTCATTGAAGACCTGGGCAATAGTCATAGCGATAATGACAGAAGGTGTATACTCACCACGTTCCAAGAGACTGATGGACTGGCGCGAGACCCCTGCTAGCTTGGCTAGCTCGGATTGGTTGAGACCATCACGCGCCCTCAGCTCTTTCAGTCGATTTTTTAAGATCATGGCTTTCGCCCCCTTATAGTTGAATACCCTGAATATCTTCGATGCGAACTAACTTGGTTTCCCTCTGTTGTTTATGATTCACACGAGTCAGTTTGACCCAATCTTCATCGATATCTATAATTTCATACTCAAATCCACCACCATCTACTGTAACAGTGGCCGTTTGGCCTTTCAATTCTTCTAAAAGTCTAGACATGTCTTGATTTCCTTTCACTTGTTTTTCTAATCGTCTGATGCGTTTGTTCAACCTTTTTATCTTCTTTTCTGAGTCCGTATAAATTAGAATCAGAAAAGGGATAAATAAAATCCACATGCCTCCCATAAGAATACCTCTCCTTCTTTATCTAAAACCATTGTAACGCTTCTTTTTATTTTTGACAAGTATCTTTATCAAAAATAAAAAGAATGTTGTCAAAGTTATTAAAAATATGATATCAATAGCACCTCTTTTCGAAATCTTTTGTAGTATCCCTCCTTCGATAAACTAATTAGAAAATCTACATTTCAACTTCACCTCTTAAAACAAATCCTTAAAATCAACCATCAAGATCTAGCAGATTTTTTAGTATTCAGTTCGCCAATTTAGTGGGAAAGATTTTAAAAAATTAATGGGCATGCTACCGCGATAATAAATCATTAATTAATCCGGTCAATTCAAAAAAAGACCAGTAGTGAATACAAGTACTTGGAAGTTTGGAGAATTGTCTTAACCTAAGCCTAAAAATTAAAAATCGAGGGAGCCAAACCTTACTCATGGAACTTCTTTGAAGGTCGCTGACATTCGCTATCATCTAAGGAAAGTTTTTAATTTCAAGCTATAAGTTTCCTTGGGTATTACAATTTTTGAGATAGAAAAATAACAAGATTTCTCAATCCTGCTACTTTTTTGTCTTATCATTTTGAAATTCTTTAGTCATAGTACAGCCAATCGCCAAACTGACTGCCTGAGCTAAAGTGATTACTTGTCGCCAAAAACTTTGAAACGACCTTCTGTTTGGATGTCTTTATCTCCTGCTGGTGCTACGATTTGACCAAATGGTGCTTGAGCACGGAGTTTCCAGTTAGCCGGAATGTCATATTTATCAGCTAATTGTGCATCAACAAGTGGATTGTAGTGTTGTACGTTCATGCCGATATTCTTCTCAGCCAAAGCCAACCATGTTGCATAAAGGGCGATTCCATGACCTTGCTCTGACCAAATTGGGAAATTTTCAGCGTATAGTGGGAATTGCTCTTGAAGACCTTTCACTACATCTTGCTCTTCGTAGAAAAGGATTGTTCCCTTAGCTTGAGCAAAACCTGCCAAACGTTCTTTTGTTGCCTCAAAGGCTTCTGCTGGCGTTACTTTTTCAAGCTCTGAATAAGCGATCTCATTCCAGAAAGCATCTGATTCTTCATCCAGCAAGATCACCACACGTGATGTTTGTGAGTTGAAGGCTGTAGGTGTGTTAAGGACAGCTCCTTGAATGGTTTCAATCAATTCTTGGTTAGAGAGCTCAAGGTCTTTTCCCAAAGCATAGATTGAACGGCGTTTTGTTTGTAAGTCTGTAAAGTAGGTCATAGTTATTCCCTCTTTCTTTATGATAAATAGTAATTGTTAAAATTGTTAAGCTGTTTTGTAATAATTTTGATTACAATAACCATTATAGCCGTTTTGAATGTAATGTCAATAGTTACGACTCAAAAAAATCACTAATTATTAATATTTTTTCTTACGCGTGTCAAAATACCATCCTTATCCTCTACTGTTAACTCATTAGAAGATAACCATTTGACCTTCGCTCCACGATTGTTAGCACGTTCTACAATGCCAATCAAATCTTCCTTCTCTTCCACTTCAACAACATAATAGGCTAATCCAGGCATATCTTTATCACGTTTGGCTAATTTTTTCCCACCCCATTCATTGACAGCCAAGTGATGATGGTAATCACCTGAAGCAATCCAACTAGCACTTGGAATGGTAAACTTATCCGCTAGCTTCAAAACATCCTGATAGAAAGTCCTTGCTAGCTGACTATCTTTGACCGATAAATGAATATGCCCCATGCGAGTATCCTTAGCTAGCACAAAAGGCTCAACCTTGCGTCCCATCTCGTAAATTTCTTGAGCTGATAGTTCTTCAGTTACACCAACGATGCGACCATCCTCACGAATATCCCATTCAGCAACCGGCTTGTCTCTATAAAGCTCAATACCATTACCTTCAAGGTCTTCCAAATAAAGGGCTTCACTATAACCATGGTCAGCAGCCCCGACAAAAGGATAGTCCAGCTCGGCAATATGTTTGAAAACATCTGCCAAATCCTCTCGAGACGGCAACAAGATTGCCATATGGTAAAGACCATAACTTGACTTGACCGCTTCCTCACGATTGGTCTGAATCAGATGGACCAAAGGTTTGTTTCCAGCTCCTAAAATAACTTCCCTTTCCGTTTGGGTTTGAATTTCAAGTCCAATAATCTGTGTATAAAAGGCCACTTGACCAGCCAAGTCCTTCACATTTAAAACTGCCTCTGCTAAATAAATCTTACTATTATATGCGTAAACCATGTTCTTTCTCCTTTGTTGTAATTATATATATTACATTATATTCATTCTTATTGTAATGTCAATTATGACATCTTGGCCACAAAAAAAAGAAACCGAAAAACTTTCGATTTCTTGGAGTCTCATGCCTAAAAATCAAGCTCCAGCTTCTTTCCAGTTGGCCTTAGCATCCTTTAAAATACCAGCCAAAGTTTTCTTTTCGAGTTCTTTTTCCATTGCCATTTGAACGTCTTCTAGGCTCTGATCCAAAATCCCATGGATATTACGTCCTACTGGACAGGATGGATTAGGATGTTCATGGAAGCTAAAAAGTTGACCGCTTGGTCCGATACTATCAACAGCATGGTAAACCTGTAGAAGGTTAATCTCCTCTGGTGATTTGACTAGTGTGGCTCCACCTGTGCCTCTTTGAACTGAAATCAAGTCTGCTTTCTTCAGTTGCGACAAGGTTTTGCGAATAATAACTGGATTAACCCCCACACTACCTGCCATTAAATCACTGGTTAGCTTAGTTTCATTTCCCTTATTTTGTGCTATAAGGGTCAAAATATGAACAGCAATGGTAAAGCGACTTGGAATTTGCATAACATAAACCTCCCATTTAATTGTATGATTTTCTTGATTATAACAGAAATTAAGTTGTAAATCAATGAGTTACAACATATAAAATCCTCTCAATTTAACCTAAAAAACAGATATCCTTTCACGGTCCTATCTGTTTTTTTGAGTTCTCATTTGTAACTAAAGCATTAATAATACGATTCTCACTGTGGCTCTAGCTTAGTTTTTTGCTTCTTACGGACACCTTGCCCTTCGATATGTTGTTTGACAAGTTCCACAACTTCATCATTGGTTGGTAAGTCCGAGTGCTGGGCATCTTCGCCCGTAACAGTGATTTCGGTATAGCTCTTTGCTTGATTCTGATAGATGTACTTCCCAGCTGAAACGCTAGCATCAGGAACCAACTCATCCGAGTCATAGGTGATAGTACCTGCTACCGAATAGACATGTAAGGTTGATGGGATATTTTTCTTGGCTGCTATGAAATCCGCCAGCATCACCGATTTATTTTTGATATTAGTTTCAGTGAAATTATAGGGCGTTCCGATAGTCATCAAAGAATTTATCTTGACATCGTAGTCGCTAAGATAATTTTCAATAAAGGCTGTATAAATAAGACCACCATTTGAATGTGCTAGGCCTTTGAAATTATTAAAATTATATTTATTTTGCAGGGCTTCAAAGGCCTGATTCATCATTTTGGCTTGTTTTTTGATATTGCTGTAGCCGTCGTTGTTATTTTCAAATCCGATAACAATAATAGGTTCATTGTCATTTTTCTTGATTTTTCCTTCAAAGGTAATACGCCCATTATTCCAAACCTTGACCTTGAGCAAGCTGTGCTTGGCCCCACGACGATCTTGATTAAGCTTACGCACTAGACCATCAAAACGATTTTCCGTAGCGGAACTCCCCGGAATCATGATAATAGGAGACAATTTCGAGTTGTAGAAAGTCTCAATTTCCTTGACATTTCTTTTGGTCCAGCTATAAGAAGGCACAGCTAAGCCGATGAGAAAGACAGCAACCAAAATAAAGACTAACTTCATTTTTTTATTGAGCTTCATTAGTTTCTCCTTCCTCTTTTAAACCGTGTTGTACCTTATTAGAAAGTCTTACGAAAGGAATAAAGATAGCGACATCAACCGCAAAACAAAACAGACTTACAGACAAGGCACGAAGGCTACCACCAGTACCGATAAAAGCATAGAGCAGGCTAGGGGTACCATCTGGTACAGGATAAACTGCCGCCGGCATAAGACGAAGCGCTAAAGCAATTGCTGCTATTCCCATGTTGACCATTGGTGCTAACAGAAAGGGAACCAGATAAACCAAATTAAGCAAAACTGGTACACCCACCATCAAAGGAGCGCCATTATTAAAGAGACTAGGGAAAACACTAAGAAGACTGACTTTCTTGTCCTTATAACTGGTTGAGGTTAAAAGAAGGGCTACCAAGAGAGCCAAGATTGATCCAACGCCAGCAACCAAACCGTAACTGTGATAAAGATTTGTCAGAGTAAAAAGATGGGGAAGCCCTGTCGTCGTATGATGGGAAACCGCATAAGTCAGATTTTCCAAAGCAAAGCTATCTTCAGCTATAGAATTGAGAGCGAAGGCTTGACTATTCCCAATCCAAGCAGAAAAAGTACTCAAAAGTCCCATCATAAAGGTTGAGAAAAGATGATTACCAGTGACAGTAATGGTCGATGTAAACTGTCTAATAGACTGAAAGATATTTTCCCGTTCACCAATAACCAATAGAATATTAAGTCCAATTGCCAAAATTAAGGACAAAAAAATGGGACGAACCGTCTTAGGCTGATAAATATAGTTCTTATCCACAATTTGGTCATCACTGGCTCTAGAAAATCGAAAAATCTGACCAACCAGATAACCCACGAAGATAGCCAACATAATATTAATCGAAGCCGGTAAATTGATACGTGTCAAATCGCCATCGTTTAGTGGAGACATTAGTAACTCTTGCGACCCTATAATCAAACTGACCAAAAGGGAAGTCACACCAGCCGTACCAGTACTTCTACCATAATGTCCAGCCGTGTATTTTCCAGCAAAATAAGTCGATAAGGGACCTGCTAATCCACCGAGAAAACTAGAAAGATTAATAAGCACCTGACCTGACGTCTTAAAGGCCGGAAGCCAATCAGAAACTGAAAAAAGTTGGTTAATATACCCCATCTCAGAAAAAACAGATAGTGAAATCACCCGAATAATCCCTGAAAATAGTAAAAAGGGGAATAGCGAAACCAAAGTTTTCTGTGTAATCTGAACAAAGCCACGCTCACGAAACCAGAGAAAACTTCGGATCAAATAGTTTGTCATAAAAGACTCCTAGAAAAAGGCCACACTCGCCCTTGTATTAAACATTCACTATCATTATAGCACAAAGGAAAGGGACTTACCTTAATCATGGGTTAAAGCAAAAATCATCACTTTCTCAATACTCCTAGCAATCACTTTCTTATTTATTTTTAGTTTTTTGAACCCTCTTTAATCATCACATACAAAAACCGTAAGCCCCCATTTTCGAGACTTACGGTCAATTATTTATTAAGCAAAAGTAGTCACATCAGAAGCATTCAAACGAACAGATTCGAAACCTTCTTCATTGGCCTTCCCAAGGGCAATGAGCAAGACTGGCACATGACGGTCAGCATCAAGTCCGAACGCTTTGGCAAGACCTTCTTTTTTATAGCCACCGATGGCATTGGTATCATAGCCGTATGAACGAGCGACCAACATCAATTGCATAGCAGCCAGACTAGCATCGATGTGAACAATTTCATTCATCACTTCGAAAGGAGCATTTTCATACATTGGTACAATGCTTGATAGTTGTTTCTCCTTGACCTCTTCGGGCATTTTTCCTTGCGCAACGGCCTTACCATAGATTTCTTCTGCTCTTTCTTGACTCTTCAAATCGGCAAAAATGAGAACCATGGCTGATGACGTTTCATTTTGTACACCATTGTAGCTGATAAAGGGTTTCAATTTTTCTTTGCCTTCTTCGCTATCAACGACAACAAAACGCCAGGGTTGCATGTTCACTGATGATGGTGCTGTAACAGTCTTGTCCAAGATTTCCAACATTTCTTCTCGTGGAATCTTGACAGAAGTATCAAAGTTACGAATGGAACGACGGTTATACACAATATCTGAAAAATCATTACTTATTACAGGCATCTTATGTCTCCTTTATTCAGGGTTAAAAAAAATTAATATAATCAAGATTATAACATAGGAGATTTTTTATCAAAAATAATTGCTACATAAGTGCTTAAAGATTGGTTTCCTTGAGTCCTAGTCGTTTCACTTCAGATGAATAATAAACCATGATGGTAATGAGGCTGAGTGTAATTAGCCAGATTGACTTAATATAAATGATGTGCATTAGAAGAGCTGATACAACAGCACCAACCACAAAACTGCCTACGACAAAGCCATAATTGACCGCCTGGCGACGATATTCTTTCTGATCCTCGCTACCCTGAATAACATAATAAAGTGCCGTCAGCATTCTTCGATAATTTCCTGAAGTCATAAAAATCACAAAGGGGTGATTTTCAATCTGACTACCGGTAAAAGTCTTCATCATAACACCTGCAGAAAAAGCGATAATCGGAAGCTCTAATAGGGCATTTGGTGTTAAAAATGGTAAAATGGCAGTCATCACACAAAGAGGAAGTAGACCATAAACACGCCAATAAGCATTCTTACGATGGTCTTTAAACCACATGCCAAAAAGAAAACCTAAGGTAAAGAAAAGAATAGAAAAGCATCGCAACATGTTATGGTACATGCTACCACTACGCCAGTCAGCAATTAACAGGAGAATATTCCCTGTCTGGGTAGCAACTAAACTATGGTAATACATATGACAAAAGACATCCAAAGCTCCCCCTGAAAAACTAAGCAAATTGGCCATCATACGTGTATTCTGAGGCAAAAGATTTCGAGACTCCATTACGTAACTCCCATCTATGAATAAGAAATGATAGTTTCATTATAGCAAATCTAAAGAAACACGCTAAAAAGCAACCCTCACGAGTTGCTTCTATCCTATTAAAAATTAACTGTATCAGGATCATCCTGAGTTTTAATGCCTTGAATCTTATCCAATACTGCCATATCTTCCTCTGACAAATCAAAGTCAAAGATATCCAAGTTGGCTTCGATATTTTTTGCTGTCACTGACTTAGGTAGTGGCAAGAAACCTTTTTGAAGGCTCCAACGTAAGGCAACTTGAGCAACTGATTTTCCGTTACGTTCAGCCACTGCTTCTACGTCTTCATTTCCAAAAATGCTACCAGTACCTAGTGGGCTATAGGCTTCAAGAAGAATGTCACGCTCTTGGCAATAGGCAACCAAATCTTCTTGGGCACAACCTGGAGCCAAAAGAATTTGATTGACATGTGGCACAATTTCAGCCGTTTCAAGGAGAGCATCAAGGTGATGCTGCATAAAGTTAGACACACCGATAGCACGCACCTTACCATCTTTGTAGGCTTCTTCCATTGCCTTCCAAGCACCTGCATTGCCAACCTTCCAAGCATCATTGTCACGAAGAGCCTTTGGATTAGGCCAGTGGATGAGCAAAAGATCCAAATAATCCACACCTAGTCTTTCAAGAGACTCGTCGATAGAGGCCTTAGCCAAATCGTAATCGTGCTTGTCATTCCAGAGTTTAGTCGTTAGGAAAATATCCTCACGCGCCACATCACTATCTGCAATCGCCTTACCTACAGAAACCTCGTTACCGTAGATTTGCGCCGTATCAATATGTGTGTAACCCGCCTTAAGTGCGAAACTAACGCTGTTATAAGCTTCTTCCCCTTCTGGAATCTGCCAAGTCCCAAAACCAATTTTAGGAATCGTAACGCCATTTGAAAGTGTATATGTTTCCATCCTGTTCTCCTTTTCAAGTTGTAACAGAATTATCTTAAAGGATATAAGATAAAATTGCAAAGATTTGCTACGGCTTGTTTGATGAATAGTTCCTTACTTCTTTTTCCGCTTCTTTTTAAAGACAACACCATTTTCTTTAAGGATTTCCATGCTCACCTTTCCAACTCCTCTAATCGCTGCTACTTCCTCTTCCGTTTTCTTTTTAAAATCTTTAAATTCTATTAAGCTATGTTGACGAAGTATACGCTCCACACTTATTGAAAGTCCTTGGAGGGCTTTGCTTGGTTCTATACTTTTTTCCAATTCTCTAATTAGTTTGTGCAATTCTGGATTTTTCTTTTTCGAAACATGTCTTTGTGGACGTTTTGCACGATATTTTTCGATTAACCAAGTAAAATAATATTCTGACTGGGACAGATCAACGACTTGATTAAAAACCATTAAAAGACTTTGCATACTATTGGCTTCAAATAAGATAGGGTTGACTTTAAGCGTTTCGGCAACTAGACGCTCTTCATCACCTTGTTCAATCATTTTTAAATAATTTTCGAACTCTGGATTTTTTGCATAGAGAAGATCAAAATAGAAATCCGCATCCTCACTATGTCCCGTCATTAGAGAGACCGTCATCATTGGTACTATCATCAAATCTTCTTCATGATATTCCATTTGCTCACATTCGAAAAAGCTTTTAGCCTTATCAAACTCCTCCAGATTACAATAGGTAGCCATCAATTCGTAACAGACTCCCATGTGATCTTGAACATCTATCTCTAGAATCTCTTCAAATTCCTTAATAGCAAACCGCTTCATACTGTTGCTTAAATAAAATTTAGCAAGATTATACTTCAAAGACAAATAAGGACGCTCGTCAAGATTAGCCCAGCCCATTTTTGGACCTTGATCCCACTTGGACCTTTGCTCTTTTTCTAAAGCAATTAGGCCTTTTAGATGTTCAAGTGGACTTTGAAAAGTTAAGAGCATCTGCTTAGCATCAAGATTTTCAGGATCTAGTTTTAAAGCTTCTGTCAAAAATTCCTGACTTCTCGAAGGATCTTCCTCGTGATAATGATAAGCCTCTTCAATGAGTTTCCAAGCTCTCTCCTGCTTTGAATCAGGGGAAGTAATCTCATCAAAAAGCCCTTGGTTGTATTGTCTTGCAAAATCTTCAAGAGCCATGTCCACACTGAGATACTCTGTAATATGTTCTTCTAAGAATGCTTCTGCTTTTTTTGTGAAGTCTTCAAAAGATGATGTCATCAATCTTCTCCAATCTATGTTTATTTCTCTAACTACTATTGTATACGTTTTCATAGAACATTACTATATTCTAAGTGAAATCAACAACCTCTTAAATTTTTATTGACAAAAATAGTCGCCAATCACAATACAGATAAGAATCCATAGAGTCTTATTTTTGGACATCTAGACTCAAAGTTGTACACTCATATTAGATAGAGTGCCATTGGACGATTAACATCAAGGCATAATCTTCAAGTTTCATTTAAAGCTACAAAAAATCATTAACGTCTTGGGAGTGGTTTAGTTCCTTTTCTATATCAATAACTTTAACTCACTTTTTCATAATTTTACTTGACCACTCCCATTTTTAAAGGAATTGAAAACTGAGTTAAATTTTAAAAGGAAACAGAGATCTGTTTCCTTTTTTCTTACTTCAAACCATGACAAAAGGAAACCCTTTCGAGTTTCCTTTATCATATATATCGTTGGAGGCAAAGTCCAATAATACTTTAGTTGAGTGGTTCAATCACGAAACTCAATTGATAGCTATCTGCTGAGCTAACCAAGAATTCGTCATGAACTGGAGCACCCCATGAGTCGTCACCACCGACACCCATTTGAGCAGCAAGAACTTTAATCCATGTAGCATCAGATTGTTGCAACTCATATTGATGACGAGCATTTTCAATTTGTTCAGTACTGTTACGCAAAGCACTGAATTCGAATGCCTTATTAAGTGCGGTGAATTTAAGACCATTATGGTTATCATCAGATACTGTAAATTCACGAGTACCATAGTGATTACCAGATTCTTGTGGCATTAGATATGGAGCAAATGTCTTTTCAACAGATGTTTCATATCGACCAAGATAGGCACCAGGAAGTTTATCAAGGTAGCTTTCTTCTGCACCGTATCCATAATAGCTTAGGTTTGTAAATTGTGAACCGATAGCAAATTCTAGACCAAATTCAGGGAAGTTTGGCAAACCTGCTTTACCATCATAGTTTGCAGTAACAAAGATTCGACCCTTGTAATCAATTTGATAAGTCACCTTAACTTCGACATCAGACAAGCCAGGCAATTCATGAACATAAGTCACTTTAACAGAGTCATCTTCAATTTGAATTTGAGTATCTGTAACCTTACTATAGTTTCCAGCAACTTTCCAGCCTGCCATTTCGAATGGATATCCAGCACCACGATCGTTGTCGGTGTAAGCACGAGTAAAGTTAAGTTTAGGACCTTTCTCAATGAATTCAACACCGTTATACTTAGCAGATACTAGCGTATTTTGTGCACGTGAAAGCAAGATAGAGAAGTTTTGTCCTTGAATTCCGATGTTGAAGTCGCCTTCAACAACATTCAAAGGTGCTTTAACTGGTGTTTCAGTGCTAATCTTTTCAGCAACATATTGACCACGAATAATTTCATGTCCTTTTGGAGCCCATTCAGTTGCTTCATTCTGAACACAAGCAACTTCATAAATTCGTTCAGCATTTGAAGCTCCAACAGCGAATTCTACTGGGAATGTTGCTTCTTCACCTGGTTTAACATCAAAGTGATATTCACTTTCGCTAACTTTTCTACCATCTTCGTAAACTCTAGCTAGGAAAGTATAAGCAGAAAGATCTTCAAAGACATTATCATTCTTGATAGTTACTGATTTTTCATCAACAGCAATCTTAATATTAGAGTAAAGATGTTTAACTGTTTGAAGTTTTGGAGTTAGGGTACGATCTGCGAAGACAATACCATTTCCACAAAATTCGTAGTCAGAAGGTCTATCATGCCAGTCACCACCATATGATAGAAATTCGCTACCATTTGGAAGTGGTTTGTAAATAGCTTGGTCAATGAAGTCCCAAATAAATCCACCTTGGTATTCTGGATATTTCTCTAAGTCAGTGTAGAGTTTCAATCCACCACCAGAGTTACCCATTGTGTGCATGTATTCACATGAAATATAAGGTTTTTGAGGATTGTTAGTGAGGTATTCTTCAATATCAGCTGGTTTCGCATACATACGACTTTCGATGTCTGTAATGTAATCAAATTCACGACACCATGTAACACCTTCATAGTGAACTGGACGAGTATTGTCAACACTACGGAAGTAATCAGCCATGTCAGCAATATCTTTACCAGCATATGATTCATTACCACAAGACCAAATGATAACACTAGCATGGTTCTTATCACGTTGGAACATGTTATTGGCACGATCCAAACAAGCAGGCAACCATTCTGGTTCACTAGCTGGGATATTCCATGAAGGTTCGCTTAGACCAAGTTTTTGCCATGTACCGTGTGTTTCAAGGTTGGCTTCATCGATAACATAAAGTCCATATTCATCACACAATTCATACCAACGTGTTTGGTTAGGATAGTGAGAAGTACGAACAGCATTGATGTTATGTTGTTTCATCACTTTGATATCCCAAAGCATATCTTCTTCAGTGATACAACGTCCTGTTCTAGCGTTAAATTCGTGTCTGTTAACCCCTTTAAAGACAATTCTCTTACCATTCAAAAGCATGAGTTTATCTTTAATTTCGAAGTGTCTAAATCCAACCTTAACTGGAACGACTTCAACAACTTGGTCATCATCCAAAACATGAAGGGTCAAATTGTAAAGTTTAGGACTTTCAGCACTCCAAGGTTTGATTTGCAAATCTTCAAGACTTACATATAGTTCACCGTCAGCATTAACAGATGCATCACCTTCTGTAACGATGCCTTCATGATCTGAAAGAACATATTTAATTTTCTTATCTTCGTAATCACCAACAGTCTTCAAATCAATATCCAATTGACCTGCTTTTGTTTGGTAATCATAATCTCCCTTAACAAAGAGATCTTGAACGTGAACTTTTGGAATAGCGTACAAGTAAACATCTCTGAAAATACCGTACAGTCTCCAGAAGTCTTGGTCTTCCAACCAGCTTGCTGTAGAGTAACGATAAACAGCTACCGCCAACTTGTTATCACCTTCAACAAGGTAATCACTAATTTCAAATTCACTAGGTGTAAATGAATCTTCACTGTATCCTACGAAGTTACCATTGACCCATACAAAGATGGAAGTGGCAACCCCTTGGAATGAGATAAATACTTTTTTATCTTTTAATGCATCATTCAAGGTAAAATGTTTAACGTATGATGCAACAGCATTTGATTCTTGAGGAACTTGAGGTGGACGAAGGAATTCTTTACCATCCCAAGGATATTGGGTATTCACATATTGTGGAGAACCAAAACCTTGAAGCTCTAAATGACCTGGTACATTGATGAAATTCAAATCAGTTTCATCAAATTCTGTTTTATAAAAGTCTTTTAAAACTTGATTTGTATTCTGAGCATAGTGAATTTTCCATTTTCCATTAAGAGATTGTCTTAACTTCATCTCCCCTTCAGAAAATTCTGCAAGAGATTCAAAATACTTATGATCTGAGTGAGCGTCAACAGTATTAACGCTAACAATCTTTGGATCGTTTAAGTAAGTTTGAATTTTTTCAGTCGTGTTCATAGATTATTCTCCTTTTTTGAAGGTAATAACTTCAGACAAAGCTTCTACCTTTTCTCCAACTTCTTGTTCAAGATGGAAAGCACTGAATTTTTCTGAATTAGTTACAGTGACAAGTACTGTGTCATCAAGACCATTTTTCTCAATAATTGGTGACCAGAACTCAAGAAGTTTATCTCCAACTTCAACACGATCACCTTGTTCTACGTAACTAATGAATCCTTCACCTTTAAGTTTAACTGTTCCGATACCAACGTGGATAAGAACAATGACACCATCTTCACTTTCAATACCAACTGCATGGCGAGTAGGAAGAACTTGACGAATGGTACCACTAATTGGTGCAAAGACAGCTCCATCAGTAGGTTTAATGGCGAAACCTTTACCCATGCTACCTGAAGCAAAGTGTTCATCATTAACACTTGAGAGGTCAACCAAATGACCAGTTGTAGGGTTTACAAGAGATACGACATTAGCTTTTACTTCATTTTCAGAAGTTGCTACGCTAAAGCGATGTTCCAATTCTTCAACAATTTCAGCGTGACGTGCTTCAGTCAAAGTGATTTTACGAGCAATAATGAAGGCTCCGATAAGCATTGCTGCTGCTGGGAAACCAAACATGCTAAGCTTAAAGATAGACTGTTGATGTGTTGTAATTGTTGATGCTGAGGCACCTGTTGTCATACCAGCAGCTACGGCAATTGTAGAAACAAGCCAGTTTGACATCGCACCACCAAGTTTATCAACAAGTGGACGAACTGACAAAGTAAGTGATTCATCACGGTGTCCCAATTTCCATTGACCATATTCTACTGAGTCAGAGATAATCATGAGGATAACAAGGAACACAAGAGGTTGTGGAATAAAGAAGAGTTCAGCAGCAGTCAAGATCATTGGAAGTGATGTTCCTGCAATACTAAAGATTCCGATACCACCGAGCATTACTGCAATACATCCATAGAACAAACGTTTACGGTTGAATTTACCAGCTAGGCTAGGGAAGAGTGAAACTGAAACCAAACCAACAACTGTATTCAATCCGTAAAGGATTGAGTATTTCCCTGGATCACCAAGGATAAATGTGAAGTAAAAAAGTTGAAGAGCATTAAGTGTATTAATACCAAGACCATAGAACCAATATCCGAGAGACAACCACATCAATTGGTCGTTTTTACCAAGAACTTTAAAGACTTGTTTAAGGCTAGTTTTTTCTTTGTTATCACGAAGTTTTGACTCAACTTCACGTGTACCAATACCAACAGCAATTGATGTAATCACACCAATGAGAGCAACGATAAATGCAAACCAGAACCATCCAGATTTATCTCCAGAGCCACTACTGTTCGTCATAGAGAAGAACAAAACGATTGGCATGATGGCAACACCTACAATATTGGCACCAATCGTAGAACCAATACGGGCAAAAGTTGCCATTTTTTCACGTTCATGACTGTCAAGAGACAAGGCAGGAATCATTGACCAGAAACCGATATCTTTAATTGAGTAGAAGACATCCATTACAAGGTAGATAATTCCGAAAAGTACAAGGTACAAGAAAGGATTTGTTTTATTCAAACCACCTAAATCGGTGAAGAGAAGCAACAAGGCGATAGAACTGATGATACCACCACCAACTACCCATGGTTTGAATTTACCATACTTAGTATGAGTGTTATCAATCATGTTACCGATCAATGGATCGATAAATACTTCCAAGATACGCAAAATAGCGATGATGTTAGTAATTAATAGTACGTAGTGACTATTTTGCTTTGGATCACCTGTGTTAAACAAGTGAGTTGTCACAAACATGATAAAGTATGTTGACAACGTTGCATAGAAGACGTCGTTACCAAAAGCACCAGCTGAATAGGATAGACGAGACTTCATTTGACCTTTAGATTTTCCCATTACGAAAACCTCCTGTTAGTTGTTTTTTTGAATACGCTTACATTATATAAGTATTAGTTTAAACCGTCAATAGTTTTAGTGGTTTTTTACTAAACTTTTACTAAAACATGGTTATTTTGATGAATTAAAATATTGGAAACCGATTTCATAGCTTACACTATGACCCTCCTCCAAGATGATATCTCCAAAATCTGTATGATTAACGGCATCTGGGAGTGTTTGAGCTTCCATAGCTATAGCTTCTCGTCCTTTTGCAATTGTTCCTCGATCTCTCGCAAAGTAAATATTATCCTCTATAATATCCATAGTATAAATAACTAAACCATTTCTGTTAGAGAAGATTTCAATACCATCTCCGCTTTCTTTGTCATGCAAAATAGCTACTTCTTTCACATGATCACAAGTTTCCCCTCCAACTACAAAGGCATCATCAAAACCATTATTTGCTTCAATTCGAGGTAGCAAGTCAGTTGTCTTTCTGAAATCATAATTCGTTCCATCTACATTAATTTTTTGTCCTGTTGGAATTAACTCAGAATCCAACTCTAAACGATAGTCTGAATAGATTTGTAACTCATGACTTGATAAATCCTGTTTGTCGCTAAGATTAAAGTAAACATGGTTTGTCGGATTAAAGACTGTTGACTCTGTAACATCGAAGGCTTCAAAGAGTATTGTTAAGCGGTTATTATTGTTAAGTCTATAACTAATAGAGACTGTAACATCACCAGGAAAGCCATCTACACTTGAATAAAGTCTTCTAATAAATTTTGTCTCAACATATTCATCATTCAGGTTTGTGACATAGTTCCAATTTTGAACCTGCATTCCTTTTGGACCGCCATGTAAACAGTTTTCTCCCTCATTCTTAGGAAGGCTATAAAGAACCATATCATGAGTATACGAAGCTTTTCCGATTCTTCCAGCAACCCTACCAATGGACTGGCAGGCACATAAATTATTCTTATAATAATCCTCGTAATCACTGAAACCAAGTACTATATTTTTAAGAGCACCAGTTTCCGTTGGAACCAAAAACTCCTGAAGTGTAGCACCTGTTGTGAGTGTGGAAATGACAACACCATTATTATTTTCCATTGAAATTTTACTGACATCGCCTGAATCAACTTTTCCAATAATTTCGCAGTTTATTTTCATATTATTTCCTCAAAAAACAAAGAGTACAATAATTATATATACTCTTTGACCCTTTGTTTATTATTTTAATTATCCTCGATCATCGTACCCTTTTGGATGGCTAGAATGCCATGCCCAAGCACTTGCGATGATTTTTTCGATGTTATCAAATTGTGGTTTCCATCCAAGAACTGTACGTGCTTTTTCAGATGAAGCAATCAATGTATCAGGATCACCAGGACGACGATCAGCTTTTTCAGCTGGAATTTCTTTACCAGTTACCTTACGAGCGGCTTCAAGAATTTGAAGGTTTGAGAAACCTGTTGATGAACCTAAGTTAAAGGCTGTAGATTCATTACCTTTACGAAGATATTCAACAGCAAGGAGGTGAGCATCAGCCAAGTCAAATGGGTGAACATAGTCACGAACATTTGTACCATCTGGAGTGTTGTAGTCATCACCAAAAATCATGATTTTTTCACGAACACCTTGAGCTACTTGAAGGATAATTGGAAGAAGGTGAGTTTCTGGACCATGGTCTTCACCGATAGATCCATCAGGTTTGGCACCAGCGACGTTGAAGTAACGAAGTGGCACATATTTAATACCATAAGCTTTATCAGACCACTTCATGATAGTTTCCATCATCAACTTACTTTCACCATATGGGTTGATAGGATTTTGTGGTGTTGTTTCAAGAATTGGAATTTCTTCTGGGATACCGTAAGTTGCTGCTGTTGATGAGAAGACAATGTATTTAACACCGCATTCGTTCATAACTTCAAGCAATTTAACCATTCCAGCTGTATTGTTATCAAAATATTTGAGTGGTTTTTCCATTGATTCACCAACCAATGAATAGGCCGCAAAGTGAATAACGGCATCAACATCAGGATTTTCTTTGAAGACCTTTCTCATAAAATCTTGATCAGAGAGATCGCCTTGGTAGAAAATAGCATCTGGATGTACGGCAGCACGGTGACCGGTTACCAAACTATCTACTACTACTACTTTTTCTTGACCTTTTTCAACTAAGCGATCAACCATGTGAGAACCGATATAACCAGCTCCACCTAATACTAAAATTGCCATTTCTTATCTCCTTTCTTCAGAAAAAACAATTAATCAGCTAAATTTACAAAATCTACAAATGCTTTAAACTGATCTAAGCCTTCACTATTAGTCTTATAAACACCTGCATCTTCTAGTACACGAGCAAAGATATCTGCAACAGATTGTCGAACAACTTCTGTCACTTCCTCAGCCGTAACATTCGGATTTTGAGCTTTGAGTTCATCTGCCCATTCTTGGTGAATTGGAGCAACTTGCTTACCTTGACCCAATAGATAATCTTCAACATCTTTAAGTTCTGTTTTCAAACGAGGTGGAAGAATGGCCAATCCCATAACTTCAATCAAACCGATGTTTTCTTTCTTAATATGTTGAACATCTTTATGTGGGTGGTAGATACCGTCTGGATGTTCTTCAGAAGTTTGATTGTCACGAAGAACCAAATCCAATTCAAATTTGCCGTCTTTTCTACGAGCAATTGGGGTAATGGTGTGGTGAGGTTGTCCATCAGACTCAGCCAAGACACCAGCTTTTTCGTCTGAATAACCACGCCAACAATTTAAAATTTTGGTTGCAAGAGCAATAAGTCTTTCCTTATCTTCACTTCTTAAACGAAGAACTGACATAGGCCAATTAACGATACCAGCCTCAACATCAGAGTAACCATCAAAACTAACTTTTTCTTTAATGCCTGCTACTTCCATTGGGAAGGTATGGCGACCACCTTGATAGTGTTCATGTGTAAGAATCGAACCACCTACAATTGGAAGATCGGCATTTGAACCTGCGAAGTAACCAGGAAATGCTTCAACAATTGATAGGAGACGACCAAACGTCAATGGACTGATGTGCATTGGTTCGTGCTTACTATAAAAGAAGATAGAATGTTCATTAAAGTAAGCATATGGTGAATATTGGAAGCCCCAGTCATTTCCTTCCATTTGGAAACGAATAACACGATGATTACTACGTGCTGGGTGATTGATGCGACCAAGATAACCTTCATTTTCCATACAAAGTTGGCATTTTGGATAATCAGAAGCTACCGCATTTTTAGCAGCAGCGATGGCTTTTGGATCTTTTTCAGGTTTTGAAAGGTTAATCGTAATTTCCAAGTCACCGTATTTAGTTGGTGCTTTATATGCAATATTTTGTGCAATGGCTTTGACTTTCACATAATCATTTCGTTTACTTTGTGCATAAAAGTCAGCAATTGCTTGCTCTGGGTTAGATTTATAAGTATCCCAGAAGTTACGATTGACAAGGCTAGGGCTTGGTGTAATCAAGTCCATGAGTTGAGCACCGATGATATCTTGTTCTTCATTAAGTTCACCTACAGAACCAGCTTTAACACCTGCTTGAAGCAACTGGTCTTTAAGGTCAATCAATTCAGAGCTATCTGTTTCAACATCAGAAACTCCTTCTCCAACCAAAGCAAAAACTTTGTTTGTCAAATAGATACGGTCCAATTCCTCATAATCACTATTTTCAATAACCTGAGTTACAAAAGTGTTTACTAAATTTTCAGCCATAATCTCTACTTCTTTCTCATTAATCAAGTACTCGTGAACCGCCAGCTACTTCAGCGATATAGAAGCTTGGTGCATAACCAACGACTTCTTCATAACGTTGACCAACTGCTTTTTTGAAGTCTTCAACTTTGTCTTTGTTTACAAGTGCGATGGCACATCCACCAAATCCCGCTCCTGTCATACGAGCTCCAAGGACACCTTCTTGTTCCCATGCTGTGTGTGCCAAAGTATCAAGTTCAAGACCTGTAACTTCGTAATCATGCTCCAATGATACGTGAGAAGCATTCATAAGACGACCAAAGCCTTCCAAATCTCCTGCTTCAAGAGCTTTACGAGCTTGAAGTGTACGTTGATTTTCAAGAACTGCGTGACGGGCACGTTTGATACGGTTTTCGTCTTTAATCAAGTAGCTGTATGCATCAAATGTCCAGAGGTCCAATTCTCCAAGTGTTTGGATATCAAGTTTTTCTTGGAGTTCAGATACTGCTGTTTCACATTCAGCACGACGTTCATTGTATTTAGAATCAGCCAATTCACGACGTTTGTTAGTGTTCATGATAACAACAACATTGTCTTTAAGGTCAAGTGGTACCAAGTCATACTCTAAAGTATTTGTATCCAAGTAAATCGCACGTTGATCAGCTCCCATACCAATAGCGAATTGGTCCATGATACCAGAGTTAACGCCGATAAAGTCATTTTCAGTCTGCTTACCGATTTTAACCAAGTCAAGTCGTTCCAATTTAAGGTCATAAAGTTTTTCAGCAATAACACCAATCAATAATTCCAAAGATGATGATGATGACAAACCTGATCCATTTGGAATATTACCATAAATGTAAATATCCATACCTGAATCAATCGTATGACCAGCTTCTTGCAAGAAATGAAGAACACCTTTTGGATAGTTTGTCCAGTTGTGTTCTTTTTCAAAACGAAGATTTTCAAGTGGTACTTCGATGATTCCCTTATCTTCAAAGTTACCTGAGAAAAAACGCAAAACTTTGTCATCACGTTTGCGGGCCGCTCCGTAAGTACCTAGAGTAATAGCTGCTGGGAACACATGTCCACCGTTGTAGTCTGTGTGTTCACCAATCAAATTAATACGACCTGGAGAAAAGAAAGTATGGTCTGCTTCTACACCAAAAACTTCTTTAAACTTTTCTCTTAACTGTGATGTCTTCATAGGATGTACCTCGCTTATTCTTTTTTACACTAACAGTGTAACCCCTTTCGCAAGGAAAATCAATATTTTTACTGTTTTTTAGTAAAAAATAGGTAAAATTTTAGAATTTATGGTATACTTTGGATGAAAGGAGAACAATATGGCTACATTAAAAGATATCGCAAAATTGGCTGATGTATCAATCGCAACTGTTTCACGTGTTCTCAACCAAGATGAGAGCCTCTCCGTTACTGAAGAAACCAGGCACCGTATTTTAACTGCGGCAGATGAAATCGGATATACCAAACATAAGAAAATCGGAAACTTGAAAAAAGAAAAACATCAAGTGGCAATTATCCAATGGGTAAGTGAGGAAGATGAGTTAGACGATCTCTACTACTACAACATTCGGCTTGGAATTGAAACAAGAGCCCATGAGCTAGACTACGAGATGCTTCGTTATTTCAATGACATTCCTTTTAGTCTCGCTGAAGAAGTCATAGGTATACTTTGTATCGGAAAGTTTAGTCGTGAACAGATTACTGAATTGGAATCATTGGGTAGATTACTGGTCTTTGTAGATAGTGATACCCTACTTCAGGGACATCCTTGTGTGACAACTGACTTTGAAAATGCTGTTCAAACGGCACTAAGTTATCTCACTGAGCAAGGGTGTAAGAGCATCGGTCTTTTAACAGGGCAAGAAAAAACAACGGATTCAACTGAAATCGTTCCGGAGCCTCGTTTACGTTCTTATCGTAACTACTGTATTGAAAAGAGCATCTATGACCCTCTTTTGATTCTTTCAGGTAATTTTACAGTTCAATCTGGCTATGACCTTTTAGCCTCTAAAATAGCAAGTGGTACACCCCTACCAGATGCCTACTTTGCTGCTAGTGATAGTCTGGCTATCGGTGCTCTTAGAGCCCTTCAGGAAAATGGCATTAATGTCCCAGAAGATATCCAGATTATCTCCTTTAATGACACCAGTCTAGCCAAACAAGTTTATCCGCCACTTTCTAGTGTCACTGTCTACACCGAAGAAATGGGACGAACTGCCATGGATGTCCTCAATAAACAAGTCTTGGCTCCAAGAGAAATCCCGACACTTACTATGTTGGGCACTAAACTGACTCTGAGAGAAAGTACGAAATAACAACTATTTAATAGATAAAAAGTGGTCGCCAACAGTTAGTTGACAACCACTTTTCTTTTTATTTCACTTTCACACAAATAGCATCCCAGGCTTGGAGTTTGCCTTGGTCTTTAATTGGCTCTAATTCGGTATTTGCAATGACAACTTCTGCTCTTTCGAAATCATAACAGAAGTCTTGTTCTTGGTCTGATAGGTTGACTACAACCAGATAACTGCTATCTTTGGTTTTCCGAATATAAGCAAAGACTTTGTCAGCAGTCTCTAAAAGTTCAAAGTCAGCATCAATTAGCCAATCCTGTGTTTTACGAAGCTCAACCAGTTTCTGATAGGTATAGAAAATCGAATCTGGATTGGCCAGGGCTGATTCAACATTTATGTCCTTATAGTTTGGATTAACAGGTAACCAAGTCTTATCCGATCTGCTAAATCCAGCATTTTTAGACGTATCCCATTGCATTGGTGTTCGAGCATTGTCACGACCCACCTGGCGGATTTGGTCCATGATAACTTCTATCGATGCCCCTTTTTCGAGAGCTTCTTTGGCATAGTTGAGAGATTCAATGTCATTCAATTCTTCCAAAGTTCTAAAAGGATAATTGGTCATGCCGATTTCTTCACCTTGATAAATGTAAGGTGTTCCTCTCATCAGATGAAGGAGGATAGCCAAGGCCTTGGCTGACTTCTCACGATAGACACCAGTATCTCCCCACATTGAGAGAATACGAGGCAGATCATGGTTATTCCAAAAAAGTGAGTTCCACCCTTGTCCCAACTCTAACTCGGTTTGCCATTTATTAAAAATAGCCTTAAGTGCTGAAACATCCAACTCCTTCTCATACTCCCATTTAGGGCTATCTGGCTTATGCTGAAGTCCAATATGTTCAATCTGGAAAACCATGGAAAGTTCTTGATTATCTGGATTTGAATACTGTTTAGCAATTTCAGGTGTTGCTCCCCAGGTTTCACCAACGGTTAGAAGGTCGTGCTTTCCAAAGCTTGCCTGGTTCATCTCCTTGATATAATCGTGAAGTTTTGGACCGTTTGTATCAATCAGTTGATCTGGGATCTTACCAATCATATCAATCACATCCATGCGGAAACCACCGATTCCCTTATCAATCCAGAAATTCATCATGTCATAAACTTTCTGGCGCAACTGTGGATTTTCCCAGTTGAGGTCTGGCTGTTTCTTACTAAAGAAATGCAGATAATATTGCCCTGAGGTCTCATCATATTCCCAAGCGGAGCCACTAAAGATAGACACTAACTCATTAGGTTTGTCTCGCCAGATGTAGAAATCTCGTTCAAGACTTTCTGGATTTTCACGCGCTTCGATGAACCATGCATGCTCATCAGACGTATGGTTAACCACCAAGTCCATAACAATTTGAATATCACGCTTCTTGGCTTCCGCCAAAAGCTCATCCATGTCACTCATATCCCCAAAAATATCCGCAATAGCCTCATAGTTAGCAATATCATAACCATTGTCGTCCATTGGACTGTCATAGACAGGCGAAAGCCATAGGGCTGTTATTCCAAGCTTTTGCAAGTAGTCTAACTTACTGGTAATCCCCTTGAGGTCACCGATGCCATCACCGTTGGAATCCATGAACGACTTGGGGTAAATTTGATAAATCGTAGCTTTATGCCACCAATGTTTTTGCATGATTCTACTCCTCGTAGTTATTATTATCGTGAGTCTGATAGTTCTATTTTACGTTTTTCTAGAAGTTATGCAAGCGTTTTCTTTTTGTTGTTTAAAACATTTCAATAATCTATACTCCAGACTCCTTAAACTTTTGGTAATATTAAAAAATAATAGAGTTGAAATGTAAGGTCAGCCTTTGCTTATTTAACAATACAAAAAAAACGATGGTTAATACCTTAACCATCGCTTTTTAATTTTTGGGCAAGACCATAACAAAGCGCCTCCCCGTAGAACTTTCTTCAAATCTATAGCTAAGTTCCTCATGCTCTAAAAGGTATTTGACCACAAAAAGGCCTAATCCTCCTTCTTTCTTAGACTGAGCTTTAGTTGAAATATTTTCTTTAGATACACTCGTATTTTCAATGACAAAATCAGTTCCTTCATTTTCTAAACCTATTCGAATCACTCCACCCTTATCAGAATGCTTGACTGCATTACTGATGATATTTGAGAGAACCAATTTCAAAATAGGTAAATTCATGAAAATACTAGTTGCCGGAAGATAATTGTCAATTGATAGGGAGCGATTCTCAACCAACACTTGATTTTGAGTGAGTATGCGATTTACCACATCATCTAACTGAATCCACTCCTTATCACCACCTAATTCTTGAACAGAAGATAAAGACAGGATCTCTAGGACAATCTGGTTCATCTCATCGACGATATCGAGGGAGACAGACAGATAGCGGTCCCGATCCTTGTAGCGACCAATTTTATCTCGCATATTTTCTAGGATAATCTTCAAGCTGGCCAGAGGCGTCTTGAGCTCATGCGAAGCCCCACGTAGGAATTCCACCTTCATCTGCTCCAACTTCAGATTTTCCTGTTTCTGCTGCTCAAGATTGTCGATCACCTCTAAAAGATGATGATAGAGGTCGTTGATCTGCTGCTTAAGAACACCAATCTCATCCTGTGAATGAATAGGAAGACTGGCTGTCCGATCCAGCCGCTTCATCCGCTTGGTCATCTGCTTGATCTCAAGGATTGGAGCAGAAATCATGCGGGCATAGAGATAGGAGGCAATCAGCGATAGAACAAAGGAAGCAAGGAGACTATAGGGAAGAAAGCCCAGACTGATGTCCCGCGCTTCCTTTTGCGAATCGACGGTCGCTAAGAATTGCAAGGTCAAGTCCTTCCCCTCTTTTGTCTGGATTTTTCGCTCTTCAATGACCAGGGAATTGTTCTGGCTATCCGGGTTCAGGAGCAAGTCATCCTTGACCTCTAGGGCATTTTGTTTTTCCTTGCCCTTGATAGAAATCTTGATATCATTGGTCTTGGAATAAAGATCGATGACGGACTCAATGGTCCCTTCTTCCTGACCTTGTAAACTCTTAGCCAGGGCCTCTGATTTCTTCAAAATCGTCTGACGCTGGGACTCGATATAGGTCGATGGAAAAATAAAGTAAACCGAAGCGTGTAGAAGGATGACTAAGCCACTAAAAAGGGCAAAGGTGATCAGAAAGATCTTTGCAAAGATACTCCGTTTGGTCATGGTCTCTCCAATTTATAGCCGACATTGCGTACCGTAACGATACAGTCCAGCTCTAGTTTTTTTCGTAGTTCCTTGATATAGACATCAATCACCCGGTCAAAAGGTATCTCCTCAGTCTCCTTCCAGACGGCATCAAGGATCTGAGATCGGGTCCGGGCCTTGCCTTCATGCTGGAGCAGGTATTCCAAGATTTCCAACTCCTTGGCATTCATGGAGATAGCTTGACCAGCTAGGCTGGCTGTATAGCTCTCAAAATCCACCCGTGCCTCTCCATAGGTGAAGACCCGGGAGGGCTGGAGCTTTTTAAAAATAGCTTCGATGCGGACCTTCAAGAGGGACAAGGAAAAGGGTTTTTCCAGGTAGCCATCTGCCAACTCTCCAAAGGCCGTCAACTTATAGTCCTCGTCATGGAAGGCCGTTAGCATGAGGACAGGGACTGAGCTGGTCTTGCGAATGGTCTTGAGGACTTCCAAGCCATTGAGGATAGGAAGCTGGATGTCCAGCAAGACTAGATCCGGCGCTTCTCTGTGAAAGAGGTCCAGGGCCTCCTGCCCATCACCTGCTTCAAAGACCTCATGGCCACATTCCATGAGATAGTCGCTCATCCCTTCTCGAATCAGGACTTCATCTTCTACGATTAGTATCTTCATACATTATCCTTTTAATCTATATATGGTCTCTTTCTTCCATTATACCGTTTTTTATAGGTGCAGCAAACTTATCATTCAACATCAACTAAGAGGTCCTTGGGTTTCTTGTGAAGAAGCCAGCGAGAAGAAATCAAGGATACCAAGCTTAAAATAAATCCACCGACTAGAATGACTACCAAAAGTTGCTTAGGTTGGACTGTCATGTGAATCTGAGTTAGAGTCTTACCGAAGCTTTCTGCCTCAGCCCCTCCACCAAGATTTGCAGCTAGAGATTCTTTGGTCATTTGCTTATTGATACCTTCTGTTACATTGGAAAGGACTGTATTACCAACTTTTTCGGCAAAGAAACTAGCTAAACCATATGACAAAAGAAAGGCTGGTAAGGCAATCATCAGCAATTCTATTAAAAATTGACCCGCAACCTGTGTCTTTTTAAGTCCCAAGGCCAAAAAGATACCAACTTCTCTACGACGAGCATTTAACCATAAAATTAACAGAAGAGTTAGCAATAAACTTGTAAAAATGAGACTTCCAATAAACATACGGTTTGCCACACGATACATCCCAAGAATAGATTTCTGTAAAGCAGGGTAATTTGACGAGCTCTTAACAAGATCGTAGAGGGACCAGTTAATATTCAACTTTTTAATCTTTGCTATCAAGGAATCAAGATTTTGATCGCCTTTAGCAAAGAAAGTGGCATCCTCATAAGTGGCAGTTTCTACAGTATTACCATAGAGTTTTGCTACTGTATCTAGATCAGTGATGAGGGTGTTTTCATATAACTCCTGAGCATAGGTAACGGCTGCTTTATTTTGACCAGAAAATAAACCTTTGATAGTCACTTCTACTGTTTCATCAGCCCTTTTTTCGTTATCAGCATCATAGAGATTAGATTTAAGCTTTACTTTATCTCCTACATTAAGACCATTCTTTTTAGCTAAATCTTCGTGCATCAAGATTTGATTATGATCCTTATCGGTTAGATGTTCTCCTTCAACTAGTTTATAAGCACCTGAAACAAATTTATCTTCTTTTGATGAGTCATTGACTCCTGTCAACATCAAGGTAGACTTAAAATTTTTAGCACGTTCTGGCGATTGATTTTGTAGCGTTTGCTCTGTTTCAATAATCTCATAATCTAGTAAATCACCAATACCATTTATCCGTTTAATAGTCGAAACAATTCCTTTAGTCTCACTAATCTTTTTAATATCTTCTCCCTTAAGATTTCCAGCCCCTCGAGGAGTTCCAGGATTCGTGTTACGATTAATCTGCATTGAAAAACTATTGGTAATTGCCCCTAGACTCTTGGATGCAGCTTCTTGGGTTGCACTTCGCATAGCAAGTCCTAACAAACTAAGAGTACTCATCAAAAGAATAATAATTAACAGTAATAGTGACTTTGACCATTTTCGTGTAATATATGCAAAAGCGTTTCGAAACATAAGAGTCCTTTCTTTATTTTTTCTTTTCTATGAGTTGTTTCTTCTTCAACTCTAAAACCACATCAGATGCCTGAGCAACTTCCTTACTGTGCGTGACAACAATAACACATTTTTGGCGATCTAAGGCCATTCTTTTAAGGATAGCAATAATATCCTTCGCAGTTTCCTCGTCTAGATTTCCTGTCGGTTCATCTGCTAAGATAATTGGAGCCTCTGAAACCAAAGCCCGCGCAATAGCTACACGTTGTTGTTGCCCACCTGAAAGTTGCAGGACATTTCGATTAATTTGTTTTTCATCTAATCCCAATTCAGAAAGTATCTTCCTATCGGCATTTTTATTAACAAGTCGTACATTTTCTAAAGGTGTAAGATAATCAATGAGATTGTAATTTTGAAAAACAAGCGCAACATGGTGTCTACGATGATAACTAGAGCCTTTTTTCTTGATATTTTCTCCATTAAACAAGACCTGCCCCTTCTTGGGATAATCAAGACCTGCCAAAAGGGAAAGTAAGGTCGATTTTCCCGCTCCAGATTGCCCAATAATACTATAAAATTTACCTTTCTCGAAACGATAATTCACTTTCGAGAGGATAGCTTCACTTTTATTTTGATAACTATACGTAACATCTTTGAGTTCTAACATAGTGTTCCTTTCTCCTTAACTCATATTAGATAAGATTTCTTTTGGAGTTTTACGCCAAATGAGACCTGTTGTCACACCGAGCGATAATATTACCAAGACTAGAAGACTTAGATAAGATTGGCCTAAAGGTAGTCCCTGAGGTATTTGATCTAATAACTGAAGAGCCTGCTGCTGTCCTTGCTGTCCTATAAATTCTTGCAAAAACAGTCGACTTAGTAGCCGTCCAATAGCAAGGGCAGGTAGCAAAGACATAAGGGACACCAACAATATCTCCATAAGAAATTGAGCAAAAATGCGTCCCTTACTCTTCCCAATTGCTAAAAGAATACCTATCTCATGATTTCGCTCACGCGTCCATAGTGCCATTAAAAATGAGAGGATCCCTGCTCCTGTAACAATTAAACTAATCATCATCGTTCTGACGATTCCTTGTAGCGCTTTAGACGATTCCTTCAAGGAATCAAAAGCCTTACGGTCCTCGTCTAAACGTAGACGATTCCAATCGATATTCAATTGTTCCACTTGTTTAATGACTTGATTGATTCTATCTGGATTCTTAATACCAAAGGATAATTTTGTCACTAACTTATCAGTCAAATTAAGCAGTTGGCTATTATCGTCATAATGGAGGAAGATTTGATTTTCACTTAAATCTGAGGACATTCCAGTAAAAGTCTCCTCCTTCTTGCCAGAAAAAATACCAACGATATCAAAGGTCATTTCCCTAGCTCCACTTTCAGTCATCTGGAAATTGGACAAGGTCAGCTTATCTCCGACGCTTAGCTTATTTTTCCTAGCAAGCGATTCATGAATCATAATTTGCCTTTTAGCAGATATGTGCTTCCCCTTAATGAGTTGAAAAGCACCACTCCTAAAATCAACACTTTGGCCTGTTTCCTTAGTAAAAGTGGCTCCCAAGGCTTGATTAGCCTCATTATCAAGATCATCACGTTCCACCGTTTGTTTTCCTGTAACTACCTTCTTATCGATAAGTCGCACCGGACTTACATATTGAGGTATCGTTGAAATCACATCAGATAGATGACTAATCTTTGCCCCCTCTTTCCAGGAAAAGGCACTCCCTCTTTCTTTACTTACCAGATCAAAACTGGCCCCACTTGACTTCCTGATTTGTGCCTCCATTCCTCCACCAACTTGCATAAGAGAAAAACAAAAATACAAGCAAGATAATATCAAAAATAAAATAAGAAAAAGGATAAAATTCCGCGTTTTTTTGCGGAAAATATAAGCAACTGCCTGTTGTAAGAGAACCATCTTCCACCTCCATTTAAGACATTGGCCCTCAGCTACACCAAAGATAAATGAGGACTCTTCATTTTTCTTATCCTAATTATAGACGACAAATGTGAAACCTTTATGAAATTCAATATTCTAAAGTGATTGTTATCTAAAAATCTAACTGCTGAGATGAGAACTCCAATTAAATAATAACTCTAAAGGACTATCATAAAAAAATACGTTTCATGATTGACTTCACCTCTTTTTCTCCCATAAATCGTCTCTCGCCAATAGCATTTACCTTCGGCATTTGATATAATTTTCCTCAGAGGTATTTTTATTTATGAAGAAACAAGCTTTTAGTTCTGAACAGTATTTGAATCTACAACGCGACCATATTTTGGAGCGTATTAACCAGTTTGACGGGAAACTCTACTTGGAGTTTGGTGGTAAGATGTTGGAGGATTTCCACGCTGCTCGTGTCCTTCCTGGTTATGAGCCTGACAATAAAATCAAGCTCCTTCAAGAGCTCAAAGATCAGGTTGAAGTGGTTATCGCCATCAATGCTAGCAATATCGAGCACTCTAAGGCTCGTGGTGACCTTGGTATTTCCTATGACCAAGAGGTCCTTCGTCTGATTGATAAATTCAACGAGCTTAATATTTATGTAGGTTCTGTTGTCATCACGCAGTATTCAGGTCAACCTGCAGCCGATGCTTTCCGTAACCAACTGGAAAAAAATGGCATCACGTCTTACATCCACTACCCTATCAAGGGCTATCCAACGGATATGAACCATATCATTTCTCCTGAAGGTATGGGAAAAAATGACTATATCAAGACCAGCCGAAACCTTATCGTTGTTACTGCTCCTGGTCCTGGTTCTGGTAAATTGGCGACATGTATGTCTAACATGTACCACGACCAAATCAATGGCATCAAATCAGGTTATGCAAAATTTGAAACCTTCCCAGTTTGGAATTTGCCGCTTCATCATCCAGTCAACTTGGCCTATGAAGCTGCCACTGCCGACCTTGATGATGTCAATATGATTGACCCCTTCCACTTGGAAACTTATGGCAAAACTACGGTAAACTACAACCGTGACATCGAGATTTTCCCAGTCCTCAAACGTATGCTTGAGCGCATCCTTGGTGAGTCACCTTACGCTTCACCTACAGATATGGGTGTTAACATGGTTGGTTTTGCCATTACGGATGATGAGGCAGCCAAAGAAGCTTCTAAACAAGAGATTATCCGTCGCTACTATCAAACCGTCCTTGATTTCAAAAATGAACGTGTTCCTGAGACTGCTGTCAAGAAGATTGAGTTGCTCATGAATGATCTTGGTATTACTCCTGAAGATCGCCAAGTGGTCGTTGCAGCACGCGCTAAGGCTGAAGAAACAGGTGGTTCTGCTATTGCCCTCGAATTGCCAAATGGTCAAATCGTCACTGGTAAAAATTCGGAACTCTTTGGTCCAACAGCAGCTGCTTTGATTAATGCTATCAAGACTTCTGCAGGTATTGATAAGGATACTAAACTTATCGAGCCTGAAGTGGTTAAACCTATCCAAGGTCTGAAAATTGACCATCTGGGTAGCCGTAATCCTCGTCTCCACTCCAACGAAATCCTTATCGCCTTGGCCATTACTGCTGCCAACAATGCGGATGCGGCGCGTGCCATGGAGGAACTTGGTAACCTCAAAGGTTCTGAAGCTCACTCAACAATCATTCTTACCGATGAAGACAAAAATGTTCTTCGTAAGCTCGGTATCAATGTGACCTTCGATCCTTACTATCAATACGACAAATTGTACCGTAAGTAATTCATGATTTAAAACAAGAAAGACCTCAGTTTTACCAACTGGGGTCTTTTCGAAATGACTTTAACTGGAGAAAGAAAAAAGGGAAACTCTATCGAGTTCCCTTTTTGATAACCCACTCTTTCGTCTCGACCCGTTCCCAATGAAAAGGGAGTGGCCTAGCATTATTATGAAAAAGTGAGTTAAAGGTATCAAACAGAGGGCTAAGCCACTCCCGATTCTAATCAGCCTACGATTTCTAACTTGAGAAAAGGTAAGCTAAAAAGCAAAATTATGGTAGATAGGACAGCAACAAACGGGAGGTAACGACCTCCAAAAAGGTAGAGAAACAATGGAGCTATCGCTATGAAACGATTTAGAAAATTACTAGTAACCCGAACAGTTTGTCCGTCCTCAACAGTAATCGTATTAGACTTGTAACCCAATTTACCAACACTCAAACGAGCTTTTGTTGAAGGTAGGGAAACTGTCACATCTTCAACCCCAGAAACCGTTCCCACAAGACTAGTGTCTACTCGAATGGGACTCTTTCTAGCCACCTTGCTCGCTTCAATTGTTATACTAGCCACTAGCCATCTCCTTTTCCTATCTTTCTACTTACAGTATACACTTTTTGAAACGCTTACACAAGTGAAATGACTGTTAAATCAGGATTTCTTGAAAATATTTTATGTTTTCAAAAGTTCTTAAACCGCTTTGAGGAACTTTGAAATTATTGGATTTTAAATAGCAAAAAGGGCTTAGTCCTATCTAATACAGAACTGAACCCTTTCCTATAAGAATTTGTCTATCCTGTTTGGATAAGTGCCAGAGGGGGATAATATTCCTATACGGGAATAGTGGCACTTCCCCTACAAAAGACCAAATTCACTTAGGCTAATCCATGAACATAAGCATCTACAGCAACGATGGCTTGAGCAATATCAGAAGCTTTCACTTCAAATGGCATTTGATGAATAGTCTCTCCTTCGATTGTTGCTTGTTGACCAACCTTGAGAAGATCTTCGTAGCTTGCATTTTCAAGATGCATTTCTTTAAGAGTGGTTGGCATGCCAATTTGTTGATAGAAACGAATGTATTTATCCAAAACTTCTTTTGGACGATTTTCTAGGAACAATTGTACAAGAGTTCCGTAAGCTACTTTTTCACCATGAGTCAAATGGTGAATATCGCCAGTGAGGGCTGTGAAACCATTATGGATGGCGTGAGCCGCAGCCAAGCCACCACTTTCAAATCCGATACCACTGAGAAGGGTATTGGCTTCAATGATGTTTTCAAGGGCAGGCGTTACCACTTTTGCTTCACAGGCAGCCATGGCTTGTAAACCATCTGCAAAAAGGATTTCTTCACAGCGTTCAGCAATGGCAACACCAGCAAGTGTTTGGTGTTTGCCTAGCATGGTTTTACCATTTGCTTGCATAACTGCTCGAGCTTCTACCCATGTTGCTAAGCCATCTGCAATACCAGATGCTAACAAGCGTTTTGGCGCTTGAGAGATAACCTTACTATCGACCAAAACCAATTCTGGGTTCTTAGAATAGAAGATGTAGCGTTCAAAGGCACCTTCGTCCGTATAGATAACAGACAAGGCTGAAACCGGAGCATCTGTAGATGCAATGGTAGGAGCAATCACTACTGGTGATTTAAGAAGATCTGCGATGGCTTTAGCACTATCAATAGTCTTACCACCACCTAAACCAATGACTAAATTACAGCCCTTTTCTTGGGCCAAACTTACCACACGATTAATTTCATTATCTGAAGCTTCACCATTAAAGAAGACTGGAACAACTGTAAGTCCATTTTGAACGAGGTATTCTTCGAAACGTTGACCCACAATGTCATAAACTACTGAATCACACAATAGTACAGGATGACTTCCTAGTTCCAAAATGGTTTTTGCATTTTCAAATAAGGCGTTTTCACCTTGAATGTAACGTGACGGACTTGCAAAATTTCTCATAGTCTTTCTCCTTTGATATAAATGTATTTATATAGAATCAATTAAATGACCTTAGTTCTATGGGATACAGAGCTAAACCCTCACTTTAATTGACAGTATATCTATTTAGAGTCAGTACATAAGTCTAATTTTTTACTCTGTTTGCAAAACTCCTACTCTTCTTCTGGGTAGGTCAAACCCCAGTCTTTGCGGAGTTGTGTCATGAGGTCCATGACATCTCGGCTGTAATTGAGGTAGGTATGATCATCCTCGCCTGCAACGGCTGCTTCCATATCGAGAACTTCATACTGAAGGGCTTTAGCGGTTTCTCCTGCTTCGATGACTTCTTGTGAGCCATCTTCCGTATAGGTGATGACCGCCTTTTGCCCACGTGGGTATTCATAAAGTTCGATATAGCCCTTGTCATAGGCGATAGTACCACGTTTAGGTTGTTTAGCATGAAGACTCAGGGTTACAGTCGCCATTTCCCCTTCTGCATTGGCAAGGAGAATACCCGCTTGTTCATCAACACCAGTTGGAGCTAATTTAACCTGTGAAACCATCTCTGTCGGTTGCGACGCCATGAACCAACGTACAAAGGAAAGGGCATAGACACCGATATCAAGCAAAGCTCCACCAGCCAAGTTACGATTGA
Organism: Streptococcus sp. FDAARGOS_192; assembly: GCF_002073815.2. Classification (NCBI taxonomy): domain Bacteria; kingdom Bacillati; phylum Bacillota; class Bacilli; order Lactobacillales; family Streptococcaceae; genus Streptococcus; species Streptococcus sp. FDAARGOS_192. Next base: position 1,014,844 of record NZ_CP020431.2, read on the forward strand.
AAAAGCGGTTGGTCATGTCATATTCTTTATAGGAACCAAAGTTCATCTGGATAACCTTAAGAGGTCCCAACTTACCACTTTCCACGATTTCAGAAAGTTTCCGATAAATAGGCATATGGAAAATGGTCATGGCTTCTGCCAGTTTGACATGATTTTCTTCGGCAAGTTGAATAGCTTCTGCCAATTCCTCACTATTTAGGGTGATAGATTTTTCACAGAGGACGTGCTTGCCAGCTGCTAAGGCCTTGCGAAGGTAATTAATATGCGTATTATGAGGCGTTGAAATGTAGATGATATCCACTTCAGGATCTTCAAACACTTGGTCAATCTCTTCATAAACCTTTTCAATGCCATATTTTTCAGCGAAGGCTACACCCTTGTCATAGGTACGATTGGCAACGGAATAGAGTTTCCCACCAAGAGCTTCCAAGGCTTGTGCCAATTCGTTGGCGATAACGCCAGTTCCAAGACTAGCCCAGTTGTACTTAATTTGGTTTGTCATAGTTTTCCTTTTTTCTATTTTTGAATAGTCAATTCGTTGATTTGAGATAAGATTTCAACCTCACTCGCTCCTGCCTGAAGCAAGGCTGCAGCCGCATAGGCCCCCTCAATGAGAGGTACCTGTTGAATAAGGATTTCCTTGTCTGAAAATTCCTCAAGCATTTCCAAGTTCATACGGGCACTGCCTAAGTCGTAAAAGGCCAAGAGTCGGTTGGCGGGCTGACTGTCCACAGCCACTTGCACATGGTCAAAACTAGATCCCAGGCCGCCATCTTCCAGACCACCTGTAGCCGTCAAAGGGATATTTGGAGCGACTTCTCGAATCAGGCTCACTAAACCTTTAGCAATATCCGCAGAGTGGGACACAATCACAATTCCAAGTTCTGGCATATCCTAGCCCTCCGCTTCTAGCAAGGCTTTGAAGAGTAGCCCAGACGAATAAGAACCTGGATCAATGTGACCAATAGAACGCTCACCTACATAAGAGGCACGCCCCTTGGTAGCCGCAACTTCCTTGGTTGAAAGAACTGCTTGATCAATGACATCATTGGTGAGTTGGCCTTGTTTGACCGCTTCAACAACTGGATGCCAAACATCCACCATGGTCTTTTCACCAACCTCTGCATGGCCTCGTTTTTTAATCATCTCGAGACCTGCCTCAAGCACTCCTGCCAAATCTTGACCAGCTTGTTCAGCCTTCATCATGCCCATAAAGGCAGACCCATAAAGTGGTCCTGAGGCACCACCAACCTTACTAATCAAGGCCATAGAGACCGCCTTGAACACTTCTGCTGCACTTTGTGGTTCAGTGTTGTTAATAGCCTCAATGGCTGCCGCCATGCCACGCGCCAAGTTAGCACCATGATCACCATCTCCAATAGGACCATCTAATTCAGACAAGTGGTCTTTTTCTGCTTCAACCTTTTGATCAAAGCATTGCATCCATTTTACTGCAACTGTTTTATCCATAATATACCTAATTTCTAGTTTTCATGTCAGACTACCAAGCGATGGTCTTAACAGGACTCTCCAGAGCCTCAAGCCAAGCGTCATTTTCAATCTTCATGAGCGTCAATGAAAGACCTGCCATATCAATCGATGTCATGTAGTTACCTAATTTTCTATAAACCACATCTAAGCCCGCATCTCCAAGAATACTTGCTACATCATTAGCAAAGACATACTGCTCCATGAGAGGTGTCGCACCCATACCATTGATGAGAAGGGCATAGCGTTCACCTGAATTAGCCTCAAAGGCTTCAAGGAGCTTCCCTGTCAATTCTTCAGCTAACTGTCGAGAAGGTTGCATAGACTCCTTGCGATAGCCTGGTTCACCATGGATACCAATACCGTACTCTATTTCATCCTCTGCTAGGACAAAACCAGGTTTACCAACCTCAGGAACCGTCGCACCACTAAGGGCCAAACCAATGGTGTGGATATTAGGAACAATCTTGTCAGCCAAGTCTTTGATTTCAGCCAGAGACTTACCTTCGCGAGCCGCATGACCTAGGATCTTATGCACGAAAATGGTACCTGCAACCCCACGACGGCCTTGAGTATAGAGGCTATTTTCCACAGCAATATCGTCGTCCACAACGACACTGGCAACCTCGATACCTTCCATCTCAGCCAATTCTTGAGCCATCTCAAAATTCATGATGTCACCAGAATAATTTTTAACAACCATGAAGACACCAGCTCCTTGGTCCGCTTCCTTGATGGCTTCCAAAATTTGATCAGGCGTTGGTGACGTAAATACTGCACCTGCGATGGCTGCAGAAAGCATACCATCACCTACAAAACCAGCGTGTGCTGGCTCATGACCACTTCCACCACCAGAAATGAGACCAACTTGACCAGCAGCCTGCTCATTTCTTACAATGATGTCAAAGCCGTCAACACGATGCACCAAATCACTGTGAACATAAGCCAAACCATCTAGCATCTCTGTCACAACATTTTCAGGTTTATTGATAATTTTTTTCATGGAATTGTCTCCTTTTCAAAGGTATCATCTATTTGCACTTACATTTGTTCCCTTCTCTAATTGCTAAGACCCCTATAAATAAAGGAATTAAACGCTTTTTAAGAAAGGTAGCGTAAAATATGTAAACGCATACATTTTATAATTTAATTGTAGCATTTGCCTCTACCAATGGCAAGGCAAAAGGCAAGCCCTCCATTTTCCTGCCCCCCTATCATTAAGTAGGAGAAAAATCTCATAGAAAGTCCTATTTTAGTCGTCAAAGCTATTGAAAAACCACCATTCAAGCCTTATAATGGAATGACGAATTAAGCGATAAGGAGGTTCAAATGACCATCGATTTTCCAAGAGAAACAGAAATAGAAACCAAAAATGAAATGGATGCCGTCCTTCAGGCAGGCCGTGTCCTGATGGAGAGCGGTGCTGAGATTTACCGTATCGAGGACACCATGGGACACATGGCCAAGTCTCTTGGTATCAGAGACTTCTCCACTTATGTGGTCAATCGAGGAGTCATGATTTCTGGACTCAACCGCTCAGGTCTTAAAGAGTCTCGTGTCCTAGCTACCTCAGTCCCGTCTATCCATCTGGGCAAGCTCGAGGAAGTTAACCGCCTGTCTCGTGAACTGGCAGAGCAGCCAAATCAGCCTGTGGCTAGTATTTTCCAAAAGCTGAAAACCATAGAGCAGAAGACTTTCTATCGTCCTTTAGAGGACATTATAGCCTGTGTCATTGGTGCAGGAAGCTTCTCGCTAGCCCTTGGAAGTAGCTGGATTGATGGAACTGCTGCGGCTATATCGGGACTTTTCGTAGGGATTGGTATGCAGCTTTTCTCACGTTTTATTCATACCAGTTTCTTGCAAATTATCCTCTCTAGTGCCATCGCTGCTTTATCAGCCAATGTTCTCTACTATCTAGGAATTGGCCAGCACCGTAGCGTGATTATCCTGGGAACCTTGATGATTTTGATTCCTGGGGCCTACTTTGTTAATGCCATTCGTGAATTCACCCAGAACAACTACTACAGTGGACTGGCCCTAATGCTGTCAGGGGTCTCCACTTGTCTGTCTATCTCTGTAGGTGTTCTTGCCATGATTTCCATTCTACCCTTTGCGGAACAATTATCAGGCATGTTCTCAACACCATCCACCTCTTGGCAGGAGGTCTTGATTCAGACCTTTATGGCAGGCCTAGGGACCGCAGCCTTCTCTGTGCTTTACCGAGTGCCCAAGAAATACTTCTTAGACCTCGGAACCCTAGGTGCAGGCTCATGGCTCCTCTACCTCTTGATTTGGAACAATACCCATCATGAGGTCCTTGCCATCCTCTTTCCTGCCCTACTGGTCACTTTCACCTCACGCTTTTTAGCACACTACCGTAGATGTCCAGCTACAGTCTTCCTAGCCTCAAGCATGTTCCCACTCATCCCAGGGATGAGCTTCTACCGTGCAGTCTACTTCCTCTTGATTGGAAATTCAGACCTAGGTCTAAGCTTCCTACGGGCTTGTTTCCTGGCCTCATTTACCATCGCCATCGCCGTCAGTTTGACACAACAAATCCCTAGCCATTATTTTGTACTAGGGAAGAAGAAATAAAAAACAAGAATACCCATAGCATTCGTACGCTAAGGGTATTCTTGTTTTATTTAGGCCTTGGACTCCATTTGTAACAACTGATAACATTCCACCTAAATCTTCTTTAATTCACCAAAATAAGATGTCACAATGACATCCAATTGTTTCGCAATGTAATCGAATGGTTGGTTTAAATCTAGTGTAGCAACACTAAATTGATTACCAAGAATATGATAAGTGTTATCAGGCTGAATTAATTCATCAGTTTTTGCATATAACAACATTCCTGAAACTTTGCAATTTTCACTTGAGTATTGGTATTCACAATTTTTCACATAGGCAAAAATCTGATAGAGATTGTGGGAATGAACAGTATGCTTATCGAAATGTGATTGTGTAGTACTCGAATAATATTTTGCATCAATTATTAAGATATTTTTCCCTCTCATTAAGACAATATCTGATCTCATACTTGGTAGCATCTCACCACTCCCATTATCTAACGCCCACGGTATCAAAGATGCACATGCATTCAACTCAGGATAATGCTTCTTATAGTATGACAGAAGGAACTTTTCATATAAATGACTCATTCGCTGGTCATCAAGAAACTCTCTGACCTTCATATTTCCATCAGTGGTTGACTGTAATAGACCCTCAAAAAACAAATAGCAAATAGAAATAATTAATCTATAGGATTGATTATTCCTATTGTATCGTATGTTCCAATTAACTTGTTTCAAATCGATTACTTCAATATCATTGAAAAACACCATTAACTTTCGCAATTCTTTTTTACGTTTTTTAGGAATATCAACTTTTAATAGTAATGTAAGTGTTGTCTTAATAATGCAGTTCATGGTATTGTTAACTGAAAAATCTTCGTAAGAACAAACAACCCGTTGCCTCAATGAACATTGATTTCGTATAGAATCACTGATTTCAATCTTCCCTCTTAATGTCTGTATTTCTTCAGTTTTAGGTATGTACTCTTTTAATAGACCTTTTTTAAGCTGATTTGAAATTGCACGAACCAATATAGCGCTCATCAAGTCAGCAGTATTTTGAAATTCTTCGGTAGAAATTTTTCTGTATCCCTGTCCCCTTAATGAACTATATGCATATGTCAACATATAATAGATATTTTTGATTGATATCACTGAATAGCACTCCTTAGGTTTTTAGACCATTCTTTTACTAAGCTTGGCTCATCAAACCAATATTCTTTTAACAAAGGGATCAATTCATATTCAACAATACTAGAAAGAATATCATCTGTTATAAATTCAGCACTAAAATTACAGAAATAGCTGTGCCCGATACAAAAGCCTTCGCCAAGAGAATCATCTGTTGAAATGATATCATTGAGATTTTTAATACAGTTAATAAGTTTATCGAATTTTTCATTATTAATTTCATCCTGATATTTTTTAAATCCATCTGTTTCAAATCCGGGCTTAAGCTCAAAGAAAGCGAATCTACGTCGCAACGCATAATCAAGCATAGCCAGACTTCTATCAGCTGTATTCATCATCCCTATAATATATAAATTCTTTGGAATAGAGAACTTTTCATCAGAATAAATAAGCTGTAAACTTGCTCCTCGTTTATCATTTTCTAGAAGCATAAAAAGTTCACCGAATATTTTACTTAGATTCCCCCGATTAATTTCATCAATAATAAAATAATAGTCGTTATCCTCATCACCTTCTGCTTTTTTACAAAAATTATAGAAGGCACCATTTTTTAATTTAAATCCATTGTCAGTCGGCCTATATCCCATAATAAAGTCTTCATAAGAATAACTCTGGTGAAATTGAATCATCATAACTCTCTCGCTATTTCTTTCACCCATTAAAGAATATGCTAATCTCTTTGCAGTGTATGTCTTACCTACTCCCGGGGCACCTTGTAAAATGATATTTTTCTTATATCGAAGAATAGAGCTCAAGCGTTCATATTCTTCTTCACTCATGAATACGTCATCTAAGAAATCATTTTTAGAGTATGGTCGATAAATCCTATCAATTTCATCAATCTCTGAAACAGAGTCATCCTCTAAAAGTACTGAATTCTCAGAAACTATACCATTAACTTTATCTTCATGGCTTATTATTTTTGAAGTTTTCCATGCCTCAAAGGATAACTCCTTAAAGCTCTTGAGTGTCGCTTCTTCACTATCTAAGTAAGTCTGTATAATCTCAATAGTATTAAAATAATCAACACCCGAAATTTTGGACTGAATTTTAGGCAGCTTTTCAGTAATTTTTATCGGAATTTGACCCGATTCAAAAATAAACCAAATATTACATCTATCTAAATTCAAGAAAGAATTTGGTGCAATCCAATAGAGCCCCATAGTTGTTTTACTATTGCCATTTCCTTTTCTAGTATTGACAATATCAAAAAACTCTATAACTTTTTCTTTATTCTCGATAACTGGCTCTTTATCATAATCTAAGGCTGAAATAAAAAGTGACCACAAATCATCAATGTCATTCTCTCCCCTTTCATCAATAAAATAGTAATAGGTTGCATTCAGGGGATTAAGAATTGGTATACTATCGAATGATGTTGGAACTTCACTTTCTAAATTGAATAGTTCTGCAATCGCACTTAAAATCTTTACGCGATTTTCATCTTTTATCCTTTTATTGAATAGACCGAAGACAGTAAAGGGATCAATATCTACGAGCTTATTATCTTTCTCTAAGGTTGGCATGGATAAACCTGTACGTTCGTAAATACCTTTCACTTTTTCGATTAATTCTGCTCTATTATCCTGATAATTCACTAGTTCTAAAGCAAACTCTTTGTAAAACTCTGCCCAGGCAAATTGATTTTTTTCTTTCATAATAAACAGCTCTCTTAATTTTAAAATATTGATAACATCTAAATTTATCATTAACAAGAACTATTATACCATGTTAAAAGTTTAGTTATCAAACAATTTAATAAAACATATAATCAAGGTTAGTTCAATGTAAGCGCAAAAGAAAAGACCGCTTTCACAGTCTTTTAACCTTTTTACCACAAACTAATACGTTTGCTTGGTGCTAAATACATGGCGTCTCCTTCCTTGATTTGAGGGTAGGCCTCATAAAACTCAGGAAGGTTTTTAAGTTGTTGGTTAACACGCAACTCATTTGGTGCGTGGACGTCTTGTACCATGGTATATTTATTGTACTGTAGGCTGGCCTTTTGTTTCCAGATATCTGCGTAGTTCTCAAAGTAATCCTTGAGATTAGGTTTTGTCATTTCTGTTTTGAGCACTTGGAGTGTGGATGAAAGACCACCAGCATCTGCGACATTCTCAGTGACTGTGAGTTTTCCATTTACCTTAGTCCCGTAAATTTCCAAACCATTCCACTGGTCTTCAAAGGCTTTGATCCTCTTGTCGAAAGCTTTAGTATCTGCTTTTGTCCACCAGTTATGCATGTCGCCGTTCTCATCATAGTCAGCACCATTGGAGTCAAAGGCATGGGTAATTTCATGTCCAATCACGACACCGATACCACCATAGTTCTTTTCAGTACTTTGGTTTTTGTCATAAAACGGAGCTTGCAAAATACCAGCTGGGAAGTTGATGCTATTGCTTTCTGGGTTGTAATAGGCATTGATATCAAAAGCAGAACCAGACCATTTATTCTTATCAATAGGATCATCAAAATGATCAATGGTATAACGTTTTCCGAACTGGGCAATGTCTTCCGACAATTCAAAGAAGGACTTGTTCGGATCAAGATGTAGTTCCTTAGTACCGGGATCCACATCTTCCTGATAACCTACAAAAACCTTCATTTTATCCAACTTTTCGATGGCCTTGTTGCGTGTATCTTCCGTCAACCAATCATTTTGTTGGAGACGGCCACGATAGACATTTTTGATTTTATCAATCATGCCTGTCACGTCAGTCTTGGCTTCCTCACCAAAGTATTTACGTCCATAATAGACACTCATGACATCACTAAACAGATGGACACTCATCTCGTAAACCGTATCTTCCTTAGAAATTGGCTTCTGTGTACCCATAATAGCCATGCTAATCGATTGAAAATTCAAGCGGTAATCTTCTGTCAGAGAATTTGAGGCCGCCATAGCTTCTTGAACCAAGATCCATGATTTGATTTTAGAAAAATTGTCCTGATTGACGATCTTACTATAATTCTCAAAATACTTGGTATTAGGGACGTTGATGGTTTCTAAATCACGTCCCATAATGCCTTTAATGACATCATATAATTTGAAGGAACCAGAGTAGGCATTAATCTCTTCTGCTGTTTTAGGGTGAACCAAATTCTTACTTTCAGACATCTCTTCGTTACTGAGACTGTACTTAGCAATGATTTCGTCGAACTCCAGTGCTTCTTTGACAATGCGTTTACTATTTTTTTCGCTATATCCAAGCATTTCCAAGGCTTTTTGCGTAGCTGTTTCAATTGGAGTCAAATATTGTTTCTTGCTGGCCTCGTCTTTATAAATGGACACATCTGGCAATAAGATACTTGGGGGACTCAATTGGATTTGTTTTTGGCTGGTATTCTCTGCGTTAGTTCCTACGTCATAACCAAATGGAAGAGGAATACCCTTATCAGTCAGATTAGCAGATTTACTGGCCAAATCATTTAGATCCTTGATATCCTCAATCTCTTTTAGATAAGGTTTGAGAGGTTCAAGGCCATCTTTCTCACGTTGCTTGTAATCACTAGCAGCCTTGTAGAAGGTGATAAACTCAGACATCCCTGTAATATCTGACGTTTCCTTGCCCTCCCCTAAATTTTTGATATCCTTCTTTAACTTTCCTTTGATATCTTCATCTAAAGTATAAAAATTATCAATACTTGGAGAATCAGCAGGGATTTTAGTTTTTAGGAGCCAGTCCTTGTTAACAGCTTGGTAAAAATTTGAGGCTACCGTAGCATTCTTGTCAATCGGTGTCTCTTGTGGGACAAAGGTTTTATAGGCCCAAAAACCACCTCCTGCAAGAGCCAAGGCCAAAGCTCCCGTTATGGAACCAAGAATAATTTTCTTACGCTTTTTCATAGATACTCCTTAGAAAATTAGATTAATATACTTGTATTATATCATTAGAACACTTGTTTTAGCAAGCTGTTTTTGGGAGACAAAAAGAAGTAATCAGACGATTACTTCTCTTTATTTTCTTAAATAGCGAAAATTAGGTATCATGACATTCAAGATAAATCATCTAAAAGACAAACTACCGAGTGATGTTAATCCTCTTGCTAGATTAAAGTTACGCTCTGATTTTTCTTGGAATTCTGTGAGCGTCTTACTCAAGTCACTCACTCCAGAACTCAGTGATTTGCCTTTAGAAAGATTGCGGACTGCTAGAACTTGAATAGCTCTGCATAATTCTGCTAGAAGTTCGTCATTATCCTTCTTTCCAACTTCGATTTCATTTTTAAACGTTACGAGCAACTCTCTCTCATTTTCAGTTGTTTCTGGATTTACAATCAGATTATAGATATTGTTTAAGATATCCGTAATTTGCGTGTTATTGCTTTTTGTCATCTAGATTACCTCCTATAACCTGTAGCAAGATTAGGTCGAGCAAGTGAATTAAATTGGTTAATTGTTTGTGTTGTCATGAGCAACGACCTCTTTCAATAGTTCGCTGTGACATCATTATACACATCTAACATAGCAAATTCAAGAATAATAATATCCTTCGACCACAAATGGTCCAAATATAGCACCAACAGACAAAAAGAAGTAAGCACATCGAGCGGTTATTTTTCTATTGCTTTATTGACATAAAAACATATGTCTAACGCTATTCCTTATATTTTTCTATCATTCTTTATGATACAATAGCATCAATTTATTTTTAGGAGGATAATATATGACTTCTACTATTGGTATTATAAGTTTATCTAGTGGGATTATCGGTGAAGACTTTGTCAAGCACGAAGTGGACTTGGGGGTCCAACGACTCAAAGACCTGGGACTCAATCCTATCTTTTTACCTCATTCGCTAAAAGGCTTAGACTTTATCAAAGAACATCCTGAAGCTCGTGCAGAGGATTTGATTCAGGCCTTTTCTGATGATAGCATCGACATGATCCTATGCGCCATCGGTGGAGACGATACCTATCGCTTGCTACCTTATCTTTTTGAAAATGACCAACTACAAAAAGTTATCAAACACAAGATTTTTCTTGGTTTCTCAGATACAACCATGAACCATCTCATGTTGCATAAACTAGGAATCAAGACTTTTTACGGCCAATCATTTCTAGCAGACATTTGTGAGTTAGACAAAGAAATGTTGCCATATAGCCGCCACTACTTTAAAGGATTGATTGAGACTGGTAGAATCTCAGAAATCCGCCCTAGTAACGTTTGGTATGAGGAACGGACTGATTTTAGTCCCAAAGCCTTGGGAACACCTCGTGTCAGCCATGCAAATACAGGTTTTGACTTGTTACAAGGCAATGCTCAGTTTGAGGGAGAAATCCTCGGTGGTTGTCTTGAGTCTCTCTATGATATTTTTGACAACTCTCTACACGCAGATAGCACAGACCTCTGCCAAAAATACAAACTTTTCCCTGACTTATCCGACTGGGAAGGAAAGATTCTATTGCTAGAAACAAGTGAAGAAAAGCCTAATCCTGAAGACTTCAAAAAGATGTTGCGAACTTTAAAGGACACTGGTATATTCGAGGTCATCAGCGGACTATTAGTCGGAAAACCTATGGATGAAACTTTCTATGACGACTATAAAGAAGCACTATTGGATATCATTGATAGCAATATCCCGATTGTCTATAATCTGAATGTCGGCCATGCCACACCAAGAGCGATTGTTTCCTTTGGAGTCCACGCGTATGTAGATGCAACGGAGCAAGTCATTCGCTTTGATAATCACAAATAAAGCTGGGAAGAATTTCTCAGCTCAGATTGAAGTAATCAGACGATTACTTCTTTTTATTTTCTTAAACAGCGAAAATTGGGTAACAAGATACTCAAAATAAGAACTATAAAAATGCCCAAAACCATAATTGTAGTATAGGGATTAAAGCAGAGACTTATTAGCAAGGCAAGACTTATTCCAATCATTAGGTATCCCAACTTTCTCACTACTGATTTACTGCTCTGGTTATGATTTTTTGTAGCCAGGCCAATACTTTTAGGAAGATAATTTCCAATCACTAGAAAAATAAGTGCCACTAACCAAATCACAGTCAAGCGAACTTGAACATGACCTCCTAAGGCAACAGTCAATATAAGACCTTGGATAAGCACAGTAGAGATTGGGAGCAACCATAGCATAAACTCTTTTAAGAATGGGATCGTTATTTGTTTAAAGAATGAAAAACAGAGATTATATATGATTAACGCAAGAAAAGGTAGGGCTACTATTGCTAGATTGCGGTTCATAAAACCATTGGCTTGCTCTTCCACATTAAAGTGGATTGCAATCTGATTTGGCAGTTGTTTGTAAAAGACTAGTCCGATAATAACCGGTGTAAGTATTACTATATTACCAATGACTCTTTGCATATTATTTTTCATCTTCTTTTCCTCCAAGTGATTGAATCCAAGTTAAAATTTCTTCAAAAACGGTCAGGTTTAAACTGTAGTAGATAAAATTCTTCTGCTTTTCTTCTTCAATAAGTCCCGCTTTTCTCAAGGTAGACAAATGATGGGAAACTGTTGCGGGAGCTAAATCAAACTGCTGGCTGATTTCACCAGCGGACTTGGGTCCAGACTTTAGATAGTCTAAAATTTCTCTCCTCACAGGGGCAGAGATAGCTTTAAGTGTTTCTGATAATCCCATGACTTCCCTCCTTCTTCCAAATTTTGCTTGTCAGGAGTCCTACACCTAGAACATAAATAGCTAAAATGGCTTCGATTAGTAAGAGATTGCTAACTATTCCTTGTTGATAAGCACCTGCCAAAAAATCGATGGTAGCATGAAGTAATATCGCCACAAAATAGAATGAGAGCTTATGCTTAGTGACTGCTAGAAAATCCCAAGCTGTAAGCAAGACTTGTAGTAGTAAGGCAACTAGTCTTTCAAAGAGAGACATAACAACAGCAAAGCCTGTTAATTGTTTGACCTGACCTACTAGAAGTGAAGGTAACTGACTGGCCTGACCTGAATGGATGGCCTGTAAAACAATTATGTTAGTGAGTAAGCCCATCACTCCAATCAAGATAAATTCACTAAGACCATGTCCAAAACCGTAGGCTACAATATCAGACGTCATCAAACTTCTTTTCTTTTCGAGAATCTTAAAAACCAAATAGCGTGTTGTTTCTTCAACAAGGCCAGCCATAAATCCTCCATAAAGAATGGGCAACCATTTAGAAGAGTGAGCAAGACCAGAAAGAGCCACAGCATTGATAGGTCCTTCAATCATCATGACAGGTAAGGCAAAACCAATCAGACCTACTAAGAAGAGCTTGATTGAAAATTGCCATCTTTTCTTCAGAATGATAAAACCAATTACGGCGATAACTAACATGGTAAGAATTGTCATAAAAAGGAATGTTTCCATTTGATTTATCCTTTCATTGAAACGGAGCATCAATACGACTTGAGTCAGAATACCTATTTCCATACTTTTCGAAATAGATTCTACGCTTTTCTGAAAGCACTGTCAAGACTATTTCGAAAATAATCTAAATAGGAGCACAAAAAAGACCGTTTTCACGATCTTTTTTGTCATTTTAATTATTAAGCATCACAAACAGATAAATCATCTCAAAAACATGGCGATTGATGACAATCCTATTGCTAGATTAGCGTTACGTTCTGATTCATTTTGGAATTCTGTGAGTGTCTTACTCAATTCACTCAATCCTGAACTCAGTGAAATCCCTTTAGAAAGATTGTCGACAGCTAGAACTTGAATAGCTCTGCGTAACTCTGCAAGAAGTTCACCATTATCCTTCTTTCCAACTTCTATTTCGTTTTTAAACGTTACGAGCAAGTTTCTCTCTTCTTCAGTTGTTTCTGGATTTAGAATCAGATTATAGATATTGTTTAAGATATCTTCAATTTGGATATTATTACTTTTTGTCAACTAGAACACTCCCTAAATAGATCCTGCTTTTCTCAAGGTAAACATTTGATTTATACTATCATCGAATTCGGAAAGAAATGCTATCTTGGTGAGCACACCTATTTTCTTTTTTTGAAAAATATTCTACGCTTTTCATAGACTACTGTCAAGACTATTTCGAAAAAATCGAAATAGAGATACAAAAAAAGACCGTTTTCACGATCTTTTTTCTTGAGAATTTTCCCTCATTCTCGTCTCTGTGTTCTCTGGACAGTCACTGGGCCTACTACTGCTTATCTTCCTGGGACATATTCGCCAGTGTTGGCATCGTAATAACGGCGTTGGCCATTGACTGTGACGTAGGCTCCTTTAACTTGGCGACCTGATTGGTCAAAGTAAAGGTGTTGGCCATTGATGACTTGTTCGCCTGTTACGGCATAGCCATCAGCTCCGAAATAAGCCCAAACGTTTGGCTCGATTTGAGCAAAGCGGTTGGTTACAGGTTGACCATCGTTTTCGTCATAGTACTTGTAACGACTACCGACCTTAACGGCTTTGCCCTTGTATTGGATACCATTTTGGTCAAAGTAGTATTCCTTGCCATTGATAGTCCACTTGCCTTTAAGGGCTTGGCCATCAGTATTGAAGTAAGACCATTGGTTTGGTGCAATCTCAGCAAAGCTGCTTGTGACAAGAGCTCCACTGTGGGCATCATAGTAATAAGTCTTACCATCTTCAACAATGGTTTTACCCTTGACTTGGATACCATTTTTATCAAAGTACTTAAGGTATCCATGATCAGCACGAACTTGGCCGATAGCCAATGAACCGTCATGTTTGAAGTACATCCACTGGTCATCACCAACTTGGAGGTAGCGTCCGCTAGCAAGAATACCTGATTCAGGCTCATAATAATATTTGATGCCATTTTCTTCGATAATTTCACCCTTAGCTTGGCTACCATCTTCCTTGAAGTAATAGAGGTGACCATCAATGTATTGACGTCCTGTGACACGGTTACCTTCTTTATCAAAGTAGTTCCAAGCCTTAGTTGCTGGGTTATAGACAAAGATGCTACGTCCGATTTCGCCTGCTGGTGTGATATAACGAGCCTTACCATTTTCAAAGATAATAGAATCTGCACGATTGCTGTAGGCCGTACCGACACTACCATCTTGGTTAAAGTAATAAGTCTTACCGTCAATGACACGTGAACCTGTCACAGTGTTACCATCAGCGTCAAAGTAATAACGTTTACCAGTGCTACTATCTGTCGCAAAGACATTGCGTCCCATATCACCGGTTCCAGCAACATAGTAATGCAATTTGCCATCATCGGTACGGACAATGCGATCCTTAGCCTGAAGACCAGTTTCACGGTCAAAGTAGAAATGGTGACCACTCCAATGAAGGTTACCCACTACCATGGTTCCTTGTGTTGTAAAGGCACGGACTTGCTTACGTTTATCATCAAAATCAACGAAGGCATTCTTAACCATGGCACCGTCTAGACCGTAATAGTAAGTATAGCCGTTGTTAGCACGACGCAGGGCATTACGCAATTGAACACCATTATCAAAGAAATAGTAATCCTTGCTATTGATGTTTTGGGCACCCTTGGTCATCTTACCGTCAGCACCGAAGTAATACCAGTTACCGTTACCGTCTTGAACAAATTCATTCTTGATGACTTGATTATCACGAAGGAAGTAAACATCTTGTCCACGACGTTGGAAGACTTGAGTGCTTGTGATGGCACCTGTGTCACGAAGTGGTGTTGGCAAGAGTTGGCCGTTGGCTGAAGTATTAAAGTACTGGTTGGTCTTGTCATCACGAAGGACAAAGTTGATGCCTCGTCCAAGGATGTTGGTTCCGTTAAAGTACTTAGCAGACCATTTGGTAATCTTTTCATTCGTAGGTAACTGCTTACCATTTGAGATTTGCACACGGTTGAAAATAGATGGGTACTTAGCTTTAAGCTCATCAAGGAAGGCTCCACCGTATTTACCTTGATAGTCTGTACCATCTGTACGGGTATTTGCCACATAGGCTTGGTCCACAATTTGATAACCTTGTTGGTGATAACCGTAGCCGTTAACACGTGTGGCATTAACTACTTCTTTTCCTGGAAGGTTATAAATTTGGTCTGGCACCCAGTCAGCAATGGCTTGAATACCATCTTTGTGGAGGGCACGAAGAACATTAAGGAGGTCCTCAAGTGAGCCATACTTGTTATTTTGACTCAAGGCCATGTCATAACGGTCATCAAAGGCATAACCATTGTCAATTGTTGAATCAAGGAAGCTACCATCCTTACTTGAAACGTACTGTGGTGGAAGTCCAACAGACGTAACACCCCAAGCTTTGAGCAAGTCAGTGTGCTTAGCCAAGACACGGTTCATGTAGAGTTCTGGCTGATCGTCCGCAAAAGCTTGGAAGTTTGAGAAGGCTTCATACATGACTTGCGAATCAAGGGCTGCTGAAGACTTGTAAACTTGACCATCGCTATTGGCACGGTTACTTGGTTGTGTACGTGCGTCTTGGTTAGCCTTAGCCCCGACTGGTACCCAGACACCGAGGTAACCTGATACTTGCACATTTTCCACACCAAAAATATCATTGGCATTGAAGGTCAAGTTCCCATTCCAGTCAGTTCGTTTAAGAAGGTTTTTAGGCACATCAGAATCGTTGAGGTAGGTTGCTATACCATCCTTAGTCGTCAAAAGCAATGGGCGATAAAGCTGATTACGGTGAGCTCTACCCATGTTCATCGTTACAGTTTCATTGCTACCCAAGCGGAAATCATAGTTGTTGGTCATGATGACACCCATCCCTTGCGTACGGGTTTCAGCAGTTCCCCAATCAGTTCTGTTATTGGCACCTTTACCATAACGAACAGAAGTCAAAAGTCCGTCATTTCCGACTTTCTTCACTTCCATGTCTTGACCACCAGCTACATACTTGATACGAGCACGCAAGAGGGTGTCGATGGCATCAAAGTAAGGTGTCTTTTTAGCCATGTAGTGACCATCCTCACGATAGAGGTCTCCGTAATAAACACGTGTTACAGAATCCTTATTGGTCAACATGAGAGCATAGACAGATGGTAAGTTGTATGACGCATAAGTCTTGTGAGCCTTATCAATATCCTCATTGTAAATCTCGAAGGCTTTCTTGATTTCATCACGAGTGAAATTGTAACCAAACAGATTTGGGTTGATACGATCACGGATGATACGTTGGATAATGGTTTGCGCTTCCGTATCGTGGGCACGGGTGAAAATATAGTTGGCCATACGTTCACCGTTTTTATCGTTGGCACCACGTGGATTCAAACTACTGTTGATGAAGGCAGTCATGTCCCCAAGCTGCATACGTGTATTTTTATCACGCATCAAGAGGTTGGTAAGGGCATTACGAAGGGCATTATCAATCGGAAGTTGTGCCCCCTTAGTGTCCTTGTTGTAATATGGGTCGTTGTAAGACCACGCTTCCAAGTATGACAAGTGTTTGATCGCATTGGCTTCAGACTTGTCAACACCATAGGCTGCTTTGAAGTAATCTGAAGCGATCTGGAGAAGGTCAGCATCCACATCGTCCACGGCATCGACACGCAAACCGTCAAAGTTGGCTGTTGGGTCATTGGCCATGATACTTCCGATATTCATCATGAAGTGGAGCCAGTTAAGTTGCTCCGCTTGAACAGCTGGGTTTGAGTTGTCAATATCGTTGGCAAGCAAGAACTCAAGACCACCGATAGAATTGTCCTTGAAATACTTACGTGTACCGGTCTGGTTTGTAGGTGTGCGGTTAAGCAAACGATAATCAGAGTTGGCGTGGCTAGTACGGTTGCCAGTATCACCCTTACTGTTGTTAAAGAGCAACTGTCCACCTTGCAAGTGGTCATATGAACTATTTTCAGTACTGCTATTCCAACCTGGTTGAGTTTTAATGAACTGGTCGATACTTGTACGCAACCAGTTGGTATTGCCTTCACGCGCGATACGTTCTTCAATCTTAGTCTGAACCATCTTGGCAGCTTGATCTAGACTTTCCTGACTAGAGTTAGTTGAAAATGATCCTGCACCAAGACCTTGATTTTGCATGTAGTTTAGGTAGTTAACCTGAGTCGATTTGTCAGGCCACCAAACCATCAAAAGTGGACGTTTGTCAGCCTCCGTTGAAGCTGTCCAAGTCTTACCATCCTTGAGAATACTCTTTGGACGGTACCAAGCATCCGCTGTGATAAAGGTGTCCAGTTGGTCCAAAGATTTGTCATCGTTTTTGTAGAGCTGGTTTCCAGATGAAAAATCCACAGTCGCCTTGATAGGTTCTGATGAAAATTCATCCTGTGACTTGGTCGCAAGAGCCCCTGTTTCAGCATCAAAGTAATAAGACTTACCGTCTTGCTCAAAGACGAAGTTCTTACGCACACTACCGTCACTATTGACATAATATTGTTTGCCGTTGATCCATTGGATACCAGTCGCTGTGTTGGTGTTAGCTTCTCGAGTTTCTGCCAAGTCACGGCGACTACGTGTACGAGCTTCTGTACTTGCCGTATCAGTTGTTGCTGCACGGTCTGTAGTAGCTACACGATCCGTTGCAGTTACTGAAGCGTTAGTGTTAGTATTTGTATCTGTAGCTGTGGCCCTAGTATCAGTTGCAGCTGGTTGCACATTTGTACTTGGTGCTGCTTGACCTGAGTTAGTTTCCACTGTCGCTGCGTTTGAAGCAGATGCCACTGCCCTATCTGTAGCATTTGTTGTCGTGCTAGTCGAATCTGCGACAGGAATGGCCACGCTCGCAGTATTAGCATCTGCTGAGATCGTTGGTGCTACAGTAGTGGCTGCATCATTAGTTGTAGCAGGTGTTTCTTGAAGCAAATCCTGACTGCTATCACTCGACTGATTTGCAGGATTTTGCTCGTCGGCCTGAACCTGCTGATCCGCCAACAAAGTTCCACCAGCAACGGTAACCATTGAGAGTGCTGTCACCCCAATAGTCACCCAGTTCTTCTTCACTTTATGCATTTTAAAGCGTACTTTTTGTTCCATAATATTTACCTTTTTCCCTTATATTATTTCTATCATAAGCTATTTGACAAGGGAATACAATTACACAATCATAATCTATTTTTAATAGTTATTCATTTAAAAACTATTAAAATCGAATTTCTAATTTTACCCAACTTAAAAAGGAAATTTCATTCATGAAGAACCCCTTTATCTATCACAATCTATAGTAACAAAAGGGAATTAGACTATTTTAGATTTTTTAAGCTTCCAAAAATAGTACTAATATTTTTTAAAGAATAAATTGTAAAATATAGTGCAACAAAAAAACTCATAGCCTTTCATTGGTGTAGACTGTAAGTAACCACACAAACAGAACCCGAGGAAAAACTATGAGCTACTCCCATCTTACCATAACCGACCGAATAAAGATAGAAGCCTACTTAGAATTAGGTTTGAAACCTTGCCAAATTGCAAGTAAACTTGGTGTCCATAAGTCTACCATTTCAAGAGAGTTAAGACGATGCCAAAATGGTTATTCCGCAGCCTTAGCACAGGAACAGTACGACCACAGGGCTAAGCAAAAAGGTCGGAAGTCTTGTTTGACACCAGAGTTGAAAAAGGAAATTGAGGACGGTTTAAAATCCTCCTGGTCGCCTGAACAGATTTGTGGCCGCTATCAGCTTGAACAAAAGCCAATAGTAGCTTTTAAAACTATCTATAACTGGCTCTATGCTGGTTTGATTGATCTGGATTTAAGCGTCCTTCGTCGTAAAAGAAAGACTCGACAACTCAAAGAAACACGTGGGACATTTAGGATTGGCACATCAATTGCCAAACGTCCTAAAGAGGTCAGGAATCGTGAGACTTTTGGCCACTGGGAGCTTGAATACTGTGGTGTCTTCCAGAGGCAAAAGCAATGGCTGTTTAGCGACCTTTCTGGAGCGAAAAACGCGCTTTTACTTAGCTTTCAAGATACCAGACAGAACAGCCAAATCCATGTTTTCAGCCATCAAACAACTTTGTAAGCTATTTCCAAAAGAGGCTCTTAAAACCTTCACTTCAGACAGGGGAAAAGAGTTTGCCTGCTATCCTCTGGTGGAGAACTTAGGAATTCCCTTTTTCTTTGCGGACGCCTATTCTTCCTGGCAGAGAGGAAGCAATGAAAACACAAATGGCTTACTAAGAGAATAAGTTCCCTAAGAAAACAGATTTAGCAGCTATCTCTGATGAGGCTTTGAACAAGGCCTTATATGATGTCAAACACTGACCACGCAAATGTTTATCTTACAGAACTGCTTGTGAAGCTCTAGTGGATGAGTAAGAGTAAATGTTGCACTTATTCTTGCAATTTATCAAATAAAATTACTTAAATAAATTCTAACATTTTTTAAACACTCAATTTACTACCGTACTATTTAATCAATGAACTGTGACCTTTCATAAAAAATTAGACTATGTTTTTTCAGTTTATTGAAGAGAGTTCTGAAACCTCTCCAAAAATCTAGAATTAGGATTTTTCTTTATATATGCACTACATGCATAAGGATATAGACTTATTCTTGATAAATATGAAACAGTCATCTCAAATTCATCGTTATAAAATTCAATTATTCCATTA
Organism: Streptococcus sp. FDAARGOS_192; assembly: GCF_002073815.2. Classification (NCBI taxonomy): domain Bacteria; kingdom Bacillati; phylum Bacillota; class Bacilli; order Lactobacillales; family Streptococcaceae; genus Streptococcus; species Streptococcus sp. FDAARGOS_192. Next base: position 1,034,574 of record NZ_CP020431.2, read on the forward strand.
CAAGGTAATTTAAGTCTCAACTTACTATTATCCATATCCATCTTTTCAAATAACATCATCCAAAATCTAAAAACTTTTTTCACTTTCTTCAAGCCCTCAGGATTAGATAATTTTACTATATTATCAAGACTTATTGATGTAAATAAGTAAAATTCAATGTCTTCTACAGGAAATAGCTCTACGAAACAATCTAGTAACCTCTTATCATATTCAGCATTATTTGTTGAGTTTTCAAGCATATGATCCCAGAGAAAAATACTATCAAATTCTTTTTGAATTTTTAATAGTTTAGAAATATCTTCTAGTAACATGGAGTTATCTTGATTATTTGAAATAAAGTTTTCACTTATAATCTCAAGTACAGGATAGTAATATGAAACATTTTTTTCTTTTTCTTTCAAAATTATCGAAGTTTTATTACTCAATAATAGCTCTAGATAATATTTTAGGAAACTCCCTTTAGAAAATTTACTTGCTCCATCAAAATTAGCAACATTAATACCATCGAAAATGTAATTTAAATAATAGTCTTTTTCTGACTCTTCTAATTGTTCAACTAGAGAAGAAATTCTTTCGAATATTTTTCTGTAAGTATAATCTACTGTTGATTTATCCGGTGATAAGAGATTATTGATATTTTGGGGATTAAAATACATCTTTATTTGATTTTTATGAATATCAAAACAATGTTTCTTCATTTCGTCAAATTGTACCTCAATACTCGTATTTAAAATAATTCTATAACTCTTATATAAACCTAATAGATATGTGAATAATATTATTAGAAATATTGAATTCCAAATAAATGTTATTTTAGTGGAAATTATTATATTAGTAATAGGTATAGTAATTTTTATTTGATCACCGAAAGTTTTCACTATGATTGGAAGAAAACTAAAAACCATCAAATATAGAAAAAAGATTTCTGATTTAAAAAAACCATATACTCTAGAATTATAAAAAATAGAAGAGATATAATTAATTCCAAAAAATGTATTTTCCTTTTTCTTACTCTCCAGTGCAAACTGAACAAGAGCAAAATAAATACCAAATAATGAAATGACGGTTGCTATAAAAGAATAAACTTCAAAAAAACTCTTATCTAAAGTCCGGCTTTGCCCCCTATCATGTAAAAAGTGTTGGAATATTACTAAAATAAATATACTCCCTGCTGTTAGCAATAAGTGAAAAATGTTTCTCTTATAAAAGTTACGTAATCTTTTTTTATCCTCTACCATTAAAATCAAACTCCAATTTGTAATTTCTTTTAGTAGAATGGATTTAAATATAACTGTCACAGATAACATAGAAATACTAGTAAACACTTTTTATTAAATATTATTTTAACTTTCTAAAAAGCAAACGTATTTTCATATTAACAACATTTGTTGATATCCAAAACTACTAATAATAAAACACCTTTATTGTAGCATAAAAATAAGTCTTCTTTTGAATATGAGAGGGACAAAATTATTAGGATTTAAGCGTGAAAAAGCATCTGAGTGTACACTGACAGTTTCTCTAAAACAACTCAAAAAACCAGCTAATGCTGGCTTTTTCGTCTATTTAATCATCTAGAGTTCTGATAGGAAAATAATAATAGTAATTTATATAGGAAAAGGAAAAATTCGCTCTAGATTTTTAAAGTACATCTTAATTAGCGACGCTGTCTCAATTCACCAGTTTTAGCATCACAGAAGAGACGTTTACCACCAACATAGACATAACGTCCCTTAACTTGACGACCTGAACCGTCAAAGTAAAGCTGTTTGCCATTGATAACCTGTTTCCCAGTCACTGCTTGACCTGCTGCGTTGAAGTAATACCAGCAACCACGTCCAGCTTCGACAAAGCGATTCACCACTTGTTCACCAGTGTGGGCATCAAAGTAGCATTTCTTACCTTGGACAGTGAGCAACTTACCTTTGACTTGAGCACCATTGCTACCAAAGTAGTAAACTTTATTGTTAATGTTTTGAAGACCTGTCACTTTGTGACCATCTTGGTTAAGGTAAGCCCATTGGTTAGCCGCAATTTGAATGAATTGGTTGATGACTGCTTGGCCAGTAACGGCATCATAATAGCGTCCTTCAGCCCAGCCACCTTTTAATTGGCTGTGATCTTTATTGAAGTAATAGAGTTTACCATCAATCACTTTTGCACCTTGAACGAGGCAACCAAAAGCATCCGCATAATACCAGTTGTTGTTTTCAAAGATAAAGCGTGAAACAGCCATTTCACCTGTTTGAGCTGAAATGTAGTATTGCTTGTTGCCTTGTTGCATCATCTGACCTTTGATTTGACGGCCTTCTGAGTCAAAGCAATATTCTTTACCATTGATGATACGTTTTCCTGTCACAGCGTAACCATGTTCATCAAGGTAGTACCAAGCTTGGTTTTCTTTATTTTGAACAAAGGTATTTACAGCCATATTACCAGTATCAGGGATGAAGTAACGGATACGACCATCTGAGAAGCGAATAAACTTGTCTTTAGCTTGGATACCTGTTTGTGTATCAAAGTAGAAGGTTGTGCTACCCATTTCAATAAGACCAGTAGCCATGTGACCATAACAATCGAAATAGCGGACATCCTTACGGTAACCTGCAAAGTCGTAGAAACCGTTGATAGCTTTCACGCCATTTTTATCATAGTAATAAGTGTAGCCATCGCTACCTTTAACAAGTGAGTCACGGGCTTGAAGACCATTTTCAAGGAAGTAATAAGCCTTACCATCGATAACCTTTTCACCTTTGACCTTTTGACCATATTGATCGTAATAATACCATTGATTTTCGCCTACACGGACAAATGAAGACTTGGCATTGTTAGAATCAACACTTGGCTTAGTCTCGCCTGAGATGATTTGGTAACCTGAGTTATTTTGTTGATTTCCTTGTGAAATGATAGTGACATTAGCATTTGAACCGTTCGAATGACCTACTGTCACATTTGGAAACAGTTTATTAGAGTTCGAAACGATAGTCACATTTGGCGTCGTTCCTGAAGCCGTGATGGTGATTGTCGTGTTTCGACCACCATTCCAATGAATGCCGTTTGAGTCAGACGAACTCGTCGTAATTGTCGCAAAACCGCTAGCTGACGATGATGATGACCATGATGATGAAGACGAGTAAGAATACCAAGCTGAACTTGATGAGCTTGACGAACTTGACGCACTAGCACTTACTGATGCTGAGCTGCTACTTGATTGGTAAGCAGAACCCGTTTGTGATGAATTAGAGTTTTGTGTTCCTACTACTTGAGAAGATTGTGACGAACTGACTTGACCAGATCCACCACCTACCACAGTCTGTGATGAGCCTCCTGTTGAGGCAGATGATGAAGACTCGTAGCTTGAGCTTGTTTGACTGCCATAGTTAGATGACACTGCTGACAAATGGCCAGCATCTTCAGTCAAGGTTGGCGAATAACTTTCATTAATCAATGAAGCACTTGACTCAATGCCTGCATCTGTTTGTTCAAAACCATCTCCATTAGGAAGTGACACTTCATCTGCTTGTGCCGATTGATCTGCTAAAAGGGCACCACCCGCAAGTGCAACCATCGACAGCGTACTAACTCCAATAGTCACCCAATTCTTCTTGACCTTGTGCAACTTAAATCCAACTTTCTTTTCCATAACATACACCTTTCAATATAACTTTATTTCTCTATACTATGTTAAGTGATTTTGGAAACGAATACAATTACAGATGCATAACCCTAGTCTCATAAGACTAACCTTCTACCCATAATCCATTTGAAAAACAAGCCTAAGATATATACCTATAGCCTTTATATGTTAGAAAACGTTACCAAAAGAACGTTTGGATTTTGTTAACTTTACACAGAAATTTCGATGTTTAGCCGTTTTATCTCCCCCATCATTAGAGGACTGAGTATAGTTTAAAACGAAAGTAAGTAGTTTATTTAGGAATCTATTAATCAAACTCATTGTTTGTTTACAATCCACTAGACATTTCGAGGGGAAATGATAAAAGAAAAGTACTTGAAGGAAAATACTTCAAGTACTTAAAAGTTTTGAAATTATGTGGAAAGCTACTGATTTTCAATCTATAAGCTTCTGGGATAGTCCCAAAAATACATTTTCTCTGCCTACTTATCGTTTTCTGACCCAAGCTCCAGTATTGGCGTCATAGTAACGGCGTTGGCCTTTAACCCAGACGTAACGGCCTTTGACCTGACGGCCAGAAGCGTCAAAGTAGAGGTGTTCTTGTTCACCAGTTATGGCTTGGCCTGAGGCGTTAAAGTAATACCAAACACCACGAGAAATTTGGATAAAGCGATTGGTCACGGCTTCACCACTGTTGGCATCAAAGTAGTATTTCTTGCCTCTGTAAGTCAGGAGTTTACCCTTGGCTTGGACACCATTGCCTTCAAAGTAGTAAAGTTTACCATTGATATGTTGGAGACCAACTACCTTTTGACCATTTTGGTTGAGGTAAGCCCATTTGTTGGCACCAACTTGGACAAAGCGGTTGGTTACGGCCTGACCTGAATCACCATCATAGTAACGGCCGTTGGCCCAGGCACCCTTGACTTGGCTATAATCATTGTTGAAATAATAGTGATTACCATTAATGACTTGAGCACCTTTAACCAACTTACCATTGCCATCGACATAGTACCACTTGTTGTTTTCCGTCACAAAGCGTGAACGGGCAATTTCACCACTATCGCCATCAAGGAAGTAACGTTGGTTATTGATAGTGACAAAGTGTCCTTTAACCTGACGGCCTTCATTGTCAAAGTAATATTGCTTACCGTTAATAGTTTGAAGGCCTGTCACGGCATAACCGTTGCTATCGAGGTAATACCAAGCCTTGTTTTCAGGATTTTGCGCAAAACGGTTGACTGCGAGATTTCCTGTATCTGGAATGAAGTAACGTGTGCGTCCGTCCGCAAAGCGGATGAACTTGTCTTTGGCTTGAATACCAGTCTTTTCATCGAAATAGAAGGTTGTGCCATACATGTCATGGAGACCACGATACATTTGACCGTTGCCATCAAAATAGCGAACGTCTTGGCGAGGACCTGCAAAGTCGTAGAATCCGTTAAAGGCCTGAACCCCTTTAGGATCGTAGTAATAGACGTGACCATCACTGCCTTGGCGAAGGACATGACGTAGCTGGAGACCATTGTCTAGGAAGAAGTATTTCTTACCATCAATGACCTGTTCACCTGTGACCATGTTACCGTTCTTATCAAAGTAATACCACTGGTTGGCACCGATTTGAATGAAGGTATTCTTAGCAAGGTAGCCACTCGTTGAGAGGTATTGGACCTTATCTCCAACCCTACGGAAACCAGTTGCTGTGATTTCAGTCATTTGTTTCGGAAGGAAGGTTTGACCTGCTTTCAGGTTGAAGTATTGGTTTGTTGCGTTGTCTTGCAAGACATAGCGAGCCCCTGTACCTTGGATATTGCTTCCATTGAAATACTTGGCTGACCATTGCGTGATTTTCTCATTGGTTGTCAATTTACGGCCGTTTGAAATCTGCACGCGCTCAAAGATAGCTGGGTATTTTGCCTTCAATTCATCAAGGAAGGCACCACCGTACTTGCCTTGGAAGTCATTTCCAAAGGTACGTGTTTTAGCTGCATAGAGACTATTGTAGATTTCGGCATTTGGACGTGGTGTGCCGTAGCTGTTGGTACGTGAAGCTGTTACCACTTCTTTTCCAGGAAGGTTGTAAATTTGGTCTGGAACCCAGTCAGCAATGGCTGAGATACCTTCTGCGTGAAGGGCACGAAGGGCATCCATGAGGTCTTTGAGTGAACCGTATTTGTTGTTCTTGCTCATGGCAATATCGTAACGGTCCTCAAAGGCGTACCCATTTTCAATGATAGAATCCAAGAAGGTTCCGTCTTGGCTAGACACGTACTGTGGCGCAAATTCAAAGGAAGTGACTCCCCACTCTTTGAAGAGTTTGGCATTTTGAGCAATAAGACGGTTGGTGTATTGACTTGGTGTCTTAACGAAATCTTGGAAGTTTGAGAAGCCTTCGTAAATGACTTGTGAGTCAAGAGCTGCTGATGATTCAAAGACCTGCTCACCCTTCTTGGTCGTCGAAGCCTTGGTGCGGGCATCTTGGTTTTCTGAGGCACCCACTGGCACCCAAACTGCCAAATAACCTGAAACTTCAACGGTTGAATGACCAGCAATATCGTCTGCTGTGAAAGTCAAGTTCCCTTGATTGTCCGTATAGCGAACCAATCCAGCTGGCACATCAGAATCCTTGAGGTAGGTCGCAAGACCTGTCGATTTGCTGAGAAGCAATGGACGGTAAGCCTGATTTTTGTGGGCAGCTCCCATATTGACCACCAAACGGTCATTTGTTCCCAACTTCATATCTGGACGGTTGGCTGTAAGGACGAGCATTCCTTGGTTGCGTGTTTCGGCAGTACCAAGCTGGTTGGCTTCTTCTGCTCCTTTACCATAACGCACAGATGACATGATTTCATAGCCATTAAGCTTAGTAACCTTCATGTCTTGACCACCTGCTACATATTTGATGCGAGCACGGAGCAGGGCATCGATGGCATTATAGTATGGTGATTTTTCAGCCATGTATTGGCCATCGTCGGTAAAGAGGTCCCCGTAGTAAACACGAGTGATACTATCCTTGTTGGTCAACATTGTGGCATAGGCAGCTGGGATATTGTACTGGGTGTACTTTTTATCAGCCTTGCGCATGTCCGCATTGTAGATTTCAAAAGCCTGTTTGAGCTCATCCATAGTGAAGGTGAAACCATCTGTTTTTGGATTAATCTGCTTGCTGATGATATTGGCCAAAACAGCTTGCACTTCACTATCATGGGCACGCACGAAAATATAATTGGCATCACGTGGCGTGTGTTTCTGCTCACTTGAACGATTGTTAAGAGAGTTAGTAATCACTCGCTCCAAGCTACCACGGTAATTGCTCTTACGCAAGAAAGTTGTCAAAAGCGTTTCACGTAGTGGATTGTCAATGGACAACTGGGCACCCTTGGTATCCTTGTTATATTGATGATCGTTGTAGGACCAAGCTTCAAGGATTGACAAGTGGGCAATAGCGTTGGCTTCATTGTCAGCCACACGGTATTTTTCCTTGAAGTAGTCAGAAGCAATCTGCAAGAGGTCCGCATCCACATTGTCCACCGCATCGATACGAACACCGTCAAAGTTGGCACTTGGATCATTGCCAAGGATAGAACCAATATTCATGATGTAGTGGAGCCAGTTTAGTTGTTCAGCCTGAACAGCTAGGTTAGAGTTGTCGATATCGTTTGCCAAGAGCAACTCGTAACCACCATTTGAACGGTCAATATGGTATTTGCGTGTCCCCGTTTGGTTAGTCGGTGTGCGGTTCATGAGACGGAAATCTGAATTGGCATGACTTGTCGCACTATTATTGAGGAAGGTCAGTGCTCCTCCTTGCAAGTGGTCTTTACCAACTAAGAGATTGTCTTCACTCTCAGAGTTCCAGTCAGGCTGTGTTTTGATGAAGTCTGACATCAACTGGCGAAGCCAAGTGGTATTGCCCTCACGACCGATACGTTCCTCGATTCCTTGTTGAACCGTTTCGGCAGCGGCTGCCAAGTCATAGCTCATCATATCTGTCGTATAGGTCTTATTACCAAACCCTTGTTGACTCATATAGTTGAGGTAGTTGACTTGTGTCACCTTGTCTGGCCACCAAGTCATCAAAAGGGGACGATAATCTTTCTCAGTTGAAGCTGTCCAATTTTTCCCGTCCTTCAAGATCTGTTTTGGACGGTACCAGCTATCAGCCGTCAAGAAATTGTCCAAGTGTTCAAAACTCTTGCTTGACGTATCATAGGCCTGGTTATAAACCGCATAGATAGAGTTATTTGGAATGGCATCGGCACGATACAAAGGTTTACTTTGATCCACCATAGCCCCAGTCTCATCGAAATAATAAAGACGACCATCAAGTTCAATCGCTGTGTTCTTTTTCACAACGCCATTTTCAACATAATACTGCTTGCCATCAATAGTCTTCAAGTTGGAAGCTACTGGTTTATAGTCAAGACTTGGCTGACTTGGTTGGACTGGCTTATTAGGTTGGGACGGTTGACTCGGTTGAACAGGTTTGTTTGGTTGATTTGGCTGCGTTACAATGGTCACATTTGGTCTTGTGCCATTTGGACTTGTCACCGTCACGTTTGGCTTAGGAGTGTTTGGCCCTGTGATAATGGTTACATTTGGTGTCGTACCGCTGGCCGTAATCGTGATGTTAGTGTTGCGGTTAGCATTGATACGAATAGTGCTGTCAGCAGCGCGTGTGGCAATTGCTGGTGCAGCATTGGTCAAGACTCTAGGTCTTGCTTGTTCTGTCACACTTGGAGTAGACTGAGCACTTGTTTGCCCAGCTACTTGAGTTGATGTCTGACCTTGTGAGGCTTGTTCCGTAGTCTGTGTCTCTTGAGCACTAGCTTGAGTTTGCAAAGAAACTGCCACTTCCCGACTGGCAACTGGACTAGTTTGTGCTTGGACAGTTGCCTCTTGGCTGACTGCACTTGTCGCCTCCTGAGAGCTTGTTTCGTGACTTACGCTGGCTGTTTCTACTGCTGACACACTTGCTTGAGCACTAGCTTGCTCAGTAACAGTTGTTGTCGTCACTAGACTGGCAGTCCCATCCTCACTCAGTTGCTGCAAGCCATCACCGTTAGGTGCGCTCGTCTCATCGGCCTCTACTTTTCCTTGAGATAGGAGGCTTCCACCTGCCAAGGCAACCATTGAGAGAGTGGTCACCCCGATAGTTACCCAGTTTTTCTTAACCTTGTGTAGTTTAAAACGTACCTTATTTTCCATCTATATCAATCATCCTTTTTCTGTTGTTGACTCTACTCTATGATATATTCAGACAAATTACAAATAGGAAAAAGTCATCTTCTTTTCATAAATCTCTGCCACAAGCTCAGTTATATTAACTTTGATTAGCGAAAATGAGACCTTACACCACATGTAAGGTCTTAAATAGAGAGTATCTGATTCGCAAACACCTTCAAACGCTTATCCTTAAAGACTTTTCAACATTAAAGCAAGCTTCAATTAAGCTTAAGAGATAGCAAAACTATGAGAGAAGTAGACCCTAAAAAGACAATTCTGAAAAGAAAATTTTAGATAGAAAGACTCTAATTTTTCATCTGACTAAGATCGTAGTCTGTCTATGAGGAACAAAAATTAAAAATATAAATGATTTACACAGGTGAATTCTTATTTGACTAACGAAACTAAATATAGAATCTTTTATGTCAGTTCTTTAACATTTTAGGCATTTCTGTTAGTTTCTATTGTTTATTCTTAAAAAAGGATTATAATGAAGCTAGGTGAACATGTAAGCGTTTTAATTTTGCTTTAAAGGACACTTGGGGATTATCTAAATGATTGACATTAGTTACCTAATGCCTAAATAAGGATTATAGTAGGATAACCATTCCTGAGTCACTTTGAACCATCAAACTAGGGCTCATAAAAAGAATACAGCATCATTTCAAACTAGAGCTCTAGAGGGGACGCCCCATACTAGTAAGCTCTAGTTTTTTGTATCTTAGAAACCCAAAATAAACGAGATCTTCCATGCTTAGAAAGGAGGAAAATTCCGAACGGCTCTCGTTTTTCTAGAATCATTTCGTCAGAACTCATGTTTGCCTTGAACAGTCTCGTAATACCGAAATTGAGGAGACTTGGAGAAATAAGGATTGTCATAAAAAGATTAACTTACATCGTTAGGGACTCTACCCAATGCTCACTTTTCATAAACTCTCATGACAGCCCTTATTTTGCAGTATGTAAAAAGTTTAAAATGAAAGGAGAATTACCATGGAAAAGAAAGTACATTTTAAACTTCACAAAGTTAAAAAACATTGGGTAACTATTGCAGTGACAGGACTTGCTTTGGGATTGAGTTTTGCAGGACTCAGCTACGCTTCAGCTGAAGAACAACCTACCCCTGTTAATGAAGCAACTGTTGAAGCCATCATCAAAGAAGGCGCTATTGACGTCAATGCCCCAGAAAGTAATGAAGCCACAGCTAAACCTGCAGAAAACACAGCTGCTACCGCTTCGAGCGAGGTTGCCACTATGTCAGAAACACCAGTAGCTAGCTCTGAAGTGGCTTCAACAGAAATTGTTTCTGAAAAACCAAGCTCTGAAGTCACAAGCACAACTAGTTCAGAAGCTACGCATTCTGAGGTAAGTACAACGACTAGTGAGAGTGTTACACCTGAGAATGTGTCACCAACAACTAGTAATACTGATACCCCTAATTCTCAAGTTCCCTCTGCTGAAAATAATATCACTGGCGGCCACTACTACAGTGATGAACAGGGGAATTGGTACTATGAAGATGCTAATGGGAAAAAACTTACTGGAGATCAAACGATTGATAACGTAAGAGTCTCCTTCTGGGAGGACGGAAAACAAATTAAAGGACCACAAATCGTAAATCACAAACTATACCGTTATTTTGATGATAATACTGGTCAACTACAAACCAAACGTTATCTAGAATATAAGGGAAACTGGTACTATGTTGACAAGGATGGTATTCCTCTCAAGGGAGAACAAACCATTGATAGGCAAGAAGTTTATTTTGATTATGACGGTACTCAAGTCAAAGGAGACTTTAGTGAAAAGTATTCTGGTAATCTTGATAAGATGCACTATTATGACCCTAACACCGGAGCTAGGGTTAGAAAAGAAGGTCTCGTTCAAGATAAAGAAGGAAGGACCTTTTTTATCAATAATGACGGTTCTAAATATACAGGAACTCGTATGATTGATGGTAATCTTTATTATTTCGAAATCGACTCTGGTGTCATGCAAAAAGGAATCAGCATAGAGCTAGAAGATGGAAAGACTCTTCCAACTTCTAATAAATATGGAACACCCACAAACATTACCCGTCGTTACTATTTTGACTCAGAAACCGGTCAGTTAGTTAAAAAACAAACAATTAAAGAAAATGATAAATGGTACTACTACGGTGATGATGGAAATGCTATTCGTCCTAAAGATGGGGAAACCCTTATTAATGGACAAATCGTCTATCTCTACTCAAACGGCCGTCAAGCTAAAGGAGAGCTTGTTCTTGATAATGGGGTCCTCCGTTACTATGATCCTGATTCTGGAGCTCGTGTTGTAAATACAAGCCTAACGATCAATGGGATGACTTATAACTTTGATGAAAATGGAATTGGTAAAGATGCTCCAAACCCTAACGGCTACTATAGCGATGAACAGGGTAACTGGTATTATAAGAATGCAAGCGGAGAAAACCTTATCGGTTCCCAAATCATTAAGGGACAAAGAGTATTCTTCCGGGATAATGGACAACAAGTCAAGGGGGCCTTAATAGATATATATAATGACCTTAAAGGTTACTACGATATCAATACAGGAAATCTCGTAACCAATCGTTACGTTGAAGTTAATGGTAATTGGTACTATGTTAATAAATACGGTAGCCCACTAAAAGGGGCCTACATTATTGATGGACAAGATGTTATGTTCGATCCACATGATGGTAAACAGATTAAAGGAGGATTTGTAAGAGATCCGAAGTTTATCTCCAAATATTATTACATGCCTAAGTACTACTATGATAAAGACAATGGTTGCAAAGTAACCCATGCAGGCTTTGTTAATGAAAATGATTCAACCTACTACCTTGATGATAAAGGACAAATAGTTCTTGGACTTCAGGAAATTAATGGCGATTTCTATTACTTCCGTCCAGAAAATACGTATAAACAATATGACATTGGAGAAATGTTACGAGATCGTTTTATCTATGAAAATAATAAGGTCTATTATGTTGATCATAGTGGTAAAGTCTTGAAAAATCGCTTTTTCGAACGTAATGGATTTTGGTATTATTTTACAAAAGATGGTACAGCTGCAACAGGAGAAGTTGAAATTAATGGTCAAAAACTATACTTTGATAATCCTTGGGGTTTTCAGACCAAAGGAAGGGTTGCTGAAAACGGTAAATTCTATGACAAAGATTCTGGTGAACTAGTGACCAATACTTTTAGAGAAGGATTGACTTCCGTTGGTAGTACCATATATGGCGAAACTATATATGCAAAGGACTGGTATTACCTTGATAGGGAAGGCCGACCACTAAAAGGACCTCAAACACTTGATTATGTCAAAATGTACTTCTTCCCTAATGGAGCACAGGTTAAGGGACGTTTTGCTCCTGATGGACACTACTATGATAAGGATACTGGTGCACTTGTAACAAACCGTTACGTCCATATCTATAACTGGAAATTTCAAGATAAATACGGTAATCCTGTCGATAACTTTTTTATCCAGTACCCACATAATTTTATTCTTGATCCCAATGATAACACAATACCAGTAGACATTAGTCACTACCCACTTTCAAGCAAAGACTTCGATTGTGAGGACTATTTCTACTACGTTGATGTCAATGGTGATAAAGTTACCGGTGAGCAAACCATTGACAATGTTCCTGTCTACTTCCACAGTGATGGTAAACAAGCTAAAGGGGAACTAATCACTGTCGATGGTAAAATCCACTACTACGATGCCAACTCAGGTGCCCGTTTGTCAAATATTGACATTACTATTAAAGGGCAAACCTATCACTTTGATGCGGATGGAAACGGAACACTCATTAGTTAATGAAGTTATAGAGACTCCTTCTCAATAACGACAGTTTAAAATGAAAGGAGAATTATCATGGAAAAGAAAGTACATTTTAAACTTCACAAAGTTAAAAAACATTGGGTAACTATTGCAGTGACAGGACTTGCTCTGGGATTGAGTTTTGCAGGACTCAGCTACGCTTCAGCTGAAGAACAACCTACACCTGTTAATGAAGCTACTGTTGAAGCCATCATCAAAGAAGGCGCTATTGACGTCGATGCTCCAGCAAGTAATGAAGCCATAGCTAAACCTGCAGAAAACATAGCTGCTACCGCTTCGAGCGAGGCTGCCACAGTGTCAGAAACACCAGCACCTAGCTCTGAAGTCGCTTCAACAGAAACTGTTTCTGAAAAACCAAGCTTTGAAGTCACAAGTACAGCTAGTTCGGAAGTAGCTAATTCTGAAACTACACATTCTGAGGTAAGTGCAACGACTAGTGAAAGTGTTACAGCTGAGAATTCGTCACCAACAACTAGTGATACTGATACCCCTAATTCTCAAGTTCCCTCTGCTGAAAAGAATATCACGGGTGGTCAATGGTATAGTGATGAACAAGGCAATTGGCATTACAAAAAAGATGGCAAGGATCTGACAGGTCCAAACCTAATTGATGGACAGCATGTCTATTTTGACAAGGATGGTAAACAGGTCAAAGGAAACTTTGCCCAAGATGGACATTATTATGATGGTGAACTTGGACATCTAACAACTGAATCTTTTGTTACTACTGGCGATAACCACTGGTATTATGTAGATAAGACAGGTGAAAAAGTGACTGGCCTTCAAGAAATTGGAGACAAAACTTACCACTTTAATGACAAGGGGCTTCAAACAAAAGGACAAAGAGTAGTTATTGAGGGTAAAGGATATTATTTCCATCCTGAAAATGGCGAACTTTGGAATAATAAGATTGCCCTCTATCATAGTACTCGCTACATTAACGGAACCAGCGACGACATTTATTACTACTATGACAATGACGGTAATATTTACACTGGCCCTAAAACCATCGACGGTAAAGAGTACTACTTCCAACCAGACATGGTCTATTATTCTAAATTCAAGAATCCTGATGGTACTGAAAGTTATTACAATGAACAGGGACAAAAAGTCTATAATGGCTGGGGTAAAATCAGATACATGTACCTGAGAGGATACCTCTGGACACCTTCCGTTTATGCTGATGAAAATGGACATGTTGTTCATGGATTCAAGCGTATTAATGGACAACTCTACTATTTTGATGAATCTGGTTCACTAAGAGATGATGTCCCTGGCAGCCCAAACCCACTGTTCCAAGTTGATGGAAACTGGTACTATGCTCAGTTTTCTAAATACATTAACGGCGTAAGAGGTGCTATCCTCACCAATGCTTTCACTTTTATTGCTGTAGATGATAGATACCCAACATCAATTGCAGATGAAAATGGTAAATTGACTCCAGTTACAGCCAAAAATAGTTATGTTACTGCTGGAGGTAAATGGTACTATGTTGATAAATCTAGTTATCCTTTAAAGGGTGAACAAGTGATAGATTATGTCAATGTCTACTTCCGTGATGACTATTCTCAAGTTAAAGGGGACTTTGCGCCAAACGGCCATTATTATGATAAAGATAGTGGAGCCCTCGTTACCAACCGTTATGTCGAAAAAGATGGCAAATGGTACTATGTCAATGATAAGGGCGATAAATTAATTGGTGCTCAAACTATAGGTGGTGTAGAAGTCTATTTTGATAAAGACGGTGTCCAAGCCAAAGGTATTTTTGCCAATGCTGATCATTTTTATGACAAAGACACAGGTGCTGCTGTCCGAGACCAAATCGTCGAAGTCGATGGCAAACGCTATTATGTTGGTCAAGATGGTAGAAAAGTTTACTCAGGAACACATATTGTTCATGGTGAAGAAGTGAATCTTATCGTTGGAGATGGTCATCAGGCCTTCGGAGAATTCACAGGCCACGGAGATAGTGGAGACTATATCGGATTTGATGGTAAAAAAGTCACAAAAGCTGGTTTCGTTAAAACCAAAGATAATCACTGGTATTATTTAGACGGTAAGGGAAACAAATTAGTCTCCGTTCAAGTTATCGATGGCGAACTCTACTACTTTGGACTTCCTACTCGTAAATACTACTACGGAATGCAAAGTAGAGGTGAGCTCATCTATGCGTATTACAGTGATACTATCCCTAACAGTAGCCACATCTACTATCTGGATGAAGCAACAGGCGCTGCTCTTAAAAATCAATACCATGAATGGGAAGGTAGTTGGTATTACTTTGGTCCAAACTGGTACGCCTTGACCGGTGAACAAACCATTGACAATGTTCCAGTCTACTTCCACAGTAACGGTAAACAAGCCAAAGGTGAACTAGTCACCGTCGATGGTAAAATCCACTACTACGATGCTAACTCAGGTGCCCGTTTGTCAAATATTGACATTACTATTAAAGGGGAAACCTATCATTTTGATGCTGATGGAAACGGAACACTCATTAGTTAATGAAGTTATAAAGACTCCTTCTCAATAATGACAGTTTAAAATGAAAGGAGAATTATCATGGAAAAGAAAGTACATTTTAAACTTCACAAAGTAAAAAAACATTGGGTAACTATTGCAGTGACAGGACTAGCTTTGGGATTGAGTTTTGCAGGTCTCAACTATGCTTCAGCTGAAGAACAACCTACCCCTGTTAATGAAGCAACTGTTGAAGCCACCATCAAAGAAGGCGCTATTGACGTCGATGCTCCAGCAAGTAATGAAGCCACAACTAAACCTACAGAAAATACAGCTGCTACCGCTTCGAGCGAAACTGCCACAGTGTCAGAAGCACCAGTGGCCAGCTCTGAAGTAGCCTCAACAGAAACAGTTTCTGAAAAACCAAGCTCTGAAGTCACAAGTACAGCTAGTTCGGAAGCATCTAATTATGAAACCGTGCATTCTGAAGTAAGTGCAACAAATACACCTACAAACAACGAAAGCCTCATCATAAGTACTTCTCCTGATAAAACAACTTTAGATACCTCACAAAAAGATGGTGATTTCACCATCACTGTTGAAGCGGAAGGTATCACAAAAAAGACAGATAAAAGAGAGAGTTTCGTTTCAGATGCAAATGGTGTTACCTATTATGTAGATGCAAAAGGGCAGCTGGTTACCGGACCAAAAGAAATCAACGGTTTTCAATATTACTTTAACGATGACGGCACTATGGTAAAAGGGGAGCTTAGGAAAGTTGACGACAAACTCCACTTTTACGATGAAAACGATGGCAAGCTAGTAACAGACCGTTTTATTACATTCAAAGACAACCACTATATTCCAGAAGAAAACTATAGTAAAGTTGTTTACTTCAATGAACCTGCTTATATCGAACCAAACTATTATGTAATGCCTGGATTAGAACGTTACTATTTCGATAAAAATGGTAACACACTTAAGAAAGGTCGTCAGACAATTTTAGGTGACGACTATTACATCTATGACAATGGCCAAGTTGCTGTTCATAGACTAATGGAATTAGATCACAAACGCTACTACTTTGATGACAAAGGGGCCTTAGCCAAAAACAAACAATTTCCTATCATCGAAAAGGGTCTTTGGAAGTCTATGCCATATGTATTTTATTCAGACCACGATGGGGTGGCACATTATCTCAATAAACAACTAAACATTGTGACTTATCCGTTCCCAATTTACTATACTCTTCCTTCAGAAAATACTATAGAATATCCAAAAAATCAATTTATGATGGACTACGAAGGTCGTTGGTATTACTTCAACAAAGACGGATTTCCTGTCACTGGACCTAAGACTATTGATGGCTTTGAACTCTACTTCCATGAATCATCTCGTCCAGAAGGACATCAAGCTAAAGGCGAATTCATTAATATTGATAATAAAATCTACTACTTCGACAAAGATAATGGTCGTAAAGTCAAGGATACATCTTTTGAGTTAAACGGTATCCATTATATCGCAGATAAAGAGGGTAACATTACTATCCAAGGTGATTCTAGATTCCATAACCAATATGTCAGCGATGATAAAGGAAACTGGTATTACTGCAACGCCGATGGCAATAAACTTATTGGCGAACAAACCATTGATAACATCAAAGTTT
This sequence comes from Streptococcus sp. FDAARGOS_192, assembly GCF_002073815.2. Taxonomy (NCBI): domain Bacteria; kingdom Bacillati; phylum Bacillota; class Bacilli; order Lactobacillales; family Streptococcaceae; genus Streptococcus; species Streptococcus sp. FDAARGOS_192. The sequence continues at coordinate 1,051,415 of NZ_CP020431.2, forward strand.
ACTTTAAGGACAGTGGAGTCCAAGTTAAAGGACACTTCGCTCCGAATGGACACTTCTATGACAAGGATAGTGGTGAACTTGTTACCAATGCTTATGTAGAAGACAATGGAAACTGGTACTATGTCGATGAAAATGGTCAAAAACTCATTGGAAACCAAATTGTCGATAGTTATCATGTTTGTTTTGACAGTGATGGTCGTCAACTAAAAGGTGAAGCTAGCTACTCAAATTCAGGTCTACCAAAACATTACTATGACTTGCATAATGGACAAATGGTTATCAACTCTCTTATTCAAATCGATGGTAAGACCTATAAAGCTGATAATGAAGGTAAACTCTCTGAAGTACCATATGCTTTAAACTATCGCAACCAAATTGTTACCGATGACTTTGAAAACAGCTATTATTATGACTACCAAGGAATGATGGTCAAAAATCAATACGTTACTATCTATCACCTAGAGAATGACTATCTTAACCCTAAAATTAGAAAAGTCACCTATTATGCAGGATATGACGGAAAATTCCTTCACGGTCCCCAAACAATAAATGGTGTTGCTGTTTATTTCAATGCCTATGGTGAACAAATCAAAGACCAATTCGCAGACGATGGTTACTATTATGATAAAGATACCGGTGCTCGTGTTAATTTAGGTGTCAACCGATCAGTTATGATAAATGGTAAATGGTATTATCTTGACCATAACGGAAAGCAATCTAAAGGAGAGTTTATTCAACAAGGAGGAAACAAATACTACTACGATAAAATTAATGGTGAGCGTGTCATTGGAACACTTTTTGAAGTGAACGATAAACTTTATATTTCAGATCAAGAAGGTGTCATTACTGAAAAGAAAGATGATATCAAAAAAAATGGACTGTTCTATGATGACTACCACAATATCCATTATATGAATGATAATGGTCATCTAGCTAGGAACTTATACGTTCCTTCTAACCACAATGGATTTAGCGATGATACAAAACCATTTTACTATTTTGGTTCCGAAGGAATAGCTTTAAAAGGCGAACATACTATTAATGGTGAAACTGTATTCTTCGATGAAAATGGAGAGCAAGTAAAAGGAGGTTTCGCAAAAAACGGTAAATATTACGATAAACATACAGGTAACTTAGCAAGAAATACTTTCAGAGAACGTACTGTAAGAATCGCTCGTGAATGGCGTGCTAATGGTATCTCAACTACATTCCGATACTACCTAGATAATAGTGGCTACAAAGTGTCAGGTTACCAGATTATTAACGGTGAGGACTACTACTTCTACCCTGATGGCCCACAATTAAAAGGGGATTTCGCACCAGATGGTAGATATCACGATAAAGACACCGGAGCCTTAGTCACAAAACGTTATGTTCAAATAAAACCATGGCATTTTATTACTGACCTAGGTAATGACCCTATCGACCATAATTATGTTCAAGTATTTCAATTCGATAGATACCCTAGTCTAGCAGACACCTCAACTGGTGCAATTACAAGATATTTTGGTAAAAAATATTCTGATAGTTGGTACTACGTCGATGAAAATAGCCAAAAGGTTACTGGACATAAAACTATCGATAATGTAAAGGTTTACTTTGATAAAGATGGTAAACAAGCTAAAGGTATTGTTGCTGATGATGGTTATTACTATGACAAGAATACTGGTGAACTTGTTGACTTAGGACGTGACAAATTCGTTGACGTTGACGGTTATCGTTACTATGTTGGTAGTGATGGTAAATGTTATAAGGGTGAACAAAAGATTGGAGATGATTACTACTATTTTCACGATGATGGTAGACTAGGCTACGATGAATTGCGAACAATTTGGGCGGGAAATGACTACTACTACCATTATTATTACCCAAAAACTGGAAAACGTGCTAAAAATGTTGATATTACTTTTAATCACTCAATTCGTTACAAGGTGAAAGCTGAGCTTGTTCATTTCGATGAAAACGGTGATGGAAGGGTTATTAAATATATTTACGAATAATATTTATTTCACACATATAATTCCAATTTGTCTTTCAATGAAAGGAGAATTATCATGGAAAAGAAAGTACATTTTAAACTTCACAAAGTTAAAAAACATTGGGTAACTATTGCAGTGACAGGACTCACTTTAGGATTGAGTTTTGCAGGCCTTAACTACGCTTCAGCTGAAGAACAGCCTACCCCTGTTAATGAAGCGACTGTTGAAGCCATCATCAAAGAAGGTGCTATTGACGTCGAGGCTCCAGCGACTAGTGAAGCCACAGCTAAACCTACAGAAAACACACCTGCTACCGCTTCAAGCGAAACTGCTACAGTATCAGAAGCACCAGTAGCTGCCTCAGAAATTGCTTCAACAGAAACAGTCTCTGAAAAACCAAGCTCTGAAGTCACAAGCACAGCTAGTTCGGAAGGAGCTAGTTCTGAAACTGCACATTCCGAGGTAAGTACAACGACTAGTGAGAGTGTTACAGCTGAGAATGTGTCATCTGTTGGTGATATCCCAAACGAAAATACCACGAGAGGAACTGACCGTTCTGCCTTTACTGAAAAAAGAAATGGATTTGTCACCGAACAAGAAGAACGCATCGAAACAGTTAACTATGTAGGTAGTCTTATTACCTTAAGACATCCTTATTACGTTACTTATTACTACGATAATAACGGTAATAAGCTTATGGGATGGCAAGATATTAATGGAGAACGCTATTATTTCAAAAAAGAGCGAGAACATCCTGGTTTCGAAACCATTGATGGAAAACTCTATTACTTTACAGATAGTGCACGTATGCTCCATGATGAATTTGTTGAAGAAAATGGTCAAACTTACTATCTAGGTAGCGATGGTGTGCGAGTTTCTGGCTTACAAGATATCAAAGGACAAACCTATTACTTTAATCCCGATAGAAACGACCAACTTAGCTACGGCTTGAACGTGGTTGGTGACAAACTCTATCTTTTTGGAGATGCTGGCAAAGAAAATCCGGGGCAATTAATTAAAGACACTCATCTCAAGAATGGTGACTTCCAACTAAATATTGATGCTAGTGGCGTCGTAACATTAGCTAATAACCATCCAGCTTTTCTACAAGATAATTCTGGGCATTGGTATTATATGAATACAGATGGAAAGCTAGTTACTGGACCACAAACTATTGACGGCTTAACCTATTACTTTGACTCAGATGGTAGACAGGTCAAGGGTGAACGCCGTAAGGTCAATGGTAAATCATATTTCTACGACCCAGATAACGGCGCCCTTGTGACGAACCGCCTCGTCACCTTCAAAGCTGGACGATTTATTCCTGAAGAAAACTATGCTAAAGAAATAAGATTTGACGAAGCTCCTTATGCAAATTATGATAACAATGAACATCCTGAACTCGAACGGTATTATTTAGGTGCCGATGGCCTACCAGTCACAGGATGGCAAACCATCAATGGTAATAAGTACTTTTTCCAAGATGATGGAAACATGGTCGTGCACAGATTTTTCAATAACTATTACTTCTACAATGATGGTACCATTGCTAGAAATAAACGATTGAATATTCCTACACACTATATTATGAGAGAATTTCCAAATATCTATGAATTTGATAATGATGGGGTTGGTAAATTCATTTCTAGTGATTTTAAGGACCTTCGACAAAAGACTGCTTATTTTGTCCAAGATAAAGATGGGTATTGGCATTACTACGACGAAATTGGATGGCCAGTGAAAGGTTCAACAACTGTTGATGGCTATGACATGTATTTCCATTTAGGAACTGGTCGCCAAGCAAAAGGAGAGTTCGTTGATGTCAATGGAAAAGTTTACTATTTTGATAAAGATAACGGTCGAAAGGTAAAAGATACCACCTTTGACATTAATGGTAAGACCTATGTGGCAGACCAATCTGGTGTCCTCAGCATTAAAAGTCAATCAACCGAACGAAACCGCTATATCAGTGATTCCGAAGGTAACTGGTACTATGTCAATGACAAGGGTTACCTCCTCCTTGGTGCTCAAACCATTGATAACGTCAACGTTTATTTCGGCACCAATGGCGTCCAATACAAAGGCCATTTTGCACCTGATAATCACTATTACGATAAAGATAATGGTGCTTTAGTAACAGATAGATTGGTTGAGGATGGCGGCAAAGAGTTTTATGTTGATGAAGAAGGAAAGAAGTTTAACGGTGCTAAATACTTGGACGGAATTCAGTACTACTTTAGCTACGGTGAAAAAGTGAAAGGTGAGTTTGATTATCCATACCGTGGTAATCGTTATTATGACAAAGAGACTGGTGCCCTTGTAACCGGAAAATACTTCGAACATAAGAATAACTGGTATTATGCAAATAGTAAGGGAAATATTCTGACTGGTAGAAGAGTTATCGATGGCAAGCATGTCTACTTCTACGATGATGATTATGGACAATATAAGGGTATACAAGCTAAAGATAAACTCATCATTTTAGATGGTAAGACTTATTACTACCTTCCTGGATCTGGTAATCGTGCTGAAAATGTAACCTTGACAATCAGTCACGTTACTTATTACTTCGATAATGACGGGGTTGGCCATATCCTTCGATAGTCATTTACAAGTGACTATGGATTTCAATTATTTCACACAAAAGGAAGTCGACAGTTGGTCAACTTCCTTTTTCATATAATCAATCACTGTCATTCAAACAGAACCCAATTATGACATTTTTTTAACATTTACGATTATCTTGTAAAAAAAACTTGTTTGTAATTAAAAAAGTATTATAATAAAGATAGGTGAGCATGTAAGCGTTTTACTAAAACGTTGAAAGTGTACTACAGAGGGATTAGGATTAGGAACTTGGCTTTAGAATTCTAACGTCAAAATAATTTTTTATGCATGAAAACTGGTCCTTAGGCACTTTGGCATGATAATCTAAGGCTCTTTTCATACACACATCTGTCTATAATACAAAACTAGAGCTTTAGAGAGAATGCTTCAAACTAAAAGTTCTAGTTTTTTGTATTTAAAGACATATGCCATAGGCTGGATTCAATAATAAAACGAAAGGAGAGAAATAAAAGTATTAGGATAAATAAGTGAAGACACTTGTTTCTAGATATGAATTACACAGCATAAGCATATTCTCCTTGCCACACGTTTGACGTGCTCCCCTATAAAATCTTCTTATGGTCATGACATGAGAGATTTAGATATGGGACTCAGTCGTTTTAACAGATTTGCCTACTTTTAACACTATTTTAACGGCGAGCTCCTTTATAACCACCCAAACATCGGTGTTCATTTTATGAAAGGAGTCTATTATGAATACTGAAATGAATTATCCATGGCACGTGTACAAGAAGCACCTTGTGGCACTTTCTTGTGTAACCGCACTAGCTGCTTTTTCCCTAGTTGCTCGCCCTGCATTTGCGGAAGAAGTAAAAGCATCTGATACGAATGCTAAGACCGAAGTTGTCGCACCTGCTATAGAAAATGTAGTGGCTACTGTTGAGACTAAGACACTTGATGAAAATCCAACAGCAACTATAACAGATGCACCAACAGGCACAAGCGTTATCACCAGCGAAGCTACAAGTGTTACCACTGATACTACAGCTATTCCTGAAACAGCTAAACCCGCTTCAGAGGCTTCAAGCACAGTTATCTCTGAAACAATTTCAACAAGATCAGAAATACCTACTTCTAAAACAGGAGCTACAGTAAGTGAAACTGCTAGTATGGAAAACGCTAGATATGAGGACATCTCAGAAAATCGACTTAAGACTGATGTTTCTTCCTTCAATAACGATGAAAACACAGAAATTCAAGACGAAGATCCTGAAGAAAATATTACAGGTGGTCAATGGTATAGTGACGTACAAGGTAGTTGGCACTACAAAAAAGACGGTAAAGACCTTATAGGCGCACACGTTGTTGACAATCAGCACGTGTATTTCCATGAAGATGGTAAACAAGCCAAAGGTGAGTCTGTCCAACGTAATAACCATTATTATTTCTACGACCAGAATCTAGGGCATAGGATAACTGAACAGTTTGTCAAGGTAGCTGATTTTCCTCACGATGAATACCGTTACTTTGGTAAATATGGTGTGGCTGTAACAGGCTGGCAAGATATTAATGGAAACCGTTACTATTTCTATCCTGATACTGCGTATAGAGTCTCCATTCCTTGGTACCAAGGAGATTGGGATGACTTCCATAAAGTTTACATTGATAGCAAGCCATACTACTTTGGACATGATGGTGAACTTTGGCGAAACCGCTATGTCAGATCTCTAGGGGGAATTCCTGGTGGCTATAAGAGCATGGATTTCGGAACATTTTACCTCGGCGATGACGGACAATACGTTACAGGCTGGCAAAAGAAAGGTGAAAAAGAATATTATTATTTTGAATACGGACGGCAAGCTCGAGGAATCGGATTCAACAACAATGACAGCCAAACCAATGTTATGGGGCAATTTATTAGGTTCCCAGAAGGTATCCGTTACTTTGAACCTTATACTGGTGAACTTGTCAAAAATCGTATGATTTATAACGACAAGAATATGCTTTTTGAATATTCACATGGTTATATTCCTGGATGGCTCTATTTCGATAAAGACGGTATTGCAGTAACTGGACTTCAACAAGTTTGGGGTGAATACTACTACTTCCGTGATGCAGCTGGTCTCCCAATAAGAGTTCAGGGAGAAATTGTAGACTACAAGGGACATAAGCTTTACTTCGATCCAAACAATGGTCAAATGTGGCGTAATCGTAATGCCAATATTGATGGAAAAAATTATCATATTGATGAAAACGGCTACCTTACAGAGATTTAAGTCATCAATCAATTGTAATTAAGTTATTTTTGCATTATTTCAGTTTTTAAACTGAAAAGATTTTAAGATGAAGGGGAATTTATCATGATTACGAAAAGGACTAACCCAAAGAAACACCTTGTTGCTTTATCCTGCGCAACCGCTCTAGCTACTTTTACTTTAGTCGCACGACCTGCATTTGCGGATGAAGCGAAAACACCTGAAACTTCTAGTCAACCAACTGAGATTCTTGCACCTGCACAAGAAACTGTAGTAACTAATGTAGAGGTCAAAGCGCCTACTACAAATCCTATCTCAACTAATACTGAGCTACCTACTAGTACAAGTACAGTTCTTAGTGAAGCTCCTAGCAGTGAAGTCGCATCATCTGAATTAGCAAGCGAATCACCAGTAGAAATCACTTCTGAACAAGAAATTAGCAATCAAGATAATCAGGCAAATAAAGCTACACCAATTAAAACAGCAACTTCAGAAGCCTCTGCTACAAAAACTTCGGTAGAAAAAGCCACTGAACCTGTTCCTGTCGAAGAAACAAAAACACCTACAAAAAACAGTGAACAACCTGCCCCAATCGATGAAAATGAAAAGCCAGTCACACCTTCTGTAACACTTGAAAATGCACCTCATATTTCTGGTGGACATTATTATAGTGATGATAATGGTAACTGGTATTACAAGGATGCAAACGGCAAAAATCTTGTCGGTCTGAACTATGTGGATAATGTTCCTGTTTACTTTAGCCAAGACGGTATTCAAATCAAAGGTGGTTTTGCAGAGGATGGCCGATACTATGACAAAGATTCTGGTGCTCTTGTAACCAAGACCTTTAAAGAACTCTTAACTTATATTGGTCGTGATGATATCAACGGTCAAAACATTTATACTACTGATTGGTACTACCTTGATGCCGACGGACGGCCACTTAAAGGTCCTCAAAATCTTGGTGGTACAAACATGTACTTCTTCCCTAATGGGGCACAAGTTAAGGGACGTTTTGCTCCTGATGGACATTACTATGACAAAGATTCTGGTGCGCTTGTAACTAATAGATTTGTTCATATTTATAACTGGAATTTCCAAAATCAAGACGGAAATCGTGTTCTTAAATTTATGCTTACTATTCCGAACGACTCTGCTATAGGATCTGACGGTAAATCACACTTTATTGATATGAGCCACTATCCACTTTCCAGCAATGACTTGGATCGTGAGGACTATTACTACTACGTTGATGCTAAGGGTAACAAACTGACAGGACCTCAAACCCTAAACGGCATCCATGTCTACTTCGACCAAAATGGTAGACAACTTAGAAGTGAGTTCAAATTTGACGAAGATGGTACCGTTCATTATTACGATGCAAAAAACGGTGCACGCGCTGAAAATACCATTGTCAGAACCAACACTGGTGCTTTCAAATTCGATGCAAATGGTAATGGACATTTGATGGGACCTGGTGAAGAAACAGACACTCCCGTCATTCCTACAATCTCCCTAGACAAGGCACCACGAGTTTTTGGTGGTCACTATTATAGTGATAACGAGGGCAACTGGTACTACAAGGATGCAAACGGTAAAAACCTCATCGGTCTCAACTTCGTTGACAACATTCCAGTCTACTTTGACAAGGATGGCAAACAAGTCAAAGGACGTTTTGCAGAGGATGGTCGCTATTTCGATAAAGACTCTGGTGCACTTGTAACAAAACGCTATCTTGAAACTGAAGATGGCAACTGGGTTTACGTCAATGATAAAGGTGATAAACTCAAGGGAGAACAAACTATCAATGGTGTTAAAGTCTACTTTGATGATTTCACTGGTATACAAGTCAAGGGACATTTTGCACCAAATGGTAAATACTATGATAAAGATTCTGGTGCTCTCGTAACCAATGCTTTTAAAGAAATCTTAACTTATATTGGTCGTGATGACATCAACAATCAAAATGTCTATACTACTGCCTGGTACTATCTCGATGCTGATGGTAAGCCATTAACAGGACCTCAAACCTTTGGAAATAGTCGCTTTTACTTCCTTCCTAATGGCGCACAAGTCAAGGGACGCTTCGCCCCTGATGGACACTATTATGATAAAGACTCTGGTGCTCTCGTCACTGATAGCTTTGTTCATGTCTACAACTGGAATTACCGAAATCTCGATGGTGATCGCATCTTCCACTTCACTATTACCATTCCTGGAAATGATCTCGTAGATCAGGATGGACAGTACCCAAGAGAAAGTAAAGATTTAGATCGTGAAGATTTCTACTACTATGTTGATGCTAAAGGGGATAAACTGACAGGACCTCAAACCTTAAACGGCATCCATGTTTACTTCGACCAAAACGGTAAACAACTTAGAGGTGAATTCAAATTTGACGATGACGGAACTGTCCACTATTACGATGCTAAGAATGGGGCACGCGCTGAAAATACCATTGTTAGAACAAACACTGGTGCCTTCAAATTCGATGCTGACGGTAATGGACATTTGATGGGACCTGATGAAGTATAGGAATATAATTCAAATAACAACTATTGATATCTCATAATTACTTTGATTTAGGAATCGCTAAAAAGGAAGTCGACCAACTGTCAACTTCCTTTTTCATATCACAAGTAAACTTTTTTCCACTTTAAGAAAACTTTAGGCTTTGCTTTATATACTATAACCATCCTAAAACTTTTCTTTTTCATAATCTCCTAAATCCAGGGCTCGGGTCCTGGATTTTTTTGCGTGAAGGAGAAGTAAATGAATTTATGAAATTTGAATCAAAGCTTTTCTTCTTTTGCCGGATTAATCATATCTAGGAAATAAGCATGTACCCTTTCGTCACCCGTTAATTCTGGATGAAAAGAGGTCACTAACATCTGCTTTTCTCTAGCTGCCACAATTGCCCCATTGACTTGAGCTAAAATCTCCACTTCTGCTCCAACAGCTTCAATAATTGGCCCACGAATAAAGACCATTGGGATTTCCCCTATTCCTTTAAATTCAGCATCTGTGACAAAACTGCCCAATTGGCGACCATAGGCATTTCTGGCTACATTGATATCCATACTTGCCAAATGTTTTGTTTGGTCCCCTACTATGGTTTTGGCTAACAAAATCAGACCTGCACAGGTTCCAAATACAGGTAGTCCAGCATCAATTTTCGCCTTAATTGGCTCAAACAAGTCTAAATCATGCAAGAGTTTTCCCATGACAGTCGACTCTCCCCCTGGTAGAATAAGCCCATTTAAATCAGCGTGCGCTTCCCAATCCTGTCGATTTCTGATTTGAACCGTTTCAACCCCAAGTGCTTTCAAGACCTGCTCATGTTCTGCAAAAGCACCTTGCAAAGCCAGTATTCCAATTTTTGTCATCTATTTTCCTCGCTCTGCCATTAAGATGTCAATTTCATCCTTGTTGATACCAACCATGGCTTCCCCCAAATCTTCTGACACTTGCGCCAAAATATCTGGACGATTATAGTTAGTCACTGCTTTGACGATGGCTTCCGCGCGTTTTTTCGGATCTCCTGACTTGAAAATTCCTGAACCAACAAAGACACCTTCAGCACCCAGCTGCATCATAAGGGCAGCATCCGCTGGCGTCGCTACACCACCTGCCGCAAAATTGACAACAGGCAACTTGCCATGTTCATGGACATAACGGATCAAATCAATCGGCACCTGCAAGTCTTTAGCAGTAATATAGAGTTCATCTTCTCTAAGATTTTGAATACGGCGAATCTCTTGATTCATGAGTCGCAAGTGGTGAACAGCCTGAACAATATCACCAGTACCAGGTTCACCCTTGGTACGAATCATTGATGCCCCTTCAGAGATACGACGAAGAGCCTCACCAAGGTCCTTGGCTCCACAGACGAAAGGCACATCAAATTTGGTTTTATCCACATGAATAAGGTCATCGGCCGGTGTCAAAACCTCACTTTCGTCGATATAATCAATCTCAATCGCCTGCAAAATCTGTGCTTCCACGAAATGACCAATACGCACCTTGGCCATCACTGGAATACTAACAGCGTCCTGAATTTCCTTAATCATCTTAGGATCACTCATACGTGACACACCACCCACCGCACGGATATCGGCCGGAATGCGTTCCAAGGCCATGACCGCTGCCGCTCCTGCCGCCTCAGCGATACGTGCCTGCTCAGGATTTTGAACGTCCATGATGACGCCTCCCTTAAGCATCTGTGCCAAATTTTTATTTAAGTCGTAACGATTTGTCATTGCAATCACCTCTCATGTTTTTATGCCCTTTATTTTACACAGGATGATTTTTGAAAAAAAGACTCTATTTTTCAAACTGTATGGGGACAATTACTCTTTCAATCATATCTATAGACGAAAAAATAAATAAATTAGGAAAACTCTTTTATAGCTATAACTATCACGAATATAAGAATCTTTTTATAAAACCATGGCGTTTTTGTATCCGCTTTCTATTGAAATTATTAGAAAATAGGATTAAAATATAATCGTAAATTAATTTTTGGTGTTCATGTTGTTTTAAATGTCACAGCATGAATTTACCAAGTCACCATACAAGGGGGAAAATTATGGAAAACAAAGTTCGTTTCAAACTTCATAAAGTTAAGAAACATTGGATCACAATCGTTGCCTCAAGTTTAGCTATCGGGGCTTCACTAATTGGACTAGGACAGGTCGTAGCTGATGAAGTCAAACCTGAAACGACTGCTGTTAACAGTCCTGAAAATGTCGTCTCTGACAGCAATCTTGAGACAAGTGCTAGCCTCATTACAAGAACCGAAGTAGCTCCAGCGAGCACTACTGTTGAGAATACTTCTAGTGAGACAGTCTCAACTGACACGGCATCTACTAATGCGGTTAGTCAGCCTGCAGAAGCAACTTCTACACAGCCTGCCAGTGAAACTGATAAGAAGGTTGAAACCATTCAATCTGGTGAAACAACTACAACCGATAGAAGTACTGAAGTCTCATCTGAAACAAGCGACAACGCAACTACTTCACAGGAAACACCTTCCCAAGGTGGCAAGTTCACCTCAGATGATCAAGGCAACTGGTATTATCTAGACAGTGACGGCCACAAACTGACTGGTCCACAAACCATCGATAACTTTAACCTCTACTTCCATGACAATGGAATCCAAGCAAAGGGTGAAAAGATTACCATTGATGGCAAGGATTACTACTACGATAAAGATAATGGGCGTAAAGTAACTGATACAAGCATTGAAGTAGACGGTAAAACTTATCTAGCAGATGCTGATGGCATCCTAACTGAAAAAACACAACTACCTACTCAGGTCGTGACCGGTGGTCATTTCCAATCTGACAACCAAAAAGATTGGTATTACTACACTGCCAACGGTGAAAAATTAACTGGTTGGCAAAATGTTGATGGTGTCATCCTTTATTTTGATAAAGATGGCAAACAAGTCAAAGGACAAGAACGAGAGATTGGTGGAAAATACTATCGATTCGATGAGAATGATGGTTCTCTATTAACGAATCAGTGGCATCACACTTCAATTTTCAATGGCTATAGGACAGAACCTCAATATACAACTTATACTAATTACTTAGGCGAAGATGGTGCTGCATTTATTGGATGGCATACCATTGACAGTAAACGTTATTATTTCAAACCTGACGGACTTTTGGCTAAAAATGATACTGTCACAATTGATGGGAAGATTTATCTTTTTGATTACCAAGGACAATTGGTCAAGAACAAATATGGCATTGTTGAAACTCCTTCAATGTTCCATGCAAACACTTCTACCTACCGTACCAATGCTAACGGCGAAGTCTTAACTGGTAAACAAATTATCGATGGAAAAGAATATATCTTTGCTTTAAAGGGTCAAGTTCTTGATGGTATCATAGGTTATGACAGCAAACTTTATCTAGTCACAGATAGTAAAATAGAAAAAAACTATTTTGGAGCCCTTTTTTCAAAAAAAACATTTTGGGGCGGGCCTAGTTTCTCTGGAATCTATGGAACTGATAAAAACGGTGTCCTCCTCGAGGGCATCCAACGAGGCTCTGATGGTCACCTTCACTACTTCCAACCTGAGGTAAAAAGTGTTGATAAGCCTACATGGAAAGAAATCGATGGCAAGCGCTATCGTCTAACAAAATCATATCGAACAGAAAGATATGCTGGTATGTACACCACTATTATCCTTACTAACGACACTTTGAAAGTCGATGATAAGACCTACACAATTGATAATGAGGGAGTAGTGACTGAATTTACGGCTAAAAACCAATTTGTTCGCGATGATTTCTGGAACTGGTACTACTACGACAAAGAGGGCAAACTCCTAACAGGCCGTCAAACCATTGATGGTGTTCAACTCTACTTTGATAAAAATGGTAAGCAAGTCAAAGGTAGCCTAGTAGACATTGATGGTAAAACTTACTACTTTGACAAAGACAGTGGGGCTATGTGGACGAATACCACTCTCGAAAAAGACGGCAAAACTTATATCATCGATGAAAACGGTGTGGCTACTGAGAAAGTGAATTAAAAAGGAAAGACATAATATTTCTACCACTTTAAGAAAACTTTAGGCTTTGCTTTATATACTAAAACCATCCTAAAACTTTTCTTTTTCATAATCTCCTAAATCCAGGGCATAGGTCCTGGATTTTTTTGTTTTTAGAAAAGTCTGTAGCAACTAAAATCATTCCCTCTCTCACTCGCATCACAATGTAATCGTTTTCTTATTTTTATCAAAATTTCTTATATTTCCTTGAAAGTCTCTAAAATAGCGCTATAATAGGACTTAGGAAATGGAGGAAAAAGTATGAAAGTACATTCTAATTTTACTGGACCTAAGTCCACAAAACGTCTGATTGCATTCTCATGTGCAACTGCTCTTGCAAGTTTTGCCTTTATCGCAAAACCTGCCTTCGCTGAGGAAGCTAAGGCTGACAATGCATCTAACCTTGATACGACTGCTGCTACCACTGCCAATGTAGAAACTACCGCAGACCTCGTCGAAACAAAGGTTGTCGAAGCACCTGTTACTACTGAAAATGTGGCTAGCACAGAAAACACCACAAATGTCTCAGAACAAGCCTCAACTTCTACAGCAAGTTCTGAAACTGCCAGTGAAACAGCTTCAACAACTACAAGCGAAAGTCAAGCACCTGCAGAATCGGTCTCAGGCCAAACACGCGAAGCTGTAACTACAGACCGGGCTGCCAGTGAGGCTGCATCAGCAACCGCAGATACCAATAGTGAAACCAATGTTACCGGTGGTCAATATTATAGTGATAGCCTTGGTAACTGGTATTATAAGGATGCTAGTGGTAAGAACCTAACTGGTGCACAAAAAATCGATGGGATCAACGTTTATTTCGATGAAAATGGCATACAAGTCAAGGGAAACTTTTCAAAAAATAAACAATACTATGATGCAGATTCTGGTGCTCTTGTAACGGATTGTTATATTAATCATCTTGGTGGTGTTTACTATGTCGATAAAAATGGTGAACCATTAAAAGGCGCACAAACCATTCAAGGAAAACAAGTTTATTTCAATGATTACAACGGCCTTCAAGTTCGAGACGGATTTGCTAGCAATGAACACTTCTACGATAAAGATGGTAACCTTGTAACAGATAGCTATGTTTTTAGCACTAAATACAACTATAACAACACTATCTATCCTTTCTATGTTGATAAAAATGGCGACAAATTAAAAGGTGAACAAATCATCAATGGAAAATCTGTCTATTTCGATAAGTATGATGGAGCACAGGTGCGTAATAGCGTTGCTGACAATGGGCGTTTCTATGATCAAGATGGTAATTTAGTTGATCTAGGGAAAAAACACTACGTGTTCATCGATAACCATTGGTTCTATGTTGATGAAGATGGAAAGATACTTAAAGGTGAACAAGTCATTGATGGTGTGAAAGTTTACTTTACCCCTTATTACGGATATCAAATTAAAGGGGATTTTAATTCTGACGGCCAATTCTATGACAAGGATACTGGCGAGCTCGTGACAAACCGTTATATTCAATTAACACGCTACGAATCGAACGGCTCTATGGCTCCAACTCTAGAGACCCATTGGTATTATCTTGGGGCAGACGGAAAAGTGGTAACAGGTCCACAAGTTATTGACGGCGTTCGTGTCTACTTTAACTATAGAGGACACCAAGCAAAAGGAGACTTTGGCTACGATGGTTATTATTATGATAAAGACACTGGAGCACTCGTCAAAAATAGCTTTGTCTCCTTAGAGCAACCATCAGGAACCCTTATTTATTACCTCGATAACGAAGGCAATACAATTAAGGGAGAACAAATTATTAATGGTAAGCATCTCAACTTCGGTGAATACGGTATCCAAGTTAAGGGAAATTTCGCACCTAATGGACTTTTTTATGATGCAATTACAGGGGAACCTGTTACTAATCGTTATGTTCAAATCAATGACCAGAGTAACTCATATAATACCCTTGAAAATAAAGATAAATGGTTCTATATCGGTTCAGACTCTAAAGCTCTTAAAGGAGAGCAAGTCATTAATGGCGTAACCGTATTCTTTGACAAAGATGGGGTTCAAGCTAAAGGGATTTTCGCAGATGACGGTTTCTATTATGATAAAGATTCTGGAGCACGCGTTAATCTTGGCAACAATCAGTTTGTTCAAGTGAACGGTAACTGGTACTATCTTAATAACGAAGGTAAAATTGTAAAAGGTGAACAAGTCATTAATGGCAACAATTTTTACTTTGATAAAGATGGCAAGCAAGTTAAAGGGAACTTTGCTGAAAATGGAGCGTACTATGATGAAAATTCAGGAGTACAAGTAACCAATCGTTATGTTAACTTCAATAACAATTGGTATAGAATCGGTGCTAAAGGTACTCCTCTTAAAGGTGCCCATGTCGTTGATGGTCATAATGTTTTCTTTGACCAAGACGGTAAACAGATTAAGGGCGACTTCGCTTCGGATGGCTACTATTACAGTAAAAATTCAGGAGACCGAGTAGACTTAGGACAAAATCATTATCAAAACATAAACAATAATTGGTATTATATTGGTAATGACGGCAAACGCCTTACTGGTGAACAAGTCATTGATGGTGTCGAGGTCTACTTCGATAGTACTGGTAAGCAGGTTAAAGGAAACTTTGCTGAAAACGATTCATTTTACGATAAAGATAGTGGTGCCCGCCTTAAGGAACAATTTGTCGATTTGAATGGAAAGACTTATTATGTTGATGCTAAAGGCAAAAGACTTAGAGAAGGGGGAGTTCGAACTATCAATGGTAAAGAGTATACCTTTACGGGCGGTGCAGATCCCCACCTTGCTAGAGAAGAATTTCTATATCCTTACGGCTACTCTTCATTCTACGATTTGAATAACAAAGAAGTCAAAGGGCCTCAATTCGTTAAGGCCAAAAACGGTAATAGATATTACATTACCGCTTCTGGTCACGTCCCATTAGGGCTTCACATTATCAACGGAGAACTTTATATGTTTGATGCTCCGACAAATAAATATGCTGATGGTAGGGTTAGTGCGAATGGCTTGACTAAAGACTATTTCCCATCACTTATTCCTAATGGTAGCCATATCTATTACTTTGATAAGGAAACAGCTACTGCTATAAAAAATCAATATAAAGAGGTTAATGGTAACTGGTATTACTTTGGACCTAATTGGTATGCACTAACCGGTGAACAAACTATTGATGGGGCTCATGTCTATTTCCATAGAGATGGCAAACAAGCTAAAGGGGAACTAGTCACTGTAAATGATAAACTTCATTATTATGATCCTAACAGTGGTGCACGTACTGAGAACACTACCCTCACTATCGAAGGTAAGACCTACCATTTTGATGCTGAGGGAAATGGAAAACTCCTCAATTAGTGTAAGTGAGCAGTAAGCATTATGAAAAAGTAATTCCATCTTCCACTTTAAGAAAACTTTAGGCTTTGCTTTATATACTATAACCATCCTAAAACTTTTCTTTTTCATAATCTCCTAAATCCAGGGCATAGGTCCTGGATTTTTTTGTTTTTAGAAAAGTCTGTAGCAACTAAAATCATCCCCTCTCTCACTCGCATCACAATGTAATCGTTTTCTTATTTTTGTCTAAATTTCTTATTTTTTCTTGAAAGTCTCTAAAATAGCGCTATAATAGGACTTAGGAAATGGAGGAAAAAGTATGAAAGTACATTCTAATTTTACTGGACCTAAGTCCAAAAAACGTTTGATTGCATTCTCATGTGCAACTGCTCTTGCAAGTTTTGCCTTTATCGCAAGACCTGCCTTCGCTGAGGAAGCTAAAGCTGATAACTCATCAAACCTTGATGTGACTGCTGCTACCACTGCCAATGTGGAAACCACAGCAGACCTCGTAGAAACAAAGGTTGTCGAAGCTCCTGCTACTACTGAAAATGTGGCTAGCACAGAAAACACCACAAATGTCTCAGAACAAGCCTCAACTTCTACAGCAAGTTCTGAAACTGCCAGTGAAACAGCTTCAACAACTGCAAGCGAAAGTCAAGCACCTGCGGAATCAGCCACAGGCCAAACACGTGATGCTGTAACTACAGACCGAGCTGCCAATGAGACAGCTTCAGTACCTAATGAAACAAACGTCACTGGTGGTCAATACTATAGTGATGACCAAGGCAACTGGTATTATAAAGATGCCAGTGGTAAAAACCTCGTAGGCGAACAGACTATCGATGGCCAAAATGTTTATTTCCGCAGTAATGGGCAACAAGTTAAGGGGCCTTTACTCGATAGGAATAATAATCTATTTCGTTACTACGATGTTGATACTGGGCAACTATGGACGAATCGATACCTTGAATCCCAAGGTAATTGGTACTATTTAGGTAAAGATGGCTATCCACTCACTGGAGAACAAACTATCAATGGTCAAGAAGTCTACTTCGATTATAAAGGTGTTCAAATCAAAGGTGACTTTAGCGGAGAGGACTATAGCTATCCAGATCAAACTTTCTATTACGACTCTAACTCTGGTGCAAGGGTCCGAAAAGAAGGTCTAGTTCAGAATAAAAAAGGCCAAACCTTTTACATCAAGAACGATGGTTCTAAATTTACAGGAATACGTGAAATTGATGGTAATATCTACTATTTCAAAGCACGTGAAGCTGCCTCTCCTGTTGATACCGGCGTCCTACAAAAAGGAATCAGCATTTTACTAGAAGAAGGGCAAAATTCACCACGTACTTATGGTTTTGGTACCCCTACTAATATTACCCGTCGCTACTATTTTGACTCAGTTACTGGTCAAGCCGTTAAAAATCGCTATGTCCAAGAAAATGATGGCTGGTACTATTATGGTGCAGATGGAAATGCTATTCGTCCTCAAGATGGTGAAGTCAATATAGACGGTCAAATCGTTTACCTATATGCTAATGGTCGTCAAGCTAAGGGAGAGCTTGTTCTCGACAATGGTGTTCTTCGCTACTATGATCCTAATTCTGGAGCACGCGTCTCTAACACCACTCTAACAATTAATGGTATGACCTATCGATTTGATGAAAACGGCGTAGGTATGGATGCTCCTAACCCAAATGGTTATTATAGCGACGATAATGGAAACTGGTATTATAAGAACGTAAATGGAGACAACCTCACTGGTGCTCAAATCATTAACGGTCAAAAGTTATTTTTCCGCGACAATGGTCAACAGGTTAAAGGTGCTTATGGTGATTCCTACGGTGATTTATACGCATTCTACGATATTAATTCTGGAAATCTTGTAACCAATCGTTATGTTGAATACATGGGTAATTGGTTCTATGTAGGTAAAGACGGTAAGCCAGTCAAGGGAGCTCGAAATATCGATGGACAAGATGTCTTCTTCAACTATCGAGGGGTACAAGCTAAAGGAGGATTTGGTCAAGATGGCGTCTATATGCCTGAGTACTATTACGATAAAGATAATGGTCGCAAAGTAACCAAAGCTGGGTTTGTTAAAGATAACAGAGGCTTAACTTACTATCTTGACGAGAAAGGTAACAAAGTCCTTGGACTTCATGAAATCAATGGTGATTTATATTACTTCCGTCGAGGAGGTGCCTATAAGTACACCCAACTGGGTGACATGTGGCAAGACAGTATTAATTACATCGATGGTAAAATCTACTACTTCGGTCATGACGGTAGAGCAATTAAAAATCGTTTCTATCAATGGGGTAATTACTGGTACTACTTCTATGCGGATGGTTCAGCAGCTACTGGTGCCGTTCAGATTAATGGACAACAACTTTACTTCGATAAAAATCATGGTAGACAAGTTAAAGGCGCTTTTGCACCAGATGGTCACTACTACGATGAAAACTCTGGTGAACTCGTCACTAACCAAACACGTACTATCAAAGGTGTAACTTATCATTTTGATGAAAATGGTAACGCGACTAAAGTTTAAGCTATTCCTTACTTTAAGAAAACTTTAGGCTCTGCTCTATATACTATAATCATCCTAAAACTTTTCTTTTTCATAATCTCCTTATCCAGGGCACAGGTCCTGGATTTTTTTATTTTTTAAGTTCCTATGATTGCAAAAATTGTGACATTTGCCATTTACTCGCTTTCCTATGTAATCGTTTTCTTATTTTTGTCTAAATTTCTTATATTTTCTTGAAAGTCTCTAAAATAGCGCTATAATAGGACTTAGGAAATGGAGGAAAAAGTATGAAAGTACATTCTAATTTTACTGGACCTAAGTCCAAAAAACGTCTGATTGCATTCTCATGTGCAACTGCTCTTGCAGGTTTTGCCCTCATCGCAAAGCCTGCCTTCGCTGAGGAAGCTAAAGCTGATAACTCATCAAACCTTGATGTGAACGCTACTACCACTGCAAATGTGGAAACTACCGCAGACCTCGTAGAAACTAAGGTTGTCGAAGCTCCTGCTACTACTGAAAATTTAGGCACCACTCAAAGCACTACAAATGTCTCAGAACAAGCCACAACTTCTGCTGCAAGCTCTGAAGTTGTCAGTGAAACTGCCTCAACAACTGCAAACGAAAGCCAAACTCCTACAGAATCAGTTGCAGGCCAAACACGTGAAGCCGTAACTACAGACCGAGCTGCCAGCGAGACAGCTTCAGTACCTAATGAAACAAACGTCACTGGTGGTCAATACTATAGCGACGACCAAGGCTACTGGCATTACAAAGATGCTAGCGGTAAAGACCTGACTGGACCACAAACTATTGATGGCGTTAAGGTCTACTTCAATCCAGGCGGTGTTCAGGTTAAAGGGGGATTTGGCTGGGACGGTCACTATTATGACAAAGACTCTGGTGCTCTTGTTACTAATAAATTTGTTGAAGAATATGGTAGAACCTATTACGTTGATGAAAATGGTAATAAGGCAATTGGTTCTAAAGAAGTTAATGGAGCGTGGTATTATTTTGAGCAGTATGGTGAACTAATTAAAAACAATTTTGCTCCTGATGGCCGTTATTATGACAAATATGGTAAACAAGTGGATTTCGGAACAAACCGCTATTTCGAATTAAACGGGGAATGGTACTATGCTGGAAATGATGGTGCTATTTTAAAGGGACCACAAACCATCGATGGTGTTAAGGTTTACTTCCGACAATACGGAGCTCAAGTCAAAGGATATTTTGTCAAAGATGAGGGGGATAATAAATCTCGATACTACGATAAGGATACTGGTGCTCTTGCCACCAATCAATATGTTATCGCTTATAATCCTTACAAACATCGAAATGAACGTTATTATGTTAACGACCAAGGAATTCGGTTAACTGGTCCTCAAACAATTGACGGTAAACAAGTCTACTTCGATACCTACGAGGGAAGCCAGGTTTTCGACAATTTTGCTGACGATGGTTACTTTTACGATCAGGACGGAAATCGTGTTGATCTTGGTGCCAATCGTTATGTTCAAATCAGAGACAATTGGTACTATGTCGGTAACGATGGAAAAATTTTAACCGGTGAACACATTATTGATGGAGCTCACGTTTATTTTGAATATGGAGGTAAACAAGTTAAAGGAGATTTTGACTATAAAAATCAATTTCACGATAAAGACTCTGGAACTTTAGTTACTAATCGTTTCGTTACCGTTAATGACAAGACCTACTTCATTGGAGCAGATAGTAAGGCTATTAAAGGAGCGACCGTCATCGACAACATTGAATACTTCTTTGACGAAAAAACTGGCGCTCAGGTTAAGGGAAATTTCGCAAGTAACAAAAAATATTATAACAGTACTACTGGTGCTCTCGTAATCAATAGTTATGTCCAAGTCGACAAAGACTGGTACTACGTAGGCAATGACGGTAAACGGCTTAAAGGTTCTCAAACCATTAACAATGTTCCTGTATACTTTGACCCTTATGATGGTAAACAAGCCAAAGGTGTCTTTGGTAATGATGGCTACTTCTACGACAAAGATTCTGGTGCTAAAATAGACCTTGGTACCAATCGCTACGTTTACATCAACGATAACTGGTACTATCTTAATGGAGAAGGAAAAATCCTTAAAGGCGATCAAACCATCGACGGGGTACAGGTTCACTTTGATCCATATTATGGTAATCAAATTAAAGGAGAATTTACCGATAGTAATGGGCATGCGGTTAAAGCAAACTCCTATACTAGCCCAGTTAAGTACTATGATAAAAATTCTGGAGCTCTTGTAAAAGGTCAATACTTTAGCCATGATGGTAAATGGTACTATGCAGATGCAGAAGGTAATATCCTTAAAGGCTCACAAACCATCGATGGGGTACACGTTTACTTTGACTATAATGGTGTACAAGCTAAAGATACTGTTCTAGATGGTTACTACTACGATAAAGATAGTGGAGCACGAAAAGAACTCCCTCGTGATCAGTTTATTAAGATTGGTGACGATTTATACTACATTAGCAGTAATGGACGAACTGGGAATATAACTATTGATGGTAAGGATTACTATGTTGGTCGATATGGTAGAGTTCTTCGTGGTTCCTTTAACGTATACCAAGAGCCACCTTACTATGATGACGAAACTGGCGAAGCTGTGAAAAAAACTGGTTTTGTTAAATCTTATGGTCGTTGGTACTATATAGAGGAAGACGGAAAAAAAGCAAAGGGCCTTAAAGAAATTGATGGTAAGCTTTATTTCTTCTCTAACAATCCAATGAACAAATACGAAACAAACGAACAAGTTCGTGGACAATTAGCTAGACCTTACTTTTATATTTCCTTCCCAAATAGAGCAGAAGACAACCCAACTTACTACTTCGATGCTGAGACTGGAGCTGCTGTAACCAACCAATTCGTCTATGCAGATGGACACTGGTACTACTTCGGTAACGATGGAAAGGCTCTTCTATTTGATCAAGTCATCAATGGTCAACACCTCTACTTTGATTATGAAGGTAAACAAGTTAAGGGCGATTTCGTTACAGACTACAAGGGAACTCGTTATTATGACGAAAACTCTGGTGAGCTCGTCACCAACCAAACACGTACCATCAATGGTGTGACTTATCACTTTGATGAAATTGGGCGTGCGAAGCAATTATAAGGATTTTAGTAAAATAGACTAAGTTTTTCTCGCAGATATCTATACTAGAGGAAGTTGATTAATTTTAACTTCCTTTTTAAAATCCACGAAAATAATTTTTGTCTGCTTTAAGAAAACTTTAGGCTTTGCTTTATATACTATAAACATCCTAAAACTTTTCTTTTTCATAATCTCCTAAATCCAGGGCGCAGGTCCTGGATTTTTTTGTTTTTTGATAATTGTTTGAATTACTAAGAACTGGAAAAATCTCACCTAATAGCCAGAAAAATAGATGTTATTCTCTTTTATCAATCTCTTCACATTAAAAGAAAGCCTTTTTATTTTTAATATTGAAAAGGCTTTCTTATTGCATTATAATATAAATTAAAAAGGGGAGGTATTTGTTATGGAAACAAATAATAAGGTCAAACATCAAACATCTAAAAAGTATCTTATTGCATTTTCATGTGCATCAGCTCTTGCAAGTTTTGCGCTTATTGCAGGAGTTGCTTTTGCGGATGAAGTAACTACTGGTGAAACACACAAGATTGACACAACAACAAGTGTTATTGCCAATGTTGAAACAACAGCAGACTTAGTTGAAACAAAGGGTATTGAAGCAATATCTTCTGCTGAAAGTTCAACAGGTGCTCCAGAGTTAGCAAGTTCGGAAAACGTTAGAGAAACGGCTTCAGCAACCACTAGTGAAAGTCAAGCACCTACTGAAACAACAACCGTTGAAGCACACGCAGCTTCAACAAGAGACAGTGTAACTAGTGAAACAACTACAACAACTCCTGTTATTAATGAGAACGTAAACATTACAGGTGGTCAATATTACAGTGACCAAAACGGTGAATGGCATTACAGAGATGCCAATGGTAATGACCTGACTGGACCACAAACCATCGATGGCGTTCAGGTCTATTTCGATAAAGAAAATGGCATACAAGCTAAAGGCGTTTTTGCTAAGGATCCTAATAATGCTAAAAAACTAAATTTCTATGATAAAGATTCCGGTGCCCTTCTCAAAAATCAATTTATCGTGACCTACAGCAACGATACGAAACAATATGAACGTTACTATCTAGATGACAATGGGAACCCCGTGTACGGTGAGTATCGAATTAATCGTAGATCAGTATACTTTGATGATAAATCCGGTACTCAAATCATTGACCGCTTTGCTCCTAATGGACACTTTTACGATCAGGATGGTGTTTTCGTTAATTTAGGAACCAATCGTTTTGTTGAAATCAAAGGAAAATGGTATTATCTCAATGATAGCGGACAAATCATAAAGGGTAGCCATATCATCAATGGGGCTCAGGTCTATTTCGATGAAAATGGTATTCAAATAAAAGGTGATTTCGATAAGGAAAACCGCTATTATGATGAACACACTGGTAAGCTAGTAACTAACCGATTCGTAACAGTTAAAGACAAAAACTACTTTATCGGCGCAAAAGGTGTCCCCGTGAAAGGTGCTACTCTTATTGATGGTAAAGAGTACTATTTCGATAATAAGACCGGTGCTCAAGTGAAAGGTGACTTTGGAGGTAATGGTAAATACTACGATACTTCAACTGGTGCACTCGTGACCAACCGTTATGTCAATGTAGATAAATATTGGTACTATGTGGATGCTGAGGGCAAACCACTAAAAGGTTCACAAACCATAAATAATGTTCCTGTCTACTTTGATTCTTATTATGGTCGACAAGTGAAAGGTGATTTTGGAGACGATGGTTACTACTATGATAAAGACTCTGGTGTGAGAATCACACTCGAAAAAAATCGTTACCATAATATTAATAACCATTGGTATTATGTTGGTTCAAATGGCAAAATCCTTAAAGGGGATCACGTCATCAATGGTGTTCAGGTACATTTCGACAAGGTATTTGGAATACAAGCTAAAGATGACTTTGTAGATGAAGATGGTATTAATGTTTTCTATGATAACTTTGTTGTCTTCGGTACCCCAGTTAAGTATTACGACAAGGATACTGGTGAACTTGTTAAGGGTCGTTACTTTACAACTCGAGGTAAGTGGTTCTATGCAGATAAGCAAGGTAATATTCTAAAAGGTGCTCATACCATTGATGGTGTCCCTGTCTACTTTGACGACCACCTCGGAACACAATTCAAAAACGTGGTTAAAAACGGCCACTACTATGATAAGGATACCGGTGAACAGAAGGAAGTCCCACGGAACCAATTTATTCATGCTGATAATGGTCTCTTCTATTATGATAAAGATGGAAAACCACTTTCTGATTCTCAAACTATTAATGGTGTAACCTATTCGTTCTACGAAGATGGACAAGCCCGTAGAGGAACTTTTGGACCTTACGGTTCTGGACCTTTCTATGATAAAGTTACTGGAGCCGCAGTCAGAGAAAAAGGCTTCCATCAAGTAGGTCCTCAATGGTACTATACTGATGAAAATGGTAACAAACTTTTTGGTCTTCAAGAAATAGATGGTAAACTCTATTACCTTGATAATACCTGGTCAGTTAGCTCAGTTACTGGTTTTCTCGCAAAAGATGAAGTGCTTAGTCCTGAGCAAAAAGAATCATCTAGATATCCTCGTACATCTAGCAGTACTATCATCAAACCTAAACTCTATAGTTACTACTACTTCGACCCTGAAACAGGTGCTGCTGTAACCAATCAATTCGTTAATTGGAAAGGCAACTGGTACTACTTCGGTAACGATGGTAAGGCCCTCCTCTTCGATCAAGTCATCAATGGTCAACACCTCTACTTTGATTATGAAGGTAAACAAGTGAAGGGTGATTTCGTTACAGACTACAAGGGCACTCGTTACTACGATGAAAACTCTGGTGAGCTCGTAACCAACCAAACACGTACCATCAATGGTGTGACTTATCACTTTGATAAAAATGGACGTGCGAAGCAATTGTAAAGAATTTAGGAAAATAGACTAAGTTTTTCACACAGATATCTATACTAAAGGAAGTTGATTAATTTCAACTTCCTTTTTAAACTTTGTCTTTAATCACATTTCAAAAATATAAGTATAAAATCAAGACTCCAATTTTGCACTTAGGTTAAAAAATAGATCAAAAAAGGCCCTCCCCCAATCTATAGGGAAGAACCTCTTTTTTTGAAGACTAATTTTTTATTTTAACTAACTATTTAGAAGAAGGGAAGGATTCTCTTTGTTATTAGTCTTCTTTCTTACGACGACGGCCCAAAAGACCTAGTCCAAGACCTGTAATCAAGGCTGACAAACCTGTCACTTCTGCAATATGTCCATTTTCTGTTCCTGTCTCTGGTAGAACTGCTTGTCCTTTAGGTTGAGCAACTTGTGGAGTTACTTCTTCAATAACAGTTGGACTTACAGGTTGTTCTGGTTTAACTGGTTGTTCTGGCTCCTCTGGTTTCTTAGGTGTTGGTACCTTAGGTTGTTCTGGAGGAGTTACAGGTTTATCAGGAGTAACCGGAACATAAATGATTGGTGTATCTTTACCTGGATCCTCTGGTGTTACAGGTGTTCCTGGTTGGATTGGTTGACCTGGTTTCGTTGGATCATTTGGATCTGGCAAGTATGGCTTGTAACCTGGAACATCTGGAACGACCGGTTGTCCTGGTTTCGTTGGATCTGTTGGATCGTTTGGATACTTCACATCTGGTGTTGATGGGAAGTTTGGATCGTTTGGTGTTTCTGGTTTTGGAACCAAGCTTCCAAGTGGTTTGTAAGTTACGGTTTCTTCAAGATTATCTTGAGTAACTGCCTTAGAAGCAACACTTGCTTTATCAGCGTAGTAACCTGTCAAACCTGGTGTTGGAACTGCAGCGTAAGCGGTCTTATCTGATGCCCATGGTGTCGCTGAAAGTTCTTTACCTGTGACTTTATCCAAGGTAAGGGTACGTGTCCATGTCGCGTTTTCTACGTGATCTGCTGGTGCAGCTACCTTACCATCTGATACCACATACTTAACAGTTGATGTCACATCTTTCTTCCATTGATCTGTCGCTGGGTACTTAGGACTATTTGGATCGTTTGGATTGATTGGATCTGTTGGGTTATGTGGATCATTTGGTCCTACTGGGGTTTCACCATGTTTCAAGGTTACTGTCCATGTTTGATCGACTGACGCATCGTTATCGAAGTGGGCACCTGTTGGGAACTCATCGCTAACGAGAACATAACCACGATCTTCATAGTACTTGATCTTGTCCGCAGTTGAGTAGTTGATTGCCTCACCTGATTTACCACCAACTTGATCATTGGCAAGGGTTTGACCTGTTGTTTGATCAACGTACGTAATAACTGCTTTTTGATCTGCCTTACGGTAGACAACTGGGGTATCAGCTCCTGGGTTAGATGGTGTCACATTTGGAATGTCTGTCACATAACCTGGGATGACTGGTGTTGGTGTGACACCACCCTTAGTTGGATCGTTTGGATCATTCGTATATTGTGGAGTTGGCGCATTTGGAATTGGGTTGCCATCTGGGTCAACTGGAATGATCTTACCGAGTTCCTTATAAACCACTTTATCTGTAGCTTCTGGGTGTTCTGGAGTAACTGTCTTACCACCTGCTTCAGCTTTATCCGCATAATAGTGTTCAACGACTGGGACTTTTACTTTGCCATAGTCATGACTGTTTTCAGTCCATGTTGTTGTACCATCTGCTTGATTCTTCTTACCTGTGAAAGTATAGTCGCTTTGAACATCATCTTTTGGTGTGGTTGAACCAGCTCCTTCAAACGTTACCGTTTGTTTTGTTGGTTGCGTTACATCATTTGTTTTTGGCACATAGATGATTGGCGTATCTTCCCCTGGTTTATCAGGTGTTACAGGTGTTCCTGGTTGGATTGGTTGACCTGGTTTCGTTGGATCCTTTGGATCTGGAAGGTGTGGTTCATAGCCTGGAACATCTGGAACGACCGGTTGACCTGGTTTCGTTGGGTCTGTTGGATCGTTCGGATATTTCACACCTGGTGTTGATGGGAAGTTTGGATCGTTTGGTGTCACTGGTTTTGGAACCAAGTTTCCAAGTGGTTTGTAAGTAACCGTTTCTTCAAGGTTTTCTTGAGTAACCGCCTTAGAAGCAACACTTGCTTTATCAGCGTAGTATCCTGTCAAACCTGGTGTTGGAACTGCAGCGTAGGCTGTCTTATCTGATGCCCATGGTGTCGCTGAAAGTTCTTTACCTGTGACTTTATCCAAGGTAAGGGTACGTGTCCATGTCGCGTTTTCTACGTGATCTGCTGGTGCAGCTACCTTACCATCTGATACCGCATACTTAACAGTTGATGTCACATCTTTCTTCCATTGATCTGTCGCTGGGTACTTAGGACTGTTTGGATCATTTGGATTGATTGGATCTGTTGGGTTATGTGGATCATTTGGTCCTACTGGGGTTTCACCATGTTTCAAGGTTACTGTCCATGTTTGATCGACTGACGCATCGTTATCGAAGTGGGCACCTGTTGGGAACTCATCGCTAACGAGAACATAACCACGATCTTCATAGTACTTGATCTTGTCCGCAGTTGAGTAGTTAATAGCCTCACCTGATTTACCACCGACTTGATCATTGGCAAGGGTTTGACCTGTTGTTTGGTCAACGTACGTGATAACTGCTTTTTGATCTGCCTTACGGTAGACAACTGGGGTATCAGCTCCTGGGTTAGATGGTGTCACATTTGGAATGTCTGTCACATAACCTGGGATGACTGGTGTTGGTGTGACACCACCCTTAGTTGGATCGTTTGGATCATTCGTATATTGTGGAGTTGGCGCATTTGGAATTGGGTTGCCATCTGGGTCAACCGGAATGATCTTACCGAGTTCCTTATAAACCACTTTATCTGTAGCTTCTGGGTGTTCTGGAGTAACTGTCTTACCACCTGCTTCAGCTTTATCCGCATAATAGTGTTCAACGACTGGGACTTTTACTTTGCCATAGTCATGACTGTTTTCAGTCCATGTTGTTGTACCATCTGCTTGATTCTTCTTACCTGTGAAAGTATAGTCGCTTTGAACATCATCTTTTGGTGTGGTTGAACCAGCTCCTTCAAACGTTACCGTTTGTTTTGTTGGTTGCGTTACATCATTTGTTTTTGGCACATAGATGATTGGCGTATCTTCCCCTGGTTTATCAGGTGTTACAGGTGTTCCTGGTTGGATTGGTTGACCTGGTTTCGTTGGATCCTTTGGATCTGGAAGGTGTGGTTCATAGCCTGGAACATCTGGAACGACCGGTTGTCCTGGTTTGGTTGGATCTGTTGGATCGTTTGGATACTTCACATCTGGTGTTGATGGGAAGTTTGGATCGTTTGGTGTTTCTGGTTTTGGAACCAAGCTTCCAAGTGGTTTGTAAGTTACGGTTTCTTCAAGATTATCTTGAGTAACTGCCTTAGAAGCAACACTTGCTTTATCAGCGTAGTAACCTGTCAAACCTGGTGTTGGAACTGCAGCGTAAGCGGTCTTATCTGATGCCCATGGTGTCGCTGAAAGTTCTTTACCTGTGACTTTATCCAAGGTAAGGGTACGTGTCCATGTCGCGTTTTCTACGTGATCTGCTGGTGCAGCTACCTTACCATCTGATACCACATACTTAACAGTTGATGTCACATCTTTCTTCCATTGATCTGTCGCTGGGTACTTAGGACTGTTTGGATCATTTGGATTGATTGGATCTGTTGGGTTATGTGGATCATTTGGTCCTACTGGGGTTTCACCATGTTTCAAGGTTACTGTCCATGTTTGATCGACTGACGCATCGTTATCGAAGTGGGCACCTGTTGGGAACTCATCGCTAACGAGAACATAACCACGATCTTCATAGTACTTGATCTTGTCCGCAGTTGAGTAGTTAATAGCCTCACCTGATTTACCACCGACTTGATCATTGGCAAGGGTTTGACCTGTTGTTTGGTCAACGTACGTGATAACTGCTTTTTGATCTGCCTTACGGTAGACAACTGGGGTATCAGCTCCTGGGTTAGATGGTGTCACATTTGGAATGTCTGTCACATAACCTGGGATGACTGGTGTTGGTGTGACACCACCCTTAGTTGGATCGTTTGGATCATTCGTATATTGTGGAGTTGGCGCATTTGGAATTGGGTTGCCATCTGGGTCAACTGGAATGATCTTACCGAGTTCCTTATAAACCACTTTATCTGTAGCTTCTGGGTGTTCTGGAGTAACTGTCTTACCACCTGCTTCAGCTTTATCCGCATAATAGTGTTCAACGACTGGGACTTTTACTTTGCCATAGTCATGACTGTTTTCAGTCCATGTTGTTGTACCATCTGCTTGATTCTTCTTACCTGTGAAAGTATAGTCGCTTTGAACATCATCTTTTGGTGTGGTTGAACCAGCTCCTTCAAACGTTACCGTTTGTTTTGTTGGTTGCGTTACATCATTTGTTTTTGGCACATAGATGATTGGCGTATCTTCCCCTGGTTTATCAGGTGTTACAGGTGTTCCTGGTTGGATTGGTTGACCTGGTTTCGTTGGATCCTTTGGATCTGGAAGGTGTGGTTCATAGCCTGGAACATCTGGAACGACTGGTTGACCTGGTTTCGTTGGGTCTGTTGGATCGTTCGGATATTTCACACCTGGTGTTGATGGGAAGTTTGGATCGTTTGGTGTCACTGGTTTTGGAACCAAGTTTCCAAGTGGTTTGTAAGTAACCGTTTCTTCAAGGTTTTCTTGAGTAACTGCCTTAGAAGCAACACTTGCTTTATCAGCGTAGTAACCTGTCAAACCTGGTGTTGGAACTGCAGCGTAGGCTGTCTTATCTGATGCCCATGGTGTCGCTGAAAGTTCTTTACCTGTGACTTTATCCAAGGTAAGGGTACGTGTCCATGTCGCGTTTTCTACGTGATCTGCTGGTGCAGCTACCTTACCATCTGATACCACATACTTAACAGTTGATGTCACATCTTTCTTCCATTGATCTGTCGCTGGGTACTTAGGACTGTTTGGATCATTTGGATTGATTGGATCTGTTGGGTTATGTGGATCATTTGGTCCTACTGGGGTTTCACCATGTTTCAAGGTTACTGTCCATGTTTGATCGACTGACGCATCGTTATCGAAGTGGGCACCTGTTGGGAACTCATCGCTAACGAGAACATAACCACGATCTTCATAGTACTTGATCTTGTCCGCAGTTGAGTAGTTAATAGCCTCACCTGATTTACCACCGACTTGATCATTGGCAAGGGTTTGACCTGTTGTTTGGTCAACGTACGTGATAACTGCTTTTTGATCTGCCTTACGGTAGACAACTGGGGTATCAGCTCCTGGGTTAGATGGTGTCACATTTGGAATGTCTGTCACATAACCTGGGATGACTGGTGTTGGTGTGACACCACCCTTAGTTGGATCGTTTGGATCATTCGTATATTGTGGAGTTGGCGCATTTGGAATTGGGTTGCCATCTGGGTCAACTGGAATGATCTTACCGAGTTCCTTATAAACCACTTTATCTGTAGCTTCTGGGTGTTCTGGAGTAACTGTCTTACCACCTGCTTCAGCTTTATCCGCATAATAGTGTTCAACGACTGGGACTTTTACTTTGCCATAGTCATGACTGTTTTCAGTCCATGTTGTTGTACCATCTGCTTGATTCTTCTTACCTGTGAAAGTATAGTCGCTTTGAACATCATCTTTTGGTGTGGTTGAACCAGCTCCTTCAAACGTTACCGTTTGTTTTGTTGGTTGCGTTACATCATTTGTTTTTGGCACATAGATGATTGGCGTATCTTCCCCTGGTTTATCAGGTGTTACAGGTGTTCCTGGTTGGATTGGTTGACCTGGTTTCGTTGGATCCTTTGGATCTGGAAGGTGTGGTTCATAGCCTGGAACATCTGGAACGACTGGTTGACCTGGTTTCGTTGGGTCTGTTGGATCGTTCGGATATTTCACACCTGGTGTTGATGGGAAGTTTGGATCGTTTGGTGTCACTGGTTTTGGAACCAAGTTTCCAAGTGGTTTGTAAGTAACCGTTTCTTCAAGGTTTTCTTGAGTAACTGCCTTAGAAGCAACACTTGCTTTATCAGCGTAGTAACCTGTCAAACCTGGTGTTGGAACTGCAGCGTAGGCTGTCTTATCTGATGCCCATGGTGTCGCTGAAAGTTCTTTACCTGTGACTTTATCCAAGGTAAGGGTACGTGTCCATGTCGCGTTTTCTACGTGATCTGCTGGTGCAGCTACCTTACCATCTGATACCACATACTTAACAGTTGATGTCACATCTTTCTTCCATTGATCTGTCGCTGGGTACTTAGGACTATTTGGATCGTTTGGATTGATTGGATCTGTTGGGTTATGTGGATCATTTGGTCCTACTGGTGTTTCACCATGTTTCAAGGTAACTGTCCATGTTTGATCTACTGAAGCATCGTTGTCGAAGTGAGCTCCTGCTGGGAATTCATCGCTTACGAGAACATAGCCACGATCTTCATAGTACTTAATCTTGTCCGTAGTTGAGTAGTTGATGGCCTCACCTGATTTACCACCGACTTGATCATTGGCAAGGGTTTGACCTGTTGTTTGATCAACGTACGTGATCACTGCTTTTTGATCTGCTTTAACATAAACAATCTTCGTATCTTGTGAAATTCGATCTGGATCACTTTCATCATTTGGTTCAATAGTTTTATCAACAATATTGTAACCCCATGCTTGTGGTTGTTCTTCCTTAATCACATATCCTGTTGGTGCATCTGGAATTTTAGTTTCTGCTGCTTCTCTAGGATTTGATGGATTATTGTTGTATGTTACAGAACTTGAATTAGGAATAACATTTCCATCTTCATCTACCTGAATAATCTTACCAAGTGGTTTATAAGTTACAACATCTTCGGCATTAGGATTGGTAGGAGTGACTGTTTTACTACCTGCTTCAGACTTGTCAGCGTAGTAACCAGAAACTACTGGAACACTTTCCCTACCGTAAGTATGACTGTTTTCAGTCCATGTTGTTGTACCATCAGCTTGATTCTTCTTACCTGTGAAAGTATAGTCATTTTGAATCTTATCCGAAGGCACCTGAGCTTTACCATCTGTACTTGTGTACTTAACAGTTTGTTTTGTTGGTTGCGTCACATCATTTGTTTTTGGTACATAGATGATTGGCGTATCTTCCCCTGGCTTGTCAGGTGTTACAGGTGTTCCTGGTTGGATTGGTTGACCTGGTTTCGTTGGATCATTTGGATCTGGAAGGTGTGGTTCATAACCTGGAACATCTGGAACGACCGGTTGACCTGGTTTCGTTGGATCTGTTGGATCGTTCGGATATTTAACACCTGGTGTTGATGGGAAGTTTGGATCGTTTGGTGTCACTGGTTTTGGAACCAAGCTTCCAAGTGGTTTGTAAGTAACTGTTTCTTCAAGATTATCTTGGGTAACCGTCTTAGTTGGAACGCTTGCTTTATCCGCATAGTAGCCAGTAACACTTGGTGTTGGAACTGCATCATAGTTAGCCTTATTCGCTGTCCATGGTGCATCAGGGTTAAGAACTTTACCTGTAACTTTATCAAGATTTAATGTACGTGTCCATTGTGCATTTTGAACATTATCAGCTGGGGCAGTTGCCTTACCATCTGATACCACATACTTAACCGTTGATGTGACATCTTTCTTCCATTGATCTGTCGCAGGGTATTTTGGACTGTTTGGATCATTTGGATTGATTGGATCTGTTGGATTATGTGGATCATTTGGTCCTACTGGTGTTTCACCATGTTTCAAGGTAACTGTCCAAGTTTGATCAACAGATGCATCTGAGTCATAAGTAGCTCCTGCTGGAAACTCATCGCTAACGAGAACATAACCACGATCTTGGTATTTCTTGATTTTAGCTGCAGTTGAGTAGTCAATAGCTTCGCCAGATTTACCAGAAACTTGATCATTTTCAAGTGTTGTACCAGTATTTTGATCTACGTACTTGATCACTGCTCTTTGTTCTGCCTTACGGTAGACAACAGGTGTATCCTCTCCTGGTTTGTTAGGAGTTACACTTGGTGTATCTGTCACATAACCTGGGATGACTGGAGTTGGAGTCTTGCCACCCTTAGTTGGATCTTGTGGATCATTGTTGTACTGTGGAGTTGGTGCACTTGGAATTGGTGTATTGGTTTCATCAACTGGGATGATCTTACCAAGTGGTTTATAAGTAACCTTATCCGTAACTTCTGGTTGGTCTGGAGTAACTGTCTTAGATCCAGCTTCCTTCTTATCGGCATAGTAATGTTCAACAACTGGAACTGTTTCTTTACCATAAGTGTGATTAGGTTGGTCCCATGTTGTTGTACCATTTTTTTGTTTACCAGTAAAGGTGAAGTCATTTTGAACTTTAGCAGCTGGAGTATTATCGCCTGCTCCTTCAAACGTTACCGTTTGTTTAGTTGGTTTTGTTACTTCAGTTGTTTTTGGTACATAGATGATTGGTGTATCTTCACCTGGTTTATCAGGTGTTACAGGTGTTCCTGGTTGGATTGGTTGACCTGGTTTGGTTGGATCCTTTGGATCTGGAAGGTGTGGCTCATATCCTGGAACATCTGGTACGACCGGTTGACCTGGTTTCGTTGGATCTGTTGGATCGTTTGGATATTTAACACCTGGTGTTGATGGGAAGTTTGGATCGTTTGGTGTTTCTGGTTTTGGAACCAAGCTTCCAAGCGGTTTATAAGTAACCGTTTCTTCAAGATTATCTTGGGTAACCGTCTTAGTTGGAACGCTTGCTTTATCCGCATAGTAGCCAGTGACATTTGGTGTTGGCACTGACGCATAATCCGTCTTATTAGCTACCCATGGTTCATTAGGGTTAAGAATTTCACCTGTAACTTTATCAAGTTCCAATGTACGTGTCCATTGGGCGTTTTGAACGTTATCAGGTGGTGTTTGAGCACCTGCTCCTACATAATGAACAGTTGATGTCACATCTTTCTTCCATTGATCTTTCGCAGGGTAGTTTGGACTGTTTGGATCATTTGGATTGATTGGATCTGTTGGATTATGTGGATCATTTGGCCCAACTGGAACTTTATCATGTTCTAACTTAACAGTAAATTCTTGATTTACAGAAGCATCATTATCATATTTCTTCTCATCTGCTGTCGCTTTGGTGAAACCATCTTCCACTAGTTTGTATCCTTTATTAACAAACTCTTGAATCTTGTTAGCAGTTGAGTAATCAATAGTAGCGCCTGAATCACCTTCAACAGAATCACTAGCTAATTCTTTATTATTAGCTGACACATCAACATAATGAATCGTCGCTTTCTGTTTCTCTTTCTTGTAGACAACTACTGTTTCATAGCTTCCTAAATCAGATTTAGCTACAATATTACGCCAATAAGTGTCAGAAATTGTTCTGCGACCTGCACTAGTTTCAATGATAGTATCTGCTGGCGCAGTAGAAGGATTGTAAGTATAAGAAGCAGCTACACTATCTGCATTGTCTCCTGCTTTTAGACCAGGAACATTAGTTGATAAAATTTCTGCCTTATAGCCACTTAGCTTAGGAGAAGTTACAGCAGTATAGTTGACAGTCTCATCGTTTGTCGTTCCTGCTACTCTCCATCCTGTATCAGCTTTACCATCGCCATCGATATCACCAACATTGTATTTTGCTTTACTGTAAGCAGTCAAGAATTCATCACCATTACTTACAGTTGAATTCTTCAAAACATCTTTAAATTGGTCCTGATCAATGGCAACCTCAAGAGTACGATTCCAATCAGATGATTGAATGACGTCATCTTTAACTGGTGTGCCATCTTCATAAACGTATTTGATAACATTTTTATGGATAGCTGTAGGATTGATTGTTGAGCCGTTCGAAATCCAAATGTTTTGACGGTTATCACCAACAGGGTCGATACCATATGTTCTGTCAGTTGCTGAGATACCACCTGTAGATGAACCTGTTGGAACTGATTGTGCATTTGCAGGATTAATATCAGCATGGTTACTTTGGAAACCGGCAATACTCAATGCACCACCCTGGATATTAGTCCAAACAGAACTTTGCTTATTACGACTCTGTGCATCTCTACCATCTTTATTCAATGAATAAACAGTATAAGTTCCAAGACCTGGATTAACGAGTGTTCCTGTTGGTCCGTTAAACTCTACTCGGTTACCTGAACTAGCTGATTTATTTGAGATATAAAGAATATTACCATGACCAATATCTTCAGGATTATTACCTTGAGGAGTAGATGCTGGCAATTTACCTGTCACCTCTCCGGCTGAAAGACCATCTGATCTAGTATAACGTAGTAATGAGACATAAAGCGGATTGTTAAATTGGAAGAATGTATTAGAACTATTTCCCAACGCTACTGAAATCAATTCAGCATAGTAGTTAGTATTATCATCTCGAATGTCTACGATAGAACCCTTATTAGCTTGGAATAATGGTTGATCCTTTTGACCATTCTCAGAACCAAGTGAAATAACATCATCCCAGGCATTATCACCACGATCATCCATTTGGACACGGAATGTTGCATAGTCATCTACGACAATGCGACCATTTTCATTTAGACCAATATAGTTATAACCGTCATAGCTTCCTGAAGGGCCTCCACCACTCTTTGGACCTTTACCTACTGAGTGGAATGTATTGGTTGAATTTTTACCAAAATTAACTTTCGAATCATTACCTAAGTCAATCGCAACACCACGGCCTTTATTTTCAAATCGAACTTTAGAAGTTGCACCCGTTGTAAACTCAGCATTATTACCAGCCATCACACCATCACGACCATTTAATTCAAAGGTCGCACCGTCACCGATAATAACTTTACTTGGACCATTCTTACGATTGCTATTTTTAGTGCCATAACCGCCAAAACGATCTTTATCTGTTACACCATCTCCAGGTCTATTGACACCAAGCGAAATACCTTGTCCGATACTAGTGTTAAGTACAAGTTTAGACTCTTTACCAGTTTCCACTGTACCGCCATCTGCCATAAAGATACCAGCATTATGATATCGAGCAGTATCTGTAGCATTGTCAGTATTCATGTTAATGGTTAGGTTAGCTCTATCTTGAACACTAACTTTAGCGCCACTTTCAAGAGTGATTGCATCCCCTTGAGAAGAACGGTTAAGTGTTAGACTAGCCCCCTCAGAAACAATGACAGCTTTAGCATCATGAATGTTTGATTCACGACGTTTATCTGATCTTCCAGCTTGTCCCACGTTACGTTGAACATACTGAGTTTGTCCATTTCCAGATTGATAGCTATCACTAACAGTTGATGTTGTATTTCCTTTAATAACAACATTGGTGTTTCCACCACCACCATAAAGTGAAGAACCAACACTGGTTACATTGTCAAAAGTAACAGTATTTGGACCACTTGTCTTAGATAAATCAACAGGTCCCTTTGAGTTAGCTGATGCCAATTTAAGGTTTTTGAAGTTAAGTTCCCAAGCTGCACCAGTTAATTCTAAGGTATTTGACAAAAGGTCTAGACTAGCATTTTGATTTTCACCTTTGATTGTAAGTGGACGTGCTTGAGTGTTAATAGTGATTTTACGGTCAACAGATCCTGAACGTCCATTATCTGTATTACCATTATCACCTGCTGCTACGATATTACCTTTAACGGTAATTTCTTTAATACTACTGTCTTTAAGTGCTGCAACAAATTCACTCCAACTAGATACTTCTTTCTGAGCATCTACTGCTACTGTTGATGAAGCTGATGCTGCTGCACTCGTATCACGACGCGTACGACTAGCACGATTAGAATCATCTGAATTAGATGACTTTTGAGTTTTATCAGATGAATTTTCGTGATTATCAGTTTGACTCACTTTATCTGAATGATTCTCAACAGATGATTCTGAAACAGACTCATCAGATTCCTTTGCTGTCTCAGCCTGTGTTTTTGCTGTTTCTCCTGTTGATGCATCCGCAGAAGTTGTTACACTTGGAGTTAAATCAAGTGTTGCAGATGCAGACGTTTCAGCAGACGCTGAAACAACAGACGTAGGATCTGTCTGTTGTGTCGCAGTTGTTGAAGTAGTTACTA
Source organism: Streptococcus sp. FDAARGOS_192 (assembly GCF_002073815.2). NCBI lineage: Bacteria > Bacillati > Bacillota > Bacilli > Lactobacillales > Streptococcaceae > Streptococcus > Streptococcus sp. FDAARGOS_192. The sequence goes on from NZ_CP020431.2 coordinate 1,088,837, forward strand.
AACTACTCGAATCATCGCCGGTAACAGATGCCTCTGGTGTTACCGGTGTGTCGGTACTGGCAAGCTCATCAGCTTGTGCACCATGTGCTGCAAACAGTGCCGTTCCCAAAAGCACTGAGCAAACGCCGATTGAATATTTTCTCAAAGAAAAACGTTGGCGTCGATTAAAAAAATCTTTCATTTCATAAATTCCTCCCAATTGAATTATGATTCAATTGCCGTTGCTTAACTTTTATGCTGCAACCGTATTCTACTCCTTTATAATTTAACTGTCAATAAAATTTTCTGTTTTTTTTACACTAGTTCGATTTTTATAACAATACAAAATAGATGTCGTTTAAGTTAATGAAACAAAGATTACAACTACAAATCATCTTATTTTCATATTTTGATGTCATATATTTAACATCCTAATAATGATTAAAAATTAACGATATATTATAACTTATAATGTTTTTATGTTATTTACAGTAAATTAAAATATATCTAATTTATATAACTATTGATAAAAAAACATGTTGTTTCTTAATGATGTTTCATTTTTTATATGTCCACCTAACTATGAAAAGAATACTAAGAGTAGCCAAGATATTTCTCCTCACCAACCAAACACGTACAATCAATGGTATGACTTATCACTTTGATGAAAATGGACGTGCGAAGCAATTGTAAAATAAGTCCGAAAATTGACTAAAATTATTCTTACTAGTCATACAGATAAAAAAACAAACAAAAAGCCAAAATCAGCATGCTGATTTTGGCTTTTTGTTAGGTAAAGAATTTATTGGTCCTTTTTTAGTCTTTTTAGGTGTTTATAGAGACCGAAGGCACGATCCAGTTGCATGGATTCGATAGGACGTTTGCCCTTGATGTAGAGATTTCCATTGGTCGCATTCATCAACCCTGTTTTAGAAATGGCATAGCCGGTGATCATGCCACTATAAAGGAACTTTTTCAATTCCTTAACATCTAAAACTCTGCTTGAAGGTTCAAGAATACCAAATTCCGCTTCATAGATATCCACAAGTCTTTTAAACTTATAGGCCGTTTTTATGGGCATATCACCGATAGTTCCCTTGGCATAATAATGATAGAGATTCTGTGGGCTTAAGTTTGCAGAGGCTACCTCTTGACCGTTGGGCGAGTAAGGTTGTGATTTAATGAATGTATTGAGCTTGCCAATATCGATGTGGTAATCGCTAACATTTTCCTTAGGAACAGGGAAATCATCCCTATCAATAATCTCCCTTCGTTTGATGGTAGCCAACAATTCATAAGGCTCAACTCTAAGTCTTTTAGAAAATTTTTCCAAAGTATCAAGGGAAACTGTTCCGCTTTGATTGATCAGGTTATAGTTGGTTTGAGCCATACCAGATGAGACTACAAAGGCTGTCATGCGTTCTCTGACTTCCCCCTCATCCATATCTTCCGTAATTTCCAGCTTCTTGCGAATATTGTGCCACAAGTTTTGGGTGACCTGTTCAGGATCTCTTGGAAACTCAAAAACCTCATGCTGATTGTCTCGAGCTAAGAGCTTCCCAAGTGTAATGTTTTTTTCAGTCACCTTGGCCAGACCGTTAGTAATAGTTACAATCTTTGGAATATTTCCCTTAGGCTTGTTCATAAAGAGCATCCGAAGGCTTCCTGACGGAATCCCCGTGGCTTCTGAGAGCTCTCTGTAACTCTTTTTGTCTTTCCAAAATTCCCCCATTCGAGCTTTTTCTGCATTTTCCCAGAAAAGCTCCTTAAGGGGTTTGGGGGCATTCAGCTCATCCGAAAATAGTCGTTTTGACATCATTGTCTCCCTCTAAAATTGCTGTTTTAAAATTAGTCCAAATCTATTATCTCATATTTTTAATAAAAATCAAATCATTCCCTAATTAAATGTATTTATAACTTTCTATTTGTGCTGATTTTTTACAAGATAAAAAGGATTTAGCTCTGTTTTACACGGAACTAAATCCCTTACTTAGACAAACTATCGGAAGTCATAATAAATCTCGAAAATCATCATATACGGTTTAAAACTAAAAGTTATCATGATAATCTCTTTACTTTGCGATTATCAACTCTATAAATGGCTAACATATCTAGTATAAGCCATGTATCACGGGGATAAGCGACATATCGTGGTGATCAGATTGGATTAAACTTTTGTTTATATTGTCTAAGACCACTAAAAGAATAGAAGCGATTGGTAAAGGCATAGATTAGATAAGCCACTTTTTCCTGTAAGAAACTATGTTTCTCAGTTCCTACATTTGACAATGGCGCCATACCTAAGTCAAAGTAGGTAACTCCTTCTTCTTTAAAATGAAGTAATAATTTTACAAAAAGATAATCCATGATACCATTGGGGGCTGTCTTTAAGTCGTAGCGCATCAGGTCAATGCTTGCTTCGTTAGGTCCATTGCTAGCTAAAAAGGTAACGAAAGCCTGAATGTTATCTTCCTCATCACTTACAAGAGCTATTGGAGTTAATTGAATGTACTTTTCATCAAAATAGCCAAGTGAAAAACCTTTTTCTTGGCGACCATCTAGCCAACTATCAGATATTTCTTTTAGGGTATTAAGCATCTTTTTATCAAAAGGCGGTTGTAATACTTGAAATTGATATCCTTTATTTTCTAGCTTATTCACAACCGTTCTAAACTTCTTCCCGTGTTTTCCTTCAGTTGTAAATTCATCGAGTGATACCTGAGCAGTCTCACCAAACTTCATAAAGTCGTATCCATATTCATGAAGTAAAAGGGTTGTTTCTTGATTAACTTCATAGAAAATAACAGAGATATTTGCATTCTCCGCTTCTGCTAGAAACTGTGATAAGCCTTTTTCTAAGTAGCCTAAGTGTGCTAGTGGATCCGACATAACAACACACTTGTTATTTTCAATTGCGAATTGGAAAACAACTTTGTCTTGACCATCCTCCTGGTACCAATAAAGATATTTATCACCTAAAAAAGCTAAGGCAGCATCTAAATTTAAATTTGGGATTGTTGCGATAAAGTCTTGGTATCGTTGTTTATCGAAAACTTCTCCGAAGTTCTCTTTAATTTTATTACTTTCACGAAGAACCAAAACATACAAAATAACCAATATCAGAGATAAACCAAGAAAATGAATCCAGTGTGTAACCAGATGAGAGAGATGTTTTAACTTAAACACATGATGTGGATTCAAATGTCCTAACAAAACAAGCGTCAAGAAGAAACTACCACCAATATAGGATATATCTTTATAACAATCTTCCCAAGCATAAATATAATGTCTGCGAACAAATGTATCCTTATTCCACCATACGAGAAACAAGAGAACCACTAAGAAAAGACTACTTGGTAATGAAAAACTACCAATATTCAAATAAACAAGACTTACTAGCCCTAGGACAGTAGCCAGTGTTAACGTAAATTTTAAACGTCGTTTAACTAATCTTGCTAAAAGGAAGAACAGAACACCAAGAACAATACTAGGAAGTTGAAAAACAAACTGTCCAGTGCTAGGTGTAAGTTCTCTAAGCAAAGGAAGATGTCCTAATTCTTGAGGAACTATAGCTGAAACGATAAGAAAGAAACCAAAGAGTCGCAACCCCCAAACCAATACTATAGCGGATAAGGCTTCAATGACCTTTTGAGGAATTCCTAAATATTTCTCATTAAGTCGTCCACCCATATTCTTTAAGAATAAAACTACTCCTAAACAAAAAGGGAGAACATAATAGAATAACCGAAATACAAGTAACCAACTTAGTGCCTGAGCTTTATCAATCCCAAGACCAACTAAACCAGATACCATAATTAAATCGAAACTACCTAGACTACCTGGAATCATTGACATAATCCCAATTGTAATAGCAATCATAAAGAGGGGAATTACATCGTAACTTGGTAAATTATAGCCCAAAATATACCCAACCAAAAGGAAAAAGCTTAGTACACAAGCCCAATCAAGGGCAGAAGCTAATACTAAAGATAAAATTGTCTTTCCACCCAGCTGGCCAAAATAGGCCCAATTTTTTCTATTTGAAACAAATAAAACAATTGGGAGATAGAGACTAGCTCCTAAAAGGACTGGCCAATACTGCTTAATACCAATTGATAAAGGGAATAAGCCTGTCAAAACCAAGCTTATCAGGGCAAACAGTGAAAATCCACTCATGAAATAAGGAATGACACGAGAAATGCCCTGCATACTTTTTTCAGGTCGTTCTTCATCTCCATAGAAAGAATATCGTAAACCAACATCCACCAAACCGGCAAAGCCAATCATATTATTCAAGCTATTAATGGTCCAGCTAGTTTCTAGTAAGTAAGATAATTTTTGTTTCTGATGAAGTTCTTTATTTAAGATACCATCATAGAAGATCATTGGCGCAACAGCTATAAAACCAAACAATGCTAAACAGATGACATCTAGTGGAGACAGTTTCCCCAGTATTTCTACAATCTTATCAAACGAAATCGTCTTAAAAAGTCTAGTTATCTCTACAATAACTAGACTAGCAATAGATAGAAATAAAACGAGTTTGATAAGTGTTTTCCATTTTTTTAGCCAATTAAAAAACATTTACAAATTCTACTCCTTTTATCCTAATAATGTTTGTAAAATCGGAACCACAATCACAAATAAGACCGTGCTGAGAGTGACCACATTCGTTGAAAACTCAACATCGCCTTTACCTTGATTGGCAAGGATAGGAAGAACTGCCAAGGCTGGTGTTGCAGATTGAATCATAAAGGTTCTAAATTCTGGTGCTACCATATTTGGAGAGAAGAACTTCAGAACCAAGATCATAATGACCGGTGCAAGGATAAAACGACCAACCAGTGTGATGATGGTATCTTTATCAAAGCGAATAGTCTGAAGCCCTGCCTTAGCTAGGACGATACCGATATAGACAAGAGATAAGGGCGTTGTCAAACTACCAATATATGTCAAGGTACTTTCCGCAAAACTTGGGACAGGAATACGTAACACCAAAAATACGAGGGCTACGAGAAATCCTAATAAAGGAGCTGGGAAGAGCTTCTTCCAATTAAATTTTTGAGCCTGTTTTGAAGCCCCTTCTTTACTATCAGAAGTCATCAGATAGACACCTAATGTCCAAGTAGATACTGTATTTGTAATATAATACACTAAGAAGTAAGGAAGGGCTTGATCTCCAAACAAAGCGATATTTAAAGGCAAACCAATAAATATGGTATTGGCATTAACAAAGGTATTAATCATGGTTCCTCGACGACCTGGGCGCACTTTAAAAATTTTCACTGCGATAAAGGCCGCTAGGTAACCAAGAATGAAGGCGATAAAGGTATACAACAAACCGCCAGACAAGCTAATTAGCTTATCTAAAGTTAGATATTTAAGAACAGAGGTAAAAATTGCAACAGGCATGGCCACGTTCATAATCAGTTTAGATAAGTCATTTCCAAAACTCTCTTTAAACCACCCACGGACCTGTAAGAAATAACCAAGAATGATGATGACGATAATGGGCACAATACTCTGAATCGAAGTTAAAAATATTTCCATAATCTTCCTTTCTATATATTAGGATATACAGTAAAAGGCGTACGAGGCATCTAGTCGCACTCGTACACCTCCATTAAATTTACTTATTTATATTCTGGATACCATTTCAAATCACGGACTGCTTTAGCCATATCTGTTTCTTCAGCACGTGCAAGACCTTGTTCTTGCGCTTTTTTAGCGACTGCTTCTGCTACTTTGATAGAAACATCAGCTACATACTTGAATGGAGGTAAGACTGGTGCTCCTGGTTCGCCTGGATTGACAATACCACTCAATGAATGTGCGGCAGCTCCAATCATTTCATCTGTCAAAAGACTCGCTTCAGAAGCCAGCATACCAAGTCCAAGACCTGGGTAAATCAGGGCATTATTCGCTTGACCAATCACGTAGTCCACACCTTTATAGGAAACTGTACCAGCTGGAATTCCTGTCGCAACAAATGCTTTTCCGTCTGACCATTCGATCAAATCTTTGGCACTTGCCTCAGCTAGTTTGGTTGGGTTTGACAATGGGAAAATGATAGGACGTTCTGTGTTTTCACACATAGCTTCTACAATTTCTTTTGTGAAAGTATTTGGCTGAGTTGAAGTTCCCACAAGAATAGTTGGCTTAACCGTCTTCACTACTTCAAGAAGGTCCGTCAACTTATCTGCATTGGCAAAATCAGAACGTTTCTTAGCAAATGGTTTTTGTTGCGGAGTCAAGTCATCCATGTCGTCAAAGAGGAGACCTTGTTTATCGACCATAAAGAAGCGTTTATAGGCTTCTTCTTCAGAGAGGCCTTCACTGACCATTTCACGAAGAACACGAGAGGCAATCCCTGCACCAGCAGTCCCACCACCATAGCAGAGATAAACTTGATCCGTTAATTTTTCACCTGTAATATCCAATGCCCCAAAGATCCCACCAAGGGTTACAATACCAGTTCCTTGGATATCATCGTTAAAGGTTGGGATTTGTTTACGGTATTTTTCAAGGATGTTGGCAGCGTTTAAGCGACCGAAATCTTCCCAGTGAAGGTAGAGTTTAGGGAAAAGGCGTTCTGCTGTTTGAACAAATTGATCGATAAAATCATAATAACGCTCTCCGCGCACACGTTCGTGACGATTTCCCAAGTAATTAGGATTGTTACGAAGTTCTTCACGGTTGGTACCTGCATCAATGACCAAAGGAAGCACCGTTGAAGGATCGATTCCTGCAGCTCCAGTATAGACCATCAGTTTCCCAACAGAAATATCGACGCCATTTGTTCCCCAGTCTCCAATACCAAGAATACCTTCTGCATCTGTCACAACAATGAGACGAATTTCACGGTCCCCTGCTGCATTTTTCAAAGTTGCTTCGATATTTTCAGGATGATTAATATCAAGATATGCGGCATATTGTGGATCTACAAAGAGGTCGCTATAACCCTCAATGGTATCAGCGATTGTTGGGTCATAGACAATGGGATTAAATTCTTCCAAATGTTGAGCAAATAGGTAGTAAAAAAGAGTACGATTTGTATTAAAAATTTCCATTAGGAACAAACGTTTTTCCAAATCGTTAACCTTTGTTTGCATTTGCGCATAGGTTTGAGCTGCTTGTTCTTCAATGGTTTGAACGTAAGGTGGCAAGAGTCCAACCAAACCTAACTCCTGACGTTCTTCCAAAGTAAAGGCAGTTCCTTTGTTAAGGAAAGGGTTGTTTAAAATATCATGTGCAGTCATAATGCGACCTCCTTTTTCTATATTATACTACCATTTATGTACAATTAAAAGAACAGTGTATCATTTAATGTCCATTAATTTCTTTTATGCTATAATGGACAATAATATTCTTATATCGTACTTCGTATTGTTTAAAAAGTTATTTTTGTCATTTAAAACTTGTATTCTGTTTATATGACAACTAAAAATTATTTACAAAAATATATTTCACAAAAGGTGAAATATTTTCGCACACAAAATAAAATGAGCCAAGAGGAACTTTCGGAACAGGCAGGACTCGGACTCAAGTATATCAATCAACTAGAAAACCAAAATGTGAATCTGACCATTCACAGTCTAGAAAAAGTGATTGTTGCCTTAAACTTGACGCCAGAGGAATTTTTCAATTTTAACAGCCTCGAGGCTACCACTGACAAAACCGATAACCTCTCACTGAAAAGAGTTAACATGAAGCTCAAACAACTTCCTGCTACAAAGAGGGAGAAACTCTTAGCCATCTTTGAAGATATTTTAGATAGCCTGTAGTTGCCTCCTGACTCATCATCGTATTTTAACTCATTAAAAAACTTATAGTCAAACACGTTATCACGGATAAAATTTACTTATTACTCCAGCTAGCTTTGACTATATAAATCCTTTTTACATACTTTTGAAAGTGAGACTTTATGAATCTTAAAGACTTATACTACTTTTATGACCTAAGTAACTTACAATCTTTCACTGATGTAGCTCGAAAACATGAGGTGAGTCAACCCTCCATTTCTTATGCGATTAAACGTTTAGAAAAAGAGTTTCATTGTCAACTAATTATGCATGACCCTTCTCACAGAACCTTTAAATTAACACCACAAGGTGAGATTTTATTGAGACATGTAAAAAAAGTACTTCCAGAACTTCAAGGTGCCAAAAAGGAAATACTACGAAGCATTTCTTCCTATGATACAATCGGATTTCCACCTCTTATTATTGACTACATTGTTCGTTTAGAGCCTGCTTTTATTGAAAATGTATCAGCACTTCGAAATATTCACCCTATACAAGAGGGCTCTATTGAACTTCTAAATCTCTTATCTAGCGGAGAACTAGATGCCAGTTTTATTGGAAGCTTAGAACCTATTCTTGATAAACGATTTTCAGTTAGAAACCTTATGACAAGTGATCTTTATTACATTCTGCCATCAGGACACCCATTAGCAGATAAAGAAACTATCGCTTTCTCAGACGTTATAAATGAAGATTTTATTATTTTAGACGAACATTTTGTTCATCTAAAAGCATTTCAACATCTTAATGATCAGCATCATCATGCCGCAACACCATTTTTTCAAACTGATGATGTTAATTTGCTTAAACAACTCCTTCGTAAAAAAGTTGGTATCAGCCTTCTTTCTGAGATAGCTATAACAAAGGAAGACAAAGATTTAATTGCTATTCCAATGGTTAAGAATGAACGTTTGACCCTTTATGTTTCTCTTATCACCCTCAAGGAAAATAATCTTCATCCTAAAGTTCTCAACTTCTTAAAAGAACTATTTAGCTAAAAGAGATAGTATTATGTTAATTTAGATATTATCTAACCATAAAAAACAACTCCCTTCGTTTAAGTACGAGGGGAGTTGTTTGACTAATAATTCCAGTTTACCAAGAGATAAATTAAGCTTGAGCCAAACATATCTGCTAAGGCATGAACGAGGAAAAATGGAAGCAAATTTTTAACCTTGTATTTATAAAGGAAATAATAGAGGAGACCAAAGGCCACACCGATAACCAGAGCCCATAGCATGCCCTGATAGGTATGGAAGGACACACGGACAATGGTTGAGAAGAGCAAGACCAACCACTTATACTTGTCCTTAACCGAGGTCAAGAGTCCTAGGAAGAAAAATTCCTCGTAGAAACCGTTGAGCAAGCCATAAGCAATTGCCATAGGTGACAAAGCCATAAACTTATCAATCACAGCCATAGGGCTAATAAAGCCTAGAACTTGAGGACTAAAATAATTATATTGTCCTGACAAAGTACTTACCATATCAGCAAATAAGCCCATGATAGCGAAAATAAAGGGTACCCAAAAGAGAACAGACCACTTTAGACGGATTGGCAGTTGTTTAAAGTCAAAATGACGTATCCAGAGATAAATAATCGCTAAGGCTAGGAGGATAATCTGCAAGGTGAAATTGCTAGAGTAAGCTGCTCCTTCACTGGCTGTAATTGTTGATGTCTCACTGATTGCGGTAGAAAGGCTTGGAGACAAACTGGCCAAATACATTTGTGTCGAACGAACAATAAACTGACCAAACATAATCAGCGTAACAATACCGATATCAAACCATCTCAGTTCCTTGAGCGGCTGGTCAGGATGAATTTTCTTAAGTAAAGACATGGGCCTTCCCTTCCTTCTAGTATCTTCATCGAAGACTGGTTAATTCTTTAAGGTTATTATAAGTCATAAACCTTAAAGCAACACTAAAATTTGCAGTAAGATTAGTATTTCATTTAAGGAAAGAAAAAGCAAGGGAAAGCATGTTTCCTTTGCTTCAAACACCTTATTAATCGTTCTTTTTGACAACGCTAACTAAGACAAGGAGTTGGAAAATGGCTAGAGCAAATAAGACCATAAAGCCATTTCGACTACCTTGAGCCGTTGCTTGTGCAAAGTCAATCTTGTGATTAGCTTGACTCATAGCAACAATTAGAGAGGCTAACGTTGTTCCCACTGCTCCTGCAAATTGTTGGAGCGTGTTAAAGATGGCATTGGCATCAGCACGTTGATCTAGCGACAGTTGTTTCTGTCCATTGGTCATGACATTACCAAAGGAAACGCCAAGCCCCGTCATGAAAATCATGTAAAAGACGAGGATCAACGTATTGGAAAGAGAGAGACCAAATAAGCTAAATAACAACTGAGCGAGTACAATCAGGGTTGCTCCAATCAAAATCGGTTTACGTGCTCCCATCTTATCCAAAATGATACCTGAGAACGGGGCGAATCCTGCACCAATAATAGCACCTGGAAGCAACATTAAAGCTGCAGAAGTTGTATTCGAGTGGTTAACCAATTGCACATAGTTTGGCAAGAGAAAACTCATCGCAAGGGACCCCAATTGGAAAGAGAAGAAAGCGATGATATGACCTGTCAGTTTACGATTTTTCAAAATGGAGAGGTTGATAATAGGGTTGTCCAATGTTGTTGAACGCCAAATCAAAACGACAAGACCTAAGATACCAATCAAAAGCCAACCAAGAACTGAGAAACTAAAGAAAGCATGGTCAACAACCCCATGAAGGCCTAAAATCAAGCCCAAGAAAAGAAAGATAGTAGCCAGTAGACTGAGGATATCTAAAGATTCACGTTGCACCTCACTCTTTTGCTCAATTGAGCGAATCCCTGCTATCAGTGAAGCCAAGAGAATAGGAAACTGGACGAGGAAAATAGAACGCCAACCAAAGTGTGCTGTCAAGAGACCACCAACAGTCGGTCCAATGGCTGGAGCAACGGCTGTAATAAGTGTCCCAACTCCCATCATGAGACCAATCTTACGACTTGGCACCTGCTCCAAAATGATGTTAAACATGAGAGGTAGGGCAAAACCAACACCCATCCCTTGAACCAATCGTCCCAAAACAACAAAACCGAAACTAGGCGCTATAAAGTCGATGAGGACACCTAAAATAGACAAGAGATTTGCGACCAGAAAGATGGTTTTCATCCTAAACGAGCGCTTGAGATAGGCAGATAAGGGAACCACGCAAGCGACCACTAGGAGATAAATTGTTGTAACCCATTGTACGGTTGACGTATTGACTGAAAATGCCTTCATCAATACGGGAAAGGTGATGTTCATAGCTGTTTCACCAGCTACTCCACAAAATGAAAGGATTCCTGTCGCAAAGATGGCACACAGGACCTTGGTGGAGATTTTTTCGTCTGACATAAGTATTTGTTCCTCCTAGATAAACTTAAATATTACGGTAGTGTTGTAAGATTTTGAGAAAGACTTCCCTCTCTTTAGCTGAAAATTGCTGGGCAAACTCTTCTTCCTCTTTTCGAAGATAAGATTGACAGGCAGAAGCGATATTAAGGGCTTTATCCGTTAAAACGACCGCCTTTTGCCTAGCATCTTTTGAAGATGTGTGGCGTTCAATCAGGCCTTTCTTCTCCATTCGCTGTAAGAGCACTGTCGTTGTCGAACGCTGAATTTCAAATTCGTGCTCAATGTCACGTTGAAAGACTTCTTGATCCGCATGATTGGTTATAAAATCAATGACAGCCATCTGATTTCCAGTCAAATCATATTGCCTAGCAAACTGGTCAAAATGACGCATCATATTGTTATTGGCTTGTTTCAACAAGCGTCCAAAATGGTCCAAAAGAATGACTCCTTAACTATATTGTTAGCTAACTAGCGATTAACAGTATAGAAGAGTTATTAGCTCAAGTCAATAGATTCTTTCAAAAAATAGAAAACTCAAGGACCTAGAATCCTTGAGTTGCTATATTTAGTCTTTCTTTACAGGAATTTCCTTAATCACACGCGCCGGATTCCCACCTAGAACAACATTGTCACCGAAGGACTTAGTCACTACGGCTCCTGCTCCAGCAACTACATTATCCCCTAAGGTCACTCCTGGAAGGATGGTCACGCCTCCACCGGCCCAGAAATTATCACCGATCATAATTGGAGCACCATATTCAATGCCTGAATTACGCTCGGTTGGATCAAGCGGATGCAAGGGCGTCAAAAACTGACAATTAGGGCCAATCATGGCATTGTCACCAATCGTGATAGGACAGACATCCAGCATGGTCAAATTCCAGTTAGAGTAAAAATTTTCACCGATATGGATATTAACACCGTAATCCGTAACGAACTGAGGATTCATGGCAACATTTTCACCAGTCGAACCAAACCAAGATTTGACAATCTCTGCCCTCTTGAGACGGTCAGGCTCAGCATTGAAGGCCCATTGTTTTTCTCTTGAGCTGGCCGCTAGGGCACGTAACTCAGGATCGTTAGGTTTATAAAAGTCACCTGCTATCATCTTTTCATATTCAGTTGGCATGGCATACTCCTTTTTTGCTTCTTCTCCTATATTGTAATATAGAAGTGATGTTACCACAAGTGAGACTCCCATACAAAAGTATGTAAAGTCTTTATTCTACTTAATTATATATCGATGGTCTCACCAACAGCTAAAACCCTATAACCTGCTGATTCAACTTCTTTTTTAGTTGTCTTGTAATGACTATAATCATCAATATGAATGGGATAAATTCTTTTAGGTTGAAGGAGATCATTCATTCGGTTTAACATTTTTAAGTCCATGGTAAATGGGCCACCAAATGAACCTGATTTTACAGCACCTAAATTAGCAAAAATAGCATCTATATTTTTAGAGACATTTTGGGTTAAGTCTGGGTACAAAACAGTATCACCGGTAAAATAAATGACTTTAGTTTCTGACGAACTGGTGATTGTTAGTTGATAGCCATTTACCTTACCAACTATCTTTCGCATGATGTAATTACTGGCATGATAAGCCGGTAAGGCTTTTATGGTGATACAATAGTCAGCGACTGGAAATGCTTGTTCTTCTCCCCATCTTAAAACACTATTATTTAAACATGGCACCCCATCTAAAATTTTCCTATTAGGAGAAATGACCGTCTTCTCTTTCAGATAATCTTTCCATACATCATCCAAATGATCTTGATGCCCATGAGTAATTAACCATACATCAACTTTGCTAAGAAGAGATTCATCCTTATAAACATGAGTTTGTTTCTCGGAGATAAATCCTTTAAACTGAACTAAAGTTCCCTTAGGAGATAAGTCAGGATCAATTCCAATATGAAATTGATTATCAATGGAAATGACGCCACATGCAACGCCACAATAAGTAAACGAAATAGACATAGTACCTCTTTTTTAAAATAAGCGACAAGTTGAAAAACCAGTCATTAACAATAATGGAATGAGCATTTATGTGCATAGCTCTTGTAACTAGATTATAGTTTTTATCATCAATTTAATCAATGTCTGTTTATGTTTTGACGCCTTCTTTTACGTTTATAATACTTAGTTTCCACAGACCTCAGTTAGGTAATCCACAAAAAAATCCCAAGTGCACTAAGCAACTTGAGATTTTCTTTCTGTCTGGGCATGCCTGAGTCATTCAGGGCTTTATATTATTTGTCCTTTTGATCTTTGTGATCTTTTTTATTTTTCTTTTTACGTCCGTTGCGGCCAAGTCCTAGACCTGTTACCGATACGGTGAAGCCTGCGATATTGATGGTTTCTTCAATCTTACCTTTGCTTGCTTCTTCCTCATTTGAGAGATTAATTGGCATCTTGTGTTTAGAGCCTTTACCCTCAGCTTGACTTGAAACAGGTGCTTCAAAGTCATCGCCTGGTCCATAAGTAACTGGTCCATCATGAGCTTCGACTTGCTCTTCGACTTGGTCGAGAACTTCTAGGTCTTGGATTTCTTCAACAACGATATCGTCTGCCTTGTCTTCCTTAGGTTTACCATTAATATCGCCTGTTAATGGGATATAAACAACGGTTTCCTCAAGGTTACGTTGACCTACTGTCTTACCTTCAACCTTATCCTTATCAGCGCTATAGCCTTCTACTTCAGGAGTGATGACTGTTTCAAACTGACCTTTATTTGAAGTCCAGTAGCTTGAACCAAGCTCTTCACCTGTAACCTTGTCAATAGTCAAACTACGTGTCCATTGAGCAGTTTGGATGTTATTGGCAGGAAGTTCTGCTTGTCCATCGCTAGATGTGTAGAGAACTGTGAAGGTTACGTCTTTGATGTAGCTTTCGCGTTCTGGCCATTTGGCACCATCAGGATTTGCTGGGTTGATTGGTGTACCAGCTTCTTGGATGATATCTGGACCTACTTGAACGGTACCATGACGAAGGGTAACCATGAAGTTTTGGTCAACATGTGAATCGCCATCAAAGATTACACCGTTTGTGAAGCCATCAGCAAGGAGGGTATAACCACGGTCGCTATAGTACTTGATACGTTCGATTGTTGAGTATTCAATCACTTCGCCTGATTTACCAAGCAAGTCGACCACTTCAAGTTTCTTACGAGTTGTACCATCAACATAAGTAACTGTAGCTTTCTGAGCATCCTTGAGGTAAGTAACCACTTCCATGATTTCAGGAGTTTCCACAGAAACCTCTGTCATTTCAGCGACTTCCATACGGTCTGGTGTAAATCCGACAACCTCTGGTGAAGGAACCGCTGAGAAGCCAGCTTGAGTACTTGACCATGCTTCATAATTGATAGCGCCTGTCACAAGGTTAACATTAGCCAAACGTTTGAAATCAAGAACTTCAACGTAGTCATCGCTAGCCAAACCACCTTCTTCGAAGACATACTGGATGGTACGTGTCACATCGGCACGGTTTTCAAGCATCTCTACGCTATTTGGCCAAACTGGGCTATTCACATCATTTGGATCTACGACTTCACCTGCAACTGGTGCTGGCATATCTGGGTCGATAAGAACCAAACGTTCACGAAGAACCACTTCGAAGACTTGGTCAAAGTCAGAGTCACCATTGTAAGTGTGGTCAAAGGCTTCTGCATAACCATCGTTGACAAGTTCATAACCTTGTTTGAGCAAGTTTGCGATTTGTTCATCAGTAGAGTAGTCAATCTTCTCACCTGAGCTTCCAACGACAACATCACGAGTCAATTCTGACTTATCAAGCTCATTCATGTAAAGGATAATAGCTTTTTGCTCATCCTTAGCATAAACCACGTTGGTATCTTGACCTGGGTGTTCTGGAGTAATAAAGGCCTTTTCAGAAATGTAACCAAGAACATCTGGAACGACTGTTTCCATAGCCATGGTTGGATCTTCAGGATCGTTGTTGTAGCTTGGAGTAGGTGCATTTTCAATAGGTGTACCATACTCATCTACTGGAATAATCTTACCAAGTTCTGTGTAAGTTACTGTATCTTCCACTTCTGGAAGGTCTGGGCGAACTTCAAGTCCACCAGCTTGACGTTTATCTGCAAAGAAGCCATCTACAACTGGAACTTCTACAACATCGTAAGTGAAGCTGTCTTGATCCCAAGTGCTTGTTTGTTCCACTTGGTTAAATTTACCGTGGAAGCTGAAGCTATCTTGAATGTTGATAACTGGATCTTTGTAGCCTGCACCTTGGAAGGTAACCGTTTGTTTCGTATCTTGTGTGATATCATCCAAGATTGGTTCGTAAACCAAGGTTTGGTCCAGGCTGAGGTCAATTGGCAATACCAATTCACTTTCAGCTTGGTAGCCAGCAACTTGTGGTGCTGGTGTTTCAATAACTTGCGTAGCATCTTGAGGATCATTAGCATAATGAATTGGTTCTGCATCCGCGATTGGATTACCAAAGGTATCAACAGGGATAATCTTACCGAGTTCTTTATAGACAACACTGTCTGTGGCTTCTGGTTTATCAGGTGTAACAATCTGCATACCAGCCACTGCCTTGTCCGCATAGTAACCTTCGATAACTGGGACATTAACCTTAGCAAAGGTATGGCTGTCTTGATCCCAAGTGTAAGTGTCTTCTGCTTGATTGTACTTACCAGTGAAGGTGAAGTCAGACTGGATATTAACAGACGGTGTTGCTTCGCCAGCTCCTTTGAAGAAGACAGTTTGCAAGGTTGGTTGCGTTACATCTTCAAGGATTGGAGCGTACTCAACAAGAATATCGTCTGTCAAGCTCTCAGGCATGACACTTTGTTGCATTGGACGATAACCCGGAATGTGAGGAACAAGTGTCTCACTAACCTTAGTTGGGTTATTGGCATCGTTGTTGAAGGTTGGCGTTGGAACGTTTGGAATCAAGCGTCCATTCGCATCAATAGGAATAATCTTACCAAGTGGAACGTAGGTAATGGTTTCTTCGATGTTATCTTCAGTAACCTCTCTACCTTTAACTTCTACTCGATCCGCAAAATAGCCTAAAACAACTGGAGCATAGATGTCATAATACTTGGTCTTGTTTGGTGACCATTCTGTCTCGTCAACAAGCTCACCTGTGACCTTGTCAAAGGTAAGGGTACGGACCCAATAAGCCTTTTGCACATCGGCATCTGGCAAATCCGCATTGCCATCTGTACTCTTGTAAAAGACTGTGAAGCTTACTTCTTTCTCGTAAGCATACTTAGATGGCCACTTAGGTCCATCTGGATTATTAGGATTGATTGGAGTATCTGGGACTTGTTCATGATCAGGCCCTACCTTGGCAACATCGTGTTGCAAGAGGACAAACCACTCTTGATCATCAATATCCTTATCATCAAAAATGGCATCTTTAGGGAATTCGTCCTGAATCAAGTCATACCCCATGTCCTTGAAAGTCTTGATACGTGTTGCTGTTCCGTATTCAATCGCTTCACCCAATTCCCCGGTCAACTGGTCACTAACCAAGTAAGCACCAGTAGTTTCATCAATATAAGTGATGCTGGCTTTCTTGAAAATTTTACGATACACAACCGGAGTATCCCCTCCTGGTTTGTTCGGTACTACACTTTTAATATCTGTCATATAATCTTGAACAGCTGGTGTTGCTGTCTCACCCGCCTTTCGTGGATCTTTTTTGTTATTGTTATACTGCTTAGTCAAAGCACCTGGAATATATTCCCCATCTTCTGTCACAGGGATAATGCGTCCCAATTTCCTATAGGTCACATGTTCCGTTACCGTTGGCACATAGGGTGTGACAACGTTAAAACCCGCTTCTTTTTGGTCAGCGAAATAGCCCTGGACAACTGGTACCGATATCTTAGGATAGGTATAACTGTCCTTGTCCCATTCGATTAAGCCAGTCTTCCTATCTCTAGTCCCCGTAAAAACATGATTTTCCATGACTTCAGGGTCTGGAGTTTGCGAATCTGCTCCTTGAAAAATAATCTCTTGCTTAGATGGAATCCTCACGGTTTCCGATTGGGCATGATTATCAAAGAGGGCTTCGTCAGCTCTAGCAAAATCTAATGGAGAGGGGGCACTGTGGTCAGAGCGACTTTTTGGGTTAGTCAATAATTTAGAAAGATCTATAGTATCAACTAAATCAGAGTCCGCTGATTTATGTGCAATATGCTCTTCGGCAGTTCTTGCTGCTGCTTCAGTCGCATCTTCCCTATAGGCTCTCAAAAATACTCCCCCTTTCTTCTTTTTATGAGAAATAAAATCCTATACTTGCTAAGTTCTCATGGAAATCTTTTCTATTAAGATTTCATTTTCCCTCGGAGAAGCTAACAAGTTCTTATCAAAGATTAAAATTTTTGATATCTCTTATATATACTATAATACGAGAATCGAATTTTTACAAGTAAGGTGTAAGAACTTTAATCATTTTAACCCCTAAGTAAAAAAATAGCGCTTTAATGTGCAATATCTATCAAGTAGTTTATGAAAGTGACATCAAAATGAGATTACCCCGATAACTTAAATGATGACTCTTTAATGGAGTTTTCTCTCCCTAAAGACACTCTCATAAGAAATAGACTATAAACTATCACAACTACTTCTCATCTTTGAAAGGCTAGAACCTTACTGTATTTGTTAAAGAAATGGCCTATTAGGAATGACACAGGCCAAGCCTGAGACTAGTCCTCGACTAGGGATGCCAATAAATAACTGGTATTACTCCTAGTATAGATTGACTTTGACGCTTCGTCAATAGATTGGAACCATTTAATGAAAATCCCCAGTTTCTCAAGTTTCTCGTATTAAGTTATAAATAACTAATAGCTTTTTTAGCATGATTACTTTTTCATGGAACTACAGATGTAATGATTACTATCAGACTATCATGACTAACTCAAGATGGTTTTAAAATCACTTGTTCAGCCATCATTAAATCCTTAACGAAATCCGAACATGCCATAAAAACCGAGACTACTGTCTCGGTTCATACAGTTTGGAAACGATTAGATTTGACCTCGGCCTTGAGCGTCAAAGTAAACCCACCATCCTGGACTCACTTCAACCCAACGGTTAACAGCCATCTCACCTGAATTTGGATCATAGTAACGAACAACGCCGTTCACACGAACCAAATGACCTTTGATTTGCTTACCATTGTTATCAAAGAGGAGGTTTTGACCATTGATAGTAACCATGCCTTTGACAGCATTACCATTACCATCGAAGTAATACCAGCTACCATCGATTTCATGGAATTGATTACGGTAAAGCTCACCTGAGTTTACATCATAGTAACGAAGGTTGCCATCAACATTAGCCAAAGCACCTTTCACTTGACGACCATTTTGATCAAAGTAGAGGTTTTGACCATTGATATTTTGTGAACCTTTTACGGCTGCTCCATCATTATTGAAGTAAGCCCAAACACCTGGTTCAATTTCAGCAAAACGGTTGCGAGCCATTTCACCTGAATTTGCATCATAGTAACGGATTGTTCCATTCTCTTTAACAGTACGCCCTTTAACTTGGACACCATTGTTATCGAAGAAGAGCTCTTGACCATTAATGTTTTGGTGGCCTGTTACACGTCTACCATTACCATCATAGTAAGCCCAAACATTGTTACCAATTTGAACAAATTGATTGCGACCTGATGTATTGTTGTTATTGTTGTTATCTGGTTTTGGATCTTGTTTGCCGTTAGCATTCAAGACACCGTTTTCATCATAGTAGAATACTTGACCTCTGCGGTTTTGACGATAACCATCACGCAATTGCACCCCATTAGCGAGGAAGAAGTATTGTTTACCATCGATAGTCTTTTCACCGATTGCCATACGGCCTGTATTATCAAAGTAGTAGACATTTCCGTCATTATCTTTGATGAAGGCATTCTTAGCATATTGACCATTGTTATAACGGTATCTTACAGAGAAGAGACGTTTTTCAAACTTACCACTACCATCACCGTTTTGGTTGTCGTTGTTAGTAGATTGGTTGCTTCCGACAACTTTTGGAAGGCTAACCTTACCACCATTTGTACCGTAGTAACCGTTGAGACCATTCTTAAGCACGTACTCTGAACCACGGTCAAGAATGTTAGTACCATTCATGTACTTCGCAGACCACTTCGTAATCTTCTCGTCAGTAGTCATGCGTTTACCGTTAGAGATTTGAACACGGTCAAAGATTTGTGGGTAGAGACGTTTCAATTCATCAAGGAAGGCACCACCATATTTACCTTGGTAGTCATTACCAAAGGTACGTGTTTTAGCGGCATAGAGGCTGTGGTTGATGATTGCGCCATCTTTAGTTTCACCGTAGTTATTAACACGAGTTGCAGTAACTACTTCGTCACCTGGAAGGTTGTAGATTTGGTCTGGAACCCAGTCAGCAATCGCTGAAATTCCCACTGCATGGAGGGCTTTAAGAGCTGCCTTCAAGTCAGCCAATGAACCATACTTGTTGTCCTTACTCATGGCAATGTCATAACGGTCTGTAAAAGCATAACCATTTTGGATGACTGAGTCAAGGAAAGTACCATCATCACTTGAAACGTATTGTGGTGCAAGTTCGAATGATGTAATACCCCATGATTTGAAGAGACTAGCATTTTCAGCAATCTTCTTATTAGTGTATTGTGATGGATTTTGAACGAAGTCTTGGAAGTTAGAGAAACCTTCGTAGATAACTTGTGAATCAAGGGCAGCATTTGATTCGTAGACCAAACCACTGCTGTTTTTCTCTTTACTTGGTGCTACACGCACATCTTGAGTTTCAGAAGCTCCTACTGGCACCCAAACAGCAAGGTAACCATCAACTTGAGGGTTACGGATACCACGGATTTCGTTTGCATTAAATGTCAAATTACCATTACCATCAGTGTATTTGACAATGCCGTTAGCATCGCTATCATTCAAGTAAGTAGCAACACCATCGTTTGTTGTCAAAAGCAATGGACGATAAGCTTGGTTACGGTGAGCCGCACCCATGTTAATTGTCAAGTTGCTTGTCAAACGAAGGGCAGGTTGGTTTGAAACGATAACTGCCATACCTTGGTTACGTGTTTCTGCTGTACCAGTATCTGAAGCACTGTTAGCCCCTGTACCGTAACGTACAGAAGTCAAGACACCTGCAGCATCCCAACCATTAGTATTACCATAACCGATGTAGTTAACCTTCATATCTTGACCGCCAGCTGCATAGCGGATACGGCCTTTCAAGAGGGTTTCAATAGCATCATAATATGGTGATTTTTTAGCCATATATTGACCATCATCTGTGTACATGTCTCCATAGTAAACACGTGGCACAGTGTCCTTATGTGTAAGCATCAAGGCATATGCTGATGGGATGTTATATTGTGTGTATTGCTTGTTAGCACTACGCATGTCTCTGTTGTAGATTTCAAAGGCTTTCTTCATTTCATCAAGCGTGAAGGTATTCCCTGTTGATTGAGGGTTGATTTCATTTTTGATGATTTGACCAATGATTGATTGTACCTCTGAATCGTGGGCACGAACAAATGAGTAGTTAGCCATACGTTTAGAGTTTTTACCACTTTCAGAACGGTCATTTAAACTATTTGAAATGAGTGGTTCAACTCCTGAACGGTTACCAATTGGACGCAAGAGTGAATATACCAATGCCAAGTGCATAGGGTCATCCATTGGCAACTGAGCACCTTTGGTATCTTCATTGTAGTAGGCATCGTTGTGAGACCATGCTTCCAAGATAGACAAGTGCTTAATAGCTTGTTCTTGGCTTTGATCAGAACCATACTTAGCTTTGAAGTAATCTGAAGCAATTTGGAGAAGGTCAGCATTGACATTATCCACGGCATCGACACGAACACCATCGAAGTTTTCATCTTCAGAACCACCAGTAATAGTACCGATGTTCATGATGTAGTGGAGCCAGTTCAACTGCTCAGCTTGAACCGCTGGATTTGAGTTATCGATATCATTTGCCAACAAGAACTCGAAACCACCGTTACTTGTATCCTTAGTATACTTAGGATTGTGTTTACCTGTTTGGCTAGTTGGTGTGCGGTTCAAGAGACGATAATCAGAATTAGCATGACTTGTACGACTATCGTTGTTATAGAGAAGGGCACCACCTTGCAAGTGGTCACTATTATCAAGATTTTCAGAAGTTGAATTCCAACCTGGTTGGGTCTTCACGAAATTTTTGATAGTTGTACGCAACCAGTCAGTGTTACCTTCACGCGCAATACGTTCTTCAATACGCTTTTGAACTTCAAGCGCTGCTTGGTCCATCTGAGTTTGTGAGCTGAATGACGTATAGGTCTGATTGGTACCGAGACCTTGCTCCTTCATGTAGTTGAGGTAGCTCGCTTGGATAGCCTTGCTTGGCCACCAAACTGTAAGCAATGGACGTTTGTCATTTTCAGTTGAAGCAGTCCACTCTTTACCATCTTTCAAGATTTCTTTTGGACGGTACCATGTGTTGGCAGTGAAGTAACCATCAACAAGTTCGATATCTTTATCAGTTGTACCATAAAAGGCATTCTTGTCACCATTTACAGTAACGTTTGTGTTTGTGCTATCAGCTGATGAACCTGTTCCACCGTTCTTGTCGAAGCGGTATTCTTTTTGGTTAGACAATTCACCAGTTTCAGCGTTGAAGTATTGGCTACCGCCGTTACGTTCAAGGACATAGTTCTTACGAATAGTGCCGTCATCTTCAACGTAGTATTGTTTTCCATCAATTGTTTTGATGTGACTTGGACCATCAGTTACGACATTGTTAGTTGCTGGAAGGTCGTTGTTTACTACTGTGACAGTATTGTTGGTATTATTTGTATTGCCGTTAACTGGGGTAGCACGACGGCCTCCTGTAGGACCACGTCGAGCACCAGTCGCACGACGTTCACGTGTCGCTGCGCGATCAGTAACTGTTGTTGTGTCAGTTGTAGTGTTGTTATTTGTCGTATCAACAGCTGTATCATTGGTTGCTGTTGTATCTGTTGTAGTTGCCGCACGATCAGTACCGACTGTCGCTGCCGTATCAACAGCATTCGCTGCAACTGTATTTGTTGTATCAGTTGTCAAATCGAAAGTTGCTGTTGGAGCGGCTTGATCAGTTGCGACATCGTTTGTCGCTGCAACTGCTGTAGTTGGATCCTGAGCAGCCGTTGTATCGTTAGATACAGTACCCGTATCAACAGTAATATCGGGGATGGCTACAGTAGCATCCGTGTGTTCGTCGGCCTGAACGACACCGTCGTTAGTTCCTAAAGAAACCGCTGAGACTGCACCGAGCGACATCCCTGTAACTGCGATGGTTACCCATTGTTTCTTAACTTTGTGCATTTTATAATGTACTTTTTTGTCCATAATAAAAAGACTCCTTTTTCCCATTTATAGCTTCATTCTAAATCATTGAAAGCTTTTTTTCAATAAGATTCGATAAATTTTCATAATTTTTAGAAAAGTCCTTTTATTGCTTTAATAACATTAGTTTTAAATGAGTGTTTATAATTATAAACATGCTCATTTTAGTTCGTTGAGAAACAGATAACTGACACTCTATGGCTATTTAGAATGATTATTGATAAGACCTCCTTTTAATGGGATTACAAGGAAATCTAATGAAAATTCACAAAATCCTTAAGGCACTTCTCTCAAAGCGACAAAAAATACTATCCTTACCAAACCATTAGGTCTGTTAAAATAGGGTCTTTTTTAGACTATCTTCTCATACAAAATCTAAATTCTAACTATCTAAGCCATTCATTACTTACTGAGGTGTCAGAGGGGCAAGTTTGGTTACTCTAGTGCTAATTAAAAATACTCTTTTCCATCAAAAACGAAGGGAACAGAAACTAGATTGTAGAGCGACAAATCATCATAACAAATAGTTCAAATGCCTATCTACCCTGCTGAAAACAAGGAAAAAGGAGTATAATAAAGGTGAAAAGAGTTAAACTATTTAGAAACAAATAGAGGGGTAGGTGAGAAAGATGTCAGTACAACATACAAACTTCAACACAAGCCAAGATAAGGGTCAGAATGGTCAAGAGGTCAATAATCAAGAGCTCATTAAGAAGAACTCTCCAGACAACAGGCTTGCTTCTATTCTCCTTGCAGTCGCCTTTTATTTAGCTATCGTTTATCTTGCCTTATTTTTGCTCTTAGGACTGTCAAATCCTTGGGGAATGATTGTAATCCTTTTTCTACGTTATAGCTTGATTAGTTTTATCATTGCAACCATCTTAATAGGAAAAGGCCTTAAAAAAGAAAATATAGTTTTGTTATACTCAAGCAATGTTTTTTATCTTGCTTCAACCCTTTTGGCTTATGACCCTGCCTGGAGACCTTATCGAGTCACACCATTTCTCATAACCCTTCTTGTAACAGTGGGAACAGTCATGTATAAACAAGATAATGAGCAAGACAACAAATAAGAGACCATGTTCAAGTGGTCTCTTATTTTTATGTAGTCATTAGTATTTCAAAAAGTCAGTACCATTTTGAACCTTTCACAACATCTCTAAATCAAAAAAACACCTCCTAGCTAGAATGGTTATCTAACATGAAGGTGTTTTTATTGTGCTTATCTAAGCATTGCAAAGACTCTTACAATTCAGAAATACGAATAATCTTCGTCCTATTCTTCATTTTTCTTACGTTTGGCAAGAAATCCAAGACCAGTTGCAGTTGCCAAGGCACCCAAGGCCATACCTAATGATGAGTTTTCCTCACCAGTCTTCGGAAGTGCTTGGCTACCACGTTTGTGCTTAGGATCTCTCACTTCAGAAATTGATTCTGAAGTAGACACTGAAGCACTTGTTGATGCTGAGGCTGAAAGACTTGCTGATGTACTCAATGAAGTTGAAATACTTGTTGAAGTGCTTGTGCTTTCAGAAGCACTCAAGAATGCCGATGTAGAAGCGGACTCGGAGACTGAAGCGGAGGCGCTCGCTGAGGCTGACGCAGATGCACTTGCACTTTGCGATTCGCTCAACGATACAGACTCACTTGTAGAAATCGAAGCACTTACTGAGGATGAAACTGACTGTGATTCTGAGACTGACTCACTTACTGAAGTTGATTCTGAGTTTAAAACGGATTCTGATTCAGACACAGACGCACTCTCTGAAACGGACTCGGAGTTCGATACTGAATGCGACTCTGAAATTGAGACACTTACTGAAGTTGAAACTGAGGCAGATGTACTTGCTGACGCTGATGTAGACAATGACTCAGATATACTTGTTGAGGCTGAAAGACTTGCTAAGGTACTCAATGATGTTGAAATACTTGTTGAAGCACTTATGCTTCCAGAAGCACTCAAGAATGCCGATGTAGAAGCTGACTCGGATACTGAAACACTTGATGAAGCAGTTTCTGAGGCAGATGCACTTGCTGAGGCTGACGCAGAGACTGAGTTTGAGACAGACTGTAATTCTGAGACTGAGGCACTTGCTGATGCACTTTCAGAATTAGAAACTGATTGTGACACTGAAACTGAAGCGCTCAATGAGGCTGACGCTGAAGCGGATGCAGACAATGACTCAGATACACTTGTTGAGCCTGAAAGACTTGCCGAGGTACTCAATGAAGTTGAGATACTTGTTGAAGTGCTGGTGCTTTCAGAGGCACTCAAGAATGCCGATGTAGAGGCTGACTCGGATACTGAAACGCTTGATGAAGCAGTTTCTGAGGCAGATACACTTGCACTTTGCGATTCGCTCAACGATACAGACTCACTTGTAGAAATCAAAGAACTTACTGAGAGTGACTCACTCAGTGATACTGAGTTTGAAACAGATTGTGATTCAGACACTGATGCACTCGCTGAAACTGATTCTGAGTTCGATACTGATTGCGACTCTGAAATTGAGACACTTACTGAAGTCGATACTGAGGCAGAGACTGATGCGGATGCGCTCGCTGAAGATGATGCAGACAATGACTCAGATACACTTGTTGAGGCTGAAAGACTTGCCGAGGTACTCAATGATGTTGAGATACTTGTTGAAGTGCTTGTGCTTTCAGAGGCACTCAAGAATGCCGATGTAGAGGCTGACTCGGAGGCTGACGCAGATGCACTTGCACTTTGCGATTCGCTCAACGATACAGACTCACTTGTAGAAATCGAAGCACTTACTGAAGTTGATACTGATGCAGACGCTGAAGCGGATGTGCTGGCTGAGGCTGACGCAGAGACTGAGTTTGATCCAGACTGTGATTCTGAGACTGAGGCACTTGATGATGCTGACTCGGAATTAGAGACTAATTGTGATTCACTGATTGAAGCACTTACTGATGCACTTTCAGAATTAGAAACTGATTGTGACACTGAAACTGAAGCGCTCAATGACACCGACTCTGATGCGCTGACTGATTCTGACACTGAGGCTGAGGCGGAGACTGATGCGGATGTGCTTGCTGATTCCGACACAGATTCAGAAACTGATGTGCTAACGGATTCTGATACAGACGCACTTGTTGATGCAGACTCGGAATTAGAGACTGATTGTGATTCTGAGATTGAAGCACTTACTGATGCTGACTCGGAGTTTGAGACAGACTGTGATTCAGACACCGATGCACTCTCTGAGGCTGACTCGGAATTAGAAACTGATTGTGATCCTGAAACAGATGTACTCAATGACGCCGACTCACCCAATGATGCTGAGTTAGATGTCGAAAGCGACTCACTAGCTGAAATGAAGCTTGAAGCTGAGTTCGAAATAGATTCAACAGTTGAAATAATCGCAGAAATTGAAGCACTTAAGGCTTGAGACTGGCTTTCAAATGCAGAAGCACTCAATGAGCTTGACGTACTCCATGATTCTGACTCTGAAGTCGAGATTGAGGAACTTGTGCTCTGTGATTCACTCAATGATGCAGACTCACTAACTGAAATTGAAGCACTTAATGAAGCTGATTCTGAGTTTGAAGCAGACTGTGATTCTGATACTGATCCACTTTCTGATGCTGACTCTGACGTTGAAGCAGACTGTGATTCTGAAACTGACGCACTCTCTGACGCTG
This sequence comes from Streptococcus sp. FDAARGOS_192, assembly GCF_002073815.2. Taxonomy (NCBI): domain Bacteria; kingdom Bacillati; phylum Bacillota; class Bacilli; order Lactobacillales; family Streptococcaceae; genus Streptococcus; species Streptococcus sp. FDAARGOS_192. The sequence goes on from NZ_CP020431.2 coordinate 1,115,050, forward strand.
ATTCTGAGGTTGACACTGACTGCGACTCAGAAACTGAGGCACTTTCTGACGCTGATTCTGAGTTTGAGACAGACTGAGACTCAGAAATTGACGCACTTTCTGAAGCTGATTCTGAGTTTGAAACAGACTGTGATTCTGAAACTGATGCACTCTCTGACGCTGATTCTGAGTTAGACACTGATTGTGATTCTGAAACTGATTCACTTACTGATGCTGACTCGGAGTTAGATACTGATTGTGATTCTGAAATTGATTCACTTACTGACGCTGATTCTGAATTAGATACAGACTGTGATTCTGAGACAGACGCACTTGTTGATGCTGATTCTGAGTTAGACACTGATTGTGATTCTGAAACTGACGCACTTTCTGACGCTGATTCTGAGTTAGACACTGATTGTGATTCTGATACAGAAGCACTTACTGACGCTGATTCTGAGTTAGACACTGACTGTGACTCAGACACTGATGCACTCTCTGAAGCGGATTCGGAATTAGATACAGACTGTGATGTCGACGTTGATTCACTCTCTGAGGCTGAAACTGAGTTTGAGACAGACTGTGACTCTGAAATTGATTCACTTACAGATGCTGAACCGGAGTTCGATTCAGACTGTGATGTCGACGTTGATTCACTCTCTGAAGCTGACTCTGAGGTTGAAACTGATTGCGACTCGGACACAGATGCACTTTCTGAATCAGAGACTGAATTTGATTCGGATTGTGAAGCTGATGTCGACTCGCTCTCTGAGGCTGACTCGGAGTTAGATACTGATTGTGATTCTGAAATTGACGCACTTACTGACGCTGACTCTGAGGTTGAAGCAGACTGTGATTCAGAAATAGACGAACTTTCTGAAGCGGATTCGGAATTAGATACAGACTGTGATTCTGAGATTGATTCACTTACTGACTCTGACTCTGAGGTTGAGACTGATTGTGACTCACTGATTGATTCGCTTACTGACGTTGACTCCGAGTTCGAGACTGATTGTGACTCACTGATTGATTCGCTTACTGACGCTGACTCGGAATTTGAAACAGACTGTGATTCTGAGACTGATTCACTGACTGACACTGACTCCGACGTTGAAGTAGACTGCGATTCTGAAACTGATTCACTCTCTGACGCTGATTCGGAGTTAGAAACTGATTGTGACTCAGATACTGAAGCACTCTCTGACGCTGATTCTGAATTAGATACTGACTGCGACTCAGAAATTGACGCACTTTCTGAAGCTGATTCTGAATTTGAGACTGATTGTGATTCTGACACCGATGCACTGACTGACGCTGACTCGGAGTTTGAAGCAGACTGTGATTCTGAGATTGATTCACTCTCTGATGCTGATTCTGAATTAGAGACAGACTGTGATTCTGAAATTGAGGCACTTACTGACGCTGACTCCGAGTTCGAGACTGATTGTGACTCACTGATTGATTCGCTTACTGAGGCTGACTCGGAATTTGAAACAGACTGTGATTCAGAAACTGACGCACTCTCTGAAGCGGACTCTGAGTTCGAAGCGGATTGCGACTCTGACACTGAGGCACTTACTGACGCTGATTCTGAATTAGATACTGATTGTGATTCTGAAATTGACGCACTTACTGATGCTAATTCTGAGTTTGAAACAGATTGTGATTCAGAAACTGACGCACTTTCTGACGCTGACACTAAGTTCGATTCAGACTGTGAAGCTGAAATTGATTCACTAACAGAGGCTGATTCTGAGTTTGAGACTGATTGTGATTCTGAAATTGATTCACTAACAGAGGCTGATTCTGAGTTTGAAACAGACTGTGATTCTGAAATTGACGCACTGACTGACGCTGACTCTGAGTTTGAGACAGACTGTGATTCTGATACTGACGCACTCTCTGAAGCGGATTCGGAATTTGATACAGATTGTGACTCTGAAGTTGATTCACTCTCTGAAGCTGACCCTGAATTAGACACTAACTGTGATTCTGAAACTGAAGCACTTACTGAAGCAGAGACTGAATTTGATTCGGATTGTGAAGCTGATGTCGACTCGCTCTCTGAGGCTGACTCTGAGTTAGATACTGATTGTGATTCTGAAATTGACGCACTTACTGACGCTGACTCTGAGGTTGAAGCAGACTGTGATTCTGAAATAGACGAACTTTCTGAAGCGGATTCGGAATTTGATACAGATTGTGACTCTGAAGTTGATTCACTCTCTGAGGCTGACTCGGAGGTTGAAACAGACTGTGATTCTGAGACAGACGCACTTGTTGATGCTGACTCTGAGTTTGAGACAGACTGTGATTCTGACACTGATGCACTCTCTGAAGCGGATTCGGAATTTGAGACTGATTGTGATGCTGAAATTGACGCACTTACTGAAGTAGACTCTGAAGTTGAAACGGATTGTGATTCAGACACTGACGCACTCTCTGAGGCTGACTCTGAGGTTGATTCAGACTGTGATGTCGACGTTGATTCACTCTCTGAGGCTGAAACTGAGTTTGAGACAGACTGTGATTCAGACACAGACAACTTTGTTGAAACGGACTCACTTAATGAACTCGAAACACTCTCAGATTTCACGGCACTCAAAGATGCACTTGTTGAAGCGGATTCACTTTGTGAGATGCTAGTCTTCAAGGATTCACTCAAGGAGGTTGAAACGCTCTCAGATTTCACGGTACTCAAAGACGCACTTGTTGAAGCGGATTCACTTTGTGAGAGACTTGTCTTCAAGGACTCACTCAAAGAACTTGAAACGCTCTCAGATTTCACGGTACTCAAAGACACACTTGTTGATGCGGATTCACTTTGTGAGAGACTTGTCTTCAAGGACTCACTCAAGGAACTTGAGACACTCGCTGATTTCACGGTACTCAAAGACGCACTCGTTGAGGCTGACTGACTTTGCGAAACACTCGTCTTCAAGGACTCACTCAATGAACTTGAAACACTCGCTGATTTCACGGTACTCAAAGACGCACTTGTTGAAGCAGATTCACTTTGTGATTGGCTTGTCTTCAAGGACTCACTCAAGGAACTTGAAACGCTCTCAGATTTCACGGTACTCAAAGACGCACTTGTTGAAGCGGATTCACTTTGTGAAACGCTGGTCTTCAAGGACTCACTTAATGAACTTGAAACGCTCGCCGATTTCTCAGCACTCAAAGACGCACTTGTTGAAGCAGATTGACTTTGTGAGACGCTCGTCTTCAAGGACTCACTCAAGGAACTTGAGACACTCGCTGATTTCACGGTACTTAAAGACGCACTTGTTGAAGCGGATTCACTTTGTGAGAGACTTGTCTTCAAGGACTCACTCAAAGAACTTGAGACACTCGCTGATTTCACGGTACTCAAAGACGCACTTGTTGAAGCAGATTGACTTCGAGATTGACTTGTCTTCAAGGATTCACTCAAAGAACTTGAGACACTCGCTGACTTCACAGTACTCAAAGACGCACTTGTTGAAGCAGATTGACTTCGAGATTGGCTGGTCTTCAAAGATTCACTCAAAGAACTTGAAACACTTTTTGAGGCTACCGTGCTCAATGAAAGGCTAGTCGATGCAGATTGCTTAACAGACTCACTTCGACTTTGAGAAATAGATTCCTGCTTAGACTGACTGGCACTTTGCGACACTGACTCGCTGTAATCACTATCCGACAATTTCACCGTCACAACATTCGTCGTACTATCTTTATAAGTAATCGTTACCGTACCATCACTATTAACCGTATAAGACTTAATACGGTTGGCGACCTCTGGATTCAAGGCAGACACTGCCACAATAATCTTACTCTTATCTGCGTCTGTTAGGGCAGTCAGGCTGGTCACCTGAATAGTGCTTGTAGGCGCCACACCCGGTGTACGATCTGACAAGCGACCCTGAGTAATACGAATCTCACCCAAACCATTTGGACGGTTCATATTTGACGCATTGTCAATAGCAGCAACATTACGTTGCCATGTGTTTCGGAAAGAATGATAAAGGTCATCCTTCAAATGAATGGTCGTTGTGATGGTTGCAGGATTATCAGTCGTAGCTGTGATATCTCCCGTAATCGGTGCAATATTACCAGTTCCGTACTGGCTACTACCAAAGAAATTGCCGTTCAAGGCATTGTCATTCAAATCGGCTCTTGCAACGACTTTCATTTCTTTAAGCTTGCCACTGTCATCTGTTGCCGTGAAAGTCACAACAGCATCATCACCAGCATAGAGGGTATAGTTTTTCCCACCACCTTCGAGAGGCGTTGACTTAGGTTCCACACCATCAACCGTCAACTTGGCCGTCACTTCAGGACGCGTTCCGTCCGTTACAGCCACGGAATTGCTGGCATCTGAGTATACCGCATAATCATCATACATGATGCAAGCTTTGGCTGTTACACCACCTGTTTGTAACTTAACTGTCGGCGTCACAATCGCTTGACCCGAAGCATCTGCCACTGCTGTTCCCACTTCGTCGTCATTATTGTATAGAACGACTGTAGAACCTGGCTCAGCTCCTGTCACCGTTACAGGTGTCTGCGTGTAAGCCTTGTCCAATAATCTCGTTTCAACCGTTGGTGCTGCAAGTCGCTTCACTGGAGCCGTCACATCATTTGTGGTGTTATCTTTATAAGTAATAGTCACCACACCAGATGATGAAACCGAATAAGATTTAAAATCCTTTGAAGTGGCAATATTTGGGTTAGCAGTCTTAAAGGCCTCCCAAACCTTATCTTTTTCGGCTTGAGCGAGATTACTTGTGTCATTAACATAAGTCCCCGTTGTCACCGCCGTAATCGGGTTTCGAATGCCATCATTTTGTGGCAAAACCTGAATACGAAGCGTACGTGTCACTGACTGCTTAGCCGTATTAGTCACTACAAAAGAAACATTATAAATTTTCCCAGGCGTTACGACCTCTGTCTGGCCAACAGTCCCCACAATATTAAAGGCGACTGCACTATTTTTCAATGCAGAGGTCTGTGGCACGTTGATCCCATTCACACGATCACTACCAGAAGCGTAGCCAATGCTTTTAATACTATTTCGTGTAGGAATGGTTTCAACAACATTATAAGCCTGATTGATGTAGTCAGAGTTATAAACAGAAATCAAGGCATTGTTAGCCAGACCTAAATTATACTGGGGTGAACGGAGGTTGCTATCAGCATCAATGCGAGATCCATTACGAGGATCACGCTGACCAGATGTCGCACGAAGCACCGCATTGGCAAGACTATTTCTAGCCTGACGAGCCTGAGTTATCGTAGGAGACACATCACTGTCACGATCAGCCAGACTGACACGAATGGCATCCAGGGCTTTATCTCCCTTGAGAATAGCAGCATCCGTATTTGGCAAATCGACAGCTTGAGCTTTATAGGTATAAATGTCTAAGGCTAAATCTTTGAGTCGCTTTTCTTGTTCTAAACGCTCAGCATCTGCCACAACTGAGGCAGCTAGCAGACCAGTCGCCGTTTCTGACAATTGGCGATTCGTTTGAACTTCGGATGTCAAGGAAGCGTTTAATAAGGTTGACTCCGAGCTGACAAGAGTCATCCCCACTTTAGAGTCGCTACTGCTATCACTCTTGCTAACTGACTGAACAGAGGCACTTGCGCTTTGCTCTGAAGTTTTTCCAAGCGTACTCTCAGACTGACTGTGAGCAGAAGAATCCGTCTGACTTACTGATTCCGATTTAGAAGCTAATGAAGCTGACAATGAAACTGAAAGCGAGGCACTCAATGACAAGGATGTCGATTTAGAAGCTAATTCAGAGGCAGACACCGATTGGCTGAGTGATAAAGACTCACTCAAAGAAGCCTCCGAAGTCTGTCTTGACGCAGTTTCAGATGACTCTTGACTATTTACTTGGCTATCTTGAACACTAGACACAGACTCCATATTTCCAAGAACAACAGAATCAGATGCAGCTAAGAGATCAGTCTTAGCTCCTGCTTCACTTTCCAAAATCGGCTGATCAGTCATTTCATCCGCATGAGCCACTTGAGTCGCAACAGAGCCACCAAGCAAGGCCCCAGTTGCAAGCACTCCCTTAAGCACTGTCTGACCTGAAAAGGCAGGTGCTTCCACCTCTACCTGCTGAGTAGCAACAGACGGTGTATACACACCCCCTCTAAGCACCTTGAAAAGACCAAAATTCGACGTCGCCGCACGAAGCCAGTGCTTCCCTGACTTAACCAATTTAAACCGTGTCACACGATCGGTTTCACGATATTGACCTTCATTCCTTCTAAAAAACATATATACTCCATTTATTTTTGATTAAAACATTCCTTTAAATTTTATCATAAAATTAAGCAAAAAATCTCATTTCAAGATTGCTTTCTAGCGATTAATCCTTTCTTTCATTTCCCCAGAAATACGATAATAATGCTAACCCTAAGACTTATTAAAACTATTTGTATTTTTAGAATATCAAACTAAAAAAATCCCCTACCAATTAGGAAATCACTCTAATCGATAGGGGATATTTGATTGTCTAGCTAGAAGATAATGATTAAACTTACTAAGGCTTAGAAGTCTTCACTTTCTTCTTCATCTTTCTTACGTTTGGCAAGAAATCCAAGACCTGTTGCAGTTGCTAAAGCACCCAAGGCCATACCTAATGATGAGTTTTCCTCACCAGTCTTAGGAAGCGCTTGGCTACCACGTTTGTGCTTAGGATCCTTCACTTCAGAAGTTGATTCTGAAGCAGAGACTGAAGCACTTGTTGAGGCTGAAAGACTTGCTGATGTACTCAATGAAGTTGAGATACTTGTTGAAGTGCTTGTGCTTTCAGAGGCACTTAAGAATGCTGATGTAGATGTTGACTCTGATACTGAAACGCTTGATGAAGCGGATTCTGAGGCTGACAATGACTCAGAGGCACTTGCTGATTCTGATGCAGATACTGAAGCGGATGCGCTTGCTGATTCTGATACAGACTCAGATGCGCTTGCTGATTCTGACGCAGATGCTGAAGCTGAGGCGCTTGCTGATTCTGACGCTGAGACTGAAGCGGATGTGCTTGCTGATTCTGAGGCAGATGTTGATGCTGACTCAGAGGCACTTGCTGATTCTGATGCAGATGCTGAAGCTGAGGCACTTTCTGATTCTGAAGCAGAGACTGATGCAGATGTGCTTGCTGATTCTGATGTAGATGCTGAAGCTGAGGCACTTTCTGATTCTGAAGCAGAGACTGATGCAGATGTGCTTGCTGATTCTGAGGCAGATGTTGATGCTGACTCTGATGCGCTTACTGATTCTGACGCTGAGACTGAAGCGGATGTGCTTACTGATGCTGAAGCAGAGACTGAAGCGGATGTGCTTGCTGATTCTGAAGCAGATGTTGATGCTGAAGTTGAGGCGCTTGCTGATTCTGACGCTGAGACTGAAGCGGATGTACTTGCTGACGCTGACGCAGATGCTGACTCAGAGGCACTTGCTGATTCTGACGCTGATGCTGAAGCGGATGCACTTGCTGATTCTAACGCAGAGACTGAAGCGGATGTGCTTGCTGATTCTGACGCAGACGCTGACTCTGATGCGCTTACTGATGCAGATGCTGACTCTGATGCGCTTGCTGATTCTGAGGCACTTGCTGACTCTGAGGCACTTGCTGATTCTGATGCAGATACTGAAGCTGATGCGCTTGCTGATTCTGAGGCACTTGCTGACTCAGATGCGCTTGCTGATTCTGATGCAGAGACTGAAGCTGATGTGCTTGCTGATTCTGACGCAGATGCTGACTCAGATTCTGATGCACTTGCTGACTCAGATGCGCTTGCTGATTCTGATGCAGATGCTGATGCTGACTCAGATTCTGATGCTGAGGCACTTGCTGAGGCTGACGCTGATACTGAAGATGATGTGCTTGCTGATTCTGACGCAGAGACTGATGCAGATGTGCTTGCTGATTCTGACGCAGAGACTGACGCAGATGCTGAAGCGGATGCGCTTGCTGACTCAGATGCAGAGACTGATGCAGATGTGCTTGCTGAGACTGACGCAGAAACTGAGTTTGAAACAGACTGTGATTCTGAGACAGAGGCACTTGTTGATGCAGACTCGGAATTTGAAACTGATTGTGATTCACTGATTGAAGCACTTACAGATGTACTTTCAGAATTAGATACTGATTGTGAGCCTGAAACAGAGGCACTCAATGACGCCGACTCACTCAATGATGCTGAGTTAGATGTTGAAATTGATTCACTAGCTGAAATAAAGCTTGAAGCCGAGTTCGAAATAGACTCAACAGTTGAAATGATTGCAGAAATTGAAGCACTGAAGGCTTGAGACTGGCTTTCAAATACAGAAGCACTCAATGAGCTTGATGTACTCAATGATTCTGATTCAGAAGCTGAAACTGACGCACTTGTCTTCGAGATTCACTCAATGATGCAGACTCACTAGCTGAAATTGACGCACTTACTGACGCTGACTCTGAGTTTGAAGCAGACTGTGATTCGCTTATTGATGCACTCTCTGACGCTGACTCGGAATTAGACACTGATTGTGATTCGCTTACTGATGCACTTTCTGAAGCTGATTCTGAGTTAGACACTGATTGTGATTCTGAGATTGACTCACTTACTGACGCTGACTCTGAGTTAGATACTGATTGTGATTCGCTTACTGATGCACTCTCTGAAGCTGATTCAGAATTAGACACTGATTGTGATTCGCTTACTGATGCACTTTCTGAAGCGGATTCTGAGTTTGAAGCAGATTGTGATTCTGAAACTGATGCACTTTCTGAAGCGGATTCTGAGTTAGACACTGATTGTGATTCTGAAACTGAGGCACTTTCTGAGGCTGATTCGGAGTTTGAAGCAGACTGTGATTCTGAAACTGAGGCACTCTCTGATGCTGATTCAGAATTAGACACTGATTGTGATTCGCTTACTGATGCACTCTCTGACGCTGATTCAGAATTAGACACTGATTGTGATTCGCTTACTGATGCACTTTCTGAAGCGGATTCTGAGTTTGAAGCAGATTGTGATTCAGAGATTGACGCACTCTCTGACGCTGATTCTGAGTTTGAAACAGACTGTGATTCTGAAACTGACGCACTCTCTGACGCTGATTCTGAGTTTGAAACAGACTGTGATTCTGAAACTGACGCACTCTCTGACGCTGATTCTGAGTTTGAAACAGACTGTGATTCTGAAACTGACGCACTCTCTGACGCTGATTCAGAATTAGACACTGATTGTGATTCGCTTACTGATGCACTTTCTGACGCTGACTCTGAATTAGACACTGATTGTGATTCAGAAACTGATGCACTTTCTGATGCTGACTCTGAGTTAGATACTGATTGTGATTCGCTTACTGACGCACTTGCTGACGCTGACTCTGAGTTAGACACTGATTGTGATTCTGATACAGAAGCACTTTCTGAAGCTGACTCTGAGTTTGAAGCAGACTGTGATTCTGAAACTGACGCACTCTCTGACGCTGATTCTGAGTTTGAAACAGACTGTGATTCTGAAACTGACGCACTCTCTGACGCTGATTCAGAATTAGACACTGATTGTGATTCGCTTACTGATGCACTTTCTGACGCTGACTCTGAATTAGACACTGATTGTGATTCAGAAACTGATGCACTTTCTGATGCTGACTCTGAGTTAGATACTGATTGTGATTCGCTTACTGACGCACTTTCTGACGCTGACTCTGAGTTAGACACTGATTGTGATTCTGATACAGAAGCACTTTCTGAAGCTGACTCTGAGTTTGAAGCAGACTGTGATTCTGAAACTGACGCACTTTCTGACGCTGATTCGGAGTTAGACACTGATTGTGATTCTGAAATTGATGCACTTGCTGACGCTGACTCTGAATTAGACACTGATTGTGATTCTGATACAGAAGCACTTTCTGATGCTGATTCTGAATTAGATACAGACTGTGATTCTGAAACTGACGCACTTTCTGATGCTGATTCTGAATTAGACACTGATTGTGATTCGCTTACTGATGCACTTACTGATGCTGATTCTGAATTAGACACTGATTGTGATTCGCTTACTGATGCACTTACTGATGCTGACTCTGAGTTTGAAGCAGATTGTGACTCTGAGATTGATTCACTTACTGATGCTGACTCTGAGTTTGAAGCAGATTGTGACTCAGACACTGATGCACTCTCTGACGCTGATTCTGAGTTTGAAACAGACTGTGAGTCTGATACAGAAGCACTCTCTGACGCTGATTCTGAATTAGACACTGATTGTGATTCGCTTACTGATGCACTCTCTGATGCTGATTCTGAGTTTGAAGCAGATTGTGACTCAGACACTGACGCACTCTCTGACGCTGACTCTGAGTTTGAAACAGACTGTGATTCTGATACTGATGCACTCTCTGATTCTGATTCTGAGTTTGAAACAGACTGTGATTCAGACACTGATGCACTCTCTGATGCTGATTCTGAGTTAGACACTGATTGTGATTCTGATATTGATTCACTTACTGACGCTGATTGTGAAGTCGAAGCAGACTGTGATTCAGACACTGACGCACTCTCTGACGCTGACTCTGAGTTTGAAACAGACTGTGATTCTGAGATTGACTCACTTACTGACGCTGACTCTGAGTTTGAAGCAGACTGTGATTCTGAAACTGACGCACTTTCTGACGCTGATTCGGAGTTAGACACTGATTGTGATTCTGAAATTGATGCACTTGCTGACGCTGACTCGGAATTAGACACTGATTGTGATTCTGATACAGAAGCACTTTCTGACGCTGATTCTGAATTAGATACAGACTGTGATTCAGAAACTGACGCACTGACTGACGCTGACTCTGAGTTTGAAGCAGATTGTGATTCAGAAACTGACGCACTTTCTGATGCTGATTCTGAGTTTGAAGCAGACTGTGATTCAGAAACTGACGCACTCTCTGATGCTGATTCTGAGTTAGACACTGACTGTGATTCAGAAACTGACTCACTTGTTGAAGCTGACTCATAATTCGAGACTGACTGTGAAGCTGATGTTGACGCACTGACTGACGCCGAAGTTGAGTTCGACTCAGACTGAGATGTTGACGTTGATGCACTCTCTGAAGCTGAGACTGAATTTGACTCCAACTGTGATGCGCTCACTGAAGCACTTGTTGAGGCACTTTCAAGAAGACTTTCTGAGATACTCTCTGAAAGAGATGCTGATGCTTTCTCTGATACAGAAAGAGAAGATGAAACAACCTCTGACTCAGATGCTGAAACTGATGCAGATTCTACCTTACTTGTTGATACTGATTGAGACTCTACTGTTGAAGCACTTTCTACGAGGCTTTGAGAAGTACTTAGAGATGCACTCGTTGTATCAGCTTGAGATTCAGACTCAATAACCTGACTACCATTAAAGAAGTTAACGGCAATCGTATCTGTCTTACCTGCATAAGGCGAGAAGGTGAAGGATGTATCATCACCAGTGATTTTAGCAGTCCAAGTTGTTGTCAGACCATAGCTTTGTTTAGCCTGATAAGCATTCATTTGGAAACCTTGCCCCCAACTATAACCACTACTATCCGATGTTACTGGTGTTGTATTAGCCTTAGGATTTGCAACTTGGTTACCATTTTTATCTGTAATATAAGACGTTACAGTTGTTGGAGCACTAAGTCCCTTACCTAAAGTAAACATCGTCTGTGTCGATGTCCCTGTATTATAGATAGAATATCCAGGACTCATCTTCGAAATATTCCCAAGGGTTGATGTTGCAGGATTAACATATGTGACAGTATAGACAAAATTCAGATTTGTCCCGTCATTTGTCACTTTCAATGTATAGTAAATTGGAACATTATAGTTTGAATCTGTTCCAGCTCCTGTGTAAACCTTACTTTCACCAGTCGCAAGGTTAAGGTTTGAAGTGATAGCTGGAGTGCCATTCACTGTAGAGTTTCCATTGAAACCAGCATTTGTAAGCTTGGTCATCATGTTATCGACGGCATTACCAAGACGCTCACGCTGTTCTGCGTAAGCTGCGCTTGTTGCTGATGCCGCGATCAATGTCGTTGACTTAGTGACTTCTTCTTGAACGGTTGTAATAGCCGTTTGAATTTCAGCCTTAGCAGCTGTGTCTGTCAATTTTGCTTGATAGTTTTTAGCAATATTAACAAGCAATTCTGCTTCTGAAACGTTTTGATCCAAAACAGATTTTTCATCATCTTGGCTTGCAGTTTCTGAAGCAACTGAGCTTGCTGAAGTTGCTGAATCAGAAGCTGATTCTGAGTTTGAACCACTTGTACTTTCAGTTTGTGACTGGCTATCAGAAGTTGAATTCTCTTTGCTGAGTGATGCAGATTCTGAAATAGCTTGTGACAATTCAGCAGAAATTGATTTAGATACTGATTGTGACACTGATACAGACGCTTCTGTGCTTGCCTGAGCATCAACTGAAGAGCTTGTAGACTCTTGGCTTGTTGAGGCTGCTACTGAGGCTTCAGAAGATGGTGCTGCACTCAATACAACTGACTCGGAGTTGGCTGCCACATCTTGATTAGCAGTTACTTGGCTTTCCAAAGCCGGAGTTGTCGTCTCTTCCGCTTGAGCAGTGTAAGTCGCTACTGCTCCTCCAGCTACTGCACCTGCCGCAGCAATCCCTTTAAGCAAGGCTTGCCCTGAGAGAAGCGGTGTTTTCTCCTCGACACTCTGTGCTGAAACTGACGGTGCATCCGCACCACCCTTAACAACCTTAAAAAGTCCAAAGTTAGATGTAGCAGCACGAAGCCATTGCTTACCTGATTTAATCAATTTAAAACGAGTCACGCGATCAGTTTCGCGATATTCCCCTTCGTTCCTTCTAAAAAACATATCTACTCCATTCTTGTTTTATGAATTAAAACTCACCGATAAATTTTATCATAAAATTCTTGTAAGCTCTAATATAAACTCTTATTTCCCTCAAAAAAGATTGCAAACGCTTTATGCTGTATAAATATTGAAAATGCTTATTTTATAGTATTTTCATCCACCTTACATTTTGTAAAACAAAACTTAAAGTTGTCTTAAAATTCAAAGTCTACTTCTTCCACATCTAGGATTTTAGCTTACTAAACTAATCCTTTACTCTCTAATACTGAGCCTAAATGAGACTTAGACTAACGTTTAAGGCACGTTCTCTCATTTTCAAACACGACAAAAAGACACATCCCATATCGGAATGTGTCTTTTTTAGAACGAAGCTAATCGGCTTATTCTTACTTAAGAGTAGTTAGTTTTTATTAGGACTAGTCACTCATAAGTTTTAGGGGTAAGTCGAAGGAATATTATTCCTCAGTTTTTTTGCGTTTTGCCGCAAGAGCCAATCCAGATGCAGTTGCAAGCAATCCAAGAGCTGCTGTAGCTGCTACGTTAGACTCTTCACCAGTGTTTGGCAATTGTGCCATTTCTTGTGCAGGTTTAACTGGAGTAGCTTTGGCTGGAGCTTTAGGAGCTGGATCAACTGGTTTAGCTGGAGTTGGTTGTTCAGGTTTACCTGGAGTTGGTGTTACTGGTTTTTCTGGAGTTGTATCGACAAGTTTGTAAACGTAAGTTACGTTCTTATCACCTTCGATAACTTTACCAGTCACTGGGTCAGTTGTTGTCAAGTGACCATCACCATCTACAGAACCTACTGGGTAGTTACCTTGTGGTACCAATTCGTAAACTTTACCATCAGCAGTAACAATTGTCTTAGGACGGTTATCAATTACTGTATCGTAATCTTTACCTACTGGTTGACCAAATTCATCTGTTACAGATTGTTTGATAGTGTTACCATTTTCATCTACATAGTGAACGTAAACATTACCCTTAGGTTGTGCTGGTTGTTCTTTAAGTTTGTAGATGTAAGTAACATCTTTACGTCCTTCGATAACTTTACCTGTTGTAGCGTCTGATGACTCAAGGTGACCTTGTCCATCAACTTTACCTACAGTGTAGTTACCTGCTGGTACCAATTCGTAAACTTTACCATCAGTTGTTGTGATAGTCTTAGGACGATTATCTACTACTGTATCGTAGTCTTTATCGACTGGTTGATCTTTTTCATCAACAACTGAAGTCTTGATTGTCTTACCTTCAGTATCTTTATAGTGAACGTAAACGTCACCCTTCACTTCTTTGTAGACGTAAGTGATGATTGAACGTGGTTTTTCAACTTTACCTTTAGTTGGGTCAGATGATTCAAGGTGTCCATCGCCATCAACTTTACCTACTGGGTAGTCACCTTTCGGTACGATCTTGTATGTCTTACCGTCTGGAGTCTTGATTGTCTTAGGTTTTTCACCTTCCTCAGTTGTATTATATGGAGTATCATATGGTGAGTTTGGTGTGTCTTGACGAGGTTTCTTGATTTCTTTACCTTTTTCGTCTACGTAAGTGATGATTACGTCACCTTCTTTAGGTTTCGTTGGATCTTCTTTAAGTTTGTAGACGTAAGTAACGTTCTTATCACCTTCGATAACTTTACCTGTTGTAGCGTCATCACCTGTCCAGTGACCTTGTTCGTCGACTTGACCTACTTTGTAGTTACCTGCTGGTACCAATTCGTATGTCTTACCTTGGAATTCGATTTCTTTTGGACGGTTATCTACTACTGTATCGTAGTCTTTGCCTACTGGTTGATCTTTTTCATCTGTTACAGATTCTTTGATAGTGTTACCATTTTCATCTACATAGTGAACGTAAACATTACCCTTAGGTTGTGCTGGTTGTTCTTTAAGTTTGTAGATGTAAGTAACATCTTTACGTCCTTCGATAACTTTACCTGTTGTAGCGTCTGATGACTCAAGGTGACCTTGTCCATCAACTTTACCTACAGTGTAGTTACCTGCTGGTACCAATTCGTAAACTTTACCATCAGTTGTTGTGATAGTCTTAGGACGATTATCTACTACTGTATCGTAGTCTTTATCGACTGGTTGATCTTTTTCATCAACAACTGAAGTCTTGATTGTCTTACCTTCAGTATCTTTATAGTGAACGTAAACGTCACCCTTCACTTCTTTGTAGACGTAAGTGATGATTGAACGTGGTTTTTCAACTTTACCTTTAGTTGGGTCAGATGATTCAAGGTGTCCATCGCCATCAACTTTACCTACTGGGTAGTCACCTTTCGGTACGATCTTGTATGTCTTACCGTCTGGAGTCTTGATTGTCTTAGGTTTTTCACCTTCCTCAGTTGTATTATATGGAGTGTCATATGGTGAGTTTGGTGTGTCTTGACGAGGTTTCTTGATTTCTTTACCTTTTTCGTCTACGTAAGTGATGATTACGTCACCTTCTTTAGGTTTCGTTGGATCTTCTTTAAGTTTGTAGACGTAAGTAACGTTCTTATCACCTTCGATAACTTTACCTGTTGTAGCGTCATCACCTGTCCAGTGACCTTGTTCGTCGACTTGACCTACTTTGTAGTTACCTGCTGGTACCAATTCGTATGTCTTACCTTCGAATTCGATTTCTTGTGGACGGTTGTCTACTACTGTATCGTAGTCTTTACCTACTGGTTGTTCTTTTTCATCTGTTACAGATTCTTTGATAGTGTTACCATTTTCATCTACATAGTGAACATATACATTACCCTTAGGTTGTGCTGGTTGTTCTTTAAGTTTGTAGACGTAAGTTACGTTCTTGTCGCCTTCGATAACTTTACCTGTTGTAGCGTCATCACCTGTCCAGTGACCTTGTTCGTCGACTTGACCTACTGTGTAGTTACCTGCTGGTACCAATTCGTATGTCTTACCTTCGAATTCGATTTCTTGTGGACGGTTGTCTACAACTGTATCGTAGTCTTTATCAACTGGTTGGTCTTTTTCATCTGTTACAGATGCTTTGATTGTCTTACCTTCAGTGTCTACATAGTGAACGTAAACATTACCTTTCACTTCTTTATAAACGTAAGTGATTGTTGATTTAGGTTTATCAACTTTACCTTTAATCGGATCAGATGATTCAAGGTGTCCATCGCCGTCAACTTTACCTACTGGGTAGTCACCTTTTGGTACGATCTTGTATGTCTTACCATCTGGAGTCTTGATTGTGTTAGGTTTTTCACCTTCCTCAGTTGTGTTATATGGAGTGTCATATGGTGAGTTTGGTGTGTCTTGACGTGGTTTTTGGATTTCTTTACCATCATTCTCACGGATGTAAGTGATGATTACTTCACCAACTTTAGGAGTTTCACTTTCAGACATTGATTGAGAAATTGAAACTGAAGTTGATTCAGAGCTTGAAAGTGATTCTGAAACTGAAGTTGAAGTTGATGTAGATTCTGAAAGGCTAGCAGATGCTGAGTAAGATTCAGAAGCTGATACTGATTCAGATACAGAAGTTGATTCTGAAGAGCTTGCTGATTCAGACGCTGATACTGAAGCTGAGGCACTTGCTGATTCTGATGCAGATGCCGATGTACTCAACGATGCTGATTGACTTGCTGATACTGAAGCTGATTCAGACGCTGATGTACTCAACGATGCTGATTGACTTGCTGATACTGAAGCTGATTCAGATGCTGATGTACTCAACGATGCTGATTGGCTTGCTGATACTGAAGCTGATTCAGACGCTGATGTACTCAACGATGCTGATTGGCTTGCTGATACTGAAGCTGATTCAGACGCTGATGTACTCAACGATGCTGATTGACTTGCTGATACTGAAGCTGATTCAGATGCTGATGTACTCAACGATGCTGATTGACTTGCTGATACTGAAGCTGATTCAGATGCTGATGTACTCAACGATGCTGATTGGCTTGCTGATACTGAAGCTGATTCAGATGCTGATGTACTCAACGATGCTGATTGACTTGCTGATGCAGATACAGATACTGACTCAGATGCACTTGCTGATTCTGATACAGATGTTGAAGCTGATGTGCTTGCTGATTCTGATACAGATGCTGAATCGCTCAATGAAGCTGATGCTGACTCAGATGACGAAGTTGATTCTGATTCAGAGTTATTTGTAACGATTGAAATTGATTCTGAAATAGAAGCTGAAACAGAGATAGATTCAGAAGTTGAAGTGCTCAACGATGCTGATTGGCTTCCTGATACTGAAGCTGATTCAGATGCTGATGTACTCAACGATGCTGATTGACTTGCTGATACTGAAGCTGATTCAGATGCTGATGTACTCAACGATGCTGATTGACTTGCTGATACTGAAGCTGACGCTGACGCTGATGTACTCAACGATGCTGATTGGCTTCCTGATACTGAAGCTGATTCAGATGCCGAAGTACTCAACGATGCTGATTGGCTTCCTGACACTGAAGCTGATTCAGATGCCGAAGTTTTCAATGATTCTGATTGACTTGCTGATACTGAAGCTGATTCAGATGCCGAAGTTTTCAATGATTCTGATTGACTTGCTGATACTGAAGCCGATTGTGAAACAGATTGTGACTTAGAAACCACCTCTGATTCTGATTGTGATTTAGAAGCTTGTTCTGACGTTGATTGTGACTTAGAAACCGCCTCTGATAGTGACTGTGATTTAGACACGACTTCTGATTCTGATAGTGAAGCTGATGTTGTATCAGATGCTGAATTTGAACCTGAATCTGATTGTGATTCTACTTTCAACTTATAGATATAAGTAACATTCTTATCACCTGAAGCCACTTTACCAGTCGTATCATCATCACCTGTCCAGTGACCTTGGCTATCAACTTGACCTACTGGGTAATTACCAGCTTCTACAAGTTCGTAAGTTTTACCTTCAAATTTAATTTCTTTAGGACGATTATCTACTACTGTATCATAATCCTTCTCAAGTGGTTGATCTTGCTCATCAATAACAGATCCCATGATCGTATTTCCATTAATATCTTTATAATGAACAAAGACACTTCCAACCTCTTCATAAACGTAAGTAATAGTTGATTTTGGTTTGTCAACTTTACCAGTAATAGGATCTGAAGATTTCAAATGACCATTTTCATCAACATCTCCTACTGGATAATCACCTTTAGGAACAATTTTATATGTCTTACCATCAGTTGTCTTGATGATATTTGGTTTTTCACCTTTTTCAGTTGTGTCATATGGTGTGTCATATGGTGATTTAGGTGTATCTTGACGAGGTTTTTGAATTTCGTTACCTTTCGTATCTACATAAGTGATAACTACTTCACCTTCTTTTGGTGTTTCTTTCACTTTATAGATATAGGTAACATTTTTATCTTCTTTAGCAACTGAACCTGTAATCGGGTCTGAAGTTGTAAGGTGACCATCTGAGTCAACTTGACCAACAGTATATGTACCTGCTGGTACCAACTCATAAGTTTTACCGTTGTACTCAATTGTAGCTGGACGGTTATCTACTACTGTGTCATATGCTTTGTTGATAGGTTGTTTATCTTCATCTGTTACTGAAGCTTTAATAGTTGTTCCTTCAGTATCTTTATAGTGAACGTAAACGTTACCTTTTTCATCTGTCTTACGGTAGTAGTGTACTGTATCACCAGATGGTTTTTCATTTGCTGATGGAATTGAGTATTGGACACCAAATCCACCAACAGTCTTAACTGGATTACCAGATGCATCTGTCTTAATTGTCTTACCATCAGCAAGCAAGGCATACTTAGTACGTCCACCGATAACGTTCTGTGTATTACCACCTGCTACTGAATTTTCAGTTCCCTTAGGTTCATCAATGAACATATAGTTAGCATCACCAACATGACCTTTTGCAAACCAACCTGTAACATATGCAAAACCTAATGGTGGGTTATCGCTAGGATTATGCCAAGGAGAAACTGTTAATTCGTAATCACCATTTTTACTTGCAACTGTATACTTATCAGTTTCCATGTTTGTTGCAGATGGAATATACTTTTCACCTGGTTTAATAACTGGTGTTGTGTAAACTAGTGTGTAACCAGTCGTATCAGTATTATTAGCCATAGTAGCTTCATTGTAGGTTGAAACTGCTGATGGATCCAAAACATAAAGTTTTGTTACTGTTGAACCATCGTTAGCTACAACTTCACGGATACGTTTTACGTAATAATGTTGGCGTCCACCTTTAAGTTCTGCATACTTAGTACCTACTGTACCACCTAGCTCACCAGACATTGTTGAAGCATCCGCTTGTTGGTACAAGACATAACCTTCAAATGAACGTGGGTTAGAAGCTGTATAGTTTTGACCTTGAATACCAGTTTGTGTATATGAAGCAAGTTCTGTTTCATTTCCAGTTGGTTTATAACTTTGAGTTGTTGTATCTGATGATGAACGTGAAGCATTATAAGTTGATGATGTAGTATCAACTACCTTGTAGTGAGTTGTTTGGTTCATCTTAGTTGATGGCACGCCAATTTCAACGTTTGGTTTGCTTTCAGTTTGGTTGGCTGGAGTCAAGTAGTCAAAAATTTGTTCTGTCTTTTTAGCAAACGCAGTCTCTTCATTGTTCTTGATAATAGCATCCACACTTGCAGAACCACCATCTGTAGAAGCATTGTAAACAAAGTATGGGTAATATTTATTAGCTGAAAGATTACCTAGGTTTACCTCTTTACCAGAGTTGGCTGAAGTCAATGTTGTATTTGCAACTTCATTTCCTGTTGTTTTATCTACCAAACGAACATAAACATCAGGATTGTTTGTGCTAGTTGTCTTATCAATTGACAAAGTCACATAATAGTTTGTGTTATAAGCTTCGTTGTAAGATTTAAGGTTCCAAACACCGAATGTCAAACGACCTGAAGCTGGGTCAGCTGAGTATCCTGCAGGAATTGTAGTTGACTTATCAGTAAGTGTCGCACCGTTAGCATCGTCCATTCCTGGAGTTACGTCAACACCTGCTGAAAGTGTATTTGAAGTAGCGATTGGTGCCAACTGTGCTGTCACTGCTGCAACACCGTTAACTACTGAGTTACCTGTGAAGCCGTTGTCAGTGATCTTAGTCATCATGTTGTCAACAGCGTTTCCAAGGCGCTCACGTTGTTCTGCGTAAGCAGCGTTGGTTGCTGATGCAGCAAGCAAGGTTGTTGATTTAACAACTTCTTCTTGTACTGTTGCGATAGCTGTTTGGATTTCAGCTTTAGCAGCTGTATCTGTCAATTTAGCTTCATAGTCTTTAGCAATATTAACAAGCAATTCTGCTTCTGAAACGTTTTGATCCAAGATAGTTTTTTCATCTTCTTGAGTTACTGTTTCTGATGCAGTTGCTACTGTTGAAGTTGCTGATTCAGAAGCTGATTCTGAATTTGAACCAGTGTTGCTTTCAGTGTGTGATTGGCTTTCAGAAGTTGAGTTCACTTTGCTAAGTGATACAGATTCTGAGATAGCTTGTGACAATTCTGCTGATACAGATTGTGATACTGAAACTGAAGCGTCTGTGCTTGCTTGAGCATCAACTGAAGAGCTTGTAGACTCTTGGCTTGTTGATGCCACTGCTGGAGCTTCTGAAGCTACTGTTTCTGATACTGGAGCAGCGCTCAATACAGCTGCTTCAGAGTTTGCCAATACGTCTTGATTTGTAGTTGCTTGGCTTTCCAAAGCTGGTGCAGTTGTTTCTTCAGCTTGAGCAGTATAAGTTGCTACTGCACCACCTGCCACAGCACCTGCTGCTGCAATCCCTTTAAGGAGTGCTTGACCTGAAAGAAGTGAAGTTTTTTCTTCTACATTTTGAACTGATACTGACGGAGCATCTGCACCACCTTTAACAACTTTGAAAAGTCCAAAGTTTGATGTTGCAGCACGAAGCCAGTTTTTACCCGATTTGATAAGTTTGAAGCGAGTCACGCGATCTGTTTCGCGGAATTCACCTTCGTTACGTCTAAAAAACATATTTACCTCCTAAAAATATGAGTGATTTCCTAATCTGGAAATTACAATTTATAATATATCACAAGTTTACTAAAAATTGTTCTTTTTTATCTCATTTTCTCCAAAAAATATAAGGTTTTCGCAATTCTGAATTTTCTGATTACTATAAATAATTGCCCTTATTTTTATGTGCAAACGGTTGAAACTCCCTATTTTATGCTATTTATTTCTATTATTCTCATTTTTAAGCTTAATATCGTTCGGTTTAAAATTATCCAACAATTCCATTTTTGATAAATTGTCACACAATTACAATCAATTGCTTTAGGCGAATTCTTTACATCTGTTAAGCTATTATTGGCTATTTTTTAACATTAATCCTAATTAGAGACAGCTCTTCCTTAAATCCTTAAGTCTAAAGTGAAAACGATTTGAATAATTTATAAAAAGTCAAGATATATGCTCAGATTTGTCACAAAAAAAGGATTACCTTTCGATAATCCTTTTTCTATTAGCTTAATGCCATGATAGCATCAATAAAAAGTTTCTTTGTGAAGTAACCGTTACTAACGAGATAGGCTGTGTGGCGAGCATTAGCCACCATCTGTGCATACTGTTCCTCGGTACATTCTTGAACGCAACGGTCTGCTTCTTCCAGACTTGAAACGACGAAGCCTAGACCATGTTCTTTGACATAGTCTGCATTTGAGAGGTAGTCAGGTACAATAACTGGGAGACCTGCGGCTAAGTAAGTGGAGAGTTTATAAGAGATGTTCATCTTATAGTAGTCAAGCTCGTCCTCTGGTTTTTCCGAATTTCCCCAGACCAGACCAAATCCTCCCTTAGATAGTTCTAGCAAAAGCTCATGTTTATTTCGCCAGCCTTCGAGGTGGACTTTGGAATAATCCTTATCCTCTTGTTTATCTGCGTAGACGTGGAGAGGGGTCGTTTGTTTCCAGTCTAAGATATGTGGGAAACGTGTTGGGTTTCCGGCAAAAATCATTTTCTTTTGGAAAGCAGGCTGGTGCAAGTCCAGACTATGAGGTAAGTCCCAAAGTTTTTGGATGATAATCTTCTCAACTGTTAGCCCTTCCTCAATTAGTCGATCACGCATCTTTTCAGATGGAACAACGACGACATCACAGAGATTATACATGTCAATATAAGCAGACATCAGATAGTAGTTACTATCAAACATAAGAGGTGGGATGTCATGGATAAACATAACGGTCTTAGCATTAACAGCCTTGAATTTACGGAGTAATCGGCTATCCCACTCACTACCATTCCATGATGGGGACTGGAAGAAAACGATATCTCCAACACTCAGTCCTGCTACAATCCCATCAAAGCGGGAATTAAGCTCTCCATCTGGCTCTTGGCTACTATCATAGAAATAAATTCCTAGTTCATTAGCACCGAGCTCTTTGGCAATCTTCATGGTATCATTTTGGGCAATCAAGGCCACACTACGTGAGGACTGGCCAAATAAATTTGTAAAATGTACGCGCATGACATACTTCTTTCTATTGTATAGTAGGAAGTCCTTTACTTATAAGAAACAATCATAAAAATAAGTAAGAGGATAAAGAGGGCTATGCTGATAGCCAAGGTCAACATTTTTCGAATCGGTTGGCTAGCCCAATAACTTGGTTTACCGATATTACTCGTGGCATCCGTTGAAAAAATCTGCGTTTGACGCGGTTGGATGGTCACTAGGACGATAAGGGCAACCGAAAGAATCACTGCTAGAACCATAAATACTAACATCATAAGACTACCTCAACAAACCAATAAGGGTGAAGATCAAACCGATGATAATAACAAGTCCGAGCATGATTGAAAAGCTCTTGTTAATCTTCTCTCCTCTGGTTTCTTTTTCTTTTGTGATAGGCTTTTGCTTGAGTTCTTCCATACGGCCTTCAACGTCACCGTAGAATAAATCTTTTTTAGACATGATTTCCTCCTAAAAGTGATTGTAAGCGGTCGGCCAACTCAGAGGCAGTCAGGGTGTTGGCTTGAGCTTTTTGAGCTTGCATGGCTTCTTGCATGGCTTGATCATTGCCTAGAACCTGCTTAATCTTGGCAACCATAGCTGGGTAGTTCTGACTGGCATAGATATGCTCTGGTGCTGTATAGACAGGTCCATGAGCTGTTTCTGAAAAGGCCAGAATCAACAATTGGTGTTCAAAGGCAGTTCGTGTCGCCTTATACAATTCATTATGATGGTTAATGTCCAAGTAGAGGTCAGACTCTTGATAGAGCTTGTCCAACTGCTTGTGACTAGCGTTTGGATGGAGCACAACGTTTGAATAACGCATCATTGAAAGCAATCTTGGTGACATCTCAGTGACTGCTGCAATCTGGAAGGTCACATCAGGGAGTGACTCAACCAAGACTTCCAAACGCTCAATTTGGTCTGAATTGGTTGCGATAAAGGCATTACGAGGTTTACCATGATTTTCCTTGAAGTCATAGGCATAGCCAAGAGACAATATCTTGTGATGTTTGTCCTCTGGTGCCAAGTTCAAAGCTTTTTCATAAGTCGCCTTATCAGGAATGATGATGGCATTGGCTCTGGCTGAATTATCTTCCAAGATACCATTCATATTACCTGGAAGGACATCACCCAGTGGCTCTTGCCAAACAAGGACATCAGTGGCACCTTTATTTTCCATAGTCCATGAGACGATGAAAGGTGTCGCCAAGCTATTGAAGATAATGTGGTCGATACCACCAAAGACCTGAGCTAGAAAGGCTTTGATAAATTCGGTACGGTTGGCAAAACGACGAAGGGCTTGTCCTGGTAAGGTCAAGAGAATATCACCGGTGAGATGATTTTCCAAGATACGTTCGTCGCCTTCTTTGGTTTGGTAGCTGGTAAAGAGTGCCTGACCATTCTCATCATGAGTGGTCTTGGCAAAGCAGAAACCGTACTTGTTGTAGTGGTCCACTTGGCGAATCTTACCTGACTTGTCCAACCATTCGACACTTTTGACAATACGTGCCTTGCTACCTTCAGGGTAGGTGATGCGGGCACGTTCTTCGGTGAGGTTAGACACACGCGCCATCTGATTGTTCCCTGAAATTTCCCAAAAGGCTGGCACAGGGACTTGGTTGAAAAAGCGTGGTTTGCCTGTTTCCTCTGCTACTTCCACATAGTAGGTGAAAGGAGAGAGAGCTCCTTGAGGGAGAAAGCCATCTGGATTGATGACAACTGTTGTGGCATCGTAGCCTGCTGCATGAAGAGAGTAAGCCAAATCCTTACTGGCTTGATTGTAGTAATCACATAAGAATATCATGAGCGTACCTCCTCAAGTAACTGTTTCCAAGCTGCCTTGACTTGACTAGTCAAGAAGCCCTTGGCAAGGTCATAAGATTTTTGACGCATAGCCTCGATATTGCCTTCTTCGTAGAGACGAACAATGGCATCCTTATAGGACTTGGTGATAACATCCACAACATGATTTTCAGCGACAGGGAGGAGATAACCGTTGACCCCATCCTGAATGAAGGTTTGATTCCCATAAGGAACGTCAAACCCAATCATCGGAAGACCTGAGCCAACCGCCTCCATAAGAGTAAGTCCAAAACCTTCGCTGGTTGAAGCTGTCAGATAGACCTCGTACTGGCTATAAATGTCAGTTAAATCAGCGTGGCCCATGAGTCGGATATAGTCGCCAGCTTGTGCTTCGACAATAATCTCACGCAACTTGGCATCCATACTACCACTACCGTAGATATCAAAAGTGATATCTGGCAGGGTCTTATGAACCTCGATCACCGCACGAACTAACCAGTCAATGTGTTTTTCCTGAGCCAAACGTGAGGCCGTAATCATTGAGAATGGTTTACGTGGCTTGTCTTGTCCAACCAATTCAGGCAGACTTCCCACCGGTATGGTGTAAATCTTTGGATCATGGTTGGTGTAGCGACGGAATTGTTCCTGTAAGATTTCCTTCTGACGATCAGTCGCCACGATAAAGAAATCAACCTTGTCCGCATTGGTAAATTGGTACTCGTAATAGTTATTCCAGAGAATGTAGTTGTCATCAGTTTGATTGACACTAAAATGCTCCGCATGAACAACGACACCTAGGCGAGCAGCCTGTGCTTCTTCAAAGACCAACTGACCAATACCTGTTTCACGGTCCAAAATGACCACATCATCCTTGGTTAGGGCCAGACGTTTGAAGAAATAGCGAAGAAATTCTTGCTTACCATAGAGAACCTGATCAGGGAAACGATAGATATCCTGATTATTGTCTCCTACAATCATGTCATAGGCTGTAGACCCATCTTCGTTATAAAAACGACGTTGGTAAACCTTGGCTTGATTGTCCTTAGGCGCAGAATACTCACTGCAATAACGAGTGTAAGAGTAAAAGTCCTTGCGCAAGAGTTTGTCATTGACAAAGTAGCTCACGGTTTCCACGGCATCTTTGTCCATCGCACGAAGGTTACATGCCACCACCATATCATCTTGTGGATAATGGTAACGAATGAGGCGGCCAGCTACTTCCTTGCGCTCAGGATTGGCAGGTAAGACGGCCTCGATTTCCGCTAGGCTAATGGTTGATGGCGCAATTTTAACATCTGTGAAATAGCTATGGAGCCAGATGATTTCGTCATCTTCAAAACCAATCTTACTAGTCATATGCTCGATATTATCTCCAAGGATGAGGTCCATAAAGACAAATTTTGCTTCTTGTCCCATTTCCCTGAAAATCTTGGCACGATAGGCCTGGGCATATTCGACACCACTGCTGGCCCAACCGATACCTAAATTAATGTTATATACTGTCATAATTTCCTTATTTTATGGGAAATGGCTGATGATATCTCCTTTTTTAGTGACTTGCACCTGACTAAGGAGAAGATTACGAACCATATCCTTTCTGATTTGACGTTTCATGGCTTCAAAGCCCTTGTAAGCCTCTTGGTAATATTCGACAATCGGGTTCTTTTGACTGAGTTGTTGGCTACCAATAGCCATTTGAAGTTGTTGCAGATAGTCTACCTGCTCCACCCAGTTGTCATCCACAGCCTTAAGCATAGATAGGCGTTGAAAATACTCGTTTAGTTCCTTGGTTTTCAACTCTTGCTTTTTAGCATCAAGTTCACGATAGGCAAACTGGTAGATGAGTTCCAAGACTTCCTCACGATTGTTGAGGTCCAAATCCTTAGGGATTTCATTGATGCGGAAGCTGATATTACGCAAGATAAAGTGGTAAAGATTTTCCGCTTTTGAGAAATCTTCCTCAGCCATAGCCTGGTCGATAAAGTCATCAAGAACCTCGTCGATAACAGTATCTAAACCTTGATTGTGATAGATGAGGCGGTCACGTTGTGCGTAGATCATCTCACGCTGGATGTTCATACTTTCTGCGAACTCAAGGGTCTGACGACGTGAGGTACGACCAGAACTTTCACTGGCTTCTTGGGCTTTTTCAACCAATTTACGATACTTACGGCCTGTCAATTCTTTAGGCTCGATGTGATCACTAATGGCGTATTCTTTGTAAGTACGATGGACCCAAGATGGACCGTATTTTTTAATCACGTCATCTTCAAGGGAGACAAAGAATTTAGACATACCAGGGTCACCCTGACGTCCAGAACGGCCACGGATTTGCAGGTCAATACGCTGACTTTCCATACGTTCGGTACCGATAACGACCAAACCACCGAGTTCAGCCACACCCTTACCGAGCTTGATATCTGTTCCACGTCCGGCCATCGAAGTCGCAACCGTCACGGCACCCATTTGTCCAGACTCAGCAATCATCTCAGCCTCACGGGGTGCATTATTGGCATTTAGGAGGTTATGAGCAATCCCTTCACGCAAAAGCAAAGAAGAATAAAGCTCTGACATTTCCACCGAACCAACGAAAATCAAGATTGGATTGCCTTTTTCATGATAATGTTTAACATACTCTAAAGAGGCAAAGACCTTCTCTGGTAGGGTCGCATAAATCTTATCTGGGTAGTCGATACGTTGTTTCTTACGGTTGGTTGGGATTTGAATAACCTTCATACCGTAGGTATCGAGAAATTCTTTTTCCGCAACCTTACCCGTACCAGTCATCCCTGAAATTTTCTTGAATTTTTTAAAGAGACTTTGGTAGGTGATCGAAGCCATGGCTCTGGTTTCTTGTGACAAGGCCACTAATTCCTTGGCTTCGATGGCTTGGTGGAGTCCACCTTGGAGCTTGGTCAATTCCAAGAGACGACCTGTCGATTTATCAAGAAGTACCACTTCAGGCCCCTTCTTGCCATCACGAATGATGTAGTCCTTGTCCTTTTTATAGAGCAAGTGGGCACGAAGTGAAAAGAGCAGGTGACGGGCAAAGGTGCTGTTTTCCTCATCGTAGAGGTTGCCGATACCAAGGTAATTTTCAGCAGCCTTAGCCCCTTTAGTAGTCAACCAGACTTCACCTTTTTCTTCTTTGAAAATATAGTCTTCACCCTCGACCAAGGTGGTCATAAGCGTATCCATCATCCCATAGTAATTAGACTGAACACGGGGCGCACCAGAGATAATCAAAGGCGTCTGGGCACTATCAAGGAGGACAGAATCCACCTCATCGACGATAGCATAGTTGAAGGGACGCATGTATTTCCCGTCTTGGTTAGAAGCAAGGTTATCAATCAAATAGTCAAAGCCTAAGCTAGAATTGGTCGTGTAAACGATGTCTGATTGATAAATGGCACGCTTTTCTGCTGGTTCCATCTCATTGCTGCCTTCCACACAGGGAACACCAATCGACAACCCTAGGAACTCATAGACCTGACCCATTTCTTCGGCGTCACGGATAGCCAAGTATTCATTTGTCGTAACAAGGATAGCCCCTTCACCTGACAAGGCATTAAGGTAGACTGGCATGGTAGCCGTCAAAGTCTTACCCTCACCGGTATTCATCTCAGCGATATGGCCTTGGTGCATGACAATGCCTCCCATGACCTGAACATCATAAGGGAACATGCCTAGCACACGCTTATCCGCTTCACGAACAACCGCAAAGGCTTCAGGCAGGAGGTCGTCCAAGCTTTCTCCTTGAGCCAAACGCTCCTTAAATTCCTGCGTTTTATTTTTCAACTCAAGGTTGCTCAAACCAGCCATTTCATCGGCTAGGCCGTTAATTTCCTTGAGTATCTCCTTAACAGGGAGAATAGGATTCAGTTGTTTAAACATGTTCTTCTCCTGTTTCTTCCAGTTTTAAGTTGTAGAAATCCAGCTCTTTGACCCCAGCACTCAAGAGGGAAATACGGTAGGTATAGGCCTCGTGAGGGTATACGAAGGTCATGTGGGTACTTTTTTCAATGAGCTGTTTGATTTCATTGTCATAACGGTCCAAAAAGCTGACTTTCAAAAAGACTGAGCCTGTTGGGACAGCTTCGAGATTGGCCGTCAAATCATAACTGTGCCCCTTTTTCAAAAGTGGGAGGGCAGGCTGAGTACGACCAGCTTGGTAGTTTTGGATGGCCACCCAAGACTGGATTTCCGTTCCTGATGGCACCAAAGGATTGTAAAATTGCACAGAACCATCTTGGCGTTTAACAATTTTTGAGCCATACATGTAGGCTTTGTGGTTTAAGCCCCACAAGATTTCTGATTTCTTGTTTCTGAACATTCTTACTCCTTCCTTCCAAAATCATTTTCTAAAATCATACGGTAAAAATTAACAAACCAAGTTGTCGCCGTATAAGAATCATCGTTGTGTCGACCTGACGTTCCCTTGCTGAGAATCTTAGCCCCCGAATAATAGAGAGACTTGGTAATGTCCTCGTAGGCCGTCGGATCCATATCCTCGTCTTTCATGTAGGAAAGACCAAAAGTTGTATTTGAGAAGTCTGCTTTTTCAAATTTATCCCAGAACTTCTGGTTAAGGGCCTCGACACCTTCATTGTCCAAGCGACCTGTCTGCAAATGCAAGACATCAATCCCTGTTGGAAAGACCTCTGGTGCCAAAAGTCTGGCACGATTACCAATAGTACCAACATTGGCTAGAGGCTTAGACATGATGATGGCATGAGGCTCAAAGTCCGCACCGTAGTACATTGATGGGAAGGTTCCCATGGACATTCCTGAGAGAATGAGCTGACTATTGTCAAAACCTAGGTAGTCCAAGTAATGTTGGATGGTGTCTTTGATGCTATTTTCAAGTTCTTCAGTTCCCATGTAGAAGGCTCCCCCTTGGAGACGAGGGTCTGAAAAGAGCAAGAATGGCGTTCCCATCCCCTTCATCATTCCGAAACCTTCGAAACCTTCGGCAGGACGGAAACCTGAGAAGTAAACTGACAAAGGTGGCTTGAAGTCCCCAGGATAAAAGAAATAGTTGATTTCCTGACGCTTGCTATCGTGGAGAATGCCACCACCAAGTACAAATTTCCCGAATTGGAAACGGGTCAAACGTTGGTGGAGCCCACCGATTGTAATCTGGCCTTGGCCTTTCATCTCAAGACTAGCAGACAGGAGGAAGGTCGTGTCTTCATCGAGGACAATGGCTCCCTTACGCATTTCTTCTTCTGAAACGATATAGGTCTTGAAAATACCTGCGACCGAACCTTCTGGCAAAAGATTGAGAATCAAGCGACACTCGCAAGTCTCCTCTTTTTCGAATTCCAACCAAAGCTCGATAGGATTTTCCTTGCTGGCTCTGACATTATAGGTCCAGTCCAAGACAGGACTGAAATCTTGACCATAATCACCTTTTAAAATGACATTTTCATAACCATGGTAGGTCACTTGGCCAGTAAAATTTGGGTTAACCTGGGTCGTGAAAGGAAACATCTTATCCCCGTACTGCCCTGAAAAGAGCGCTTTTGAAAGGGTAAAGAGCAACTGTCCTTGATTTGAAAAATCAGTCGGCACAGCACACATTTCCTTGATGAACTGAGCAAGTATCTCATCTGTCACTTCAATCGTTTGATCAAAGAAAATAGTGTGAGGAATCAAATGCTCTTTAATAGCCATCAATTCCTCAAGACCTGCAAGACTGTCCACAATGACAGCTGTGAAAGTCTTGATTTCGTCTTCTTCGATGGTTTCTTGCAAGGTCTCAAGCTGACCAAGATTGCAATAATACCATTTCATATTTTCAGGAATTTCCTGAATTTCTGACCAGTTGGATGGTCCAACTTGTAGTATTTTCAGGCGATTATCCTTGGTCATTCTGCTCCTCCTTCAACCAATTTTCCCATTTTTGTACCAAACGGTCTCCTGTGTTTTCCTTAATTTTCTCAATTGAGTAGATAAGGGAACGGTTCCAGTTGTTCAACTGTCCCAAATAGTAGTAAGCCCCTTTTTCAAAATCGGACAAGTGCTTCAAGATATAACCATTTTCTTGGTGGGTCACATACTCAGACGCCACACGGTTAATTTGTGGAATACCAGCACTAATCCCTGCAATTTGTGTATAACGATTAGGCTCCTTGCTCAAGTCGACAATGAGTCGTGTAAACTGAAGGGCCTTGATAAGGGCAGTCTCGTCACGCAGGTCTTGGAAAGAAAATCGGCTTACGATTTCATTATTTTCTTCCAATTTATTTTCTGCACCACTACTTTCGACAACCTCTTCAAAGGCTTCTGGACTCAATCGTTCTTCAATCATTTTTTCCACTTGATTTTGCAGGCTACCAAGTTGCTCTGGATTGGCATTAAAAGCCCCAAACTCAACCTGTGTCTTTGGATACTTAGCCACAAAAGCCAGTACCTGATAAATAGCCTCTAAATCCAATTGGTCAAAGTCAACCTGATAGAAGATCTTAGACTCTTTGACACGTTGACTGGTTCCCAAAGCCAAACGAGTATCGAAGGAAGCCATGTGTTTGAGTTTCTTAGCCTCTTCTGGATAGGCAACCTGAAGTTGCTCCAAGTAATCGTAACGATCAGCAATCAACAAGTCCACTTGTGGCAGAAAGGCTGCATAGCTGTCAATACTATCGTCCTGATTACGTTCTGCGAACCAAGTCAAAATCTTAGTGTTGGCTGCTGGCAAGTGGTCAAAGAGGTGTTTGTTATGGCGCAAATCTGAGGCGATAACAAAGCGGTCCTCTGCTTCTACCTTTTCTTCCAAGAATTTAGTCAAAAATTCCCAGATAACTTCTGAAAGGTCACCGTAGTAACTCTTATTAAAACGACCTTCCGTACGAGGATTGGCTACAATCCCACGACCATCAAAGAAATGACAAAGCTGCCAAACTCCCTTGGCATTGAGGTAGTTTCGATAGCTTGGTTGTCCATCTTCATAATAAAGGCTACTTGAAATAAAGCCGCGGTCATCATAGATGTCTTCACGAATGATTTGCTCATCCTTATAGTAGCGAATCATACCAATAAAGCCTTCTGAACCGAACTCAATCTCGGCATAACGCTTGTGTTGGCATTGCACCACGATAGCAAATGGTGTGTGAACAAAGGTAGACCCTTCTGGCCATTCCAGGTCTGTCACCTGAAGGTTTTTCATATCTTCATTAGTGATACCCTGAATTAAGTCAAAAATAGCCGTATAGCCAACTTCCAAGACATCATGACGATGCAGGAAATAACGCAAATGCGGTTGGTAGGCCAAAAGCAAAAGCTGAGGAGCTAAATCCTCATCCTGAAAAATACGAACTTGGTGCAAGCTGTCATCAAATTCGATTTTTTGGCGGATACGGTACCAAGGATCAATGGCCGTCTTCCAAAATTCGTCCGTCTGTCCATACCAAGCTGGAATAAAATAATACATGAGTTCTCCTTCATTGTCTTTTCATCACAATACTTGAGATTGAGGGGCAGACCGATCACGCATCACCAGCCTGCCTCTCAACCCCACGAGGGGTGAGATATTATACATTTTCAAAAAGTGGGGTGTAGGAAGTGTTAAGCTTCAAGGCTTTCATTTCCTCGTTAACGTTGTAAATCATACCGCTAAAAATCAAGAACGTCCCAGGAATCATACTCAATTGCAGGTAATCTGGATTGACCAAGATAATCAGCATCGGAGCACCTGCCATAAAGAGCATGTAAAGGGCACCGATGAAACCAAGTCTAAGCACCAAATGGTTGATATAAGCACTGGTTTCTTGTCCTGGATAAACGCCGTAGATGTACTCACCTGACTTGCGCATACGCTCAGAGATTTGCTCACCAGAGACATTAACAAAGGCAAAGGCTAATCCTAGAACGAAGAGCATAACCAGATAAACAACCAACCAAAGAGGTTGACCGACCGTCAATGCCTTGATAGCACCACTGGTCCACTTGTTTTCAGGATGGATAAATTGAATCAGCATAAAGACGTACTGCGGAATGCTGACCAGGGACATGGCATACATGAAGGGCATCCCCCCGGCTGGATTCAACATAATATCCAAGTAAGAATACTGTTTGAAGCGGTTATGAATATTGATTTTATTGATTGAGATACGGTATCTAGCCCTCTGCACAACCCCTGAAACATAGAGGAAAATCAAACTGAACAGAATCAGAGGAAGCAAGACATTCCAACCAATACCTAATTTTTCAATACTATCCATGATTTGATAAGGCAGATTGGCCATCATACTTGCCATCAAGATGACAATGGAGCCCCCAATCCCAAAGAGGGAGTTGAGGTCTGATAACCAAACCAAGAAAAAGGTACCGGCAATCAATAAAATGGTATTCATGAAAATAGCGAGACTAGCATTAACCCCTGAAACGATAGGTAAATTCAAGGATACTGCCAAAGATTGAACAATGGCAATCCCCAGGGCCAAATACATGCGTCTACGGTCCTGAATCTCAATGGGAAGATTTTTCAAGCCCATTTTCTTAGAGAAAGAAAACATCTGCCAGAGAATCATGGCCGACATCCAGGGCGACAAGCCCACTGAAAAAAGAGACATGGACCTGAGGTTTCCACCCATCATGGCACTAGAGAAAGCCAAGGAACCGATGGCTCCCCCAAAGATATTTGCATTTTTCAAATCTACAAACGGTAGAACCAATTGATTTCCCAAACAATAAATAAAGAGGAAAAAGAGGGTCCATAAGACACGTTTGGTGATTATCGATTGACTAATTTTTTTCACTATTACTCCTATTTCCTGCCCCTAGACAGGCTGATGTTATTTCGATTGAAACGAGACAGAGACGCAATTTCAGCCTACTTATCCAGCCAAAGGATTACAGGCTCTTTTTACGCATTTGGCGAATGGTCTCAGCCATCTCTTTCCAACGATCTCTTGAGTAGGTTTGTTGGTTATGCTTGGTTGACTTGAGGTCCTCAAACCCTAAAATCGGTTTATTTTCAAACCTAAAAGCATCAAGAATCTCCACTACCTTTCTTCCTGGATTGATATCCAAAAGCAAGTCGCTTGTTCGTACCAATTCCAAATCTAGCCCATTTAAACCTGCAATGGCTGAGTAAACCGTCACATTTGGATAGGTAATCAATTGGGCCAGTTTATCTGTCACATGCTGACGAGAGGCAATTTTAAACTGTACCTTAGGAAGAGCCGAGATAAGATCCGTCAAATGCGGTATTTCCGAAATGTTGGTGTAGACCAAACAAGTGAATGGACGACCCTTAGGATAAATCATGTCCTCTGAAAGTGGTGATAAGGCAGCATTTTCAGCGACCCCTGACCAATCCATTTGAGCATAGAACCACCAGACCTCACGATAGGCTTGGCAGGCTAAAGGCAACCAAGGCTTACGGTGTGAGGCATAATGCAGAACCTTAGGATAGTCTTGACCATTTGGCAAATGGAAACCGGCTAGACTAGACTTGGTGACCGCATAATTGTTATCAAAAGACAAAGGCAACCAGTTGTTACGGAAGACCATATTTAGAATGGACTGCTCCGCAAATGGAACCTTATCATGCCATTCGCTGGTCATGTCAATCAAGTGGCGTCTCATATTGTACTGTTTCCAATAAGCTGTATCAATCACCATGAAACCTGCATCAAACATTGCCTGACGGTCTTGAACCTGAATGGCATAATCACGCACAGCAGCCAAAGGGCGACCTTTTAAATCAAGGGTAAAGAGATCTTCTAGAGAACCTGTAACCACCATGTCACTATCCAAATAGAGAGCTCGTTCCTCAGACACAAAGTCCGCCACAAAATAGCGAAGATAGCTAGCATAGTTGCTATTAGTCTTGTATTGCTTGATCTGACTACTATCCACACGACAGTTAATCACTTCACTACCAAAAGCAGCCAGATGACGGTTAAGTCCTCTAAACCACTCTTGAGAAAAATCATCGTTAATCAAGTAAAAACGAATATTGCGATGATGGAAAACGATAGATTTGATGGTCGTAAGCACTTGGTCAACATAAGCATAGTTAGCTGCTAGAACAATGGCACGTTTCTTAGTCTCATAACGTTGAGGGGCCAAACTCAAGACCTGGAATTTTTCCTGAATGGAGCGGTAGGCATCAGAATCTGTGAGACCTTGCTCCTCTACATTTTTCAAACAAGCCTCTAGCATCTGACGGTAGGTAACCATGTATTTTTCCAGAGGGAAACCATGGCTAGCAACAATAGCCAAGCGCTCCTCCATGGCATAAACTAAGGTCATCATCCAGTCTTGCATCCAAGTCGCTGATGGCATCTCTGGACTCTCACGGTAAACATAAAGTCCCTTATTAAGGTAAACCGTACGCTCACTCATGAGATAAGCTTTAAGGTTGAAAAAGCCATCCTCCCCTGCATGCTCTTTTGGGAAAAGCAAGTCATTAAACAAGGAACGTTTGTAGAGTTTACCTGTCGCAGAAATCAAGGCGATGTTAATGTTATTGGTTTCTTCAAAGAGCCCATCAATAATCTGGGCGGGTGAATACACCTGCTCGTAATAATCTTCATCCTTGATATAAAAATAAAAGCGATCTTCCGATTCCTTATAAACACTGTAATTGGCTACTGCCATATCTGCCTTGTGAGCCTGAAGCGCCTGATAGAGCTCCTCCAGATAAGTTGGCTCTACCCAATCCTCAGCATCCACATAAGTGACGTAAGCTCCCTTAGCCTGACGAATACCAATATGGCGAGCATCTGAAAGCCCTCCATTATCCTTTTTGAAATAGAGAATGCGAGAATCCCTAGCAGCATAGCTACGGCAAATGGCATCACTGTCATCTATTGAGCCATAATTGATAAGGATGATTTCAAGATTTTGATAGGTCTGCCCCAGGACACTGTCTAGACAGGTCTGGAGTTGATTTTCCACATTGTAAACGGGAATAATTACGGAAATTTTTTCTGTCATTTTTTATTTCTTATTTTTTTCTAGCTAGTACAATTTTTTCTTTTCCTGTCTCAAACCGACATAAGCTTTCCAGAAACACTCTAAGAGTTTAATAACAACTTTTAGGTCGCAAGAGATAGGGACCTAAAACATACTCTATACACTTTTTTCCTTGCTTTTATCGAGACTTAACCATATTAAATTATACCATAGTATCACTTAATTTTCTAATAGATTAGCTTTTTTATGAGAGGTTTTTTTCAAACTAATTTCCTTTTATTTTCAGAAAAAACTGACAGTTAAAAAGCTTCAAAAAAGAGAATAGAAAAAGAGATAGCCCTGATGAGGAACTATCTCTTAGAATGCTTAAAGGTTTTGAGTGAGGTCTCTTAAACTCTCGATTTCTCCTACCCCTTATCCACAATTTTAATGCGGCTGCTACCATCGTGTGACTTGATGATGGCCAGTTGTTGAGCGATGCCTTCTTTCATGTCGTCCACGTGGCTGATGACTCCGACCATGCGGTTTTCTCCGATTTGTTCTAGGACAGAGATAGCCTTGGTGAGGGCTTCCTTATCTAGCGAACCGAAACCTTCGTCGATGAAAAGTGCCTCAACGACAGCACCCTTGCTGGTATTTTGGACAACTTCTGAGAGGGATAGGGCAATGGCCAGTGCGGCGATAAAGGTTTCACCACCAGACAAGGATTTAACGGAGCGTTCACTACCTGTCAACTGGTCATAGACGTTGATATCCAAACCAAAGTGATCACGCGCCCTACGTCCTTCCTCGCTCAAGACAAAGGAATAGCGGTTATCCGTTAATAGTCCGATGTAGTTGGCATTCGCATAATCCAAGATTTGTTGGAAATACTGACGGATAACATAGACCTCAAGATTGAGACGACCAGTCAGAGCAGTATTTTCTCCCTTGACTACCTTAACCAAATCACTGAGTTCTTGGTGAGCTTTAAAAGCCTCTTGATTACTGTCTTGAAGGGTTTTGGCGGCTTGGTAGGTAGCCGTCGCATCCTTAAGTCCCTTCTCCATGACAGACACCTGAGCCAGTTGCTTATCATAGCTTTCCTGACTGGTTTGAACCTCTTGTGTTAAAGCGGCCAAATCTGGTTTTTCATGATTTTGGAGAAGCTCTTTGTCCTTACTAATCTGGGTCTGCAATTCTTGTTTAAGGGTTTGGTAACTTGTCAATTGAGCCTGAAGCTTAGGAATAGCTTGCTTGTTCACTTCAAGCAGCCAAAGCTGGATTTGTTCTAGGTCATTGGTGAGCGCCCCTTCAGCCTTAAGACTTTGATTTAATTCAGCCAATAGACGCTTCGTTTCTTGGCTGGTCTTTTCTTTAGACTTGGTCAAGCTCTCAAGTTGCCCCTTGATGCCTTGAATGTCGGCATGAAGTTGGTTGTAGGCTTCACTATTTTCCTTAATCTGCTTATTGTAGAGGTCCAACTCCTGCTTCGCAAGGGAAATCCGTTCTTGATAAACCTCTACAGACTCCAGTTCCGGATGAGCTACCTGCAAATCTTTTAAGCGCTCCTTAGCTTGGTCGAGAGCTGCCTTGGCCTCTTGATAGCTCTTAGCCAAATCTGTCGCTTTTTCCTGAGCTCGTCCTAACTCATTTTGATAATGGACACGGTCTGCCTCTTCCTTCTCATAGCGTTTTTGGAGTTCTTGATAATGCTTCTCAACAGCACTCAACAAGGCTTGTCCACGGTCAGCTCCATAGTCCTCTGAAAAATCAAAATCAAACTGTCCCTTAACTTGCTCTTCGAGTTCTTGATAGTGTTTTTCAAGAGTTAACTTAACTTTAGCCACTTGCTCAAGCATATCTTGGCGCTTAGTCTCAACTTCACTCAAGGTAGCCTGGCGATTTGACAAGGTAGCGACTTGCTTTTCTTTTTGAGCTTGAAGTTCCTCCACCTGGTCCATGAGATCCTTCAAGGCCGCTTCATCAACCTGTGTCCCATCGACCTTAGGATGTTCCAAGGAACCACAGACCATACAGGGCTGTCCATCCTCTAATTCTGCCTGCAACTGGGCAATCATGAGCTGACGACGTGAAGCCAAAGTCGTTCTTAACTTCTCTTCCAATTCATTTAAGATTTCTTGAGCTTGGTCACTATCCAAAGATAAGGTTTGATGACGCTTTTCGGTCTTTGCCAACTCCTGATTCAAGCCCTCTATTTCTTTAAGATCCTGAGCCAGTTGCTTATCCACACTGTAGCCCACAGACTGGAGGAGTTTTTCAGCCTCATGCAAACTCTCTAAACCAAGACGATTGGCCTCCAAATCTGACAAGGACTTGTTAAGAGTCTCAATCTCTTTCGAAGCCTGCTGATAGTTTTCCTCCAACTGCTTGTAGTTAGCACTGGACCGTTTGATTTTTTCCTGCTCTTGAGCAAGACTCTGGGCATAGATAATAGCCTCTTTCCATGCTTCCATTTTCTCTTCTTTTTGAAGAAAATCCTCAGATTGGGTTGCAAACGCCTCTTTTTGAGCCTGGACTTCCTTAAAAGCCTGCTCCTGATCACTTAGTGCTTCCTGAGCAATCACAAGGTCCTGTTCTAATTGCAACAACTGCTTCTGATACTGCTTCAAGCTGCTGATGGTTTCCTGCAACCCTTGGGCAAACTGTAATTCCTCCAGATGCGATTTCGCTTCTGCCTGTTCCTGAGCCCCTTCCTCAATTTCTAGACGGTAACGCTCCTTGGCTTGCTCCAATTCTTGGAAAATCTTTGCCACATCTTGAGCACTTTGCAAGCTCTTTTGTAGCTTAGCCAAGTCCTCATGGGCATCCTTCAAGATACTTTTCTGCTCTTTAAGATTATCTTGACGTTGTGCCAAAAGGTCTTCAAGACGTGCCAATTTTTCAGAGGCCGGTGTTTGGGCTAAGACAGCTAATTCTTCCTCAGACCAAACCCGACTGGTAAAATGGCCATCTAGCTGAGCTTGACGCTTCTCCATATCTTTGTTGCTCTGGCGAAGACGCTCTTCCAAACTCTTTTGAAAACGGTCAAAGATACCCGTTCCAAAGATTTTCTTCAAAATTTGAGTCTTGGTCTTGGAATCTTCTTTCAAGAAACGACTGAAATCATTTTGCGGAAGGAGAATAATCTGTTTGAACTGCTCGGCATTGAGACCCAAAATCTGCTCAATCTGGTCACTCACTTCCTTGATTTTATCCCCAAGCTTTTCAATTTCCTGACCACCAATTTTATCCACAATAACCAGTGAAGCCGTTGCTTTTTGAATGGTCGTACCACCACCCCGCTTGGCTCTCTCCTGCTGGAGAACTCGCTCAATGCGATAAAGGTGGTTGCCTTGTTGGAAGTAAAAAGTCACCTTGGTCAAATCATCCTCTGGACCAGCAAAGGTCGACCGCATCTCCTCAACATTACGATCACCACTGGTCGTCGCAAATAAAGCCACTGTCATAGCGTCAAAGAGAGTACTCTTACCAGCCCCTGTGTCACCACCAATCAAAAAGAGGGGAGCATGGTCAAACTGGGTGAAATTGATGACTTCCTTACGATAAGGTCCAAAATTGGTCAATTCTAACTGGACTGGTCTCATTGTCGACTCCTCTCAATCTCCTCAAAAATGCTTTCCACAAGGGCTGTTTGTCTCTCAGATAAGACGTCGCCCCCAGTCACTGTCTGGTAAAAATCAGAGACAATTTCCTGTGGCGACTGCATTTCCAAATCTTTTAAGTGCTGATCGACGGTCAGGCTTTCTTCCCTGACATCACCCAAACGACTGAAAGTGATTTCTACAATATCTGTCCCATAAATCTCTTCCAGACGGGCACGCACATTGATGCCCTCTAATTCCTTACGGCTGGACAATTGAATATCAAAGGCAAACCAGGCCTTTTGACAAGGTTGCTCCTTATAAAATTCAGGTGACATCAAGGTTTCAAAAGGCGCCTGTAAAACCACAATCGGCCGTCTGACCTCTAGAGGATGGAAGGTCTGAGACAAATCACCAGACGCATCCAATTCAAGAATATAGACACCCTTTTCTTCCTTACGCTTGGCTTCCTTGACATTAAAGGCGATTGGACTGCCTGAATATTGCACGCGCTTGGTCGGACTGGCAAAACGCGTATGGATATGCCCTAAGGCCACATAATCGAAAGCCTTGAAAAGGTCACTGGTCACATTGGTAAGGCCACCTACCGTATTGCTAGTTTCAGACAACATCAATTCCCGTAGACTTTGACCATCGCTATCATCCTTCTTAGAAACCGCAAAATGCGTCACCAAAATATGGGCTTTTTCAGGATCAAATGCTTTTTCCATATCTTCAATAATGTAGCCCAAGGCATCACAAATCCCCTGAATTTCCTTATCCTCATCGTCCTTATAGTAAATACGAGCATCAATAGGATCGATAAAAGGCAGCAGGAAAATCTGGCAATCCTCCAACTCAATAGGCTCAAAAGCCTCCTCCAAACGTGTGCTTAAATGAAGGCCCTGAGGTTGAAAGAAGTCACGCCCAAAATGCAAACGTTCAGCTCCATCATGATTACCACTGATAGCATAGACAGGAATCTGTTTCTCCAGTACTAAGCGGGCCAAGGTCTTATTAAAAAGCTTAATCGCATCCACAGGGGGCACCGCACGGTCATAGAGGTCTCCCGCAATGATAACCCCATCCACTTTTTCGCTAATAGCCAAATCCACAATCTGTTGAAAGGCCCACGCCTGCTCCTCCAACAAAGACCAGCCATTGAGGGTTCGCCCCACATGCCAATCTGACGTATGTAAAAACTTCATGACAGTCTCCTCATTCGTTTTGTCTTACTCTATTGTACCTTATCAAGCTAAATACTGCTTAAAAGATTCACAAACCTTGGGAGATTCCGTGAATTTTATCCACAAACAAAAAATCTCTCCCGAGCAATCACACTCGAGAGAGATTTTATTTTTGGATTTTATGAGAGATAAGGTGTGGAAATCTTAGTCTTGGTTTTTACGACGATTCATAGCCGCAAGTCCTGACATGAGTCCCATGACAACAACACCCATTGCTGCAAGGTTATTATCTGACTCACCTGTTACTGGCAATTGTTCATCGCCTTCTTTAGCTTTATCAGAACCATCTGCCTTCTTACCATCTTTATTTCCAGATTTCTTCTTATCTGAACCTTTACCGTCTGAAGCGCCATCAGCTGCTGATCCAGATCCAGAACCCTTAGATCCTTTAGAACCGTTTGAAGTTGCTTTTACAGCTTTAGAAGTTGAGCTTCCAGATTGACCACCATTGCCATTTGAAGGTGTTGAGCCATCTTCGACCTTACGGTAGATGTAAGTTACGACTGTTTGACCTTCTGTCATCTTGTCTGTAGATTTACCTTCTTGACGGATCAATTCATATTTCACACCGTTACGGTAGATGTAACGATCACCATGAACATTAACTTCTGAACCAACAGAGTTAGTGATCACAAGTGGCATCTTGATTTGGTTACCATACTCGTCACGGTAGATAACAACGATAGTACCAACTTCTTTGTTAACTGCCGGTTTAGCAGGTTCTGCATTAACCACCTTGTAAACAACCTTTGTATCTTCACCAGGGTTGCTTGGTGTCACACCAGTCTTATCAGCCTTGTAACCTTTCACTTCAGGAACAAGAGTCATAGCAGCCTTAGTTGGATCGTTAGGATCATTTGTGTAAGTAACTGCTTCAACACCTGGAATTGGATTACCTTTTTCATCAACGGCAATAATCTTACCGAATTTAGTGTAAGTAACAGTCTCAACCTTGCTGTCCATAGTGACATCTTGAGAAGCCACACGACCTTTATCTGCGAAGTAACCGTTTACCATTGGTGTAATCACGATATCAAACTTAGTCTTATCTGCCTTCCATTCACCTGCAGTAAGAATATCACCTGTTACAGAGTCAAGCGTCAATGAACGTTTCCATTGTGCTTTCTGAACACTGTCTGCTGGCAATTTAGCATTGCTATCTTTGCTTGCATAGTGAACAGTGTATGTCACATCTTTAAGGTAAGCATCCTTAGCTGGCCATTTTGGACCGTTTGGTTGGTTAGGATAGATTGGTGTTCCTGGTTCGTGAGCATTGTCTGGATTAAAGTCAAGTGCTACACGTTTGAAGCTTACTGTCCAAGCTTGGTCA
Source organism: Streptococcus sp. FDAARGOS_192 (assembly GCF_002073815.2). Lineage (NCBI taxonomy): Bacteria > Bacillati > Bacillota > Bacilli > Lactobacillales > Streptococcaceae > Streptococcus > Streptococcus sp. FDAARGOS_192. The sequence goes on from NZ_CP020431.2 coordinate 1,156,208, forward strand.
ACTGTGCTGTCCAAGTCGAATGTTGCACCAGCTGGGTAACCATCTGTTACAAGGACATAGCCAAGGTCTTGATAATGTTTGATACGTTCAGCAGTTGAATAGTTAACCGCTTCGCCAGACTTACCAGCCACAGCAACAGTTTCAAGGGTTGAACCACTTGTTTCATCACGGTATACAACACTTGCTTTTTGGTCATTCTTAACGTAAACGACCTTAGTATCGCTAGACAAGTCACCTGGTGTTGCAGGGACTACCTTAGCAGTGTAACCTGGGATAGTTGGCAAGTTCTTGTCAACTGCAATCATCTTAGTTGGATCGTTAGGATCATTGATGTAGGCAGTATCAGACACACCTGCAATTGGGTTACCATTTTCATCAACAATGACGAATTTACCAAAGGCTTTGTAGGTTACTGTATCAGTTGCTTCTGGAGCATCTGGAGTAACTGTCTTACCACCTGCTACGGCTTTATCGGCAAAGTAGCCATTCACAACAGGAACCTTAACTGTACCGTAAGTATGGCTAGTTTCGTTCCAAGTCACCTTACCAGTCGCTTGGTTATCCTTACCTGCAAAGGTATAGTCAGATTTCACATCTGCAGCTGGTGTTTTATCGCCAGCACCTTGGAAAGTTACAGTTTGTTTGGTCGCCTTAGTCACATCGTTAACGATTGCTACGTAAACGACACGAGTGTCTTCACCTGGATTTGATGGTGATGCAGGGATAACTTTAACAGTGTAGCCAGGAATGCTTGGAAGCGTCTTGTCGATGGCAATCATCTTAGTCGCATCATTAGGATCGTTAGTGTAGGCAGTTGTTGATACACCTGGAATTGGATTTCCATTTTCATCCACAGCGATAAATTTACCAAAGGCTTTGTATGTCACTGTGTCTGTTGCATTTGGTGCATCTGGAGTAACTGTCTTACCACCTGCTACAGCTTTATCAGCATAGTAACCAGTAACAACTGGAGTCTTAACTGTTCCATAAGTGTGAGTCGTTTCAGTCCAAGTTGTTGTATTAGTTGTAGGATCTTCTTTACCATTGAAGCTAAAGTCATTTTGAGTGTTGGCAGCTGGTGTCTTCGTATCAGCACCAGTGTATGTCACTGTTTGACTTGTTGCTTTAGTAACATCTTTAGTGTCTTTTTCCACGATAATGTGGTAACGGTAACCTGGAGCTAGGTATTGACCACCACCATTGGCATCAATTGAAGCGTCCAATCCTTGCGAACCGTTGGCAAATTGAACAAGGTCAACGACACGGCTTTGGTTACGGTCCCAAGTACGTTCTGAACGGATAGTTGCAATACCGTTGTTATAGTCGTATTGACGTTCTGACTTCAAGACATCTACGTAAGCATTAGCTTTAGATTTGTCAGCAGATGCATACTTGATGCGGTATCCTGCTGGTACTGGTGGAAGTTCTGTTACACCAGCATCGTAGATTTTATTGTAAGTCTTACCGTTTGCTGTGATTGTTTCAGTTGAGTTATTGATACGGTAGGTTGAAGATCCAGGGATCTTGTTTCCTGCTTCATCAACATAGTCAATAATACCAAGGTTAGCGTAGTTAACGACAACCATGTAATTACCGTTTGTAATGTAGTCATAAGGTCTCATTACTCCACGGTTATCACGACCAACTTTGAGGTGGTTGATGTAATCAATATTAACAAAGTATTGTTGACGCTCTGGCAAAAAGGCAAGTTTGTAGCCAAGGTTTGTCAAGTCAGGGTTTGTTGAGCCTGCTCCAGCATTTGTCAAAACAGCAACCGCATCTGCTGTACGAAGGCTACGGTTTGATACCGCAAGTCCCATAGCGTTGATGAGATTTTCAGAGTTAAGACTTGCTTCAGCAGCATTCAATTCACTGCTTGTCACGGCCAACTCGCTAGTCGCTACTTTAAGGACGCTATTTACAGCGTTAGTTGTAGACTCTGCACTTGCAGTTTCTGCTGCAGTCGCAACTGAAGCAGCCGCACTTGTTTGTGCTGATACTTGACCAGCAACAGGAGTTTCTGCTACAGCTGTTGAGCTAAGAGCTTGGGCACTTGTAGCTACAGATGAAGCAGTCGCTGTTGCAGACTCAGAGCTCGCTTGTGATGCAGCCTGAGAAGCTACTTCTGAACTAGCTGCTGTTTGACTAGTTGTTGAAGCTGCTTGGCTGTCTTGAGCTGCTGATTGTGGTTGTTCACTAGCCAAGGCCACAGTAGAGACTGAACTTGGTGCGTTTTCTGTTGTTGCTGGAGCTACTGATGTTGTTGGCGTTGATTGCTCCACGACGACATCTGGCTCAGCAGTTGTTTCCATACCTGCGGTAGTTGGTGCTACCGTTTCATCAGCTTGGGCACCCTGTGCATTTGAGAAGATTGAAACTCCCAAAAGTACAGAGGCTACACCAAAGCTGTATTTTCTTAATGAAAAACGTTGGCGTTTATTAAACATATCTCTCATAATAATAAATTTCCTCAATATCCAAATTACTTTATATACAGTTTCCATTTTATACTATAATTATTAAATTGTCAAATATATACTAATAATTGTGTAAAAGTTTAACTTTTATTAGAAAATATTAATTTAAAACTTTTATCTAAGTCCTTTGAAACTTCAAAACGTTCGTGCTTTTATTTAGCACAATTCCCTATTTTGTCAGTTTTATAATTTTTAAAATACTTTTATATCAAAGTGCCTTTTATTAAAAACCTTCGTCACTCTAACGCTATTTTTTAGTTTTGGTGATATTTATTAAAATACAAAATTTTCTCCCTTCAAAAAGAAAATGTTTTAACAGCTTACCCCACATCTCTCTCAATCCCTTGCCAATACTGACCTAGAGGCTCCTACTACCCGCATTCCCAACAGATTCAAAAATCCCTTTGGCATTTACCAAAAGGGATTCTTTCATCTATTATTTGAAAATAGAACTTGTGAAACTATCTGTCTCTTGTAGGAGTTTCTTATAGACAGCTTCTTTGAGTTTTGTCGTATGGCTTGTAGATACAGATTTATTGCCATTATTATCTGTTTTAAGACTTGCAGCGTCTTTGGCGACTGCCGCTTTAAACAAGGCTAACAAATCATCGTAAGAACTTACTGATGTACCATCAATCGTAACTGTCGTCAAACCATGTGACGCTTTTGCTTTCACTTCTTTGAAGTAGGCCTTCTTGAAGTCTTCTAGGGTATTGAACTGACCATCAGAAATCTTGTTAATGATAAAGTCATCACCAAGGGTGTTCTTACCAGCCGCTTTAGCTTCTTGTTTATACTTGTTGGTCGCATAACCTAGGAAGCCTTTTTCATAGCCATAGTAACCCCAAAGTCTGAAGGTGTTGTGCTTGAAGGACATAGCACCTGGAGAGCCCTCGCTGGTATTACCACCATAAATCGCAGACATCATAGGCACATTAACATAGGCAGAAGAGAAGTCCTCAGGTTTATAAACACCATTGCCAGGGCCACGATTGGTCATGAAGTTATTATCCACAAGGTCATCAATAGAGGTCAAGCTAATAGCCTTTTCGCTATCACTTAGAGCACGCACCTTGTCGTATTGGTTTTTACTATTGCCTCGTAGCTGTTTATCGACCTTCTTGAACCATGCGTTATTGAGCTCTTGCTTGCCTTGACTGAGAACTGCTTCTCCTTCAAGTGAATCAAGAAGCATAAGGGTATCATTGTAGCCCTTCATGTAACGGTCAATGGCTTCACGAGAGTTCAACTTGTTTGGATTGGTGTTGTACCACTGGTTACCATCGTTTTCTCTTTCGAAGGCCATGTTAAGTCCCAAAGCACCGTATTCACCCTGGTGACCTTGAGTAGCTGGTGATTGCAACATTCCTTGAGCATAGGCTTCGACGTCTGTTCCTTCACGACGACCAAACCCTCCAAAGTAGGCAATACGGTCATTGATATGAGTCGTTTCATGGGTAAAGGCTGAAGCACCATACTCACTAATCATGTTAGACATGACGTAAGTAACCTTGGCACGATTATCATATGGATTGTCGTAGATGGCAGCATAAGCACCAGCCATAGCTCCATTATCACCGTAGTACTCACCGACTGGTCCATAGATTTCACGGATTGGCGCATAGACTTCTGTACTGTTCTTGAATTGGCCGTAGCGCTCTGGCCAACCTGGCCAACCATGACCCCAGACATAGAAACCTTCCCAGATTGGATTGACAATGTCTTTGAACAATTTGTTTTTAACATTATCTGCTGCCAATCTTTGCCAGAAATCAAGATAGTTAATCTGACGTTGGGCCGCTAGATCAATCTCAGGTTTCAACTTCTCTAGAGTTGTGTTGTACTTGTTAGCTGTTCCATAAGACATGGTGTCATAGGTAGAAATCAAGAACATTTCTGTCTTATCAAGGTTCAACAAAGGCAAAATCATCTTGCGGTGGAGACCACGACTAAGGTTGTCATAAACACGATACTTATGCTCACCAACACCTTCATTTTGAGACGCCTTCTCTACAACGTAGACCTTATCCTTAGCAGCATCGATGAACCAATCATTCATATTGTCGATAGTCGTAAAGAGTTTTCGGTTGTAGTTGAGGAAGTCGGTGAGATCACTAGAAAGGGTACTTTTGGCGAGAACTTCACCGAAGGCATCGTAGGTTCTTGAACCACTGATATTATTTTCTTTAGAGCCAATCTCAATCAAACGGTCAAGGACATCCACATTTTTACCATAGAAATCTGGTTTGAAGAGCATGATTTCTTTGATATTAACATCATCAAACTTCACACCGTAATAACGATTCAAGTAGGTCAAACCTAGCAAGAGGGCCGCTTTATTTTTCTCAACCTTGTCAAGAATCATCTGTTGGGCAGCAGGCGATTGGTTAAGCTGGTGATCTTCATTTTGAACCAGCTTACTCACAAGGTTCGTCAAATTAGCCTTAACAGCCTCAAAGCTTTCTTCCAAGAAGAGGTTCTTGATAGCATTGACCTTATTTGGACCTGTACGACCAAGTTTTTGGTAAATTGGATCAGACTGCAACTCAATCGGTTTCAGGATATCAACGATGCCATTGATAAGGCTTGAGTGGTCTTTTTGAACGATGTTAGGAGTATACTTGATTCCTAAATCAGTGACAGTATATTCCTTAACGTTGCTCAAGCCTTCTGAACTCTCTGAAAGCTTGAAGTAGTCTTTGGTACCATCAGCGTAGTGAACAATAATCTTGTTAGCAGTGCTTAGGTCAGTGACAAAATTACTGTCATTCATTGGTGTCACTGAGAGCACCTCTTTGGTATTCAAGTTATGGTCTTTAGCCAGTTTGTTGGCTTGGTAGACAATATAATCCTTGTTGTAGAATGGCTGGAATTTCTCAATATTCTTGTATGCCTGCTTGTATTCTGGATTATAGTCTTGAATATTGGCAAACTCTACTTGACTAGAAGCGTTATTAAGCGTATTCAACGCGTATGGCTCGCTGACAAAGGTATCAGCTGTAATCTTGTAACCTTCAACACGCTTGTCAGCTTCTTCCTTGGTCAAATGTTTGAGTTTTTTAGGACTCTTAGTATCTTTACCAGTACCATCTTCGGCTGAACTATAGCCAACAACACCAAAGAGATCTTTGATATAAGGACCACCATCTTCATCATTGACATCATTCGAAGCAAAGATTTCTTGGCCCTTGATAACCTTGGCGTAGGTCACGTTGTCTTGAACAGCACCGTATGGCCATGTCTTAGCGACAATACCACCGACATTTCGTGTGTTTTTGACATCAAGCACACCCTTGGCTACCGAATTGGTCACCTTGGCCTTAGTTCCTGACTTCCAACTGTTAAGCATGTAAGTGACAAATGGCACCAGCATACTTGCATTGGCATTTTGAGCTGTAATAGTCGCATCCACATAGGCTCTGTTGACGAATCCCATGTAGTTTGAACCAGCAATCCCACCAACTGTCGAGTTATTACCGACAGAGTCAATCTTACCGATAAAGGCGACATTCTCAATTTTGCCATCTTCATCAATCTTATTGACGATACCAGCCACGTCATTGTTACCAGTAACCGAACCAGTCACCTTAACATCTTCAATCAGACCTTTATTTTTAAGGTTAAATCCAAGAGTCGCGATTTGATTTTGACCAGAGCGATTGATATCTACATTTTCAAAGTTGATGTTCTTGATAGTTCCGCCATTGATAACATTAAACAATGGGTGCTCTAAATCATAGATGGCATAGCGTTTGTCACCATCACTGAGCAACTTACCAGTAAATTCTGTTGTAATGTATGATTTGCCGTTTGGAACGACGTGGCGAGCACTCATGCTTTGGCCAAGTCTAAATTCACCAGATGGATTCGCTTGAATGGCATTGACCAACTCAGCAAAATCATAGTAAACATTGGCTTGACTGGCCTTAGGTTTCTCAATGTAATAGCTATAGGTTTGGGCAAAATGATTTTGGGCATCACGTTGAACCAAATTGTCCGCTTCTGCAGTTACCTTATAAACCGCCTTGCCATCAACCGTTGTTTCTTCGATGGCTTTCACTGCCAAGTAAGTCGTCTTTTGATCTGCAGAAGTCAGCTTCAAGTAGTAATTCGTGAGATCTTGAGGAACAGCTGTCAGACGAGTCTCATCCACTTCTGTTTGATTGTCATACTTGATTAAATCTGTACGTGCAAAATCTTTAAGTTCAACCTTCTTGAGATCAAGTTGGATAGCTTGGTCTGCCAAGACCTGACTCTCCTCACCATTGCCACGATCAAAGGTCATGGTTGTTGTAAGAGTATAAGGCTTGTAATAGGCTAAGTTGGTTAGGTCAGCAGTCAAGGTCGTGCTAGGAATATCAAGCGTTTGAACAACCTGTCCATCTTGCTTAAGGACCGCTTTAATAGTCGTGATAGCTGCTGCACCTGGATTCGTCAAATTATAGCTAAGTTTAGCACTACGACCCAAATCATCCTTATCAATCTGTGTCAGCGTAAGCACTGGTTTTTCAGATACCTTAGTTCCTTTGCGAACGATACGATCTTGGACAGGAACTAGCACTGTTTCAGTGACAGTTGGTTCTTCAGCAGTCTTGTTACCCTTAAAGGTCTTATAAACCTTGGTAATTTTATTTTGCCCTTTTTGTCCTTCTTGGACAACCTGCAAGGTCCCCTTCTCAAGACTATCATCTTCTTGGACAATTTCTTTAAACGGAAGCTCTACAATAGACTCTTCCGTCGTTGTGCCATCTAGAGGTTTACTACCACGACGGATTTTTCTAGGTTGTGGCACCTCAATAACCTTACCTGACACAATAGTCGGCTCACCAACCTTAACACCATCAATGGTTTGGTAAATTTTCTGGATTTCTTGGCTACCTTTTTTACCCTCTTGCTCGACCACTTCTTCATCCACATACTTGCTATCATCAGTGATAACCTCGATAGGATAGTCGATAGCTTGCGTTTCAGTCTCTGTGATACTTCCGACAACTGGAGTATGAACAGGATTCTCAGGTTGGACAAGTGCCTCGCCTTCATGACCGGATTCCTGTGTCCCCTTGGCTTCCAGTTTGCCTGTATACTCTGGATTGGCGGGTTGAACAGCTGCTTCACCTTCGTGACCAACCTCTTGCGTGCCATTAGCACTGATTGGGCCCGTATATTCTGGAGTGGCAGGTTGAACCCATGCTTCACCCTCATGACCAACTTCCTGAGTACCATTGGCACTTGTAGTATCGCTACTGATTGAACCAGTGTACTCTGGATTGGCGGGCTGAACTAGAGCTTCGCCTTCGTGACCAACTTCCTGGGTACCATTGGCACTGATAACACCGGTGTACTCTGGATTGGCGGGTTGAACTAGAGCCTCACCTTCGTGACCTGATTCTTGTGTGCCGTTAGCACTGATTGGGCCCGTATACTCTGGGTTGGCTGGTTGAACGACAGCCTCGCCTTCACGACCAGCCTCTTGCGTACCATTAGCACTGATTGGGCCAGTATATTCTGGGGCGGCTGGTTGAACAAGGGCTTCACCTTCGTGACCGGATTCTTGTGTGCCGTTTGCACTGATTGGGCCGGTATACTCTGGATTGGCGGGTTGAACTAGAGCCTTGCCTTCGTGACCGACTTCTTGAGTACCATTAGCACTGATAACACCAGTATATTCTGGATTGGCGGGTTGAACCAATGCTTCACCCTCATGGCCAACTTCTTGTGTGCCGTTAGCACTGATTGGGCCCGTATACTCTGGATTAGCAGGTTGAACAGCTGCTTCACCTTCATGACCTGATTCTTGCGTACCTTTAGCGCTAATTGGTCCAGTGTTCTCTGGGGTAGCAGGTTGAACTAGAGCTTCGCCCTCATGACCTGGCTCCTGAGTTCCTTTTTTCCAACTGATTCCCTTACTATCCTTATCAGCTGTCCCCTGACTAACTGTATTATCTTCTTTTATTGAAGACTCAAGTCCTTTGATAGTATTCTCCAAAGGTTGTTCAAGCTCTGGCTTAGCTGAGTAACGCAGATAACCGACATACTCATAACCATCAATTGTAATAACACCCTTGGCCAAATCTGCTTCATTTGAAACAGTAAGAGTCTGATTATAGGCCTGCAACTCCTTGTTTTGCAAGGCAAGAACCTCTATGGGAACAAGGAGACTTTGCCCTGCAGCCCCAATCAAGACCAAACCAATAATTTTTTTACGATGTTTTTTTGAAAATAGAAGGACAGCCATGGTCGCTGTTGCCAGTCCTAAACCTGTCGCTGCCCAGTCAGAACTTCCTGTCTGTGGAAGAGTAGCTTGACTGTCTCCTTTTCGTTTATAGACCAGATAAAAAGTATCATCATTTTGATATTCCTTAGGGATAGCATGGACCACTTGCTTCTTCTCTTCAGCTGTCAATTCATTTTCAGTGACATAGGCCATGTGTACCGACGCATCCGAAGTAACCTGGTCCGCCGAAACTGGTTTAGACACGAAAAGACCACCTGCTAACAAGAATGTCCCGATAGCAACTGGCCCTACACCTACTGACAACTTACGAATAGCGTACTTTGTCACTTTTTCAAAAACATGATTTGCTTGTTTCATTCAAAATCTTCCTATATGTTAATCCTTGTACCCCAAGGCACGTCAAAAAAACGAAGACGTTATTGAAAAAACACGCACTCTATACATTTATTAACCTTCTTCCGAAGTCTATCATATCCTTTTTTTAATCTTTAAGCAAGCATTTTCTCTAATTTTTAATCAATATAAAAAAACAGTTATGATGGGTAACTATGCTCTTATGAAAATCAACAAACCTTTTCATATAAGTGTTTTCATTCATATCGCTATTTATAGGAATCTTTCCCTAAAATCTAAGTCACTAATGTCTTTTTGAAGAAGGCCCATCACCTTTCAATTTTTATCTAATTTTTTAATATAAATAAAAAACAGTCTCAAAACAGACACAAAAGAGACCCACCCCTATCGGGATGAGTCTCTTTTTTCGAAAACTGAGATAGTCTAACTAACTATGTTGAGGGATTTAACCTAAGAACTATCTTAGTCTTCTTTTTTACGTTTTCCTGCTAAACCAAGTCCAGCCACTGTCATCAAACCACCTAATAGAGTAGCCAATAATGATGTGTTTTCACCTGTCTCAGGCAAAGCTTGCTTAGTATCAGTTGCAGCTGGTGTTGCTTTTGAAGCGACATGAACTGTATCTGATGCAGGAGCAGGCTTATGCACTGTTGGTGCTGGAGTTGCTTTAGTCTCTTGATTGTCAACCGTTGGTGTATTCTTATCCGCATCTGTACGTGGGGCTTTAACGATGACCTTAACTGGAACTTCGTCCTTAGAACCGTCTGGATAAGTGACAATGACTGTTGCATCTTTTTCGCCCTCAGTTGTTGTGTCAACTGGTGTCTTGTACTCGAATTTAGTGCCTTCTGGAAGATCACCTACGTTGCCAATTGAATCCTTAGCATTTGGTTGATCACCTGGTTTAACCGTTTGATCCTTAGCTACAGGTGTGTTCTTGTCTGCATCTGTGCGTGGATCTTTGACGATTACCTTAACTGGAACTTCATCTTTAGAACCATCTGGGTAAGTCACAACCACTGTTGCATCTTTTTCGCCTTCAGTTGTAGTATCAACTGGTGTCTTGTATTCGAACTTAGTGCCTTCTGGAAGATCACCTACGTTGCCAATTGAATCCTTAGCATTTGGTTGATCGCCTGGTTTAACTGTTTGATCCTTAGCTACAGGTGTGTTCTTGTCTGCATCTGTGCGTGGATCTTTGACGATTACCTTAACTGGAACTTCATCTTTAGAACCATCTGGGTAAGTCACAACCACTGTTGCATCTTTTTCGCCTTCAGTTGTAGTATCAACTGGTGTCTTGTATTCGAACTTAGTGCCTTCTGGAAGATCACCTACGTTGCCAATTGAATCCTTAGCATTTGGTTGATCGCCTGGTTTAACTGTTTGATCCTTAGCTACAGGTGTGTTCTTGTCTGCATCTGTGCGTGGATCTTTGACGATTACCTTAACTGGGACTTCATCTTTTGAACCGTCTGGGTATGTGACGATGACTGTTGCGTCTTTTTCACCCTCAGTTGTAGTATCAACTGGTGTCTTGTACTCGAACTTAGTACCACTTGGAAGATCACCTACGTTGCCAATTGAATCCTTAGCATTTGGTTGATCACCTGGTTTAACCGTTTGATCTTTCGCTACAGGTGTGTTCTTGTCTGCATCTGTGCTTGGATCTTTGACGATTACCTTAACTGGAACTTCATCTTTAGAACCATCTGGGTATGTCACGACAACGGTAGCGTCTTTTTCACCCTCAGTTGTTGTGTCAACTGGTGTCTTGTAATCGAATTTAGTGCCTTCTGGAAGGTCGCCGACGTTGCCAATTGAATCCTTAGCGTTTGGTTGATCACCTGGTTTAACTGTTTGATCTTTAGCTACAGGTGTGTTCTTATCCGCATCTGTGCGTGGGTCTTTGACGATTACCTTAACTGGGACTTCATCTTTTGAACCGTCTGGGTATGTGACGATGACTGTTGCGTCTTTTTCACCCTCAGTTGTAGTATCAACTGGTGTCTTGTACTCGAACTTAGTACCACTTGGAAGATCACCTACGTTGCCAATTGAATCCTTAGCATTTGGTTGATCACCTGGTTTAACCGTTTGATCTTTCGCTACAGGTGTGTTCTTGTCTGCATCTGTGCTTGGATCTTTGACGATTACCTTAACTGGAACTTCATCTTTAGAACCATCTGGGTATGTCACGACAACGGTAGCGTCTTTTTCACCCTCAGTTGTTGTGTCAACCGGTGTCTTGTACTCAAACTTAGTGCCTTCTGGAAGGTCACCTACGTTGCCAATTGAATCCTTAGCGTTTGGTTGATCACCTGGTTTAACCGTTTGATCTTTAGCTACAGGTGTGTTCTTATCCGCATCTGTGCGTGGGTCTTTAACGATGACCTTAACTGGAACTTCATCCTTAGATCCATCTGGATAAGTCACAACGACTACAGCGTCTTTTTCACCCACAGTTGTAGTATCAACTGGTGTCTTATACTCGAACTTAGTTCCTTCTGGTAGATTATTTGGGTTTTCAATCGATTTGATTGGTTCTGGAGTCTCAAGAATAATTACTGTTTGAGTATTGGCAGCAGGTGTGTTCTTGTCTGCATCTGTGCGTGGATCTTTGACGATTACCTTAACTGGGACTTCATCTTTTGAACCGTCTGGGTATGTGACGATGACTGTTGCGTCTTTTTCACCCACAGTTGTAGTATCAACTGGTGTCTTGTACTCGAACTTAGTACCACTTGGAAGATCACCTACGTTGCCAATTGAATCCTTAGCATTTGGTTGATCGCCTGGTTTAACTGTTTGATCCTTAGCTACAGGTGTGTTCTTGTCTGCATCTGTGCTTGGATCTTTGACGATTACCTTAACTGGAACTTCATCTTTAGAACCATCTGGGTATGTCACGACAACGGTAGCGTCTTTTTCACCCTCAGTTGTTGTGTCAACTGGTGTCTTGTAATCGAACTTAGTGCCTTCTGGAAGGTCGCCTACGTTGCCAATTGAATCCTTAGCGTTTGGTTGATCACCTGGTTTAACTGTTTGATCTTTAGCTACAGGTGTGTTCTTATCCGCATCTGTGCGTGGATCTTTAACAATTACCTTAACTGGTACTTCATCTTTAGAACCATCTGGGTATGTCACGACAACGGTAGCGTCTTTTTCGCCTTCTGTTGTTGTGTCAACCGGTGTCTTGTACTCGAACTTAGTGCCTTCTGGAAGGTCACCTACGTTGCCAATTGAATCCTTAGCGTTTGGTTGATCACCTGGTTTAACCGTTTGATCTTTAGCTACAGGTGTGTTCTTATCCGCATCTGTGCGTGGGTCTTTAACGATGACCTTAACTGGAACTTCGTCTTTTGAACCGTCTGGGTATGTCACAACAACTGTTGCGTCTTTTTCACCCTCAGTTGTTGTGTCAACTGGTGTCTTGTACTCAAATTTAGTGCCTTCTGGAAGGTCGCCTACGTTGCCAATTGAATCCTTAGCGTTTGGTTGATCACCTGGTTTAATCGTTTGGTCTTTAGCAGTTGGATCGTTCTTATCCGCATCCGTACGTGGATCTTTGACGATTACCTTAACTGGAACTTCATCTTTAGAGCCATCTGGGTATGTGACTACGACTGTCGCATCTTTTTCACCCTCAGTTGTTGTGTCAACTGGTGTCTTGTACTCAAATTTAGTGCCTTCTGGAAGGTCGCCTACGTTGCCAATTGAATCTTTGGCATTTGGTTGATCCCCTGGTTTAACCGTTTGGTCTTTAGCAGTTGGATCGTTCTTATCCGCATCCGTGCGTGGATCTTTAACAGTCACCTTAACTGGGACTTCATCTTTAGAACCATCTGGGTAAGTCACAACAACAGTAGCGTCTTTTTCACCTTCTGTAGTTGTATCTACTGGTGTCTTGTACTCAAATGTAGTACCACTTGGAAGATCTGAAACATTACCGATAGAGTTCTTAGCATCTGGAGTTTCTCCGATATTTACCGTTTGATCCTTAGCTACAGGAGTATTTACATCAGCCTGAGTTGGATTTGCGGCTACAGTAACCTTAACTGGTACTTCATCCTTAGAACCGTCTGGGTAAGTGACGATGACTGTTGCATCTTTCTCACCTGCAGTTGTTGTATCAACCGGTGTCTTGTATTCAAATGTAGTACCACTTGGAAGATCTGAAACGTTACCAATTGAGTTCTTGGCATCTGGTGTGTCTCCAACTTTAACAGTTTGATCTTTAGCTGTTGGCGTGTTCTTATCCGCATCCGTACGTGGATCTTTAACGGTTACCTTAACTGGGACTTCGTCCTTAGAACCATCTGGGTAAGTCACGACAACAGTTGCGTCCTTCTCACCTGTAGTCGTTGTATCTACTGGTGTCTTGTATTCGAATGTAGTACCACTTGGAAGGTCTGAGACGTTACCAATTGAACCTTTAGCATCTGGTGTTTCGCCGACGTTAACGGTTTGATTTTTAGCTGTTGGTGTATTCTTATCTGCGTCTGTTCGTGAGTCTTTAACAGTTACCTTAACTGGAACCTCGTCCTTAGAACCATCTGGATAAGTTACAACAACTGTCGCATCCTTCTCACCTGCAGTTGTTGTGTCAACTGGTGTCTTGTATTCAAATGTAGTACCACTTGGAAGATCTGAAACGTTACCAATTGAACCTTTAGCATCTGGTGTTTCTCCGATATTAACCGTTTGATCTTTAGCTGTTGGCGTGTTCTTATCCGCATCCGTACGTGGATCTTTAACGGTTACCTTAACTGGTACTTCATCTTTAGATCCGTCTGGGTAAGTGACAACAACAGTGGCATCTTTCTCACCTGCAGTTGTTGTATCAACTGGTGTCTTGTACTCGAAAGTTGTTCCACTTGGTAGATCTGAAACGTTGCCAATTGAACCTTTAGCGTCTGGAGTTTCTCCGATATTAACCGTTTGATCTTTAGCTGTTGGGGTGTTCTTGTCTGCATCTGTACGTGGATCTTTAACGGTTACCTTAACTGGTACTTCATCCTTAGATCCGTCTGGGTAAGTTACAACAACTGTTGCATCCTTCTCACCAGCTGTTGTTGTATCAACCGGTGTCTTGTATTCGAACTTAGTACCACTTGGAAGATCTGAAACGTTACCAATTGAACCTTTGGCATCTGGTGTTTCTCCGATATTAACCGTTTGATCCTTAGCTGTTGGGGTGTTCTTATCCGCATCGGTACGTGGATCTTTAACGGTTACCTTAACTGGAACCTCGTCCTTAGAACCATCTGGATAAGTTACAACTACTGTTGCATCCTTCTCACCTGCAGTTGTTGTATCAACTGGTGTCTTGTACTCGAAAGTTGTTCCACTTGGAAGATCTGAAACGTTGCCAATTGAACCTTTAGCGTCTGGAGTTTCTCCGATATTAACCGTTTGATCCTTAGCTGTTGGGGTGTTCTTGTCTGCATCTGTACGTGGATCTTTAACGGTTACCTTAACTGGTACTTCATCCTTAGAACCATCTGGATAAGTTACAACAACTGTTGCATCCTTCTCACCAGCTGTTGTTGTATCAACCGGTGTCTTGTACTCGAAAGTTGTTCCACTTGGAAGATCTGAAACGTTACCAATTGAACCTTTGGCATCTGGTGTTTCTCCGATATTAACCGTTTGATCCTTAGCTGTTGGGGTGTTCTTATCCGCATCGGTACGTGGATCTTTAACGGTTACCTTAACTGGAACTTCATCCTTAGATCCGTCTGGGTAAGTTACAACTACTGTTGCGTCTTTTTCACCAGCTGTTGTTGTATCAACTGGTGTCTTGTACTCAAACTTAGTACCACTTGGAAGATCTGAAACGTTGCCAATTGAACCTTTAGCGTCTGGTGTTTCTCCGATATTAACCGTTTGATCTTTAGCTGTTGGTTCATACTTATCAGCATCTGTTTGTTTAGCCTTGATTTCAATTGGAACATCAACTGTTTCAGTTGTTCCATCTGGATATGTCACAAGCATTGGCACATTTACCAAACCAGGAGTTGCATTTGCAGAAGTCTTACTTGTGATAGCCCCTGTATTTTCATCAACAGAAACAGACTCAATACCAGCTGGAAGCGTACCAGCTTTGAAAGTTGTACCAGAAGGTACAGACACTTCCTTACCTTCAACATCACGGATAAGCGGAATTTGTGGCTGAGTTGTGTCGCCAGCAGTTACCTCAGATTTGCTGTAAGTAACATCATAAGTTTGATTCTTAGGTGCATTGACAATCAAAAGGTTAGTATCAAGGAAAGCATTGGCATATGAACCCTGATGAACCCCTTCGGTATTACCTTTCCAGCTACGTTGAATAGCATTCAAGTTTGGTTTAACACCACGTTCCATCCATTGCTCAAAGAGGAGCATGCCATTATTTTTCTTGATTTCAGCATTCAATTTCTTAGCCAATTCGACTGAATCAACTGTGTCCTTAATCTTGTAAGAAATTGTATATGAACCAAGTTGCCCTGAAGCTGTTCCAAGGATATTTTTGTCAATATAATTACGAACCTTATCAACATCACTTTGTGATGGGTTAGATTTTGTCGCAATACTAATGGCATCTGTATTACGTGTATCAAGTTTCCCTGATGCATCCATGACAACCTTAGTTTTTTGAACACCACTTACAGCAGAGCCGTCCGCATCAGATTTGTAAATATAAGTTTCATTCAAATCAAGATATGGCAAGAGACTCTTAGGTAATTCTTGTTCAATATAAGGCACAGATTGGAAGGTGTTTGAACTTAAGTTTACGACACCCATAGCCGCAGAAACTTTCATGGTATAAACCAACTCGATAGAGTCTGCCTTCCCATCACTTGTAAAGCGTGGAAGCACTTTTAGAGTTGGTTGTGTATTAACACCAGTACCAGGAGTACCTGTGAAAGCATTTGTCAAACCATTATCTGATGCAGTCTTCTTATCATTGCCTGAGGCAATAAACCATGAGTTATCAATACTTTCACGAACGAGTTTATTCGGAATAACTTTACCGTAGTCCTTACCTGTAATCCATGCAGATGAGAATGACAAAGGTGTATTGGCAAGTCCAAGATCGTTTAGGGTCTTGCCATTTTTCAAGGTAATTGTGATTGGGTGATCATAAGCTGCCCCAATACCACCAGAAGCTACCGTATCATTTTGAATCGGAACAGACCAAACTGAACCATTTTCGTAACTTGTAAATGTTTTTTCCTTACCTTGGTAAGTTGGTTTAATTGTGATTTTTTCAATATTTTCATAGAAGGTTGGATTTTGGAAGTTCAAAATCATATGAGCTCCAAGAGGGAAAGCTTTATCCTTAGCCCATCCACCCGCAAGACGCGTCCATGATGTACCAGTAAGAGAGATGGTACCATCATCATTGACTTTATTAAACTCAACACCAGCGTTCTTAACAACGTAAGGAGGCTCCTTATCAGTTGTGATACCAGTAGTGTCAAACTTATTAGTAATTGTAAGTGATGAATCACTAGGTTTAATAACACCATTTACAGTACTTGGTGATACAATCAACTGTTTCGTAGCGTTTTTACCAGACGCATCTGTAGCTGTTGCTACGACAGTACCACCTGCTGATGGACGTTTGAAGGTGTAAACACCATCTGCCCCGTTAATTGAAACTTCTTGACCATCTACCGTTACTTTAACAGTTGAAGCTGAGTCTGTACGAATAGTGACATACTCGTCACCAGCTTCAATCGAAGTTGATACATTCTTAGTAGATGCTTCTGTTGCAGATGTAGGCGCTGCAGAAGGAACCGCACGACGTGAACGAACGCGTGGTTTTTCTGCTTCAGAAGAATTAGTTGCTGGTGCAGCCTCTGAAGTCGATGCTTGTGCAGTTTCAGAAGCAGTTGCAGACGTTTTACTTGCTGCTTCTGATGTTGCTGCAGCTTGTGATGTAGCGCTCTCCGTAGTTGTTGCAGGCGCTGTTGATGTCGCAGGCGTTTCAACAGCAGCTGGTGCTTCAGCACTTGTTGCAGCTGCCGTAGTTGAAACTGTATTTGTCGCTGCAGGAGTTGTCTCTGCGACTGTTCTAGTCTCGACTAAAGACGCCGTCGTTTCACCCGCTTCTGCTACTGGCGTAATCGGTGCAGCTGTCGTTTCAGTGTTTTCATCCGCTTGTGCAGTTCCACCAATCATAATAAGTGTTCCTAGCAATACCGAACAAACACCGATATTTAATTTACGAAGAGAAAAGCGACTTTTCTTCTCGTTGAATAAATCTTTACCCATAGTTCTCCAAAACAATTGGAATTCTTACTATCCAATTGCCCTTCCTAAAAATTTATTCTAATCCCCTTTCCATTATATTATCAAAAAAATGTAAAATTTCAATATAAAATGTCATCATTTTATTATTTTCTTTTTTTATAATCTTTTCTAATGTAAATATCTACTCACATAAGTTTAGCCATTACAATATTTTTATAACCCGTTATAACTACTTTTTATAAGTTATCCCCTGATTTTAAAATAATTCTATAAGTTTATCCATACTTATTCCTATAACTGATTTAATAATCAGAAAAATATATTTGTCAGATTATTTTTAGACACAAAAGAGACTCACCCCTTATGGGATGAGTCTCTTTTTCGAAAACTGAAATAGTCTAACTAACTATGTTGAGGGATTTAACCTATGAACTATCTTAGTCTTCTTTTTTGCGTTTTCCTGCCAAACCAAGTCCAGCTGCCGCAAGGATTCCTCCGAGAGCCATAGCTGCCATAGACGCATCATCACCTGTTTCAGGGAGTGCTGGTCCTTTAGGAGCTTCTGGTGTAGTTGGTGGTGTCACTGGTGGAACCACTGGAGTTGGAGGAGTCGGTGGTGTTGGTGGTGTTGGAGGAGTTGGTGGAGTCGGTGGTGTTGGTGGTGTTGGAGGAGTCGGTGGTGTCACAATATTGTTGAACTCAGTATCTTCTGGCAATTGAGAAGTTACTGTCAAGACTTTACCGTCTTTAGTTACTGAAACAACGACTGTAGCAACCATCTTATCGTAGGTAACAGTTGCATCGTTACCTTGTACTTCTTCTACTGTGTAGACGTGAGTACCTTCTTCACCACGTTTGTACTCAAGAGCTGAGAACTTGATCTTACCGTTAGCATCATTGCTTACAGTTTCGATCACATTACCCTTGCTGTCTTTAAGTACGAAGCTAAACTCACCAGCTTTAAGTTCACGACCTTCAAGTTTCTTAGTGAATTCAAACTCAACCTTAGTTGGGATATTGACTACACGTTTTTCTGTTGGTTTTTCTGGTTTTTCAACAGATTTCTTAGTTGGGTCGTATTGGTGAACGATTTGTGACGCAGTATTTTCGATGTCTACACCATCTTTAGCAGTGCCTTTGATAGTTGCAGGAATATCGAACTTGTAGTAGCGTCCGAATGCCAATTTGGCAGTATCGATCACTTGTGTGTTTTCTGCATCGCCAAGTGACTTAGTAAGGTCAACTTTAGATGTTGCAGTAATCACACCGTCAACGATTTGGATATCGAACTTAGCTGTCACATCTTCTCCTGTTACAGAGTCGTATGCTTTAATATCTTTAACGTTAACAGTCAAGTTTTCGCTGTCATATTTATCTGTAACACCTACAGATTGGATATTGTGAGCGTCAGTGAAGTTAGTTGTGTCGAGCCATACTTGGTAGACAAACTTATCACCTTTCTTGAGTGTCTTAGTATTGATATTTTCAGCTTCGTTGTTAGCTGTGTTGTCAGCGTAAGGATCCTTATTAGTATCGCCTACTTTATCTTTCAACTCAGCATCATCGTCAACAAGTTTCATACCAGTGATATCGAATTTCTCTTTAGAAACAACGTATTTCTCTGGTTGGAACTTAGGTTTTTCTGGTGGACGAACAGTGTTGTTAAATTCTTTGTCTGCTGGGTCGTTCACTTTAGTGATAAGAGCTTTCGCTTTACCATCATGTGAGACTTCAACAGTAACAAGAGCTTTCATTGAATCGTAAGAAACAGTTCCGTCAGTACCCTTAACTTCTTCTACAGTGTAGTTGTGAGTACCTTCTTGGCCTTTCTTGTACTCAATAGGTGAGAATTTAACGTTACCTTTAGCATCATTGCTTACAGTTTCAAGAGTCTTACCTTCTGAATCTTTAAGCACGAAGCTGAATTCGTTAGCTTTAAGTTCACGGCCTTCCAAACGTTTAGTGAAGTTGAATTCTACTGAAATTGGAACACTGTTAACACGTTTTTCAGTTGGTACGTTTGGTTTTTCAACTTTCTTAGTTGTTGGGTTGTAGTAGTTAACAACTTGAGTTGCTGTATTTTCGATATCCACACCAGCTTTAATATCTTTCTTAACTGTTGCAGGAATATCAAATTTATAGTAGCGACCAAACTCGAACTTAGTAGTGTCGATAACTTGAGTGTTTTCAGCATCGCCAAGTGACTTAGTGAAGCCATCTTTAAGGTTAGCTGTAACAACACCATTTTCAACCTTAATGTCGAATTTAGATGTTACATCCGCACCTGATACTGAATCGTAAGCCTTGATTGCTGATGCATCGACATCCAACTTAGTTTCATCGTAGTCATCAGTGATACCAACAGTTTGGATATGATCCTTGTTGTTAGCGTCAAATTGAGTTGTATCAAGCCATACTTGGTAATAAAGTTTTTGACCTGGTTTAACTGACTTAGTATTCAAGTTTTCAGCTTCGTTGTTTGATGCGTCATCAGCATATGGGTTCGCATTTGTATCTGCGTACTTGTCTGCCAATTCTTTATCATCATCAACGAGTTTAGTACCTGTTACGTCGAATTTCGCTTCAGAAACAACATATTTTTCTGGTTGGAACTTAGGTTTTTCAGGTGGACGAACAGCATTGTTGAATTCTTTATCAGCAATTTCACCGACAGTTGCTACAAGAGCTTTAGCAGTACCATCATGAGAAACAGTGATTGTTACATTCGCTTTCATTGTATCGTATGTAACAGTTGCATCAGTTCCTTTGACTTCTTCTACTGTGTACTCGTGAACGCCTTCTTGGCCTTTCTTGAATTCAAGTTTAGAGAATTTAACGTTACCTGCCGCATCATTGCTTACTGTTTCAACAACTTTACCTGCTGCATCCTTCAACTCAAATGTAAATTCGTTAGCTTTAAGTTCACGACCTTCCAAACGTTTAGTGAAGTTGAATCCGACTTCAACTGGAACGCTGTTTACACGTTTTTCAGTTGGTTTAGTAGGAATTTCTGTCTTCTTAGTTTGTGGGTTGTAGAAGTGAACAACTTGTCCAGCTGTATTTTCAATATCTACACCGCCAGGAACAGAGTCTTTAACAGTGGTTGGGATATCGAATTTATAGTAACGACCAAAGGCAAACTTAGTTGTGTCGATGATTTGAGTATTTGCATCATCTCCAAGTGACTTAGTGAAGCCATCTTTAAGGTTAGCTGTAATCATACCATTTTCAACTTTGATATCGAATTTAGCTGTTACATCTTCGCCTGTAACTGAGTCGTAAGCTTTAATAGCTGAAGCATCAAGATCCAATTTAGTTTCATCGTAGTCATCAGAGATACCAACTGTTTGGATGTAATCCTTGTTGTTAGCGTCGAATTTAGTTGTATCGAGCCATACTTGGTAAACAAGTTTTTCACCACGTTTAACAGACTTAGTATTCATGTTTTCAGCTTCGTTGTTTGATGCGTCATCAGCATATGGGTTCGCATTTGTATCTGCGTACTTGTCTGCCAATTCTTTATCATCATCAACGAGTGAATCACCAGTGATGTCAAATTTCTCTTTGTTCACAACATATTTCTCTGGTTGGAATTTAGGTGTTTCTGGTGGAACCACCTTGTTGTTGAACTCTTTATCGTTAGCGCTTGAAGCGAATCCGCCTGTTGAAGCGTGGTTAACGACTGTTGTGAGAACTTTGCCTTCCTTAGTAACTTCCACTGTTACAGTCGCTTTCATAGCATCGTAAGTGATTGAAGCATCTTTACCAGCTACTTCTTCAACTGTGTAAGTGAATGTCTTACCAAGATCATCTTTGTTGAACAAGAGTTTTTCAAACTTGATGTGACCATCTTTATCGTTGGTTACTGTTTGAAGAACCTTATTGTCTTTGTCTTTCAATACGAAGCTGAACTCACCTGCAGTCAACTCACGTCCTTCAAGTCGTTTAGTATAGTTGAACTCGAGTGGAACTGGAACGTTGTTTTCACGTGTTTGAGTTGGTTTTTCAGGAGTTGTAACTTTCTTATTGAATGGGTTGTATTGGTGAATTGTTTGGTTGGCTGTATTTTCAATATCTACACCGTCGTTAGAATCAATATCTTTAACAACAGCTGGAATATCAAATTTATAGTAACGGCCAAACTCAAATTTAGTTGTATCGATGACTGGAGTAGCATCTGTTGCACTAATAGCTTTAGTCAAGCTTGCTTTAGATGTACCGTAGAGAACACCGTTTTCAACTTTGATATCGAACTTGTCAGTAACATCAGCACCAGTGATACCATCGTAAACCTTGATATCAGCAGCGTTGACGTCAAGCTTATCTTCTTCGTAGTTATCTGTGATACCAACTGTTTGAAGATTGCTTTCTGCTGTGAAGTCACGAGTATCAAGCCATACTTGATAGTAGATCTTTTGACCACGTTTGAGGGTCTTACCATTCAAGTTTTGGATTTCAACTTTATCAGCTGAATCGTCGTCATCAGCAAGTTTGTTACCAATGATGTCGAAGCTTGGTTCTGAAACAACGTATTTCTCTGGTTTGAAGTTAGGAGTTACGTTGTTATCGAAGACACGATCGTCACCACCATAAGCATCTCCACCTACTGTAGCGTAAGAGATAACTGTTGACAATTGATCTCCTACTGAAGGTTGGATAACTTGAACAGTAACATTGACTTTCATGTTATCGTAAGTAACAGTTGTATCAGTTCCTTTAACTTCTTCTACCGTGTAGTTGAATGTCTTACCAAGATCTGCTTTACCGTAGTTGATAGTAGAGAATTTAACTTTACCTTCGGCATCATTCTTAACAGTTTCAAGAACATTACCTTTTTCATCTTTCAATTCAAAAGTAAATTCTTTGTCTTGCAACTTACGTCCGTTAAGTGTCTTACCAAAAATCAACTCGATAGCAGTTGGAACGTTGTTAACACGTTTTTCAGTTGGTTTGTTTGGTTTTTCAACAGTCTTAGTAGTTGGGTTGTAGTAGTTTACAACTTGAGCTGCTGTATTTTCAATTTCAGCACCATCGTAAGCACCGTCAGTAACCTTAGCTGGGATGACAAACTTGTAGTAACGTCCAAATTCGAACTTAGTAGTATCGATAATTTGAGTGTTTTCTGCATCGCCAAGTGACTTAGTGAAGCCAGGTTTAAGGTTAGCAGTAATCACACCGTTAGCGATAGAGATGTCAAACTTGTCAGTAACATCAGCACCAGTCTTACCATCGTAAGCCTTGATATCTGAAGCATTTACTTCCAATTTAGCTTCATCATAATCATCAGTGATACCAACAGTTTGGATGTTATCCTTGTTGTTTGCATCAAATTGATTTGTATCAAGCCATACTTGGTAGTTAATAGTGTCGCCACGTTTAACGGCTTTAGTATTGATGTTTTCTGCTTCGTTGTTTGTTGGATCGTCGGCATATGGGTTCGCATTTGTTTCTGCGTATTTGTTTGTCAACTCTTTATCATCATCAAGAAGCTTAGTACCAGTGATATCAAACTTACCTTTATCTTCCTCAACGAGTTTACCTGTTACGTCAAATTTCGCTCCAGAAAGAACGTATTTCTCTGGTTGGAACTTAGGTTCTTCTGGAGGAGTTACACGGTTGTTAAACTCTTTATCCGCAATGTCGCCTACAGTCGCGATAAGAACTTTAGCTGTTCCATCGTGTTTAACTGTGACTGTTACATTCGCTTTCATAGTATCGTATGTAACGGTTGCGTCGCTTCCTTTAACTTCTTCTACTGTGTAGTTGTGTACGCCTTCGTCACCCTTCTTGAAGCTGAGTGGTGAGAATGAAACGTTACCAGCCGCATCATTACTTACAGTTTCAAGAGTCTTACCTTCTGAATCTTTAAGAACGAAGCTGAATTCGTTAGCTTTAAGCTCACGACCTTCCAAACGTTTAGTGAAGTTGAATCCTACTTCAACTGGAACGTTGTTAACACGTTTTTCAGTTGGTTTAGTTGGTTTTTCAACTTTCTTAGTTGTTGGGTTGTAGTAGTTTACTACTTGAGCCGCAGTATTTTCAATATCTACACCACCAGGTACATCAGCTTTAACTGTTGTTGGGATGTCGAACTTGTAGTAACGTCCGAAGGCGAATTTAGTTGTATCGATAACTTGTGTGTTTTCCGCATCGCCAAGTGACTTAGTGAAGCCATCTTTAAGTGTTGCAGTAATCACACCGTTGTTAACTGTGATATCAAATTTGTCTGTGACTTCTGCGCCTGTTACTGAATCGTAAGCTTTAATCTTAGTAGCATCAAGCTCCAATTTAGCTTCATCGTAGTCATCTGAGATTCCTACTGATTGGATGTTGTCTTTGTTAGCTGCGTCAAATTTAGTTGTATCCAACCAAACTTGGTAAACCAACTTGTCGCCACGTTTCACAGTCTTAGTGTTCAAGTTTTCTTTTTCGTTGTTTGAGGCATCGTCAGCGTATGGGTTCGCATTTGTGTCTGCGTACTTGTCTGCCAACTCTTTATCATCATCAACGAGTTTGTCACCAGTGATATCGAATTTTTCTTTAGAAACAACGTATTTCTCTGGTTGGAACTTAGGTTCTTCTGGAGGTGTGACACGGTTGTTAAATTCTTTGTCCGCAATGTCGCCTACAGTCGCGATAAGAACTTTAGCTGTTCCATCGTGTTTAACTGTGACTGTTACATTCGCTTTCATTGTGTCGTATGTAACGGTTGCGTCGCTTCCTTTAACTTCTTCTACTGTGTAGTTGTGTACGCCTTCTTGGCCTTTCTTGAATTCAAGTTTAGAGAACTTAACGTTACCTGAAGCATCATTGCTTACAGTTTCAAGAGTCTTACCTTCTGAATCTTTAAGAACGAAGCTGAATTCGTTAGCTTTAAGCTCACGACCTTCCAAACGTTTAGTGAAGTTGAATCCTACTTCAACTGGAACGTTGTTAACACGTTTTTCAGTTGGTTTAGTTGGTTTTTCAACTTTCTTAGTTGTTGGGTTGTAGTAGTTTACTACTTGAGCCGCAGTATTTTCAATATCTACACCACCAGGTACATCAGCTTTAACTGTTGTTGGGATGTCGAACTTGTAGTAACGTCCGAAGGCGAATTTAGTTGTATCGATAACTTGTGTGTTTTCCGCATCGCCAAGTGACTTAGTGAAGCCATCTTTAAGTGTTGCAGTAATCACACCGTTGTTAACTGTGATATCAAATTTGTCTGTGACTTCTGCGCCTGTTACTGAATCGTAAGCTTTAATCTTAGTAGCATCAAGCTCCAATTTAGCTTCATCGTAGTCATCTGAGATTCCTACTGATTGGATGTTGTCTTTGTTAGCTGCGTCAAATTTAGTTGTATCCAACCAAACTTGGTAAACCAACTTGTCGCCACGTTTCACAGTCTTAGTGTTCAAGTTTTCTTTTTCGTTGTTTGAGGCATCGTCAGCGTATGGGTTCGCATTTGTGTCTGCGTACTTGTCTGCCAACTCTTTATCATCATCAACGAGTTTGTCACCAGTGATATCGAATTTTTCTTTAGAAACAACGTATTTCTCTGGTTGGAACTTAGGTTCTTCTGGAGGTGTGACACGGTTGTTAAATTCTTTGTCCGCAATGTCGCCTACAGTCGCGATAAGAACTTTAGCTGTTCCATCGTGTTTAACTGTGACTGTTACATTCGCTTTCATTGTGTCGTATGTAACGGTTGCGTCAGTTCCTTTAACTTCTTCTACAGTGTAGTTGTGAACACCTTCGTCACCCTTCTTGAATGACATAGCTGAGAACTTAACGTTACCAGATGCATCGTTGCTTACAGTTTCAAGAGTCTTACCTTCTGAATCTTTAAGCACGAAGCTGAATTCGTTAGCTTTAAGCTCACGGCCTTCCAAACGTTTAGTGAAGTTGAATTCCACTTCAACTGGTACGTTGTTAACACGTTTTTCAGTTGGTTTGTTTGGTTTTTCAACCTTCTTAGTTGTTGGGTTGTAGTAGTTAACTACTTGAGCCGCTGTATTTTCAATATCTGCACCGCCAGGAACATCAGCTTTAACTGTTGTTGGGATGTCGAACTTGTAGTAACGTCCAAAGGCGAACTTAGTTGTATCAATGATTTGAGTGTTTTCAGCGTCGCCTAGTGACTTAGTGAAGCCATCTTTAAGGTTAGCTGTGATCACACCATTGTTAACAGTGATATCAAATTTAGAAGTTACATCGTCTCCTGTTACAGAGTCATACGCTTTAATCTTAGTAGCGTCAAGTTCCAACTTAGTTTCGTCGAAGTCATCTGAGATACCAACTGTTTGGATGTTATCTTTGTTGTTTGCGTCAAATTTAGTTGTATCCAACCATACTTGGTAAACTAATTTTTGACCACGTTTAACAGTCTTAGTATTCAAGTTTTGAGCTTCGTTGTTTGAGGCATCGTCCGCGTATGGGTTCGCATTTGTGTCTGCGTACTTGTCTGCCAATTCTTTATCATCATCAACGAGTTTGTCTCCAGTGATATCGAATTTCTCTTCAGAAACAACGTATTTCTCTGGTTGGAACTTAGGTTCTTCTGGAGGTGTTACACGGTTGTTAAATTCTTTATCCGCAATGTCGCCTACAGTCGCGATAAGAACTTTAGCTGTTCCATCGTGTTTAACTGTAACTGTTACATTCGCTTTCATTGTGTCGTATGTAACGGTTGCGTCGCTTCCTTTAACTTCTTCTACTGTGTAGTTGTGTACGCCTTCTTGGCCTTTCTTGAACTCAAGTTTAGAGAACTTAACGTTACCTGATGCATCGTTGCTTACAGTTTCAAGAGTCTTACCTTCTGAATCTTTAAGGACGAAGCTGAATTCGTTAGCTTTAAGCTCACGGCCTTCCAAACGTTTAGTGAAGTTGAATTCCACTTCAACTGGTACGTTGTTAACACGTTTTTCAGTTGGTTTGTTTGGTTTTTCAACCTTCTTAGTTGTTGGGTTGTAGTAGTTAACTACTTGAGCCGCAGTATTTTCGATATCTGCACCGCCAGGAACATCAGCTTTCACTGTTGTTGGGATGTCGAACTTGTAGTAACGTCCAAAGGCGAACTTAGTTGTATCAATGATTTGAGTGTTTTCAGCGTCGCCTAGTGACTTAGTGAAGCCATCTTTAAGGTTAGCTGTGATCACACCATTGTTAACAGTGATATCAAATTTAGAAGTTACATCGTCTCCTGTTACAGAGTCATACGCTTTAATCTTAGTAGCGTCAAGTTCCAACTTAGTTTCGTCGAAGTCATCTGAGATACCAACTGTTTGGATGTTATCTTTGTTGTTTGCGTCAAATTTAGTTGTATCCAACCATACTTGGTAAACTAATTTTTGACCACGTTTAACAGTCTTCGTATTCAAGTTTTGAGCTTCGTTATTTGAGGCATCGTCCGCGTATGGGTTCGCATTGGTGTCTGCGTACTTGTCTGCCAACTCTTTATCATCATCAACGAGCTTGTCACCTGTGATATCGAATTTCTCTTCAGAAACAACGTATTTCTCTGGTTGGAACTTAGGTTCTTCTGGAGGAGTCACACGGTTGTTAAATTCTTTATCCGCAATGTCGCCTACAGTCGCGATAAGAACTTTAGCTGTTCCATCGTGTTTAACTGTGACTGTTACATTCGCTTTCATTGTATCGTATGTAACGGTTGCGTCTGAGCCTTTAACTTCTTCTACTGTGTAGTTGTGTACGCCTTCTTGGCCTTTCTTGAACTCAAGTTTAGAGAACTTAACATTACCTGATGCATCGTTGCTTACAGTTTCAAGAGTCTTACCTTCTGAATCTTTAAGAACGAAGCTGAATTCGTTAGCTTTAAGCTCACGGCCTTCCAAACGTTTAGTGAAGTTGAATTCCACTTCAACTGGTACGTTGTTAACACGTTTTTCAGTTGGTTTGTTTGGTTTTTCAACCTTCTTAGTTGTTGGGTTGTAGTAGTTAACTACTTGAGCCGCTGTATTTTCAATATCTGCACCGCCAGGAACATCAGCTTTCACTGTTGTTGGGATGTCGAACTTGTAGTAACGTCCAAAGGCGAACTTAGTTGTATCAATGATTTGAGTGTTTTCAGCATCGCCAAGTGACTTAGTGAAGCCATCTTTAAGTGTTGCAGTGATTACACCGTTTTCAACTTTGATATCGAATTTAGCTGTAACATCATCACCTGTCACTGAATCGTAAGCTTTGATCTTAGTAGAATCAAGTTCCAATTTAGTTTCATCGTAGTCATCTGAGATTCCTACTGATTGGATGTTGTCCTTGTTAGATGCGTCGAATTTAGTTGTATCCAACCATACTTGGTAAACTAATTTTTGACCACGTTTAACAGTCTTAGTATTCAAGTTTTGAGCTTCGTTGTTTGAGGCATCGTCAGCGTATGGGTTCGCATTTGTGTCTGCGTACTTGTCTGCCAACTCTTTATCATCATCAACGAGCTTGTCACCTGTGATATCGAATTTCTCTTCAGAAACAACGTATTTCTCTGGTTGGAACTTAGGTTCTTCTGGTGGAGTTACACGGTTGTTAAATTCTTTATCAGCAGGGTCTGTCACGTTTGTGATCAAGGCTTTCGCTGTACCATCATGAGATACAGTAACGGTTACAACAGCAGCCATTTCATCGTAAGTGACAGTTGCATCTGTACCCTTAACCTCTGTTACAGTGTACTTGTAAGTACCTTCTTGACCCTTCTGGTATTTAAGGGCTGTAACAGTTTTACCAGCTTTATTTGTGTACTCTACTGGAGAGAATTTAATCTTACCAGCTGCATCGTTGGTTGCAGTTGCAATCACAACATTGTCGCTATCTTTCAACTCGAATGTGAATTCGCCAGCTTTAAGGTCACGACCTTCCAATTTCTTAGTGAAGTTGAATTCTACTGAGATTGGAACACTATTTACACGTTTTTCAGTTGGTTTGTTTGGTTTTTCAACAGTCTTGCTTACTGGGTTGTAGTAGTTAACAACTTGGGCTGCTTTGTTTTCGATATCTGCACCAGCTACGACATCGTCTTTAACTGTTGCTGGGATATCAAATTTATAGTAGCGTCCAAATTCAAACTTAGTTGTATCAATGATTTGAGTATTTTCAGCGTCGCCAAGTGACTTAGTGAAGCCAGCTTTAAGGTTAGCTGTAAGAACACCGTTGTTATCAGTGATATCGAACTTGTTAGTAACATCTGCACCAGTTACTGAATCATAAACCTTGATATCTGAAGCATTAACAGTCAATTTATCCTTGTCGTAGTTATCTGTGATTCCTACTGTTTGGATGTTGTCTTTGTTAGCTGCATCAAATTTAGTTGTATCCAACCATACTTGGTAGTAAAGTTTAGATCCACGTTCAACTGACTTAGTATTTAAGTTTTCATCTTCGTTGTTGTTTGTATTATCAACATATGGGTTTGTGTTTGTTTCACCATATTTATCTGTCAATTCAGAATCATCATCAACGAGTTTAGTACCAGTGATATCGAATTTCGCTTTAGAAACAACGTATTTCTCTGGTTGGAACTTAGGTTCTTCTGGAGGTGTTACACGGTTGTTGAACTCTTTATCAGCAGCATCTGTTACGTTGGCAACGATTGCTTTAGCTGTACCGTCGTGTGAAACAACAACTTTAACAGTGGCAACCATTGTGTCGTATTTGACAGTTGTATCTGTACCAGGAGTTTCTTCAACTGTGTAGTTGTAAGTCTTACCAAGATCATCGCGACCAAATTTAAGAGTCTTGAAGACAATCTTACCAGCAGCGTCGTTCTTCACGCGTTCAACTTCAACGCCGTCTTTCTTCAATACGAATTCGAATTCGCTAGCTTGAAGTTCACGACCTTCCAAACGTTTAGTGAAGTTCATTTCCACTGGAACTGGAACGCTGTTAACACGTTTTTGTGTTGGTTTTTCAGGTTTTTCAACTGTCTTGCTTACTGGGTTGTAAACGTGAACTGTTTGGTTGGCTGTATTTTCAATATCAGCACCAGCTTTAACAGATTCTTTAACAGTTGCTGGGATATCAAATTTATAGTAACGTCCAAATGCGAATTTAGTAGTATCGATAACAGGGTTGTTTACTTTATCTTTGATAAATTCATCTTTAGAAGTTGCAGTGATTGTACCATTTTCAACTTTGATGTCGAATTTAGCAGTCACGTCTGCACCAGTTACTGAATCGTATGCTTTGATGTCAGCAGCGTTAACGTCCAATTTTTCTGCATCGTATTTATCAGATACACCAACGTATTGGATGTTGTTAGCTTCTGTGAATTTAGTAGTATCAAGCCATACTTGGTATACCAATTTAGAACCGCGTTCAACAGTCTTAGTATTCAAGTTTTCTGGTTCGTTGTTTTTAACACCATCAACATATGGATTTGCATTTGTTGCTGTGTACTCGTTACCAGGTACATCATCGTCGTCATCCATCAACTTGTCACCAGTAATGTCATATTTCTCTTTAGAAACGACAAATTTTTCTGGTTGGAATTCAGGAGGTGTTGGAGGAGTTACTTTGTTGTTGAATTCTTTATCGGCAGTACCGTCAGTAGCATTACCGTTGGCATCAACCCCACCAGTTGAAGATACGTTTGTAACCGTAGTCAATGAATGACCGTTCTTAGCAACTTCAACTGTAACAGTAGCTTTCATCTTATCGTAAGTCATACCAAACTCTTTGTTGGCTGGGATAACTTCTTCTACTGTATAAGTATGAGTACCTACTTTAGTGTTGTCGAATGACAAGTTAGAGAATGAAACATTACCAGCAGCATCATTTTTAACAGTTTCAACGACGTTACCAGCAGCATCTTTCAATACGAAGCTAAATTCACCAGCTTTAAGTTCACGACCCGCCAATTTCTTAGTAAAGTCGAACTTAGTCACAACTGGAGCAACCACATAGTTGTTGAACTCAGTGTCTTCAGGCATTGTAACTGCCGCGTTCAGAAGACCTGTTTGAGCGTCTTTTGTGACATTTACAGTCACAACTGCGTTCATTGAATCATAATCAATGTTTGTATCTGTTCCAGCTACTTCACGTACAGTGTAAGTGTGTGTACCTTCAGTTGCATATGAGATTGAATCAAATTGGATTGAACCATCAGCCGCATTCTTCTTAGTTTGGATCACATTGCCATTTTCAAGCAATTCGAAGGTGAAGGCATTTGCTTCAAGAGTCTTACCTTCCAAACGTTTTGTGAAGCGGAATTGTGCTTGTGTTGGAGATGAAGTGAATGTATTGTTGAATTCTTTGTCGGCTGGAAGTGTATTAACAGCTTTAAGAACATGACCATCTTTAGTAACAGTAATTGTTACTTCAGCTTTCATTGTGTCATATTGAATGCCAGCTTCAGAACCTTGAACTTCTTCAACAGTGTACTTGTGAGTACCAACTTGTGCGTTTGTGAATGTCAAATCGTCAAAGGCGATAACACCATTAGCATTGTTAGTCTTAGTTTGAAGAACAGTTCCGTTGGCATCTTTCAATACGAAGCTAAATTCACCATCTTTAAGAGCACGACCTGCAAGAGCTTTAGTGAAGTCAAAACGAGTCTTAACTGGTGCAACAGCAAAGTTATTGAACTCAGTATCAGCTGGCATTGTAACTGCAGCGTTCAAAAGACCTGTTTGAGCGTCTTTTGTGACATTTACAGTTACAACTGCATTCATATCATCGTAATCAATGTTGGTATCTGTTCCAGCTACTTCACGTACAGTGTAAGTGTGTGTACCTACAGTTGCATATGAGATTGGATCAAATTGGATTGAACCATCAGCCGCATTCTTCTTAGTTTGGATCACATTGCCGTTTTCAAGCAATTCGAAGGTGAAGGCATTTGCTTCAAGAGTCTTACCTTCCAAACGTTTTGTGAAGCGGAATTGTGCTTGTGTTGCAGCAGGTGTGAATGTATTGTTGAACTCTGTATCTGATGGAAGAGTGTTTGTTGCTTTAAGAACGTGACCTTCCTTAGTAACAGTGATTGTTACTTCAGCTTTCATTGTATCGTAAGTCATACCAGCTTCTTTGTTTTCTGGGATAACTTCTTCTACAGTGTACTTGTGAGTACCAACTTGAGTATTGTCAAAGGTCAAATCATCAAAGGCTACAACACCTGCTTTAGTATTTGTTTTAGTTTGAAGAACTTTACCAGTTGAATCTTTCAATACGAAGCTAAATTCACCGGCTTTCAACTCACGACCTGCGAGAGCCTTGCTAAAGTCAAACTTAGTCTTAACAGGAGCTACAACGTAGTTGTTAAAGACTTTGTCATCTGCGCTTGAAGCAAAACCGCCAGCACCACTGTATTTAACAGAAGCTTGCAAATCACCTGTTGCATTTTCAGTAACCGTAACAGTCATGGTTACTTTCATAGCATCATAGTCGACATCCTTATCTGCACCTGGTAATTCGGTAATAGTATAAGTATAAGTACCTACTTTATTAAATGTTAATTTAGAGAAGGTTGCCTTACCATTTTTATTTGTGACAGTTTCTTCCACACCAGGTGCAGAAGAGTTTTCCTTAATCTTAAAGCTGAATTCACCATCTACAAGGGTACGTCCTGCCAATTGTTTTTCAACTTCTGGAGTGACTGTTACTGGTTCTTGCTTCACGTAGTAGTAAACAGGTTGTTTATACGGCGTCAAAGTGTTGAGCAAGTCAACGTTGGTACCTATTTTTATATATGCACCATTTTCTAATTGACTATTTGGTGAAAGGTGTCCGATACCATCTCCTAAGAATGGTACGAATACTGTTTTCTTAGGTGTATATCCCGCTGCTGTTTGGAAGTCAAATGGAACTTCTACTCCATTAGGATGGTTTACACCTTTATTATCTGTGAAAGCAATTGTGTTAAGAGGTGATTTCTTAACATTTAATTCTTGTTTGTTATAATCACCAGGTTTAATAGGTTTAGTTTCTGCTAGCAACATGTAGCCATCAGTGCTCAATGTACCATCAGAACGTTTGCTTTGTTGTTTTGGATCTAGAAGATAAACGCGAACAACTACAGTTCCATCTTCACCTACGATTTCTTTAATACGTTTAATTCCTGCACGCTCAGCGTCC
The DNA here is from genome assembly GCF_002073815.2 of Streptococcus sp. FDAARGOS_192. NCBI lineage: Bacteria > Bacillati > Bacillota > Bacilli > Lactobacillales > Streptococcaceae > Streptococcus > Streptococcus sp. FDAARGOS_192. The sequence goes on from NZ_CP020431.2 coordinate 1,188,581, forward strand.
ATGAATTTAGTTCCAACTTTGTAAGGACGGCTTACATAACCTGATTGATCGTTTGCATCAGCTGCTTGATAAAGTTTGTATCCATCAAATTGACGCTCTCCAGATGCTGTGAAGTTTTGACCTTCCATAGCTTTAAGAGTGTATCTAGCTAACTCAACTTCATTACCATTTGCTTTATAATCTTGAACAGTTACATCAGTTTTATTGGCGTTAAATGTTGGATTATTTTTATCAACTACTTTATAGTAAGTTGTTTTATTAACTGATACTGGAATCTTGGCATTAGTATCCGTAATCGGACGACCGTTATAAGCTGGTTCTACAACATTGATAATATCTGTTGATGTACGAGCGTTATAAACATCTTGATATAACTTTTGTTCAGCTTCGTTCTTTGGATTTACTAAAGCTTGAATACTTGCACCAACTTCATACCCTAATTGGATGAATGGTTGGTCCGTTTTACCAGGGCCAGCTCCTGTACCTGGATCGTAATCAACTTGCCAAGTCAATTCACCTCTAGATGCAGCTGTAGTTGTCGTGAATTTTTGAATACCACTTGACGCTGTAATCGTTCTAGTTTCTACTACATTACCAGTCGTTTTATCGACCAATTCAACAGTTGTATCTGTTGAAGCATCAAATCTCTTGTATGCTCGAGTATAGTAGTTTGTATTGTAGCGTTCATTGAAACGAGTAAGGTCTACAATACTATAGGTGTAGACATCGCCTTCTTTAGCAGCATATCCTGATGGTACTGTTTGTGAACGAACACTTGCACCATTTGGATCCGTCATCTCAGGTGTAGCAACTTCACCGTCTTTTAAGAAAGTTGCTACAGCAACCGGCTCGTTATTGTGGTCTGTAACAGCACGGCGGTTACGACTACGACTACGACGGCTTGTTTCCAAAGCACCTGCACTTGTCACTTCACTAGCAGCGCGATCAAGTGTTGCACTGCGATCTTCAGCTGCTGCTCTAACTGAGTAAGCACGTGCTGTGACATTTGGCTTAACACTTGTTGCTGCTGCCGCAGTTTCGGCTGCGGCTGTTTCTTCAGCTACTGGAGTGGCTGTTGCAGCAGTACGGTTAGCCGCTGTTGCAGCTGGAGTTGCTGCAGCGGTTGTCGCTGAAGCTGTTGTTTCAACGTTGTTGCTAGCTGCATTTGTAGATGCCGCTGTAGCTGGTTTAGCTGCTTCTGAAGTAGCTTTCTCAGTTGGTTTTGCAGCCTCTGAAGCTGGTTTTGCTGCTTCAGGTTTTGCAGTTTCTGTAGCTTGTTTGTCAGTTGTCTCTGCGGCAGCCTTATCTGTTGAAGCTTCTGGCGTCAAGTTAAATGTTGACGCAGTTGCCTCAGTTGAAGATACAGCTGCAGTAGGATCTGCTTGAGCTGTTGATGCTGTAGACGTCTCAACCAGGTCTGACGAACTTTCGCCCTCAACTGATGAACCAGGGGTTGATGAAGAAGCGTCAGGCGCTGTTACTTCATCAGCCTGTGCAGTATGAGCAGCAAAGAGTGCCGTTCCTAGCAAGACTGAAGCGACACCAAACGAATATTTACGCAATGAAAATCGTTGGCGTCTGTTAAAAATGTCTTTCATTTCAAGTCTCCCTCTGTATGAAATAGTTAGTTATAGGTCACGAGTATACAAGAATCCTATACTTGAACTCATGATTCTATTACATTCTAACATTCTGACAATTCATGGTCAAGTGATTAAGTCAACTTTTTTAAAAAAAAATCAAGTTGTCTGACAATTCAACCGACAACTTTTGCTCGTTTTTTACCCTTACAAGTGTAAAACACTTGATTTTATTTGCTTTATACCGCTTTCATATTTGTGTTTTATTTTCCTTTCATTCCTAACTTTCTCATGAATTTCACGGAAGATGTTAGACTTATGAGAGGATTTAACTAATTTTATTGGCTGATTTCCTCACTTTGATTCTAATTTTCACCTTCTTATTACAAACCATCCGATTCTGTAACACCCTCGATAAACCATTGATATACAATTTAATAATTGTCTTTCACGACCACAGTCACCCACTACATTTTCAATAAAATAAAAAACCCAAGCATCATATACTTGGGTTAATCATCTTATTAGTTTCAGAGGTAAGTTCCTCTATTTTTTTCTGATATGGTTGTCATTCCAAGACTGCAATTCTTGATAGGACTTGACTTTCCCTTCTTCCTGAGTCGGTCTAAATGCCCTAACAGGTAACTCGTAGGCATCCTGCCCCTCAGGTACCATCCAATGGAGCAAGGTATTGAACCAGGTTTCGTTATTGATTTTACTTGGAAGGGTATAGATTCTAGCATGTTTGGTCTTAATCGCTTCATAAGCATCCTTATGCTCTTTGGCAAAGTTGGTACTATCCATATTGAGGCTTCTGTCTTTTTCAGAAATGTAATAAAGAGCAGGCAGACTCGCAATTGGTGTTTCTCTTGGATGATCTAAATCCCTACCATTAGTTGCACCTGTCCACATTTCAAGACCAAAAGGCTCTAAAGTCTTACGCATATCAACATTGGCGTAATCCAATTCCGAGTCCAAAGTATTAGAGTTAGCTGGAATATTCATTTCCTCGATCTTTTGTGTCTTAAGATTGAGGTATTTTTTATTAGAAGCAAAATCAGCTGATGACGCACCAAAAGGCATTTGTAAGTAAGCTTGCTCATTAAGCATGAAAAGCCTTAGACTTGCCTGATTTAAATAATCTTCATCCCCAGCTTTTTTAGCCAATTTCAAAAGGTCAATTTGTTTAGGTTTCTGATTTGGTTTTTCCGTGTCATACATATAGATATTAAAGTAGTCATACTTATAAAGTGTCTCACCCTTGGCATTTTTCTTACCAGATTCACCCCCCTTGTACTCTTGAGTGACTAAGTATTGACCAGCTACCCCCACAATGTTAAACATGTTTCTATCATGACCAGGATTTGGTGTCACTAGTAAAAATTCTTTATTATCCCCGAAGGTTTTCAGGGTGATTTTGAACAAGGGGTCTTCTGCATTGCTGCCGGAATAGACAGTCGTACTCGACTTACTGGATGCAGCTGAACCTTTGGTAGCCTTACTGCTACTATTCACAGCAAAGAAGATAGCCGTCCCTGCGATTATAAAAAGCAATGACACTAAGAGACCTATAAAAACAATTTTTGTTGTCTTATCCCCCTTAGGGGTTGGTTTCTTTACAAACTTATTTTCCATAATAATCTCCATTTTCAGTATTACTTCTAGTATAGCATAGGTGGGGACTATTGATAAGGTGCATCGGCGGTCTAAGAAGGCTGGATTCTTGATTTTCATTTGACAAAAACTCTTTGACAGCGTACAATCGAGACAAGTAACATTCGGAGGTAAATGGAGACATGAACAACTAAGTCTATTCACAATAAACCTGCTTTATTTGATAGATTGTTTTCATGTCTTTTTTGCGCTCTTTTTCTGTAGAAAACTTGTTGATGGTATCCGCGCTTTTTTGCGTCCACACCATCACTATCTCCTAGAGAGCTTTTTAGCTAGATTCAAGACAGTTCTATCTTATAAGGTAGGACTGTTTTTTGACCTTTGATATTGTTTGAAGTAAAAACCTACTTTCCATGAAACAATATCCACAAGCGCTCTGACCTAGGAGGTCCTATGATACAGATTCAACACCTAACCATAACACATACCAAGGATTTGCGTGAACTTGTTCATGATCTAAATCTAACGATAGCTCTAGGCGAAAAAGTTGCCATTATTGGGGAGGAAGGCAATGGAAAATCTAGTCTCCTTGCCCTTCTGGTCCATCCTAAAGCGCATTTTGACCATCTGGCTTACGAGGGAACTATTAATAAAACAGATAGCCCACAGGTCTATATTCCCCAACAGATTTCGGATAGCTTGCAATCTCTAACCCTTAACGACTACTTCTTTGCGGACACTTATGACCTAGACTATGCCACCCTCTATCGTCTGGCTGATGAACTTCATTTTGATAGTGAGCGTTTTGCTAGCAGTCAGCTTATCGCCACTCTGTCAGGTGGTGAGAAACTCAAAATTCAACTCATCCGAGAATTAGCTCGTCCCCACGACATCATTTTTCTTGATGAGCCCTCAAACGATATGGACTTGACTACTATAACTTGGTTAAAAAACTTTATCAAGCACTCTGATAAAACGATTGTCTACATCTCACATGACGAGGACCTACTAAGCCAGACAGCAGATACCATTATCCATCTGGAACTCCTTAAACGTCGTCGACAGGCAAGGACCAGTGTGGAGCACCTCGATTATGATAACTATAGCCAACAACGCACTGATAGCTACCAACAACAGATGCAGCAAGCCAAAACCGAGAAAAAAGCCTATGACAAAGCCATGGCCAAGCATCGCCGTATCAAACAAAATGTCCAAACCACCCTACGCAATACGCATGATAGTACACAAGGACGATTGCTTGCTAAAAAGATGAAAGCAGTCCTCTCACAAGAAAAACGCTACGACCGCCTTGCCCAAGACATGACACAAATGCCTGAAAAAGAAGATAGCATTGAACTATTCTTCTCTCATATTGACCATCTACCTCAAGGAAAATACCTCTTAAACCTGGATGAAAACCAACTAAACATCGCTCCTCACCTGACCATTGACCATCTCAAACTTTCTTTGAAAGGGCAGGAAAAAATTGGTATTGTTGGAGATAACGGCTGTGGTAAATCCACTCTCTTACACTATCTCTACCAAGAACTTAGCCAGAAGACAGACCTGACTATTGGCTATATGCCCCAACATTATGACACTACATTGCCACTGGATTTGTCTCCAATAGCGTTTTTAAGTAAGACTGGCGACAAGTCTGAACGAGAAGTTATAAGCTCCCATCTCGCTAACCTCAACTTTAGTCATGATGAAATGAACCATGCAATCTCTGATTTATCTGGAGGACAGAAAGGAAAACTACTTCTGCTACACCTGGTCTTAGAAAGCCCTCAGCTCCTTATCTTAGATGAACCAACCAGAAACTTTTCACCCACCTCACAGCCCCAAGTTCGACAGCTTTTCGAGAACTATCCAGGGGCGATTCTGACAGTATCACATGATGTCAACTATCTCAGACAAGTCTGCCAAAAGATCTATCACCTAGACTCAAACGGTTTAGAAGAAGTTGAGATTTAAGATATCGAATCTATCGTTTTTGCAAGAAAAGTCTCAAAAGAAACCTTTTCATCACTAAAAAAACTCAGGCAAAACCTGAGTTTTTTTAGTATTAATCAATTTCAAGACCACCAGTATAGAGTCGGTAATAAGTACCACCTTGCTCCATAAGGCTGTCGTGGTCACCACGTTCAATGATACGTCCGTGGTCCATAACCATGATAACGTCAGAGTTAACAATGGTTGAAAGACGGTGGGCAATAACGAAGACCGTACGTCCTTCCATAAGTCGGTCCATCCCCTCTTGCACCATTTTTTCGGTACGAGAGTCAATAGAGGATGTCGCCTCGTCAAGGATAAGAACCGGTGCATTGGCAAGGGCAGCACGCGCAATGGCGATAAGCTGACGTTGCCCATTAGACAAGCCTGCACCGTCATCTGTAAGAACAGTGTCATACCCATTATCCAAGTGTTGCACAAAGGAATCCACGTTAGCAATACGGGCAGCTTCAAGAATTTCCTCGCGTGTCGCATCAGCACGACCATAGGCAATATTTTCAGCGATAGTCCCTGTGAAGAGATGGGTATCTTGAAGCACGATACCAAGCGAGCGACGAAGAGAATCTTTCTCAATCAGCTTGACATCAATACCATCATAAGTAATCACACCAGATTGGATATCGTAGAAACGGTTAATCAAGTTGGTAATCGTCGTCTTACCAGCACCTGTCGCACCGACAAAGGCAACCTTTTGCCCCTTGTCTGCATAGAGGTTAACGTCATGAAGGATTTGTTTCTTACCATCGTAAGAGAAATCAACGTCTTGGAAGACCACATTTCCGACCAACTCGACCAATTCGTAATCGCCATTTGGACGTGGGTGTTTCCAAGCCCAGAGGTTGGTTTTCTTGTCTGTCACAACCATTTGACCATCTACCAATTCGTAATTGACCAAAGTGACCTTACCTTGGTCAACTTCTTCTGGTTCGTCCAGAAGGTCAAAGATACGGTCAGCACCGGCAAGCGCCATAAGAACAAAGTTCAGTTGTTGAGAGACCTGAGTAATAGGTCCGTTGAAAGAACGGTTCAATTGTAGGAAGGCCATGAGACCACCGATAGTCAAGCCACCGACACCATTAAGGGCAAAGAGTCCACCAACCAAGGCTGTCAAAACAAAGGAAACATTTCCTAAGTTCCCAAGAATTGGCATGAGAACATTGGCATAGCGATTGGCCAAGTAAGACGATTCAAAGAGTTGCTCGTTAATCTTATCAAAATCAGCCATACTTTCTTCTTCGTGTACAAAGGCCTTGACCACTTTTTGACCTGACATCATTTCTTCAATGAAGCCATTTTCAATCCCCAAATTCTTTTGTTGCTCACCAAAGTAACGGCCTGATTTGGCTGATACATTTTTGATGACCATAAACATGATGCCTACCATGACTAGGACCACGATAAAGAGGAGAGGACTAACCGTAAGCATTGTCACTGTTACCCCGATAAGGGTAATGGCCGTTTGTAGCAACTGTGGAATGGATTGCTCAACAGCCTGACGAAGGGCATCAATATCGTTGGTATAGATAGACATGATGTCACCGTGTTGGTGAGTGTCAAAGTAGCGAACAGGGAGCTTTTGCATACGAGCAAAGAGCTGATTACGAAGGGAACGCAGAGAATCTTGTGAAATTGTCGCCATGAGGAGTGATGACACGTAGTTGGCAATCACACCAATAAGACAGAAGACACCGACTGAGGTCAAGAAACGCAACAGTGGTCCAAAGTCATGGCTACCAGATTTGAGCATGGGTTGAACATAAACATCAACCAAGGACTGAATAGAAGCCGTCAAATTGACCGTTGCCAAAGAAGCGACCACAATGAGGACAAAGGCGATAGAGAGCGAAAGTTTGTAGTCTTGCCACAAAAAGCGTAGAAGACGTGCTAGAGAGCCCCAATTAGCTTTTTTCTTATTCTGCATCTGCTACTCCTTTCCCTTGTGTTTGCATCTTGTAGACGTCACGATAAATGGCATTGTTAGCCACCAATTCATCGTGGGTACCAATAGCATCGATACGGCCATCATCCATAACAACGATGCGATCTGCATCTTGGATGGATGAAATACGTTGACCAATGATAATCTTAGTGGTGTCCTTAAGACTTGATGCCAAACCTTGACGAATCAAACTATCTGTCTTGGTATCAACCGCTGATGTTGAATCATCCAGAATCAAGATTTTTGGTTTCATGAGGAGGGCACGTGCGATACAGAGACGTTGACGTTGTCCCCCTGAGACATTGGCTCCACCACGTTCAATCTTGGTGTCATAGCCATCCTTAAACTCTTGGATAAATTCATCAGCTTGGGCAATCTTACAAGCTTCAATGATTTCTTCATCTGTTGCCTGTTTATTTCCCCAACGCATATTTTCCTTAATAGTTCCTGAGAAAAGGACATTGGTTTGAAGCACCATGGCAACTTGCTTACGTAAGCTATCCAAATCATAGTCCTTAACATCGTGACCGGCAACCTTAACTTGACCGGCTTCCACATCATAAAGACGAGGAATGAGCTGAACCAAACTTGATTTACCAGAACCTGTTCCACCAAGAATACCGATAACCTCACCAGACTTAATATCTAGAGTGATATCTTTGAGAACATGGGTCTTGTCACCATTTTCATCAGTATATGAGAAATCCACATGATCAAAGCTGATAGAACCATCTGCAACTTCTGTCAAGCCATTTTCAGGTGAAACAATGGTTGATTCAGTATTAAGCACTTCATTGATACGCTCTACAGAGGCCATAGAGATAGACAGCATGACAAAGATCATCATGAACATCATAAGTGAGATTAGGATAGTCATGGTGTAACTGAACATGGAAGTCAATTCACCTGTAGATAGTTTGCCGACAACGATAAGATGAGCACCAAACCAAGAAATCATGAGGAATGATGCGTACATAGACAACATCATGGCTGGGTTAGACATGACAACCACACGAATGGCACGCATGAACATCTTGTAAATACGACGTGAGGCCTTCTTGAATTTGTCCGTCTCTTCCTGCTCTTTAACGTAGGATTTCACCACACGCATGTTAGTGATATTTTCCTTGATACTGTTATTTAGGTTGTCATAAGCCTCAAACACTTGAGTAAAGAGAGGGTATACGATTTTGGTAATAACAGCCAAAACCAGACCAAGGAAGAGTGTTACACCAACGAAAATCCAAGCCATTTCGCCATTAATCAGGAAACTTGCTGCAATGGCAAAAATCAGGTTAAGTGGTGCACGTACACAGATGCGGATAATCATCTGGTAAGAGTTCTGCACGTTGGTCACATCAGTCATCATACGTGTTACCAAACCACCAGCTGAGAACTTATCGATGTTTTCAAAAGAGAAGGTTTGAACCTTTTTGAAAATGGCTTGACGTAGATTCTTTGCAAATCCAGCAGAGGCAAAGGCTGCATATCGTGCCGACTGCATACCGCAGAAAAGCGACAGGAAGGCGCAGACCAACATGAGGCCACCATAGAGCCAAATGTTAGACATGTTAGATTGCTGGACACCTTTGTCCAAAAGATTAGCCATGACAAAGGGAATAGAAATCTCAAACATGACTTCTAGCGTCATGAAGAGGGACGCTAGGATTGAGGGTTTCTTGTATTCCTTTATCTGGGCGATCAGGGTTTGAAACATAATTACCTCCGTTTTTTATTCTTTTTTCTTTTTTTGATATTTTTCTTTTTTGATGCTTTCTTAAGTGATGGCGGACGTCAGCGACCGACTCAGTCGTTCCATGACTAGTTATCGAGCCAAAGTCTCGATAACTCCGCTTCCTATAACTGCTTCTGCAGTTATAGGAATATCATCACGGCGAAAGCATCGCTGTTGGGCAGAGAGAACTGTCGAATCGTGAGCAATTCGAACAAGTGCAAATAGATTCAGGATGAGCCCTACCACGACGAAAAATATCGCCTGCTCTGTGCAGAGCGTGTTTCATGCATCGATAGATATACACCATTTTTGTAATCTATCACGGCGAAAGCATCGCTGTTGGGCAGAGCGAACCGTCGAATTGTGAGCAACTTCGAACAAGTGCAAATAGATTCAGGATGAGCCCTACCACGACGAAAAATATCGCCTGCTCTAGGCAGAGCGTGTTTCATGCATTGATAGATATACACCAATTTTGTAATCTATCACGCTGAAAGCATCGCTGTTGGGCAGAGCGAACTGTTAGTATCTTACTCTGTTTTCAGCAAGACTGAGCAGATTTAGATAACTGTTACCACGGCGAAAAATATCGTCTACTCTAGGCAGAGCAAAGCTTAAAACTAACAGTCTTATGCTTATCATTTATCTATAAAAGAACGGTCATACCCTTTTGAGAGCATACAAAAGCCCCTGAGGGCAGACCCTAGGGATTTTTTCGTTCTCATATATATGTCATTAGTATAGGTTAAATTGAGTAAAATTGCAAGCACAATATCATTTCACTAACATTTGTAAGTATTTTATGATATTTGATAAAAAGATCGCTCTAAAACCTGCTCATTTTTCACAAACTTATCACAAATGTTCGTAAATTACAACTAAACGTAGCAGAAATTTGTTTTCTGTCCCTATTTATAATAGACTAACACTAACATTAGATGAAAAGGTGACTCTATGACTATAAATCAACTGCTTCAAAAGCTGGAGCCTACCAGCCCTATCCTTCAAGCTAACTTTGGAATTGAACGCGAAAGTCTTCGTGTCGATAGACAGGGAAAATTAGCACATACGCCTCACCCTTCTTGCCTAGGAGCTCGAAGTTTCCACCCTTATATTCAAACAGATTTTTGTGAGTTTCAAATGGAGCTCATCACACCAGTTGCTAAATCCACCACTGAGGCTCGTCGTTTTCTTGGAGCCATTACCGATGTAGCTGGACGTTCCATCAGTAAAGATGAACTTCTCTGGCCCTTGTCCATGCCACCTCGTATCAAGGCCCAAGAAATCCAAGTTGCCCAACTGGAAAATGAATTCGAACGCCATTATCGCAACTACTTGGCCGAAAAATACGGAACCAAACTTCAAGCTATCTCAGGTATCCACTATAATATGGAACTTGGGAAAGATTTGGTTGAGGCTTTATTCAAAGAAAGCGACCAGACTGATATGATTGCTTTCAAGAACGCCCTCTATCTTAAGCTGGCTCAGAACTATTTGCGCTACCGTTGGGTGATTACCTATCTCTTTGGTGCTGCACCTGTTGCTGAGCAAGGTTTCTTCGACCAAGAAGTGCCAGAACCCGTGCGTTCCTTCCGTAACAGTGACCATGGTTATGTCAATAAGGAAGAAATCCAAGTATCCTTTGCAAGCCTCGAAGGTTATGTCTCTGCCATCGAAAACTATATCGAACAAGGAGATTTGATTGCGGAGAAGGAATTTTACTCGGCTGTTCGTTTCCGTGGACAAAAGGTTAATCGCTCCTTCCTCGACAAGGGAATCACCTATCTGGAATTCCGTAACTTCGACCTCAACCCCTTTGAGCGTATCGGTATTAGCCAAACTACCATGGATACCGTACACCTACTCCTGCTAGCCTTCCTCTGGATGGATGCCCCTGAAAATGTCGATCAGGCTCTGGCTCAAGGTCACGCGCTGAATGAAAAAATCGCCCTCTCTCATCCTTTAGAGCCTCTACCATCTGAAGCTGAAACTCAAAACATTACGACGGCTCTGGACCAACTGGTGCAACATTTTGGGCTTGGTGACTATCATCAAGGTCTGGTCAAACAAGTCAAAGATGCCTTTGCTGATCCTAGCCAGACACTAGCTGCTCAACTTCTGCCTCATATCAAAGACAAGTCCCTTGCTGACTTTGCCCTTGACAAGGCTCTTGCCTATCATGATTACGACTGGACTGCCCACTATGCTCTTAAGGGTTATGAGGAGATGGAACTTTCTACTCAGATGCTACTCTTTGATGCCATTCAAAAAGGAATCCATTTTGAAATCCTAGATGAGCAGGATCAATTCCTTAAACTCTGGCATAAAGATCATGTTGAGTACGTCAAAAATGGTAACATGACCTCAAAAGACAACTATGTAGTACCTCTTGCCATGGCTAATAAAACCGTGACCAAAAAAATCCTGGCTGACGCTGGTTTCCCTGTTCCCGCAGGCGACGAATTTACCAGTCTAGAACAAGGTCTAGCCTACTATCCTCTTATCAAGGACAAGCAAATTGTGGTTAAACCAAAATCAACCAACTTCGGTCTGGGTATTTCCATTTTCCAAGAGCCTGCCAGCCTTGATAACTATAAGAAATCCCTCGAGATTGCCTTTGCAGAAGATACAGCTGTTCTTGTTGAAGAATTTATCCCAGGAACCGAATATCGTTTCTTTATCTTGGATGGACGTTGTGAGGCTGTCCTCCTTCGTGTCGCTGCCAATGTTGTCGGTGATGGCAAACACACCATTCGTGAATTGGTCGCTCAGAAAAATGCCAATCCATTGCGAGGACGTGATCACCGCTCACCACTTGAAATCATTGCGCTAGGAGACATCGAACAATTGATGTTAACGCAACAGGGTTATACCCCTGATGATATTCTCCCAGAAGGGAAAAAGGTCAATCTACGTCGTAACTCAAACATTTCTACGGGTGGTGACTCTATTGATGTCACTGAGACCATGGATTCCTCTTACCAAGAATTAGCTGCAGCTATGGCAACTAGTATGGGCGCTTGGGCTTGTGGGGTTGACCTCATTATTCCAGATGAAACCCAACCTGCTAGCAAGGAAAACCCTCATTGCACCTGCATCGAGCTCAACTTTAACCCCTCTATGTATATGCACACCTACTGTGCTGAAGGACCTGGACAAGCTATCACTCCTAAAATCTTAGACAAGCTTTTTCCAGAAGTTGCCACAAATCACAACTAAAACTTAAATCTTAGGAGCAAACAAATCACCTTTATCTCGAGATAAAGGTGATTTTGCTTTATTAACCAAACTCTCCTGCTTCTTCCTCAGGATGAGTTTCCATGTACTGGATGTGTTGTATATAGGCATCTTGAGCCTGATTGAAGGCTTCCTGATCACTATAAGGATAATCTATGTAAAAGAGGTCCCGCCAGCCATTAAAGGTCTGACTATTGTAAAAACCTTGAATCTTTGTAGGAAGAAACTCTTTGTTGTAGCTAATCCGCAACTTGAGTAGAGTCTTATCCTGAAACTGAGTGATGATACTGTTGGAGGTTTCTTGGCCTTCCAAACTAGTCCAAACTTTGTTCAGAACAATGTCCTGACTATAGTGGTTAGCCTTGATGCGATTTTTGTCCACTGGGAGCTTCTGGGTAGCCTCTAAAAGGTAGGACACCTCTCCTTGAAAATAAGCCTCAATGGTTAAATCCCCAAGACTTGAGCCATATAATAGGCCATCCTTAATAGCAATGTTTGATCCAAAAAGTCTTTGGCCAGCCACATCAAAGGACATCCCCTCATCCTGCCCGTAGAGCTTGATGGCATAGGCATCCCTTACACGATAGAAATTTTTAGCGACAAGAACACTATCAAGGGTTTCAGTCTTTTTTGTCTCCACCTTGGGGATTGTAGGTTTCTTGGTAAAAGCTGTCAAACCCATTAAGCACAAGATGAGAGCGAATATAATCAAGGTAAGCATTGTAGACCTGGAGCCGGTCTTCAGCTTTAACTTGTTTCCATGTTTCAAGGTCTTTCAAGCCTCCTTTTTTAACAATATCAGCATAGCGCCCACCGTTTAAGACATTCTTGGGATTTTTCCACTTCCTAACCATCTTGCGTCTAATCGCATTGTCAGCAGGATGACGAACGTCAAGATAGGTATGGCTATTATTGAGATAGGCTGGTAGGTCAGCATTCAAGCCCTTAGACAGCCCATAGTTAGCAGAGTCCGTATCGGCAATGTCAGCACCGTCTTCAATCTTATAATGCTTAGGATTAGAGTCGATGCTACCGTCTTTCCTTTTCTTGTAGACATTCCACTCAGAAACAAATCTCCCCGTATCCATATTGACAATAAACTCAATAAAACGGGAATTGCTAACTCCGTAAGGACCCATGACACTGGTCTGAGGTAGCTGAATTTTCATGTTCTGCGGATAGGTAAAGTCTCCCAAGCTTCGATTATGGTAGGAGGCACCTGTCGTGAAATCCAGATGAATCTTCTTGTCCTTACTATAGGCCAGAAGTTTGTCTAAATCTGTCTTGCCCTTGTAGTTGGTCCTAATATAGTCCATAGACTGCTTATCAATCCAAGACCTAAAAAGATGAAGCTTGATACCTAAGTCATCCACCCCAAGCCCTAGATCCGTCTGATAGGTCTCCATAATAGCCTCACGGAAGTAACTATAAAAAGGACTGGTTGGCTCTAGCTTCTTAGAAAATTTATAACCTGACTTCCCTAACTGGAGGAACTGGTACTTGTCCACATATACCTGCATGTGCTCCATAACCAAATTGAGCTTGTCATGATTAGGGAGTTGAGAAGCTTGGAAAAAGGCCGTATAGGTATCTGAGCCCACTTCCTTACTTTCTTGGTCAATGTCCTGTAAAACCTTATCTAACTGGGTCAAGGAAGTCTTTTTCATCTTGCTTCTGACCTGAGCCACATAGGCCGGTTTAATGCCCTGATCCCAGTGATCACGAGCCATAATAGCATCTGCCTTTTGCGAAATCAAGGTTAAGCGTTTCTGATAAGACTCGTCCTCCAAGGCCAGCTTTAAAGCCTTTGATGGCGTCGCTTGAACCACAGATAAATCACCGTAGATATCTGCCTTTAGGACAAGATTTACCTGCATATCATAGGAATGATTGATATGGAGAACGAGATGAATCTTCCCGTCTTCCTTTCTAACAGATAAAGCATCGAGTTGATAGGATTGGATAACCCCAGCCTGACTAAGTGCCAGTCTATCTATATTTTCCAAAGAATCCTGATAAATATAGGAAATCTCAGGGTCTTTGACCTTCTTTACCAAAGAGTGATTTCGCTGTCGATTGAAAACCACAAGACCAAGTATGAGGATTACAGCCAGGGCACTTGCCAGATACTGTAAAATTACTTTCTTCATAGTACTTCCATTATAGCATAGGAGGACAAAATATTCTGAAAACAATTGGCAAACGTTGAAAACAAATGAAAAAACAGGCCGACTAAGACCTGTTTGAATGGATTGTTTATAAATCGCTCAAGCGACGATGTTTGATACTAAAATCAAAATAAGCATTTTCCTGAAGTTTGTGGAATATGTCTCTGTAGGCTTTTTCGTCAAAGTGATCGCCACGATAGAGAATCTCAAAGCTCAAGCCCTCATATTCCAAAAAGGCATTGGAAGTCTTAAAACCATTACGCTTATAGAAATCCCAACGCGCTGCACGTTGGTCAGGATTATCGTTAGGTTCATCCAAGCGCTCTACCTCCAAGACCATAGAACGAGATGGTCCATAAAAGTCTACCAGTTTATCAATAATCTCACTTCCGTAGCCATGACTCCGCATCTGAGGTACGATGGCGAAGAAACTCACATAAAAAACTTTGGCATTGTAGAGAACTGAGGCAAATCCAACAAAATCATCCTCGTCATAAAAGGCAAAGAAATGATAATCATCACGACCATCCAATTTTAAGAAGTCACTTAATGGAATACGTTCTTCTTCTGGAAAAGCCTCGTTATTTAAGCGCTCTACTCTATCTAATTCTGGAAACTCTTTGGTAATTAATTGGCTGCGTAAAGCCATAAATTTCCCCCCTTTTTGATGCTTATACCTATAGGTCATTATAACATCTTGATAAGCAAGTGCAAGTTTCAAGGGCAAAGATAGATCTGCGGGTAAACTCCTACTGCCATGTATAAATGCTACTTGGATTTCTACGTCACCTCTCTTCGTAAGAAATAAAAGACAACGACCATTTCTAGTCGTTATCTTTTTTTGTGATTCATAAGCTATCGCCTATTTTTTCAATTCCCAAATTTCTTTAGCATACTCTGTAATCGTATCATCTGAAGTGAATTTATGAGATTTAGCAATATTAGCCAAGCTCATACGTGCCCACTTGTCATGATCACGATAAAGCGCATCGATTTTCTCTTGAGCTTCTACATAAGCAGCGAAGTCTTCCAAGAGGAAGTACTCATCGTTGTGGGTGATGAGGGCTTCGTAAATTTCAGTACCTTCAGCTTGAGCATTTGGAATCGTACCGTTAACAAAGGTATCAACGACACGACGAATGACTGGGTTATTTTCATAAACTGCACGAGAGTAGTAATCGTGACGTGCATAGTGTTCATAAACTTCGTCCTTGTCCATACCAAAGATGACAACATTCTCATCGCCTACTTCGTCCTTGATTTCAATGTTGGCACCGTCAAGTGTTGCCAAGGTAATAGCACCAGTCATCATGAATTTCATGTTTGATGTACCAGATGCCTCTTTAGAAGCCAATGAGATTTGCTCAGAGACATCTGCTGCTGGAATGATAAGTTCCGCAAGGCTGACACGGTAGTTTTCAAGGAAGACCACTTTAAGTTTTCCTTGAAGGCTTTCATCATTGTTAACAAGGTTGGCAACTTCGTTGATGAGTTTGATAACAGATTTAGCAAAGTGATAACCAGGGGCAGCTTTGGCACCAAAGATGAAGACACGAGGTACCATGTCTTTATCTGGATTATCTTTAAGATCCCAATAAAGTTTGATAATGTGAAGAAGGTTAAGCAATTGACGTTTGTAAGCGTGAAGACGTTTCACTTGAACATCAAAGATAGCATCTGTAGACACTTCTACGCCTGTTGTTTCCTTGATGTAGTCTACCAAACGTTGTTTAGCAGTCTTCTTAACTTGATAGAACTGGTTCAAGACTTCCTTGTCATCCAAGTAAGTTGTAAGATTTTCAAGCTCATGGATGTCGTTACGCCAACCGTCACCAATCACGTCATCAATGGCTGCTGAAAGTTCTGGAGCTGCAATTTGTGTCCAACGACGTTGAACGATACCATTTGTCTTGTTATTGAATTTTTCAGGATAAATAGTATAGAAATCGTGAAGGGTATCTTCTTTAAGTAGTTCTGTATGGAGTTTGGCAACCCCGTTGACTGAGTGACCACCAATGATAGCCAAGTTAGCCATGTGGACTTGGTTATCCTTAACGATACGTGTGCGTTCGATAACATCTGCAGCAACGCCACGTCCAGCCATTTCAGCGATGTAACGGTTGTCGATTTCCAAGATGATTTGGTAAACACGTGGAAGGACACGTTTGAAGAGCTGTTGATCCCATTTTTCAAGGGCTTCTTGAAGAATAGTATGGTTAGTGTAGCTCATAGTCTTAACAGTCGCATTCCAAGCATCTTCCCATGAAAGACCATACTCATCAAGGAGGAGACGCATGAATTCAGCTGGTGCAACCGCAGGGTGCGTATCATTGATGTGAACAGATACTTTTTCGTGGATATCTTTCAATGGCAAGCCCATCTTGAGGTAAGATTTGATGATTGTTTGGAGACCGGCACTTGTCATGAAGTACTCTTGAACCAAACGCAATTCTTTACCTTCAATTGTCGAATCATCTGGATAAAGAATAGCAGTAATATCTTTCACACGACGGCGTGCTTCCAAAGTTGGGTAATCCAACTCGTATTCTTCAGGAATTTCAACATCCCAAAGGCGAAGGTTGTTAATCACACCATTTTGGTAACCAATTTGTGGCACATCGTAAGGTACGGCACGAAGGACTTGAGCGTTCTTATAAGTTGGAACAAAACGACCATCTTCATTGCTTTCAAGGACAACATCACCGAAGAGTTTTACATCGACAATATCGTGGTCCTTACGTGTTTCCCAAACATTTCCTGTTGAACCAAACCAACCATCTGGTAGTTCCACTTGGTAACCATCCACAATACGTTGTTTGAAAAGTCCGTAACGGTAACGAAGACCATTACCAAAACCTGGATAACCAGTAGTCGCAAGTGAATCCATGAAGGCAGCAGCCAAACGACCAAGACCACCATTACCAAGTGCCATGTCATGCTCAGCTTCTACAACTTCACGGAAGTCAATATCAAGTTCTGCGAATCCCTCTTTAACAAGGTCAAGAATCCCAAGGTTGAGAAGGTTAGTTTCCAACATACGACCTGGAAGAAATTCAATCGAGAAGTAGTAAGCAATCTTTTCTTGATTGTCTGAAAGTGCATGGTTACGTTCAATCCATGTATTTGTGTAATATTTACGGATCAAACCAGCCAAGGCAGTAAAAATCTCCGTTGGTGTGGCCTTGGCAACTTTAATCAACTGCTCTTGATGGAGAGTATCCTTAAAGTCACGGATGAATTGTTCTTTTGTTAAATTTTCGAGTTGCATAGAAATCCTTTCTTACTACTTCCTTATCTTCAATACACTTCTTACAGGTATCTTTCAGATAAGAGGGAACTGGAAATTTTACTCAAACTTCCAAACCTTGCCAGACAAGATTCGAAACAGACATTTCAAAATCTTTATTTACAAAACTGTCAAAACAGTCAATTATATTATAACATGATTAGAGTTATTCTTCTATTCAGACTTTTAGATGCTTTCTCTATAATCTCTACCAAGCAAAACTTAGGGGCTAAATAATTTTAGAAGCGTTTTCAAACGCTTTACACGAAGATAACTTTTCCCTCGCGAGAAAAGTTATCTTTGGAATTATACTAATTGTTTGTACAAATCAACATATGCCAAACTTGCTGTATCCCATGAGAAGTCACGTGTCATCGCATTGTGTTGGAGTTGTTTCCAAGCATCAGCGTTGTTTTCATAAACATCGAGAGCTTTTTCAAGGGTTTGAACCATCCAGTAACCTGAGAAGTTACCAAATGAGAAGCCTGTACCTGAGCCCGTTACAGGATTGTAAGGTTCAACGGTGTCACGAAGACCACCAACCTCACTAACCACTGGCAAAGTACCATAACGCATAGACATCATTTGTGAGAGCCCACATGGTTCAAAGGCTGAAGGCATAAGGAAAATGTCACAACCAGCATAAATTTGTTGAGCCAACTCTAGGTTGAAAGTAATGTTGGCAGACATTTTTTCTGGGTAAGCATGACCAAACCAAGAGAAAGAATTCTCATAGTCGCTATAACCAGTACCCAAAAGAACAATCTGAACATCATGTTGCAAGATATTGTGAAGTTCGTTAACCACCAAATCGAAACCTTTTTGGTCTGTCAAACGTGACACAATACCAATCAATGGAACGTCTTCTCGAACTGGAAGACCAACACGCTCTTGAAGCGCTGCCTTGTCTTTGGCTTTACCTGACAAATCATCCACTGAGAAATGATAAGGAATGTGAGTATCTGTTTCTGGATCAAGGAGGTCCGTATCGATACCATTAACAATACCAGATAACTTACCAGATTCCATGCGCATGATTTGATCAAGGCCTTTACCAAATTCAGGTGTTTGGATTTCACCAGCATATGATGGTGAAACTGTTGTGACACGGTCTGCGTAAAGAACAGCTGCTTTCATCCAGTTGAGGCAATCATTCCAACGAAGGGTACCATCAGCATAACGCTCGTAACCAACACCGAAAATTTCCCAAAGCATACCACTGTCAAATTGACCTTGGAATTCAATATTATGGATAGTGAAGACTGTCTTAATACCTTGGTAAGCTTGGATCCAATGGTATTTTTCCTTGAGAAGGAATGGAATCATGGCTGTGTGGTAGTCATGAACATGAAGAATATCTGGAATAAAGTCCACTTTTTCCATCAACTCAAGGGCAGCCATTTGGAAGAAACCAAAACGCTCACCATCATCCCACTCACCGTATACCGTACCACGGTTGAAATACTGCTCATTATCAATGAAGAAGAAGGTCACACCATCACGGACAATTTTCTTGATGCCGACATATTGACGACGCCAACCAACATTTGTATAGAAGAAGCCAAGGTCTTCAACCTGATCGCCAAATTTAGCCGAAACCACATCATAATAAGGGAGAATTACGGCAACTTCGTGACCATTTTTAACAAGAGATTTAGGAAGGGCACCGATAACGTCACCTAGGCCACCTGTTTTAGCGAAAGGCGCACCTTCAGCTGCTACAAATAAAATTTTCATCGTACAATATCCTCTGTTACAACGCTACCTTTTTTGATGACAACTGGGTTGTTTTCTGTACCGCGAATAGTAACACCTTCAGCAATTTCAACACCTTTATCCACAATCGCATACTCAACTGTAGCGCCTTTAGCAACTTTAACACGTGGGAAGAGAACTGAGTGGCTCACGCTTGAACCCTCTGCCAAATCTACATTACGTGAAACCACTGAGTGTTCCACTTTACCACGTACAATAGAACCAGATGCAAACTGAGACACTTTAACTTCAGAAGAAGTTGCATAGTATGTTGGCTCTTCATTTTTTACTTTTGTATAAACTTTTTGGTTTGGTGCAAAAAGTGAATAGAATTTTTGTGATTCCAACATATCCAAGTTAGCATCAAAGTACGCTTTCACTGAGTGGATATTTGAAAGGTAACCAGTGTACTCGTAAGCAAAAGCATTTTCAGCAACTGCCAAATCACGAAGTACATAACGAAGCTTACGTGGTTCTTCTTTAGCTGCTTCTTCTTCCAATTTTTCAATCAAGAATGGTGTATCCACAACAAAGATATCTGTAGACATATTGTAAACTTCTTTATCTCCACCCTGGAAGAGTTCATGGCCAAGCACTTTGTCAGATTCATCAATTTCCAAAATGCTGTTTACATCTGAAATGAGTTCTTTCGGAAGTTTTTTGTAGACAACAGTAACTTTTCGCTCTGTTGTATTGTGAAGGTGGAAAACTTGGTTAAGATCAATATTGACCAAAACATCACTGTTAAGCGCTACCGTTTGGTCTGACCCTGAACGTTTAAGGTAAGTCAAAATTTGACGATAGTATTCTTCATCAACCGTTGAACTTTCAACTGGAGTGTTATAAATACCAAGGTAGTAGTGGCTGAGGAGTGTTGACAAGCCCCACTCACGACCTGAACGAATGTGGTCGAAAACAGAACTGATGTTTTCATTTTGGAAGATACCAAAGACGCTACGGATACCAGCGTTAGCCAAGTTAGACAATGGGAAGTCGATGAGGCGATATTTTCCACCAAATGGTAGGCTGGCAATAGGACGGTGCTCAGTCAAACCATCCATGTCATGGAATCCTACGGTATTTCCTAGAATTGCAGAATATTTATCAATCTTCATCTTTTGGTACCCCCACTACTTCATTGTATCCTACGACTTGCACTTCTTCTGTACCGTCAATTTCCACGCCATCAGAAATGTGTGCCCCTTCACCGATAATCGCACGTTTAATTTTTGCACCTTTACCGATAACTGCACCACTCATAATCACTGAATCTTCAACGACCGCACCTTCACGGATTTGGGCACTTGTTGAGAGCACTGAATGTTTAACAGTTCCATCAACCAAACAGCCATCAACAACGAGTGAGTCTTCAATTTCAGCATGTTCACCAAAGAAGTTTGGTGGAGCAATCATGTTACGTGAATAAATTTTCCATTGACGGTTACGGCTATCCAAGGCATTTTCAGGAGAGATATACTCCATATTTGCTTCCCAAAGGGATTCGATAGTACCTACGTCTTTCCAGTAGCCTTCAAATTCATAAGCATAGACGCTTTCACCTGTTTCAAGATAGGCAGGAATAACGTTCTTACCAAAGTCAGACATATCAACGGCACTCTTTTCAGCTGAAACCAACATATTGCGAAGACGTTTCCAGTCAAAGATGTAAATACCCATTGATGCCTTAGTAGATTTAGGATTTTCAGGTTTTTCTTCGAACTCGACAATACGGTTATTAGCGTCTGTGTTCATGATACCGAAACGGCTAGCTTCCTTAAGTGGCACATCAAGAACTGCTACAGTAAGACTCGCGTTGTTGTCTTTGTGTGCTTGGAGCATGTCATCATAGTCCATCTTATAAATATGGTCACCAGACAAGATTAAAACGTATTCAGGATTGATGCTGTCGATATAGTCAATGTTTTGGTAAATAGCGTGGCTGGTACCTTCGAACCAACGATTACCTTCACTAGCTGAGTAAGGTTGAAGAATTGATACACCAGAGTTAACACCATCCAAGCCCCAACTTGAACCATTTCCGATATGGTTGTTCAAAGCAAGTGGTTGATACTGTGTAATGACACCAACATTGTTAATCCCTGAATTGGCACAGTTTGACAAACCAAAGTCAATGATACGGTAGCGTCCACCAAACTGAACGGCTGGTTTGGCAATACTTTGGGTCAATTTTCCAAGACGAGTTCCTTGCCCACCAGCAAGGATCAAAGCCAACATTTCATTTTTCATGAATAGTCCCCCTCATGATTTTTAGTTTCATCCCAAAAAGGATGACGAGATAATCAGTCGAAACTGATTATGA
Source organism: Streptococcus sp. FDAARGOS_192 (assembly GCF_002073815.2). NCBI lineage: Bacteria > Bacillati > Bacillota > Bacilli > Lactobacillales > Streptococcaceae > Streptococcus > Streptococcus sp. FDAARGOS_192. The sequence goes on from NZ_CP020431.2 coordinate 1,210,231, forward strand.
CAATTAAAGTAAGTTTTTCACTAATAGTAACAGTTCGAAAATCAAAAGCATCTTAGAATTGTGATTTTCTATCTATCACCCCGAAAAACAAATCGTGTACACGTTTAAGTCTACCCTTTATTTCAAACGACGTTTTACACGCCAGATACTTGCTCCTAGAGCAGGTAGGGTGAAGCTAAGGGTATTTTCATAGTCCTTCCACTTCGCTTTTTGGGTACGGGTTTCAGGATTTCCTTCTTTCCAAACGCCACCGAATTCTTCCATCTCAGTGTTAAGCACTTCTTGGTAGATACCAGCTACTGGCAATCCAATAGTGAAGTTTTGACGTTCCACTGGAGCTAGGTTGAAGACACAGACGAGGAAGTCACCCTTATCGCCTTTATCATCTTTACGAATGAAGGAAAGAACACTTTCAGCACGGTTATCCGCATCGATAATCTCAATACCATCGTAAGAATCATCAATCTGCCAGAGAGATTTATGGTCCTTGTAGAAAGCATTCATATGGCTAGTAAAGGCCTGCATCTTCTGGTTCATCTCATCTTCAAGATTACCCCATTCGAGTTGATAATCAAACTTCCACTCCAAGAATTGACCAAACTCAGAACCCATAAAGAGCAATTTCTTACCTGGGTGACAGAGTTGGTAAGCATAGAGGTTACGAAGACCAGCAAATTGATTATAGCGGTCACCCCACATCTTATGCATCATACTCTTCTTACCATGAACCACTTCATCATGTGAGAAAGGTAGAACATAGTTTTCATTGAAGCAATACATGAAACTGAAGGTCATCAGATTGAAGTCATACTGACGGTAAACTGGATCTTCTGCGTAGAATTTGAGGATATCGTTCATCCAACCCATATTCCATTTGAAGTCGAAACCTAGACCACCTTCTTCAATCGGTTGTGTGATTGGCGTTGCCGCAGTTGATTCTTCCGCAATCATCATGACATCTGGATAACGGTTTTTAATTTCACGATTGAGCTTTTGAAGGAAGCCGTAACCTTCCAAGTTACGATTACCACCATCCTTATTAGGCATCCATGGACCCTCATCATAGTCCAAATAGAGCATGTTAGATACCGCATCCACTCGGATACCATCGATATGATAATTTTCAATCCAGTAAAGAGCACTTGAGATAAGGAAAGACTGAACTTGATTTTTTCCTAAGTCAAAGTTAAGTGCGCCCCAACGATAGTTATGAGCTCGATCATGATCCTGATATTCGAAAGTTGGTGTACCATCGAAGTAGGCCAAAGCATCGTCATTCTGTGTATAGTGACCTGGGACCCAGTCTACCAAGACACCGATATTATTCTGGTGACATGCTTCTACGAAATCTTGAAATTCTTCTGGTGTGCCATAGGTATGCTCAAAAGCAAAGTAACCCATAAGCTGGTAACCCCAACTCATCCCAAGAGGATGAGCCATGAGTGGCATGAATTCCACGTGGGTATAGTTCATCTCAACCAAATATGGAATCAACTCTTCTTTCAATTCTTTGAAAGTATAAGGTTGACCATCCTCTTTTAGTTTCCAAGATGATGCATGAGCTTCATAGATATTAACCGGACGTTTTTGGAAACCAAAGCGTTTACGACGACCCATCCAAAGGCCATCCTTCCACTTCTTAGTTTTCTTCTTACGAATCACAGCTCCTGTTCCAGGACGAGGCTCTAAGTAAGTCGCAAAAGGATCCATCTTTTCGACGACTTGACCTCCCTTACGTTTCACCAAGAACTTATAGAGTTGTCCTTCTTGAGGGAGAGCTGAAGTCGCCTCCCAAACACCGATATGGTTTTTGGTCATATCCAGAGGTTCATCAAACCAACCTGTGAAATCTCCAATTACCTGAATCTGCTCAGCATGAGGGGCCCACACACGGAAGACAAATCCTTCTTCTCCCTCTAATTCATGCACACCCAGATAATTCTGAAGGTGGAAGTTCTCACCTGTTCCAAACGTGTACATGGCTTCATCGAGATTCATACCATCACTCCTTCCTTAAATTAGCCTTGATAGATTTAACTATCAAGAAATTAAAACATTGAAATATATGTAAATACACTAGAAAACCCTTCAGACCGATAGGGCTTACAAGTAAACAAAACCACTTATGTAAGCGTTTACTGTATTATAACATTTTTTGCTATTCTTGTCAGTAAATCTCCAAATCTTTTTTCATATTGTTGAATACCAAAGTTTCACGTAATTTTCCTGAGATGTGCAATTCAACAATACCTGAATCGTACTCCGCTTTTGCGACATAGAGATTATCGTAAATATCTGCATAAGAACGATATGACAATTCTGGTACGGTTTGCTTACGCTCAATTAATTTAGCAACTTTAGCAACCAAGTCTTTCTTAAGAGTCACTTGATTCCAATCCACCCTATTAACCTCATCAGGGGCATTGTAGCTATTCATAGCACGCTTGACATCCGCTTCCGTGTAATTGCCATCTTCGCCTGTGGCAACCATCTTAGTGCGCTGGAATTCTTGTCCCAATTGCATGAAACACATCCCCTGCATAGTCAGATTGAGGGCATTTGCCAAGTAGATACGTTTCTCAATATCCTCTGGCGAATCATGTGGATGCAAATGGTGCATCAAATCATTCAAATTGTAGTTGTCATGCGCTTCGATATAGTTAAGGACCTGACCTGGCATGAGGTAGTTTACAAAACCACGGCTACCAAGCAGACTCTTGGCAATCTGGTCTTCCAATGGTGCTCCAGACACATAGCCATTGCTGATATGTCCATAGACCTCTGCTCCCTTAACCGCATCACGCGCATTGTCATTGAAAAATCCGATTCTAGGCATCAAGGCTGCATTATCCTTCTTGGCCTTTTGGTCTACAGGAAGTCCAATTCCCATATCCCATCCTTCACCATAAAGAAGAATCCTAGGATCAATATCATCCATGGCTGAACGAATAGCATTCATCGTAGCAACATCATGTAAGCCCATAAGGTCAAAACGGAAACCATCCACTCCAAATTCTTCAGCCCAATAGGTCAAAGAATCAATCATATACTTACGGTACATTTCCTTTTCACTGGCTGTCTCATTTCCACAGCCTGATCCATCTTGGAAAGACCCATTGTCATGCATACGGTAGTAATAAGCCGGCACAGATAGTTGGAAAGGAGAGCTGTAAGATGAGTAAGTATGGTTATAAACCACATCCATGATAACCCCTATTCCTGCCTCATGGTAGGCCTGAATCATTTTCTTAAGCTCTAAAATTGGTGCCACGGGATTCTTTTGATCAGCAGCAAACTGACGATCCGGAACATTGTAATTTTCAGGATCGTACCCCCAGTTGCAGAGAAGCTTCCCACCTTTATCGTAGGTTTTATGGTGATCAAAGACCGGTTGCAGTTGGACATAGTTGTAGCCCATACGTTTGAGGTAATCAAAACAAGTCACATCTCCATGGGCATTTCTAGTCCCTTTCTGACAAGCACCTAGATAGGTTCCTCTATAGGACTTCTTAACCCCAGACGTCTCTGAAATCGAGAAGTCACGGAGGTGCATTTCACAGATTACGGATGAGCAAGCATTTGCCTTACGCCAGCTCGCTTTTTGCTTAGTAACCTTTTCATACCCTCTTGGGACAAGTCTCTTAGGATTGACCACCAAACTTTTTTTATTATCTAAGCTAAGGGCAATACTGTAGGGGTCTCTCGTATCCTGATAGAAGCTCTCCTCATGGTACACACGAAATTGGTAGGCTACCCCATCTAAGTCCTTTTTGACAGTGGCACTCCAAACACCGTGAGTATTCATCTCATGACGGTCCTTATTGATACTGGTTCCTCGGCTCATCTTAATGATCTTAGGGTTTTTACTGCCCTTTTTAAAAAGCAAGAGCTGCACACGACGAGCTATAGGTGACCAAAGGCGAAACTCTGTAGCCCCTTTTTCATACTTATGACCTAACCATCCTTGAAAGCCCCACTTCTGGTCAAATTCCTGTCTTCGGAGAGCCATATCAAAGGCATGCTGGTCGCGACCTTCGAAACTATGGCTAGTCAAGGCTGCCTGTTTAGAATAATAAACAGTTGGATCACCTTCAACTATCCAAATAGCATTGGGAGCATCCCCTAGGAAGCGTCGGACACGGTAATCATGTGTTTGCCTCGACCAGTCTTCCGTTTTGACCAAAAGATTGACAGAATCAATAAAACGATTGGAGGGAGAAGTAACCTGACCAACAAGGCCAAAATCATCTTCACGTGAAAAATGGGCTTCTTCGCCCCAATAACCATCTAGCCACTTCCACATACTGTATCTGGAATAGTCGCCATGCATACTATGAAAATGAACGGTTAATAAATTGTCCATTTTTTACTCCTTAGTTTTTATTACTCACTTTTTCTCCTATTATAGCAGAAAATGTTCGTTTTGTAAGCGTTCTTATGGAATATTTTGCAATTTTTTGGTCTATTTTGAACATAAAAAAAGAATGAGAAAATAAATGGCAAAACACTCATTTTTCTCATTTCTTTTGTCGATTTTAATTCCTTTAGAACTAGGCTTGAGACTCTTTCCAGTCCATTATTCTTGAGTCATCAAAACCTTACGTGGTTTGGTACCTTCAGCTGGTCCGATAACGCCTGCTTCTTCCAACTCTTCCATCAAACGAGTGGCTCGGTTGAAACCAACTGACAGACGACGTTGAATCATGGAAGCACTTGCTTTTTGTGTTTCAAGGACCAAAGCCTTGGCCTCTTCAAAGAGTGGGTCACCTTCTGAGCTACCACCATTGGCAGAGGAACCTCCACCAAAATCATTTTCAGAAACTTCACCAGGATCAAAGCTCTCATCATAGTCAGCTGAAGCCTGATCCTTGATAAAGGTCACAATACGTTCCACGTCATCATCAGAGATGAAGGAACCTTGTAGACGAACAGGGTGGTTCTCATCAATCGGTTTGAAAAGCATATCCCCACGTCCGAGTAGCTTTTCTGCCCCATTTTCATCTAAAATGGTACGACTATCTGTTCCTGAAGACACCGCAAAGGCCACACGAGATGGCACATTGGCCTTAATCAAACCAGAGATAACATCAACCGACGGACGTTGAGTGGCGAGAATCATGTGAATTCCCGCAGCACGCGCTTTTTGTCCCAGACGAATGATGGCATCTTCCACTTCCTTACTGGCTACCATCATCAAGTCAGCCAACTCATCAACGATAACCACAATTAAAGGCAAGGGAATCTGTTTTTCTTGCGACTGGGCATTCCAGTCTTCAACCTTGGCATTGTAGCCAGCAATGTTACGCACACCAAACTTACTAAAGAGTTCGTAACGATTTTCCATCTCATCTACCACTTTTTGAAGAGCCTTAGCGGCCTTACGTGGGTTAGTCACTACAGGGATAAGGAGATGAGGAATATCATTGTAAACCGAAAGTTCAACCATCTTCGGATCGACCATGAGGAACTTAACCTGATCTGGACGAGCCTTCATAAGAATACTAGAGATGATACCGTTAACCGCAACCGATTTACCAGAACCTGTTGATCCAGCGACTAGCAAGTGAGGCATCCGACCCAAATCAAAGCTACGAGCCGAACCGTCAACCGCCTTACCGAGAGGAACTTCCAAGAGCTTATTAGGATCCGTCTTGGACTGTTCCCAAAGTTCACGGAAAGAAACCGTCGCAATCTCTGAGTTAGGCACTTCGATACCAACCAAAGATTTTCCAGGAATGGGTGCCTCAATACGAACATCTTTCGCAGCTAGAGCCAGAGCTAAGTCATCAGCTAAATTTGAAATGCGATTGACACGGACCCCAACAGCAGGCTTGACCTCATACTTGGTCACTGACGGCCCAATTTCAGCCCGCTCAACCTTGACATCAATATTGAAACTCTTGAAGGTATCTTCTAAGATTCGAATATTCTTACGAACGATGTTCTTCTCTTTAGATTGACTCTTAGGCTTATCAGGTGCAAAGAGATCTATATGAGGTAATTTATACTGCAGGAGTTCCTTAGGCGTGAAATCAACCTCGACAGGAGCATCATCTCCCTCAACCACCATAGATGGCGGAAACTCCTCGCTTGGCACATCCTCTGGATAAGGTGCATAATCTTCTTGGAAATCCTCATAATCCTCTGGAGGCAGATTATCATAGTAGTCCTCAGAGGCATAATCACTGATTTCAGGTTCAGGTGCAAAAATCTCAGCTTCTTGTGGCAAGGCCTCTGCGGCATCATCTAAGATTTCTCCCGTCTCCTCGTCGACAGTTAAATCAGCCAGACGCTCGGCTTCGGCACGTTCTTCTGCTTCACGTTCTTTCTGAGCCTGACGTTCTGCCTTCTTCTCCTGACGCTGAGCCGTCCGTTCCAAACGCTTTTCAGCCCCTTTCTGCCAAGCTTCCTTAGCATACTCCATGATATCCAAGACATCCCAAGGGCTAAGAATGAAAGCACCCAGGAGAATGATCAATACACCAATCATGAAGCTACCGATATTTGAAAAGAGGAAAGAAATAGGCTGATACAAAAGAGCCCCTAGCATACCACCACCCGCAAAACGAGCGACTTGCACACTCACAAGTTCCCCAAAAAGCAAGTCCTTGGTACCAGGGAAAATATCCAGACCACTCATGCGTTCTAGACTAAAGAGATAGGCGTGAAACTCCAACAAGAGCCCCGCAAAGACCATCCAAAATCCTGTGACATAGTTACTGTGTTTACGTAACCATTTAAAGCCAAAGAGATAAACATAGATAGCAAAAATTAAAGGGTAAGCCATACTCCCCACAAATACTCGAAAGATATTATAGAGGGTAACCCCAAAGAAACCCAATCGAAAGACTGGGAAAATTAAGACAAAGGCAAAAAAGAAGGTCCATAGCATTCGCTTAATCGCCTTCTGTCTGTCTAATTCTGCTTTTGTAAGACGCTTCTTACCGTTCTTAGAAGCCGCCCCTTTTTTCGTTTTTTTCGTTGTAGCCATAGGTGTATTATACCACGTTTTTAGACATGAAAAAAGAGAGACAAGTCTCTCCTTAGATTAAAGACAAAGTCTTCTTTTGACATTATTCTTCAATTAACGATGTTGAGTGAACCGGACGATTCTTACCATCTGGATCAATATATTGAATAGCTTGGTTGATAGCGATAGGAGCTTCACCCATTCCCACAGCAATCAAGTCAATCTTACCTTCATATTCTGCTGCATCACCAATAGCATAAACACCTTCTTGTGAAGTTTCAAACTGTGCATTAACCGTAACGCTAGAGCGTTTGAAGTCAATATTCCAGTTACGAAGGTTTTTATTGTTGGTTGAGAAGCCAAAGCTAACAATAAGGGCATCAAGCGGCAATTCCACAACTTCATCTGACTTCACTTTTTGAACAGTCAAACTTTTGGCAAAACCATTTTCACCCTTGATTTCAAGGGGTACATAAGGCGTCATCACATTAACTGATGATTGATGAAGAAGCTCTACACTATGCTCATGGGCACGAAAAGCATCACGGCGGTGAATCAAGGTCACACTTTCAGCAATGCCATCCAAGTGATTGGCCCAGTCAACAGCTGAATCGCCACCCCCAGCAATCACAACCTTCTTGCCAGCAAACTGGTCCAGGCTATGCACATTATAGAACAAGTTATTATCCGCATAATCTTCTTCATTGTCCACACCTAAAGGACGTGGAGCGAAGGCACCATTTCCACAGGCAATGACGATAGCCTTAGACAAGTGTTGGCCCTTGCTAGTAGTAATTGTGAAAATACCATCTGTCTTTTCAAAGGTTTGAACTTCCTCTTTCAAATGAATGCTGACACGGTCTTCAAAACGCTTAAGCTGAGTCAAGAGGTTTTCTGTCAATTCCGCACCTGTTGTTTGAGGAAAGGCAGGGATATCATAGATTTTCTTCTCAGGGTAGAGAATGGCAGGCTGTCCACCAAGCTCTGACAGACTCTCAATAATATTAACAGTCATGCCACGTAGACCGGCATAAAAGGTAGCCCAAAGTCCTACTGGTCCACCACCGATAATGGTAATATCATAAATCTTTTCTTCTGACATTTTATTTTCCTTCTGCTTTTATCTCTTCTAAAATCTGACGTTCTTCATCCGTAAAGTCATAGTTTTCCAAAAGATCTGGTCGACGCTCCCAGGTCTTACGCAAACTCTGCTCCATACGCCAACGTCGAATATTGACATGGTGGCCTGACAAGAGCACATCTGGCACCTTCATGCCGCGAAACTCAGCTGGGCGAGTGTACTGTGGAAATTCCAAAAGCCCTGATGAGAAACTATCGTCCTTATGACTAGCTTCCTTACCCAAAACCTCAGGAATCAAGCGAACAGTAGCATCTACAATAGTCATAGCAGCCAGCTCTCCCCCAGTCAAGACAAAGTCTCCCAAGGAAATCTCGTCTGTCACCAAAGTTTTGATGCGCTCATCATAGCCCTCATAATGGCCACAGATAAAGACCAATTCCTCTTCCTGCGCCAATTCTTCTGCATAGGCCTGATCAAAGGTACGACCAGCAGGATCTAAGAGAATAACGCGAGGCTTAGTGACATTTAGCTTGTCAAAGGTATCAAAAATTGGCTGGGCACGAAGCAACATGCCTTGTCCGCCACCGTAAGGTTCGTCATCTACATGACGAGCCTTCTCCGCATTTTCACGGAAATTGTGATAGTTGATTTCTAGAAGCCCCTTATCCTTTGCCTTACCAACAATGGAATGCTCTAAGGGAGCAAACATATCTGGAAATAGGGTCAAGATATCAATCTTCATCGTCTAATCCTTCCATGAGCTCAACCTCAATACGGCCAGCTGCGACATCAACATCGAGAACTACAGGTGGGATATATGGCAAGAGCAAGTCTTTCTTGCCTTTACGTTTCACTACCCAAACATCATTAGCACCCGGTTGGAGAATCTCTTTGACCTGACCAATCAAAGTATCACCTTCATAAACATCAAGGCCAATGATTTCATGGTAGTAAAATTCACCGTCATCAAGGGCTGTTAGATTTTCCTCAGCAATCTTAAGACTGCAGCCTTTATACTTCTCTACATCATTGATATGGTAAAGTCCTTTAAACTTAACGATATCAAAGTTCTTATGTTTACGGTGACTCGCAATCTCGACATCCATGATGTAATTATCTTTGTCATCAAAAAGGGCTAGGACACTCTTCTTCTTAAAACGCTCATCCTCAAAATCTGTTACAGACAAAACACGAAGTTCGCCCTGCAAGCCCTGTGTATTCACAATCTTTCCAACGTTATAGTATGTCATTGCATTTCCTTATTATCTGTTTTCTTATTCAAATAAAACCACGACTCGACCAACTGCTTATCATCATATGACAGCCATCACAAAACAAAGTTTTTTCTTCGGGTCGAGGTCTCGTTATTTATGATTTTAAAGTGGTATAAAATGTCTGACCTAGGCCAGTCAACCCCTCTATTTTATCAAAAAGGACACAAAAAAACCAGCTTTCTCTAGCTGGTACTTATAGTCCGTACGGGATTCGAACCCGTGTTACCGCCGTGAAAAGGCGGTGTCTTAACCCCTTGACCAACGGACCATAATCTGTGTCTCTACCCTCAGGTAGAACTGGGGTAGCTGGATTCGAACCAACGCATGAGGGAGTCAAAGTCCCTTGCCTTACCGCTTGGCTATACCCCAAAAGACTCTTATTATTCTACAGAAAAACTAGTAGGCTGTCAACACTTTTTTAAACTTTTTTCAAAAAAAGCAACCGGAAATACCGATTGCTAGGAGTTAGGAGATTTCATCATCTAAGCGAACTTAGATAGATGATATGAGGTCGCTTCAACCTCATATGAAAAAAGAAAAGTTTTAGGATGGTTTAATTATATGTTTTGCTAGAAATAAAGTCAAAGAATTTGACTCGCAAAATCCGAGTTAGGGTTAATAGTTATGATCCCCCTCCCTGACCCCTAGATAACAAACTTAGTTGATAGCTTTATTCATCATCCTGCGAAACCAAATGATGTCTAAAGGCATAAACGACAGCCTGAGTACGGTCATCGACATTAAGTTTTCCAAGGATATTAGACACGTGAGTTTTAACGGTCTTCAATGAAATAAATAGCTCATTAGCAATAGTTTGATTGTCATACCCCTTAGCCAGAAGGGCCAAGATATCACGTTCACGTGCCGTCAAGTCGTCGTGTAGGTCCGGATGACTATCATGGTATTTAATCTTATTGTCCACCTCAGTTTCGATAGCTTCTTCACCACGGTAAACCTTTCGGATACTATTGAGTATCTCTGCCGCACTACTAGTTTTAAGCATATAGCCTTTGGCACCAGCTTCAATGACTGGATAGATTTTTTCATTGTCCAAATAGCTAGTCAAAACCAAAATCTTGGCTTCAGGCCATTCTTTGAGCAATTCCAAAGTCGCTTGAACACCATCTAATTCAGGCATGACAAGGTCCATAACGACGACATCTGGACGCAGTTCCAAGGCAAGATCGACACCCTCTCGACCATTCCCTGCCTCTCCAACGACTTCGACATCTCCTTGGAGATTCAAGAAACTCTTAAGGCCCAAACGGACCATCTCATGGTCATCGACCAAAATCACATTTATCTTATTCGACATTGTCTTCTCCTCTTAATATGGGCACACGAACATCAATAGATGTCCCCTTACCTTTAGCAGATAGGAACTGCACAGTTCCTGCCATTTCATCGACTCGCTCTTGGATATTTTTCAGGCCATAACTCATCTCGTCAGTCGACGCATTTAAATCATAACCAACACCATTATCCAACATTTTCAATTGAATTTCCTGACTATTTTGATAGAGATAAACCTCTATCTGGCTAGCCTTGGCGTGTTTAAGGGTATTAGAGATAAACTCTTGGGCAATCCTAAAGAGATTATTTTCAATACGCTTGGGCACTTTCTTAACCATATCCTTGTAGACGACATGGATATTGGATTTATCGGTTAATTCCTTAAGAATCATCTGCAAGCCTTCTTGCAAGGTCTTGTTCTCAAGCTCTGTCGGACGAAGATGCAAAAGCAAGACACGCATATCATTTTGAGCGTCTGTAAGCATAGCCTCAACCGCCTGGATTTGATTATGCAAATCTTCCTTACTTAGCTGATCCGCCATCTGAGATACACCAGATAAGATCATACTAGCCGCAAAAAGTTCCTGACTAACGGTATCGTGAAGGTCCCGAGCAATACGACCTCTCTCCTTCTTGATAATATCACGACTTTGTAGAGCTTGGGCATTCTCAGTTTTCTGCAAGTCCTTAGTCAATTTACGCATCTTATGAGACAGGCGCATCATATTCTTGTCTAACTCAATATCTCCCTGACGTTTGACTGGTTGATTATTGATAATGCGGCGTAAATCCTGATTGACTGAACGCATACTGTTATCATTGGCAATGGCCCAGAGAATATAAAGCAAAATGAGCAAACTCAGAACCACAAAAAACATGTTAAAAAGGAAGTGGAAGGCCTGAGACAGATTGCCGAAAACCAGTGAAAAGTTGAGGTTAAAGCTATCCATCACTACAAGGGTAACGCCAACCAAAACAACCACCGAGTAAATCAGGATTAAAAATAGGTACTGTTTCTTCATTTGCGACGTACCTCCACTGGTCCAGCTCCCACATTGAGAATCAATTTAACCGTCCGATGAGCATGCTCATACTCTGCCCCCTGCAAGGTCAAACTTTCATAACGAAGGTCGTATTCATCTTCATTAAAGAAGGTGACAGAGCTATAGATTGCTGATATGTTGAGTTTAACGGAAACATCAATTGGTACCAAGATAGTCGTCGGTCCATAGAGTTTCTGCAAAATCACGACATTATCTCGCCCCGAAACAATAACCTGGGTCAAATCAATCACATCTGTCCCAAAAAAACGGATGATATTGATATCGTCAAAGTCATAACGATCACTGACAGGTTCCATACGAGTCCCAATCCACTGATTTCGGACAGCTCGAGGATTCAAATTATCTTCTTTGAATTGGATGAGGGCGTAGCGATTCTTTTTCTTAACCTGTGAAAAATGGTTTATCATGACATAGGCCACACCCACTAGGATAGCAAGCACCACATAGATATTCCACATGGAAACCAGAAAAAGTGAGATCAAACAGATGGTCAAGACAAAATCACTCTTGGACTCCTTGTTAAAAAAGCGAACGGCCAACAAGGTCAATACCAGAATGAAAATAAAACTGGTAATATCATTATTAAAGATGGTGATCAGGCCCAGAGTCAAAAGCAGGGCTTCCACCACTAAGAAAAAATTAAATTTGGTCATAAGGACCTCTCAAATAAAAGTATACAGGCTTCATTCTATCAAATTTTAAGGCAATTGACAAAAAGACCCAGTTTGAGCACCGACTAAGCAAGATAGAAAAGGGGCCGCAGAAAGCAAAAAAAGTGCCTCCATTACAGGAAACACCGTCTTTCATTCAAAAATCTTAATCGTCAGTTTTGTCCATTTTACTATTTACGAGTTGCACCGTACTTCTGATTTCCTCCAGTATGACACGCTGCTCTGCCAACTCCTTCTCAATCTCAGCCAATTTTCTTTCAGTCTGACGACCTGACCGCACAAAAATATTATTGAGAGAGCTTGTTAACAAGCCCAGAGTGGCAATCCCACTAAACATAAGAACGACCGCAACGGCCTTACCTACCAATGTTCGAGGGACGATGTCTCCATAACCTACTGTGGTAACCGTTGCTACAGACCACCAAATAGCATCAATAAAATTATGGTGCTCTACTCGGGCAATGACAGCACTACTGATAAGGATGATAATACTATTAACCGAAAGCAGAAAATAAAAGCCATTTCTGCGATTAATGCGATTGGAAATGTGCTTGAGCTTACTACTCAAACCAATTAAGCGGGAGAGTTTGGCCAAACGAGCAAAGCGTCCCACCCTTGAAAAACGAAGGAAGGTAAAGACTTCATTGTAGGGAATGATAGCCAACAAGTCCAAGACATGCGTTTTAACAAAAATTCGCTTACGAGGTGCCAAGGAGAAACGAATCGCATAATCAATGGCAAAGATGAGCGTTATAGACTGATCTATCACTCTGAAAGGTCGCCTTCCAATTGAAATTAATCCAACCAAATCAAAGATAACCAAGCCAATGGAAATCAGGGCCAGGACCGTCATGACGATATCGTAGGTGATGATATACCTTCTCAGTTTTCTACGGTTTCTCATAGCGTCTCTCCTATATGTGATGTCTTCATTATAAAAGAATCTCTGACCCCTGGCAAGCAGGCTTTTTAAGCTATCGACAAGAACTCTAGATAACAAAAAAAGAGAGATGAAATAACCTCTCTTTTTTTGTTACCTTAGTTATTTAAAACTACTGTAGCTCTGTGTGAGTAGCCTCTGTCGAGGTTTCAGTGCTTGAAGTTGTACTGTCAGTACTTGAGCTCGTGGATGACGAGTGTGTCGTACTGCTTGAGCTTGACTGTAGACTTGAACTTGCTGTTGCAACCGAAACATAGAGAATCACTGAACCATCAACGCTTGTACCAGCTTGTGGATCTTGATAAAGGACCTCTGTACTGCTAGGAACCTTATCCTTGTCTAACTTGGCACCAGTATTATAGTCATGATACTCGATACTACTACTTGAGATACTCTTACGATTCAAGGTTTGAACCGCTGTTGAAACCGTCAAACCAGTCACATCAGGCATGGTAACTGTCTTAGGAGTTGCCACACGGAACTTAATCTTGGCCTTACTATCCTTAGGATTGAAAGACTTGTTTTTCCCTGGACTTTGAGATAGGATTTCTCCCTCTTCAGCACTGTCGTCTTCGACATGCTGAATATCAATTTGGTCCTCAGAAACGCCATAATTCGAAGTTAAGTCCTCAATGGCATCTTTGTAGTTTTTACCTTTGTAGTCTTTCAACGCAAAACCTTTACTACCAGAAGAAACATAGACATCAATGCTTGATCCCTCTTTTCGTGTGGTTCCAGCTGTAGGATCAGTCTTGATGACCTTGCCTGTATCGACAGAGTCATCTTCCACTTCCTTAACTTCTCCTACCTTAAATCCAGCACCCTCAATTTTAGTCTGAGCTGTGGACAACTCTTGACCGACCACATTAGGCACCTGGACATTATCAGGATTGGTAAATACCAAATAGGCAAAGATGATAATACCAATAAAGACAAGTCCTAGGAAAACCTTGAGTAAGGTTGAGAAGAAATTCTTCTTTTTCTTCTTAGCTGGTGTCGTTTTCTTCCTCGGTTGTTTACTTGGAGCAGGTGTAGGCTCTGATGGCTCAGCAGCAACGGCCTTTTTCTCAAGGCTTGCTGATGGAACTGGATCAACCTTCGGTAAGGTCTTGGTATCCGTCATATCATCAAAGACTACCTTGGCATCGCGTCGATGACTAGGATGCAAACTCGTTACCAAGTCACGGCTCATTTCCAAAGTACTATTATAACGATTTTCTAGTTTTTTGGCTGTTGCTCGAATAACCACGTTTTCCAAGGCTTGGGGAACGTTACGGTTCTCTGCCAAAATCGATGGGAGTGGCTTTTGGAAATGTTGGAGTGCAATGGTTACAGCACTATCGCCATCGTAAGGAATATGACCTGTTAACATTTCAAAAAGCATAATACCCATAGCATAGATGTCGCTTTGGATAGTTGCTTTCGATCCACGAGCCTGCTCTGGTGAGAGGTAGTGGACAGACCCCAACATAGAGTTAGTTTGAGTTAGACTAGTCTCTGCAAAGGCAACCGCAATTCCGAAGTCTGTAACCTTGGCTGTACCGTCCTTAGTTAAAAGAACGTTTTGTGGCTTAAGGTCACGGTGGATAATGCCCTTTTGATGGGCAAGAGTCATGGCGGAAAGAACCTCCCCCATGATACGCACAACATCTTGGTTAGAAAGTGGCGCATGGTCTTGAATATATTTCTTCAAGTCCGAACCATCTACATACTCCATCACCAAAAACTGCTGGCCGTCTTCTTCGCCAATATCTCGGATAGCAACGATATTAGGATGACTGAGTTCTGCCATGGCACGCGCTTCACGCTGGAAACGCGCCACAGCCACCTGATCCGTTTGGTAATTGGTACGTAGCACCTTAATAGCTACTCTTTCATTATCCAGAATCAGGTCGTTAGCCAGATAAACATCCGCCATACCACCACGCCCGATAGACTTAAGGATTCGATAACGTCCAGCAAACAATTTGCCAACTTGGATCATTATCCTTCCTCACTTTCTATTTTGATGAGAGCAACGGTAATATTATCATGACCACCAGCCTCATTGGCTGCAGCTACCAAACGACTCGTTTTTTCTTCGACGAAACCAGGGCTGTTGACAATATGAACAATCTGTTCAACTGAAATCATATTGGTCAAACCATCTGAATTAGCCAAAATATAGTCTCCTGGTTCCAATTGTTGGACACCAAGGTCAGCCTCAATCGGAGCAGCTTGCCCAATAGATTGCGTAATGATATTACGTTGTGGGTGAACCGCTGCTTCTTCTTCAGTCAACTGACCAGCCTTGATAAGAGCATTGACCAAAGAGTGGTCGTTCGTCAATTGCTTATACTCACCATTACGGATAAGGGCAATACGTGAATCCCCGACATGGGCGAAAATCACAGCATTATCAACAAAGGCAAGAACCTCGATAGTTGTTCCCATTCCCTTATATTCTTCGTTTTGGCCAAGCTCATAGATTTTACGATTTTCTGCATCAATAGCAGCAATCATCCAATCACGAATTTGACTCAACTCACGAAAATCAGTGTTAATCCAGTCACGACCAAGGTCAGTTACTGACATCTCACTGGCAATATTTCCAGCACGGTGTCCACCCATTCCGTCTGCAACAACGACAAGGGTAACACCAGCTTGGTTGACAAATTTATTAACAAAATCTTGGTTGTTTGACCGTTTTTGGCCAATGTCCGTTAATAATGATATTTCCATAGTTTTCTTTCTGACTTGCGTCAGCATTTCCTCCTCTGTAACCCTAAGCTTTTTTACGCAACTGTGCGATGAAAAAACCATCAGTTAGATACTGTTCGGGGGTAATTGCCAAACAGCCATTGACCACGATGTCTTTACATGGATGGTCTAAGGCAACTTGCTCAAAATCAGGATGGCTCTCAAGAAAGGCTTGAATCACCTCTTGATTTTCTTCTGCTATGATGGTGCAAGTACTATATGTTATTATACCACCTTTTCGTAGGGTTTGACAAACGCTGGATAGGATCTCCAACTGCACAGCCTTAAGGGACTCAAAGTCTTGGAGGTCCTTGTTATATTTGATGTCAGGTTTCCGACGAATGAGTCCAATCCCTGAACAAGGAGCATCCACCAAAATCTTGTCAAAACTATCAGTCGGAAAGACTTGATGTACCTGACTAGCATCCAGTTTCTGTGTCTTAACCTTATCAGCTAGGCCAAGACGTTGGGCATTTTCTTCGATAAGGGCAAGCTTATGATCATAGAGGTCAAGCGCCGTCACATGTCCACCCGTCAAATAAGAGGCCATATGGACAGTCTTACCACCAGGTGCCGCACAGGCATCCAGGATTTCTTCCTCGCCTTGAATCCCTAAAGTTGGTGCAACCAGTTGACTGGTCTCATCCTGAATGGTCAACAAGCCCTCTTTAAAATAATCTGTTCCAGCAAAGTAACCTGAAGACTTAACAAGCCCGACTGGTGATAGGACTGAACGATCAGCCCCAGTGGTCTCCGCTATCTCTTTCAAACGTGACGCATCCGTTACACGTACACTAGCCTTATTTCTCACAAAGAGGCTTTGGAAAATAGCAAGGGCACGGTCTTCCCCGTACTGGTCGATAAGTTTTTTAACCAACCACACAGGTAGAGAATACTGAACGGAATAGCGTTTATTGACACGTTTAATCTGGCTTGGATCTGGCAAAGGCTGGCTAGATAGTTTACGAAGAACCGCATTGACCAGCTTCTCAGCACCCTTTTTATTGCCACGATTTTTAGCAATAGAAACCGCATCATTAACTACCGCATGGGCTGGAATCTTATCTAAATAGGCCAACTGATATAGACTCAAAAGTAATAAGTCATAAACCCAAGGTTCAAGCTTATCGCGGTCCTCAATAACATGGGCTAGAATCCACTCCAAAGTAATCTTACGAGCCACGGTCCCATAGACAATTTCCGTCACCAAGGCCTTGTCCTTATCTGTCAGCTGCGACTTGCTCAGATGTGCATTGAGAGCAATATTTGAGTAGGCCCCTTCCTGGAAGACTTCTTCTAAGATTTCAAGTGCCTGTCCACGAGCTGTTTTTTTCCAATCATTGGCCAAATGCATCACCTACTTCAAGATTGCGTCCGACCCCATTAAGGAAATCAGCAATAGCCATACGAGGTTTTCCAGCAGGTTGAACTGTCTTAAGCGAAATAGCTCCTTGGCCAGTCGCAACTACCAAACTCTTCTTGGTTTTTTCAATAATATGACCAGCCTGTCCTTGACCTTCTGCCAAATCCGCTTCATAAATTTTGAAACGTTTGCCATCAAGCAAGGTATGGGCCACAGGCCATGGGTACATGCCACGGATTTGATTGAAAATGTCTCGTGCGGACTTGTTCCAATCAAGGCGCTCCTCTTCTGGACTAATATTTGGTGAAAAAGTTACCTGACTGGCATCTTGAGGGACAGGTTTGATTTCTCCGGCAATGTAGGCAGGCAAGGTCTCAAGCAAGAGGTCACGACCCAAGACTGCCAATTTTTCAAACATGGTACCGACATTATCCTCGTCAAGAATTGGCAAGGCCTTTTGGCTAACCATGTCACCAGCATCCATTTCCTTGACCATTTCCATAATCGTCACACCAGCTTCTGCATCACCATTGATAATGGCATAATGGATAGGCGCCCCACCACGGTATTTTGGCAAGAGTGACGCATGGACGTTAACCGCAAAATCCATGCTATCAAGCAACTTACTTGGCAAAAATTGTCCATAAGCCGCCGTAACAATCCCATCAGCACCAAGTGCCATAAGCTGTGCCATTTCCTCAGAACCTGACAACTTTTCAGGTTGATAAATTGGCAAGTCATGCGCCAAGGCTACTTCCTTGACCGGTGTCATGCGGATTTCTTTTTTACGGCCGACAGCACGGTCTGGTTGCGTCACCACAGCAACAATATCATAATGCTCATCGGTCAAAAGTCCTTCCAGCACTGTCGCTGAAAAGGCAGGCGTTCCCATAAATACTAATTTTGTCATATTCTTCCTTTTCTAGATTAGGTAAAATTCTGAGGTTCGTGATCAATAATCAAACGCAGGTCCTTGTTCTCAGGCTCCTGAGTCATGTCAAGGACCCTATTAAGCGTTTCTTCCAAGTTATCCTCAAAACGGTATTTGATAATAATCTGATAGTGATAAAGGTTATGTGTTCGGGCAATTGGCTTAGGTGTAGGCCCTAGGAAGGTCACCTTGTCTGACAGGTGCTCTCTTAAATAAGCCATAACCTCATAGCTCTTCCGAACCACAAACTCTTCATCCTTGTGAGAAAGCGTAATCCCTACCGTATAGAAATAAGGGGGATAGGCCAACTGACGTCGAATCCCCATTTCATAGGCGTAGAAACCTTCATAATCCTGTTGCTGTGCAAACCGAATGGCATAATGACTAGGATTATAGGTTTGAATAATAACTTCCCCTTCCTTGTCAGCACGACCAGCACGACCAGCCACCTGAGTCAAGAGTTGGAAGGTACGCTCAGCTGAACGAAAATCTGGTAAATTTAGCGACGTATCTGCATTCAAGACCCCTACCAAGGTAACATTTGGAAAATCCAAGCCCTTGGCAATCATCTGAGTTCCAAGCAAAATGTCGGCCTTACCACTTCCAAAGGCCTCCAAGAGTTTCTCGTGAGCCCCTTTCTTACGTGTCGTATCAACATCCATACGAATCACTTTGGCTTCTGGCAAAAGTTCCGTCAATTGGTCATAAGCCTTCTGTGTCCCAGTCCCATAATAGCGAATCTGACGACTCTGACAGTTAGGGCAGACATGTGGTATTGCTTTTTGAAAATCACAATAGTGGCAATTCATGGTCTTAGTATCCATGTGCAAGGTCAATGAAATATCACAGTTGGGACAATCATCCACATAGCCACAGTCACGACACATGACAAAAGAGGAATAGCCACGACGGTTCAACATTAGCACAACTTGTTCCTTACGTGCCAAACGTTCTCGGATTTTCTCTAAGAGAGGTGGCGTAAAATCACTCGCCTCTTGACGGCCCACAAAGTCCTTAAAGTCCACCACTTCCACCTGAGGAATTTTGGCATTAGGATTAGCCCTCTGAGTCAACTCAAGAAAATGGTAAACCCCTTTCTGAGCTCTCGCCCGTGTCTCAATAGAGGGTGTTGCTGAACCAAGAACAAGCACGGCTCCATGACTCTTAGCCCTAAGCAAGGCCACATCTCTAGCATGGTAGCGAGGATTAGACTCCTGCTTATAAGTAGCCTCATGTTCCTCATCGATAATGATAGCTCCGATATTGTCCAAGGGAGCAAAGATAGCCGAACGTGCTCCTACCACAACCTTGGCCTGGCCAGATCTAACCTTACGCCACTCGTCAAATTTCTCACCGTCTGACAAGCCTGAATGCATAATCGCCACCAAGTCCCCAAAACGCGAAATGAAACGATTGGTCATTTGGGGTGTCAAGGAAATCTCTGGTACCAAGACAATAGCCGTTTTCCCCATAGCCAAGGTCCTCTCGATAAGATGCAGATAGACCTCTGTCTTACCTGATCCCGTTACCCCTTCCAATAAGAATGGTTTGCCACCTTGGCCGATTTGGCGCGTCATTTCTTCAACCGCATGCGCCTGTTGAACATTAAGCTCAAGAAAATCCGTCTTCTCTACCTTTTCAAAGTAGCTGTCGGCACGATTGACCTCAACTTCAGTGATGACCAAGGCACCAGCTTCGATGAAAAACTTAACCACATCTCGTGAAAAAAGCTTGTGGAGGTCTGCCAACTTCCCTGCCTCACTCTTCTCTAACAAGAAGTCACGCATCTCCAAACGTCTCTTAGCCCGTTGTGAAATTGCCAAAGTCTCGAGAGTGCCCTTTTGAACACTATAGTGCTTCTCAGTCTTAATGTTCTGCTTATCCTTAGCAAGGTAATCAACCGTTACACGCCCAGACTGGACCAGACGAGGAATGGCTTGACGCTGCTCCTCTGACAACTGCGAGAAAAGAACATGATCCTGCCCCTGAAGAAAAGTCTGTTTATCTTCTTCACCTAGTTTATCAGTCGCCATGATAACCTTATCGTACTGAGAATTAAGGAGACCAGGTAGCATTGATTTCAAGATAGAAATCTTATAGGAAAAGACCGTATGTCGCATCTGATCAGCCAAGTCCAGTTGATCCTGATTAAGGACTGGCTCATAATCTAAAAGCTCAGCAATAGGTTTTAATTCAGGAAAGTCTCTTAAATCCTCCTGCTCCTCGAAGCCAATAACAAAGCCTTGCAATAGACGATTTCCTTTACCGAAAGGTACATGCACTCGCATACCGATGGCGATTTGTGCTTGCATAGCTTCAGGGATAAGGTAACTATAAGGCCTGTCCGTCTGCATCAGAGGAACGTCTACAATAATTTGTGCTACTAAAACCATAAATTTCCTCCTGTCACTTCCTTAAGACCAGTATCTTTCAAGCTCAAGAAAAGCTGAGTTCTTGATTATCATCATAAAGAAGGAAGCTGAGACACTATGCCTCAGCTCCCCTCTCCTCATAAACCAAAGCATGACTTTGATTTTAGATTTTATCGCCTTCTTCTTTTTCTTTAGCGATTTGTTCTTTGATTTTACGTTCTTCTTCCTCAGCAGCAAGACGTGCTTGGATCACTTTCAAACGTGCTAATTCACGTTTAGATTCTGGATCTGGGTGAATAGTCACATTTCCAGTTTCAATTTCTTCAAGGGCTTGAAGGGTTGGTTTTACTGACGTAAACTCTTGAGTTGGTTCAGCACTAGCAGCCAATTCATGGGCACGTTTGGCTTGCAAAATAACCAATGAATATTTTGAAGGCACTTTATCCAAAAGTTTGTCAATAGAGGGTTTCAACATCATAATTCTATACCTATTTCTAATTTATTTGTCTGATAATTTCTTTTCTGAAATCATATTACGATAGCGGCCAATCACACGGTCAACGCGGAAGTGTTCTGCTTCAATAACACGTTTAACACGCTCAGCAGCTAGAGGCACTTCGTCATTAACAATGGCATAATCGTATTCGCTCATAAGAGCAATTTCTTCACGCGCACGCTCGATACGTTGAGCAATAACTTCCTCAGAATCTGTCCCACGACCAACCAAACGTTCTTGAAGCTCGTTTAAATCCGGTGGTGTCAAAAAGATGAAGACAGCATCTGGGACCTTTTTCTTAACCTGAAGGGCACCTTGAACCTCGATTTCAAGGAAAACATCAATACCTTTATCCAAGGTTTCATTGACATAAGTCAAAGGTGTTCCGTAGTAGTTACCTACATACTCAGCATATTCCAACATTTGACCATTACGAATAAGCTCTTCAAATTCCTCACGTGAACGGAAGAAATAATCCTTCCCATCAACTTCACCAGGACGCTGGGCACGTGTGGTCATTGACACTGAGTATTCAAATTTATGGTCAGGTGTTGAAAAAATTTCCTGACGAACAGTTCCTTTTCCGACACCAGAAGGTCCTGAAAAAACAATCAAAAGTCCACGTTCAGACATGTCTTCTCCTTAAACTAAGATTAAAAATCTTCTTATGACTCACCTTAAAAAAGAGAAAGCAATCATCTCCTTTTACGGCTTAGGGGTTGTTCAGTGATTAAGTTACAGCTCACTTTTCAAAGCATGCGTTTTTCCTTACTATTTTACCAATAAAAGTGACTTTTTTCAAGGTGAGGACACCATTAAAAAGAGTGAATTCCTTTTCCCAGTACTCACTCTTTTTAAATACTCTTTTAAACCAAACCAGTCAGGAGACCTTGCATGAATTCTTCTGAATGGAACTCACCAATATCATCAATTTTCTCACCAAAACCAATTAATTTAACTGGAATATCCAACTCTTGGCGAATAGCTAGGACCACACCACCCTTGGCACTACCATCCAACTTAGTCAAGACAAGACCTGTAAGAGGTGTAATTTTTGAAAATTCCTTGGCCTGACTAAGGGCATTTTGACCTGTTGAAGCATCCAAGGCCAAGAGGGTTTCATGAGGTGCTTCTGGAACCACACGCTTAATAATACGACCAATCTTTTCAAGCTCTGCCATAAGGTTGTCTTTATTTTGCAAACGACCCGCAGTATCAATCATAAGGACATCAACTCCTTCAGCAAGAGCCTTTTCCATACCATCAAAGACCACTGAAGCTGGGTCAGCCTTCTCAGCACCAGTCACTACTGGCACATCAACACGACGTCCCCACTCAACCAACTGAGCGACAGCTCCCGCACGGAAGGTATCAGCAGCTACCAACATAACTTTTTTGCCTTCTTGTTTGTATTTATGCGCCAACTTACCGATAGACGTTGTCTTACCAACCCCGTTGACACCAACGAAAAGCATGACTGTCAAACCATCTTGGAAATTAATCTGCTCCTTGTAGACATCATCCTTCTCGTAGATATCCACAAGTTTTTCGATAATCAAGCGTTGCAAATCTTCAGTCTTTTTGACATTTTCAAGGCGGGCTTCATAGCGCAAGTCTTCCGTTAATTGCGTTGCAACATTAACACCAACATCGGAAAGAATCAGCATTTCTTCCAATTCTTCGAAGAACTCCTCATCAACTCGACGGAAATTCGCGAAGAATTCATTCAAACGGGCAGCAAAACCTGTACGCGTCTTCTTAAGGGTACGATTGTATTTTTCTTGTTCTGTTTCAGTTTTTGAAGCCTGAACTTCTTCAGGTTTTTCCTCAACTTTACGAGTTTGAACAGCCTCAAAAGTAACCGTTTCACCTTTTTCTGCAGCAGCAGCTACCTGAGCCTTTTTAGCATAGTAATCAGCCATGACATCTGCGAAGTGGTTATCCACAGCGACTTGGCTTTCTTCTGACTCTGATACGCCCTCTGCTGCGCTTGAGGCCTGATCATCAACAGATAGGTCCTCATCAGACGCTACTTCACTTTCTTCTGTCACTGTAGATTCGCTTTCTTCAACAGATTCTGTAGACGAAATCTCTTCTACTTGAGTCTCTGACTCACTGAGCTGTTCTGTTTGACTTTCACTTGTTGACAAGTCTTGATTATCAAGAGCCTCAGTTTCTGAAATTTCCTGATTTGCTACAGTTTCCTGTGATTGGTTTTCCTCTTGTCCAAATAATCGATCAAATAGACCCATTTGGTTCTCCTTATTTCTCTAGAATATACTTGTGGATGGCCTCAGCCACTCCAGATTCCTCATTAGTTTTTGTCGTTACTGCCTTGGCAACAGCCTTAACCTTAGGAACAGCATTTGCCATAGCCACACCTAGACCAGCCCACTCCAACATGGTCAAGTCATTTTCCTCATCTCCCATAGCCATAACCTGACTTTTATCAAGGGCAAGATAATCAGACAAAAGTTTCAAGCCTACAGCTTTATGAACCCCTTTCGGCATGACTTCTAGGATAATCTCACGAGACTTAAATACCTCAAACGCTTGGTATAGATGGTCAGGTAGTTTTTGAATTTGGGCATCCAAAAACTCTTCCTCACAGACCGTAACTACCTTATTATAGACGATATTTTCAGGAATGTCATCAATACTCTCCACATCAACGAAGGTCAAGGTAGGATTAGCCTGACGATAGAGAGAATGATTGCCTTTACTCGGAACACCATAGACAATGCCATCACTGATAACATCCATAGGAAGCCCTAGAGGTTCGAAGACAGCATAAATCTGCTTTAAATCTTCTCGACTCATCTCTTTCTTTATGAGGATATCCCCATTATTACGCTGAACCAAGCCACCATTGAAGGTCACACTATAGTGCTTATCATCTAACAAGCCCAAATCTTCCAAGATATGAGTAATAGCTGGTAGAGGACGACCAGTCGTAATGACCACATGAACCCCCTTAGCTTCTGCCGCCTTCAAAGCAGCTCTATTTTCAGCTGTTACTTGCTTATCCTTAGTAAAGAGGGTTCCATCTAGGTCCAAGGCTAGTAATTTAATCTCAGACATCTGAGCCCACCAACCCTTCCATGTAGTCAAAGACTGCACCATCTTTATGGTGACCAATCACCTCATCTGCCACTGCCTTAATCTCATCACGCGCATTTTCCGTAGCAACTGCACGTCCAGCAAAGGTCAACATCTCCATATCGTTGAGGTTATCACCAAAGGCTACAACATCTGAAGCCTGACGTCCCAACTCTTGACAAAGATGGTAGAGACCAAAGCCCTTGTCCACCCCTTTAAGGATAATATCCATGGAATCAAAGCCAGTTGTCACAGCTGTCATATCCTCAAAAATTGTGTTGAGGTAGTCACCACGTTCCATAATGGTATCTCCTTGGAACTTAGCAGTCACCTTGAAAATATCATCTGTGACCGCTTCAAGGTCCGTTGCCATAACATTTTCATAGTAACGTTCCATAGCCTTAAGATAGGCTGGATCTGCATCGTTTGGTGCGTAGGCACCACGACGGCCTGACAAGAGAATCCCCTCGCAAGTTGGCAAGGCTAGGGTTGTATCTGCAATTTCCAAATAATCCTTAGGTTCTAGCTTGGACTCAAACAGGACCTCACCCTTGTACTGAACCAGGGCTCCGTTTTCTGCAATAATAGCAATACGGTCCACAAACCCATCAAAGAGCTCTTCCAAAGCCAAGAGAGCTCGGCCAGAAGCTACGGTAAAAACGTAATCTTTAGCTTCACAAGCATCCAAAAGGTTATCCAAACGTGCTTTGTCATAGGCACCAAGATGGTCTAGAAAGGTACCATCCATATCTGTTGCTAAAATTTTCAAAATAATCTCCCTTCAGGTCGAATATACTTGCCCCTATTGTACCAAAAATAGGAACATAAGTTTGGGAAAAGCCAAAGAAATTAGAGAAAATATGGCATTTTACTTGCAAATTCATTATTTTAGTTGTATCATTACGGTAGTACAAAAATAATACTATTATACTTTTAGAAAGGAGTCTCTTATGGCTTGGACATTTGATGAAAAATCGCCTATCTATCTCCAAATCGCTTATCGCGTCAAACTGAAGATAGCTTCCAAGGAATTGAGTATGGGACAACAACTCCTACCTGTAAGGGAATTTGCTCAGGAAGCCGGAGTCAATCCCAACACCGTACAAAGAGCCTTCCAAGAACTTGAAAAAGAGGGGCTGGTCTATTCTGCCCGTACCTCTGGTCGCTTTGTTACTGAAGATGAAAAACTTATTGATCAAAAACGACACGAGATTGCTCAAAGTCTCATGAAAAACTTTGTCACTGAGATGACAGCCATTGGTTTTAGCTCACCTGAAATCAAAGCTATCATTACTGACTACATCGAACAAACAGGAAAGGACTTATAGACCGATGACTGATATTGTAACTCTAACAAATCTCACCAAAACCTATAATGGTATTCCAGCTCTTAGAGATGTGACCATGTCTATTCCGTCAGGTAAAATCATTGGTCTTTTAGGACCAAACGGTAGTGGTAAAACAACTCTCATCAAGATTTTGAACGGCCTCCTCCAACCAACTTCTGGTTTAGTAACCATCAATGGATTACAACCGTCTCCTGTCACCAAGGCACAAGTAGCATATCTGCCTGACACAACCTATTTAGATGAAAGTAAGACTATCCAATACTACTTGGACTTCTTCCAGGATTTCTACGCTGACTTCCGCTACCCTCTTGCCTTGCAACTCTTGGAGGATTTAAAGCTTCAGCCTGATTTGCGCCTTAAAGACCTTTCAAAAGGTAACAAAGAAAAAGTTCAGTTGATTTTGGTTATGAGTCGTGAAGCTAAACTCTATCTCCTCGATGAACCTATTGGTGGTGTCGATCCTGCATCACGTGACTACATTCTTAAAACTATCATCAACCAATACTCTGAAGATGCTTCAGTTATCATTTCTACCCATTTGATTGCTGATATTGAATCTGTCCTAGATGAAGTTGTCTTCTTAAAATACGGTCAGATTGAACTTCAGGGTGATGCTGATAATATCCGTCAAGCCCATGGCAAATCTATCGACAAACTCTTTAGAGAGATGTTCCACAATTAGGAGGTATGAGTATGTTTTGGAAATTAGTTAAATATGAATTACAATCGGTCCGTAAGTGGTATCTTGGAATCTATGGTATTGCTATCTTACTCTCTATCCCCTTGGGTTTAATGCTTCGAAAATCTATTTTTGTAACTGAACAGAGCCACCAAGAACCTAGTCTACTCTTCTTTGCTTTCTTCACACTGATGGTTTTTGCTACCATTATTGTATGGGGAACTATTTATATAGCGACAATAGTCCTCATTGTCAGACGCTTTGCAAAGACTGTCTTTGGGAGAGAAGGTTATCTAACCAATACGCTCCCAGTTTCTGCCCACCAATTAATCTTGTCTAAACTCTTGGTAGCCTTTATTTTAGATATCATTTCATCACTCGTTATACTCCTTTCGATTGGAATTATAGCTGCTTTCTGCCTTGATATGAAAGATATCCTCCTAGCTACCAGCTACTTTGGCCAAATCCTAAAAGAGATAGGTGCTTTCTACCTCTTCATCCCTTCTACAATCTTGTCAATGATTGCTGGTATCCTTTTCTATTACCTCTGTATTAGTATCGGAAACCTCTTCAACACTAACAAAGTTCTTATGGGATTTGTCGCCTTTTTCGCCATTCAGGCTATCCTATTCTTTATTGGTTTCTTCTTTGGACTCGGTGCAGCCTTGACCGGAGATGCAACATATACTGCAATTAATAACTCGTCATATATCATTAGTCTAGTTCAGTCTCTCATTCTCATCGCGGCAAGTTACTTTGGTACCTACTATATCATGACCAAACGCTTAAATTTGGACTAAAGAAAAACCGTGTTCCTTTTGGAACACGATTTTTTTTTGCATTGAAAAGACTTATTTACTTTGTTCTTTACGATAAGTCTCAATCTCGGCCTTGTTACCCCAAACGAAGTGTCCTGGACGTAGTTCAACCATCTCTGGTTTATCAACAGAATAGTCGTGTTGGTTTGGATCATAAACCTTCAAGACTTTCTTACGTTCCAAGATTGGGTCTGGAATAGGAACAGCAGACAAGAGTGACTTGGTGTAAGGGTGGATAGGATTGTTGTAGAGTTCTTCTGTCTCAGCAACTTCCACGATTGTCCCCTTGTAAATAACAGCGATACGGTCAGAAATGAAACGGACCACTGACAAGTCGTGAGCGATAAAGAGATAGGTCAATCCCAACTCTTTTTGGAATTTCTTAAGCAAATTCAAAACTTGGGCACGGACTGACACGTCAAGGGCTGAGATTGGTTCGTCGGCGATGACCAAGTCAGGTTGCATAACCAAGGAACGCGCAATCCCAATACGTTGACGTTGTCCCCCAGAAAATTCGTGAGGGTAACGTGTCAAGTGCTCCTCAAGAAGTCCCACTTCTTTGATGATTTGCTTGATTTTAGCTTTACGATCTTCCTCATCTTTATAGAGATGGAAGTTATGCAAGCCCTCAGACAAGATATAATCAACTGTTGCACGTTCATTCAAACTAGCCGCAGGGTCTTGGAAAATCATCTGAATACGACGGATAAGGTCGTTTTTCTCAGAGTGAGATAAGTGCCCATTGATTTTCTTACCGTCAAAAATAATCTCACCATTACTTGTATCATTCAGACCAATAATGGCACGACCGATAGTAGTTTTACCACTACCAGACTCACCAACGAGGGAAAAGGTTTCACCCTTGTTGATGAAAAAATTAGCATTGTGGACAGCAACGAATTTCTTGCTTCCTTCACCGAAGGAAATCTCCACATCTTTTACTTCAACTAACTTCTCAGGCATTGCCTTCCTCCTCATCTCCTAAATGTGCAAATCCCATATTAGCACGGATTTTTTCATGTAGA
The DNA here is from genome assembly GCF_002073815.2 of Streptococcus sp. FDAARGOS_192. Classification (NCBI taxonomy): domain Bacteria; kingdom Bacillati; phylum Bacillota; class Bacilli; order Lactobacillales; family Streptococcaceae; genus Streptococcus; species Streptococcus sp. FDAARGOS_192. Next base: position 1,238,395 of record NZ_CP020431.2, read on the forward strand.
TTTTGGATAACCGCAGGTTTTTCAACTTTTGGTGCATCCTCATGTAAGAGCCAGGTCTTAGCCCAGTGAGTATCTGAAACTTGGAATTGTGGTGCTTTTTCCTCGAAGTCAATCTGCATAGCATAGTCTGAACGCAAGGCAAAGGCATCCCCAACAACTGGTGTATAAAGTGATGGTGGTGTCCCTGGAATTGAGAAAAGCTCACCCTTATCATCGGCCAACTGTGGCAAGCTTGAAAGCAAGCTCCACGTGTATGGATGACATGGCTCATAGAAAATTTCCTCAACAGTTGCGTATTCAATGATTTCACCAGCATACATAACAGCAACCTTATCAGCGATACTTGCTACCACACCAAGGTCATGGGTAATGAAAATCACTGAGAAACCGTACTCATCTTTGAGTGATTTCAAGAGGTCGATGATTTGAGCTTGAATGGTCACATCAAGGGCAGTTGTTGGTTCGTCACAGATAAGGACATCTGGATGACAAGCCAAAGCAATGGCAATAACGATACGTTGACGCATCCCACCAGAGTATTGGAAAGGATACTCATTGAAACGTTTTTCAGCATCAGGAATACCAACCTTGTCCATGTAATCAATGGCCATTTTTTTAGCTTCTTTGGCTGATTTTCCTTGGTGTTTGACAATGACTTCAACAATTTGGCTACCGATAGTCTTAATTGGGTCAAGACTGGTCATAGGATCTTGGAAGATAGTCGCAATCTTAGCCCCACGAATAGGTGCCCAATCTTGGTGACTCTTAAGCTTAGTCAAATCTTGACCGCGATAATCAATCGAACCACTAGCGACACGACCATTTTCTTCAAGCATCCCTGTGAAAGTCTTAGTCAAAACTGATTTACCTGAACCAGACTCACCAACCAAGGCTAAAACTTCACCTTCAACCAAATCAAGGGAAACTCCTCGAATAGCTGTCAAAACACGGTCACGAACGTCAAATTCCACGACGATATCGCGAGCCGATAATATTACATTTTTATTTTCTGTCATATTGGACTCCTATCTATGCGTACGTGGGTCGCTGGCATCCGCCAAGTTTTGACCGACAATAAAGAGAGCAAGGGAAACGAGAATCAAGGTAGTCAATGGAATCCAGAAGAGATAAGCATTAACTGTAACGTTCTGTGCATAGTCTGAAATCAAACGACCAAGACTAGGCGTCGTAACGGGAAGCCCCAAACCAAAGTATGAAAGGAAGGCTTCGTAAGAGATAAATCCTGGCAAGAGTTGACTAGCCATAGTTACGATAACTGACACAAGTTGCGGCATGATGTTTTTAACCACAATCTTAGCAGTTGGCGTTCCCAGTGTACGAGAAGCCAAGTTGTACTCCAAATCACGGTAACGCATGATTTGAATACGAATGGTATAAGCAATACCAATCCAACCTGTGACAGTCATGGCAAAGATCATATTCCAGAAACCAGCACCCAATGAGTAAGTCAAGACGATAACTACAAGGAGGGCAGGAATATTTGAGATGATGTTGTAGATTTCCATCATAATCATATCGAAGGTCTTAGAAATCCCCCAAACAGCACCTACAAGCAAACCAATGACAACATTAAGGAAGGTAGCGATAACAGCAATAAGGATAGAATTACGAGCTCCAAACCAAACACTATCAAAGAGGGACTTACCATTACTGTCAGTACCGAACCAGTATTGAGCGTTTGGATGTACATAACGCAAACTGAAATCATTTACTTTTGAGACATCATTGAAGTCAAATTTAGAGAACATTGGATAGATGAAACTCATCAAAACGATGGCAATCAAGATACCCAACATTACTACTGTTGATTTCTTTTTAAAGAATTGACGCATCACTGATTTCCAGTAAGAATAAGCTGGTGCATCAATTGTTTCAGAGGCAAAATCATCGCGCTTTACAAATTGGAACTTACTTTTATCAATTGAAGCCATTATTTACCTCCTTTAGATGTCAATTTGATACGTGGGTCAATTATAGTCATAAGGATATCACCCACAAGCAATGAGAAGATGGTGAGGGCTGTGAAAATAAATACAAGACCCACAACCATAGCGTTATTTGAAGCACGGACAGAGTCAATCAACATTTTACCCATACCAGGGAAGGCGAAGATTGTTTCTGTCAAGGTTGCCCCTGTGATAACACTAACGATAGATGCTGGGATTCCTGAAACCAAGGAAACCATAGCATTTTTGAAAATGTGTTTATTCGAAATTTCTTGTTCTGACAACCCTTTGGCACGTGCAAAACGAACGAAGTCTTGTGATTGCAAGTCGATCATGTAACGACGAATCCAAATAGCAAGACCTGGTGTTGACAAGAGACCGAGAATAACAGATGGCAAGACGTATGAACGCCAGTCACCTGCACCCAAGATAGGGAAGGAATCTGGAAGACCAATCTCAGAACCAATCAAACGAATGATATAAACCAAGGCGATGGTTGGTAGTGAAAGCAAGAAAGTCAAGACACCTGTTGATACACTATCAAAGAGTGTGTTTTTAAAGCGTGCCATGTATGATCCCAATGGAATTGCCAAGGCATAAGACAAGACCAAACCAATCAAACCTGCAATGGCAGAGCTTGTCACCATTGATGGGTATTGGTAGCGACTCTTGGTTGCTGTGTATGGGTCATTTCCATAGTAAGAACGATCTCTCGCATCAGCCTGACTTGGTGATTTATAAGTACGAGAGTAGATATCTACTGAAGATATCTTCTTACCAGTAGGGAAGTTGACCTCAGAGCTTTGTGTTTGCCCTTGGCCTTGCGTAATAACATCAAGAACACCTTGCTCAGCATAAGTTGGGTAAGAGGTACCAAGGTTCATCTTCACAAAGTTTTGGTGAACAAATGGGAACTGACCGTTAAAGTAAAGCAAATATTTATGCTTAGTTCCTGAACCGACAACTGACCAACCGATAGCTGGATCATTTTCAATACGGATGTAACGCTTCAAGTTTGGATTTGTTTTATCTTTAACCCATCCAGTATTGTCAAATTCAAAGAGGTGCGTATAGAAGCCAAACACACGTTCAAGCACTGGCACATCACGTGTTGCATAGAATTGTTTACTTTGCTTGAATTGATGCAAACGCCAGCCACGTCCTAAACTATCCACATATTTTTGGTAGATAGCCTTATTTTCTTTTGTTGGCTTAGTGGTTACCGACTTGTCAACTGAGCTAGCTTTCTCCTGCAACTCTTTGGTGTCGTAGTACTCGATATAACCCATACGCTCATAGATTGTATTTTCATAGTTAGCCTTAGAATCGGCTGTCTTTGCAATCTTGTTGTAGTTAGGGTCCTGTCTGAAAATCAGACGCCTCGGCACCATGGTATAGATAATCGTGTAGGTCAAGGCCGTCACGACAAATATTGACAATAGAGAACGGAGGGTTCTCAATAAAATGTATTTTTTCATGTCTCTTCCTTTAATTCCAAAAGAACTTTCCCAATCTAATGAGAAAGTTCCATCGTCCTTTTATTTAACGTGTTTCTCAAGGTCTTTTTGAGCTTTTTCGTTGGACTTAGACTTTTCTTTAAGCCAGCTTTCACGGGCTTTATCATAGTTTTTCTTAGTGACAACATCTTTTTGAGGCTCAAGGTACTTGAAGTATCTGTCAGAACCCTTAGGTCCTACTTGAGAGTAGGCTCCTGAGAATGGTGTCAAACGAGCTACCATTGGAGCTGCACCCTTGTTAACCATAAGTGGCATGAAGAGTGAGCTATCTTCCAACCAAGCTTGTGCCTCTGCATAACGTTCATAACGTACGTTGAGGTTGCTTGTTTCCTTAGCTGCATTGTCAACCAAAGCATCAAAGTCTTTAAGACCTACTTGAGCTGCTGCTGCACTGTTAGGATCGTCAAATCCCATGTAAGTTTTTGTGTTCTCACTAGCTGTTGTCTTGAAGATATCAAGGAATGTTGATGGGTCTTCATAGTCAGGTGCCCAAGCAACTGAAATATTGATATCCCAGTCTTCTGCTGCTGCGTTAGCTGCATACAAAGTACTGTTAAGAAGATCATCTTGAGACATTTGATGAACGTCTACAACAACATTTTCTTTACCAAGTGTCTTTTCAACAGATTGTTTCAAAGATTGTGCACGTGCTACAGTTGGTTTCGCAGCTTGGTCAACTGGAAGGTCCAAGTGAATTGGGAATTGAACACCTTGTGCTTGGAGGGCTTCCTTAGCTTTATTAAATTCAGTCTTAGCCTTATCAGCGTTGAAGAGACCATCTTGACTGTCTTTAAGGTTAACCCCAGACCACTCATCACCATATGAAGCCATCTTTTCAGTTACCAAATCACCGAATGACTTGTCACCAGCATAAACAAAATCAGGTTTTACAAGAAGGTTACGAACTGCAAGGGCTGCACCTTTTTCACCATTAAGTTGTGCTGAATAAGCAGTACGGTCAATAGCGAAGTTAACTGATTGACGGAAGTCCTTGTTAAGAAGAGCTTTCTTAGTTGAATCTTTCTCAGCATCAGTCTTCTTAGATGTATGGTTGTAAGACTGACGGTCAATATTAACACCAACCCCACCAATATCTGCAGATGGTTGTGTATAGAAGATATTATCTTTATATTGTTTTTCTACTGAATCAAAGTTTGAGCTTGTTGGATATAAACGTGCTTGACTATAAGCGCCATCAGTGAAATTACGGACAAGTGATTCTTGGTCAGATGCATCGTAGAAAGAAAGTTTGATGCCATCAAAGTGAACATTCTTCTTATCCCAATAGTTTTCATTTTTAGTCAACTCAATAGATGATTTAGCTGTCAATGACTTAAGGATGTATGGACCATTATAAAGGATAGATGATGGATCTGTTGATTTACCAAAGCTATCCCCTTTTGACTTAAGGAACTCTTCGTTAACAGGCCAGAAGAGAGAATAAGTCATCTTAGAATTCCAGTATGGTTCTGGTTGTTTAAGAGTGTACTGAAGAGTGTAGTCATCAAGTGCTTTAACACCAACTTTAGAGAAGTCTTTATCAGTACCATTGAAATAATCAGCAAGACCTACTACAGAATCTTTTGCTAAATAGATTGACTCTGTCTTTTTATCAGCAGCGTGTTTAAGACCTGTTACGAAGTCTTTAGCTGTTACTTCCGCATACTCTTCACCGTCTGAAGTATACCATTTAACTCCCTTACGAAGTTTGTAAGTATAAGTCAAACCATCAGCTGAAACAGTCCAATCCTTGGCAATAGCAGGTACCAAGTTACCATATTTATCGTTTTCCAAAAGACCATCGACACCATTTGTCACAGCATCAGTTGTTGAACCTTTATTGGAAATAAGATAATCCAACGTTTCAGGATCAGCAGTATAAATATAGTTATAAGTATTGCTTGAAGTGTTTGATTTTGATGAACAAGCCACTAAAACCCCAACACTTAGGAGGGAAACACCCGCAAGGGCCAACCATTTACTTTTTTTCATAAGCATTCTCCAAAAAATCTTTTTTATATGCCTACATTATACCATAAAAAATAAGATGAGTACAATTTTCAGAATATTTTGTCTTATACTGACTTTCTCACATTTACAAACCAAGAAAACACTAGAGTTAAGCCCTTTTTGGACAAAAGAAAAAGGCAAACTGCCTTTTCCTCAAGAATATTATTTAACGTGTTTCTCAAGATCTTTTTGAGCTTTTTCGTTAGATGCTTTCTTTTCTTTAAGCCATTTTTCACGACTTTGTTCATATTCTTTCTTAGTAACTACTTTTTCTTGTGGTTTCACATATTTGAAGTAGTCTGATGAGTTCTTATCACCCACTTGCATGCTAGCACCCGTAAATGGTGTCAAGCGTGAGATAACTGGTGCTGCACCGTTACCAACAGTCAATGGAATGACAAGCGAGCTATCTTCCAACCATGCTTGAGCTTGGGCATATCGGTCGTAACGAGCGTTGAGGTCTGTTGTTTCTGAAGCTGCTGAATCAAGCAAGGCGTCATAATCTTTAAGACCTACTTGGGCTGCGGCCGCATTGTTTGGATCATCATAACCCATGAAAGTCTTGGTATTTTCACTTGAAGTTGTCTTAAAGATATCAAGGTAAGTTGATGGATCTTGATAGTCTGGACCCCAAACAACACCGTTTGAAATATCCCAGTCTTCTGCTGCCGCATTAGCCGCATTAAGGGTTGCATTTTGCATGTCATCAGATGACAACTGGTTGATATCGATAACTACATTTTCACTACCCAATGATTTTTCAATGGTTTGTTTCAATGATTGAGCTTGAGCAACATTAAGTTTAGAACTTTGATCAACTGGAAGGTCTAAGTGAATTGGGAATTGAACACCTTCACCTTGAAGAGATTCTTTGGCTTTGGCAAACTCAGTCTTAGCTTTTTCCGCATTGTAGAGACCGTCTTGACCATCTGCAAAATTGACACCAGACCATTCATCACCGTAAGTGCTCATTTTCTCTGTCACAAGGTCACCAAAGGTCTTATCCCCTGCACTGACAAAATCAGAAGGAACAAAGAGGTTACGTAGAGCAAGAGCTGCCCCATCTTTACCATTAACTTGAGATTGATAAGCTGTACGATCAATAGCGAAGTTGATTGATTGACGGAAGTCTTTGTTTAGAAGAGCCTTCTTAGTTGATGTCTTTTCAGCATCTGTCTTCTTCGCTGAGAATTTATAGCTTTGACGATCAATATTCACACCAATAGCTGCTGTAGACGCACCTGGTGCTGTGTAATAAATATTATCTTTATATTTCTTTTCTACTGACGCATAGTTAGAGCTCATAGGGAATACACGTGCAATGCTGAGAGCACCATCTGAGAAGCTACGCTCTTGAGCTTCCTGGTCAGAACCATCATAATATGACAATTTGATAGCGTCGAAATGCACGTTCTTCTTATCCCAATAATTCTCATTCTTAGTCAACTCGATAGATGATTTAGCTGTCAAAGATTTAAGAAGGAAAGGACCATTATAGAGGATAGATGTTGGGTCTGTTGACTTACCAAAATCTTTTCCTTTGTTCTTGAGAAAGTCTTCATTAACTGGGAAGAGCAAACCATAGGTTGTCTTAGAGTTCCAGTATGGTTCTGGTTTTTTAAGGGTATATTGCAATGTGTGATCGTCGATTGCTTTGACACCTACATTTGAGAAATCTTTATTGGCACCAGAGAGGTAGTCAGACAAGCCTGCAATAGAATCTTGTACCAAATAGAGGGCTCCAGCTTTGGAATCAGCCGCATGCTTAAGACCAGTCACAAAGTCCTTAGCAGTCACATCAGCATACTCTTCACCATCTGAAGTGTACCATTTAACACCCTTACGGATTTTATAGGTATAGGTAAGACCATCTTGAGAAACTGACCAATCTTCAGCTACAGAAGGAACAAGGTTCCCATATTTATCAGCTTCCATAAGACCATCTACACCATTAGTTACAGCAGTCTTAGTAGGTCCAGTATTTGACGTGATATAGTCCAATGTTTCAGGATCTGAGTTATAAATATAACCATAAGTCGTTCCACTAGTGCTTGACTTAGATGAACAAGCCGCTAAGGCACCTACACTGAGGAGTGCCACACCCGCAAGGGCTAACCATTTGCTTTTTTTCATAAGATTTCTCCCAAAAATAAAATTTTACTCTTTCATTATAGCATAAATAATCAAGAATAACAGTCGTTGTCAGACTATTTTGAACAAGTATTGTACATGATAAAACACGATAAACTCAATAACCCCTTGTATTCCCTAGGTTTCTAGCCACCTCAATCAATTTATTTTTAATCACTCGTCATGCATAAAACAAAAAGGTCTAACACCTTGGTTAAACCTCTGTTTTTAAGTTAAAATTAGCCATTAAGAGCTTGAGCAGCTGTGATAATCGCCAAATTGTAAATATCTTCAGCACTAGCCCCACGAGAAAGGTCGTTAACAGGTTTATTAAGACCTTGCAAGATTGGACCGATAGCTTCGAACATTCCCAAACGTTGGGCAATCTTATATCCAATGTTACCTGCTTGCAAACCTGGGAAGACAAAGACATTAGCATGTCCTGCTACGTTACTATCTGGAGCCTTAATCGCTGCTGTTGCTGGAACAAAGGCTGCATCAAACTGCAACTCACCATCAATAGCCAAGTCAGGACGCATTTCTTTAGCAATATTTGTTGCCTCTACTACCCTGTCAACTTTTGGCGATTTAGCAGAACCTTTTGTTGAGAAGCTAAGCATGGCCACTTTAGGATCAATACCAAAAACTTTAGCTGTTTCAGCAGTATTAATTGCAATTTCTGCCAATTCTTGAGAATTTGGCTCAATATTGATCGCACAATCAGCAAACACCAAGCGATGATCGGTATTTTCACGGTTCATAAGGAAAACACCTGATGTACGTGAAATGCCTGGTTTTGTTTTGATAATTTGAAGGGCAGGACGTACCGTATCCGCTGTTGAGTGGATAGCACCTGAAACCATTCCATCAGCAAGACCAAGTTTAACTAACATAACACCGAAATAGTTCACATCACGAAGCAATTTCTCTGCATCTTCGACTGTTGCTTTTCCTTTACGGATTTCAAGAAATTTTTCCTTCATTTCCTCAAAACCTTCATAGGTTTCAGGATTAATAATCGTATAGTTAAAGTCTGCAAAACCAAGATCGCTCAAGATTTTGTGAACCTCAGCTGGGTCTCCCAAAATAATAGGATCCACCAATCCTTCAAATTTCAAACGGGCAGCAGCACGAACCACACGGTCGTCGTTACCCTCAGGGAAGACAATCTTAACACCTTTCCCTGCAATACGTTCACGAAGTTCACCAAATAGACTACGCATAAAAAAATCCTCAATCAATCTTTTTTAGTTTGTAAGTTCATGATAACGGTTTCAAAATCATCTGTCAAGGAAGATGCATGGACCATCTCTTTTTTGGTGAAAGGATCAATAAAGGCAAGACGATGACAATGCAAGGCTTGGCGCTTAATACCATAGTCTAGGGACCCGCCATAAAGGTCATCTCCCAAAAGAGGCAAACCTAAGTGGGCAAAGTGAACACGAATCTGGTGCGTACGTCCAGTATGAAGATTGATATCAACCAACTTCACTCGACCATAATCAGCTACCAAGTGATAGCTCGTATGGGCATATTTCCCCGATTTATGAACCCGACGTGTAATAATAGAATCCACATCACGCGCAATCGGTGCAATGATTTCTCCCTGCTCCTCAAGTTTGGTATCACCTTCAACCAAGGCATAGTAATGTTTCTTGATAGACTTCTGCTGCAACTGCTTATCCATACGTGCGTGGGCATAACCATGCTTAGCAAACAGCATGAGACCAGATGTGTCCTTATCCAGGCGTGTCACGATATGCACACGCTGATTAGGATAATTGTTGCTAACGAAGTGATGCTTGACGAAATTAGCCATAGTATTGTCATGATTAACACTTGGAATACTAGCATAGCCATAGGGTTTATTAATCACCAAGAAGTTATCATCCTCATAGACGATATCCAAGTCAAAAGGAATTGGCTTCAAGGTTTCATGCGGTGCCTCGTCCGGGATTTCAATGGCAACCACATCTCCTTCATGGACAGGATAAGTCGCAAACTGCTCCTCGCCATTGACCCAAATATGACCACCTTCAAACTTAATCTTGGCCAGAAGTCCTTTTGAAATATCGTGCTCCTTCAAAAAGGTCTTAACTCGACATGAACGTCCTACGGTAAATTCATATCTCATTCTTCCATGTCTCCAATAAAGGAATCACGTACGCGTTCCCAAAAACTTGTGTGACTGGCACTAGCAACAAAAGAAATCTTTCGTTGGTCGATTGAAAATTCTACCTTTTTCACATTACGGTTGGTATAGGTTTTATTATCAACGGATAGAGTGTAACTTCCCATTCGGGTAGGATAAACGGTAATCTTCTCGTGCTTGGGCACAATAAGGGGACTTCCTAAGGTCCGGTACACACGATTATTAAGACTGGCAATCTCTGTCAGTTGCAAGGCTTCAATAGTGGGATGAAGGACCGCACCACCCAAGGATTTATTGTAGGCCGTTGATCCTGTAGGCGTCGACACTGACAACCCATCTCCACGGAAGCTCTCAAATAAGACATCATTAAGGCAAACATCTGCTGCCATGGTTTTCTCATTACGCTTGATGGCTGCTTCATTGAGGGCAATCGACGTAAAAGAACGACCATCAGCCAGGGTCAATTTGACATTCAAAAGAGGGTAAGAAATCTTTGCACCACTATCTTTTCGAAGCGTCTCGATTAATTGATCCACTTCACTGTCCAAATAATCCGTATAAAAGCCTAAATGACCCGTGTGAATCCCTACAAAACGCACACGCGCAAGCTCTTTTTCATACATATGAAAGGCCGATAGCAACATGCCATCACCACCAATTGAGATGACCACATCTGGATTTTTCTTGGTCAAATAAAAATCAGGATCATCTCGAAAGGCATTAAAAAGTTTCGAGGCAACACGCCTACTTTGGGGTTTGCCATTGGCAATAATAGCTACCTTCATCTCATCCGAAGAGGTCTTCATCTGTGTCATCACTATTTCCTACACTATCCTTCAAAGTTCTATTAATTGGATCAAAGAGCAACTGGGCTTCTCTAATATCATCACGTATCTTCCGCATTTCTTCGTCAAGCTCATAAGCCATACGGGCCGTAGTTTCCAAGCGAAGTTTAATCTCCTCAGGAAAATTTCCCTGATATTTGTAATTAAGGGAATGTTCAATGGTGGCCCAAAAGTTCATGGCCAAAGTCCTAATCTGAATCTCTGCAAGAATCTCCTTACGACCATCTATGGTGTCAACGGGATAAGAGATAATAACATGATAAGAGCGATAACCCGAATTTTTACGGTTTCTGATATAGTCTCGCTCTGAAACAATAGTCATATCACTACGATGACGAAGCAAAGCCAAAACCTCATCCACATCATCGACAAATTGGACCATGACTCGGAGACCAGCGATATCCTGCATATCTTGAGCCAAATTTTCAATCGAAAGGCCACGAAGGGCGATTTTCTCCTCAATGGAAGCCACTGACTTCACACGTCCGGTCACAAATTCAATAGGCGAGTGACGATTTTGCTTACGAAATTGTTTACGAATGCCTCGGAGCTTGATTTTGAGCTCACCTACGGCCTGAATATAGGGGTCTAGAAATTCTTCCCAATCCATGGTCAAGATAGGACTCCTCCTTGTCAAAAGCTTTAGTTTTTTATAAAATAAATACAATCTGTTATATTATACCACATTTGAAAGCACAAGGGAGGACACACATGAACCATTTAGAGATAGAGTACAAGACTCTACTCACCAAAGACGAGTACAATCGTTTAGCGATGCTTTTCTCCCATGTGACACCTGTTACGCAAACCAACTACTACATCGACACTCCTCAGAGTGACATGAGAAATAAAAAGTTGTCTTTGCGTATTAGGACACTTCCCACTCATGGTGAGCTGACCTTGAAAATCCCTGAAAAAGTCGGGAACATGGAGTACAACGTTACCATGGATTGTGCGGATGCTAAGGCTTTGACTAAGTCGCTGGACTTTCCTGATTGTCAAATCAAATCCATTCTTTTAGAACGCGGGGTTAAACTAGAGGACCTAACCATCCTCGGACATTTGACCACAACTCGTCGCGAGTACCAGACCAACATCGGCCTCATGGCTCTTGATGTCAATGTCTATGCTGACAAGAAAGATTACGAGCTTGAACTAGAAGTTTCGGATGCTGAGAAAGGTAAAGACGACTTTGATGCCTTTCTTAAAGAAAATAATATTGACTTTAAGTATGCCAAGAGTAAGGTTGCACGCTTTGTAGCTACCCTCAAACGAGACAAAGACTAAAATTTAGACAAGGAGTTGGCTCCTTGTTTTTTTTATTTTAAACACATGTAGCTTCAAATGCCACAAGTATTTAGAACTTCAGAGGGTAATAGATTTCTCTGAAAACGCATACAAAGGCGTTTTATCTAGCAAAGGTTCGGTATTTTTCACTAATATCATACTTTGATGGCTGAAATTTCTGCTTCTTTTTGCTAAAATAGAACTATCTGTAGTTTTATTACAATAGCCCTAACTGGGCTTAGCATCTTATTTTTTTAAAGGAGTCACCATCGTCATGGTACATCAAAAAGCAAACCCACAATTGAAATTGTTCTCGCTCAGCTCAAACCCAGAAATTGCTGAAAAAATTGCTGAGGCTACTGGATTGCCACTTGGTAAAGTATCTTCACGTCAATTTTCTGACGGTGAAATCATGATTAACATTGAAGAGTCTGTTCGTGGGGACGATATCTATATCATCCAATCTACTAGCAACCCTGTTAACGACCACCTTTGGGAATTGCTCATCATGATTGATGCCTGCAAACGTGCCAGTGCTAACTCTGTCAACGTTGTTATGCCTTACTTTGGTTATGCACGTCAAGACCGTATCGCTGCGTCACGTGAACCAATCACTGCTAAATTGATTGCCAATATGCTAGTTAAAGCTGGTGTCAATCGTCTCTTGACGCTTGACCTTCACGCTGTCCAAGTTCAAGGATTCTTCGATATCCCAGTAGATAACCTCTTCACAATGCCTTTGTTTGCTGAATACTACAACAAAAAAGGATTCACAGGAAGTGATGTTGTCGTTGTTAGCCCTAAAAACTCGGGTGTTAAACGTGCTCGTAGCTTGGCGGACTACCTTGATGCACCAATCGCTATCATTGACTACGCTCAAGATGATTCAGAACGTGAAGAAGGCTACATCATCGGTGAGGTTGAAGGAAAAACAGCAATCTTGGTTGATGATATCCTTAACACTGGTAAAACGTTTGCTGAAGCTGCTAAAATCCTTGAACGTGGTGGCGTTAAAGACATCTATGCAGTAGCTAGTCACGGTCTCTTTGCAGGAGGTGCTGCTGAAGTCCTCAACGCTGCCCCAATTAAAGAAATCTTGGTGACAGATTCAGTTGCAACTAAAGAAAAAGTTCCTACAAACGTTAAATACATTTCAGCAAGTAAGCTAATCGCTAACGCTACTACTCGTATTTTCGAACGTCAACCACTTAGCCCACTCTTTGCTTACACTGCAAACGAGGACTAAGCTATGGTTTATTTGGACAATGCGGCAACAACTCCTTTAAATACTGCTGCTATTTCAGCTATGACACATGTCATGACTGAAACCTTTGGGAATCCATCCAGCCTCCATGCTTACGGTCGACAGGCTTCTAAGGAACTTCGTGAAGCCCGTGAAGAAATGGCCAAACACTTTGGAGTCCCTGCTCGTAAGCTTATTTTCACTTCTGGTGGGACTGAAGGAAACAATACAGCTATCAAAGGTTACGCCCTAGCCAATCAATCTAAAGGTAAGCACCTGATTACAACTGCTATTGAACACCACTCTGTCCTTCACACCATGGCCTACTTGGAAGAGCGTTTTGGTTTTGAAGTAACCTATATTCAACCAGAAAATCAAGTCATTACTGCCCAACAAATCGCTGATGCCTTACGTGACGATACCATTCTGGTTTCTGTTATGTATGCCAATAATGAGACTGGCCAATTACTTCCTATTAAGGAAATTGGTGACTTGCTTGCCAATCACCAAGCTGCCTTCCACGTCGATGCCGTTCAGGTAGCAGGAAAGCTTTCTATTCACCCAGAGGAACTTGGAGCCGATTTTCTCTCTATTAGTGCCCATAAATTCCACGGACCTAAAGGTGTCGGCTTGCTCTATCATAACGATTTGCATTTTGACAACCTACTCCACGGTGGTGAGCAAGAAGAAAAACGCCGTGCCAGTACTGAAAACCTGGTCGGGATTGCAGGTATGACCGCAGCTTACAAACAAGCTAGCGACCACTACCAAGACAATTACCAGCATGTTGAAACGATTCGTCAGGCCTTTCTAGATTCCCTTACCATTCCTTATGAAATCAATGGTGGAGGACCTAGCCTACCTCACGTCATCAACATCAGTTTTCCTGATAAGGAAAACGGCCCTCTCTTAACCTTGTTAGACCTAGCAGGCTTTGCTGTCTCAACAGGTTCTGCTTGTACTGCTGGAACTGTTGATCCAAGTCATGTCATCCAGGCCCTCTATGGCAAGGATTCTGACAAGCTAAAAACAGCCATTCGCATTAGTTTATCAGAGGAAAATACCGCTGAAGAACTCCAGGCCCTAGCAGAAAAACTTAATCAAATCATAGGAGACTAACATGGCATTTGAAAAAAGCATTCATTTGACTGACTGTAAGTACCGTTACACCATCAGTCCTAATGTCAAAAAATTCACTCTACGTGATACGACTTTTGTGCAAAATAAAATCGGAAACTACGAGTTGCACCGCCTTCTCGAAAAAGTGCCTAACTCAGGCGAAGGTTTCCCACTCAAAATCACTATTAACAAAGACTTGACAGGCTTCAAATTGTCTATCACAGACAAATCTGGCCTTCGTAACGTTAATATCTTTAAAAATGAAGATCACCACATCTTGCAAGAGAAATTCTACTTCTTGATGCAGAGTTTGGTTGATCGTAACGTTTTCGAGCAAGAAGAAGTCTAAATTTTTTCTTACTACATAGAAATAGCCTATCCATGTGATAGGTTTTTAATATCGCCTCATCTACACTATTTTGTTGCAATCTTCACAAACTTTTCTTAAAATATAAGAGAATCATACTAATTAAAGAAAGGAAAGCGATCAATGACATTTGAGAAAAACATCCCAAACGCCACTGCCAAACGTCTCTCTCTCTACTATCGTATTTTCAAACGATTCCATCGTGAAAATATCGACAAAGCAAGCTCTAAACAAATTGCTGAAGCGATTGGGATTGACCCTGCTACTGTTCGTCGTGACTTCTCCTATTTTGGTGAACTAGGTCGCCGTGGTTTTGGTTATGACGTAAACAAGCTGATGACATTTTTCGCTGAACTCCTAAATGACAATGCGACTACCAAGGTACTCCTCGTAGGTGTTGGTAATGTCGGGCGTGCCCTCCTCCACTACCGTTTTCAAGAGCGTAACCGCATGCAGCTGGTCATGGCTTTTGATACAGACGATAATGAATTGGTTGGAACTCAAACTGAGGACAAGATTCCTATCTATGGGATTTCCCAGATTAAGGACAAGATTGCCCAAGAAGATATCAAAACAGCCATCCTGACAGTGCCATCAGTTAAGGCCCAGGAGGTGGCTGATCTTTTGGTTGATGCTGGAATTGAAGGCATTCTCTGCTTCTCTCCGGTCAACCTCAATCTTCCACGCCATGTGGTGGTTCAATATGTAGACTTGACTAGCGAACTACAAACCCTACTCTATTTCATGAAAGAAGAAGAAAAATCGAGGAGAAACAATGACTAAACCAATTATCGGAATCACTGCCAATGTAAGGCCTAATCCAGCCCATGAAGACATCAACTGGTCCTATGCCCCATCTGGCTTTGTAGAAGGAGTTCAAAGAGCCGGTGGCCTAGCAATCCTACTACCAGTATCCGATCCTTCGGAAGCCAAGACCTACATCTCCATGATTGATAAGCTTATCCTGATCGGTGGGCAAAACGTTGACCCTAAATTCTACAACGAAGAGAACCATGCCAGTGAAGATGACTTCTTCCTCGAACGAGATATCTTTGAAATGGCACTCATCGAGGAAGCCACTAAGCAGAAGAAACCCATCTTTTCAATCTGTCGCGGTACCCAACTCATGAATGTCGCACTAGGTGGTAGCCTCCATCAAGATATTGAGCATCACTGGCAGGACAAGCCATCTGATTACCTCTACCATGAGATGATTGTTGATGAGAACAGTAAGTTGGCAGAAATCTACGGAAGTGAAACCTCTATCAACTCCTTCCACCATCAAAGTATCAAACACTTGGCCTCTGACCTTCGTGTCATTGCGCGTGATCCTGAGGACAACACAGTCGAAGCTGTTGAGTCAAATAGTCCAGACCTTCGCTTTCTTGGTGTACAGTGGCACCCAGAGCTTCTCCTAGACAAACGTGAAGAAGACCTCAAACTCTTTGAATACGTCGTTAACGAACTTTAAAAGCAACTGAGACTGCACTCAGTTGCTTTTTCTTGTCTTTATTCCATCGGCTCAATCTAAAGCTCAAAATCCTCCCTCTCCTCACGAAAGGAATAATAGGTCGATTTGCCAACAATCAGATGATCAAGCAGACAAATCCCTAAGTCATCACAGGACCGCTTAATCTTTTGAGTAAAATCAATATCATTACGACTAGGATAGGCTTCCCCCGAAGGATGATTGTGAACCACAATCAAAGACGTTGCCATCAGATGACAGGCATAATGTAAAATCTCACGTGGCTCAGCAATCGAACGACGGACCCCACCAATAAAAACCGTCTTTTGCTGAATAATACGGTTCTGCGTATCCAAATAGATAGCCACCAGATGCTCCTGAGGCTTGTCCCCAATATCCAACATCATACGACGAGCCACCTGCTGACTGGACATAATCTGCTCAGAACGAGACAACTCAGCCTTCTCAATCCGCTTAGCCAACTCCACCATAGCCTTGAGCTCAATAGACTTCACACGCCCAATACCAGGAATCTCCTGAAGCTCATTCAAGGACAAACGAGACAAATCCGCCAAACTCGTCATCCCTTTCAAAATACGATTGGCCATAGATAAGACCGACTCAGACTTGGTCCCTGTCCGCAGCACTATCGCCAACAGCTCCTGGTCCGATAAAACCTCTGCTCCCTTCTGCAAGAGTCGCTCACGAGGCAAAAGCCCCGCCTCCTCAGATACAATACTATACATAAGAAAAACCTCCTACTTACCTATTCGTAAGTGGGAGGGGAAGTTAAACAGCTGAAGATTTTTTTAAACCTAACTTCTTTAACAAGGCTTTTCGATATGCTGAAAATTTACTCTTTAAGGTCAGTGGTTCTGCCACCTGTGACATTTCAATAAGATGAATCTTATACCGTTCTGCAAAAGATATTTCCTCTGAAGTAATAATACGATAATCAATTCCTACATCCCAGGCTTTTCGATAGAAAAGATAAGGGAGAGTATTTTCGTCAAAGTCATAGAAAATATGCTCATCCTTTAGAATAATGTTTTCCAGAAAATCTTTTGACAGCCACATAAAACCTTGAAAAACATGAAGCGAATGATTGATTACTTTTTGACATTCGTTAGTTAATTTAACTGTCTGTTCTTGATTTAAGGCACCAATTGCATCGGTCCAATAAAGTTCTTTTGACAAATCAGCAAAAACAAGTCCAACCTCTGGAAAATGATCAAAGATTGATACTACCTTCTCTTCATCTGAAAGCATATCCACTAGAGCATGTCTTGTAGTTTCATCAACAAGTTTGCCCTCATTTCCAAAGTCTTCTGTGTGAAAATGCCCAACAAAGTCATACTCGCTAAGCTGAGATGCCAAGGATACTAAGGCATGGTAATGATTATCAAATCTTTGAGAGACTAGCTGAAATCTATCTTTATCAAAGCTATTTAATAAGGTGTTCTCAACGATATTTTTATCCAAATGGCTTGATAAAGTGAAATAATAAAAGGCAGATAACTTTTTATCAGAGAAAACTTTTAGTCTCTCAAGGTCACTAATATGTACATGGATAGCCGAATGATAGCCTTTCCCACTTACCGAATGAAATGAGGGTTCGATGATTTTTTCATCTAAAATGACTAAGCTATCTGGCGAATGGTAGCTGTTAAGATGGGACTTAATTAGTGCTACTGGATATGCCGATAGCTTAGTAATATAGTCTAAAAGTAGTCTTCCCTTTTTTTCATTGTCAGTAAATGCTTTTAGTTTAATGAACGGTACCTTATGTTCAAGTGTACTTATCGGTCTATAGTAAGAAAAATCAGGGTGAATTAAGTCTTCTGCCTCTGCATCAATAGTATTAAAGACAGCATCATAACGATACCCCGCCTCAAGAAGAACACTAGTAACCCTAGTTTCATAATTATCAATAACATCTTGAACATCGGTAAAAGTCTTTATAGAAGTCCAAAATTGTTGAAAGGTTTCTGAATCGACAACATGTTTTTTGAAAGATATAAAATAACTTTGCAGATGCTCATCGAAATATTTGGTCTTTCTAAAATTCGTCATCCCCCAAAAATCAACATTCTGTCGTTGTTCAAATCCTTCAACTATGTTAGACAAATCCCAAAGAGGACCAAAGCAAGTATCATTCATGAGTGTAACCGAATCGAAGTCTGTTAAATGTTCGAATCCAACATGAGCCATACCATCTCTCCAAGCTGCAAAATCAAAGCCCAGATTCTCTCTCTGGATAACTTCATCTATGCCAAGCTCTTTGAGAGTTAATGTTGCCGATTCCGTTAGTTGACTATTTGAAATCACAATAAGTTTAGAAAAAAGTGGTCGAAGTTGCTCCAATTGGTAGAGCACATGACCACTTAATTCGTCGTACTTATTATAATGAACATACAATAAGAGACGTTTCATTTATTCTTGAATCTCCCATTTTCCATTTCTCTGAACCATACCAGTTGCAGAATCTTTAGCAGACTTATCATCATCTTCAATATCAGTTCGATTCAAGAGAATAACTGGTGAGTTATCTGAATCAGCAAAAGCAATCATCTGATCGTCCTTATCTCGAACAGAAACCTGAAGCTTAAGCTTAATGTTATTAAGATGGGCAAGACTACATTTATATGTGAGTGTTTTTCTTCCAGAACCACTCGTTTTATTGTCCATGGAATTGTCATTATAAATCCAGATACCACGGTCAATATCTGTCAATGAAAAGGCAATATAGGTCTCAATATCCTCATTGACATCATATGAAATCTCAAATGAAATATCTTGATCAGGACTGATAATATTATCATTCAAGAGTTTTACTTGTAAATCAGTGATTTTAGGATTTTCAACAACAACGTCATCGTTTGAAACCTTTTGACCAGCAGCATTATCAAAGCTATATTGGTTAGCAACTTCATCTGGGTCACCTACAACTTTGACTAAACCATGTTCAATTAAAACTGCTTTATTACAGTATTTTTTAACTGCTGACATGTCATGGGTAACTAAGATAGTTGTCTTTCCAGATTGCTTACGTTCCATGAAATAGTCATTACACTTACGTTGGAAGGCCTCGTCACCTACGGCTAAGACTTCATCCAAGATAAGAATATCACCTTGAGCCTTGATAGCAACTGAAAAGGCTAGACGAACCTGCATACCACTTGAGTAGTTCTTCAACTTTTGATTCATGAAATCATGAAGTTCAGCAAAGTCTACAATGTCATCATACATGGCATCTACTTCTTCTGTTGAAAAACCAAGCATGGCACCATTCATATAGACATTCTCACGACCAGTTAATTCCGGATTAAACCCAACCCCAAGCTCAATGAAAGATACCAGCTTACCATCAATGGTAACCTTACCTTTTTCTGGGACATAAATCTCAGAAATAATTTTTAGAAGTGTTGATTTACCAGAACCATTACGTCCAACAATTCCATAGAAATCACCCTTTTCAACTTCAAATGAAATATCTTTTAAGACATGTTGTTCAGTATACCCTTTAATTCCTTTAAAGCGATTGACTAGAGTCGTTCTCAAACTCTGACTCGCCTCAGTTGGTAATTTAAAATACTTACTTACATGATCTACTTTTACAGCAATATTATTTGACATTATAGAATCTCCGCAAATCGTTTCGCATTTCGATTAAAGACAAGGAAACCAATGATAAAAATCACTACAGGAATCGCATAAGGAACAAAAGCAATCAACTTATTGTTAATAATATCCCATCCTCTTGGGTTAACTGGGTCAATGATAAAATGACGCATATCCTGTAAAATCTGGGCAATCGGATTAAGCATCATAATCTTTGCAACAAACTCTTGATTTCTTTGAAGAAGGTAAGTGATGGAATAGATAATTGGGCTCGCATACATACCAGCTTGAAGTACTACTTCCCAAACTGGACCAATATCACGGTATTTAACAAAGAGTGCTGATAGAATAAAAGCAACTCCCATTGCCATCAATAGCACCTCAATAAAGAGAGGAATGATAACCAAAGTATTGAAACCAATCGGAACATGGTTAATCAAGGCAAATACGAAAACAACCACTAGGTTAATCAAGAAATTAATCGCTGCTCCTAGCACAGATGAGATAACGATTGTTTGCTTTGGAAAGTTAAGCTTACGTAAGAGATCCCCTCGTGAAACAATGGAAAGCATCCCCATATTGGTAGCCTCTGTAAAGAAGCCCCAAAAGATCATAGCCAAAAGCAAGCCTACTGCATAGTGTGGTGTCCCATCATCAAATCTCAAGAAACGAACAAAGACAAGGTACATAATTGTAAACATCATCAAAGGTTTCAAAATAGACCAAAGATAACCAATGAAAGAACCTTGATAACGCAATTTAAAATCCGTTTTAATCAGTTCCTTAAGTAAAATCCTATTTTTCTGACTAAAGAAATTCATTTAGTCCTCCTTATACATGAATTTTGTCAAAATCAAACTCGTAAATACAAAGGTATGAAAAGCCCTGTTTTTACGATAACCATATGTTTTCAAACGATGATAACGCTCTCTTAACCCTTGATCCATAATAGTCACAAAGTTTTCAACCAACTCCCTACTTTTAGTATCCAGTGGCAAAGAAAGAAGGTTTTCTGCCTGACTCTGACTAGCCTTGATCAACTTCCAGTATTTATTAAATAAAGTCTGAGGTCGAATCCAATTCTGCATACGTTTCCGAAGAGTTCTAGCACCTAAAACATTATCTGCGTGCTGACGGTAAAGCTCTGTTGGCTGATCAATATAGACCAGATGACCAAATGCTGAAGCAAGCAAACCTAAATACCAGTCATGCATCAGAAGCTCATTAGGTTCCTCGCCAGTCCATAATTCGGCTAGAGCATGATTAATTAGCGACACACCTCCAGTAACGGTGTTTTCTGTCATTTCTTGAACCAACTTAGTATTAGCATGGTCAGATTGAGTACGAATCATACTCTCATGAAGCACCTCTAAATCTTGGTTCACAACCTTTAAATCCGTGTATACCAAAAGTGGTTTATCAGATGGGTATCTACTCGCTTCCTCAAGCTGAAGAGATAGCTTCTCAGGTAACCAAGTATCATCCTGGTCCGAGAAAAGATAGTAGTCAGATTCTTGATACTTCAAAAGCGTAAAGAAACTCTTTATTACACCTAAATTTTCAGTTTGATCAGGATTGATAAAAGTAATGCGATCATCTTGTAAAGCGAAACGTTTGATAATCTCTCTCGTTTTATCTTTAGATCCATCATCACGAATTAACAAGGTCCAATCCGTATAAGTCTGTTGCTGAATACTCTCTATTTGCTCTGCTAAAAAATTCTCGCCATTATAAGTAGACATGAGAATAGTTACTTTCATGATAAAAATAGCTCCTCGTATTCACCCACGATTTTTTCCCAGGTGTAATTTTCTTTCATATTTGCTTTAGCAGCATTTCCCAAGTCCTCAAATGACACTTGACCATCTACAGAATCGATAAGCTGAGACAAATTCCCATCCTCTTTATTCCAATACAAGGCAGTCTCTTGAGCAACCTGATGGTTAAAGTCTACATTATAGATAAGGTTGAGGTCCGTTTGAGCCAAGGCCTCTAATAAGCCCGGATTCGTTCCACCTACTTCGTGTCCATGAATATAAGCAAAGGCTTGGTTGCGAATATACTTAAGCAAATCCTGATCATAGACAGTACCCACAAACTTCACACGTTTATCTTTATCAAATCCTGTAATCTGTCGTAGTTCATCAAAGTAAGCATTTCCTTCATGATTACAGATAATAACAAGATCACGCTCTGTAGAGGACTTCATAAATTCACGAATCGCAGTTTCGTAATTGTTTTCAGGAACAAATCGACCCAATATCAAATAGTAATCTTTTTCTTGAGTCTGCCATTTCTGATACCAATCTCGAACAGGGTCATCCTCAGTAGTCAAAGTCGTCTTAGATAAATCAGTTCCATAAGCAATGAAAGTCGTGCTAGCCCACGGATAGGTATTTTGAATATAGGTCTCAATACCTCGGTTATCAGAAATAATTAAGTTCGCATACTTTGTCATCTCTTTTTCAGAGTATTTGAGATAGCTTTGAACAGGCTTAGACCACTTAGCACGTTTCCATTCCAAACCGTCAGGATTGACTAACAAAATCCCACCAATAGACTGAATTTTCTTGGCAAAATGAACAATGAAGGCACCAATGGTATTTCCTAAAATATAGAAAATTGGGGCTTGAATTCCCTCTTTTTTAATAAGTTTCAAGCTATAATTGATAGCCATCATATCGTAAGCTATGACACGCGCAGGACCTAGCTTTGGAGGATTGACCGTAAAACAATCCGCACCTTTATAGTCAAAATGGTTACCAGTACTTTCGTCAGATAAGCAAGCCACGTGATAACGTATAGCAGGTGATACCTTATGAGAAATCAATTTTTCAACAAATGTCTCGAAACCACCATATTGAGCAGGCAAACCTCTACTACCTATGATAAAAATATCCTTCAAAGTTTACCTCCATTCGTCACATCTCTCAAATACACAGAATTATACATAGTAGCTTTTATTATACCATTTTGGAAGGTATTTTGCATGATTGGACAGAAAGAGTAAAGCAAAAAGGCCCTTCGAAAATGGCCTTTTCATTCTTAATCATAGATAACGAGATTTTACCTTAATTCATCTTTTTAAGCTGAAATAATTTTTTTACAGCAGATTTCACACTCTTCGTTAGTGCTTTTCGGCTGTTGAGAAAATCTACATCTTTCTGATTTACTTTCTTATAACGCAATTCATCATCCTCAAGTTTTTCAGTAATATTAGCATAAACACTCTCCAGAGAGTATCTCTCTTTCAAACCAGGAACAGCTTGTACTGCTTCAAGTTTCTCTTGGTCAAATCCACCAAGGACCTCTGAAATCATGCTAGTTAAGGTATCCAAGTCACCCAAAGGGTAGATATGACCTTGCTCATTCATATACTCGAAGGCTGATTTATGTCCCGCATTATCTGATAAAATCGTTGGAATACCATTTAAAACAGACTCTACATAAACCAGACCAAACGTCTCCATACTCGACGGGAAAACAGCTAAATCCTTATCAGTAATCTCTGACCAAGGATCATCTAAATATCCCATAAATGAAACATTTTTCAAATTATGCTCTACAATATAATCATCACAGAGTTGTTTATAATCCTCATCCCAAGCACCTAAAAATACAAGTTCAGTGCCTGCTAGATTAAGCGTTTGAAAAGCTTTAATCAACTCAAGCTGATTCTTTCTCTGAGTCAAGCGACCAACTGAAACGATACGATGGTGGTCGTTGGATTCAGTTCCCAGCCCTTCTTTAGGTTCAATTTGAGTATAAGGTGCAAAGGAATAAATCTTCCTATTTGGAAAATACTTTTGTAAATCCTCTGTCAACGCTCCTGTGACAGCAAAGATTTCATCAGAAAGCTTATCTATAAAGTCAAGTTTTTCTTTGTAGTAACCGAACTCCCCCTCAGGAAATTCATGAATCAACCAAAAATGTTTGACCTTCTCAAAAGTTGCAGCAAGTGCACCTTGAAAAACATTGACTGTATTACTAATAACAAGGTCTACCGTGTTTTCCACAATAATATTTCGAATATCTTTAACATTCTTATTATAAGATTTCACTCGCAAAAAATGATTGCCTGGCGAACCACCTGGTGCTTCTTCCCACCACCATTTGACAGCTGAAAGACCATAGGTTTCAATCCCTGCTTTCTGAAGTTCTACTTGATATTCCTCTTGAGATGGAACCTTGTAATCAGGAAAAACGTTTAATACACGATATCCTTTTTTTACAAGAAATTTCATAAGATTGACTATCGAGATTTCAGCACCATTATCTAGAGTTCCTGTTGGAGAAATAAATAAAATTGTTTTAGTCATAAATTATGCAAATACCCCCCAGTAATGGAAAAGAATCAGATACATAGCCACTAAGAAATTAGCAATTAAAGTCAGAGTTGCTATCTTCAATTTTTTCTGTCGAGATAAATCAATCTTAGCTGTGTTGGCGACTAGCGGCAACAAAAGAATGATAAATGGCGTGAAATAACGTCCTTGAGCACCAACCGATATATTAGCTCCCCGACCAAGAACAACTGGTGTCCACTGCATATACATTACTGTAACAGCAGCTAGAACCTCTAGTAGAAAGAGAATCCAGGATGCATTAGCAAAGTCTTTAGTGAAGAAATCCTTCTTACTTGACAAGAATAAAATTGTAAGAACGATGATATCAATAAATATTAACCACAGTGGCATTTGTAAAGTAAGGTTACCAAGATAACCGAACATTCCAAGTGACAAGATACCATTCAAATTGTCATTCAACTCCGGATTAAAGAGCGTATTACGCAAAACTTCGCCATAATGACGTAGACCGCCCTGATTCTTCATTAAGAATTGCAGAACCACCACGACACCTACTACAAAGAGAAGGTAGAAGACTACTTTATATTTTGAAATAAAGGTCTTAATAGCTTGCACTGGACGATTTAGAAAAGCAAGAACACCTTCAAACTCTAGTGGTACAAACGGAATCAATCCCAACAATAAAACGTTATTTGGCTTAGTTGCTAACAGTAAAATCGCAAGACCTATCACCTGGATAATATTACGATTGGTAAAACGTTTAGAATAGGCAAGATTGGTGATAAAACCGAGAGCCAACATCACTTCCAAATAGTTCATCACATCATAAGAAAGTGACGAAGCTTGCTGAACCATAATAGGTAGCAGCGAAATAAACATTAGGGCTGTTTTCCCATACTTGAAATAACGTATTAAAAAGTAAATTCCTAATATATAGGCCAGTGCATTAAAAATGCGTCCCATATAGATGATCATACCGACTGTAGCACTAATCCAACTTCCAATCGTCATCCCTATCAACTGTGGAATAAAGGAGATTGTTTTTAAACTCACACCGAATTGAAAAGGTTCTTTACTCATATCAATCTTTTGAGCAAAAATCTGTTTATATTCCGCTAACTTAACCTTATCATTACTTGGAATCTCATCCATCCACTTAAAAGATGTTTCGGTTGGTTTATGGAAAGTTTCCCAAGTCATTCGTGCATGGTTTGTTTCGTCTGGTACACGATTAATTGGAAATACAAACATAAATGAGAAAATAAAAATCGTCGCTAAGATGAAAAATAAATTTTCAACTTTTATCTGTTTAATTCTGTTCAAAATAAGTCACCATTTCATCTTTCTTGCTTAACGTACAGTTTTCAAGAACAGCCCGATAAGCAGCATCTGCAATTTTCTGTCTTAATTCTGGAGATAAAACCAAGGCTTCAAGCTTGTCGAACCACTGGTCATCAGTAGCTAACAATCCTGTTTCACCATCAACAACCGCATCTGAGAAAGCTCCTATATTGCTCGCTACTGTCGGCACCTTCACCAAGGCAGCTTCAATCCACTTAATCTCTGACTTCGCACGGTTAAAGATAGAATCCACAAGCGGTGCTAGGTTAATATCAACCTCACTAATCAAGGCAGGCAATTTATCCCAGTCCACATAATCGTGAGTTACAATTTGATTTTCAAAGGGCTTCATATCTTTTGGGATATCCAGAATCCCGACAATATGTAATTGGACATTGCTATATTTTGTAAGCAGTTGCTTAATAGCTGGTTTAATCAATTCAAAATTTTCATTGTGACTAATTGAACCAGAGAAATAGCCAACCTTAACAATATCAGATGTTTGAGAGTAATCTTTGATATATTGACTACTAATAGCGATTAAGTCATCAGAAGCCAAGTTGCGATTAAGTAAAACCTTACTTTGGTACTTATACAACTCCTCCTGCAATTGGTTAGTCGAAGTAATGGCACCATCACAGTTTTCCAGCATATAGCCATAATTTCGAACACCAGCATCATAGTTTCCTTTTTCAACCGAATTAAGTCCTTGCGTATAACTCAATTGGTCTGTATAAACCGTATCAAAAACCAGATCATCAATATCAAAGAAAACAGGTTTTCCATATTCCTTAGCCAAATGACAGAGACGCAAAAGTTCCGGTGAGATTGGTGAGCGGTAGATAATGATGTGACTAGCATTTTGAGCCATCGATAATTGGAAATCAGATAGGTTAACAACTTTGACTGCAAAGCCATGCTTGCGTAATTGCTCTGCCTTGTTCAAGACACGGTAACGGGTACATTGCGGAATAATATTTTCAACCCCATCAATCAATAGAATATATTGATCACGTGGAACAGCCTTAAATTTATTCACAATATCTTCCAGAATTGACACTGGATAATCAGTTTTTTCTGCAACAAAGTCTAACAAGTCAGGGACTTCTGAATCACGATCCAGACCTTGCCACAAGAACTGGTCTTCATCATAATTTTTCAGAGCCGTATATTTTACCAAAGGACTACCTGCTTTGAGCA
Organism: Streptococcus sp. FDAARGOS_192; assembly: GCF_002073815.2. NCBI lineage: Bacteria > Bacillati > Bacillota > Bacilli > Lactobacillales > Streptococcaceae > Streptococcus > Streptococcus sp. FDAARGOS_192. Next base: position 1,264,969 of record NZ_CP020431.2, read on the forward strand.
TCTTAAGTGGGTGGATATACATGGCAGAATCTTCGTATTCTTGCACGACCGCATCGAAACGATAACCTAAATCAGCAAAATGCTTGGTAAAACGTGTCTCATGTCGACCAATAGCCTTATCACGAGAATCTGTATCCGTCAAATGTGTCCAGTACTCATAAAAGTCATCATCGTTTAGCATGAGCTTTTCAATAACTAGGAAATAAGACTGAAGATGCTTAGGAATGTAGCCATAAGGATTCTCTTTAGTAACATCTTCTTGCTCTTCTCCAAAGGAAATTCCCCAGAAATCTAGTTGCTTATCGGCCATTTCCTGGAATACTTGAGACAAATCTCTCATCGGACCAATATTTGTATCATTCACCAAGAGGAGCTGGTCATAATCTTTAAGCTTATCTTTACCAAAGGCAAAGATTCCTTCTCTAAAGGCCGCAGTATCATATCCCTTGTTATCACGAGTTAAAACCCTACCATAGGTCTCAAGGGTATTAATATCATCATCGTGAAGCTGTCCATTGACAACTACAATAACATCATCTACCAATGGAGCCAAGGCTTGCAAGAAACGTAATTTGTATTCTTGAAGACGAGCTTCAGACTCAAAAATAACATAAACCAACGCTTTCTTACCATTATGTGACAAAGCAGAACGTTGACTATTTCTGAGACGTCGTAACTGGCGAACCTTAAGTGGTGTCATTCGACGACGTAGCTGTATCACTTTGACTTTTAAAGCTCTCAAATAATTTTTAATAGCTTTTGGATTCTTAGCAATTACTCCTGCTGTCTTTATAGGTGTAATTAGTGCGTTCCCCAAACGATATGACAGTGAACCTCGGATCAGCTCCATCTCTTTATGGGCATCCTTCAATTGTTTAGATTGTGTATACTTTCTTCGTTCAAGTTGATCACGCTCTTTTTTCAAGCGATTAACATAGTCTGTCACATCATCGTGATGATTTATCAAATCATCTATACGACTCTCCAAAATCATTAAATTTTCGCAAACAGCTTGATAGATTTCATGTGGTAACTTATCGAGATACTTCTCGAGAACTTCAAGATAGATTTCATAATGGTAGCGTACTGAATCCCTTTTTGAAATCGAATCTTTTTCAAAAACACGATAATTCAATTTTGTATTAGGTTGGTAAACAGCCTTCGCCCCATTATTGACAATAAGGTTCAAGAAAAAATCATAGTCCTCGAGTTTTTTCCCTGAAAGTTTTTCATCATAATAGGCACCCTTTAATATGGCTTTGTTTATTAAAGAACAATTTGAAATATAGTTCGATACCAATAAGCTATGTAATTCAAATTCCTGAGCTTTTAGATAGACTTCATTTTTTTCAAAATTGAATAGATCACAATACACTATATCCGCTTGATGATTAATTGCACATTCATATAATTCTTCTACATAAGTTTCATCCAAAAAATCATCACTATCTACAAATAAAAAATAATCCCCATTTAAAAGATTAAGTCCCTTATTTCTTGTTCTCACGACACCAATATTTTCATGAGACTCAAATGTCGTCACGAAAGGTGACTCTTGCAGAACTTCCTGAATAATTTCTGAGGAGTTATCTGTCGAACCATCATCAAGAACAATTAACTCAATATTTCGATAAGTTTGGTTAAAAATACTTCGTAAACATTGCTCAATATAATTTTCATGGTTGTAACATGTTACAACTACTGATATTAAATTAGTCATTTTTCCATCCATTTTATGTAAGAAAATATTAATTAGTACATAATAATTAATATTAATTCCAATCTTTCAAAGAAAGAACAACTATCTTATTTTGAAAGTGTACACCACTCTAATTATACTATAGTTTGAAGAAAAAATCCCCTTACTACAGACAAAGAAAAAAGCAGAATAACTCTGCTTTTACTTTATAGCTTTAGACCGTTTAAAATGAATATAAATGTCATTCAAAAAATAACAAGTAATAATGAATAGACTAAGCATTATAGGTAAATACGTTCTGGTGCTAGAAGCATAAAGTGTAGGTGAAAATGAAATCAGCAAACGTCCAATTAAACCTATCCCGAATAAGTATATAATCCATAACCTATCTGAAACTTTAGAAAGAGTCCATAGAGAATACATCAGTATCATAAATAAAATGATGTAATAAATCACCGCTCCAAAATAGACAACATTGTAATCAAAGGTGCCACTCTCTCTAGCAACTTTACTAACACTAGAAAGTGTAAATAAAATATTTCTCCACTCAAACTTCTGACTTAAAATAGCAAATAGGGTGAAAGATGACAGAATCAGTGAAATAAAATTCTTTTTATAAAACGATAAAACTACTAAAACTATCAAAAATACAAAAATAAAGCCGAAAGATACTGAAAATATACCATCGCTAGTTTCTAAAATTCCTAACCCTATTTTTTGGAATGGGTTCAAGTGGACAAAATTGGGAAACCAAGATTCCACATTTTTTTCAAACCTCAATGTGTTTCCAGGAGAGAATTTTGCAGAGAGAATTCCTGTCAACGAAACCAAGCCATACAATATATTTCTGTACCTAAATGTAATGACTTTCCAATCCCTTATTAATTCGAAAACAATCCATAAAAAAGCATAGACTGCTAACTGTTCATTCATAATAGCAAAAACAAAAGATAGGAACGCTAGACATTGAACCCACCACTTATCTGAATAACGATAATACAGAGAGAACAAAAGAAATGATGCTGGAAATACATAATTAATATATGTAGGAATAGAACCTGCACTTAAAAATTCACTTGCTGGAAGAAAAATAAAAATGAAAAGTCCAGGTATCCAAGGTAAATTAGGGCAAAGTTTCTTACTAGGTAAAAGCAAAAAGAAACTTGCAATAATAGAAGCAATTATAAATAACTTATCGTGTACTGAAAAGAATAACGTTGCGGATTCAATCAGTAACCGGCTACTCCATGTAAGATAACGATTAATTCCAAATTCAAGGTAATTATGGTGAAATTCCTTTGCATAATTTAAAAATGCTGTTTGATCCCCTACAGGTGTAATTTTGTTATTAATATAATACTGAAAACCATACAGTATAGAAATAATTAAGATGTAACAATAAAATCTACTTTTACTTTTCATTTTCTCTCTCAAACAATAACGATTCATACTTACCCATTCGTCTTCTGACTCTTCACATATTGTTTCATAAGGATATTTGCTATCCATTTTGGCCAAAAGAGTTGGTACATATACAAATCTTCTTTACTACGAGTATTATCAGCAATAGTCTTAGATGTCTCAGATTCCTCATGAATTCGGTGGCACATTAGCTTATCTGACACATAAACAAAACGTCCCTTGTATTCACTAATCTTATACCAAGCATACCAATCAAGGCTGACCTTCATTCCCTCATCAAAATAGAAATTCTTCAATTTTTCAAGATTATAGGTGACAGCTGGACAACAAATTGGATTACCAAAAGCCATCACACGATTGCGCCAGAAATGGCTACTAGGAAAAAGATTCATGGTTTTTAGCATCAAAGTTTTAATCTTTAGATTGGTATTTGCAGGAATCTTTAGACCATTTTTTTCCTCAAAATAATCAGAATATCCGATTAGAACATCACTAGTTTTTTCCATCTTGGCCAATAATTTTTCTGCATAACTTGGCTCATAATAGTCATCCTGATGGGCGATAGTAGCATATTTTGTTTCTACAAAAGAGATAGCATTATTCCAATCCTTGCCAATCCCCCCACCTTGTTTAGTATAAAATGGGATAGCATAACGCTGACAAAGTTCCTTAATCGAATCCAGTGGCGTTGAACTATAACAGATAATTTGAGATTGAAGAGTTTGATTTTTCAAAGATTGAATACAGACTTCAAGATAATCACTTTCTCCATAAGCACAAATTACCCAAGTATGATTATCCTTCATTCTTTTCCTCTTTCTCTTCTACATGACTTTTTAGAATAGATAATTCTTGAACTAAATGTTTAATCTGCTCTTTTTGTTTCGATAAAGTCATGGTTTGTAGGAAAGCGATGACCAACAAGAAAAAGATAGCAAGCGACAACAAAAAATTCGAAGTCAGTTCAAATCCAAGTAATCCTGCAAAATAAACTGGAATAACATCAAAAATCGAAATAACAATCATTACCAGACTGATGACAATCCACATGAAGGCCTGTTCAAATAAGATATTATTCTTATTGATATTTCTAATGACTAAATAAAGGAAAAAGATTGAAGCTACCAACATCACAATAGATAAAACTGACATTATTCACTCTCCCTCATAAAGGCTGCGATAACAATCGACGAACACACTTCAAGCATATATCGAATGGATTTAATTGGCGTAATAGAAGAAACACCACCAGTACGTTCAAACATATTTGCTGGTCGTTCAACAACTCGATATTTACGTTTCAAAATATGAACAATAGTTTCTGGTTCTGGATACTTGATTGGATAACGCTTAGCGAACTGTTTAATAACAGCTTTATCAGCCAAACGGTAACCCGAAGTTGTATCTAAAACTCTTTGTCCAGTTGTCCATTTAATAAGATTGGAAATAACACTAATTCCGAAGCGTCTCATAAAAGTTGTTTGAAATTCAGACTTAACATCACCAACAAAGCGAGAACCAATAACTAGGTCTGCTTCATTTTTTCGAATTGGTTCTAGCAAATCTGACAAGGATTCAATATCATGCTGGCCATCGCCATCAAATTGAACTGCTACATCATAGTCATGCTCTAGTGCATATTTGTAGCCTGTTTGAACCGCACCACCAATCCCAAGATTCATTACGAGATTAACAGCATTAAAATGATTCTCTTCCAGAATTTGTTTTGTCTTATCTGTTGATCCATCATTGATAACAACATAGTCCAAATCAAAATCAACTTTCTTACGGTAATTCAAGATACTTGTTACCGTGTCGAAAATACTTTCCTCCTCATTGTAGGCAGGAATTATCATTAAAACTCTCAACTACTTCTCCTTTCCTTTACAGTAAAACCTCGAAAACAGTGAAACTAATCTCAAATGTTCTAAAGTTCTAAAAACCATTACAGAAATAACTGTTTGAATTCGTTCTCCAGTTATCTCAGATGATAATGGTGTTAAATTTGAATCAATATTTTCTTTAGAAACCCATTCTTTAATTCTTCTATATTGATCCATAAATGACGAACTTGAAGCGGCTCTTCCAGAAAAGAGTAAGTACCAAATGTAATATCGTTTTATAAAATAGCGAATATATTTTGAATCGCCAGCAACTTTAAGCAAGTGACTCAAGAAATACACAATATCTATATTCGGATTAAAACCTCTTTGAGATGTATTTGAGATACTCTTCTCGTTAAAAAACCAATTATAGCCGTTATAATCAATTATTTTAATTTTTTCTGTTAAATTGTAGGCAGTCAATGTAAAGACAACATCTTCACCTATTGGATAATCAAAGAACTGAATATTATTATCTATTAAAAATGAAGTTCTATAAATACGTGCCCAAGGAGCAACGACTATATACTTAGACCATTCAGACTGTGTTAAATCTTGCTTAAAAAGTGTCTTCATTTCCTGATTAACACGCTTATAACCCCCAAGAACAATATCTAGTTGTTCTTGATCTATTGCATTATAAAAACGCTCTAAATAATCTGAATCAACAAAATCATCATTATCGATAAATACAATGTACTTCCCATTAGCAAGTTGTATACCTTTATTTCTGGTTTTAGCAACTCCCTCATTTTCTTTATCAATTACTCGGATAAAATCATTAACAGCCGCATACTTTTTAATAACTTCTAAACTATTATCTGTAGAACCATCATTTAAAAGAATAATCTCAAAATCTGTAAATGATTGATTTAGAAGAGAATCCAGACATTGTTTAATTCCCTCTTGCGCGTTATATACAGGAATTATGACTGAAACGGTTGGATTAGACATATTATACTTTCTATCTATTATTTTTTATAAAATTTCAGAAGGTAAGAAAATAACCTTGTTGAGATATTAATTCCAAAAATCGAAGTAAAGATACCTGTCATTTTAAATGATTTGTTATTTATATGACTGGAATTTTTCAACAAATATTTATATTGAATTAATAAGTTGCGTATTTCTTGGTTAAATAGATATGGCTTAGCATAAGGTAGAATCGAAATATAAGAAATTGTAAAATAGGTATTTAAGGCTTTACGTTTAACTTCAGATAATGACTTTTCATCAGATAAACCTCTACTAATTCCCTCAAGAGTATCTAAAACATTTCTTTCTTTCACTACATTTGTTAAACTTCCAGCTCTGTTCTGACGATACATATACTGAGTGCTAGTAATTACAGAAAAACTTTCCATCATTTTCATTATTGATGAACAATACAAACTATCTTCAGAGACTAAATCCTCAGGAAAACTCAACCCCTTATTAATTAATTTCTTAGAAATACATTTATTCCAATTAGGGCCATTAAATAAGCCATAATTAGTAGCTTCACCTAAGTCTTTTAATCGAGATATCGGGGACTCTTTAATTTCGTTATCGTAGTAATAACTATAACCGAAAATAATAACATCTACAAGTTTTATAGTAAGCTCACTAACAATCTGTTTTAAAAAATGACTATCACTCCAAAAATCATCGCCATCTAAAAACAAAATATAATCACCCGTAGCTCTCTTCATTCCAGTATTACGTGCCTTCGAAGCACCACCGTTAGATTGGTGAACTACATTAATTTGCTTAGATTGTTTCAATAGTTCATCTGCTACTTTACCTGTCTCATCAGTTGAACCATCATCTACAATTATAATTTCATAATTATCATATGTTTGTTTAAGAATACTCTCTACACAGTTTTCTAGATAATCTGCCACATTATAGGCTGGAATAATGATAGAAAATTTCATGTCAATTATTTTTTCCTTCTAAAGATTGTATATGGGTTTGTTACAAAATAAATTACTAGTGAAGCAAGTAGCCATGCTATCATTGCACAAAGAAATGATAGTGAGGCTCCAAAAATTTCAAATTTTGACACTAGAGGCTTGGCAGTTAAGATTGACACAATATAACCCACAATAAAGGAAATAACCAAAAAATGTTGCTTCCTAAATATTGTCAAAATATTATCACATACAGTTGAAAAAGTACTTGCAATTCCTCCAAGCAACAAGACGATAAAACTCGTCTGATACTGTTTAAGGTTAGTCCCGTATACAATATCCAAAGCTGGGATGGCTATAAAAGCACCAATTAGAAATATTAATGTGCAAGTTCCAAATAAAATCTTGAAGAGATTATTCTTGTAAGTGACAAAATGAGAAATCTTCTTTTCTTCTAAAAAGACTGCAAGTTGTGTAATCATTGGTCTAAGAAACACAATCATAAGATTCATGGCAAAAATTGGTGTAAACAAAATACTAAAATCTCGCTGAACACCATTTCCAATCATACCTTGATTAAAAATATCATTCAAAGCATATTTAGGCTGATTATAAATTGAGACCAACAAAAAAGCATTAATAAATAAAGGTAAACAATCTTTCAATACATTGATAATATTACTCAACCTAACACTCTTAAGATTTAAGCGATGGAAGACTTTTGAATTAGGATAATCGAATAGAGCAATAAAAATAAATGAACTGATGGTTTGTGCGATCACTGACCACAATAGATTTTTAGAGATAACTAAAGTTAAAGCAAACACAATTGTTGAAATGGTATTTCTCAGGAAAAGAGACCTCCCTGCAATATCCAGACGTTCTTTCTGCTGAAACAATCCTTGAAAAACATCTGATAGGGCTTCACTAACTCGGAAAAAAGATACCCAAAAAATTATCCCTATATTTGAGTGAGTATTAGTATTAAAAATTAAATACGTCACTAAAAGAAGAACCATTGCAACATTAGAAATGATTCTTGTGACAAAATAGGTGTCAAAAGAATACTTTTCTCTTATATCTGTCGCTTGGAAATCTCTGACTTGAAAACTTGCTACAATAACAAAGAGATTCGCAATTGCATAGGCAAAACTATAGATATCCGCTGAAGCACTATTTAAAGCCCGTGTAACAATAAAAAGAAGTATAACTGAAACAGCAGCTGAAGACATACTTCCTAAAATATTCCAGAAAAAAACCTTTTGGGCAGTTACTTTTTTCAAATATTTCACTCTCTTTCGATAACTATATTCCATTAATTATATCATATTCTAAATGAAAAAAGAGAGAACAGCATGACACACGTTCTCTCTTTGAACTTAAAAAGCTCATTAAGTATTCTTATTTCACTTCTTGTTTGTAAAACTCTTTCAAAGCATCTTGCCATGTTGGGATGACAAATCCTGTAGCCTTAGCCTTAGCCAAACTCATTGTTGAGTTAAGTGGTCGTTTAGCTTTAGCTGGGAATTGGCTTGAATCAACAGGTTTCACTTCAACATCAGTATCTTTGAGAATTTCGACCGCAAAGTCATACCAAGTTGTATCTTCTGCTGCATCATTTGACAAGTGATAATAACCATATTCCTTACGGTTTTCAGCCAAATAAGTCATAAATTCTGCCAAAGTACGTGTCCAAGTTGGGCGGCCATGTTGGTCATTAACAACTGTAAGTGTCTTGTGAGTCTTAGCAAGGTTTTGCATAGTGAAGACAAAGTTCTTACCATAGTTACCAAATACCCACGCAGTACGGATAATGTAGTAGTTAGTCACATGTTTTTCGACTAACTCTTCACCCATGCGTTTTGTACGACCATACTCTGTCTGTGGATCTGGTTTATCATCAACTTCCCACTCTTGACCGACAGGTTTTTCACCATCAAAAACGTAGTCCGTTGAAATATAAACCAGTGTTGCACCATGTTTTTCAGCAGCCTTAGCGACATTTTCAGTACCTGTCACGTTGATAGCATAGTCAAGCTCTTTACCTTCATCTTCAGCAGCATCAACAGCTGTGTAAGCAGCACAGTGATAAACCAAGGTTGGTTTTACTTCCGCAAAAACTTCATCTACTTTGGCAGCATCAGTGATATCCATTTCTGCCACATCTACTGCTACATATTCTTCGTTACGTTCGTCAAGAAGGTGGCGAAGCTCAGTTCCGAGTTGGCCATTTGCACCTGTTACTAGAATCATATTTTTCTCCTTGTAATTTCCAATAATGTCAGTTTCATTTTAACAAAAAAAGCAGAAAAAATCTGCTTTCATAAAATATAATTTATCATTTCATCACTACAAAGAGTTCATTATCTTTGGTATAAACATCATACATTTTTGTTGTTTCTAATTGTTTATACTCTGAATTTACTGTTGTTGCATCAAATGGTTTAAAATCAACGTTTAATTTTGTGATTGCATTAAATCTCATCGTCATATCCCAAGAAACATTAGTATTAGGCATAATTAAACTACTAATCATTGGATAGACCGAGATCGCATTTTCATAAATAGGCGAATTAGCAACAAAACGATTAATATTGACCACATTATTTTTATCATTCAAATACTTATTCAAACTATTTCCTAGCATAGCACTCTGAACTTCAAATGTATTATTCTGTTGCTTTAAATTGCTTACATAAATAAATGAAAAAGCAAGGAAATAAAAGACGAGTAAACTTGAAAATACTGATTTTAAAACATTAATAATCTTATTTCGATTGGTTATTCCCAAAGAAACAACTAACACAATCGAAGAAAAGACTCCTAGTCCGTACTCATATCTAGGTCTCAACAAATAAAATTGTTCTGAAAGTATTAAATAGCTTCCATAACTCAAAATACTTCCTAAAGCAAGCCAAGCAAACGTAAAAGCTAAAGATACAATTTTCTTTTGCTTGCTACTACTAATTATATTAAATACTAACAAGATAAGTATTACTAGAAATAAAAGAATCCAGACTTTTGTGCTTTGAAGATAAATATTTTTCAGATACCCTTTAGCATTTGCTAGCATAATACTAGGAAGATGTAATAAACTTGGGATACTTCCTTGGTCAGCAAAAATCGGTGGCTTAATAGTAATTTGTATTTTATATAAAACCATACCCCCAACATAGGATAAAATCGAACATACTAAACTCTTTATGTTCAATTTACCACTATAGACTACTTCTAAAAAGAGAAGTGTTAGCGTCATGAGAATATAAATTCCCGACGATGCTTGGTATGAGTTACACATAAGATAAATACATACAACCGAACATATACTAAATAGTTTTCTAGACTCCCAAAAGATAAAAGGAAGAATTGACACTAAAATACTTAGTGACATAAATGGGTTGTCAAACCTAAAGCTCAAAGGCTCTAAAAACCAAGGATTTATTCCAATTACAGTTGAGGCTAAGGCTAAAACTGGAGTAACCTTTTTCGATGGAAACAATACAAACAATAATATCGTACTTGCAAACGTTAATATAAAGGCTGAGATAATATTTGTTGTCAGGCCAGGATCCGTTAAATGAGTACCACCTTGAATAAGACGTGCTGAAAATTCACTCAAATATCTGGAGTAATGTTCAGAGAAGCCCGTATAACCCAGAACTTGACGACCAATATCGTCAATATAGGGGTACTCAGCTAAACTGATGTTAATATTAACTAAAAGATAAACACCTAAGATAAGAGATAAAACAAATTTATTCCTCTTAATATAGCCTTTTAAATTATTAAATACTCCTAAAAACTCTTCAATCATTCTTTAGCCCTTCTCCTTAACAATATAAACTGGTCGTTTCTTGGTTTCTAGGAAAATCTTTGAAATATAGTTCCCGATGATACCCAAGGCCAGAAGTTGGATTCCTCCGATAAAGAGGATGATTGAGACAAGGCTTGCCCAACCTGCAACACTCCCACCTATAGTTAGTTTTCGGATAACGACAAAGAGAATTCCAACCAAGGAGATTAAGAATGAGAAGGTTCCTGCCCATGTGGCAAGTTTCAAGGGTACTTCTGAGAAGTTAATAAAGCCATCAAGTGAGTAACTCAATAGGCTCCAGAAAGACCAAGAAGTCTCTCCTGCCACACGTTCACGATTTTCATAAGAGACGTAGGCCACATCAAAGCCGACCCAAGAAAAGAGCCCTTTTGAGAAGCGATTGACTTCCTTGAGCTCAAGGATTGCATCAACGACTTGACGAGTCATCAAGCGGAAATCACGTGCCCCATCCACCATTTCGGTATCAGAAACTTTATTTATCAACCAATAGAAGACCTTAGCAAAGAGTGAACGAATAGGTGGCTCACCCTTGCGGTCAGCACGTCGTGTTCCGACAACGTCGTAACCTTCTTGGATTTTGGCATACATCTCGATAAGAAGTTCAGGTGGATCTTGAAGATCGGCATCCATAACTGTGACATAGTCACCTTGGGCTGCTTCAAGTCCTGCAAGTAAGCCTGCTTCCTTCCCAAAATTACGAGAGAAAGAGATATAGTGAACATTCTCAAATTGCTTTGAAACCTGTCTCAAAACTTCCAAGGTGCGATCTTTTGAACCGTCATTGACAAAATAGTAGTTGAAAGCCAACTGATTGGCCATTTGTCGCTCAACTGCTTGACAGGCTTCTAGGAAAGGATGGATAGTCTCTTCCTCGTTGTAACAAGGGACAACGATAGCCAGTGTTTTCATAAACCTTCTCCTAACGAATACCTAGAGCGATACGAGCGTAGCGACTCATCTTTTCAATAGTCCATGCTGGTGTCCAGACCAACTTAACCTCAGTCTTAGTGACTTCAGGTACTTCTTTCATAGCGTCATAGATTTGGTCTGTCAAAAGATCTGCCAAAGGGCATCCCATAGTCGTCAAGGTCATATCGATTTCAGTATAGCCGTCTTGTTGGAAACGGATATCGTAAATGAGGCCTAGGTTGACAATATCAATCCCCAACTCTGGGTCAATGACCATTTCTAAGGCTTCCAAGATACGGTCTTTGATTTTTTCAATTTCTTCTTCAGTGTATTTCACTTCAGACATAGCTTTTCCTCCAAAATCAGGACCTAACAATCAGGCCCCTTCCATTTACTATCTTAGTCTTCAATAAAGTCTTTAAGTTGTTTGCTGCGGCTTGGATGGCGCAATTTACGAAGGGCTTTAGCTTCGATCTGACGAATACGTTCACGAGTAACATTGAAGACTTTACCAACATCTTCCAAGGTACGCATCTTACCATCATCAAGACCGAAACGGAGACGAAGAACATTCTCTTCACGGTCTGTAAGGGTATCAAGCACTTCATCCAATTGTTCACGAAGAACGACACGAGTTGTGTAATCTACTGGATTTTCGATAACTTCATCTTCGATAAAATCACCCAAATGGCTGTCATCCTCTTCACCGATAGGTGTTTCAAGTGAGACTGGTTCTTGAGCAATCTTAAGGATTTCACGAACCTTATCTGGTGTCATATCCATACGCTCAGCAATTTGCTCAGGTGTTGGGTCTTGTCCCAACTCTTGCAAGAGGTTACGTTGCTCACGTACCAATTTATTAATGGTTTCAACCATGTGAACTGGGATACGGATGGTACGTGCTTGGTCTGCGATGGCACGTGTGATTGCTTGACGAATCCACCATGTCGCATAAGTTGAGAATTTGAAACCTTTAGAGTAGTCAAATTTATCAACGGCTTTCATAAGCCCCATGTTACCCTCTTGAATCAAGTCCAAGAACTGCATGCCACGTCCAACATAGCGTTTAGCGATTGAAACTACCAAACGAAGGTTAGCTTCTGCCAAACGTTGTTTAGCTTCCAAATCACCATTTTCAACAGCGATAGCCAATTCTTTTTCCTCTTCGTTACTCAAAAGAGGCACTACCCCAATCTCTTTGAGATACATACGAACAGGGTCATTGACCTTAGCAGAGTTTGAACCAAGAAGCTCCTCGTCTGTAAGCTCTTCTGGTTTTGGTGCCTCAACAACATATTTAGATGAAGGATTTCCATCTTTATCAGTGATAGAGATACCACCATCTGTCAAACGCTCCAAAAGGTCATCAATCCCATCAGCATCTAGAACAAATGGGATAACTAGTTTTTCTGTGACTTCATCATCAGTTGCTGTACCAGCTTTTTTGTGGTTACGAATGAAATCAGCGACTTGAACGTTAAATGCTGTATTTTGTTTTTTATTTGCCATGTATTACTCCATATCTCGTTTTTGGGCGATGAGCATTTGCAGAGCTTCCACCGCTGCATCCACATCACCGTGGTTACTTGATTCTCTTATTTGTTTACTTTGCTTACGGAAGTCCTGTTCCCTCAGAAAATGATTTCTACGCTCTTCAATAGCCTGGACTTCCTCTAAATTGGTTTCAGGCGGCAAAATCTCCTCTAAAACCTGATAATAGGCTGTTTGTACTTCTTGAGAAAGTAGAGACAAGGCTACCGTATCAATTTGACCGTCTTGCTTCAAAATCTGAAAGAGTTCTTCTAACTCAGGTGTTTGGAAGAAAAAGTCATCTCGCATACGATAGTCGTTTAAAATCATAGGATGATTAAGCATGCGATGGAAGAGTTGATTTTCCGCGCGACGAAGACCTGTAATCTTAGGTGTAGAAGGTAGTTTGACCGTCCCTCTAAATCCTGATGCTGAAGACTCATAAGCACTATTACTAGCAGCTGATAATTGAGCCGTCTGCTGATTTCTCATGGTCAACCGTTCGTTATTGACCGCTTGCTCGACTTGGAAAAAATCAAAGTCTGGCAAAAGGTCAGCCACCTTGGAAATGTAAGAATTTTGTGCCGTTACAGAAGGTGACTTAGCAATAATCTTTGCAATCTGCTCGACATAGGCAATCTCCGCTTGAAGATTGTCTACATTAGCAGGCTTGAGCTGTCCAATCCAAAATTCCACATCTGAAATGCGGGACTCAACCAAGAGTTTGCCCAAAGCCTCTTCGGAAGTTTTCTGTAGATATTCATCGGGGTCCATATTGTCTGGAATTTTAACAATATCAACTTGAAAATCCGATAACAGTTCCAGAGACTTGGCAATCGCATTTTGCCCAGCCTTATCACCATCATAGGTTAGAACAATTTTTTTAGTTAGTTTGCGAAGACGATTGACATGCTCAGGAGTCAGAGCCGTTCCCATAGAAGCCACTGCATTCGCATGACCAGCTCTATAGGCAGCAATAACATCCATGAAGCCCTCCATCAAATAGACTTCATGAGTCTTCTGAATCACTGGCTTAGCCTGATCTAAGTGGTAGAGTTCATAGGATTTATTGAAAATGCGAGTAGCTCTGGTATTTTTGTACTTAGCTTGCCCTTGTTCAATATCCTCCTTAGTCCAAACACGTCCTGAAAAACCGATTGTTTTTCCAAACTCATTTTTGAGCGGAAACATGATTCGATTTTTAAAAGTGTCGAAAAGACGATTACTTTCAGAAAGATTAAAAAGACCTGATTCTGTCAGCACCTCTTCATCGTATTTTTTGGAAACAGACTGATAGAGATAATCTGGTTCGTCAGGGGATAGACCAATCTGAAAGGCCTTAAGTAAATCGTCAGTCATCCCACGTTCATAGAGGTAGGCACGCGCTGCTTCTCCTATCTTAGTCGTCATGAGAACAGCATGGTAAAACTTAAGCGCATCCTCATGAAGATCATAAAAAGCTTGATTAGGAGAATTTTGCTGCTTGGCTTGTCTTGGCGCATCTATACTAACTGCGATACCTAGCCGATCTGCCAGAACCTTGACACTTTCTTGAAAAGAAACCTGACGATATTCCTCTAAAAATTTAAAGACATCCCCAGACTTTCCGCAACCAAAACAATGGTAAAACTGTCTGTCCTCAATAACGTTAAATGAGGGGGTTTTCTCCTTATGGAAGGGGCAGAGACCCAGGTAATTGCGACCTGCACGATTAAGACTGACAACTTCGCCAATTACGTCGACGATGTTGGTACTGCTCTTAATATCTTCTATTAAAGCTTTATCAATCACCATCTAATCGCCCCCTATCTTACCATAATTGCATTACCCCTAATTATAACACGATGAAAAATGAAAGTAAAATAAAATTGATTTTTCATGAGCAAATACCTTGTCAAGATTTACAAAATCGGATAAACTATTAAAAGTAAATAAAAGAAAGGATTCATTGTCAAAATGATTAAAGAACTTAAAGACTTTTTGTTCAAGGGTAACGTCCTTGATCTTGCTGTAGCCGTTGTTATGGGGGCTGCTTTCAACGCTATCATCACTTCACTTGTAAGTGATATCATCACTCCACTTATCCTTAACCCAGTTGTTAAGGCTGCTAACGTTGAAAACCTCTCTAAATTGTCATGGAACGGTATCGCATACGGTAGCTTCTTGAGCGCAGTTATCAACTTCATCATCGTTGGTACTACTCTCTTCTTCGTTGTTAAAGCTGCTAGCAAAGCAACTGCTCTTAGCAAAAAAGAAGCTGAGGATGCTGCTGAAGCAGCAGGTCCATCACAAGAAGAATTGCTCGCTGAAATCCGCGACCTTCTTGCAAACAAATAATCTTTATTTGTTCAACTAAAGACATATGAAACTTAAGACGTCTGAAATCTCAGACGTCTTTTTTGGTATCTCACGATTACTAACCGACTTCTTTATTCGATGAAAAGAAAAAAACTTGAGAAGACTCAAGCTTTTTTCTGTTAATTTCATTCTTAATTAGAATTTTTTACGTTTGCGAGCTGCCTCTGATTTACGTTTACGTTTTACAGAAGGTTTTTCGTAATGTTCACGTTTACGAGCCTCTTGAAGAGTACCAGCTTTAGTCACAGAACGTTTGAAACGACGAAGAGCGTCGTCAAGTGATTCGTTTTTACGTACTACTGTTTTTGACATTGAATTCACCTCCTCAAGATAATGTAACATTTTACACGTTCTATTCAAGTATACAAGACTCGCCTTTTTCTGTCAAGAAATATATTTAAGTTTAGGAATTTTTGCTATTACAGTTGACTTCTAAGTCTACTAAAACTATCCAAGTTTTTTCCTATACAAAAACTAGAGGAGGCATCTCCCCTAGCTACTGATTTATTCAACTGCTGTGTATTTAGAAGCATCCTTGATGTACTCGTCGTAAGTACCATCTGCTTTCAATTTCTTGACGACTTTGTTGACTACTTCTTTCAATCTTTCGTTGCCTTTAGCCATAGCGACTGCTTTTGCATCGCCATCATCAACTTTGAGGGCAACGCTTGCCAAAGCCAAATCTGAATTTTGTGCCACGTAACCTTCTGCTACTGGTTTTTCAAGGTCAACAGCATCAACTTGGCCAGATTTCACCTCGTTAATCGCCTCACCCATTGCTGTAAGTGATACGACTGTTGAATCTTTCAATTGTTTCTTAGCAAGGCCTTCTTCAATGGTACCTTTTTGAACTGCTACTTTCTTACCTTTGAAAGCATCAAGACTTGAGTAAGTAGACTCTTGATCTTTGCGAACGATGATAGCATTTTGTGTTTCGTAGTAAGGATATGAGAAATCAAAGGTTTTCTTACGTTCGTCTGTTACTGAGATACCTGAAATAGCAAGATCAGCCTTACCTGATTGAAGGCTAGAAAGGACATTGTCAAAGCTCATTGTTGTAACTTCAAGCTTAACACCGAGTTCATCAGCGATAGCTTGTGCCAACTTGATATCTGAACCAACTACTTGGTCTTTACCATCTACCAAAGTTTTGAACTCAAATGGTGCATAGTCTGGGCTGACAGCCACGACAAGTTTTTTATTTTCTTTAATGGATAAGTAAGCATCCTTTTTTGACCCACAAGCTACTAAAGTCACAGTAGCAAGGAGAGCCATAGCCCCAAGGAAAAGTTTTTTCATTTTCATAAGAAACTCCTGTATAAATATAATTTTTGCTCGTTTATTTTACTTAAAATTAGTGGTATTGTCAACATTTATTAAGAAATTGCGACAATTTTTCTAAGCCCTTTTGAAGAACTTCCTTGTCACAGCAATAACCGATGCGGACATGAGACTCCTTGTCAAAACGGTTACCTGGAACCACAAGAACACCATAGTCCTGAAGAAGCTCCAAAGCAAAATCTTCGATAGGACGATTCACATCTAGTTTGACGAAAGATGTGGAAACACTGGCAGGTCTAATCCATGACGCCTTAGGTTCCTTGGCAATCCATTCATCCATAAGAGCTAGATTTTCCTCTACAATCTGACGATTACGCTCTAGGATGGCTTCTTTATTTTCCAAGACAAGGGTAGCCACCATATCATCAAAGACACCCGCACAAATCATCGTGTAGTCACGGTAGTCACGCAGAATGTCCGCCACCTCTGTGTTAGAAGCAACCCAACCCACACGAATACCAGGAATGGAATAAGTCTTTGACAGACTATTGACGGCAATGCCCTTTTCATACAAATCTACAATAGAAGGCGTAGGCTGGTCAAAACTGCGATAGACCTCATCTGAGAAGATATAGGCGTCTACTTCTTTAGCGATAGCCACTAGCTCCTCGAGGTAAGCAGCGTCCATAAGGGCACCGGTAGGATTGTTGGCGTTGTTAATACAGATCATTTTGGTATTAGGACGAATGAGACGGCGGAGTTGGTCCAAATCAGGCAACCACCCCTTGTCCTCTTCAACCTCCCAGAGATCCACGTCTGCTCCTAGCGACTTAGGAATGTCATAGAGCTGTTGATAAGTTGGATACATGGAGATGACATGGTCCTCAGGCTCAATAAGCGCATAAAGGGCTAGCATCGTCGCTCCTGTAGCCCCATTGGTTTGGAGGATATTATCAACCGGCATGTTCTTGTATAAGCTAGCCACTTGAGTCTTAAACTCTGGTGACCCTTCAATCCAGCCGTAATCCATCTTTTTCTTTAGTAGTTGGGCAAAAAAGGCGTCTTTATCAAGGCCTGACAGGTCAAATAATTCTTCCATTGTGAGGGCCTTAATTGAAACTCCTGCGATATCATATATGGCAGATTTTTCATGGACATTAAGCCATTCTTCAACACCAAAACGTGGTAGCTTCATAGTTTCTCCTTGCTTTTCTTAAGCACTCTATACGATGTCATTTGTCTATTTTGACAGACTTACCTACTTTGATAATAACTGTTTTTAACAGAGAATTCAATAAAAAATGGGGTATTGCCCCATTTTAGATTTAAGAATTTTTGGAGACTCCTCTTAGGTGAACAAAGCCATCACCAAACGAAACTTTTCACTGTTGATGAAAGCACCTGAATTTTACTCTTTTCAGGTGCTCGGGAGTTTTAAATTTACTTACTTTGTTTGTAGGTTGATGCTTCTTTCAACCATTGGTCAAATTTCCCAGAGTCCTTAGTCTCTTTGATGACGGCATTGATTTCTTTAAGCAAGTCATCCGAACCTTTACGTGTTGCGACGGCATAAGCATCTGTGCTATCTGACTTGAGATTAAAGTTGGCAAGGGTTAAATCGTCATTTTGAGCGATATAACCTTCTGCAATGGCCTTCTCAAGTACAACTGCTTGAAGCTGCCCTGATTTGAGTTCGTTAATCATTTCACCATTTGAAGCCAGTGATACCACACTTGCCTTAGGGATTTGTTTCTTAGCAACGGTTTCTTGAACAGACCCTTTTTGCGTACCGACCGTTTGTTTTGCTAGACTATCAGTGCTTGTGTAGTCATTTACCTTGTCTTTTTTGACAATCACTACATTTTCTGACGTATAGTAGCTGTCTGAAAAATCATAAACCTTCTTACGTTCGTCTGTCACCGAAATCCCTGCAATGGCGATATCGGCTTTACCACTTTGTACGTTAGCAAGAACATTATCAAAAGACATCACGGAAAATTCAACCTTTACGCCGAGTTTTTCACCGATAGCTTTGGCCAACTCGATGTCTGCTCCAACTAGCGTATCTTTGCCGTTAACCAATGATTTGAACTCAAATGGTGCAAATTCTGATTCTGTTGCCACGACAATTTTCTTCTTTTCCTTAATCGTTTTAGGACTTACTCCCTGACTTCCGCTACAAGCAACTAGAAAGCAGGTAGCGACTAGAGCTGTAAGGATAAACCAAAATTTCTTCATATAATAACTCCTTATTTGCTAGAACTCTTAAGTGAAAGAGTGTAGGCATCTTGAACATAGCTGTCAATCTTACCTTCTTTTTTGAGTTTAGCGATAACCTTATTAACCTTTTCTTTTAGCTTATCGCTTCCTTTAGGCATTGCTACGGCATAGGCATCTTTTGAATCAGACTTGAGAGCAATGTCTGACACAGCTAGGTCGCTATTTTGGTCTACATAACCTTGTGCAATTGCTTTTTCAAGAACTACTCCTTCAACTTGACCAGACTTCAATTCATTGATAGCTTCACCAGGTTGTGCCAAGGAAACCACATTAGCATCTGACAAGTTGGCTTTGGCGATATTTTCTTGAATAGACCCTTTTTGAACGGCTACAGATTTTTTAGCAAAATCACCGGTTTGTTTGTAAGTTCCTGTCGCATCTTTTTTGACAACAAGAACCGTTTCAGACTCATAGTAAGTATCCGAGAAGTCGAAAATTTTCTGACGTTCTTTAGTGGCTGAGATACCAGAAATGGCAATATCTGCCTTACCAGATTGGACGCTGGCTAGGACATTGTCAAAGGACATTTCAGAGAATTTGACTTTCACACCAAGCTCATCTGCAATGGCCTTGGCAATTTCGATGTCTGCTCCAACAATAGTATCCTTACCATCTTGGATTGTTTTAAACTCAAAAGGAGCAAAGTGGGGATTAAGAGCGACAGTCAAGGTCCCCTTATCTTTAACTTTATCTAAAGTGTTAGTCGATGAAGAACAAGCCGCTAAAGCTGTCAAAGCAAAGACACTAGCGAGTCCCAATAAAAGTTTTTTCCATGGTTTCATAATCAATCTCTTTTCTATATTTATTAACTATGTAAGTATAATAATGTATTATTATTCATTTGTCAATGGAAAACTAGACTTTTATTGATTATATTTTTTATTTTTATTAATTTTTTGCTAGTCAATCACTCGGAATTTCCTTTATTTTAAGCCATTATATGTATTTTTTTAATGATAAAAAACTATTCATTCGCTTGAATAAATAGTTCATTTTATTACCAAAATTCTCGGATAAAGTCATTTTCGAGTCGCTCCCGATAGAAAAGTTCTGAGAGATTGTCTTCTTCAAAGACACGTAGTAGATTGAGCATGTCATAAGCTAAATCCATATTAGCTACCTCCTCTCGAGCAACCCAACGAACTTCGCCTTCTTCTGTTGAATGGAGTTTTCCTTCAAAATCCGAAGTTCTATAAAGGAATACTAGATAACGCTCATCATCTGTCGTGTAAAAATGCTTCATACCAACTAATTTAGGGTTTTTGATGGTCAAGCCAGTTTCTTCTTTAACCTCACGGATAACTGATTCTACCAGACCTTCATGTGCTTCGATATGGCCACCAGGTAGGGCTGCTCCCGACCAGTAATAACGCTTTGGATCGCGGATTTGCATGACAATATTTCCACGGCCATCTTCGATGAGACACATATTAGTTAAAATAGTTGCTTGTGAACGTGACATATATTTCCTTTCTTACTTATAATGCCTAAGTGATGTAACTAGCCTTAATCCATACTCTTCAGCTCAAGAACCATATCACGGATTTGAGCCGCCAACTCGAAGTCAAGCAGTTCTGCCGCTTCGTGCATTTGTTTTTGAAGTTTCTTGATGGCTTCTTGGCGTTCTTTCTTGTTCATAGCACTGTAGTCCACAGTATCCTCTGCCACTTCTGCTTCATTGACCTTGGTAATCGAAATAAGGTCCCGAATTTCTTTCTTAATCGTTTGCGGAGTGATACCGTGTTCCTTATTATAGGCCATCTGGATTTCACGACGGCGAGCTGTTTCATCCATGGCCTTCTGCATAGACTCCGTAATCTTATCCGCATACATGATAACGTGCCCTTCACTATTTCGGGCAGCACGTCCAATCGTTTGGATAAGCCCACGTTCATTACGAAGAAAACCTTCCTTATCAGCATCCAAAATAGCAACCAGACTAACCTCAGGAACGTCAATCCCCTCACGGAGAAGGTTAATCCCAATAAGAACATCAAAGACACCCAAACGCAAGTCACGGATAATCTCAGTACGCTCCAAAGTCTTAATATCAGAATGCATATATTTGACCTTGACACCCATTTCCTTGAGGTAGTCCGTCAAGTCTTCAGCCATCTTCTTAGTCAAGGTTGTTACAAAGACACGCTCACCTTTTTCAGTACGGGCATTAATCTCACCGAGAAGATCGTCCATTTGACCCATAGTTGGACGCACTTCGACTTCTGGATCAAGAAGCCCTGTCGGACGGATAATTTGTTCAACGACGGTCTCAGTCTGCTCCATCTCATAGTCACCTGGTGTCGCTGATACATAAACAATCTGATGCACATGACTTTCGAATTCTTCACGACGAAGGGGACGGTTATCAAGAGCTGACGGTAAACGGAAGCCGTAATCAACCAACATCTTCTTACGAGCTTGGTCTCCGTTATACATTCCCTTAATCTGTCCCATGGTCATGTGACTTTCGTCAATCATGATGAGGAAATCTTCTGGGAAGAAATCAAGTAAAGTAAACGGTGGCTCGCCTTCTTTTCGACCATCCATGTGGCGCGAGTAGTTTTCGACACCGTTGGTGTAACCCATCTCACGGAGCATTTCGACATCGTATTCTGTCCTTTGACGGATACGTTGAGCCTCGATGAGTTTCCCCTCGGCTTCAAATTGCTTAACCTGAGCCTCCATCTCTTCCATAATATTCTTGATGGCTTCTTCCATATGCTCTTCATTGGTCATAAAGTGAGTAGCCGGGAAAAGAACAAGGTGCTCAACTTCACCGAGATTACGTCCGGTCAGACTCTCAATCTCACAAATGCGGTCAATCTCATCACCGAAAAATTCGACACGAAAGGCGTGCTCATCACGGCTGGCAGGAAAAATTTCGACCACATCGCCACGCACACGGAATTTCCCACGTTGGAAATCAATATCGTTTCGCTCAAACTGGATATCAACTAGGTCATTTAGCAGCTTGTCTCGAGAAATCTCTTGGCCTGGTCGAAGGCTGACTGCTGAATCAGCATATTCTTTGGGCGAACCCAAACCGTAAATACAAGAAACAGAAGCCACAACGATAACATCATTACGCTCAAGGAGGGCCGACGTTGCTGAGTGTCGTAGCTTATCAATTTCATCGTTTACAGAGCTATCTTTTTCGATATAGGTATCTGATGATGGTACATAGGCCTCTGGCTGATAGAAATCGTAGTAGGAAACGAAGTATTCCACAGCATTGTCTGGGAAAAACTCCTTGAATTCTCCGTAAAGCTGACCTGCCAAAGTTTTATTGTGGGCGATAACCAAGGTTGGTTTATTCACGCGCTGGATGACCTGACTCATGGTATAGGTCTTACCTGTCCCTGTCGCTCCCTTTAGGATTTGAGCCTTCTCCCCACCTTCGATATTATCAACCAAGGCTTCAATGGCCTGAGGTTGGTCCCCAGAAGGTTCATATTTAGAAACCAAATGAAATTGGTTGTCTTCTTTTCTATCTATCATGGTTTTTCCTTTCATTTATGTAATCATTCATCTCTTGGTCGGAGAAAAATTCTCCTTCTGCGATAGGAATATGTATCATTCGTGTCTCAGCGACGTATTTGCGCTTTCTTCGTGTCTGATAACCGAGTTTTTTATCATATTTCAAGGCCGTTTTACTATCTTTGAAAAAAATGTATAAAACTCTATACCTCTTCCTTTCCCAAGACCTTATATTCCCGAAATCATCGATACGTTTTAGGATATAGTATATAGTTGATGAGTGTTTGGCATCATCCATTGGCGTTGACCAGTCCTTCATAACCAAGTCAATTTCAGACAGCGGAATCTCAAAGGTGACCCGCCCACATAATCTTCCATAATAAATAAAGGTATCATTGTTAATTTCCAAAATTTTTTTATGACCTTTAAGTCTCACAATACCATCAACTAAGTTAGTCAAAGCATGAAGAAATATTAGTAAAATGAGGAAGGCAACACAGTTATCCACAAAATTCCCAAAACGATAATCATCTATAAGAAACCAGCAGAATAAACCAGTGTAAGCGATAAGAAGTATAAGTCCATAGACAATCTGTACCCAAATCATACCTCGCTCAATCTTAACTATCATCTCTTCCCCTTTTCCAAACTTTCTTCTATTTTAACACAGAAGTAAAAAGACCGAGTCTTTGAACTCAGCCTTAAAAGTTTTCTTTCTTTAATTGTAATCGAAGAATGATGATACCTACCACCAGAACCACACAGGTAACGATATTCCCTTCTAGGCCAAAGGCTCCACCTGACAACCAATCAGGCACACCTGTCCTGGCCTGAAAGTGCAATAAGCTGCCGCCTGCATTCTGTCCACTAACTGACACACCAACTAGATTTCCTTGCGCAAAGTTCCAAGCACCATGAAGAGCCGCTACACCCCAGATATTATCTGTCTTGAGCATGTAAAGAGCCATGAGAACACCCACTAGAACAATACTGATGAGAGACAAGGCGGTAACTCCTTGATTTCCCAAGTGTAGCATTGAAAAGAGAGAACTTGAAATAGCAATTCCCCAAGAAAGGTTCAATCTATTAGTCACCGTCTGAAGCAACCAACCACGTGTCACCAGTTCCTCGGTTCCACCTTGGATAAACCAGAAAGGTATTAGGGAAAGTATGTATAAGAGGGTTTTCTGCGAAAAGTCTACCTTCACAAATTCTAAACCGCCTAGTAAATAAGTCCCAAGGAAACTAACTAACAAGAGCAAAGATCCAAGTCCCCAACCTTTAAGCAAGTTCAACCAAATATGACCCTTGAAAAATCCAAGTGTACGAATGGGACGTTTTTCAACAACTTTAACCCAGAAAAAGATAGCTAAGGCAGTAAAGGCAAAGGCTCCCAACTGAAAATACAAGGTTGAAAATATTTTATAGTAAATCGAATGTATATCCTGGAACTGAATGTTGCCATTTAATACTAAGAACGAAAGAACAATAGCCATTGGAATTCCCACAACAATCCCTGATAGAAATCCACTTATAAGGAAATAACCAAAGGCAATAAAACAGGACAGCATAATCATCAGCCAACTTGGGACTTTATCATATAGGCTAGTATATTTCTCAAGCATACGTTTCTTCATTTTTTAGCTCCTGTAACAAATCTTACATGTATTCGATTACAGTGTAACTAATTGACACAAGCTTGTCAAATTCTTCTAAAACTCTTCTCATATCTAACGAACTTTGTTACATTTCCTAACATCAAACTCCAAGAAGTTTGATAACAAGACCTTTTTTTGATAGAATAGGAAGGTATTTTATAAAGGAGACTTTTTATAATGAAGAAAAAACTTCTGACACTCTTCTTGAGTGTCATGTCAGTTTTCTTTGTTTTCGGAGCTAAGGCATCTGCCGAGACTATCTCAGTCGTTTCAGATACAGCCTATGCCCCATTTGAATTCAAAGATTCTGATCAGACCTACAAGGGTATCGACGTTGATATCATCAACGAAGTTGCCAAACGTAAAAATTGGGACGTTAACCAAACCTTCCCTGGTTTCGATGCAGCTGTCAATGCTGTTCAATCAGGCCAAGCTGACGCCCTTATGGCCGGTACTACTGTTACCGACGCACGTAAGAAGGTCTTTACTTTCTCAGACACTTATTACGACACCTCAATTGTTATCTACACACGTAGTAGCGATAAAGTCAGCGACTACAAACAATTGAAGGGTAAAACAGTCGGTGTTAAAAACGGTACCGCTTCTCAAACTTGGCTTGATAAAAACGCTAGCAAATATGGTTTCACAGTTAAAACTTTTGATACTAGCGACTTGATGAACAACAGCTTGGATTCTGGTTCTGTTGACGCAGCTATGGACGACACACCAGTTGTTAAATACGCTATTGGTCAAGGAAAAGACTACGCTATCAACATTAAGCCTGAATCTATCGGTAGCTTCGCTTTCGCTGTTAAAAAAGGTGGAAAACACGAAAATCTTATCAAAGACTTCAACGAAGCTCTTAAGGAAATGAAGAATGACGGCACCTACGACAAAATCATGAACAAATGGTTGGGTGACTCATCAAAATCTTCTTCATCAAAACCTTCAGCAGATCTTAAATTGACTGGTGATACCAACGCAAAAGCCACTCCTGCTAAGGAAACCTACACTATCTCAATGGACTCATCTTTTGCTCCATTCGAATACCAAAATGGTTCAGGTAAATATGTAGGTATCGACGTCGATATCATCAATGCCATTGCTAAAAACCAAGGTTTCAATGTCAAATTGACAAACCCTGGTTTCGATGCATCACTTAATGCTGTACAATCTAGCCAAGCTGATGCCGTATTGGCTGGTATGACCATCACTGATGCTCGTAAACAAATCTTTGACTTCTCAGATCCTTACTACACATCAAACATTCGTTTGGCTGTAGCTAAAGGAAGTAAGGTTAAATCTTACAAGGATCTTAAAGGTAAGACTGTAGGAGCTAAAAATGGTACGTCATCTTACTCATGGTTGGAAGACCATGCTGGTGAATATGGCTTTACTGTTCGTGCTTACGATGAAGCTTCTACTATGTACGACAGCTTGAACTCTGGTTCAATCGATGCTCTTATGGATGATGAAGCCGTTCTTCTATACGCTATCCAACAAGGGCGTAACTTTACAACACCAATTGAAGGTATTGCTACTGGTGAAGTCGGCTTTGCTGTTAAAAAAGGTGCTAATCCTGAGTTGATTGAAATGTTCAACAATGGTTTGGCTGCTATCGTGAAAGATGGTACTTACGATAAGATTATCAATAAATACCTCGATAGCAACAAATCAAAAGAAGGAAGCTCAAAAAAAGCTACCGATGAAACAACCATCGTAGGCTTGATCAAAAACAACTACAAACAACTCCTCCAGGGTCTTGGAATTACCCTTGGATTGACTCTTCTTTCATTTGCTATTGCCATGATTATCGGTGTTATCTTCGGTATGATGGCAGTTGCACCAAACAAGACACTTCGTGTGATTTCGCAAGTCTTTGTTGACGTGGTTCGTGGTATCCCATTGATGATTGTTGCAGCTTTCATCTACTGGGGTATTCCTAACTTGATTGAAAATATCACTGGTCACCAATCACCAATCAATGATTTTGTGGCAGCGACAATTGCCCTCTCACTTAACGGTGGTGCTTACATTGCCGAAATTGTACGTGGTGGTATTGAAGCTGTTCCTATTGGTCAGATGGAAGCTAGCCGAAGCTTGGGTGTCCCTTACAATACAACAATGCGTAAGGTTATCTTGCCACAAGCGGTTCGCTTGATGTTGCCAAACTTCATCAACCAATTTGTTATCTCATTGAAAGATACGACTATCGTATCAGCTATCGGTTTGGTTGAACTCTTCCAAACTGGTAAAATCATCATTGCTCGTAACTACCAATCATTCCGTATGTATGCGATCTTGGCCATCCTTTACTTGGTCATCATCACATGCTTGACGAAATTGGCTAAACGACTAGAAAAGAGACTTAAATAATGGCTGAATTGAAAATCGATGTGCAGGACTTGCACAAATCATACGGCGACAATGAAGTCCTTAAAGGCATTGACGCCAAATTCTACGAAGGTGACGTTGTATGTATCATCGGTCCTTCAGGTTCAGGTAAATCAACCTTCCTTCGTACCCTTAACCTACTTGAAACAGTGACATCTGGTAAAGTAGTCGTTGATGGCTATGAATTATCAGATCCTAAGACAGACCTTGACAAAGCCCGTGAAAATATCGGGATGGTCTTCCAACATTTCAACCTCTTCCCACACATGACAGTCCTTGAAAACGTAACATTTGCACCTGTTGAACTTGGACGTATGAACAAGGAAGAAGCTGATAAATTAGCTATGGATCTTCTTGATCGTGTTGGACTTGCTGACAAAGCCGATGCTACACCTGATAGCTTGTCAGGTGGACAAAAACAACGTGTGGCAATTGCGCGTGGTTTGGCAATGAATCCTGATATCATGCTCTTTGACGAACCGACTTCTGCCCTTGACCCTGAAATGGTTGGAGACGTTCTTAACGTTATGAAAGAATTGGCAGAGCAAGGTATGACCATGATTATCGTTACTCACGAAATGGGATTTGCTCGTCAAGTTGCCAACCGAGTAATCTTTACTGCGGACGGTGAGTTCCTCGAAGATGGTACTCCAGATCAAATCTTTGATAACCCACAACACCCACGTTTGAAAGAATTCTTGGACAAGGTTCTAAACGCCTAATTATCAAAACAGTTACTCTTGCTAGAGTAGCTGTTTTTGATTACCATTTTGGATAAGAAAAACAGAGCAAGTGCTAGACTTGCTCTGTTTCTTCATTTAGTTCAGGGTGTTTTGCTGCTTCTTCCCTTGCCAAGCGCTCACGCTCAAGACGGAGTTTTCGGTTAGGATTTAAGCGCGTAAAGAGTTCTTCAAGTTTCTTTGGATTCCAAACATCGGCCGCAGAAACAAAATTTCCATCTTTATCCCTGAAGGATATCGGTTTATCTCCCATTGTAAACCTCTTATTTCAATAATTTATTGTATTCAGCAGATATTTATATCACACTTAGCCACGCCACACAAGGCGGTCGAGTATACCGACTTTACGTAGTTAGTGAGGTGGATAGGCAGTCCGCTATAGCGGCTGCCGTAGACTATCAAGTGCTTCAGCACTTAGAGAGTCTTTCAACGTCAATCCACAAACTCAAACTCGAAGTTACCGATACGAACGATATCGCCATCCTTAGCACCACGTTCACGAAGCGCTTCATCAACTCCCATACCACGCAATTGACGTGCAAATTTCATGATAGATTCGTCACGTTCCATGTTAGTCATGACAAAGAGTTTTTCAAGTTTCTCACCAGAAAGTACCCATGAAGCATCGTCGTCACGGCTAATTTCAAATGGACGTTCATCCTCGTTAAAGCCGTAGTAAACTTCTTCTTGTTCCATATCGTCTTCGCTATAAAGCAAGAATTCATCAGTCTCATCAAGCAACTCTGCAGTAGCTTCCAAGAGATTTTCCAAACCTTGGTGAGCCAAACTTGAAATTGGGAAAATTTGTGGCAACTCATCAAATTCATCATAGTTAGCAGCCAATTTTTCCTTAAACTCTTTCAAGTTCTCCTCAGCCCCGGGCATGTCCATCTTATTAGCCACAATGATTTGTGGACGTTCCATCAAGCGAAGGTTGTAAGTTTCCAACTCTTTGTTAATTTGAAGATAATCCTCGTAAGGATCACGCCCTTCACTCGCTGACATATCAATCACATGAAGGATAACACGTGTACGCTCAATGTGGCGAAGGAACTGTGTTCCCAAACCAACACCCTGGCTAGCCCCCTCAATCAATCCTGGAAGGTCAGCCATAGCAAAACTCTCCCCTGACTTGGTACGAACCATCCCCAAGTTAGGAACAATTGTCGTAAAGTGATAGGCACCAATCTTTGGTTTTGCTGCGGTTACCACACTGAGAATCGTTGATTTACCAACGGATGGGAAACCAACCAAACCAACATCAGCCAAAATCTTCAATTCCAATTGAAGTTCACGTTCTTCACCTGGTTCACCATTTTCAGCGATTTCAGGAGCAGGGTTACGAGGTGTCGCAAAACGAATATTTCCACGTCCACCACGTCCACCGTGAGCAATGACAAACTCTTGTCCATCCTCAACCATATCAGTAATAACCTTGCCTGTCTCAGCATCACGAACTGTCGTACCAGGCGGGATGCTAACGATGAGGTCTTCAGCACCTCGTCCGTGCATTCCCTTGGTCATCCCTTTTTCGCCATTCTTAGCCTTGAATTTACGATTATAACGGAAATCCATAAGGGTACGCAAACCTTCGTCAACCTTGAAAATGACTGAGCCACCCTTACCACCGTCACCGCCCCAAGGACCGCCATTGGGTACATATTTCTCACGACGGAAGGCAACCATCCCGTCACCACCACGACCAGCTTTGACACTAATCTTGGCTGTATCTAAAAACATACTCATCTATATTTCTCTCTTTCTGATTTGTATGCCATGTACAAATTCAATCACAAACGAAAGAATTTCCGACATACACAAAAAAACGCTTGATAGCGTCTTAAAGGACAGCTGCGACTGCTTGGAAAATCAATGCCCCAACTGTTACTAATAGCATAATCAAAACGACCAATACTGTTAGACGTTCAAAAAATGATTTCTTACGTGGTCCGTTATCTCCAAATGCCACTTGAATTTACCTCGTTTTTTCTTCTAATATTTCACAATAATAGTAACAAAAATCTGCCTATTTCGCAACTCTTAGACTAGCTTAAGCCAAAGGAATTCCAAAAACCGTTAAAGCTTCCAACTCCTCCTCGGTCAAACGTCGCCAAGCACCGACTTCTAAATCATTGGGCAGGCTTAAAGGCCCCATACTTAGACGTTGTAACTCTGTCACTTCCTTACCACAAGCTGCTACCATACGCTTAACCTGATGAAATTTCCCTTCAGCAATGGTAATCTGAACCAGGCTAGTCCCAGTAGCCCTATCTACTGAAATAATCTCTAGTTTAGCTGGTTGGCAAGTGTGATCTTTGAGTTCAATTCCTTTTTCAAAAGCCAGAATATCCTCCTGATCCATGATTCCATCAACCTTAGCCTGATAAATCTTATCAACATGTTTCTTTGGAGACAGCATGGCGTGAGCTAAATCACCATTATTGGTCAAAAGCAGGAGACCGTGAGTATCAATATCCAAACGTCCAACAGGAAAGACCTGCTTATGTCTAGCTGTATCATCCAGTAAATCAAGCACTGTCTTGTGACGAGCATCCTCCGTCGCTGAAATGACACCATGAGGCTTATTTAAAAGATAGTAAACAAAGGTCTCGTGTGTTAATGCTTGACCTTGAAAAGCAATCTGGTCTTGATTTTCATCAATCTGAGTCTTGGGTGACGTCTCCACCTGACCATTTACAGTCACTTGTTTCTTTTTGAGAAAGGTCTTGACTTGACTGCGACTACCAACACCACAATCAACCAAAAACTTATCCAGACGCATCTATACTTCCTCCTTTATTGGAATCCAAACTTCCATTTCATAATCTTCAGCCTGACGATTTCCTGGTGGATAAACCTCTACAGTTGGCTGATTAATCATTTCAAAATGTTTCTTAGCATAATGAAAACTCTCCCAAACAGCTGCGGTTGAAGGCCCTCTAAGTTTAAAAACCGCATAAGTAGCCGGTGCAAGAGCAATCATTTCCATACTATCATCCTCACCAGCCAAGGCTGTTACATAAGTCTTACGACTGCCATCATTGATCCGAATACCATAAGTAGGAACAGCCAAATCATCTTGTTCTGCCAAAAAGGGCACCCAAAGAAAGTCTGTTGGCTTACCTAGTTCCTCGCCTTCAAAAGCCATCCCTGAAAAACTCAAAAAACCCTTTCGAACAACCTTCACATCATAACGAACAGTTACTAAATCCAGCTTTTGAATCACCTTTTTCAGTTTTGTCAGTTCAACTGGAACCTCATCTGCTAGAACATAGGAAATCTTTTCTACAAAAGCTTCTTTTTCAGCATTACCAGAACCTATAGGAACCAAGACCCAATCTTCTGCTGTAACACTTTGGTCTTCGCAAAGGTAGGTAAAGTGCTTTCCTCCTTCGTTAAAAGACACATCAGCTAAACGAAAAAGAGGTTCAGGCAAATCGACAACCACCATCTCAAGCCCCTTTGCTTGAAACAAGAGCTCTTGATCCCTTAAACGCACTTTCATAGCCAAGCTATCACTATCAATAGAAAAGCTGTTATCCAAGTCCATTACAGACTGAAAGAAGGCCTGGTGTAACCCTGAAAAAGTCCAGACAGCATGCCAACGACACATCATCTCATAATCATCAATGGTCACAAGAAGAGAGAGCTCCTGCTGGTCTGACGCATAAGAATAGGCTTGAACGCTCAATTGGTCTGGTGTCAGGTAGTCATTAACAAACACCGCAAAGTCATCCATGGTTTGAAAATCTGACATAAACGCTCCTTTTCTATTCCTCGACCGACCCTGTCACATACATGGTAAATGTAGCCCTTGTAAGAATTTTATTTTCCTGATTAGTAATAACAACTTCAACCACCTTAGTCGTCTTGCCATTATGAACACACAGGCCTTCAATTTTGAGTTGGTCAGACAAATGCCCTGCCTTGAGATAATTGATATTAGACTGAAGCGTCACTGCATAATCACCAGTTGAAATGGCCACGAGCCCTGCGACCTGATCACAAAGCGTAAACAAATAGCCCCCGTGAGCATTACCAAAATAATTCAGGGACTTCTCGACTACCTTAGTTGTCACAATGACATGTCCCGTTTCAAATAGTTCTTCTTGAAAATTCTCAAACACACGGATTTCATGTAGTTTGTCTTGCATAGCAAGCCCTCCTATTGTTGCTCATTCCACACCTAGTGAAATGACACGTCTTTATCTACTAGTATAACACGAAGTTCATAAAGGATAGTAAGCTTATTTGGCTAAGCTAATATCAACCTGAATATCTTCACGAAAAAGCTTCTTCACTCGGCAAAAATTATCCACAAAAGCCAAGAGTTCTTGCTCATTTTCCAAAATCAGATCCTCAGGTAAATGAATGGTAAGGGTGAAATGGTCTTCTTCATAGTTGGAATCAACCTGAATAGCAAACTCCTCGATTCCCTGATACTTGGCAAAATAACTCTGTAGACACATGGTCACACAGGAAGCCAAGGCAATATTCACCAAACTCATAGGTGTTTCCCCATCTTCCGTATAGCCAAAAAGTTCCACAGGTGCTCCATAACCCTCTGAAAGCGAATGGAAACGTTTGTCACCTTTAATTGTTGTTTGATACATCATATCACCTCAATCTTTTTTTATTATTATAACAAAGAGAGCCTTAAGGACCGAGCTGAACGCTTTTAAATATCTATCAAAAGAAGAAAAAGCGTAAGGGCTTTTAGCTCTTATTTTCCAATAGATTAGCCTTGTACAACACTGATATTACCAAGGAATTACAGTTGGGTAAAAACGACTGGAAGCGCTTTTAAAATTTCGTTTTTTCATTTAAAATGAATTTACTAAGAAAAAAGGGAGACTATTATGAAAACATTTTCTAAATTAACTTTAGCCTCTGTCTCAGTTCTTGCCTTGTTGACCTTAGCAGCATGTGGCAACTCTAAAGACAAAACTGACTCGTCATCTTCAACACCATCATCAAGTAAGGTGACCAAAGAATCTTCTTCAACTGATTCAAGTGCTTCAGTAAAAGTCAACAAAGACGGATCAACTGAGGTCAGCGACGGAAACGGTAACTCAGCAAAAACAAACGGTAATAATACTGTCGAAGCCAACGATAGCGAAGGTAACAGCGCAACAGTTGGTCAAGATGGCTCAGTCGACGTTAATAGCCAAGACGGTACAAATGTCAAAGTTGGATCAGACGGGACTGTCTCAATTGGTAACTAAATAAGATAAAAAAGGCTAGCTCTTCTGCTAGTCTATTTTTTAGGTTTAGATTGATGTAAACGCTTCCTGAAAGTGCTATAATAGGCGTGGAAATCCAAATTCAGGAGGTGAGACAATGAAAAATAAAATCATCTTGGGATGTTTGGCTGCAGCGACTTGTGAGATTCTCTTTGGGCTCAGTTTTATCTTTACCAAATCTATCACAGCACAGGTCAGTGACCTGGCTTTGATCTCTTGGCGCTTTGTCACCGCCTTCCTTTTTATCAACCTTTATTTTCTCATCAGTCGACGTCGGATAAACATTAACGGTAGAAATCTTAAACCTCTGACACGTATTGCCATCCTCAATCCAATAATCTATTTTATCTGTGAAACGATTGGCATTCGTATGACGACTGCTTCTGAAAGCGGAGCCTTCCTCGCCTGTATCCCAGTCGTTGCCCTTATCATGTCCAGCCTAATTTTAAAAGAATGGCCTAGCCGTTGGCAAGTGGTCGGTGTCATCACAACCCTTGTCGGTATTATCATGGCTGTCTTTGCTGCTGGCGGTTCTACTCACTTCTCCCTTGTTGGCTACTTGATTCTAGGGCTAGCAGTCATCTCCTACGCCCTGTATTGCGTTGATGTTGAAAGGGCAAGTCAATTCACCAGCCTTGAGATTACCTATTTTATGCTTGCCAGTGGTTGCCTGACATTTGGACTCTTTGCACTCAGCCAAGGCTTTCTAGCTGGCTACTTAAAAGAACTCTTACTTCTTCCTTTGACCAATCCAAAATTTACAATCACTATCCTTTATCAAGGCTTGGGATGTAGTGTTCTGGGCTATTTGCTATCAAATTTTGCCATCGCCAATATCGGGGTTAACCGAACAGCTTCCTTCATTGGGATTTCGACAATTATATCTATTCTAGCTGCTGTTGTCGTCTTAGGAGAACCCTTCTCGCAGCTACAAATTTTTGCAGGCATTTTAGTCGTCCTGGGCGTCTATGTGGCCAATAAAAACTAAAACTCTCGGGAATTAATCTTCCGAGAGTTTTTTAGTCTTAATCAAGCTCTGTTTGAATCAAAACGACGAGTTCTTCCTCATTAGGAATACTGCTAACCGCAGTCGGCTCAGGTAAAGGCTTATCTCCATACCCTTTAATAATATGTGATAAAAACACAGATGCTTTCGTCATGGCAAGAGGCAAAGAATCTGCCCTAATGCTACGACCAAAGTCAGGAAAACTAATTTGATAACCTTCCTCAATCGTGTGAAAAATCGCTGGATATTCGTATAACATGTCTCTTCCCCCATTTCAATACTAGACCCCTCTATGATAGGATGAGTTTGAGGATAAGTCAAATGAAAATCGTTATATTGGGAAATCAAACCATTTGAAACAAGGCAGCAAAGTTAAAATAAGGCTTAGTCCGTATTCAACTTGAAAAAGTGGCACCGATTCGGTGCTTTTTTGCTGCACAAAGAGTCCCTTGGAATTATCCAAAGGACTCTTTTTATCTGTTCTATTTCTTAACCTCATCCAAAATCTTAATCACCTTATACAAATCTGGTTCTGTGATTTGGTAAGGCGCTTGTTCACGGACAATTGGTTTGGCACAAAAGGCGATGCCGATGCCAGCTGTCTTAATCATAGGCAAATCATTAGCACCGTCACCCATAGCAATGGTTTGCGAGAGTTCGAGACCATTTTCTGCTGCCCAATCTTTGAGTTTGGCTACCTTGACATCTTTGGTGACAATGTCACCATAGACCTTACCAGTTAAGACACCATCAACCACCTCTAGGTGATTAGCCTTAACATAATCGATTCCTGCTTCAACTGCTAGTCTATCCACAGTCTCATGGAAACCTCCAGAAACCAAGCCTACCTTAAAGCCACGGGCGTGGAGTTCATCTACAAGTTCCTTGGCTCCCTTGTTGAAATGAATACGAGCGTAGACCTTGTCAAATATACTCTCTGGTAATCCCTTGAGGGTCGCCACACGCTCATTCAAGGCCTGTCTAAAATCCAATTCTCCACGCATGGCACGCTCTGTGATTTCAGCAACCTTTTGACCAACGCCTGCTTCTTCTCCCAATAAATCAATAACTTCTTCTTGGACTAGCGTAGAATCTACGTCCATAACTAATAAACCTTTAACTTCTGACATAATTACCTCGATTCTTCGATGTCTATATAAGCCTTCACTAGATTTAATTCAAATATGAAATGAAAAACGGACCTTACAAAAAAATCTGGACCGCAGTCCAGAATCTTTCTCTTACATACGAATTTGTTCGCGTGTCTTCTCGTAAGATGATACAAAACGATCTGTCACACCTGGTTCAACTGTTTCCAAGGCATAAGAGATTTCTTCCAAAGATGCATCATAATCATGATCAACCTCAAACAATTTAAGTGCATGCTCAAAGCTACTTTGAACAGCAGGTTCGAACGAACGGTAGCGGTTTGAGTATTGCAAGAGTTGCTCAGTCAAGGTTGCATTTTGAACAACCAAGTAAGCAGTCTCTTCCAAATGATCAATGGCGTTTTTAGATGTTTCTGTCAAACGCATTACCGCATCAATATTAATACGGCCACGGCTGAGTTCGTCCATAAGGGCCTCAATTTGAGCACTTGTTGAGAAGAAGACACTCAAGAAGGATTGAGGAATACCTGGCAGGTTACGTTTTTCCATGTAACGCTTGATAACATGCAATTTATTAACATAAACATCAAGCTCTTCACGTGCTTTAGCTTCGTTTTTCTCAATAGCCTGAAGATTTTCAAAGACCTCAACCTGACCATTTTCAACAGCTGACAAGGTATTAAGACTCTTTTCAAAGATTTTCTCAAGTTCTGAGAATGGTTTCACCTGAGTTTCAAAGTTTTCAAGGGTTGGAAGAACAGCTGTCTCCACACCTGAAATATCAGATGCAAAGCTACGAACATCTGCCGCATAAGTTTCATCGAAGATGTAAGTCAACATGAGACGCTCAAGCTCTTCTTGAAGTTTCTTGTTGTTTTCTTTAGCATGCTTGAGATAATCTGGCAAAACTTTCTTTTGACGCATAACAACCTTGTATGAGGCAATTTCACGTTCAAAAATGCTATACAAGTTGTCAATTTTTTCTTGAATCTCAGCGTTTTCTTCTTCCGCACGGTCTAAATCAAGAGAAACCAACTCACTTGAGTTTGAACGGATAGCTTCACGAATTTCTTGGAAGCGACGTTCGATATTTTTCTCAGGGAAGTGATAATTTTGCTCAATCAACTTGCGATAGCCAGATTCCAAATCATCCAACTGATCTGGGAAATCATCTTCCAACTTAGCTACAATAGCAGGAATTTTCTCTGAAATTTGACCCAATGCAATAGTGTGCTCTTCTGCACGATCCAAGATAGTAGATGCTTCAACAGGGTCACCTGATGAGTTAAGAGTCACGAATTCTGCAAACTCAGCTTCAATGTTTTTAAGCTGTTTATTGATTTCGGTCATGGTAGAACCGAAATTATCAGAGTTTTCCTCGATTGAGTTTTGCAACTCTTCGTACAAGTCTAGTGCATGCTTAACACGAGCACTGTTCTTTTCTTCTTGTTCTTTCAAGGTTGAGAGCGCCTCGCGGATAGACTTGATGTCTTCTTCCACAAGATCCAACTGACTCTCAATGTTATTAATTTCACCACTAGCCTTGAAGAAATGGAAGGTATCGTTCATATTTTCAGCTTCGAAAATATGATTTTCAATATCTGCGAATGAATTTGTCGAGATATCTATCCATTTCTGATTCCATTCACGGAAGGTTGTCTGACTTTGTCCAATCAAGTGAAGCTTTTTGACTTCTTCAATTTCTTCATTAACTGGCAAGTCAAATAATCTTTGCTTGCGTTCTTCAAGCTCTGCAATCCGCGAATCATTTCGTTTTCTAATAAGAATACCGACTAAGTAAGCGATAATTACGAGCATAACTACCACTACAATCAGTAAAACAATTCCGCTAGACATAGTTTCTCCTTAATCGTCTATTATGTTCATAAATGTAGAATAACATTACGATTATATCATAGTTATCCTAGCATTGCACCCTTTTCTAAAAGAATATTAGATATCTAGAGTACTGTAAACGGCATTTTCTTCGATAAATTCGCGGCGAGGTTCAACCTTGTCTCCCATCAGCATATCGAAAATCTTATCTGCTTCTGCAGCATCATCCACAGAAACACGTGCCATCAAACGATTTTCAGGATCCATGGTTGTTTCCCAAAGTTGGTGGTCATCCATTTCACCCAAACCTTTATAACGTTGTACCGTAGGTTTTGAACGTCCCACACTATACTTTTCAAGAGCAGCACGCAATTTGTCTTCTTGATCGGCACCAGGTTGGATGTATTCTTTAATCTCAGAACCAACCTTAACCCCATAAATTGGTGGTTGAGCGATGTAGACATAGCCTGCTTCCAAGACTGGACGCATAAAGCGGTAAATCAAAGTCAGAAGCAAGGTACGGATGTGAGCCCCATCGACATCGGCATCGGTCATGATGACCAACTTGTGGTAACGTGCCTTACTGACATCAAATTCAGCTCCAAAACCTGTTCCCATAGCTGTGAAGAGAGAACGAATTTCTTCATTGGCTAGAATCTTATCCATGCTAGCCTTCTCAACGTTCAAAATTTTACCTCGAATTGGCAAGATAGCTTGGAATTCACGGTTACGCCCTGACTTAGCAGAACCACCGGCTGAGTCCCCTTCGACAATGAAAAGTTCATTCATTTCGGCATTGTTTGATGAACAGTCTGCCAACTTCCCTGGAAGGTTAGAAATTTCAAGCCCTGACTTCTTACGTGTCACTTCACGGGCACGCTTAGCGGCGATACGGGCCTTAGAAGCCAAAATCCCTTTTTCAACAATCTTCTTAGCAATAGCAGGATTTTCCAAGAGGAAGCGACTCAGAGCTTCACTGAAGAGGCGATTGGTAATCTTAACCACTTCAGAGTTTCCAAGCTTGGTCTTGGTTTGACCTTCAAACTGTGGGTTTGGATGCTTGACAGAGATGATAGCAGTCAACCCTTCACGAACATCATCCCCAGTCAAATTATCATCTTTTTCTTTGAGAATCTTATTCTGACGCGCATAGTCATTAATGACACGCGTTAAGGCTGTACGGAAACCTTGTTCGTGGGTACCACCTTCATGGGTGTGAATGTTGTTAGCAAAACTCATCACCGTTTCATGATAGCCAGTTGTGTATTGCATAGCAACTTCAACCGAAATACCATCCATCTCACCATCAGTGTAGATAGGTTCGTCAAAGATAACATCCTTGTTTTCATTGATGTATTTCACATAAGACGTGATACCACCTTCGTAGTGATAATGTTTCTCTTGTTCGAGACCCTCACGCTTATCTGTGATAGAGATACGGAGCCCCTTATTCAAAAAGGCTAGCTCTTGGATACGTTTAGCCAATTTTCCAAAATCAAACTCGGTTGTTTCTTGGAAAATCTCTGGGTCTGGCGTAAAGTGGACAGTCGTACCATGTTTCTCTGTTTCACCAATTACTGCTAAATCTGCTACCACGACCCCACGTTTATACTCTTGGAAGTGGATATGGCCATTTTTATAAACCTTAACATCAAGTTGTGTTGAGAGGGCATTAACGACCGAAGAACCAACCCCATGCAAACCACCAGAGACCTTATAACCGCCTCCGCCAAATTTACCACCAGCGTGAAGTACTGTAAAGACCGTTTCAACTGCAGGACGGCCAGTTTTTTCTTGGATATCGACTGGAATACCACGACCATCATCGACAACGGTGATAGAATTGTCCGGCTCAATAAAGACCTGAATATGAGTGGCGAAACCAGCCAAGGCCTCATCGATTGAGTTATCGACAATCTCCCATACCAAATGATGCAACCCTTCTTTTGAGGTTGATCCAATATACATACCTGGGCGCATACGTACCGCTTCAAGCCCCTCTAAGACCTGAATCTGGCTGGCATCATATTCTTGCGCTTTTTCTTCAAGATTTTTTAATTCATCAGTCATCTATGTCACAATCTCCAATAATGATTTGTGGCCATCAACAAGCAAGGTATCCAGACCCGCTGCTCGACCAGCCTCTATATCTATCTGGCGGTCACCTATGACCAAGCCATGTTTAATATCGTATTTGTTAATTAAATAAAGAAAACTATCTGGACTAGGCTTTCTAGCAAAACCATTTTCAGAAGTTACAACCTCCGTAAAATAAGGGGCAATCTCTGCCTTATCAAGGATGTCTAGCACCAAGTGATTACGGTGGCTAACCAAGAAATTACGCCCACCTTCTTCCACTATCTTAGCGAGGATAGCCTTAGCCCCCTCAAAAAGTACAGGCTCTTGCAAATGCTTAGCTTCCTCCTGTTTGTATAGGGTTCGAAAATCGGCTATATCGGGAGCAAATTTCGCGATAGCTGTGCTGGTTGATACCTTAAGGGCATCATAAATTTCTTGGTGCTCTGCCGTCCGACCAAATTGCTCTAAAGTTGCTAGAAAGGCTTGGGTTGATACCTGGTAATTAT
This sequence comes from Streptococcus sp. FDAARGOS_192, assembly GCF_002073815.2. Lineage (NCBI taxonomy): Bacteria > Bacillati > Bacillota > Bacilli > Lactobacillales > Streptococcaceae > Streptococcus > Streptococcus sp. FDAARGOS_192. The sequence goes on from NZ_CP020431.2 coordinate 1,304,106, forward strand.
CCAACAAGGTACCACCCAAATCCCAGATATAATCTCCATAATTCATAACCTTAATTATACCATAAAAGGTCAGATTTTGCTTGTTTTTCACAGCTAAAAAGGCTTGGATAAGCTATCCAAACCTTAATTTTTTATTTCAGAATCAAACTTGCCACAATGGGACTAATAAAGACATATAGAATCCCTGTTACAGCAATTGAAAGACCACCCATGGCACCTGCAACCTGACCATATCTGAAGGCAGCTCCGGTACCTACGGCGTGTCCAGTTCCTCCGAGTGAAAGTCCGATAGCAACTGGATCTTTAATGCCAATCATTTTTAAGAAGACAGGACCCAAGACAGAGGTTAAGATACCCGTAATAACAACGACAACCAAGGTTACTGTCGTAATCCCCTGCATTTTTTCCGAAATTCCTACAGCCATGGCAGTCGTTACAGACTTAGGAAAGAGAGAGATGGCTAGGAAATAATCCATCCCAAAAAGCTTAGCAATCAGGGCCGTATAACTCGTATTTAAAACACAGGCAACAGTTGATCCAATTAGAATACTCTTATAGTGATGGCGCATGAGGTGTAGATTTTTATAAAAAGGAACTGCTAGCGCGACTGTTGAAGGAATAATCAAACTGTTAAGGTAAGAACCACCTACATAGTAATCCTTGTAGGAAATACCTGTATAGTGCAAAATGACAATAATCAAGGCAGTCGATACAAGAAGAGGCGTTGTTAAAGGATTAGGAAAACGGCGATAAATCAAAAGCCCTATTGTGTAAGCTAGTACAGAAAGTGTTAGCCCAAACAAGGGTGTATTAAAAAAATTAGCCACGTTTAACCTCCTCGTAATCACCTTCAAAATGTTTTTTGATGAAACCGACAACTACTGCAATCACTACAATATTAAGAACCAAGGCTCCCATAATAATCAAAATAATAGGGACAATATTCGCTGAAATAGCATTCCATCGTTCCATAATACCGACACCTGCTGGCAAAAATAGAATAGTCATATTGGCAATTAAAAACTCTGCTACTGCATGAATATGACGTAGACGAATCCACTTAAGCTGAAGAGCAATAAGAAGCAAGAACAGGCCAATAATGCTTCCAGGAATAGGTAATTTGAAGAATGTTGAAATAGCTTCACCAATAACGGCAAACAAACAAATCAACATGAATTGAACGTAGTATTTCACGACTTGCCTCCTAGGTTTAATCACCTATTAGTCTACTCCTTTTTTTTTGAATTTCAAGAGTTTTCAGTAAATTCTTTTGAAAAATTGAGAGGTATAAATCAGCCTCTTTGAATATAAAAAAATCCAACCCTAAGGCTGGACTTTATCACAGATGCCACCACCGAGAATTGAACTCGGAACGGAGCATTACCATTGCTCTATTATACCATTTAACTATAGCGGCAACTGTTTTAATCTTACCATACTTTTATTTCCTGTGGCAAGATTTTTTGCTTATTTTTTATAAATTTAAGTCTTGGTAAGGTGTACGGTAACCAACCTGTAAAACCTTACCATCTTTAATCAAGATAGGACGTTTAATCAACATACCATCTGAAGCCAAGAGTTCAACAGCTTCATCAAGAGATAGGGTTGGCAACTTATCCTTTAGACCTAGAGAGCGGTAGGATTGACCACTCGTATTGAAGAATTTCTTAAGTTCTAAATCTGACCCTACCAAAAGCTCTTTTAAAAATTGAGCTGAAGGTGGATTTTCCTTAATATTAATAGATTCAACATCTAAACCTAATTGATCGAGTTCTGCCTTTGCCTTACGACAAGTGCTACATTTGGGATATTCATAAAAAGTGTACATAATTTTCTCCTTTTTTCTAGCATAAGATATCTATCTAAGGATTGTCAAACCTAATGCCTTCTAAATGAAGTAAGAAACGCTTGGCGTCTTCTCCTGCGGCGTAATTTCCTATATGACCACTACTAGGAAGAACCCGATGACAAGGGATCAGAATCAACCAGGGATTCTTACCAACAGCAGTTCCTACAGCCTGAGCTGATTGACATGAAATCACTTTACCAATCTGACTATAAGTTATGCTCTGCCCCGCAGGAATGTCCCGTAAAGCTAACCAAACCTTTAGCTGGAAGGCCGTCCCTCTATCAGCTAGAGGCAGTTTATCTGGATTTGGATGTTCTCCTTTAAAATAAGCCTCTAACCAATTCTTGGTCATTTTCAAGATAGGATTTGAGGTGTCTACTAACTCCTCTTCCTTGATACCTGCCTGAAAATGTTTTTGCCCCTCCAACCAAATACCATAAAGCGCTTGGTCACTTGCCACCAAGCACAAGCGTCCAATAGGAGATAAATAATACTGACGATAAAGCATGTCTTTATTATAACAAAAAGACAGGAATCTCTTGTTCCTGTCAATTAACTCTTATTATTTACCTTTAATCAAACGCACACGAACGATATTGTCACTAGCTTCAAACTTAGCAACCAATTCATCAATCTTAGATTTGTCTGTTTCATCAAGGTCAAGAAGTGTATAGGCATAGTCACCCTTAGAACGGTTGATGATATTATCGATATTGATATTAAAATCAGAAACCGCAGTAGAGATACGAGCCACAATATTAGGCACGTTTTTATTAATCAAAGTGATACGGTATGGGGCACTCAAGGCCTGTTGCACACGTGGGAAGTTAACAGAGTTAACAATTTCACCTGTTTCCATGAAACGACGGATGGTTTGACCAGCCATAATCGCACAGTTAAGTTCTGCTTCACTTGTTGATCCACCAACGTGTGGGAAGACAGTCACCTTAGGTTTGTTAAGGAGGTCTTTTGTACCAAAGTCGGTGATATAGCGTTTAACCACACCTGTTTCCAAAGCATCAAAGAGGGCATCGTTATCTACCAACTCTGCACGGGCAAAGTTAATGATAGTTGTCCCTTTTTGCATGAGGTTAAAGGCATCCGCATTGAAAGTACCTTTTGTATCTGGTGTCAATGGAACGTGAACAGTGATATAGTCACAGTTTTCAAAAATCTCTTTAAGATCAGAAACACGTTTTACATGGTGAGAGATATTCCAAGCAGCTTCAATAGAAACATATGGGTCGTAACCATAGACCTTCATTCCCAAACGGTAAGCATCATTGGCAATACGTGCACCAATAGCACCGAGCCCGATAACACCCAATGTCTTACCAGCAATCTCGCTACCTGCAAACTGTTTCTTACCTGCTTCAATTTGTTTAGGAACATCATCACCACTAAGTGTGTTAACCCAAGCATTGGCCGCAATATAGTCACGTGCTGAGAGTAAGATAGAGGCCAAAACAGCTTCTTTAACAGCGTTGGCATTGGCACCTGGAGTATTGAAGACAACAATCCCTTTTTCAGTTGCTTCGTCAACTGGGATATTGTTAGTACCTGCACCAGCACGCGCAATAGCTTTCAAGTTGTCAGGAAAAACAGTGTCATGGAGATTTTGACTACGAATGATATAGGCATCCGGATTTTCCGCTAAATCACCATCAATTTGGAAATGATTTCCAAGTTCCTTCAAACCAATCTGGTTAATATTGTTATACGTTTTTACACTAAATACCATAATTTTATTCCTCTTAAATCAATGTATCCCGTGGTGAGCTGCTTCATCAAGTTCTTGATAAAAGGCTTGCTCTCGCTTAGTTTTGATTTTCTGATAAGCAAGACGTTCACCATCAATAGGAACCTTGCCACAATAGACATAGCCAAGTTTCTCCAAAATATGCTGCATGACAGTATTCTTTTCATGCGTATCGCAACGGAAATCATGAGCATCCGTTCCCTCAATAAGACCTTGAATGAAGGTTTGAGCAATGCCCTGACCCGAAAATTCACTTAAAACGGCGATTCTATGAAAAGTAATGTAGCGCTTATTGTGGTGTTTCCAGTCCCCATCATAGATTTTGTCGTAAGCAGGGTCTCCATCAACAATCACCGCAGCATAAGAAACGATTTGACCATCAACAATTCCTACATAGGCCTGCCCATTAAGGACATCGTCAAAGATAGTTTCTTCAGTAGGGTAACCATCAGCTCCTTGCCATTGAGTACTCCCCACTTCTGCTAAAGCAGTTCTAGCACTCTCAATCACAGTCATGATAGCCCCAATTTCATTTGGGAAGGCTTGTCTAATTTCCATCTCTTTACCTAATTATTTATTTTCGGCTTCAAATTTCTTCATAAAATCAATCAAGTCAAGCACACCTTGTCGTGGGAAGGCGTTATAAACACTGGCACGCATACCACCCACTGAACGGTGCCCCTTGATATTCTTGAAACCAAGAGCATCTGCTTCTGCTACAAATTTAGCATCCAAGTCTTTACTTGGTGTTACAAATGGGATGTTGCAGACAGAACGATCCTTGGCATCTTTGACAGGATTTGTGTAGAAATCAGATGACTCAATGTAGTCGTAGAGAAGACCTGATTTCTCACGTTGAATTTCAGCCATCTTGTCCACGCCACCAATTTCATTTTTAACCCAGTCAAAGACGAGTTTTGAAATATAGATGTTGAAACATGGTGGTGTATTGTAAAGTGATCCTGCTTCAGCTTGAATACGGTAATCCAACATGGCAGACAATTGTGGTTGGTCGTTAAGGAAGTCTTCACGAACGATAACAACTGTCACCCCAGCAGGTCCAATATTTTTCTGAGCACCAGCATAGATAAGGGCAAAGTCCTCAACATTGTAACGAGCAGCCAAAATATTTGAAGACATGTCAGCTACAATTGGCACACCATTAGTATCAGGCAAATCGTAGATAGATGTTCCTTCAATGGTATTGTTCGTTGTCAAGTGAACATAAGCAGCTTCTGGATCAATTGTTGCTGGGTCAAAACTTGGGATATGATCGTAAACAGTTTCTTCTGAAGAGGCCAAAAGAATTGGTTCAAAAGGAATAGTTTTTGAAAGTTTAACAGCTTCTGTATAAGCTTTTTTACCCCATGAACCACCTACAAGGTAGTAAGCTTTCTTACCTTGAGCGAGGTTAAGTGGGACCATTGTAAATTGTGTTGAAGCGCCACCTTGCAAGAAAATAACCTTATAGTTATCAGGAATGGCCATAAGCTCACGAAGTGTCGCTTCCGCATCTTTAACGATTTTGTCAAATTCTGGAGAACGGTGGGACATTTCTAGCACGGACATACCGGAATCTTGATAGTTAAGCAATTCAGCTTGGGCTTTTTCAAGCACTGGTTTTGGTAATGTAGCAGGTCCTGCTGAGAAATTATAAATTGTCATAAAGACACCTCCAAAATTTTAATGGTCCTATTATAGCGAATTTTCTGAATATTGTAAAGTGTTAACAGTAAAAAACGAACGGGATTAACCGCTCGCCTCAAAAAAGTTAGGTATTTTATGTATATTCTTATCAGTAATTGATTTTAGTATCCGTTTATTTTTGCTTAAGAAAATAGGCTGCCCCAATTAGATTAGCTCCATTATGATGATGACAAGCAACAATCTCGGGACGTTTAATAATTTTACCGATAAAGTCAATCTCATGGTGAACCTTATCAAACTGGCGGTTGACCTCCTCGATAAGTATCGGCTGAGCTGAAATACCACCTCCAATAACAAAGGTTTCCACATCAAAGATGGTTTGAAGATTCAAAATGGTAATGGCTAGATTACGGCAATAGCTTTCAAAAAGCGAATAGACCGTTTTATCTCCTGCATTTATGGCCTTAAATGCGGCTAAACCATCCTTTAAATCTGAGTTACCTAGCACTTCATTTACCTCGGTAATTAAACCGACAGCCGACAAAGTCATGCCTCGCATCAATGAAGGATCAACTTTTTCCATTTGAACTGGTAAAAGAAAGGTCAACTCCCCCGCTTGAAAGTGGCTTCCTTGAAAAAGTTTACCATTAATAATAAATCCACCACCTAGACCTGAACCCAAAACAAGGGCTGCACCATTGGTCACTCCTTGCAAATGACCTGTGGCTAGCTCTGCTAAGGCCGCTGCTTTACCATCATTAAGAGCCATTACAGGCAGATGGTACTTGGCTTCGAGGACCTCTTTAATACGAAAGCCGTGGAAGAACCTCAATAAGCCACCATGATAAATCACACCTTCCTCAGTATCAACTGTCCCTGGAACACTAATTGCTAAACCTGATAAGTCTACTTTAACTGAAGTAACTATCTGATCAATCACGTCAATAGCTTGTTCCAAGGTTTGTGGGGATGACTGCGTCGGCAGATTCTTTTCAATGGCGAACTGCTCCGAAACAAGTGCTGACTTCACCTGTGTTCCCCCAAAATCAATCGCTAAAATCGTCATAAGCATCCTCCACAGATTGTTTTTCGTCATTATAACACAAAAGAGCAAAAACTAGAAAAAACGGTTCCAAAATGCTATCATAAACTTACACAATTAGATAAAAGGAGTATCTCACATGACTAAATTTCTACACACTTGTGTCCGTGTCAAGGACCTAGAAGCCTCACTTAAATTTTATAAAGAGGCACTTGGTTTCAAAGAAGCTCGTCGAAATGATTTTCCAGAATATAAGTTCACCCTTGTCTATTTACAACTCGAAGATGATCCTGATTATGAGTTGGAATTAACCTATAACTACGACCATGAAGCTTATGATCTCGGGGATGGATATGGTCATATCGCCGTTGGTGTTGATGACCTAGAAGCTACACACCAAGCTCACAAAGAGGCTGGCTACACTGTTACAGACCTCTCAGGTCTTCCTGGTAAACCAAAAATGTACTACTTTATCACTGATCCAGATGGCTATAAGATTGAAGTTATCCGTTTGACGCAATTCCTAGAAAAATAAAACAAAAAAAGTCAGATCGTATAGATCTGGCTTCTTTTTGTGCTTAATTTTTATTATCTGTCTTTAAGGCTGACAAAATTTGGGTACGAATATCATCCACACCGTTTGGATTATTTGGTAGGAATAAGGTTTGATTGCCTTTAGCCGCAAAAGTATTAAGCGTATCTAAGTATTGGTTAGTCAAAAGAATAGACATAATCTGCTCTTCAGACATACCCACATTGGCCTCTTTAAGTTCTGCGATTGATTCAGCCAATCCATCAACGATAGCCTTACGTTGTTGGGCAATACCAACCCCGTGAAGACGATCTTTTTCAGCTTCAGCTTCAGCTGCTGTGACAATCTTAATCTTATCAGCTTCTGCCAATTCTTGAGCTGCGACACGCTTACGTTGAGCAGCATTGATTTCGTTCATAGACTGTTTAACTTCAGCATCTGGTTCAACTTTGGTAATCAAGGTCTTAACAATGATATAACCATAAGTTGTCATTTCTTCAGCCACTTGGTGTTGAACCTCAAGGGCAATTTCATCTTTCTTCTCAAAGAGTTCATCGAGCGTCAATTTAGGAACTGATGAACGGAGAGCATCCTCAATGTATGATTTAATTTGAGCTTCTGGACGCATGAGTTTATAGTAAGCATCTGTAACATTTTGCTCATTAACACGATATTGAGTAGCCACATTCATCATGACAAAGACATTGTCCTTTGTCTTAGTCTCAACCACAATCTCACTTTGAAGCAAACGTAATTGAATACGAGCGGCAATTTTATCGATACCAAATGGTAAACGCATATGAATCCCACTCGTTGCAATTTTTTGATAACGCCCAAAACGTTCAACGATAGCCACTGACTGTTGACGTACAACGTAAAGCATACTGATGAGAATTCCCAAAATAATCAGGAATGAAAACAGTAAAAAGAGAAGTGCTGCTTGCATGTTAAGTCCTCCAAAATAAACATTAAAATTTTCTTTGCTTTATTATAGCACAGTGATACAATTTTTCAAGAAAAATAGCATAGCTCGTTCGAAATAGTGTAAAAGAGACACTTTCTTTATCGCTTATATGTCAGCACTCTTGAAAACTTGGAAACTCCTGTTAATCGAGAGAGTTGTACGCAACAGGCGAGACTTTTCGATATAAGAAAAAGGCTGAAACGAAATCGTTTCAGCCTCTTAGTATTTTCGAAAATAAAATCGTTTGAAGAATCATTCTAGATGGCATCCAAAACTCAAATCTCAAAAGACTTACTTACGATACATTTTAACTTGAAGGTAAATATCGTTATAGATTCCGAGCCATTTTTGTCCTAAGTTGTTATAGACTTCAAGGTTTTTAATGGTTGATTCTGATGGATAAAAGGCTTTATCATCAGTAATACTCTTTGGAAGCAAAGCTTTAGCTGCTTGGTTAGGTGTGGCATAACCGATATATTCAGCATTTTGGGCTGCATTTTCCGGTTTAAGCATGAAGTTGATAAAGGCATAAGCCTCTTTTTCATGCTTTACAGTCTTAGGAATCACCAGATTATCAAACCAAAGATTTGAGCCTTCAGATGGGACAACATAACGTAGGTCCTCATTTTTATCAAGCATCTCACTAGCTTCCCCTGAGAAGGTTACTCCAATGGCCGCATCACCTTGAACCATGTAGCCCTTCATCTCGTCACCAACAATAGCCTTGATATTTGGTGTTAGACTATTAAGTTTAGTTTCAGCCAAACGTAATTCAGTCATGTTCTTCGTATTCAAGCTATATCCCAGGCTATTGAGTGAGAAACCAAGGACTTCACGCGCACCATCAACTAGCATAATCTGGTTTTTGTAATCTGGTGACCAAAGATCATCCCAGTGCTGTGGTGCTTTTTTCACCAATTTTGAATTATAAACAATACCGACAGTTCCCCAGAAATAAGGGATGGAATAGTCATTGTGAGGGTCAAAACTAAGCCCTTTAAAGCTTGAACCAATCTGGTCAAAACCTTTGATTTTAGATTTATCCAACTTCACCAAAAGGTCTTCCTTAACCATTTTATCAATGGTATAGTCTGACGGTACAGCGATATCGTAGGTTGTTCCGCCCTGCTTAATCTTGGTATACATGGCTTCATTGGAATCAAAGGTTTCGTACTGAACCTTGATGCCCGTTTCTTTTGTAAATTTGGTCAGGAGGTCTGGGTCAATATAATCACCCCAGTTATAGATAACTAATTTGTCCGACACATTTCCTGTACGACTCTGCATGTAGGCAGAGATACCCCAAAGGAAGAAGATAATGGCTAAGATACCTGCCAGAAATTGATAGAGTCTACGCATCCTGCTCCTCCTTCTCCTTGGTAATCGCATAGTAACCTATCACTAAAAGAATAGAGAATAGGAAAACAACGGTAGACAAGGCATTGATTTCCAGAGAAATCCCTTTACGTGCACGTGAGTAAATTTCCACAGCAAGTGTTGAAAAACCATTCCCCGTTACAAAGAAGGTTACTGCAAAGTCATCCAATGAATAGGTAAAGGCCATGAAATAACCAGCAATAATACCAGGTGTCAAGTATGGCAACATAACCTCACGTAACATCTGCCATTGAGTGGCACCTAGGTCATAAGCGGCATTCACCATATCTCGATTCATTTCCTTGAGACGTGGCAACACCATGAGAACCACGATTGGGATTGAAAAGGCAATGTGACTCAATAAGACAGATACAAAACCTAGTTGGAAACCAATCAAGGTGAAGAGAATCAAGAAACTTGCACCAATCATAACGTCCGGTGCAACCATGAGCACGTTATTTAGAGATAAAATCCCAGTCTGCTGCTTCTGTTTACTCTCGTAGATAAAGATAGACCCAAAGGTACCAATAATCGTTGCCAGAAGAGCGCTAAGGAAAGCTAAAAAGAAGGTTTGAGCCAGGATTAACATAAGTCGGCTATCTGAAAACATGCTCTGATAGTTATCCAGAGTAAAACCTGTGAAACTATTCATATCGCCACCACTATTGAAAGAATAGGCGATTAAATAAAAGATTGGCAGGTAAAGGATAACAAAGACAAGAGCTAAATAGAGATTTGCAAATTTTTTCATTGACGTCTCTCCTTTGTTAACCACATTGTCGCAATCATAGCAGCAATAAGAACAACACCAATGGTTGCCCCCATTCCCCAGTTTTGTGTCGTGAGGAAATGCTGTTCGATAGCTGTCCCTAGGGTGATAACTCGGTTACCACCAATCAAGCGTGTCAGCATAAAGAGGCTGAGACTAGGAATGAAGACCGACTGGACACCAGAGCGTACCCCATTAAGCGATAAGGGAAAAATAACCTTGGTAAAGGTCTGCCAATCATTGGCTCCCAAATCTTTACTTGCATTCACAATATTTTCATCCAAATCATCCAGTGCATTGAAAATCGGTAGAATCATAAAGGGAATTTCAATGTAACTAGCTACGAAAATAAAGGAGAAATCCGTAAAGAGGATTTGCATGGGTGCAATCCCAAAGAAACCGAGAAAGGCATTGATACCGCCTTGTTGACCAAAAATCCCCATAAAAGCATAGGCTTTCAGAAGGAGATTGACCCAGGTTGGCAAAATGACCAACATCAACCAAAGTTGCTTATGCTTCAGTCTGGTTAAAAGATATGCCGTCGGATAAGAGATAATAAGCGTTACCAGAGTAATGATGGCTGCATAAAGAACCGAGTTAAAACTCATCCTTAAGTAAGTCCAACTGGAAAAGAAGGTGCCATAATTATCCAAAGTAAAGTTGCCACTGATATCAAAGAAAGACTGATAGAGTAGCATGAGCACTGGAGCAACCACGAAGAGTAGGAGCCAAAGGAGGTAAGGTACCGAGAAGAGGCTAGCTGTTTTCTTCATAGCGCTCCTCCTCAATGGCATTAATCAAGCCATCTTCATGTTCTTCCACTTCCACATATTCTTCAATACGTGCATCGAACTCTTCTTCTGTCTCATTAAGACGCATGATATGAATATCCTCAGGCGTAAAATCAAGACCGATAATCTCACCCTCAATCGCCTTACGGGTTGAATGAATCATCCATTCATTGCCAAGATTGTCATAGGCAATGATTTCATAGTGGACCCCACGGAAGAGCTGAGTTTCCACGCGAACTTGCAATTTGCCTTCCTCAGGAAGTGTAATCTGCAAATCTTCAGGACGAATAACCACTTCGACAGGTTCGTTAGGACGCATTCCTCCATCAACAGATTCAAAACGTTTCCCATTGAACTCAACCAAATAGTCCTCAATCATAACACCTGGTAGGATGTTAGATTCTCCAATAAAGGTTGCAACGAAGTGGTTAATAGGTTCGTCATAGATATCAACCGGAGTTCCTGATTGAACAATTTCACCATCGTTCATAACAAAAATCCAATCCGACATGGCCAAGGCTTCTTCTTGGTCGTGGGTTACAAAGACAAAGGTAATCCCTAGACGTTGCTGCAATTCGCGCAACTCGTATTGCATTTCAGTACGTAGTTTCAAATCCAGTGCTGACAAGGGCTCATCCAAAAGGACCACACGTGGTTGGTTAATAATTGCTCGGGCAATGGCAACACGTTGACGTTGACCACCTGATAATTTTTGAATTGAGCGTTTTTGATAACCATTGAGTTGAACCATCTTTAAGGCTTCTTCTACACGCTCTTCGATTTCCTTTTTAGGCACCTTTTTCAATTTAAGGGCAAAAGCCACATTGTCAAAGACATTCATATGTGGAAAGAGGGCATAAGATTGGAAAACGGTGTGGACATCCCTTTTATTGATAGGAATATCATTGATACGCTTTCCATCCAAAAGGACGTCACCACTGGTCGCATCTAAGAGACCTGCAATGATGTTCAAAATTGTTGATTTACCAGAACCAGAAGCCCCAAGTAGGGTATAAAACTTACCTTCTTCTAATTCAAAGTTGATGTCTTTTAAAACTTGTGTGCCACTGTCTTCAAACACTTTTGAGACGTTTCGAAAGGCAATAATCGGATTAGTCAATTGTCATAAATCCTCCATGGATAGCAAATATAGGGATAGGGTTTTATTAGTTTAATTTGTCGCCAATGATACGTACTTCAGGGTCTAGTTTAACACCTGAATTTTCCTTAACCTTGGCGATAACATCTGCAATAAGGTCTTCATAATCTTTAGCTGTTCCGTGATCAACATTGACCATGAAACCAGCATGCTTAGTTGACACCTCAACACCGCCGATACGATGTCCCTTGAGGTTAGCTTCCATAATCAGCTGACCTGCAAAGTGACCTGGTGGACGTTTAAAGACCGAACCACATGAAGGGTATTCAAGAGGTTGTTTAAGCTCTCGCAAGTGATTAAGACGGTTCATCTCATTCTTGATTTGCTCGTAGTCTCCTGGTTTGAGGTTGAATTTAGCTGAAATAACCACTTCTCCTGTTTCTTGGAGCACTGAACGACGATAACCAAAGCGCATATCTCTTGCGTCAATCGTACGAATATCACCGTCTTTTGTAAGAACCTGAGCAGAAACCAAGATATGGGCAATCTCGCCACCATAGGCACCAGCATTCATAAAGACGGCACCACCAACACTACCTGGAATCCCCGCTGCAAATTCAAAACCAGTCAAACTTTGAAAACGGGCTACCTTGGTTGTCGCAATCAAGTTAGCTCCCGCTTCAGCTTCAATTTGATAACCATTAACTGCGATACCATTGAGCCTGTCAAACATAATCACAAAACCTCTGATACCACCGTCACGGACAATCAAATTACTGGCATTACCAAGCACCATCCAAGGAATGTCATGCTTATTAGCAAATTTGACAATACGAGAGAGTTCATAGCGGTTTCGTGGAAAGGCCAAATAATCTGCTGGACCACCAACCTTGGTATATGTATAACGTTTTAAGGGTTCGTCGAAACGAATATCAATCCCCACTAAATCTTCTTTAAGTTCATCTAACATGTTATTTTCCATACTTTTTCTATACATTGTTTTCTTTGTAGGTATCGTGATAGACTTCCCCATATTACTATCACTACCTAAAAATGAGTGAGTATTTTTCCCTAAAAATTAGAAGAAAAATACAGCAAAAAGCCAAGTTTAATTATAGCAAAAATTCCCCATCTTGACGACAAGGAATTTCACGCAAAGCTAGTCCATAAGCTCCAATTTACGGACATCACTAGTGTTTAATTGACTCAAATAATTTTTGTAAGCTTGCCCAGTTTTAGGGTCAACCAAATCATCTGCTATCTCTACTAAGGGCACCAGAACAAAAGCTCTCTGACTCATATATGGGTGGGGCACTTTAAGGTGCTCAGTCTCCCAGATTTCCTGCCCATATAGAAGAATATCTATATCTACCGTCCGAGGCCCCCAATGCTCATGACGAACGCGATCAAGGTCTTTTTCAATTTGCTGACATGACCTTAGTAAGGTCTCTGCTGGCAACTTCGTCTCTAAAGCCAAGGCAAGATTCAAAAAATCAGCCTGATCAGTCAGTCCCCAGGCAGCCGTTTCATAATAAGAGGATACCGCTTTAACTTCCGTCTCAGGTAAGTCATTCAAGGTCTTCACAGCTTTTTGAAGATAGCCTTGACGGTCTCCCATATTAGATCCCAAACTCAAATAAACTCTTGTCATCGGCTACGCTCCAATTCGATACCAACATTCTTATAATGCCCATTAATTGGTGGATTTTCCTTAGTAATTCGAACTTTAATAGATTGAATTGGTGGAAACTGTGCAAATAAATCCTCACAAATCGCACCAGCCAAACGCTCAATCAAAATATACTTTTTATCTTCCACTTGTTTTTGCACGGCTTCAAAAACCAATCCATAGTGAACCGTATCATCTAGATTGTCACTCTGTGAGGCCTTAGTTAAATCAACAGCCAATTCCAAATCTACCACAAAAATTTGTCCCAGGGTCTGTTCCTCAGCAAAAGCCCCATGATAGCCATAAAAACGGCAACCATTTAAAATAATTTTATCCATAGTTTCTCCTTAAGACGACTATACTCCTCTTTATTCTAGCACAAAACAGTTGAAAAGTTGGTCTCTAATTAGTATGATATTTTAGACAGATCTGAAGTTATTGTGTTTACGCTTATGCAATCGGTTGCATAATTCTTCTGATTTGGTAAAATATAGGCACAGGAGTTAAAAAGACTCCTGATTACAAGCAAGACTATCTCAACTAATAAGGAAAAAAACTATGACTAATCAAACCGCAATGCAATACTTTGAATGGTATCTCCCAAGTGACGGACAACACTGGAACAATTTGGCTGAAGATGCCCAACATTTAGCAGACCTAGGCATCAGCCACGTTTGGATGCCACCTGCTTTTAAAGCTACCAACAAAGATGACGTTGGTTATGGAGTCTATGACCTCTTTGACCTTGGAGAATTCGACCAAAAAGGAACTGTCCGCACCAAATACGGCCTTAAAGAAGAGTATCTCAATGCTATCAACCAACTCAAAGAAGTTGGTATCGTACCTATGGCCGACGTTGTGCTTAACCACAAGGCCGCAGCTGATAAACTCGAGACCTTCGAAGTGGTCGAAGTTGACCCAGAGGACCGTACCCAAGAAATCAGCGAACCATTTGAAATCGAAGGCTGGACACACTTCACCTTTGACGGACGCAATAAGGCCTACAACGATTTTGAATGGCACTGGTACCACTTTAACGGAACTGACTTCGATGCTAAACGTAATAAAAGTGGTATCTATCTTATCCAAGGTGACAACAAAGGTTGGGCAGACAACGACTTGGTTGACAATGAGAATGGTAACTTTGACTACCTTATGTATGCTAACCTAGACTATAAACACCCTGAAGTTATCGAAAACATTTATGAATGGGCAGATTGGTTCGTTGAAACAACAGGCGTTCAAGGCTTCCGCATGGATGCTATTAAGCACATTGATTCTTTCTTTATGCGTAATTTTATTCGCGATGTCAAAGAAAAACAAGGTCAAGACTTCTATGTCTTTGGTGAATTTTGGAATGGTAACGAAGAGGATAACAATACCTATCTTGAAAAGATTGAAAAACGTTTTGACCTCGTTGATGTTCCCCTTCACAACAATCTACACAAGGCTAGCTTAGATGGTGCCGATTATGATTTGACGACAATTTTCGATCATTCCTTGGTCAAAAATCATCCTGAACACGCCGTAACCTTTGTAGACAACCATGACACACAACGCGGACAAGCTCTAGAATCTACTGTTGAAGAATGGTTTAAACCAGCTGCTTATGCTCTCATTCTTCTCCGTGAAGACGGTCTTCCTTGCCTATTTTATGGTGACTACTATGGCATTGAAGGTGAATTTGCCCAAGAAAACTTCCAAGAGGTCCTAGATACCTTGCTCTACGCTCGTAAAGACTTGGCTTACGGAGAGCAAACAGACTACTTTGATGATCCAAACTGTATCGGGTGGACACGCTCTGGCAACGAAGGTGGCGCTCCATTAGCTGTAACAATCTCTAATGATGCTGCTAACAGCAAGTCTATGGAAATTGGTAGTGATTGGGCCGGCCAAACCTTCTATGACATTCTTGGAAACTGCTCTGATACTGTAACCATTGACGAAGACGGATGGGGAGACTTCCCAGTTTCTGAAAAATCTGTCAGCGTTTGGACAATTCAAGACTAAGAGTCAAAACCACCCGTGAGAACGGGTGGCTTGCTCTTCGGCTGAAAGCCTCTGCTACCGGCCGAGGCCTAAAGGCCTACCGAATGGTTTCCCTTCAGCACCACCTTTGCTAGCTGACCCGTCTAGCGGGTCTCTTTAAGATTACTTTCTTTTATTCTTCTCACCTGTAAACGGATCATACTCCTCAAACAGACTAAGCTGATCTGCTACCACGTCTTCTTGTAATTGATTACGAATATATTCTTCAATTCGCTTCTGATTTCGCCCAACCGTATCAACATAAAAGCCTCGACACCAAAATTTGCGATTCCCATATTTATACTTTAAATTTGCGTGTCGATCAAATATCATTAAGCTACTTTTGCCCTTTAAATATCCCATAAATGAAGAAATACTTAGTTTCGGTGGTATACTCACTAACATGTGAATATGATCTGGGCAAGCTTCTGCTTCATGAATTTCAACACCTTTTCTTTCACATAATAATCGTAAGATTTGACCAATACTTGCTTTGTATTTCCCATAGATTATCTGACGTCTATATTTTGGGGCGAAAACAATATGATACTTACAATTCCATGTAGTATGTGCTAAACTATTATTATCCTGTCTCATCAGGGGTCCTCCTTTAGTATATTAGTTAGTGGTCGGGAAACCTTATCTAATATAACACTTTAGGGGGACTTTTTTTGATACATCGCTAAAAGCTTTTCGGAACCACTAGCACAGCTAGTGGTTTTCGTAAGACAAAAAAAGCTCGATTGAGCTTTTTTTAGTATCATAAAATCCCTGAAACAGTCTTAACAATATCACGATTGGCATCAACATTATGCACACGGACAATCTGACAGCCCTTGCTAACAGCATAGCCAGATAGAGCAGCCGTTCCCTGATCACGGTCCTTAGCTTGGGTATTTCCACCTAGTAGGTAGTCCACAACACGCTTACGAGAAATCCCAAAAAGAACAGGATAGCCCAAGGCAACGACCTTGTCCAAACCTTTTAGCAGGTCAATATTATGTTGGACATTTTTCGCAAAGCCAAAGCCTGGATCAATCCAGATATTGTCCTTGGCCACACCTGCTTCCAAGGCGGCCTGGGCTCGTTGACTGAGGAATGTACAGACATCTTCTGTGACATCATTGTATACTTCTTCTTTTTGATTATGCATGAGAATAATCGGCACATTCTTTTCAGCTGCTAAAGCTAGCATCTGACCATCATAGAGTCCAGCCCAGACGTCATTTAGAATATCTGCCCCTGCTTCAAGAGCAGCTCTGGCAGTGGCTGTCTTATAGGTATCAATACTGATGAGCACATCATATTTTGCCTTGATAGCCTGAATTACTGGCACGATACGAGCAATCTCTTCTTCCTCAGTGACAAATTCTGCTCCAGGCCTTGTGGATTCACCACCCACATCGATAATGCTAGCTCCTTGGGCAATCATACGCTCAACTTGATCCAACGCATCCTCTACAGTGTCAAAATCGCCACCATCTGAGAAAGAATCAGGGGTGACATTCAAGATTCCCATAATACAGGCCTTACCTGCAATCTCATGTTTGCCTATAAACATCTTAACTCCTAAAAATCACGCATCAATGAAAGAATTTCCTTGCGTTCTTCACGGTCTTCTTTATAAAGGCCCTTAGCGACAGTTGTGATTGTCTTACTTCCTGGTTTCTTAATGCCTCGCATGGTCATGCACATGTGCTCTGCTTCAACCATGACAAAAACTCCTCGAGGATTCAGAGCTTCTTCAAGTGCTGTAGCAACTTGATCCGTAAGACGTTCTTGCAACTGCGGACGACGAGCAGCTACTTCAACCGCACGCGCTAATTTGGAAAGTCCTGTCACCTTGTCTCCACTTGGCAAATAAGCCACATGGGCCTTACCATAAAATGGAACCAAATGGTGCTCACACATAGAGTAAAAAGGAATATCCTTGACAAGGACAACTTCGTCATGGACTTCTGAAAAGACAGCTGTAAATTGATCCTTAGGGTCTTCATTTAGACCTGAAAACATTTCAGCATACATCTTAGCCACACGTTTTGGTGTGTCCAAAAGTCCCTCACGCTCAGGATTTTCACCTAGAGCTTCCAATAGTTGATAGACTGCTTGTTCTACTTTTTCTTGATTTGCCATAATTTCCTCTTGCAACGTTATAATACTATCTATTATACCTTATTTTGCTGGATTTTTCTTGCAAAAAATAAGATTTCCTAGCTACCTAAATCTCAAAAAAAGCGAAGACCACCTTTCATATAGAGGTTATCTTCGCTTATATTTTTTAGTCTTTCAAGTGGTAAGAATAAGATGAAACCACAATATTCTCACGCCATTTGAGATAATATTTCAATCGTAAACTCATTTGGTTGTGAAGCATGGTTTGCCATGATTTTTTAGGCACAAACTGAGGAATCATGACTGTCAAAG
This sequence comes from Streptococcus sp. FDAARGOS_192, assembly GCF_002073815.2. NCBI lineage: Bacteria > Bacillati > Bacillota > Bacilli > Lactobacillales > Streptococcaceae > Streptococcus > Streptococcus sp. FDAARGOS_192. The sequence goes on from NZ_CP020431.2 coordinate 1,322,056, forward strand.
TCGCATTATCCTTCTCAGCTTGAGTGGCGACCTCGTCCACATACTGAATGGTCGACTGAGTGATTGAGCTGTACGGTGATTGGATATGAACCATCTCAATTTCAGGGAAATATTTTTTAAACTCTTGTTCAGTTTCCTTGTCCTTGTTCTCAGTATCCTTAGTAGATACATGCATGGCGATAACCTTGTCACCAATAGAACGTGCATAGGAAATAGCTCCGATATTAGCCTTGGTAACATTCCCAACGAGGATAAGAACAATATTTCCTTGATAATGGTGTTCTTCTACCGCTCCATCAATACGCAACTGTTGAGCAACACCATTATAGTGTTTTTTAATCTTAAGGAACATCCACATCAAGATTGCAATAATTGGGAAGAATGGCCAGATATCTCCTAAACGGAAAAGGAAGAGAATGAGAACAATAGCATAACAAATGAGGGCGCCCAAGATATTAGCTAAAGAGTGTTTCCAGAATCCCTTACCATATTCACGAATCCAATGGATAACCATCCCCGTTTGAGAAAGAGCAAATGGAATGAATACACCGATGGTATAAAGCGGAATCAACCGTTCCGTATTTCCTCGGAAAATAAACAAAAGGGTAATGGCACCAATTGCAAGTGTCAAGATCCCATTAGAGTATCCCATACGTGCCCCTTTTTCAAGGTACATGTGAGGCATGTATTTATTTTTCGCCATATTAAAGGACAACATCGGAAAGGCTGAAAAACCTGTGTTAGCTGCTACTGCAAGAATCATGGCAGTAGAGAATTGGAAAACGTAAAATAGAATACTACCAATCCATGACTGACCGAGAATTTCTCTAGCCATTTGTGACAAGATGGTTACTCCTGCATGAGGTGTAATACCTGTCCACCAGTTGAGGAAGGTGATTCCCGCAAACATAGCCCCCAAAATGCTAGACATAATAAAGAGGGTTGAAGCTGCATTTTTGGCCTTAGGTTTCTTAAAGAAAGGCACCGCATTAGAGATAGCTTCTACCCCTGTCAATGAGGCAGAACCTGAAGTAAAGGCCCTTAAAATAAGAATCAATGATACACCTGTAATTGGTTGTCCTAAATGTGCTGTGGCTGCGTAAGGCATATGACCCGTTAAAATTTGAAAGAAACCAAATCCCAACAAGAAGAGCGTCGAAACAATGAAGAGATAAACTGGTATCATCAAAGATTTTGCCGATTCACGCATTCCCCTAAGGTTCATAACCATCAAAACAAGCACCAAAATCATTGATATTTCAAGATTGAAAGGATGCAGGAAGGGAAGGGCTGAAGTAATGGCATCTGCACCTGAGGCCACTGAAACAGCAACCGTCAACATGTAATCGACCAAAAGACTACCACCAGCTATCAAGCCAAACTTAGGAGACAGATTTTCCGTCGTTACCATATAGGCGCCACCACCTTGAGGATAGGCTTTGATAACCTGTCTATAAGAAATGGTAAGACTGGCCAAAAGGACGAGAACCAAAAGCCCAATAGGGATTGACCACCAAATAGCCGCACTAGACACAGCTGTCAGAACCAAGACGACCTGCTCTGGACCATAGGCGATAGATGAAAGTGCATCACTCGACAACATGGCCAAGGCCTGAATCTTGGACAATAAGTGTTCATCACCACTATCATCATGAGTTAAAGGTTCACCGATTAAAATGTTTTTCAGACGTTGAAACATTGCGATCTCCTTACTTTTAAAACATACGAGGGCTATTATACGCCCCTAAATGTTATCTTTCAAGTCTTAACCATCACTTTCCTGCTCTAAAACCCATTTTCTGACCTGAGAAATGAAGTATAGAGATCCCGTTACCACATAAAGTTTCTTATTGTCAGTCGTCATATGTTCTTTAATCCATGTTTTGAAGTCTGGTACCTGCTTATAGGCCTCTGGGTATTTATCTAATTTAACACTGTTTGGATAGTCAAAACTCGTTACAGTCAAGTCACCAACCGATTTTAGTTGGGCAAGCATACCGTCAATAGGCTTGGTATCAATCGCTGCAAAGAGAAGTTCAATCTCCTTATTGGCATACTCTGATTGCAACAAGTCAATCAAAACTTTAACACTCTCATTATTATGAGCACCATCAATCATGAGATTAGGTCTTAAAAATTCTGTTCGACCTCGCCAATGGGCATGAGCCAGGGCATTCTTTATGAGTTCAAGAGTTACTTTAGGATAATCTTTTTGAAGCAATAAAGAAGCCATGATAGCCAAGCTAGCATTTGCCACTTGGTGTTGACCGGCCATAGCCAAGGCTATATCATCTAACCTTTGCTCTCCATAGGTAAAATCAAAGGAATGGCTTGACCCTTCAGCTGTGAAATCTCTCCCCAGCTCATAGGTCTTAGAACCTTCTTCACGCGCCTTCTTCTCGAAAACATCTCGAACATCAGTACGGTCAGTCGCATAAATAAAGGGAGCCCCATTCTTCAAAACACCAGCTTTTTCTGCTGCAATTTCAGCATGGGTATTTCCCAAAATAGCCTGATGATCTAAACCAATCGATGGACACAGGACTGCCAAGGGCTTAAAGAGATTAGTCGAATCATGAAGACCACCCATTCCCGCTTCAATGAATGCGATATCCACAGGATGGATCTGACCAAAATAGAGGAACATCAAGACTGTGATAATTTCAAACTCTGTCGCATTTTCATGCTCTGTCTCTTTTGGTAGACGTTCAACCACAGGCTTCACACGATTAACCAGGTCAAGTAAGTCCTCTTCTGAAATCATCTGACCGTTAAGAGAGATTCGTTCCTTGAAGTCAATAATATAGGGTGAGGTAAAAGTTCCAACCTCATATCCCGCCTGGGTAAAAATGGTTTGTAGGGCATTGACTGTAGACCCTTTGCCGTTTGTTCCCACGATATGCACAGCCTTGAGATTATCTTGTGGATTTCCCAACTCTTTAAGCATCCAAGCCATACGCTCCAAGCCAGGCTTGATGCCAAATTTTAATTGTCCATGAATCCAATCCAACGCTTCCTGATAAGTCATAACTACTCCTTTTTTAGGCTAATGCTTCAACTTAGTCATTAAGCTGACCTCTAAACTAGATTTCTAGTTTTTCCTTGAGCTTAATGCTTTGACGCTCTTATTATACCAAAGACTTCTAGGTATAACCAAAATATGCAAAAAAGGCAACCCTAGGGTCACCTCTTAAGCTTTCTCTTTTTCGTCAATAACAAGACGAACTTTTTTACCTTGAGTAGGTACCGAATAGACAATCGCTCTTATCGCCGTAATAGTACGTCCTTTTTTCCCGATAACACGCCCAATATCGGCTGGGGCAAGATCAAGATGGTACTCCAAAAACTCAGGACCGTCAATAATTTTGATGGTCAACTGATCTGGTGAAGCAATTAAAGGTTTAACGATAGCGATAATAAGATTTTCAATGGTATCCATAGGCTAAAAAATTATTTTGAGAATTTTGATTCGTGGAATTTCTTCATAACGCCTTCTTTTGAAAGGATGTTACGAACTGTATCTGAAGGTTGTGCACCTTTAGACAACCACTCAAGAACACGTTCTTCTTTAAGTGTTACTTGGTTTTCTTCAACGAGTGGGTTGTAAGTACCAACTGTTTCGATGAAACGTCCATCACGTGGAGCACGTGAATCTGCAACGTTAATACGGTAGAAAGGTTTTTTCTTAGAACCCATACGAGTCAAACGGATTTTTACTGCCATTTTTAATATCTCTTTTCTTTAGTTTTTTATTATGGTGGGGGCACTTATCGCCCCTCGACCTTAACTAGTATACCATATCATTTTTATGTGTCAAGAAAAAAACTTGACAGACTTAAAATTTCTACAAAAAAAGTTAGAGTCAAACTCTAACTTCCTTTTCGACTATTTCTTAGCTGTAGTCTTATGATTTTTTTCATAAGCTACCTTTGCTTCAGCATATTCAGCTTCTAAACCCTTAGCAGCTGCCTTCGACACTTTCTCGTAAGTATCACGACTGGTCAACTTGCCATCCTCGTTGTAGGTAGAAACAACCAAGGTATCTTTATTTACAGTATAAGACTTGGTGCGTTTCCCTTTACGGTAGAGTCGGTAGTTATCTACGTTATCCGAAATATAGTAATCTACTAGATTCTTATCTGCATTAGGATAAAGTTGCGAGACAACTTTAGTCAACTCACGTTTAAATTCTGAAACTTCTTTAGTATAGGTGATCGATTTATTCCACTGATCAACAACTTGATATTCCTTCAAATAATCTGAAGCTGTAAAAGTAGGCTGATCCTCCTCACCTTTTTTATAGAAGTAAGAATGTGTTTGTAAATTATTAGACTGATCAACTTTAAGGAAAGAGACGTAAATTTCATCTTTATCTTCATGTTCTTTCAGAGCATTGGTTAACTTTCCAGAATTTTCGTCCAAGACCTTAGACGATTTTAATTCCCAAGTCCCCTCAATGTTCCCCGAAGCATTACGCCAAAAACCATATACACCACCGACGAGCAACATCAAAACAACAGCAACAAGACTAGAAATCAAGGCTCCTTTGCCCCAATTTTTGGCCTTTTGCGATTTTTGATTAGCGTTTTGAATCGTTTCTAGAAGACGAACCTGACTTTCCAATCTCTTTTCTAGTTTGGCAACTGTCTGTTCTTCCTTAGATTTAGCTTTAGCAGCTAATTTTTCAGCCTTTTTCTTATCACGAGCAGCTTGACGAGCAAGCTTCTTAGCTGCTTTTTCTTCCTTTTGATCAAGTTTTGTCAAATCCTCAGACAATCCAAGATGCTGTGCTTGGTTACTGAAAACTGGAATAGATTGATTAGGTTCATTCGAGGTATTAACAGAATGATTTCCTGCATCTGGACGGGTTGGCGCATAACTTGCCAAACGCTCCTTAGCCTCTGCGACGCGTTTGCGTTGTTCCTCTTCTTTTTGAATATCCTCAGCCTGACGGCCCGACTGAATGGTTCTTACTTGACCAACAGTCTCTTGAGATAGGGCCTTCCTCTTTTCTTGGGCCGCATTTGCCATAGCCTCTTGCGCGTTGTCACGCTCTTTCTGAGACTGGGCTAGTGCTCTGGCAGTTGCGGTTCCTTCTTCAAACTGTTGGTCAGCTGATGATTCTCCTTGATCAGCTACTTGGTGAGCCTCTGCACCTTCAGAAAGAACAAACTCTCCTCGTTCCAAGGCTTCTTTAAAGTCGATTGGTCTTGGTTTTCGGCCATTCACAGCCTCAAAGTACTCTAACCATTCGTCTTTCAACATAATAAATCCCCCTGAATTAAAAAACACATGATTAACTTCCCTATTTTACCATACTTTTTAACATAAAAATAGGGATTAACAAGAATTCTAAAAATTCTTATTAAATCCCCATTAATCTTCTTTTGGTGTAATAGACAATAATTGGACAAAACGGTGTTGTGCTGATTCCGTTTCAAGCGTGACATTATCGTATCTAAAGAGAATCTCTTCGATATTTGCCAAGCCCAATCCTCGACCTGTTCCTTTTGTTGAAAATCCTCTTTGTTTCAAAGGAGCTACATCAATAGAAGCTTCCTTAGTTGAATTCTCAACAACAATAACGGATTGATTTTCCATCTTAAAGATAGCGATAGATAATTTTGGTTCATCTGCTAATACAGTAGCTTCTATAGCATTATCACAAAGAATGGATATGATTGTAATCAAGTCGAGTGGACGCATATCTGTGAAGAAGACGCCCTCTTCAACCTCAACATGACATTGAATACCTTTATCAAAAGCTTCGGCTACTTTAGATGACAACAGACTCTTAAGCGGCATGTTGGTCACACGAGTTAATTTTGCCAAATCAAACTTTTGCTGCTTCAAATCTGATGCAGAATCTTTCAAAACACTATCATAAATCATCTTGATTTGGTCGATGTCTTTCATCTGAATGGCTTCATTAAGCGAAATCATGACATTAGTATAGTCGTGACGGAAACTGCGTAACGTTTCGTAAAGACTTTCGACTTGTTCAGAATACTTCTCTAGGTCATCCAAGTGACGACGATTTTCTTTTCTTCGCTCATTTTCAAAGTACTCATCTGCGTATCTATTGACACTGTAAACAGCATAAAGAATCGCTATATAGCCAATCAAGGTTATAATATGGCCAGCATAGTACAAATCAAAGAAACGCGAAGCCACAACTACGGAATAGTTCATAATCACATAACTAATCAAAACAAAGTTAGTGAAAAACATTATCCGACCAAATTTGCGATCTCGCTCCAAGACCCTCAAATATTTAAAATCAATATTAAGAAGTTTGGAAAGAGCGACAAATGTTGGAATAATTAAAAGGTCAAAGAAAATGAAATAAAGATAACTTTTGTTAAGGAAATCCGATGTGATACCAAATCCCGGCATCAAAAAGTAGGCATAACCATTAAAAATCAAAAGATAAAGAACAAGAGGATAGAAAGCATAAAATGCCAACATATTGGTGGTTCTTTCCTTGCCATAGAAATAAGCATAGAAAAGAAGGTAGAACGGTGTCATAAAGGACAAACCGACATTATATGACATCCCCAGTATCCCCCCTATACATTCAACTAAGAACGCAATAGGAATAATCATACGTGGTATCTTGACCAAGCTGGTCTTTTCGTAAATCCACTGTATGACGATGAAATGCAAAAGATATTCTAATGCAATTTGCAAATTGAGCATCATTTAATGGTTAGCCACCTCCTTCTAGTAATCTTAAATAAGCAGTAAAAAACCACATTACTATTTTAGCACACTTCCTGCTATTATATGAGATAAAATTGAATAATTATCTCGAATTTCAGAAAACTTTCAATAATGATTAGAGAAGAAGGGGAAAATCTGAGCCTTAACGATTTTTCAATCGTTCCAAAAGTTCCTTTTTACGTGTCCGCGATAGGAGGCATGACTCGTCTCCCTCAAAGAAGACCATATTAGCCGTACGATCCACACTTGTCACATTACTCACATTGATAACAAAAGAGCGATGCGTTTGGAAGAAAATATCATCCAATTTCGCTACTTCTGCAATTTTTCCATAGAATTCTACTAGGTTTGACTTGGTGTGAGCGATCAACTTATGTGGCACAGGGGCTGTTTCAATGTATAAAATGTCATCATAAGGAATATTAACATCATTTTTATCCGTTTTTACCGTTAGACTCTGTGCCTTGGTTTCTTGTTCAACCTGCGAATACGCAAAATCTAAAAGTTCTACCAAGGCTCTCTTAAGATCTGCATCTTCCATGGATTTATCAACAAAGTCCAGAGCTTGAATCTTATAACGGAAGGTCAAGGGCATAAACTCAGAGTAGGCCGTAACAAAAGCGATTTGTGCTTTCAAGTCTTCCTTACGGATTTCAAGCCCAATATCTAGTCCCTGCTTCGTTTGATTTTTAAGGTCAATATCCAAAAGATAAACCATGGATTTACCCGAACCTCTATCAGCATCTAACAATTCCTGACCTTGCTCATAAAAGGTAATCCCATCAACAACGGCCTTCGACTCCTCAACTGCTTCGTCCAATAAACGACTAACACGATGACGCTGCAAGGCATCATCTTCAAGGACGATAATAGAAAGCATCTTATTTCCCTCTTTCTTTCTAATATACTTTAATATACCTATTTAACATTTTATCATAATTAATCGGATAATATTCCTTTTTTTACAGCATAAAGTCTTTTTAACTCACCTCATTTCATTTATAAAACAATTGTTATCTACTTGTCACTTTATCTTCATTTTTAGATGTTATCATGAGAGCTGTTTTTGTTTTATATTAAAAAGGAGAAAGTTATGTTACGTTCTTTTAAAACGCAAGGGACTAAGACAAAGACTATCTTAACCCTTGCAACTGTCGGTATCATTAGTGCTTTTCTTGTGGGAAATCCTCAGCATGCCTCTGCGGATCAAACCTATGTTTCAGATCCTAACCAGGCTATGACATTTTCTGAACTTGAAACAGCTACAAATACCAATACCATCACTCAAACAGGTGTATCTAGTGAAACACCTACTACTGTGTCACATACCTCTGTGGATGATATTCATACACATGAAAATGACTATGAACAAACGCCCACAAATACTCCGACTTTTGAGGAATTGAAACAAGATAGTCAAACAGCTAGCAGTACTGTCGACAGCCAGACTGGTAGCAAAACCTATGAGACTAGAATTCCGACAAATACAGATAGCAATCATAAGGCTGTAGAAAATCACTCTGAACCAAAGACCGAAACTGTCGCTCAAGCACAAACCTGGTCAAAAGATGGTGCTACATGGGTATCAACAGAAATTAACAATGGTAACGTTCATAAGATTCTATCTACTTATATTCCAAAACCATTAACACCTTCTACAAAGCCCACGACAACAGCTACTCCAAAACCTAAACAATCAACTCCTGCTGTTAGTCAACCTAAAAAACCAGCCACAGTCGCTAACAAACCTACAACACAACCTAAGAAACCAACGGCTGTTGTAAACAAACCAGCGCCTTCTACAACGACACAACCTAAAAAGCCAACAACGACTGTCACTAAACCTACAGCTCCTAAAGCTACTCCTATCCAACCTGCTAAGCCAGTGGACCGAGTTGCTCAAGTATGGCAAAAGAATAACGAACTGGTAAAAGAGAATTACGACACTCCTCACTGGTCAACTAAGGAAGCAACAGTCTTCATCAATGCTAAAAATCCTGAAATCGTGAATGCCTACAAACAAGCTATCACTTCTTGGAATAACACTGGTGCCTTTAATTTCTTGCTCACTAACGATAAACAGAAAGCTAACATCATTGCTGATGAACGTTATGAAGGTAATGTAGCAGCTCCTCTTGGGGTTACCTACTCTACTTACTACCTCCCAACTAAGCAATATAGTAACGCTACTGTTTACTTGAACACCTTCCATGTTCAAAACAATTATTATCAAAAGAATGGTGGAAAACTCCTTAACACTGCGCAACACGAATTAGGCCACTCAATTGGACTTGAGCACAACAGTGCTGTTGCCTCTGTAATGGAACCCAAAGGTGGTAAGACAAGTATCCAACCAGTTGATATTAACAATGTTAAGAAACTCTATAGCAAGATTTAAGTTCTTACACCATCACTACAATTTATAAGCAGACCTATCAGGTTCTGCTTTTTTGATACAAGTGAGATGACCATTCAAGACCAGAAAATGACTGTTCATGATTTTTTCTTACATATTTTAAAAATATGTAAAGTTTTCTCCGTTTTTTTTGGTAAAATAGAAAATGTAAAGAGAGACCGGATGAGTTAGAAAACTCAACTTTGTTAGTTTTTGCTCATTATTCTCATAAACAGAATAAAAATAGTCTAGGAACCCTTCTTAACATTTATACCTATCTTCCCCAAACACTTTTCCCCCATTCCTAGATTTCCAGATCTCTCCTAATAAAGAACGTCTAGCAACAGCAGCTAGGCGTTTTTTATTGTATCTAAAGCACATAGGCCTTGATATTAACCTAGTAGATTAGTAATCGTTCAAAATAATTCTCACAAAATTACCATTCAAGATCAGAAAATGACTGTTCATGATTTTTTCTTACATATTTTAAAAATATGTAAGTTTTCTCTGATTTTTTTTGGTACAATAGATAATGTAAAGAGAGACCTAATGAGTTATAGATAAATGTTTTATCATTTAAAACTTATTGTTCTCATAAATGTTTTCTAAATAGTCTAGGAACCCTTCTTAACATTTATACCTATCTTCCCCAAACACTTTTCCCCATTCCTAGATTATCAGATCTCTCACAAGAAAATCGTCTAGCTCACCCGGCTAGGCCTTTTTTCTTTTTCCATACTTTTGCTATAATAGAGCCATACCGTTTGAAAGGAACTCATAAAATGACTATAGATCAGCAACTTCTTTGCTACAAACGTTTACCAAACTGGACAGCTACAACACTTCCAGAAATGGTGACGCAAAAACACAATACTAAGGTGGGAACTTGGGCTAAATTGACCATTCTATCGGGATCTCTTCACTTCTACGAATTAGACGAAGAGGGAGAGGTTACTGCAGAGCACCTCTTTACCTCCGAGACAGAGATTCCTTTTGTTGAACCACAAGCTTGGCATCGCATCGCTGCTGCTTCAGATGATTTGGAATGCTATCTTTCTTTTTACTGTAAACCTGAAGACTACATGGCTAAAAAGTATGACACTAAGGCCCACTCCGAGGTTCTTGAAGCAGTCCAATCTGGCCATATCAAACCTGGTCGTACCCTTGACCTAGGCTGTGGTCACGGTCGTAACGCTCTTTATTTGGCATCTCTTGGGCATGATGTTACAGCCGTTGATGTTAATAACGAAGCTACACAACGCATCCAAATGATTGCAGATGAGGAAAATTACAATGTTAGAGCTGGCTACTACGATATCAATGCTGCTGCTCTTCCTGAGTCTGAAACCTTTGATTTCATCCTCTCAACAGTAGTCTTTATGTTCCTTGATCCCGATCAAATTCCGGCTATTATCAAGAATATGCAAGAGCGTACTGTCGTTGGTGGTTACAATCTAATTGTCTGTGCCATGGATACCGAGGAACACCCTTGTACCATGCCTTTCCCATTTACATTTGAAGAGGGGGAGTTGAAAAATTATTATAGTGACTGGGAGTTAGTCAAGTATAATGAAAATCTTGGTCACCTTCACCGTTTGGATGAATATGGCAATCCCATCGCCCTTCAATTTGCAACCATGTTAGCTAAGAAGGTTAAATAAGAGCGAATAACTGAAGACGAGCTGAGCACAGCTTGACTCGTCTTCAAAGTAAAAACTAGGAATCCAGTCGGATTCCTAGTTTTTTAATTGTTTACAATGTCTGCATATCCTGATTTAAGGTCTGCATTTTCTGTTTCTTTGACATAATACACACCACCATTGGTAGTTGGTGAATAAAGAACAAAGGGAGTTCCATCTTTTTTGATGGTAAAGAAATAACGGTGAACAGATACATTTTCCCATCTCTCGTAAACGGAAACAATGGTATACTCAGCACTGCTATTACCATTTGCAGCATATGTAGCATCCACAGTCTGGTTATGGTCCGACATCCAACGGATAGGCAAAGAAGAAGCCTCATTGGTGATTTCTTTGTATCCAGGCTGATTCATCTGATTGCCCCAAGAAACCATCAAACTAGCAAGTTGACTAGCTTTGTCATTGGTCCAACGTGGATTTTCAGTATAGGCTTCCTTAGCATGGTTAGCATCAGGTGTGTCAATACTTGCACTGCTAGATTCACTTGTCTTCGGATTTTCGGCCAATGAAGTACTTGATGTGGCACTAGCCTTCTCTGTCGATGAAAATATCGAGCTAGCCACTGTGGCAGATGACTTGGTCTGTTTGACGTTCTTCATTGAACTAGAGACTAGAGTCAAGCCAATGCCAACTACGATTGCTACTAGAGCCCCCAGAAGAATATAGATATAATTATAATTTTTCGAGATTCCAATAAGGCCAGACTGATAAGCTAATTGTAATTCATCAGGTTTCGGTTTACGCCCCTGAACTTGCTCAAAACGACTTATCCATTCTGCTTCTGACAGCTTTCGCATAATTTTCCTCTTCTCTTTATCAATTATCTTCCATCCTATCATAGAACAGTGATGATGACAATAGTAGAGAGAACTTGAGGTTTACCTTCAAGCTATTAACCTTTATTTTCAAAATAACGACGAACAATCGGCGCCACTTCTTCACCATAAAGTTTAATAGCCTTTAGAACGTCTTCATGTGGCATAGAACCAATCGGGAGATGAAGCATGAAGCGATCTAGCTGTAAATCCTCAATAAGACGAATGATTTTTTGAGCAACGCGAGCAGGGTCACCAACGAACATGGCTCCGTTGGGTCCAACACTAGCATAGTACTGCTCTTTAGTCATTTCAGACCAGTGTGGGCGATCTTTAGCAATGTTATCCACCGTTTGTTTCGTTGGATAAAAATAATTTTCTATCGCTTGGAAATTATTTTCTTCAATCCAACCCCAAGAATGAGCAGCCACCTTAAGTTGTTCATCCGAATAACCATTTCGAGAACCAATTTCCTTATAAACCTCAACTAATTTTGCAAAGGCCTTTGGATTTCCTCCAATTGTAGCATAGGCAATTGGCAGACCTTTTTCCGCAATTTGAATGGTCGACTCAATGTGACCACCTGTCGCTACCCATATTGGAAAATCATCTTGGACTGCTCGCGGATACACAGGGCGATTGTCAACAGACTGAGTATGCTTGCCTCGCCAGGTTAAATTCGTCTGCTTTTTCACTTCCAGAAGCATGTCTAGTTTTTCATTGAAAAGTTCATCGTAGTCTGACAGGTCATAGCCAAAAAGTGGGAAACTCTCAACAAAGGAGCCTCTACCCGCCATGATTTCTGCACGGCCATTTGACAGAGCATCAATGGTTGCATACTGCTGATAGACACGAACCGGGTCAATAGATGACAAAATGGTTACTGCACTAGATAAACGAATCTTCTTGGTATTCACAGCACCTGCTGCAAGAACAATTTCCGGTGCCGACACTGCAAAATCTTCACGGTGATGCTCTCCAATCGCATAAATGTCTAGTCCAACTTGATCCGCCAATTCAATTTCTTCAACGAGTTCTCGAATACGTTGGTCATGAGAGATAGGTTTTCCAGTTGATTCTAGAAGGGTTGTTTCTCCAAAAGTTGAAATGCCAAGTTCAATCGTCATAAATCTTTCCTCCAGTAATTCTTTTATTTGTTATGAGAACAACATTATCACTAATTAGTGATAATTACAAATGAAAAAGCCTAAAACTCTATTTTCCAAGAAAGGCTAATAGGGTTAGGCAGAAAAGAAGAACTAAAACACCCATGACCACTAGGAGACTAAGCTTATAACCCAGAGGATTTTGAGGATTTAAACTAGTTCCAAGACCAAATCTACGAAGAACAAATAAAGGTTCTGAGGGAGATTGCTTAAGGTTGTAGCCTAAGAGATACCTTAAATAAAGCAGGAAGTAGAAACTCAACCCCGGTAAAACGACCAGAGGAAGCACTAGCCCCTGTGACCACCAAATCATGATTGTAAGAATGATTTGTAGCAAAAAGAGAACCCAAAACAAACCATAAATGCGTGTTTGTTTTTTCATTGATTGTCACCTCTCAATCTAAGATAAGTATACTCCTCCTAGCTTCCCTTATCAAACCCATAACTCGCCTGACACCTTATTTTCTGCTACAATAGAAAGGAAAGATTCAAAAAAGGAAACTGTACACATGAAATTAATTTCTTGGAATATTGATTCACTAAATGCCGCCCTTACTAGTGATTCTGCACGCGCTCAATTATCACGCGCTGTTATCGACACCTTGGTCGCTGAAAATGCAGACATCATTGCTATTCAAGAGACAAAACTGTCTGCTAAAGGTCCGACTAAAAAGCATTTGCAAATCTTGGAAGACTACTTCCCTGACTATGACAATACTTGGCGTTCATCTGTTGAACCTGCCCGTAAAGGTTATGCTGGAACCATGTTCTTGTATAAAAAAGAACTGAATCCAGTCATTACCTATCCTGAAATCGGAGCACCTTCAACCATGGACTGTGAAGGGCGTATCATCACTCTCGAATTTGACAATTTCTTTGTGACACAGGTCTACACACCAAATGCTGGTGATGGCCTCAAACGTCTGCTTGAACGTCAAATCTGGGATGAAAAATATGCGGATTACCTAGCTGAATTGGACGCTCAGAAACCAGTGCTTGCGACTGGTGACTACAATGTTGCCCACAAGGAAATCGACTTGGCTAATCCTTCAAGTAATCGCCGTTCACCAGGCTTCACAGATGAAGAACGTGCTGGTTTCACTAACCTCCTTGCCAAAGGTTTCACAGATACCTACCGTCACCTCAATGGCGATGTTACAGGAGCTTATACTTGGTGGGCCCAACGTAGTAAAACATCTAAAATCAACAATACAGGCTGGAGAATTGACTACTGGTTGACTTCAAATCGTATTGCCGACAAGGTCACAAAATCAGACATGATTGACTCTGGTGATCGTCAAGACCACACACCTATTGTCTTAGAGATTGATTTATAAAATAACTCTAGACCTAAATCACAAAAAGAGTAGACCTGCTACTCTTTTACTATGCCCAATTAAGGAGAAATTATGAAAACCAAACTTAATACCACTCAAAAGCTCGTTCTGTCAGCTATTATGATGGCTCTTTACATCGCTATCCTCTTTGTGTCTCAAGCCATTTCCTTTGGTGCGGTTCAGATGCGTCTGGCCACCGCTTTATATGGATTAACCTACATCTTCCCATTTTTGGTATTCCCTATCAGCATTGCCAATGCTATTGCTAACTCTTTTGGCGGATTGGGCTTGATTGATGTGGTCGGCGGCTTCTTTGCTAGCTTTTTGGCAACTGGTAGCATCTACCTCATCCGTAAAGCTAAGTTATCTAGCTGGTTGATTATTCTCCCAATCCTACTCGTTCCTGCCTTAGTGGTACCAATCTGGCTTAGTGCCTTACTCAAACTTCCTTATTTTGCTCTCGTTATTAATCTCCTCCTAGGACAATTAGTTCCTTCAATCCTGGGTGCTGTTCTTGTCCGAGAGTTGATCAAACGTGGTTACAAAGACTGACCAAAACAAAAATATCTCTGCAATGTGCAGAGATATTTTTTAGTAATGATATGCTTTTTTGTAAGCTTCTTTTGGTGTCAATTTGTCACCAGAGATAAGCAAACGGTAGTCAACATTAGTAGGATCTTTTTGATACTCATCAACCCAATCTTGATTCATTTCAAGATAAAGATTATAAGTTCCCAACTCAGTCGAAACAGTACCTACCTTGTAAAAATCTTTATAACGCTTTTGGTTATCCGTTTTTTTCAATTTTTCATATCGATAATAAGTTCTGGCAAAGTCAGTGAACTGGTATTCTTTCTTATCTTTTCCAGAGCCAGTTGTAACCTCAATGGTGCCCTTGTTATTTGTTAAATGTAAATCATAATCATAATCATTGTGACTATTCACTTGGAAGACACCTGAAGTGATGTCACTATCATCAGATAATGTTTGAATATCAGCGAACTTCGCAGCCTGCCAAGAAGTAGGGACTCCTTCATATTCACCATCACTCTGTAGACCTAGAAGTGACCAATAATGACCGAGATAGAAGGTATTAGACTTCTCACGATCTGTCACCAGTTCACCTACCATCTTAAGATTTTCAGCACCCAGACGGTATGGGTTAGAGAGATAACCAAAGACTGGGAAGAAATAAATGATGACTGTAAAGGTCAAGAGGGTCTTCATATTAATCTTATTGATAGCCCAGAAGAAATAAGCAGCTGAGAACAAGAGAGCGTAAGCAGCACCGTAGCTGAACTTATGCGCATGGGCAATCAAAAGTAAAATGAAGAAGATAGGTTGAATAGGACGGACCTTGTGATAGATGATAGAGAAAACATCCTCCTTGTCTTCCTCAGATTTGAAAATCAAGGACAAGACAATGGTCAATAGCACAAAGAAAGCACCAAAGCTGAAGCCAACATCATTTGGTCGGAAGAAATAAGCCAAGATGGACATATCCATTACCAAAAGCCAGACAGATGCAAATTTGATCATGTTGTTACCAAATTTTGCAGCCGTTTGACTAGGTGCCTTTAAAGGTACCTCGAAAGCTTGTGCAAGTGCTCTTTCTTTGGCTTGGCGTTCAGCCTCTATTGCTGCTTTCATTTCCTTAGTACGGCGTTCCTTTTGGAACAAATGGGCAACCTTGGTCGGTTCATCTTCCCTTGACTTGGTAATACTCAAAAAGAGTAAATATTGCATGGCAAAGATGAGAGCTGTGTTCCCACCGTATTCTAGGAAGGAACCATTCCAAATACTAGAAACAACTGTAAAAACGATATAACCTCCAATTGAGATTAAAACCGTCAAGAGCAAATGAATCCAACGATAGCGGTAAGTGTATTTATCAGTTGTATCTCGTCTCAAAAACGTGTCACGTGGGTAAAGATACCAGATAACGAAGATAAGTTCAATGGCTTGAACTGCTGTTAGAAAACCAACGTAGTTGAAGCCAAAAACGGCTGCTACCACATTGATGAGATAGGAAATAATGGCCAAAACTCGCAGACTGGTGCGCTTAGACAAGAGTCCAATACTCATCAGGGTGATAGTTGAGAAGGCAGAAAAACCAACGCCCATCTTATTATCAAAGATAAACACATTGACAAAGGCAAAAATCAAGATTCCTAAAAGAGTTAAGACTTGTTTTTGCATTTCTTTTTTCTTTTCTTTCATATTTTCCCTCCTTATGGAAATGATAACGTTTCCGTACTCCTATTTTAACACAATTGTACTATTTTTGTCAGATTTAAAAAGGCATTCGGATAACCGAAGGCCTTTTTCATTTGTTATCTATTGATTCAATCTTGAGGAACACAAAATCCCCATCAAAGCGTTGAATATACTTTTGAAAACCTAATAAACTAAAGGTTTCAATCTCATAACGGACCTGATCAACACCATCACTAGTGCTTTCTTCAAGCAATTTTAGTTTTGGAATATCGGATTCCAAGACATCACGGTAAAGTCCTTTATACTCAAAGGTAATTCGAGCCCACTCGTTACCAGAAAGCATTGAGAAAGCCTGATAACGTACCTGCTCATCTGTAATAAGACGTTCTTTTTGTTCTGGACTGAGCGTGAAAGCCAAATCATTTTCGGATTTATGAATGGTCTGGAAACGATCCACACGGAAATAACGGATTTCAGAGAACTTATAATCACAAGTAAGGTTGTCATCCAGTTTGTAAGAAATACAGTAGAAATAGTGGTTGTCAAAAATGACTGAAATTGGAAAGACCTTATATTCCTCCACTTTTTCTCCTGGCTTACGGTAACTAAATGACAATGGACGTTGGTCCACTATGGCATCGAAAATAGCTGAAATAGCTGGTAAGAGTGACTTATCTTGTTCCTGATAAATCTTAAGTTCTTGATAACTATCCAGTTCTAGCTCAGTCAATCGCTTGATACGTCTGCGCTCCTTGTCGTCTACAGCCCTCTCAACAAAGATGTTGATTATCTCTGCTACTTCATCCTTTCGAAGAGCTCGACTCTCTAAAAGAATCTTAGATAGGATAACTGCCTGATTGTATTTAAGGTTACCGTAGCCTTGTTCATACTGAGCATGATAGGAACCGTATTTTCTGGAATACTTAACCTTCATATTTGGACGGAGTTCAGTCAAGTTCTCCTTGAGCTCACTCACATCCTCTTTAAGCGTACGCTCACTAATGCCAAAGCGAGCCAGGTAGTCCGTTTTCGAAATGTCATTTCCCTTTTCTAATTCGGACATAAAGTACAAGAGACGTTTGGTTTTTGATGCTGTCATTATAAAATCCCCCTTTATAATCAAACCTCTTATTACTAAAAAATTGCTGTCTAGTTATTAATTATCATAGATAGTCATCACCAGTGGCCACGATCCACAGAATTATAGCTCAAATAATAGTCCTTTTTCTTTTCGTTATACTCAAAAGAGAGTCTTAACAATTGTGCTTTCTCAATAGGACTATTCTGATCAGTGTAATTAAGATCAACTGACTTATGCATGATTCCTGATGAATGGACCTTTATACTTCTCCAAGCACCTTTTGCCTGAGGATGTTCCCTAATGACCTCAGACAAGGATGTTGTTGGACCAAAATAAGCTTGGTCTTTGGTACGTAAGCTATTTATCTGCTCCTCAGTCCAATTACTGCTATAGTTATCAACTTCAGTGACGCCATCAAGTGGATAAGTCGCTGTTCCACCATCATAAACAAAGCGTCCCTTTTCGTCCTTCACAAAAGAGAGATCAATATACTCATTACCATCTCCACGTTCGTATCTCACCTTGAGACCACTTGATTCCATTTCGACGTAATTGCCCTTACCATGACTTTTAATAATCGAACGTAAGGTATCAACCTTGGGTTTCAGATTTTCAAAATCTTCTTCCGTCCAATTATAAATCGCAGACTTATCTTCGTAGTTTTTTGGATCATCACTATCGGGTTTCTCCTCATCAAGATCTGACTGAGACACTTGCTGAATCAGCCTATATTTCTTCATAGCCCCTCGATAGACAGAACCACCTAAAGTTGCAAAGAAGGATAATCCAATCAGGGCAAGCACGATTGCGGTAAAGAGAAATCTACCTCGCTTCTGTCCCATTCTAAAGAGAATGATAGCAAGGACAAAACAAGCCACAATTACAGCCAGATACAGAATTATCGGCTTATACCTCCAAGATAAGAAGACCGACATCCAGCTCACACTTAAGAGTATCAATGGCAAAACAAAGGTCAAAAAGAAATGTCGCTTTTCAGCTTTTTCCTCCTGAAAAGCAGATTCAAACTCTGGCCCTTGATTACTAAAAGCCGACTCGAAAACCTGATCACCATTCTTTAGATGATCATCACTTAAATAACGTTTACTTTCTTTATTAAACATCTACTCCTCTAAATATTCTATATAACAATTTCCCAGTTTTTTCTATTGTAACAAATGAAAACGTCATTTTCTACAGATATACTTAAAAAGCAACCTGTCTTAGGTTGCTTAAAGGTTTTACATTAGTCATTCTCGATTTTTTCAGCTTCTGTACTGAATTTTTGTGCAATGGCTTCGAGGGCCAATTCATCTGTATCTGGAAGAGTGATGGCATCATCTGAAATCTCATCAATATTAGCATAGAATTCAATGTGATTTTTAAGGTTTTGAAGCTGGATAGGTGCATCACCACCGTATTCACCATCTAGGTTAATCATCATACGATCTTTCCCCTGAGGCTCAATATACAGCGAACTCGTTTTGATATAGGAAATTCTCTTGTCGTAGATGTGTTTACCACCTTGGAGAACCTGACGAATAAGGTCTACCAATTCAAAGAGGTTGGCTGTCTTAACCATGATTAGTGTAAATTTACCATCATCCAGTTTAGCATCTGGGGCAATCGTTTCAAAGCCACCAACTGAATTGGTCAAGGCAACGAAAATCATGGAAAGGCCACCTTCAAAGACACCCTCATCATGCGTAATGCGGACAGGAACCTTCTTAACTTGTGGCAACAACTCCGCCCCCTTAACAAGGTAAGCCAAATAACCAAGCACTGTCTTTAAGCGGCTAGGCACACTATAAGTTAGTTCCGTAAAGGAACCCGCAGCTGCAATATTGATGAAGTATTTATCAGCATAGGCACGACCAATATCCATTTGAAGGGTTTGATTTTTAGCAATAACCTTGGCTGCTTCAACAGGATTTCCTCTTGGAATCTTTAAAGCGCGTGCAAAGTCATTTGTTGTCCCCGTTGGAATAACCGCCATTTGTGGGCGATTTTTGAGTGGGGCAATCCCAGAAACAACCTCATTGATTGTTCCATCGCCACCTGCAGCAATGACTAAGTCAAAGCCTGCTTTAGCCGCACGAGTGGCCTCATTTTTTGCTGAGTTCTCATCTGGTGTTGTTTGAAAGGCTGATGCTTCAAAGCCAGCGCCTTCCAGAATATCTAAGACCTCAGCAACATTTTTTTTCATAATTTCTTGTCCAGATGTTGGATTATAAATTAAGCGGGCACGTTTTTGTTTCATATTGAACTCCTATAAATCCAGCAACCAAGCCTCATCTTTTACTTCAATTCCTAGGCTTTGTGCTTTTTCCAACTTACTTCCGGCATCACTACCAGCAACTACTAAATCTGTTTTCTTAGAGACAGAACCTGTCACCTTAGCACCCAGAGCTTCAAGTTTTGCCTTTGCTTCACTACGTTTAAGATGCTCCAATTTTCCTGTCAAAACAACTGTCTTTCCAGATAGGATGGCATCATCTGCTACCTTTTGCCCAAGGTAGGACAAATTAACCCCATAGGTTTCCAGTTCTTTAAGAAGAACCTGAGCTTCTTCCTTGGCAAAATAACGCTGGATGGACTTGGCAATAACCTCTCCTAAACCATCTACAGCAGCAATTGCCTCGACATCTGCGCTTGCTAACTCTTGTATACTTCCAAATGCTTCTAGCAACTGCTTACTAACTTTGGCACCGACATGACGAATACCCAAACCATAGAGCAATTTCTCTGCAGAATTTTCTTTTGAGGCTTGAATGGCTGCATAAAGTTTCTCAGCAGACTTTTCCTTGAAACCTTCCAAATGGAGAAAATCCTGACTGTTCAAGCCATAGATATCAGCTACATCTTTAACCAATTCAGCTTTAAAGAGCTTTTCAACCACTGAAGGTCCCATACCTGCGATGTTCATGGCATCACGAGAGGCAAAATGGATGAGGCCTTCCTTAATCTGAGCAGGACAAGAAGGATTAATACAACGTAGGGCAACTTCATCTTCAAAATGTAAGAGACCACTGCCACAAGATGGACATTGCGTCGGTACTTCCATCGGTTCTTGCGTTGTACGCTTGCTTTCTACTACACGAAGTACTGCAGGGATAATATCACCAGCTTTGTAGACAATAACGGTATCCCCGATACGAATGTCTTTTTCAGCAATATAATCCACATTATGAAGAGTAGCACGACTAACCGTTGTCCCTGCTAATTGCACTGGAGTTAAATTAGCAGTCGGCGTTACTACACCCGTACGACCTACCTGCCAGTCCACTGAGAGAAGTTCTGCTTCCTTTTCCTCAGCAGGGAATTTATAAGCAATGGCCCAACGTGGTGCCTTAACTGTAAAACCTAGCTCTTCTTGCATAGCCAAACTATTGACTTTGATAACAACACCATCAATATCATAAGCCAAGTCATCGCGATCCTGTCCAACAGCTTGAATAAAGTCCCAAATCTCATCCATCGATGATGTGACAATACGTCGTGGATTAACAGAGAAACCTAGTTCTGCCACTTCATTCAAGACATCATTTTGTGTGAGACGCTCCGTTGGACTCGCTTCCTGATAAAGGAAAGTCGCTAAACGACGCTCTGCAACCACTTTAGTATCCAACTGACGAAGGGTTCCGGCTGCTGCATTACGTGGATTGGCAAATTCGGCTTCACCATTCTCCTGACGCTGGATGTTGATGCGTTCAAACTCAGCCCGTGGCAGGTAACACTCTCCACGAACGGTAATATTAAGCGGCTGGTCCAACTTGAGAGGAATATCTGAGATACGCTTGACATTTTCAGTGATATTTTCACCGATAGAACCATCACCACGTGTAGCACCTACCTGGAGAACACCATCCACATAGGTCAGCGAGATAGAGAGACCATCAATTTTAAGTTCAGCCATATAATCAGCATTAGGAAATTCGGCCTTCACTCTCTGATCAAAGGCATCCAGTTCTTCTCGTGAAAAAGCATCCTGCAAACTATAAAGCGGATACTCATGTTGATATTTTTCAAAACCATCAAGAACCAGACCTCCCACACGATGCGTAGGACTATCTGCTTGAACATATTCAGGGTGCTCAGCCTCCAAAGCTACTAGCTCTCGATAGAGCTTATCATAGTCTGCATCTGACACCGATGGATTATCTTCCGTATAATACTCTTTTGCATACTGGTTAAGTTTAGCAACCAGCTCTTTCATTCGTTTTTCCATAGGAACATTTTAACATAAAAGCAGAAAAAAACGCCTTTACAGACGTTAATTTAGGAAACAAAATCAATGACTTTGGCCAATTTCTTAATAAGAATTGCACCAACCAAAAGTGAAGCCAATTCTCCCATAGCAACAGTGAACCAAGTTGCCCAAAATGGTGCTTGAGTAACTAGGGTCAACTCAGCCGCAATCGTCACCATGAAGAATGAGAAGTAAAAGGCAAAGAAAACATGAGCCTTGTCAAAAAGGCCACCCAAAATGTCTTGGTTTTTAAAACGATCAAAGAAATAAACGCCTGAACCAACAAAGACCAATGTTGATAGGCTTCCAACAACCACATCAATCATGTTAAAGCTAAAGAAATTAGCAATCACACAGCCCAAAGTAACGGCAATGATATACTTGCGATTATAAAATCCTAAAAGATTGAACATTTCTGCAATTCGGAACTGGTAGGGACCGTAGGAAATTAAGTTAAAGGGTGGCACGACAGTCAAGACCACATAAAGGGCTGCCACAATAGCAATATGTGTTAAATCACGAACAGTTTGTTTTTTCATTTTTCCTCCATAATCAATGTTTTTTATTAGTTACGAAAAATCAATAATCCCGTCAAAAGAGCCTGGATCTCACCAAGCTCTTTTTATCATCTAGGAATCATCCTCATGTTTTTTGTGTTTTTTGCTGTCACTACCATCTCCAGAAAAGCTCTGAATAATAGTAATCACATCTCCTCTTCTACTTTTTAGTTCACCTTGTCTAAGTTCTTGATAGGTCGCATTAAAGACGGCGCCCAAAATCAAAATCCTGGCCAAAAAGATGAACCAAAGCATGAAGACGAAAATCATAATGGATCCAAATAACTTGATGTCAACTAATCGACTCAAGGTACGAATCACGTAGGTTCCAAACAAGTTACTTAAATAACCAATCACTAAAGTCGTAAAGATAGTCCCTGGCATAACGTAACGGATTTTTCGAATCTTCACATTTGGAAGCACGAAATAAAGCACCATCATTCCCAGGAAGACAACTGCAATACTCAGAGGTTGAATACTATTTAGAATAAGCTGGGTCATCTTGGAACCAATAGGATAGGTCTGATTGATAACTCGAAGGACCGACTGAATAATTGTGGACAGCATTAGTGCAAAGGTGAGCAGGAACAAAATAACCAGACTCATGAAACCACCGATAATGTGACTAATAAAGACATCACGATGTTCTGAGGCACCATATACCTTGTTAATCGCCTTTTGAAGTGAAGACAAGGACTTAATCATAGTCCAGAATCCCGTCAAAGAGGCAACTCCCAACAACTGTCCAGAAGGTGTCGAGAAGATATCCTGAACAACGTTGGCTGCAGGTGCATAAAACTGCTTAGGAAGATGCTCATTCATAAACTTCAAGAGATCTGTCGTATCAATATTCAGATAGGGAAAGACATTGGCCGCAATGACAATGAGCGGAAAAACCGTCAAAATGAGATAGTAAGCCACTGCGATAGTTGAAATGTCTATCTCTGCACTACGATAATGCCTAAGATAAACCTGCAAAGGGCGCCACTGGAGTTTATCCAAGAGACGGGCCATTAAGCCTTGTCGTTTCATATTAGTAAGTTCTTTCTTCGCCTTGAGAAGTCAAAATTACTGGACCATCCTTAGTAATAACAAATTGGTGTTCATATTGACAAGAAAGTCCACCGTCAAGAGTTTTGTGAGCCCAACCCGTTTCAAGGTCCGTATCAATTTCCCAAGTACCAGTGTTAATCATTGGCTCGATAGTCAAAACCATTCCTTCTTTGAGACGGAGACCTCGTCCAGCCACCCCATAGTTTGGCACCATTGGTTCTTCGTGCATTGTTGGCCCAACTCCGTGTCCAACCAAATCACGAACAACACCGTAACCACGACTTTCAGCGTATTCTTGGATAGCTGCCCCGATATCACCGATACGGTTACCGACAACCGCTTGTTCAATACCAAGGTACATAGCCTCACGTGTTACTTCCATAAGTTTTTTCACTTCGTCAGATGGCGTTCCAATCGCATAAGCCCAACATGAGTCAGCCAAACCGCCAGAATATGATTCCGTGTATTTTTTAACCTGAGCAACATTGTCAAAGTTCAATTTTGACACATCAAGGACTGACTTATCAATAGGTTCTGACAAGACCATATCAACTTTCAAGAGGTCACCATCTTTCAAAATATAGTGACGTGGAAAGGCATGTGCCACTTCGTCATTAAGGCCACAGCATGTCGCATAAGGGTAATCCATAATGCTTCCCTCAACTCCAATCTGAAGGGGAAGAACATTTTCTTCTTTACAACGACGACGCACATACTCTTCTACTTCCCACATGTCTACTCCTGGTTTCAAGAGGTCACGTAGACCAATGTGAATGCTAGCAAGAAAATCCCCTGCCCTATCCATCGCTTCAATTTCACGTGCTGATTTTAATGTAATCATTGTTTTCTCCGTTTTCTTTATATCTTTTATTTTTTATTCGTTCCTAAGTTTTCTTAACCACAACGACTGATTTGCAGACGGTATGATTTCCGTGAGTAACCATAAGGTCCAGATGCGCTCTACGTCTGGTCTCAGCGATAATACTTGGTGTAATCGTCACCTTGTCATCGATCTGAGCTGCCTGAAGAAAGTAAAACATCATCTCTTCAATCACAAGACCATTTTGCTCCTGCTTTTCCATGATACGATAGACAACCTCTTTAACCATCTCTGCAAGAACACCCTGAGTGAGGTTCCCAGAATTGTCAATCATAGTGGGCTCTACCTCAAAGCTGAAAGCATGCTTGTCCTGATTTAGGTTAGCTATCATTTGATCACTAAAGGTGTGCAAGTTGCCACGATTATTGTCCTGAAGTTCTTCCAAAACCTGACGACGAGTGATAACACCTAGATAATGTTTTTCTTCGTCCACAACAGGAATGATATCAAAGTCTTCAAAAATCATCTTTTGGGCAACAGTTGCCAAACTAGTCTCAAGTCGTGTCACCGTCGGCTTTGTCATGATTGCCTTAAGCATGGTCGTCGGTTGCTGATTAGACACATCCCGCATGGTCACAATCCCAATCACTTTTTCAGACTCAGATAAAATTGGAAAACGTACCAAATTGGTCCGTTTAACCAAATTCTGAAAATCCCTGACCGTCATTTCTGGAGTCATGTAGTTGTAGTCTTCTCGTCTGGTATAGACTTGAGCTACAGTCTTGATGTCTGTTTTGATGCGGACATTCGAAAGTGCCTGGTTAATCATGGTTGCCACGGTAAAGGTATCGTAAGTTGTTACCATAACTGGAAATTGCTTCAAACGAGAAAGCTCTTTTACCCTATCGGAAACCTGAAAGCCCCCCGTCACTAGAATAGCATTATTGTGTTCTAGGGCAAGCAATTGAATATCCTCACGGTCCCCAACAATAAGAAGGTCTCCCTTGGTTAAATAACGGGTGATATTCTCAATAGTCATGGCTCCAATATAGAACTTACTGAAGACACGTTCCAGACCTTCATGACCAGAGATAACCTCAGACTCTGTAATCTCTGCAATCTCCGCAAAGGTCAGCCTGTCAAGGCGAACTTGGACTTTCTTTTCAATTCGAACCGTCCCACTCCGAGGACGAGTCTCAACCAGCCCTCGATTTTCAGCTTCTTTAATGGCTCGATAGGCAGTTCCATCAGAAACCTGTAAGTGATTCGAAATACTACGCACACTAACACGCTTACCGATTGGCAAGGCCTCAAGATAATCTAGAATTTCTTGATGTTTACTCACAGTTCTCCTCCTTCTCAAAGCGGAGATAATCACGCATGGTACGAGTGTATCGGTCTGCTCCCTTAAAGCGGGACACAAGCTTAAAGCCAGATTTTTCCGCTACACGAATCGATGCCTTATTTTCCAAATGGGCAATAAGAATAATACGGTCCATTCCCATAGCTGTCAAAGCCAAATCTGACAGACAGGTAACCGCCTCAGTCATTAGACCTCTCCCCCAGTATGAGGCATTCAAAAAATAGCCAAGCTCTGCAGTCCGTTTCTGGACATCAATCTTTTCAAAACGAACAACGCCAATCATCTTATCTAACTCTTTATCTACAATGGCCCATACACCTAGAGGTTCCTTCATGAAATAATGAACCAAAAGGCAATCCGTTTCATGCTGTGTTTGAGTGGCAGGAAAGAAAAATTGTAGATTCTGAGGATTTGATACAATTTCATGTAAATCAAAACGATCCAAAAAGATGAGTGGTCTAAAAGAAAGGCGCTCCGACTCAAAAAAGGCAAAAGCACCCAGACTAGTCCAAATATCCATGATAGTATTATAACACAGTTTTAAAAATGGAAAAAGGCTCAACCACTAGGGGTTGAACCTTAGACTTAATCTTCAATCAAACGAATATCTGCACCAAGGTCAGAAAGTTTCTCAATGATATTTGAATACCCGCGAAGGATAAACTCAATATTGGTAATTTCAGTTTGACCTTCTGCCATAAGACCCGCTGTAACAAGTGCCGCACCCGCACGCAAATCACTAGCTTTTACTGGTGCACCTGAAAGTTGCGTTGGACCATTGTAAACAATTTGTCCACCGAGTACTTGAATATCAGCACCCATACGAGCCAATTCAGGAACGTGATTCACACGTTTTTCATAAATTGTATCTATGATTTTTCCGCGACCACTTGCTTTCAATAACAATGGTGTCATAGGTTGTTGTAAATCTGTTGCAAAACCTGGATAAGGCGACGTCTTAATGTCAACAGGTTTTAGATCACCTTGCTCTTCCACAAAGATGGCATCTTCTTCAACGGTCATACGAACACCCATTGCTTCAAGTTTAGCAATAAAACTTTCAAGGTGTTCATAAAGAACATTTTTAACCTTAATTCCCTTACCGATAGCCGCAGCCATAGCAATGTAAGAACCCGCTTCAATACGGTCTGGAATGACCTGGTGACGAGTGCCATGTAAGCTTTCTACACCGTCAATCGTGATGACTTCTGTACCAGCGCCACGTACACGCGCTCCCATATTGTTAAGAAGAGTTGCTACATCAATAATCTCAGGTTCACGCGCCGCATTTTCAATAACCGTACGACCGTCAGCCTTAGCCGCTGCCAACATGGTATTGATAGTCGCTCCAACACTGACCGTATCCATGTAGATATGAGCACCCTTAATGCGTTGACCAGCATCAGTCGCAATACGCATAGACTCTGCTTCATAGGAAATGCTTGCACCCATCGCTTCAAACGCCTTAAGGTGAAGGTCAATAGGACGTGGTCCCAAATCACAGCCACCAGGCAAACCTACTGTTGCTTGACCGTAACGTCCAAGCAAGCTACCGTAGAAATAGTAAGAAGCACGAAGGCTGTTAATCTTACCAAATGGCATTGGCATATCCTTGACGCCTCGTGGATCAATTTCAAGTGTTTCGCCATCACGCTTAACAGAACCACCCATTACTTCTATAATTTCAATGAGGTTATCGACGTCGCTGATTGCTGGCACCCCATCAAGAGTAACCACTCCATCAGATAAAATGATGGCTGGAATCAAAGCAACAACTGAATTTTTAGCCCCTGATACTGTAACTTCTCCCTGAAGTTTCTTACCACCATTGATGATAATTTTACGCATACTGTTCAATCTTTCTTATACTGGAATATTAGCCTTTACATTCTACCATAGATTGAGGTGCATGACAAATTAAGAACGCTAACAATTATCGGACAGTTTCACTTGACCACTTAAACCACCCTTTAAAACGGATAGCACCGTTCTGGTCTGTTCGTAAAACCTTAATGTGACGTTCCTTAAAACGCTTCAAAGTTTCATCATTTGGATGTTTATAGCGATTATTCTCACCAGCTGAAACAAGGGCAAGGGAGGGCTGCAACTGGTCCAAAAACGCTTCAGACGATGACCCTTTTGAACCGTGGTGTCCAGCTTTGAGGATGCCTGCTTTTAAATTGGGATAACTGGCCATCAGTTCCTCCTCTCCTTCCTTTTCCAGATCACCCGTAAACAGAAAACTGCTTCCTAATAATTTTCCATAGAGCACTATCGAATCATTATTACCACCATCACCAACTTTATTTGGATAAAGAACCTGTAGCTTGCTTCCCATCATGGGTAAGTTGTCTCCAGCCTTTAGAGTACGAACTGGGCGTTTTAAAGTCCTAAGTCGTTTCACAAAACTAGGCTTAGTCAAAGCTCCTTGACTGACACAGATTTCCTTAATCTTAAACCGCTTGGCTACTTCTTCCAAATCACCAATATGGTCTGTATCCGTATGAGTCAGGACCATATGGTCAATTTGAGACACTCCCCTAGCCTGTAGATAGGGAATCAAGGTTTTCTCCGCATTGCTCGTCTGACTAGCCTCTTGCCATTTTTCCTTTAGGCCGAAAGTCACCTTGCCACCCACATCAATCAGGATGGTATCGCCTTTCATACTCCTCAGAAAAATACTATCTCCCTGACCAACGTCAACCATAGTCACCTCATTGGTTAAAGGATGTTTGACCCAGACCATCAAAAGACCAAAAATCATCAAAAGGCAAATCCTAAACTGAGGCTTTTTCCAAAAATCAAAGAGCAGAACCAATACAGCTATCATCAAGCCAAACTGAAACAAACTAGGTTTCCCTAGAATCAAAGGCTGGCCTATCCAGGATTGTATCCAAGTCAAAAAGGTCTCCATCCATTCAAAAAGTGGGTTGATTTGAGAAAAGATTACCAACCCTGAAAGGACAAAGAAGACCGTCAAGACAGGTAAGAGAAAGCTATCAAAGACTATCGAAAACATCGCTGTCAGAATTAAACTCACCGGTTGAAAGGTCCCATAATAGTAAGTTAGAAAGGGCAAAATCCCAAGACTCAATACCAAGCTCGTACAGATTGACTTTTTAAGAGATGACATCTCCTCAAAATCAAACAAACACAACAAAAAGGCATAGGAACAACTTAAAACACCTCCCACTGTCAAAAGAAAATGAGGTAAAAAGAGAAACATTAGAAGCAAGGTTATTCCCATATTGTCCAGTTTTTTAATACCAAACTCAGCCAACAAACTTTGAATCAAGGAACGTAGGACAGAAGCTGTCCAACCTGTCATTAAGCCATAGCATAAGGAAAAAGGCAGCAAGATAATAAATAGATAATCTTTAGGAAGGCCCAAGCGTAGGAGTCCGTAGCGAAACCATCCCAGAAAAAAGCCCACTTGCATCCCCGAAAGTGCGAATAGATGAATAATACCTAAGCTTGTGTAAAGCTGACTTTGCTCATCAAACTCCTTGTCCAAATACCCAAAGAGCAGACCTGTCATATAGTGTCTCATAGGATTAGGAAAATGCGTCTGAATATGAACCAAAGCCCTCCTCCTCAGTTGATGGAAAAAAGCTAGGGGAGATGTGTTTTTTTGAGACACCACATGATCCAAGCGCTCAATCTGAGCCATTCGATAAATGCCTTGACTGGCTAGATAAGACTGATAATTAAACCCTTGAAAATTACGTTGACCAGTTACTGGGGATAACTTTATTTTCCCTTTTAATACCAAGGTTTGACTAGTAGTCTTAAAAAAATACTGCTCCTTCTCAGATTTGAGTCGGTAAAAAACCTGATAGGTTTGTCCCTTTGCCTTTCCAATAGCTGATAATTGCTCACCATTAACCGATAGCGTATCAGCAACCAGAGTCACTTGATTGATTGCAGTAGGAGCTTGTTTATCTTGTATGGTAGCTCTGTGTTGCAAGAATAAAAAGTAAATCAAAAAGAAACTACCTACAAGCCCCACCAACTTTAGGGCTGCCTTATTCTTCCAATGATGCTTCAAAAAACATCCTAAAAGAAAAGACAAAACCCCAATAGCATAAACATTAGTGACAAAAATCGTAAAATAAAGGGCAGCTATTAACAGAGCCAAGGAAAAAAGATTGATGGGAGCTTTTTTAAGCCACATAGAGGGACTCTCTGATTTTATCTAAAGTTTTATCACCAATCCCTGAGACATTTTTCAAGTCATCTACGGATTGAAAACCTCCATGACTTTCACGATAGGCAATGATATCCTCAGCACGCTTAGCGCCAATTCCAGAAATGGTTTGTAACTCCTCTGAAGTCGCTGTGTTTAAGTTGATTTTGCCATCCTTAGCACTAGTTTGCCCTCCTTTGTCAGAGACCTGACCAGTTCCTGATTGACCAAGAACAGAAAGGTTTTCATCCTTAGTTGCCACATAGATAACCTCTTCGTCTGACAGGCTTGCAGCTAAATTAACACTCTTAGCATCCGCATCCTCAGTCATTCCCCCAGCAGCTTTGATGGCATCAGTCACCCTAGCGCTTGCTTTTAAAGTATAAACACCCGGATTAGCCACAGCCCCCTTAACATCTACCGTTACTTTTGACTTCTCCTTTTTACTTCCTTCAGTCTTTGACTGGGAAGACGCCTCAGAAAGAGACTGTGAACTTTGTTTAGAGGAGGAGGTTGACAAAGCTGTCACATCTGTATAAGACGTCTCCGCCTCCATGCTGTTGCCGGCACCACAAGTCATCCATAGAAAGAAGCAAAAAATCATCATCAGTACAGCGATGACACTCACAAACAGACGATTATCTTTGACATAGGCTAGAATCTTTTCCTTCACGCTATTCTCCTTAATTGATATATTTTCTTTCATATTCGTAAAAAACTTGAAAAATATATCAAAAAGAAAAAAAACTCCATCAGATCTATGTCTGACAGAGTTATTAGCCTATTTCTGTGTTTCTTTGGCACGGTGTTTTTCAGGATTCCAAACAAAGCTAGCTACATATGAGAAAGCCATGGTCAAAAGTACCGCAATGATAGCCACAATACCGAGAGGTACTCGGTAAATATAAGTCAAAGGATTGGGTTTCTTGCCTGTTTGATAGCTCAAAGCTTCCTCATCAAGGCGATCAAATTCAGACTGGATACGACGAGCAACCTCTTGAATATTTTCGTCATTCAAACGCTTCAAATCTGAAATATCAATAGGATTACCATAGTTCATATCCACACGTTCACCTGTCAAGAGTCCCTTGAGTTCACGAGGTCCTTGATAGACAACCGGCATAATCTTAACCTTGGCCATCTTAGCGATAACCGCAACCCCACCCTTAACATCAGATGAATGGCGGCTACCACTTGGGAACATAATCAAACTACGATTACTCTTCTTAAGCATGTTAACAGGGTACTTGATAGCTTCCTGACCAGGATTTTCACGGTCAATTGGGAAGGCTCCGCACATGCGGATCCACCAACCAAAGATACGACTCTTGAAGAGTTCTTTCTTAGCCATGAAAATAAACTGCTTAGGACGAGCTGAAAAAGCCATATAAACAGGGTCCCACCAAGTTCGGTGCGGAGCAACCAAGATATAGTTTTCGTCCTTGTTCAATAATTTATCGCGATTGTGGTAATGGGCATTCCCATTGATAATCCATAGAAGGAAGACAACAAGCCCACGTAAATAAGCGTAAAACACGTTTTTACCTCTTTTTCTACAAGTTTTTTACTATTATACCAAAAAAAGGAGTGCTTTTTCATCGAATTTCTTTGTAAAACAATTGAAAATGTTGTGGCACTTTCTAATATATTGAGCTATAATGTAACTATGAAAAAATGTATTGAGATTATAGGGAAAAACAGGAAGGCACTTAATCTATGCCTCATTATTGCTAATCTGGCCGTACTGGCTATTCTAGGCTTTGCCTTGTCACAACGCCACAGCTCTAAAGCTGAACAAGTAGCCAAGGCTGAAAAGACTGAACAAGTCGCTAATAGCACAAGCTCATCTTCAGAAAAAGCTAAAGAAGATGATAAAACACAACTCAAAAAAAGTAGTAACCATAGCATTGAAGCCTCTGACTATGCCTACGACGTTACTGCTGTTAATAACACTATCCGTGGTGTATCTCAAGATGTTGACGGTAAGGTTGTCTTTTTAACCTTCGATGACGGAATTGATCCAACACTGACCCCACAAGTCATGAGTATCTTGAAAGAATACGGTGTTCATGCCACATTCTTCCACATTGGGAATACTATTACTCAAGAAAACGCGGACATCCTCAAACGTCAAATTACAGAAGGGCACGCTATTGCTAACCATAGCCTTAGTCACAACTTTAACCTACTTTATCCTGGGCGCGTTCCAAATCAAAGTCAAATTGTTTCTGAGGTTAACCAAACCAATGCCAATTTCCAAGCTATCTTAGGCAAGGACTTCAAGACAAGAATTTTCCGTTATCCTGGTGGTCATATGTCATGGCAAGGTCTAGAAAGTACTGACCATGCTCTCGCCAAGGAAGATATCCAGTGGATTGACTGGAACATGCTCTGTGGAGATGCAGAACCACTCTCTGTTCGTCCAACCACATCTGAAAGCATGATGGCTTATATGGACGGTTCACAGAAATATTTCCCTGAAACTACTGTTAAAGTTGTACTAATGCACGATACAGCTGGTAAGGAGCTGACTGTTCAGACCCTTCCACAAATTATCGAATATTTCAAAAATCAAGGATATACCTTCGGTGTCCTAGAGTAATCACTCGCAACAGTTCCTTTGGGAGCTGTTTTTTGTTACAATAAAAACTATGACAAATCCAATTTTAAAAGATGGAGAACGCATTGACCAGCTCTTCTCCACAGATGTGAAAATCATTCAAAATAAGGAGGTCTTCAGCTACTCTATTGATAGCGTCCTCCTCTCTCGATTCCCAAAAATTCCGAAGAAGGGGTTAATCGTCGACCTCTGTTCGGGAAATGGTGCCGTTGGCCTCTTTGCTAGTACACGCACTGAGGCACCAATTACCTTGGTTGAGCTACAAGAACGCCTGGCTGACATGGCCAAACGTTCCGTCACTCTCAACCAACTAGAGGACCAGGTGACTGTTGTTAATGACGACCTAAAAAATTTGCTTGACCATGCTCCACGATCTCAGGTGGACCTTATTCTCTGTAACCCACCCTACTTTAAGGCGACTGAAACATCCAAGAAGAATCTGTCCGAGCACTACCTCTTAGCCCGTCACGAAATCACGACCAATCTAGAAGAAATTTGCCAGGTCGCTCGTCATGCCCTCAAATCTAACGGACGTATTGCCATGGTGCATCGTCCTGACCGCTTTTTGGATATCATCGACACCATGCGCCAGTATAATCTCGCACCTAAACGCATCCAGTTTATCTATCCTAAGATGGGACGTGAGGCTAATATGCTCCTGATTGAAGCCATTAAAGACGGCTCGACAGATGGCTTGAAAATCCTTCCACCTCTCTTTGTGCATAAGGAAAATGGTGATTATACTGACGAAATCTTTGAGATTTACTTTGGAAAAAAGACTGAGGGTGAGTCCTAGACGATGATAGAAAAGGATAGCAAGGCCTACATGTATGTGGTTGAGTGTGCCGATGGCAGCCTCTATACAGGCTATACCACAGACGTCGAACGCCGCCTCAAAACCCATAACGCAGGCAAAGGCGCCAAGTACACCAGAGCCCGCCTACCAGTTAAACTCCTCTACTCAGAAGCCTTCGCCAGCAAACCAGAAGCCATGAGCGCCGAAGCACTCTTTAAGAAAAAAAGCCGAGAAAAAAAACTAGCTTATATCAAAGAACACACGGAAAAATAACCGTGTGTTTTTTTGATATTAATTGAAAAACGCTCTATTTTCATAGAGCGTTTTCATTGTTTATTTATCACCCTTGTTACGGATAACAAAGCCGTTTTTCTTTTCGCTTGAGGTACGGTGTGGGCGTTTGTTGCCACGGTTTTCGAAGTCACGGCTATTCTTCTTAGACTTGCGTTTAAAGTCACGACGGCCACCGTCTCGGTCATCGCGGTTACGGTCGCCACGGTATCCACCACGACGATTGTTATCGCGACCACGGTTGCCACGGCCACCTTTGCCGCCTTTACCACCAAAGCCACCACCTGATGGTTTGAATGGCAATGGTTTTTCACGTGCAATTTCCACTTCTGGCATTGTCTCTGGGTCTTGAACGGTCAAGCTCAAGATGTAAAGTGCCAATTCTTCAGGAGTGAATTCCTGAGCCAATTTAACCGCATCACCTTTGAACTTGTCAAAGTTAGAACGGATAGCTTCATCCGCAAAGTCGCGTTCGATCTTCTTAAGAGCAACTTTCTTCTTAGCTTGGAAAGCTTCTTGAGCTGTTGGTGGCTTAAGACCTTTCATGCGTTTCTTAGTCAAGTTTTCGATAATTCCCAAGTAACCCATTTCATTTGGTGCTACGAAAGTAATAGATTGACCTGATTGGCCTGCACGTCCTGTACGTCCAATACGGTGAACGTAGCTTTCTGGATCTTGTGGAATATCGTAGTTGTAGACGTGAGTGACACCTGAAATGTCAAGACCACGCGCCGCAACGTCTGTCGCAACCAGGATATCGATTTGGTCGTTTTTGAAGTCACGGATAACACGAAGACGCTTGTTTTGGTCAAGGTCACCGTGGATACCTTCTGCACGGAAACCACGAAGTTTCAAACCACGTGTCAACTCATCCACACGACGTTTGGTACGTCCAAAGACAATTGACAATTCTGGTTGGTCAACGTCCATAAGGCGAGTCATGGTATCAAACTTCTCTTGTTCCTTCACTCGGATAAAGTATTGGTCAACGTTAACATTGGTCAATTCTTTAGCCTTGATTTTCACATGCTCAGGATCTTTCATGAACTGCACGCCAATACGTTTGATGGCATCAGGCATAGTTGCTGAGAAAAGGAGAGTTTGACGTTCTTCTGGTACTCGGCTAATGATAGCTTCAATGTCTTCAAGGAAGCCCATGTTAAGCATTTCATCCGCTTCATCCAAAATCAAAGTCTCAATGTTATTGAGTTTAAGAGCCTTACGTTTGATAAGGTCAAGGAGACGACCTGGTGTCCCTACAACGATGTGGGCACCTGAACGGAGGGCCTTGATTTGTTTTTCAATGCTAGAACCACCGTAGACTGAGCGAACTTTAACGCCTTTGTCACGACCAAAACGGAAAAGCTCTTCTTGAGATTGCACTGCCAACTCACGTGTTGGGGCAATAACAAGGGCTTGGATTGTATTTTCTTCTGTACGAATTTTATCTAGGGTAGGCAAACCAAAGGCAGCTGTTTTACCAGTACCAGTTTGGGCCTGACCGATAACATCCTTACCTTCAAGAGCGAGTGGAATTGTCAACTCTTGGATAGGTGATGGTTTTTCAAAACCGGCAGCTACAACAGCTGATTGGATATCTTCTGATAGGTTTAAATCTGTAAATTTCAAAGTATTCTTCTTTCTATTTGAAGGCGGTGCGAAGCCACCTTATGAGACTTGGTTGTGTAGTAGATTAACTACCTGTATTTAATAGTCGTTTATTTTAACAACTCATCTAGTCTATCATATTTAGAAATAAAAAGACAGAAAATAACGTTTTAAAACCGCCTCCAATTTGAGAAGACGGTTTCACTCACGAATTATTATTTATGGACCAACCAACGCAGGTAGCGGGCCAAGACCAAACAAAGAATCACACTACCGATAACGATGAAAATCCAGGCTGGACTAACCGTCATAAACGGTAAAGGAACATTCATCCCAAAGAAACCTGTAATAACGGCAAGTACTCCCAAGAGTACCTCAATAATGGTCAGATTACTCAAGTTGTTGTTCAGATTATTATTTAGGATATTATTATAAGAACCTGACAGTTGCTGTAAGACCTTAGAAATGAGGTCCGTCATGGCTACTAACTGTCTAGCTTCAATCATAGCATCATCAAACTGTTCTTTTTCGACCTCGTTGAGACGACGATAAATGGCGTGCCCCTTGATGTGTTCCAATAGAAGACGGTTTTGTGTAGCGGCAGCCACCAAATAGACCATGCCTGTTTCCAAATCTGAAAGGTCGTAAAGATTCTTACTTGTCGTAGTCTGCCTTAGACGTCGACTAACCTCATCTTTTTGCTGATCCAAACGTTCAATGACGGGATAGTAGGCATTTGAAATCATCTCAAGTCCTGCAAAGAGCAATTTATAAATGGATAAATCCTCATGGTTATCCACATAGTCTTCCATTTTGCTGATTACATAAGCATTATCCTCGTTACTAATGGTCACCAAACGCGTATCTTGTACAATAAAGGTCAGAGGAATGGTTTCATAGTGTTCCTTGTCCTTTTCAAGCGCCAGAACATTATAGATAAAGGTGATTGTGCCAGTCTCACGGTTGTAATCCATGTGGGCTCGTTCATTTTTATCCAAGGCATACTCTATGGTTTCTTGGTCAATATCATACTTGGTATAAAGGTAGGATTGCTCAGAAATAATATCTGAGTCAATATTAATCCAGTGACGCTTATAACCCAGTTCTTTTTCAATAAACATTTTTCTTCCTCATTACTCTAGCACTGCTGCTGCCAAAGCTTGTTGGATTTCAAAGACATTATTATCACTCTTAAATTGAAGGACCTCTGCAGGCTCAAGTGCTGATGAAATCCAAATCTTAAGTTCAGCATCTAGGTCAAAGTGGCCCGAGCTCTCTACAGTGAAACGAGAGATTGAGTGATAAGGGATAGACTTGTAAGAAGTCTTCTTCCCTGTAACACCTTGTTTATCGACTAAAATCAAGCGTTTCTCTGTAAAGACAATCAGGTCACGAACAAGGACATAGGCTAACTCCACTTGTTCACCTGGAATTAAGATACCCTCCAATTGACGCTCAACCTTATCATTATCTTTTTTAGATGCATTGCCAAGCAGTCCTGAAAAAAGTCCCATAGTTATTTCTCCTTTTTTATTGTAAAGATAATCCTTGCTTTAACTATACCACAATTTTAGGATTTCAGACACTTGCAGAAATGGGTTTCTGGTAGTACAATTAAGGAGTCACAAGAGGAGCAATTGCTGAGAATGGCTAGCTTGAATTTTTTTCAAGACTTGCCTAAACTCTTACCACCTGATCAGGTTAGAACCTGCGTAGGGATGTGTCTCAAAATAGATTGAAATAGAAGAACTTCTATGACAACGTTTTGATGTGGCAAAAATAGCCAATCAAGACGATTGGTATAGGAGGTTTTTTATGTCGAAAACAAGTATTCGACCAATGATTGAGGTTGCCCTTTTTGCAACCATTGCTTACATTCTCGACTTGGTTACTCAACCCATGTCCATAGGTCCTTGGATTTCCCTTTCCTTTAAGATGGTGCCCATCTTTCTCCTCAGTTTTCGCTGGGGCTTAAAAGCTGGTGCTATGGGCGGTCTTATCTGGGGGCTACTTCAAGTTGTTACAGGGCAAGCCGCCGGTGGTTGGCTGACCTTGACACAAGGTTTTCTGGAATACTTTGTCGCCTTTAGTCTGATTGGTATCAGTGGTGTGGTCAAACCAGCCCTTGATAAAGCCATTAAACAAGACAATAAAGTCAAGTCTCTGATGCTTATCACTTGGGGGATTCTGCTTGGTAGCTTTGCTCGTTACCTCATTCACTTTATAG
Source organism: Streptococcus sp. FDAARGOS_192 (assembly GCF_002073815.2). Taxonomy (NCBI): domain Bacteria; kingdom Bacillati; phylum Bacillota; class Bacilli; order Lactobacillales; family Streptococcaceae; genus Streptococcus; species Streptococcus sp. FDAARGOS_192. The sequence continues at coordinate 1,359,257 of NZ_CP020431.2, forward strand.
CCGGTGTCATCTTTTGGGGAAGTTATGCCCCTAAGGGACAAAGCCCTTATCTCTATTCACTCATTGTCAATAGCTCATCTTTCCTAGGAGAAACATTGGCCAGCCTCATTGTTTTCTTCGCCCTGCAACGATTCCTAGGCAGATTACTCAATACGGAAAAATCATAACCACCCGTCTAACGGGTGGTTTGATCAAGGGCTATAAGCCCATACTACCAGCCAGCGCCTAAAGACGCTGGCTTTCACTTTGTTCAAGCCTTATTGCTTTTGACTCGTCACAAGCCTCTCAAAGAGGCATTCGCATTACTTACCGTTATCCCTAAAGGGATTTTCATATTCTTTAACGCTTAATTTGTCCAAAGCGATATCATGCTTCTCTTGTTCCTGGATATATTTCTTAATTGTGGCTTCATTAAGTCCTACCGTACTTACATAATATCCTTCTGCCCAAAAATGTCTGTTCCCAAATTTATATTTTAAATTGGCGTGTTTATCAAACATCATTAAGGCACTTTTACCTTTTAAATATCCCATAAAACTAGCTACACTCATTCGTGGTGGTATACTTACTAGCATGTGAACATGATCTGGCATTAAGTGGCCTTCTATTATTTCAACGCCTTTATATTGGCATAGTCTATGAAAAATCTCTCTAAGACTACTCCTATATTGATTATAGATTATTTTTCGTCTATACTTAGGTGTAAATACAATGTGGTACTTACACATCCATTTTGTATGTGATAAACTGTGAGCTTTTTGCGCCATAGTCTTAACTCCTTTCGTTTTACAATTGGCTTGAACACCTATATTGTAACTCGTTTGGAGTGTTTTTGTTATGACGGTATAACCTTCGATGCGCACCCGCATAGCGGGTGGTTTATTTGTTTCGCACCTTCGGAGCGAAACGGACTTAAAGTCACATAATAAAAGAAACCATAGGACAGTCTTAAGTGGCAGTCCTATGGTTTTTCTTGTTTATATAAGATATTATGACATGAGAAAACGGAAACGATACTTTTCCGTTTTCGAGTTAGTAAAGGACTTAGCCACGCTCTAATAGGACCTAGCGTAAGTATCAGTACTAAGATGTTACGACACGAAGTCAGACGAATCGATATTATTCGTCTGACGTAGTTAGTGAGACGGCTAGCTAGCCACAAGATAGTGGCTAGCGGCAAAAGATGAACGATTTACATAAACTATACATAGTATAGTATTACGACATGAGAAAACGGAAACGATATTTTTCCGTTTTCGAGTTAGTAAGGGACTTAGCCACGGTCCTAAAGGACGTGGCGTAGATTGCTTAGGCTATGAAATAGCCAAGCAATCTTAGTACATTACATCTTCTCTTCCAATGTCACATCTGGATATTTATCCGCAAACCAACGAAGGGCAAAGTCATTTTCAAAGAGGAAGACTGGTTGGTCAAAGCGGTCTTTAGCCAAGATATTTCGGCTTGATGACATGCGTTCATCAAGGTCCTCAGGTTGGATCCAACGCACAGTCTTTTTACCCATTGGTGTCATAACAACTTCGGCATTGTATTCATTTTCCATACGGTGTTTGAAAACTTCAAACTGAAGTTGACCAACGGCACCAAGCATGTATTCACCTGTTTGGTAGTTGGTGTAGAGCTGGATGGCTCCTTCTTGCACCAATTGTTCAATTCCTTTGTGGAAGGACTTCTGTTTCATGACGTTTTTAGCAGAAACTTTCATGAACAACTCTGGCGTAAAGGTTGGTAGTGGCTCAAATTCAAATTTGTTTTTACCTACAGTAAGGGTATCACCAACCTGATAAGTTCCTGTATCGTAAACCCCGATAATATCTCCAGCCACGGCATTTTCGACATTTTCACGAGACTCAGCCATAAACTGAGTGACGTTAGAGAGCTTAGCTCCTTTACCAGTACGGGTTAGGTTAACACTCATACCACGCTCGAATTCACCAGACACGATACGAACAAAGGCAATACGGTCACGGTGACGTGGGTCCATGTTGGCTTGGATTTTGAAAACAAAACCAGAGAAATCCTTGTTAAGAGGATCAATCTCATCGCCATCAACTGTCTTGTGGCCATGTGGTTCTGGCGCAAATTTGAGGAAGGTATCGAGGAAGGTTTGAACCCCAAAGTTTGTAAGGGCAGAACCGAAGAAGACCGGCGTCAATTCACCAGCTAAAATCGCTTCCTCAGAGAATTCATTACCCGCTTCTGTCAAGAGTTCAATATCTTCTTTAGCTTGCTCATAGAATGGGTTGTTGGCAAAAAGAGTATCACCATCTTCAATCTTGGCAAAGCGCTCGTCACCTTTATAGAGCTCCAAGCGTTCATTATAGAGGTCATAAAGTCCTTCGAAGGCTTTACCCATACCGATAGGCCAGTTCATTGGGTAGCTAGCAATACCAAGCACTTCTTCCAACTCTTCCAAGAGGTCAAGTGGCTCACGTCCATCACGGTCCAATTTATTCATGAAGGTGAAGACAGGAATCCCACGGTGTTTGACAACTTCGAAAAGTTTTTTGGTTTGGGCCTCAATACCTTTGGCTGAGTCAACGACCATGACGGCAGCGTCAACCGCCATAAGGGTACGGTAGGTATCTTCTGAGAAGTCCTCGTGCCCTGGGGTATCTAGGATATTGACACGTTTGCCGGCATAGTCAAACTGCATCACAGATGAGGTTACTGAGATACCACGTTGTTTCTCAATATCCATCCAGTCTGATTTAGCAAAGTTTCCAGTTTTCTTACCTTTTACAGTACCAGCTTCACGGATTTCACCCCCAAAGTAAAGCAATTGTTCAGTGATTGTTGTTTTACCAGCATCGGGGTGAGAGATGATGGCAAAAGTACGGCGTTTTTTGATTTCGTCTTGGATACTCATAGTTTTCTTTCTTCTTTGAAAATAATCTTTTTGTTACTTTTCCTTAGTGGTATGGATGTCAGCAGCTTCTTTGTAAATCTCAGAAACTCCATGTCCCAGAGCTACTAATAGCAATAGGTTTTTTACCAGAACGAAAAGCAAGATCGTTGTAGCACTTCTTTCAGAAAATTTCTGTCTTTTGAAAGCTACATTTGTTGTCGAGGCTTGCGATAATTCTCGCAGGCACAGCTCTTTTATTATATCCAAATTACAGTGTGAAAGCAATTCTGAAAGCGTTTTGTGTTAGAATAAAACAAATAAAATGAAAAAACACGCTATCAACTTTCTGATAGCGTGTTTCTTCATTTATTTAATATTTGTCTTCAAAATGCTCCAGACCTTTTTTCATGATTATCATGAGAATAATCAGAGCTCCTGAAACGGCAAGATATTTGACAAATAAGGGAGTTCCCATAATAAATGGCGTGTGTTTAAGCATGCCGTAGTTTCCACCGATAGTCTGATTAACTATTACCAAAGCTAGATTCAATAATAAGGTAGCCACCACAATCAGCCACTGGCTGATGGGATGAGTTTTATAACTATTAAAAATGACATTCAGGCTATTGACCAGTAGGGCATAGTGGCCAATTAGGAAAGAAAAGCCTGTGATATGAGGAAACTCATAGGGATCAAATACTGGATAAATCAATGCACAGTAAGTCCCGACAACTCCCATAATAGCAAAATAGCTCTTTATCTTACTATTTTTCAAGAGGAGAACAGCAAACATTGCCATGCGGCAATGGTAAAGGGGGAGACTAATATAAAGAGGAAAGCCCTGCCAGAGGTACCAAGTGTATAGGGCAAAGAGTTGAATGGCTTGGATAATGAGAAAGGTCCAACGCCACATATTATTCTTATACCAACGCCAGCTCAAGTAACTCAGAAGTACCATTGACAAAAGCATAAGCAAATAATAGGGCAAAGGTATCTGGGGTGGATGAGTTTGGGTGGTTGTCAAAAATTCCTTCATTCTCTTCTCCTGCTGAAATTACTATGCCTGCTATTATATCAAATTTCAGGGTAAAGCAAAAACCTGCTTGGAGAGCAGGTTAGAGAACTTAATTCTTAGCTTGGAGTTCTTCCACGACCTTGGCTAGGTTCATAGAGTTAGAGCCCTTAAGCAAGATTTGATCGTGCTCGCCTAGGCTTTCTTTGATTTGTTTGACCATAGCGTCAAATTGGTCTTCGTCAGCTGTTTTCTTGAAATAATAAACATGACCAAGAGGGAACATTTGACTAGCAAGTTGTGATAATTCTGCAATGTCTTCACCGTAGAAAATCACCGTATCAATAGCATCTGGTGTCAGACTTAGAATCATCTGTGTGTGAAGTTGAACAGACTGTTCACCGAGTTCTTTCATATCAGCTAGGACAGCAATTTTCTTGCCTCCTTCATTCTTAGGAATGGCTGAGAAGGTCTCCAAAATGAGCTTCATGGCTGTTGGATTAGCATTGTAGACGTCGGAAAGAATATCAGCACCATTAGCTGCTTTTTTCCATTCGGTACGATTTTTTGTGAGTTGCAAGTTAGCAAGAGCTGTGAGGATATTTTCCTCAGTTATACCCAAGTGTTTTGCGACATAGGCAGCAACCATGGCATTTGTGGCATTGTATTTTCCAGTGACTGGCAAGGTAACTTGTCCATCTAGGAAGTTAGTTGAGAAGGTGAGGTGGTCCTTGAATTCTGTCAAGTCAGAGACTGTAAGCTCTGCACCATCCCCAAAGCGTACCACTTCAAGATTGCTTGGCAAGAAAGGATCTACGATTGGATCACTTGGCACAAGCAAGAGGCTACCTTCAGGCATACCGTCTTGCATTTGCATTTTACCTTGGGCAATCTTGTCACGGCTACCGAAGAATTCCAAATGAGCCTCTCCGATTAAGGTAACAACGGCTGTTTTTGGCTTCGCCAAGGTTGACAAGAGGTGAATGTCTCCCATGTGGTCTTGTCCCATCTCAAGGACGATTTTCTCTGTATCATCAGGCATGTGGAGGGCTGTATAAGGAAGACCAATCTCGTTGTTGTAATTTCCTTGAGTTTTGTAAGTACGATAGGTTGTTGCCAAGATATCATGAATCATGTCCTTGGTTGTTGTCTTACCATTAGAACCAGTCACAGCAATAACATCAACCTCAGTCTTTTCAAGATAGTAGGCAGCTAGTTTTTGGAAGGCTTCAAGAGCGTCATCAACTAGGATGTGGGCTTGATCGGCCGGTAATTCTTTTTCTGTGAATGTCGCTAGAGCACCATTGTCAAAGGCTGTTTGGATAAAATCGTGCCCATCACGCGCACCTTTTAGTGGTAAAAAGAGGTCACCCTCTGTAATCTTACGGCTATCAAACTCAATCTGGTTAATGGTAACATCTTCATAGGCTGTGACATCATTTTTAGCGCCAACAACCTTGGCAATTTCATGTAGTGTCAGTTTCATCTTAAAATCCTCTGTTATATTTTTACAAGTCTGGCAAGAAATAAGATTTTCTTGCCTACAATCACTCCCAATTATATCACAAATCAGGCCAGCTTTTGCTTGGGAGATGAATTTGTTACAATGGTTGATGAAAGGATTAGGCATGGCAAAGAAAAAATTAATCAACCTCTCTAAAGAAGAGGAAAATATAAATGGCGACTGCCAAAGTATCGAAGAACTTAAAGGGTGGCGCTTTAATTGGAGAAAGATCATCCTACTAGAACCAACAGCTGAATTGATTATTTTAGTGCTACTGGCACTGCTGTATGGTGGCTTTTATTATTATGATCATTATACAGTCAATGAAGATAACATATATGGTCTCTGGCAGTCTGATCATCATAAGTTAGCGATTTCCTATAAGCATATTCGGAAACGAGGAAATATCGACTGGCAAGTCATACAGGATGGGAAGTATATTATCCATGCTGCTAGAACTCGCCCGGTCAAACGGCTTAATGACGGAACTCTTCACATGGAGCTCTACACTGTGGAAGGCTACCTGACAGACCTACCCACCAAGGACGGCTTCAGCTATATGGATTTCTATCTTCGCAAAAACAATTATCTTACCTATGATGGTGAGTCCTACAAGCGTATCAATTCTGGAAACAAGTCCATCACTTGGAAAGATGGGTCCACCAGCCCTTATGGTGAACGGAAAACAACTATAGATGAGGTTTTTGAAGCCCTCTATTTGATACTTATGGGGATTTGCTCAGTTCTTATCATTACAGAGGCTCGGCAAAAGAGGAGAGAAAAACTAAGTGAGACACCAATCAAAAAGAAAATACGCTGACCGAAAGAAACTCAACCGAAAATATCATTCACAAAAAGCATATCGAAAAGAACAAAAACGTAAAACGGGATGGCGAGCACTCTGGGATAAATTTACAGACCGTCTAGTCAATGTGTTTATGATATGTTTCCTACTCATGATACCGATTTTCATCGTTTATATGATTTTCTTTGACGATGGGGTTTCTAAAGATGGTATCTACGGTCTATGGCAATCTGAAAATCATAAGCTTGCCATATCATATGAAGATGGTTCAAAGGGAAGTAAGCGTGATTGGGATATTGTTCAAGACGGAAATGTCCTCATCAAAAATGCACGTATCGATGATATTAAACGCTTAGAGGATGGGACCCTCTATATTGAAGTTTATGCTAAGGAAAGTCTGTTTTCAGACCTTCCCACAAAGAACGGCTACAATTATTTGAATATGTATGTCCGTAAAGACGATTACTTGACCTATGATGGCGAATCCTACAAACTGATTGATGATGAAAACAAGAGCATTACCTGGAAAGATGGTTCAAAATCCCTTTATGGTCAACGAATAACCTTGTTTGATCGTCTGAAACCTTATATCGTATTTGGAATTATTGGTTCTATGATTTTGTATGCCATTTTTGTCGATTGGAGAATAAAAAGAAATCTAAAAAGGAAAAATAGGCTAAATGAGGCATCAAATAAAGAAAAAATATAGTGATCAACAGGAAATTGATAGAAAAGATTATTCACAAAATGAATATCGAAGAACACAAAAGTACAAAACTGGATGGCGAGCACGTTGGGGTGAATTCAAAGACCGTTTAGTCAAGATTTTGAGGATTTGTTTTCTATTCATGGTACCTATAGTCACCATCTATCTTAGATGCTTTTATGATGGTATCAGTGAAAATAGTATCTACGGGCTATGGCAGTCTGAAAATCACAAGCTTGCTATTTCCTATAACGAAGGAGGAAAAAGTCGTAAGTACGATTGGGAAATTGTACAAGATGGAAAACTCCTTATCAAAAATGCTCGAACTCAGAAAATTAAAGGTCTTAAAGATGGAACCATCTACATTGAAGTTTACGCCAAGGAAAGTCTGTTCTCAGACCTTCCCACAAAGAACGGCCATAACTATTTGAATATGTATGTACGGAAGGATCATTATTTGACTTATAATGGGGAGTCCTACAAAAGGATTGATGATAGGGACAAAACCATTACTTGGAAAGATGGCTCTACCTCGGTCTATGGTGAACGCAAAACTTTTTTTGATTATATTGAACCATTTCTTTTTTGGGGAATGATGGGAGCCCTTTTCTTGTCATGTATTGTCATTTGTTGGAGAAACATAAAAAGCAAAAAGTGAGAAAAAATCACCCTAAAACAAGTAAAACCACCCCTGCTTCTAGCTGAGCTAGATAGCCACGGGGTGGTTTGTTTTATTCTTATTAAGCAAGACTCGCCTCTTACGAAGGCTGTCAGTCTTATTTCACTTCGCCACCTTCAACCACGAGGTCATCAGCTTTAGCTGCATCACCGTAAGTTGGACGAAGTGTTTTTTCATAATCTTTGTGGAAGAAATTCTCTTTACCAAGTTTCTTAATGTCTTTATTGATAAAGTCAAGGAGTTCTTTGTTACCTTTTTGAACGGCTGGGGCAATGGTATCTGGGTTACCAAGTGATGTGATTCCTACTTCATAACCTTTATTTTCTAGAGCCCAAGCAAGAACTTCTGTATTATCAGTTGAGAAGGCATCGCCACGACCATCAAGGAGGGCTTGGTAAGCATCGCTATATTGGTCATACTTTTGCAATTTGATATTTGGGTAGTTCTTTTCAAAGTAAGTTTCAGCAGTTGTTCCCTTAGTAACAATCAAAGTCTTACCTTCAAGTTCTTTAACGTCCTTAATGACCTTGTCTTTAGGTGACACCACACCGATTGAGACTTTCATGTAAGGAAGGGCAAAGTCCACTTGTTTCTTACGTTCATCAGTTACTGTAAAGTTGGCAAGGGTAATATCTACCTTGTTTGAAATCAAGAACTCTGCACGGTTGGCCGCATCTACTGAGACGTATTTAGGTTTAACACCCAAGTCTTTGGCCAAACGGTTCCCAAGTTCAATATCGTAACCTTGGTAAGCACCCTTGTTATCCACATAACCAAAAGGTTTCTTATCCGCAAAGACGGCGATACGGAGTTCACCACTCTTCTTAATTTCTTCGATGGTACGTGCTTTGGCTGTTGATTTACCAGAGCTACTGTTACTTGAGCAAGCAGTCACTGCCACCAAGGCAAAGACAAGGGCTAATAGGGCAAAAATTTTCTTTGTTAATTTCATAAATATCTCCTAAAATATTATATTTTTACTAAAAACAATGGGTTACAAATAGGCACCAAACTGACTGAAATCAAAGACATTGAGGAACTCTTGAGCCCGTTGTGTCTTTGGATGATTGAAGAATTCTTCAGCAGTACCTTCCTCGGCGATGACTCCCTTATCCATAAAGATAATACGGTCAGCGATGGCACGCGCAAACTGAAGCTCATGGGTCACAATCAACATGGTCCGTCCTTCTTGAGCGAGGTCATTGATCAATTCCAGAACCTCACGAACCATCTCAGGGTCAAGCGAAGCCGTCACCTCGTCAAAGAGGATAACTTCAGGATGCATAAGCAGGGAACGGACAATGGCCACACGCTGCTTTTGACCACCTGACAGTTGTCGAGCGAAGCTATGCTTCTTGTCCAGAAGTCCCACACGGTCCAAAAGTTTCTCGGCCTCCGCAATGACTTCTTCCTTATTACGCCCTTGAGCTTTGACTGGCCCCAAAATCAGATTTTGCAGGATGTCCAAGTGTGGAAAGAGGTCATAACTTTGAAAGACCATTCCAATTTTCTGACGGATCAGGTGGAAATCCTTCTTACTGCCAGTGATAGACTTGCCATCCAGGAGAATATCGCCTCCTTGAATGGTCTCCAAACCATTAATGCAACGTAGCAGGGTCGACTTCCCACAACCTGAGGAACCCAGGATAACAACGACTTCACCTTGTTTAACATCCAAGGAGATGCCTTTGAGAATCTCATTGTCCCCAAAGGACTTTCTCAAATCCTTGATTTGTAAAATGCTTTCTGTCATCTTAATTCCTCCAACGATTTTCAAGATAAGTAGACAGCTTAGATACTGGGTAACAAATGGCAAAATAAAGAATCAAAATCGTGCCATAAATCCAGAAAGAAGCTGTTGGAATAGTCAGGCGGTTACTGTCGATAATCTGCTGACCAACCTTGGTCACCTCAACCACCCCAATCAAAACCACTAAGGACGTGGTCTTAATCATCCGTGTCACTAGGTTAATAGCCTGAGGCAACAAACGACGCAAGACTTGTGGAATAATCACATAGGTATAGAGTTGCCCATTGGTCAAGCCAAGGGCTCTTCCACTCTCAAACTGGTGTCTAGGTAGCGACGTGATTGACCCACGCACCAAATCACCCATCTCAGCCGTTCCCCAAAGGGTGAAGACGATAATAGCCGATAGCTCGCCTGAGATATTGATGTTAAAGTTCCTAGCCAGACCAAAATAAACAATAAAGAGCAAGACCAACTGGGGTATGATACGAATAAATTCCAGATAAATACGTGACAAGAAACGAACAATCTTAGACTTCGAAGTCATGACAATCCCAAAAAGGGTTCCTAGTACAAGGGACAGAAGAACTGAGACAATGGAAATTCCAATAGTTACGCCTAAACCTTGTAAGATACGTAGGAAATTATTCCCCTGAAGAAGAACCTGAAAGCCCGAATCCTGCATAGCGTAACCTCCTTTCAATCCAACTAAAGACTAGAGAAATCGGCAGCAACATCAAGAGATAAGCCACCACCAACATGCCTAGAGCCACATCGGTTTCATAGTAAAGACCAATCAAATCCTTGGCCACATACATCAGATCCGCCAAGGCTACCGCTGAGAATACTGACGTTTCCTTGATAAGGAAAATGACGTTAGCACTAAATGACGGAAGCGCCACAGCCACTGCCTGAGGAAGGACCACATAGCGAAAGACTTGGAATGGCGTCAAACCAATAGACAAACCCACTTCATGCTGGGTCTGACTAACAGCCTCTAGACCACTTCGGAAGGACTCCGCCATATAGGAACCACCCAAGAAAATCAAACCTACCACAGCACAAGCCTCTGACGATAGAACCAAACCTATACGGGGCAAGCCAAAGTAGAGAAAGAAAAGCTGAATCAAGAGCGGCGTATTACGAGATAACTCAATATAAGCCGTCGAAAGCTGACTCAAAATCGGCACTCGGTAATGACGAATAACACTCACCACCAAGCCCAAAAGGAAGGAACCAAGAATCCCCAGAACGGCAATATGTAAGGTTAAAAAGAATGCCTTCTGATAAAAGGGCAAATATTGTTGAACAATGGACCAGTCCAAAACTTACCTCCTCATTTAAGATACAAAGGGCGTAGAAAATTCCGTAAGGCAAATAGGAAACTGACGACGTGTGCTGGCACACTATGAAGTTTATCTTTTGCTCTAGGAATTTAGCCTGTGTTCAATTCTACAAGATACAAAAGGCGTAGAAAATTCCGTAAAACAAATAGGAAACTGACGACGTGTGCTGGCACACTAGGAAGTTTATCTTTTGCTCTAGGAATTTAGCCTGTGTTCAATTCTACAAGATACAAAAGGCGTGGAAAATTCCGTCAACACTTGCTGACTGCCATCTACTTCTAGCCCTTTGACCTTCACTCGCCTCTGATAATCATTGCGATACGCAAATCTTCATCAAACACGAACGAATTGCTTTATTTCATTTGAAACGTTAGATTTATTCTACCACCTGTTAGATTATTTGGATAATATGTATTTTTTATCGAGGTGATAAAGAAAAGATATAAATAAAATCTAGATTTCTGTAAAGAAAAAAACACCTTAGTCTCAGAGATTTATCCGAGACTAAGATGTCTGTGTTCTAAATCATAGTGCTTAAATCAAATGGCTTTCACGTTTATCAAACATTTCTTGTCCCAAGGCCACCAATTCCTTGATAAGGTCTGAGTAAGAAAGTCCCATATTTTCCCAAAGAAGTGGGTACATTGACCATTGGGTGAAACCTGGCATGGTGTTGAGCTCGTTAAGGTAGATGGCTCCATCCTCTGTCAGGAAGAAATCACAGCGGGCAAGACCACAACCACCGAGAGCACGGAAGGCCTTAGCCGCATAGGCACGCATTTGCGTCATGACTTCTGCAGGCACGTGAGCTGGGATGTCCATGGTAATCTTATTGTCGATGTACTTGGCTTGATAGTCATAAAAAGCCACGTCTTTGACCACTTCACCTGGATCTGTTGTCTTAACATTTGTATTGCCAAGGATACCAACTTCGATTTCTCGGGCAACCACACCTTGCTCAATCAAGATACGGCTATCATATTTGAGTGCTAAATCAATCGCTGCACGAAGCTCTGCTTCATTTTCAGCTTTAGAAATCCCAACAGATGACCCCATGTTAGCAGGTTTGACAAACACTGGGAAGGTTAATTTTTCAAGTGTCTCTGCTACTGCTGCTTCCAAATCTTCACCCTCGATGAAGACTGTGTAGGCAACCTGAGGCACACCAGCAACTTCAAGAATATGCTTGGTCATAATCTTGTCCATAGCCACACTTGAAGAAAGAACATTAGTACCCACGTATGGCAATTTGAGGGTTTCGAGGAAACCTTGGATAGAACCATCCTCACCCATTGGACCATGAAGAACTGGGAATACCACAGCGCCTGCTTCATAAATATCGCTCGGTTTGATAGCCTGACTAGCCACAACTGTGTCATTAGTCATGAGCTTCTCGTCATCACCTGGTGTTTCTGTAAATTCTTGTGTTTTAATAAAATCACCAGACTGAGTGATAAAGTAGGTTTTAACCTCAAATGCGCTGTAATCCACCGCACGCATAACACTCTCAGCTGAGAGTACAGACACTTCACGTTCTGCTGAACGTCCACCGTAGAGAAGGATAAGGATTTGTTTAGACATAGGTATACCGTTTTCTTTTCTTGATTTTCTAGTCTCAATTTTGAGAACATAATTACCTTAATCATATCACAAAAGAGAGGGATTTTCAAAAAGATTATGGGCAGAAAAAAACAGCCTGATAGCTGTTTTTTTCCTGTCTTAAATTTCATCACCAAGTTCGAACTTAGTGCCTTTGAGGGCACGTTTGAGAGACCACTTCCATGGCTTACCTTCAATAGTGACTTGTTTGTTTTCGAGGTCAACTTTAACATTCTCAACGCCTTTGACAGCAGAGAGTTTTTCGGTAACGGTGTTGACACAGCCTTGGCATTTCATTCCTGTAATGTTATATGTTTTTGTCATTTTTTTCTTCCTTTTCTTTAATTTTTTTGATACACAGCTTAAGTGGCGGGAGTTTTAAGTAACTGACGCTTAGACTTTGCGACGTTTGAGTCGTAGGGCATTGAGAACGACTGAGACAGAGCTAAAGCTCATGGCTAGTCCTGCTATCATTGGGTCAAGGAGCGGGCCACCAAAGAGGTGGAGGACACCCATGGCCACTGGGATAGACAAGATATTGTAGATAAAGGCCCAGAAGAGGTTCTCTTTAATCGTTGTAATCGTCGCCTGACTAATTTTCAAGGCCTTAACGACATCCATGAGGTTGGGTTTCATAAGAACCATATCGGCACTTTCCATGGCAATATCTGTCCCTGATCCCATGGCAATACCGATATCTGCAGTCGCAAGGGCTGGGGCATCATTGATACCATCACCAACCATGATGACTGATTTTCCTTCTGCTTGAAGGTCGCTAATCACCCTAGATTTTTCTTGCGGAAGCACTTGACTGATAACACGCTTGATACCAACCTTTTGAGCGATGGCTTGGGCTGTTTGGTCATTATCACCAGTCAACATGATGACTTCCTTGCCCATTTGATGAAGAGCTGCCACCATATCGGCACTATCTGCTTTAACCTGATCAGCTACACCAAAGAGTCCGATTAACTTACCATCTTCAGCTAGGAAAATAGGGGTTTGACCATCAGCCGTCAAGCGTTGGAAATCAACTTGTGCTGAAGTCAAGTCGACTTTTTCCTCAGCCATAAGGGTTTGATTCCCAGCTAGATAAGTCTTGCCTGCATAGCTGGCAGTAAGACCTCGTCCAGTCAAACTTGAAAAGTTATCCATCTCTAACAAGTCCAAGTTAGCATTTTCTGCTGCCACAAGGATAGCTTGACCTAAGGGGTGTTCAGACTTAGCTTCCAAGGATGCCAAAAGCTGTAAGGCTGCTCCACTATTGTCATAGGTATAGCTAGAAACCAACTGAGGTTTACCCTGAGTAATAGTTCCTGTCTTGTCAAAAACGAGGACATCAGCCTTGTGAGCTAGTTCAAGCACATCCCCACGTTTATAGAGAATACCGTGTTCGGCACCAAGGCCTGTACCAACCATGATAGCTGTCGGTGTCGCAAGACCCAAAGCACATGGACAAGCAATAACCAAGACACTAACTGCTACTGTCATAGCGAAGGTAAAGGTTTGTCCCATGACAAAGTACCAAAAGAGACCTGAAACAAGTGCGATAGCCATGACAACAGGAACAAAGACCGCTGACACTTGATCGGCAATTTTGGCAATCGGTGCCTTGGTTTGTTGGGCATCCTCAACCAATTTAATGATTTGGGAAAGCAAGGTGTCCTTACCAATCTTTTCAGCCTCATAAATCAAGCTACCTTGACCATTAATAGAACCTGCAAACACTGGCTTACCCGCAGTTTTTTCAATAGGAAGGGACTCACCTGTTAGCATGCTCTCATCAATCGCAGAGCTACCAGAAATTACCTGGCCATCCACGGCTATCTTTTCCCCAGGTTTGACCACAATATGGTCACCAAGAACAACCTCATCCACAGGAAGCTTGACTTCCTTACCATCCCGAAGGACGGTTGCCTCCTTGGCTGACAAGTGCATGAGTTTCTTGATAGCTTCTGAAGTTCGACCTTTAGACAGGGTTTCAAAGTATTTTCCTAGAGTAATCAAGGTCAAAATAACAGCCACTGACTCAAAATAAAGTTGGTGGGCGTGATGGGCATGCCCCAATGAAATATGGTAAGTACCATAGAGACTATAAAGAAAGGCTGCCGATGTTGCCAAGGCTACCAAGGCATCCATATTAGGATGACCCTTGGCCAAAGTACGAAAACCATTACTATAGAAGGAACGACCCAACCACATGACTGGAACTGTCAAAACTAGCAGCACCAAGGCATAAGTCAAGGCTGCATGGTGAGGAGACAAGAAGTTTGGCACAGGTAGACCGACCATTGGCCCCATAGCTAGATAAAAGAGAGGAATGGTGAAGACCGACGACCAAATAAGTCGCTCACGCACCTTGTGAATCTTGTCTTCTTCACGTTCTTCCTGGCTTTTGGCTGTGTCTGGATTGTAGACTTCAGCCTCATAGCCAGCGTCAGCCACAGCCTTTTCAATAGCTTCTGTACTAACCTTATCCCCAGCGTAATCCACAGACATTTTTTCAGTGGTTAGATTAACCACAGCCTTGTCCACACCATCCAACTTATTAACAGCATTTTCAACATTGGCTACACAGGATGCACAGGTCATCCCATTAACCACAAAGGTTTCTTTTGCCATTTCCTATATCACCTCCATATGATGCCCACAAGCACATTGGCCAGGCACACAGTCACAAACCACCTGATCCACAGGTTCTTTTGCTGCAAGCAAGGCCTGTAACTTATCCACATCGGCTTGGGTCATCGGCGTCTTTGCCATGAGTTGACCCAACAAATCGCTATGTTTGGTCAAACAAATCTTGTCAAAAACAGCTTCTAAAGCCTGAAAATTCGCCTCATCTTCCCCCAAGCTAGCTTGATAGATAAACCCTCGTCCTTGACGCTGACTGGTTAGATAACCCTTGTCCGCTAAACGTCCAAGCAAGGTCTTAACTGTCGAAGCCGACCAGTCTAGCTTCTTAGATAGAATCGCTATAATCTCTGAAGAAGTCGCCTGCCCCTTAGCCCAGAGCACTCGCATGACTTCCCATTCCGCAGATGAAATTGTCAGCATGATAGTTCCTTTCTGAATGTTATTATTTGTTTACGTTTGTAGATTTATTTTAACACTATCGCAAAAGTGTGTCAAGAGTTTTTGTCTACATTTGTAGATTTATTTTTAAAAAAATAAAAACACCTCTATGTGCTGACCCCAGAAAAGTAAGACAGAGATAGTTTAACTTTTTTGGTATAGTTCACTAAGAGATGCTTAAGAGGGATATTTCAGATTTACAATATTATTAAATTTAAAAGGAATTACAAACTTCATTAACCTTTTTTTTATATAATTTAGACATAAAAATATAATTATTTAATAATTTTGATGAAGAAAACTCGTTCAAATTATCACTAAGAATATTAGCTTCTTTCAATACATAAGGAAAGAATTTTATACAATCTTTTCCTTTAAAATAATATCTAAAAAATTCAAAAAATGAGTTGGGATAATTAATCTCTAGACTTTCAAACTGATTTCTTATTTTGTCATATAAGTTCCTATCAATTGATTTTAACTCCTGTTTCAGATATTTTTCAATCCTATCCTGAAACGTATCTCCAACTATTTTAGGATTTTTTCCAATTAAACATCCTATTATATCTAGATGTTTCACAAAATAGGCATATTTCTGTATTTCCTCCGTAGGTAACTCAAATGTGGTTTTATGATTTTTATGTAATTCTCTAATAATACGTAACTTAGAGCAGGTGATTAAAGGATCTAATAAATCTGAGCTATTTGACGTTAAAAAATTAACAATTTCTTCAACTTTTTCTGGTCTTACTTTGTGCGAAATTAGCACAAACCTTATAACATTTTCTTCAAATATATAATTTTCTAACTCGTAGTAATCATAATAAAAGATATGACTATCAGAACAATTTGATGAACACAAAAAATCATAATCTCTATCAATTAATAAACGAATATCCTGAGTCTCTTTATTATTCGAATAGTATTCTAAAGCAATTTTCTTTCCAGATTTACTCTCCTCTATTTCTGATGTTTTTATTTCAAAATCGAAATTTATTTTATTAATACTGAAGTAGTTTTCTAAAGCCTGTTTGTCTGTATCACCTTCAACTATTAATATTTTTTGTGGTCTAGAAAAATCAAAATATTCTTCAGCATTCACATCATTCTCAATCGTATCAGGAATTCCACTACCAAGCTCAATAGTATTAACTGACATCATTCTTACACCTTTCTAACTACTAATGAATCTACCGACCTATTAATAATATATGGAGAATGCGTGGCTGATAAAACTTGAAGATTGGATTTTTTTAACAAATTTTTCAATAGTTTATTTTGCCACTTTACATGAAGAGATAATTCTGGCTCATCAATAATTACTAATGCTGGAGTAGTTTTAGGTAATTCAATTGCAGAGTAAACTAAAAATGTTATTAACTGCTTTTCTCCCGTTGAGAAATCTGAAAATTTATTAATTTGAGTTCCAACTTTTTGAAACTCAAATTCATTCAATTCTGTTTTGATTAATTTTAATTTATTACCAGAAAAATCCTTTAAATTTTCTGATATATAATTGTAACTAGTTAATTCTTCCGTTATTTTATTATTATATTTCGAATACTCCGTCTGAAGATCCTGAATTACTTGCATAAGAGGCAGGGCTAGCACGGCTTCGAATAATCTGTCGCGATCCTCTGCATTTACATTATTATCATTACTTCTTATTTCATCTAAAAGTTGAATATTTTTTTCATACTGAGATGAAATTTCCTGTAATGTATCGGTAGAAATATTCAGTTCCAAGATATCGTTGATACTTTTCAATTGTTCTAATGTCTTGATATTTTTTGTGAAACTAGATACTCTAATATTCCCTAAAGATTGGCCCATTTTCATCATTGTACTTTTGGTGAAATCTCTAAAAAGAATGTCAAGGCTATTTGATGAAACTTCATTTAACGTCCTTGAATATTCTTTCAATATTTCCTCAATATCAGAATTTGACATTCCTATTACTCTTCTATCACTTATTCCAAATTTTTTCTTTTTCTCACGTTGTTCTCGTTGTAGTAAAGCCATTATTGGACTATCATATAAGCTAGAATAATAAGACTCTATATCTAAATCAATACGCCTATATGTTGGAAAGTATAACAACGATTTGTTTATCTCTTTTAGTTTCTTACTAAAATCATCATCTTCATCTATCAAATCCATTAAATTTACTATACTTACTTTTTGTCCAGAAGGTATCAACTGATTTTCGGGTCCTTTTTCTTCAAACAATGTACTTGATGTACGATTCTGTTTTTTTACTATCTTTTCTAAGATAATTATTTTTTTCATCTTTGATACCCTTAAGTTTACTATCAAAGATTGATTTTCACTTTTATATCTTATTTCAATTTTCTCTCCATTTTCGTCTGAAGATTTCTTTACAAAAATACTTTTCATATATTCAAAATCAGAATCGAACTTTATTTTAATAGTATTATACTTTAAATCTGAAACTGAATAATTACCAGTAAGACTATTATAAATAGTATTCAATATTGTTGTTTTTCCATTACCATTATCACCAGTAATAATAACTGACCTCTTTGAAAAGTCTATATTAACTAATTCATTTCCAAATAAATTAGTTATCTGCACTTTACTTAACATTTATCATTCCTCGTATCTTATTCTTAGCTTTTTGATATTGATATCTTAAACTAGCATTTCACTACAAACTGAATAAATTTAATAATTAATTATTGATGAAAAACAATTAACTCCCCTTAATCAAGAACAAAATAAACCATGTACCAATAACCATCGTCCCACAATTCAAAATCACTTACCGTAGCATATAAAATTGGTAAACCTTCAGTATCAACATTTCTAAAACTAATCTCACTTCCAATGTTAAGAATTCCGTCCTCTACCACCCAGCTTGGTTGTTGAATACCAGTTTGACTGTGTGCTTTTATTGAATAATAAGTATTATCACCAACTGTTATTTCCATAATTTTCTCCATACTCATTTTTTACAGATATATTCCATCATAATAATAAAGATCTTAATCTTAACAACATGAGTTTTTCATAAGAATAGTGATCAACTATAATATGCTAGAAACACTCCCCATTTCTGGAGAGCATCATCTTCTATTTTTCAAAATGTGAACCGAATGTAACAAATTCAGCGACTTCTTCTTCCTTACCGTCGTGAAGGTCACGGACAATTTTTGATCCCACGATAACACCGTCTGATACGGCGTTAAAGCGTTTAATGTCTTCCTCTGTTGACACACCAAAACCTGTGAGAACTGGAATGTCTGCATGGGCAGTCAAGTTAGCCAAGTGTTTGTCAAGGTCATCACGGTAATTACCAGTCTTACCTGTAACACCATTGATGGCAACGGCATAGATAAAGCCTTCTGCACCATCAATCAACTGCTTCTGACGGTCAAGTCCTGTAGTCAAGCTCACCAGAGGCACGAGAGCAATATCACTGTCTTTCAAATAAGGGGTGATAAAGTCAGCGTGTTCATCTGGCAAATCAGGAATAATGAGCCCCTTGACAGATGTATCTGCCAGGTCCTTAACAAAGGCTTCAATACCATATTGATAAACTGGGTTGATGTAGGTCATGATAACCAAAGGCACCTGTGTTTTTTGTTCCTGAAGCTTCTTGATAATAGCTGTCAAAGTCACATCTTTAGCCAAACTACGTTGTCCTGCAAGTTCAATAACGGGACCGTCAGCCACTGGGTCTGACCATGGAATACCCACCTCAATAGCTGAGACACCACTATTTTCCAAGAGAGCGATAGTCTCAAAGAGTCCGTCTAGGCCTTTAGCGTGGTCACCCGCCATGATATAAGGCACGAAAATACCGCGTTTACTGTCTTTGATAGCTTGTAGGTGTTTTGTTAGTGTTTTTGTCATGGTTTATTTCCCTTCTGCTTCAGCTTCGAAACGTTCTTTAACCTGCATAACGTCCTTGTCCCCACGACCTGAGAGGCAGACGATAAGGCTTTGGTCTGGCGACATCTTAGCTGCCACTTTTTGCGCAAGGGCAATGGCATGGCTAGACTCAAGAGCTGGGATAATACCTTCCAAACGTGACAGAAGTTTGAAACCTTCGAGAGCTTCTTCATCTGTAATAGAGTCGTAAGTCGCACGGCCGATTTCGTTGAAATAACAGTGCTCAGGACCAACCCCTGGATAGTCCAGACCAGCTGAGATAGAGAAGGCTTCCATGATTTGACCATGAGCATCTTGGAGGACATCCATAAGCGCTCCATGAAGAATACCTGGACGACCTTTGGCAAAGGTTGCGGCATGTTTTTCAGTATCAAGCCCCAAACCAGAAGCCTCAGCACCATACATGGCTACCGATTTATCATTAACAAATGGGTAAAACATACCGATAGCATTTGAACCACCACCGATACATGCCATCACAGCATCAGGCAGTTTACCGCCAGAAATCTCTGCGTATTGACGTTTGGCTTCACGACCAATGACAGATTGGAAGTCACGAACAATTTCTGGGAATGGTGCAGGACCAAGGGCAGATCCCATGATGTAGTGAGTATCCTCGATACCTGCAACCCAAGCACGAAGGGCAGCATTTACAGCGTCCTTAAGCACGCGCGAACCATCTGTAACACTGAAAACTTTGGCACCAAGCAACTCCATACGGAAAACGTTAAGCGCCTGACGTTTAACATCTTCCTCACCCATATAGATTGTACAGTCCATGTCGAAAAGGGCTGCGGCTGTTGCTGTTGCAACACCGTGTTGACCTGCACCAGTTTCGGCGATGATTTTCTTCTTGCCCATTCGTTTGGCAAGCAAAACTTGACCAAGGGCATTGTTAATCTTGTGGGCACCTGTGTGGTTAAGGTCCTCACGTTTAAGATAAATTTGCGCTCCACCAATATGATCAGTCAAACGTTTAGCGTGGTAAAGAGGCGTCTCACGGCCCACATAGTTTTTGAGGAGATCATCCAATTCCGCTTGGAAACTTGGATCTTCCTTGGCCTCACGATAGGCCTTGTCCAATTCAATAACGGCTGTCATCAGCGTTTCAGGAACGAACTGA
Source organism: Streptococcus sp. FDAARGOS_192 (assembly GCF_002073815.2). Classification (NCBI taxonomy): domain Bacteria; kingdom Bacillati; phylum Bacillota; class Bacilli; order Lactobacillales; family Streptococcaceae; genus Streptococcus; species Streptococcus sp. FDAARGOS_192. The sequence goes on from NZ_CP020431.2 coordinate 1,379,634, forward strand.
CCACCGAATTTTCCATAAAATCCTTTTGCATCAGGTTGTTGATATGTCATGCTTTCACTCTTTCTATAAATGCTTTAATCTTATCTAAATCTTTGTGACCATCTGTCTCGACACCTGAGGACACATCTAAGGCATAGGGATGAAAAGTTTCCTTGGCCTCTGCCACATTGTCCACAGTCAAGCCACCAGCGATGAAATAGTCCTGTTCAATCTGTTTGTCCGCCAAGAGTTGCCAGTCAAAGGTCTGACCACTACCAGCAATAGGAGCATCAAAGAGAAGATAATCCGCCTGGCTCTTAACTTGAGACTCACTATCTGAAATCTGAATAGCTCGAATAACTGGTACTGATATCTCTGGAATCAGAGTCTCATCAAATGTTCCATGAATCTGAACGATATCTAAGGGAACCTGACTAATCGCTTCTTCCAGTTCTTCAAGACTAGGTGAAACAAAGACACCGACGATTTTTGTCTGGCCTGTCACCCCTTTAGCCAGCCCGTGAGCTTGTTCAAGACTCACTTGACGCTTGCTTTTGGCGAACACAAAGCCAATGTAGTCAGCACCTGCTTCAACTGCAGCTGCTACTGCTTCTGGTGTCGACAGTCCACAAATTTTAACCTTTGTCAATTTGCAACTCCTTGACCTTTTCAGCCACATTGTCAGCCGTCATAAGGGCAGTCCCTACCAAAATCCCATTAAAATATGGGGCAACAAGGGCAGCATCCTGACCTGTGAAAATAGCCGACTCAGAAATATAAACAGGCTTGTCCTTGAAATGCGTTGATAACTCAAGACTGGTATTGATATCTGTCTCAAAAGTGACCAAATTACGGTTGTTAACGCCAATAATCTCAGCACCAATACGATGAGCCACTTCCAATTCTGGTAGATTATGCGTTTCAACCAAGACTTCCAAGCCAAGGCTAGTCGCAAAATCATAGAGCTCCTTGAGACGAGCTTCTGGCAAGGCCGCTACAATCAAGAGAATGACTGTCGCTCCCGCATTACGGCTACGCACAATCTGTTTCTCATCAATAATGAAGTCCTTAGCCAAGGTTGGAATAGCCACCTGTGACGAAATTTCTTTCAAATAGGAAATATCACCCTTGAAGAAGACCTCATCTGTCAAAACAGAAATCATGGCTGCCCCATTTTCCTCATAGGTCTTAGCCTGAGCTACAATATCCACATCTAGGTTAATATCACCCATACTTGGACTAGCTTTTTTCACTTCAGAAATAATTTGCAGCTTGTTTTGATTTGACTTGAGAAAATCATAAAGACGGTAGGTCTGACGTAAGGGCTGCAAGTCTTCCATGACCAACTGGGCCACTTCTTTTTCTTTTTGTTCTAAGATTGTTGGGAGAAAGGCTTTACTCATACTTGTACCTCTTGGAGTTGGCGAAGTTTCTCTAGGGCTGAGCCGTCCGCAATCAATTGACGAGCAAGCTCTACACCTTCCTTAATAGTCTCAACCTTACCATTGGCAAAGAAGCCAAGACCTGCATTAAGCACTGTTGTTTCAAGATAAGGACTATCTTCATTTTTCAAGACACTAAGGAGAATCTCTGCATTTTCCTTGGCATCGCCACCTGTGATGTCAGACAACTCAACCTTTTCCATACCCAAATCTTCATAAGTGAAAGTGTGCTGGCTGATGTGACCATCTTCTAAAAGGGTGTAGGTGTTAGTGCCATAGAGGGCAGCTTCGTCCATATTGTCAGGACCTGTGATAATAACCGCACGTTTACGTCCCAACTGTTGAATAGCATTAGCAACAATTTCTTGTAATTCCACACGATAGAGCCCCATGAGTTGTGTCTCAAGGTCAAGCGGATTAGCCAGTGGCCCAACCAAGTTCATAATCGTTGGAATCCCAAGAGCTTGGCGAGCTGGACCGATAAAACGCATAGCTGGATGCATGGTTTGAGCAAAGATAAAGGCCAAACCAACCTCATCAAGTGCTTTAGATAGGGTTTCTGGTGATGCCGCAACGTTGATTCCAAGGGCTTCAAGCACGTCAGCTGAACCAGATTTAGAGGAAATCGAACGGTTACCAGCCTTGGCCATACGAATACCGCCTGCTGCTAGGACAAAGCAAACAGTAGTCGAAATGTTGAAGCTATAAGACTGGTCCCCACCAGTTCCACAGTTACACATAGCATCTGTGAAAATCTCAGGCAAGACAGTCGCATGTGATTTGAGGGCACGCACGATACCTGTGATTTCATCTGCTGTTTCCCCCTTAGTCTTAAGCCCCATAAGGAAGGCAGCAATTTGGCTTTCTGAGACTTCATTTTTGAGAATGCGGTCAAAGACTGCTTGGACTTGGTCTTGAGACAAGTCTTGACGGTTTGAGATTTGTAGGAATATTTCTTTCATATCTGTTTTCCTTTTAAAAACTGTTCAATGTTTTCTGATGCACGCGAGAGATTTTGAGCGTAGAAAAATCTAGTCCAAAGACTGTCCAACTAGCCTGCAACAATTTTTACGAAATTTTCAACCATCTTAAGCCCATCTGGACTTCCGATACTTTCTGGGTGATATTGCAAACCGTAAATAGGTAGCTCCTTATGTTGAATGGCCATGATTTCTTGATCATCAGTTGTGATAGCTGTCACATCAAAGCCCTCTGGCATTTGATCAACAACAATGGAATGATAACGCATGATTGGGACATCATTGTCGATATCCTTGAAAATAGGCGATGGCGTTTCAAAAGTGATGTTACTTTGTTTTCCATGCATGACATTTTTAGCCAAGCCGAGCTTACCGCCAAAAGTTTCCGCAATAGCCTGATGCCCCAAGCAAATTCCCATCATCGGTTTTTTACCAGCGAAATCCTTAATCAAGGCTTCCATTTTACCCGCATCAGCTGGCCAACCTGGACCCGGTGAAAAGACTAGCCCATCAGCTTTTTCCGCCTCTTCATAGAGGTTCTCATCATCGTTACGCAAGACCTTTACCTCTGTAAATGTCCCTAGGTATTGTGCCAAATTATAGGTAAAAGAGTCATAGTTATCAACTAATAAAATCATTGGGCATCTCCTATTCTTGTCATAGCTTTCGCCTTGTTAATCGTTTCGTAAAATTCATTTTCAGGAACACTATCGTAAACAACACCTGCACCTGCTTGAACATAAGCTTTTTGATTTTTGAGAATCATAGTACGGATAGCAATGGCAAAGTCCATATCTCCTGTCGCAGACAGATAACCAATAGCTCCCGCATAAATACCACGTTTTTCCTGCTCAAGCTCATAGATACGACGCATGGCACGAATCTTAGGTGCTCCTGACACGGTTCCAGCTGGAAGGGTTGATTTTAGCGCATCTAGTGCTGTCAATTCCGGCAAGAGTTGTCCCTTAACCACACTAGTAAGGTGCATCACATAGCGGAAATACTCAACCTCCATATACTTGGTCACCTTGACCGTACCATTTTTAGCAATCTTACCAATATCATTACGTCCTAAGTCAACCAACATACGGTGTTCCGCAGTTTCTTTGACATCATGTGAGAGTTCATCTGCCAAAGCAGCGTCTTCCGCCTCATTAGTACCACGAGGGCGAGTTCCAGCAATCGGATTGGTTACCACTTCTCCATTTTTCACTGAAACCAAGCTCTCTGGGCTGGCACCAATTACCTGATAATCTCCAAAATCGTAGAAATAAAGATAGTTTGATGGGTTGGTCACACGCAAGTTACGGTAGTAATCCAAAGGATCTCCCTCAAAGTCCGCCGAAAAGCGTTGGCTAAGCACACATTGGAACATATCTCCCTCACGAATAAGTTTCTTGGCCTTAGCCACCATATCCATGAAGACTTCTTTTTCGATATGATTTGAAAATTGCAAGGCTTGCAAGGCCTGAGGTGTAAACTCGTTTGGCGCCTGAGTCTGGAGATTGGTTACCACCTGACCAAGAGCTTGACGCACCGCATCGTTGTCACGACCAGAGTAGATATTGTCCTCAACCACATAGACCTTTTCTTTCTTGTGGTCAAAAATCAAATAAGACTCATAGATGAAGAAATGCATATCAGGTGTACCAATCGTATCTTCAGGAATCTCACCGATATTTTCATAGAGACCAATCATGTCATAGCCTGCAAACCCGATAGCACCACCTGCGAAAGGTAGGTCAGACTTGATGCCCTTGACTGTTACTTGGTCCAAGTATTCGAAAGGATCTTGATCAATCGCCTTACCATTTTCATAAAGAACACCATCCTTGAAGGTTACTTCAAAGACTGGATTGTAGGCAACAATAGAAAAACGTGCATTTTCCTTCTCACGAGGAATAGATTCAAGGATAACCTTGTGTTCCCCCTGAACACGCATATAAGCCAAGATTGGTGTTAAGGTATCGGCTGGTAAAATTTTTCTCATAATATTTCCTTTCAAACTGGTTTATCGAGAGTAATAAGACTGATGCAAGGCTCCTTTATAGGAGGTATTGGCACCATATTATTCTTTGTTCACTTTCTCTTCCAAAGCAATAAATGCTTTAATCATGCTTCTCCAAACACTTTCAGCCACATCTGGCGATAAGCCAAGCTCTAGTGCCTCCTTACGACGGTTTGCTATCACTTGGGCAACACGATCACTAGCCTGGACAGCAACCTTGTCTCCCTTGGGCTTAAGCCGTCCTGCCTTTTCCACAAGTATTTGACGTTGGGCCAGTAGTCGAAGCAACTGTCTATCAATATTATCAATATCAATTCGAATATCGCTTAATGCATCCATAAATACCCAACCTTTCATTGAATAATGAAATAATACTTCTTTAAAGATAAAAGTAAACAAAAAACCTCACAGAGAAAAACTCTGTGAGGGCATTAAATCTAGTTTAACACGGTACCACCTCAGTTAATGGTCTCCAAAAAAACGACCATCATCTCTATCTCCTCTAACAAGGAGTTGCACGGTAAGGGGTGCCAACCGAGAAGAATATGTATTACCTTCTCATTATCATCCAATCAGCCCAATGTTCGCTCATCTCGATTACCTACTCACAATCACCGCAGGCTCCCTGAAAATCTAAGACCAGTTACTTTCTGATTTACTAACTATTGTACTCCTTTTTAGAGGGATGTCAAGAATTTTCTGTTAATTTTGACAATTCCTCCCTTATAAGATTCGTCTATACCTAATTCAGAGAGTGAGATAGTCTTGTCACCACACTTTACAAAATAAAAAAGCCCCAAAAGGGACTTCTCGGTATGATAAACAACGGCAGGGTGACAGTCCTGCATCTCTTTCAGACCCGAAGGTGCGGCGGCTGCCTCTTCCGCCCTCGTTGTTATTTGTTATCTATATTATATCACATTTTCTTAACTCTACCAGCATTTAGATAATTTTTCAACTTAGAATCTTTAATTACAAACATGGTACGGACATTAAGTTTATCGCATAATCTGACCGCTACCAGAACATTACCATCAATACGTTTGATGTATTCCAAGGACTGGCCATTAGGATGGCGACCGATATAGTCCGGATGAGCAATAATCTCTGGAATACGTTCATAGGTGGCATCAAAATCACTGAATTCCTGGCGATGTTTTTCCATATGCTTCTTACGTTGTGCAGACAGCGTGATTTCTTCACCAGGCTTGTAGTCCAAATCAAAAGCTTTAATGACTTTTGGCGTCAAGTACCCTACTGTTTTCATGCCTCTATTGTACCACACCTCATGTATATCAAGGCTTTTCCTACTGTTGAGGTATCACAAAAAACTCAAGCCTGTTACCAAGCTCAAGTTTTGACTTATTCTTTTTGGAAAGCACCTTGTTTGTAGCTGATCCAGAAGAAAAGCGGTGTACAAATAGCCATTGCTACCAGATAGATTGGTAAGGTGTAGCTATTAAGTGTCGAAATTTCAATCACATCTCGAAGATAGTAAGAGCTGATTAAGAAACCAAAGACTGAGTAAATAATCAAGGCCACACGTCCCTTATTCAACGGGATACAAGCACGAATAACAGCAAGGACACCCGTTGATCCCATCATATAGTAAGACAGCGTCAGCATGTCCGTATTGCTCATACCAAGATAGACCTGAGATAGATGGAAAATAAGAACACTGATAACCAACATCAAGGCATTAGGAATAGACAACTGGAGCGAACGTCTGAGGAAATGTTTCTCAACAGGTCGAATATTACGTTCGAAGGTCAAAATAAATGGTGGAAGACCCTCGATAAATTGCCCCGCTAAAGTCATCTGAACCTGAATGAATGGGAAGACCAAGAGGTACTCTGCCTTTCCAAAAACAATACTGGCAATACAGATAAGTCCCAAAAGGAAGGAATAGACCGTTTTAATGAGGAAAATAGGTGCAATGTGGGCAATATTATTAACCACACGACGTCCCTCAAATAGAATTTCAGGAATATCCTTAAACTCGGAATCCATAAGCACCAAGTTGGCAATCTGACGCGTAGCGGGATCCCCTTCAGCCATAACAATCGAACAGTCCGCTTCACGTAGTGCCAAGATATCGTTGACACCGTCACCAGTCATAGCTGTGGTATGCCCATTGGCATTAAGCGTTTGGATTAACAACTTCTTCTGATGCGGAGATACGCGACCAAAGATTGCCGTATCTTCAGCCAAAGCCTCTAACTCCTCATCACTGACCTTAGAACAGTCAATATAGCTTTGATAATCCGCAAAACCAGCCTGGTGGGCAATATGAGAAACCGTCACAGGATTGTCACCAGAAATAATCTTAAGCGTCACATCTTCTGAACGTAGGTATTCCAAAGTTTCTGCAGCATCCTCACGAATCGGATCGGCAATTTCGAGCAAGGCCAAGCCTTCAACATCATTCGGCAAACTCATAGTCTCTGTATCAACCGCTGACTGACTCCATGCCAAAATCAAAACACGAGAACCACGAGCCTGCGCCTGATCGACTGCTTTTGGATTTTCCTCAAGAAGCATCTCAGGCGCTCCCAAAAAGAGAGTTCCGACTCCATCAATGCTCATAGCACCCCATTTACGATCACTTGAAAATGGAATAATATCCCCTACCTGATAGTGATGCTCCAGACCTTCATAGGCATTTCGAATTGCCTGAGCCGTTGCATTGTTATCCTTGCTATGCTCCATATAAGCCGCAAGCAGGCGCTCCAACTCCTCTTTAGTGAAACGCTCTGACAGTAGTTTCAGACCCTTAACGGTCATCTTTCCTTGCGTAATTGTCCCTGTCTTATCTAAACAAAGCACATCGACACGCGCCAAGGTTTCGACAGAGTACATCTCCTGCACCAGGATATGTTTCATTCCAAGCTTAATAACGGCTGTTAAAAGAGAGGTAATTGTCAGAAGGGCAATCCCCTTAGGCAACATTCCCAGAAGGGCTGTCGAACTGGTAACTACCGACTCTTGAAGAGAGAGCTGTTTAATCAAGTAAGCCTCAAAAAAGAGTGCAAGCCCAAACGGTATCACAATCTTGCCCGTAAACTTAGCAATCTTATCCATATTATAGAGGATACGTGACACGATTGGCTTATGCGTCTTGGCCTCTAGCATGAGCTTATTGGCATAATTGTCCTCGGCTACGTTAATAACCTTAGCATAAACCTGACCACTCACAAGATAAGACCCCGAGAGCAACTCCTTCCCATCCTTCTTGAGAATAAGGTCACTCTCACCCGTCAGCATAGCCTCATTGAGCTCAGCCATCCCATCAACAACCACGGCATCACTAGGCACCTGTTCACCCGCAGACAAGAGCATGATATCATCCAAGACAATGTCCTGAGGATTAATAGAAGTAACCTCGCCATCACGCACCACACGGATCTGATCCTTATTCATGAGATTGAGCTTATCAATCATGCGACGGGCACGCAACTCTGTCATCATCCCCGTAAAGGCATTAAGCACAATGATTCCGAAGAAAAAGAGATTCGACCAAGCCTGAACAGCAATCAAGGCCACAAAAATAGCAAAATTGAGCATATTAAAGGAGTTAAAGACATTACGCCTAAAAATCTCCCAGTTGCTGGAGCCAGTTTTTGCTTTAAAATGATTTGTTTTACCGGCATCTATCCGCCGCTTGACCTCCACCTGCGTCAAGCCTTGTAACTGTTTTTTCATAACTTTCATAGTAGCATAAAAATGAGGTGTTTTCAAAGGTTAGCCGTCATGGATAGCCAGGAAATAGACCTATTATATCGAACCACTCTCCCAACTATTTCACTCAACCTAAACTACTTTCAAATAGTAAAGGCAAGAGTCCCTACAAAACACTTCTATGCTATCCTTTTCTCTAGTTAAACCTACTTTGATAAATTAAATTAAACAGCCACTGAAGATTGATCAAGGGTTTTGTTTGAGCATCAATCACAGGTTGAACGGTCTCTCTAATTTCTTTTATGACTTTTCGTTGATTATATTTAATCTTGTGATAACGTTTGTCAAAAGCATGTTGGATAGAAAAATGACGATTAAGAAGATACATATCATCTGACTCCGAATGAAAAAATAGAGTATCACCTGTAAGATCTAATACAGACGTTTTAGTTCCTTTTTCTCTAGTTATAGCATACGACCCATCATCATCATAACTAATACCATCTATTTCCGGTGTATAAGCCCAACCCATATTCTCCATCAGCATAATGATGTCCGGCTCTGTCCCCTCCTTATGAGGAATATGCTGAGCATAATAAACAGAGTTAAATTTTATATTAATAAAGGTAAATAGGCTCATCCCCAAGACTGTATACAGCCCTATAACTAGTCCTACAAGAATCCCTAAAATATTGCTTTTTTTCATTGTCATCTTCTCTTTCCTTTTCTCTAATTAAACCTACTTTGATAAAGTAAATTAAACAACCACTGAAGATTGATTAATGGTTTTGGTTGAACCTTCATAATTGGGGAAAAATCTTTCCTGATCTCTCGTTTAATTTTTGATTCATTAACTTTAGTTCTTTTTGCTTCTTCTGAAAAATAACTGACGTCCTCAAATCTAAACGTACTGTCAAAACCGATAGTCATATTATCTTTATCATATAAAAAACTTCCTGAACTTTTTGTTAAAAAAGATTTGCTTTTAGTATTTATAATAGCATTTGTTCCATCATCGACGTATCGAATACCATCAATCTCCGGTGTATAAATCCATCCCATATTCTCTACCAACATAACGATATCTGGCTCTGTCCCTTCCTTATGAGGAATATGCTGAGCATAATAAACAGAGTGGTATTTTAAATTAAAAAAAGTAAATAGGCTCATTCCCAAGACTGTATACAGCCCTATAATTAATCCTACAAAGAGCCCCAAAATATTTCTTTTTCGCATTCTTGCCTTCTCTTTCTTTTTCTATCTCCAATCAATTTTTGACTGGATTGACAATAAACCATTGTACCGTATTTATCATAAGTCTTACAATTTAATGATTTGTAATTGCTCTAACATTTGTTATGAATAAAAAAAAATCAAGTCTTTACAAATTTCTCCAACGCCTCTCCCCACTTTGTCAATCAAGCTAAACATGGTATAATAGTTAAGATTTTTATACTACTCATTTCTGGGCAGAAGTGGGCAGTAAAATTTAAGAAACAGGGGCTAAACCCCTTGATATGAAAGGAATCTAGAAAATATTATGATGAACATGCAGAACATGATGAAGCAAGCTCAAAAGCTTCAGAAACAAATGGAAAAAAGCCAAGCTGAATTGGCTGCTACAACCTTCACTGGAAAATCAGCACAAGACTTGGTTGTTGCTGAATTAACTGGTGACAAAAAAGTGGTTAACATCACTTTCGCTGATGCTGTCGTGGATCCTGATGATGTGGAAACACTTCAAGATATGACTGTTCAAGCACTTAACGATGCTCTTGGACAAATTGACGAAGCGACTAAAAAATCAATGGGTGCCTTTGCCGGTAAATTGCCATTCTAAAAAATGAAAAGGAATCTCGCGGTTCCTTTTTTCTATTAACAATTCAGTCATAACATACAAAAGACTTGGACAAGAAATCCAAGTCTTTTTGTGATAGTCATTTAAAAATTTTATTCTTCAACCAAAGCAAGACCTGACTGTGCGTCTTCTTCGTTGGCCAATTTATAGCGATTCTTTTGACCTAAGTAGATGCTCGCTGAATTTAATGAACTTTCTAAAGTAGGGTAATTCACATCTTCGTTCGCTGTTTGGGTAGGTACAGGTCCTGAAATTAATAGCTCATCATCATTCTTGACATAAATCTGGTATTCCCCAACTTCGCTAGTTTGAGCTAAAATCTCATTCAACAAGTTTGGGTCGAGCGTTTGAGCGACGCCATCAACCACTTGATTAGAGTCCTGCTTATGCTCCGACGAATCCACTACTTCAGTGATAACGATGTAATCAGGAGTTTCCTCATCTGAAGTCTTAGATCCTTCAGTTTCTGGCTGTTTTTGTCCAGATGTATCTTGTTTCTTCGTATCTTGAACTTGCCCATCATGAGTCTTCAATTCCTCATCACTAACGGTTTGAACCTTAGTTTGATTGGCATCTAAATCAAGTTTTGGCGCTTCTTTAACGTCAGCTGAAGCTCCACTGGTACCCATGAATAGAGCTAGAGTCCCCAAAGTAGTAATCAAGCTGATTATTGCTTTGCCGATAAAACCATTATTTTTTTTCTTAATCATAAATCCCTCACTATTTGTTTGGTTAGCTCTAACTGGCTAACAACCGAGTCCAATTTGCTGCTGTAGAAGGTAAAAGGTTGATTGAGCTGTTTGACCATCCCTTCACCCAGATAACAATCTTAGCATGCAAAACCCTTGATTTCAAGCATTTCTTTAATTTTTAAGCATTTTAAATAAATGACAACTTCATGTCTTAAAATTGATGACAATCTATTATCAGATTAGCTTTTTTAAGCTATGCAAATGGTAATTTCTTTAAGTAGTACTTAGGGAAACAATACTTGTTTTTTAGACAGATTCTTCAAAAACCACTTTTGCTGACTCATCTCCCCAAAAATTTTATCGGATAGCAAAATTCTGTCCAAACACTTTCAATGTAACTATAAAATAGAATTCTTGTGTCAGGAAGTGGAGTTTTCAATATCCTAAAATAAGATTAGAAACTAAAACTCCTCAATTAGTTCAAAGAAAGCTAGAACAAAAGGATTTATAAACAACTTTATAAAACACATCCCAATAAACAACTCATTCTAAAGATAAACACCTCTCATTTAGATAGCTATTTTTAAGGTATTTACAACTTCTTAAAAATAACTAACACACAAAAAATGATTACAAAAAGGCCGCTATTTCCCCATGAATAAATTAACCCATATAGAAAATGTAGCCTCCAAATTCAAAAAAAATGGTGGTATTCTGGATAGATCCATGCTTGAAACTATGAAAAAATCTTTATCCATCATCAACTCTGACGCAAAAAGCAGATCCCCTATGACTACCCTATAATGAAACATTTACCGACCTAAACTCTCCGACAATGATGGAAATTTGGAAAAACAGTAAATCTACTCAGTAAAAGACTAAAAATAACCTAACTTTATAACTATTTCACCAAATTTTCACCTCACTCAAAGCTCATCTAGAATAGTTTTTTCTCATGTGTAAACGCTTCGCTCAAATTTCTGTCACATGTAAGAAAATCTTATCGTCTTTTAAACCTTTTTTTGCTTCAAAACCTAGATATTCCAAGGAAAATCCGTTACAATAGAGTACGGAAAGATAGGTAATTATCAGCATCATTATTTTCGTATGAAAGGGAAATTCATGGCTTATATTCAAATGAAGCATAGCTATAAACGCTATAAAACCGGTGATCTGGAAATTATCGCAAACAACGACGTAAGCTTTGATATTGAAAAAGGGGAGCTTGTCGTCATTCTCGGTGCCTCTGGTGCAGGGAAATCAACCGTTCTTAACATCTTGGGTGGTATGGACACCAATGACGAAGGCCGCGTCATTATTGATGGTAAGGATATCTCTGAATACACAGCTAAAGAACTGACAACATATCGTCGTGAGGACGTTGGCTTTGTGTTCCAATTTTACAACTTAGTTTCAAACCTTACGGCCAGGGAAAACGTCGAACTAGCATCTGAAATCGTTCCAAACGCTAAAGATGCTACTCAAACACTCGTCGAAGTCGGTTTGGGAGGCCGCTTAGACAATTTCCCATCACAACTATCTGGTGGGGAGCAACAACGTGTCGCTATTGCACGCGCCGTTGCCAAAAATCCAAAGATTCTTCTTTGTGATGAGCCAACAGGGGCTCTGGATTATCAAACAGGGAAACAAATCCTGACCCTCCTTCAAGAAATGGCTCGCAAACAGGGAACAACTGTTATTATCGTGACCCATAATGCTTCTCTAGCTCCAATTGCCGATCGTGTCATTCGAATGCACGATGCCAAGATTAAGAGTGTGGAACTTAATCCTAATCCACAAAAAATCGAGGACTTGGAATACTAGAAAGGAGCACCGTCATGAAAAAAACAACTTATTGGAAAGATGTTTGGCGAACCTTTGTAGCTTCTAAAGGGCGTATGCTCTCTATTGCCTTACTTATGGCACTGGGATCCTTTGCCTTGATTGGTCTTAAAGTAACTTCTCCTAATATGAAAAAAACTGGGGAACACTTCTTCAAGACGCATCAAACAGCTGACTTGAGCTTAATCAGCACTTACAGTATCAACCAAACCGATCAGGACCTTCTCAATTCGATTAAGAAAAAGAATGTAGACATCGAGTATGGTTATTTCAAAGATGCTGTCATCAAGGGGACGAATACGGCATTTCGTATTTTCTCTAAACCTAAGAAAATCTCTACTTACGACCTTATTGAGGGGAAACTTCCTACTAAGGACGGGGAAATCGCTCTTTCCTCAACTTATAAAGAAGAATATAGCGTCGGAGATAAGATTAACTTTTCTGAGCCAGTAGATAGCTCAGGGCAAAAACAGTTAAAGGAACAAACATATACCATTACTGGTTTTGTTAATTCCTCTGAACTTCTCTCTAGGAACCGCCTTGGTAACGCCAGCGCTGGTACGGGGAAACTGGATGGCTATGCCATTGTTCCAGAGACGGACTTCACCTCTAATGATTACATGATTGCCCGCATCCGCTACAAGGATTTGGAAAACGTTAGTCCTTTTAGTGAGGAGTACGCAAATAAGATTTCTGAACGAAAGGCTGAACTCAAGGAACTCTTTAAAGACGAACCTGAGAAACGCCTCGCTGAAATCAAGTCACAGTCTAAAGCTCAAATTACTCAAGCTAAACAAGAACTTGAAACAGCACTCGCACAGACCCAGCAAATGGCTACAAGCAACCCATCCGAAGCCGCTAGCGTTAAAGAAGCTACTACCAAAATTGAAGCCAAGCAAAAAGAACTCGAAGAAAGTCAAGCAATGGTTGATAATTTACCAGCGCCTAGCTATCAATTCTACTCTCGTCGAGAGATTCCGGGTTCTGAGGGATATGTTGCTTATGAAAGTAATATTAACATCATTCACGATGTGAGTAACATCTTCCCTGTCGCTCTCTACTTTATGGCAGCTTTGGTTACCTTTGTAACCATGGGACGCTTTGTTGAAGAGGAACGTGGTAAGGCTGGTATTTTCAACGCCCTAGGCTATAGTAATTCGCGAATTATCCATAAATTCGTCATTTATGGTTTGATAACGAGTATTACTGGTACAACTGCAGGTGTTATTACCGGTCATACACTACTTCCGATTCTAATCCACAATACTTATAAGAGCGATTTGCAGCTTCCTGCTTTCGAATTGCACTTCTACCTAGGACTTACTCTTGTGGCCTTCCTTTTAGGTCTCTTATCTGCTGTGCTACCTGCCTTTGCGGTTGCCAAGAAAGAGCTCTGGGAAAAACCTTCCCAACTCCTCCTTCCAAAACCACCTCGTGCAGGAGCTAAGATTGTCCTAGAGCGCATCACACCTCTTTGGAAACGTCTCAGCTTTACGGAAAAAGTTACCATGCGTAATATTTTCCGCTATAAGCAACGGATGTTTATGACCCTCTTTGGTGTCGCAGGTTCTATCGCACTGCTCTTCGCAGGTTTAGGAATTCGATCTTCTGTATCTAACCTTAACCAGCAACAGTTTGAAGACATCATTCACTATGATATGATTGTTGCCAAGCAACCAAATACGTCAAGTGCTTTGGATGAGGAACTCACTAAACTCCTCGATAGCAAAGACGTTAAAGAATACTTGAATGTCCATTTTGAAACCTTGCAAAAAATTGCCGGTAGCAACAAGGACACTCAAGAAATCTCAACCCTTGTCTTTAACGACCGTGACGATAAACTCGTTGATAGTTACGTTAGCTTGCATGACCGAGACCGTAATAAGACTCTCAAGCTATCTAATGACGGAGCTATTATCTCTGAAAAAATGGCAAAACTCCTAAACCTAAAGGTTGGAGATACCATTACTGTGCAAAACAGTCAGGATGAATCTGTCAAGATTAAGATAGCTGGTATCACTGAAATGTACATGGGGCATTTCCTCTTTATGAATGCTAGCTACTACCAAAAAGCTTTTGGGACACCTTCAGTGAATAATGCCAACCTTGTTACTCTCGCTGAACCAACAAAGCAAAATGTTGAAAATATGGCAGCCAAATTCATCAACTTACCAAATGTTTATGGTGTTGTTCAAAACAACAGCCTTAAACTGCAAATCAGCACTATGGTCAATTCATTGACACAGGTTATTGGTATCTTGATTACGGTTTCCATTCTCCTTGCTGTGGTTGTTCTCCATAACCTCACTAACATCAACGTTTCAGAACGTATCCACGAACTTTCAACCGTTAAGGTTCTTGGTTTCTACAATAACGAAGTATCCCTCTACATCTATCGTGAAACCATTTACCTTTCAATCATCGGTATCTTCGTAGGGTTCGGTCTTGGACAGGCACTTCACCATTATATGGTAAGCATCATTCCGCCAGATCGTATCATGTTTGATCCATCTCTCGGATTGGCTACCTACCTTTTACCAGCTGTTCTTATCGGCATAATCCTTATTATTCTTGGCTTCGTCGTCAACAAACGTCTTGCCAAACTTAACATGCTTGAAGCCCTAAGCTCAGTTGAATAAGCTAAAAACGCCTGAGAAGTAATTCTCAAGCGTTTTTTATGTTCGATAACCTATTTTGTTTTAGTCTTAGCCAACTCTAGACAGTAGGACTTCACATGACAATGAGGACAAGTCAGCTTACGAGTCCTAGGTGTATGACCTGCAAGAGCAAACTCTTTAGAACTAGGATCAAAGGTCCTATGACAATTAGGACAGAGGTAGTCGAACTGCTTTCTATAGTGAAACACCACTAAATTCATTACTAAAATATAAGCAGGACAGACAATAAAGATACCTCTGGGATCCTTAAAATAATAAATGACAACCAGTAGGCTCATCAGATAAAGCAGAAAGATTAGAATGCCACTCCCATACATTCTCAACTGCAAATGACGCCATGATTTTTGATTTTCCATAAGACGTGAAATGTCTGACAAATCTTCCAACGAAAGTTGACGCCACTTAGCAGTTGCTTTTTGCAAGTGACGGGCACGTTTTAGTTTGACCTCTATTTCCTTCGAAGACTTTTCCAAGCTTTCAATTTGGTCTGTCAACAACAGCTCTAAAACCTGCTCCCTATTCTCTTCTTGCAAGAGTTTTTGGATTTGTTTGATTGAGAAATCCAAATCTCTTAAGAAACAAATGACTTGCAGTCGTTCCAAGTCTGATTCGTGATAGATTCTCCGACCACCCTCTGTGACTTCAGATGGCGTCAAGATCCCTCGTTGATCATAGTACTGGACAGTCCTAACAGACACTTCTGCTGCTTTAGCCAACTCTCCTGTTGAAAACTGCGACATCTCAGTCACCTCCTTTTAAGATTTTCTATCAAAGAAGGTCTTTCACCACCTTTGATACCTAGATTCTACCTTATAACGCAAGGTAATATGCAAGCCCTAACCCTAGAGGATTTTCTTTTCTTACAGAAAAAGTTAGCTATCACTCTTTACAACCTTTACAGCTCTTGTAAAGCTTTAGTCGAAAAGGCCACCCAAACCTAAGGCAGCAAAAGGATTGTTACTGACTTCCTCCTGTTGCTCCAAAAGTTTGGCATTCTCATCTAATTCGAGAAACTTCTCGTAAATTTGGGCGGTCATCCGAGCATCATCCAAGCTGTTGTGACCATGTCCCTTAATTCCAAAGAAATCTGCCACACTAGTCAACTTAAGGTTAACAATACCGTTCAAATCAGAAGCACGACGGTCAAAGGCCTCATCAAAAACATCTAAAGCATATTGCTCTTCCAAGTCCAAACCATTTTCCGACAAAATAGGCAAGTCCGACTTAAGGGCATTGTAACCGATAAGTGGAGTGTCACCAACAAATGATTTAAAATCCGTCAGAACGGACTCTAGCTTTGGTGCCTTGGCAATCTTGTCCGCTGTAATCCCCGTCAAACCATTGATAAAGGACTGTAAAGGAACGTCCGAATAGACAAAAGAGTCAAACTGATCCACTTCCTCATGCTGATCCATCTTAATGGCCGATACTTGGATAATATGACTAACCCCATCCACCGTGTTAAACTCCAAATCAAAGGCAATATAAGTTTCTAAATTTTCCATTTTATCTCCTATAATAGTTAAAGCTGAGACTGAGTCCCAGCTTCTTTTTTATTTTCCAAATAGACGTCCAAAGAAACTTTTTTTTGAAGCTTCTTCTTGTTTGGTCTGGATTTCTTCCACTTGGGCCTTGGCTTCATCAACCTCAACCTTAGCCTCATCGAGTTCCAGTTTAAGCTCTTCCTTGTCCTTCATCGCAGTCAAGGTCAATTGCTGCTGTTGATCGATTTGCTTATCCTTTTCAGCGATTTGAACGTCTTTGACACGCAATTGATCATCCATGTTAGACAACTGCTCATCCTTAGCCTTCAACTGAGCATAAAGACGGGCAATCTCAGAGTTTTTCTCGTCTACAAGAATCTCTAACAACTCACGTTGCTTTGTTTCTTCATCGATTGGCTCATCGTCAAAGATGGTTTTCTTGTAGATTTCCTCCAACTTAATCAAGCCACTGCGTTTAACGACAGTAACCCCTTTAGCATTTTTTTCTAGATCTTCTTCTGGAAGTTGTTTGACACGATTATTGACCGCTTGACGACTAACGCCAAGGATTTCAGCAATCTCGCTGACTGTCTTTTCAATACTCATAATAGCCTCATTTTCTCTTGAAATGTCTTACTATGAGAATATCACAATCACTCCTTTCTGTCAATTTGACTAGTTATTCTGGATACCTGAAGGGCTCTTTTTAAGTCACTTTTTCCTTTCACTCTTCAAACAATTTACTTGATAGGAAGCTAAGCTTTTGGTAAACTATGTGTGGGTATAAATGTATATAGAAGGAAAGTCTTTGACTTAAACAATCGGTACTTCCAAATTGGCTTTGGTCGGTATCAGATCTGTTGTATCTAGGAATGGTGGGAACAATTCCACAAGGTTTGGGATTTTCATTCTTGCTCCAATTATGGGTGGCATTCGAGCAACTTTGGTTGCAAAACTGCTTAATATTGAAGCATAAATCACATTATCTTCAACGGTTTGACTGTTGGAGTTTTTTTATTGTCAATCCACTCGCTCACTATAGTCTCATATTGCCATCCGAGATTGAAAAAAGCCCTAAATTGTGCCATAATAAACAAAAGCAAAATAGAAAGAATGAGTCCTATGAAAAACTTCCGTGATGATATTAAGGTCAATGATTTGGCCCAGCCCTTCTTAGAGCCAATCGTTGAACAAATGACCACTGTATTCGACCCTGAGATTGAGCTAGATATTTACAACCTTGGTTTGATTTATGAAATCACCGTCGATGAAAATGGCCACTGCTACTTCCTTATGACCTTTACTGATACTGGGTGTGGCTGTGAAGAGACTATGCCTTATGAAATCGCTGAAAAGCTAAAATCCATTGACGGCATTAACTCTGTCAAGGTGGAAACCACTTATTCACCAGTCTGGAAGATGACACGTATTAGTCGTTATGGACGTATTGCCCTTGGTATCTCACCTCGAGGCGGAAAATAAAAGGAAAACCGATTGGACATTTCCAACCGGTTTTTTATATTGAGCTAACAGCAGATAGACGATCACTTGTCATAATGCTGCCATCAACCGTCTCAGGACTTAACATCAAAAAATCACATCGCACATATGTCCGGTGTGATTTCTTTTATATTAGTAAATTAGGCTTTACCTGATTTATCCATGTTCCAAAAGTCGGTAACTGCACCACGAGATGCTGAAGAAACGATGTGAGCATACTTACCGAGGACACCACGGCTATAAAGTGGTGGCAACTCAGTTTTAGCTTTACGTTTCGCCAACTCTTCGTCTGAAACGTGCATAGTAATTTCTTTGGTATCTTGGTCAACTGTAACCATATCACCTGTACGGAGGTAGGCAATAGGTCCACCAACCTGAGCTTCAGGAGCAATGTGACCAACAACGAGTCCGTAAGTACCGCCTGAGAAACGTCCGTCTGTCAAGAGGGCAACCTTGTCCCCTTGCCCCTTACCAACAATCATTGATGACAATGACAACATTTCTGGCATACCAGGACCACCCTTAGGACCTACAAAACGTACAACAACTACGTCGCCATCAACGATTTCATCAGAAAGAACGGCTTCGATGGCATCTTCTTCTGAGTCAAATACTTTAGCAGGACCAGTAATGTTACGAACTTTAACCCCTGATACTTTGGCAACCGCACCTTCTGGAGCCAAGTTACCTTTCAAGATAATCAATGGACCATCAGCACGTTTAGGATTTTCAAGCGGCATGATGACTTTTTGACCTGGTGTCAAATCATCGAAGGCCTCCAAGTTTTCTGCAACAGTCTTACCAGTACATGTGATACGATCACCGTGAAGGAAACCATTCTTAAGAAGGTATTTCATAACGGCTGGCACACCACCGACGTTGTAAAGGTCTTGGAAGACATATTGACCTGAAGGTTTCAAGTCAGCCAAGTGAGGTACACGCTCTTGGAAATCGTTGAAATCTTCAAGTGTCAAATCAACATTAGCAGCGTGAGCAATAGCGAGCAAGTGAAGTGTCGCATTGGTTGAACCACCAAGTGCCATTGTGACAGTGATGGCATCTTCAAAGGCTTCACGTGTCAAGATATCTGATGGTTTAAGACCTAGTTCAAGCATCTTAACAACTGCACGACCTGCTTCTTCGATATCTGCTTTTTTCTCAGCTGATTCTGCAGGGTGAGATGATGATCCTGGAAGACTCATCCCCATTACTTCGATGGCTGTCGCCATTGTGTTGGCAGTATACATACCACCACAACCACCAGGGCCAGGGCAGGCATTACATTCAAGTTCTTTAACCTCTTCAGCGGTCATATCACCGTGGTTCCATTTACCGATACCTTCGAAAACAGAAACCAAGTCGATATCCTTACCGTTAAGATTACCTGGTGCAATGGTACCACCATAGGCAAAAATCGCTGGAATATCCATGTTAGCAATGGCAATCATAGAACCAGGCATGTTCTTATCACAACCACCGATTGCAACAAAGGCATCGACGTTGTGACCACCCATAGCTGCTTCGATTGAGTCAGCAATGATATCACGAGATGTCAATGAGAAACGCATCCCTGGTGTCCCCATGGCAATACCATCGGCAACGGTAATCGTACCAAATTGAACCGGCCAAGCACCCGCGTCTTTAACACCCTCTTTGGCAATTTGACCAAAACCGTGCAAGTGGATATTACATGGTGTGTTCTCAGCCCAAGTTGAGATAACCCCAACAATAGGCTTTTCAAAACTATCATCCGTCATCCCAGTCGCACGAAGCATGGCACGGTTAGGTGATTTAACCATGCTATCGTAGACAGATGAACGGTGTTTCATGTTATTTTCAGACACGATATTTTCCTCCATAGTTAATAACTATTCTAATTTAAACTTCTACTCCTATTCTAACATAAATTGTCTAAAAAAACTGACCATTTACCAACTATTCTCCCTTTTTAAATTATGCTAAAATAAAGGCATGAAACATTTTGATACTATCGTTATTGGTGGAGGGCCTGCTGGCATGATGGCAACCATTGCCTCAGCCTTCTATGGCCAACAAACCCTCCTAATTGAAAAAAACAAACGTCTCGGAAAGAAGCTGTCTGGTACTGGTGGTGGACGTTGTAATGTTACTAACAACGGGACTTTAGACGACCTTCTAGCAGGCATTCCTGGTAATGGACGTTTCCTCTATAGCGTCTTTTCACAATTTGATAACCACGATATCATTGCTTTTTTCGAGGACAATGGTGTCAAACTCAAGGTTGAGGATCACGGACGTGTCTTCCCTAAGACAGATAAATCACGGACCATCATCCAAGCTCTGGAAAATAAAATTCAAGAACTGGGCGCTAGTATCCTTACCAATACAGAAGTTGTCTCCGTCAAAAAAGTTGATAAGCAATTCCAAGTTAAGTCTTCAGACCAGACTTTTACCAGTGATAAACTCATCGTCACAACTGGAGGAAAATCCTACCCATCGACTGGTTCAACTGGTTTTGGACATGATATTGCCCGCCATTTTAAGCTCCATGTCACTGAACTTGAAGCTGCGGAAAGTCCACTCCTAACCGACTTTCCTCACAAGGCTTTACAGGGAATTTCTCTTGACGATGTCACTCTGTCCTATGGCAAACACAAGATTACTCACGACCTTCTCTTCACCCATTTTGGCCTATCTGGACCAGCCGCCCTACGTCTTTCTAGCTTTGTTAAGGGTGGTGAGATTGCCCATCTGGACTTTCTTCCCAACCAAAGCCAAGAAAATCTCAAGACTTACTTTGAGGAGAATCGCGAAAAATCTGTCAAAAACACCCTCAAAGCGCTTGTGCCTGAGCGTGTTGCTGAATTCCTAGCAGAAGATAAGGCTGACAGCAAGGTTAAACAACTACGCCCCAAGGACTTGGAAAACATTATCAGTCAGCTTAAGGACATGGAAATCCCAATCACAGGTAAAATGTCACTTGCCAAATCCTTTGTGACTAAAGGTGGCGTTGACCTTAAGGAAATTAATCCCAAGACCCTAGAAAGTAAAAAAGTCCCTCACCTACACTTTGCAGGAGAGGTCCTTGACATCAATGCCCATACCGGCGGTTTTAACATCACTAGCGCCCTCTGTACTGGTTGGGTAGCAGGTATCCAGAGCCCTTGGGATTAGAAAGATTTTTCAATTAAGGACAACAAAAAGTTCCCTTCTGTCATAGAAGGGATTTTTTGTCTATTTCTCAAAGGAGAGGAGGGGATTCGAACCCCCGAGCCCCGTTAAGGACTACACGCTTTCCAAGCGTGCGCACTCGGCCTCTATGCGACCTCTCCACATCAAACGATTAGCCTATTAATGGCTAATCGTTATTTTTAATCAAGTTTTCAAGAGTTAATCTTTAAACTGGGCCTCTACTCGATAGATGACCTGACCTTTTTCTGAGAACTTACGCTCGTATTCAGTCATGACGTTGCCTTCATAATCACTGGCATGAAGGTCCAACCAAACTTTGTTGAGAACCATTCCATACTGTGAAAAGCTCGCCAAACTGTATTCAAAAAGTCCACGATTGTCTGTCTTAAAGTGAATCTCTCCATTTTCAGGCAAAATTTGCTTATAAGTATCTAGGAAAGTCTTGTATGTCAAACGACGTTTCTCGTGGCGACTCTTAGGCCATGGATCTGAGAAATTCAGATACATCATATCCACTTCGCCATCTTCAAAATAATTGGTCAAGGCTGAACCATCCACGCGCAAGAGTTTGACATTTTCAGCACCCGAAGCCAAAACCTTATCCAAGGCATAGCTCAATACAGACAGCTGAATATCAATACCAATGTAGTTGATGTCAGGGTTTTGTTGGGCCATACCAGTAATGAAGGCCCCTTTACCAGATCCTACCTCGATATGGATAGGATTGTCATTACCAAAAAGCTCATGCCACTTACCTTTAGCAGCCTCCGGCTCAAGGATAACGTACTGAGGATGGTTAGCTAGGTGTTCCTCTGCACCTTTACGTTTTCTAACTCGCATGTCTACTTTCTAATATCTGTGCAAGGTCTCTCTGAATTTACGAAGTTCATAAATTTCTCGGTTGGCATGTTCCATATCACGACTATCAAAGAATTTTGAAATCTGTGTCAAATATGAAAACTGCCCATACCAATAAATCTTGTCCATCACAAGGTCGTTGTTCTTATAGCCATAGTATGACAACCACTGTGGCCAATGTGCCAATGGAATGTAATGGCTGAGGATCTGCGCCACATCATACATACGATCTGTTAGACGTACAGAATCCCAATCAACCAAATAAATCAATCCTGAGGTTGTGATGACAAAGTTACTATGACGAGCATCTCCGTGAACAATTGTTGCAATTTCCGCACGAAACTCTGGAAGATGACGTTTCAAATCTCTAACAACGTCTTGAAGGAAGCCATTTTCACGCAATTGGTAAGCGGCATTTTCCTCCCACTCGTGTAGAAGATCGAAAGGATTTTCAATATGATAATCCAACTGCAAGAGTTGATTAACCAAGTGTTTAGAGCGGTGCAAATTACCAAGAATTTGGATAATCTGTTTACTGTTCATGTCATGTTTGGTCAAAATACGACCATCAAGCCACTCCTGTGCACTCATCATGTCACCATTTCCCAGACGCTTAGCCCACAAGAGCTGTGGTGCAATCTGTTCCTTGGCAAGAGCTGCCAAGATTGGTGTTGTATTCATCTTCACAAAGACGCGATCTCCGTTTGGGTAAGTTCCCATATAGGCCTTACCACTATTTCCTTTGAGAGGAGTCAGGCTCAAATCTTTATCTGTTGATGTCACCTAGGCATCTCCTTTTTCTTTAGTCATTCGTTTCTATTTTAACTTATTTAATAGGTGTTAGTCAATCATCTTCTTAAGCTTGGCTGGTAGGTAAACAAGGCTCAGAACTAGCATCATTCCAACCAAAATCAGGCTAAACTTAAGGTCGAAGAGACAAATAGCCTGTACCAGAGTCATCCCAAGTACAATCTGGCTAATCAAGCGCTTAAGATTGCTTACCTGCATGTCTTTTCCAACTGGCATAAGGTTAGCCATTCTCTGATAAGCAAAGTGCGATTTAAGTGCCGTGAGCTGAAAGAGCAAGAGGTAATCAAAAACAACCACAAGCACCATAGCCAACCATTTTTCAGGAACCAAAAAGATAACTAGAAGTGTTAGGGCAAACAGGCGTAAACTAAGGGCAAAGTAATCCCCAGAACGCAAGAAGGCTCTTAGGTAAAGATTGTACCAAGTATGTTCCTTGTCTTTCTTTGTACGTTTGAGAATACCATCCAAATAAGCACGGCGTTTAACACTCGACGTAATCCCTTTAACATTGGTAAAGAGTGAAAAGAACTTCAGAATCGATTGTTGACGCTTATTTTCCGCTGCAATAGCCTCAGTCCAATTCAGTCCAGACTGCTTATAAAAAGGTTGAGCCTTTTTCTGAAAAATGAAGTACTTAAGAATAGCCATAGCCACAGCTACAAGGATAACTCCCCAAACTGGAAGTCCCAAGGCTAAAAAGAGCGGAATAACCAAAATAAAAATCAGGGTTTGTACTATTACCCAAAATCTAAAAGCACGCCCTGTTGCCTTCTTAACATGGTCTAGCACCTCTTCTTCCTTAACCAAAAGGTAGTGCTTGTCCGCAGGTTCTAGATAAGTCGCAATATTCCCCCAGAAAGGTAATAACAGACAAAGCACAAGCAAGCCAAGAATGATTGCCCACGGATTTTTTGGAAAATGCTTCAGCAACTGGCTATACTGAACCAAGACAAAGCCTAGCAGAAAGAGAAGAACCAAGATAAAATGATCATTAAAAACGTAGCGACTATACTTAGCACAGCGGGCATTAAATCGCTTGCTACGCTCCTTAAATAGCTTAGCTATCATGACAATTCTCCCTTAGTTAACTGCATGTAGATATCGTTAAGACTAGCACTATCGTCGCCAAAAGTCTGACGGAGCTCCTCGAGAGTCCCCTGTGCTAAGACTTGACCGTGATGCAAGATCACAAAGCGATCACACATCTTCTCAGCTGAATCCAAAACGTGGGTAGACATGAGAATCGCCTTACCCTTAGCTTTTTCCTCAGCTAAAAGCTCAATTAGGTCGGAGATTGCCAAGGGATCCAAACCCAAGAAGGGTTCATCAACAATGAAAAGACTGGGGTTAACAATAAAGGCACAGATAATCATAACCTTCTGCTTCATTCCCTTTGAAAACTGAGTCGGGAACCAGTCCAATTTTTCATCTAATCGAAAGATTTTGAGGTACTTGTCCGCACGTGCCATCCCCTCAGTCACATCAAGACCATAGGCCATCAACACCGTTTCCAAATGTTCACGAAGCGTCAACTCTTCATAGAGACTTGGCGTTTCAGGAATATAGCCAATCTTCTGACGATAGCTAGCTGGATCTTGTTGAATAGTTAACCCATCAATGGCAATCTGTCCCCCATAAGGTGTTAAGAGACCAATAATCTCGTTAATTGTTGTTGATTTCCCAGCACCATTAAGACCAATGAGACCAACCAATTCACCATCAGCCACCTCAAAAGTCACATCTTTTAGGACGGGAATATTAGCGTAACCACCCGTCACCTTTTCTAATTTAAGCATTATCTTTTCTCTCTTTGGTATGATATAATCTATTATAACAAAAACTCATGGAAAGGTCGTTATTATGGATAATTGTATTTTCTGTAAAATTATATCTGGAGAAATCCCTTCATCAAAAGTCTACGAGGACGACAAGGTTCTAGCCTTCCTCGATATTTCACAAGCTACAAAAGGACATACCTTGGTTATTCCTAAAGAGCACGTTCGTAACATCTTAGAAATGTCTGCTGAGACTGCTGAGACTGTCTTTAGCCGTGTTCCAAAAATTGCTCGTGCCGTGCAAAAAGCAACAAAAGCTATCGGCATGAATATCCTTAATAACAACGAAGAAGTTGCTGGACAAACCGTCTTCCACGCTCATATTCATCTCGTTCCTCGTTACGGTGCAGACGATGGTATCCACATGGGATTTGACGAACACGAACCAGACTTCGCTGCCCTGGCCGACCTTGCTGACAGCATCGCTAAAGAGGTAACAGAATGAAAATCGGACGCTTTCTAGCTCTTGGAACTCTTGCCTACGGTGCCTACTACGCCTATAAACGACGTGAAGACATCAAAGAGGAAATCCTAGACCTCAACCAATCACGAGAAAATATCTCTCACGATCTGGACAATATCAAACGCAACCTTGACATCATCAAGGAACAAAACCTTGTTCTCGCTGACATCAAACAAGACCTCAACTATAAAACACGCGTCTTCAAAAAAGACCTCGAACCCCGACTCAACATCATCCAAGAACGCTTGAAAAAATATCAGGGTGATGATAAAGAATAAAGGGCTCTTTTCTACCATTTGTCAAGTCTATCAAGGCTTTAAGTAAAAAAAGAGATAAGACAGTAGCTATTCTGAGGTTACTGTCTTATTTTTAACCCTTTTTTATCCATAAATGGGCATGCTAAAAAAACACCTCATCTGGTATTTTTTGAAACAAGGTGTTACAATAATACGGCATAGACAGCCTTATCGATTTTGGGTCAAAGAGTAATCGTAAAGTTTGTTATGCGTAATGAGGTAATACATTGTTCGAATGAGACGATGTATAGAGGCAATCGTATGTGGCTTAGTTGAAGCTATTGTCGATTGTCTTTTTCGTTTCTCATAAAAGTCAGCGATATGGCAGGGATTGGTATGACTAGCTGAAGCGATGTTGTGAATGCACTTGAACAAGATTTTTCTGGCATAGGGATTACCTCGTTTAGTGATGTGTTCCTTGGCGAGAAAGTTCCCAGATTCGTAGTGTTTCAGGTCAATGCCAATAAAAGCGTTGATTTGATTGGTAGACTGAAAGCGACGAATATTTCCCAACTCGCCAATGATAGATGTCGCTGTGGTTTCTGCGATGCCAGGAATTGACCGTAAGATGTCATACTCTGGTAAAGGCTGAGCTAGAGCTACCATGTCGCTTAAGACAACTTGTCTGCGTTCAGAAAGACGAAGCAATTCTTGAGCATAGTAACGAACCTCTTCAAGCATTGGAGAGGTTTTCTTGACCGCACAATAAGACTGATTAGCTAGTTTTATAAGCTTATCTACTAAGTAAGTTACACGTTTTTCAGAGATGCGTTTTGATGTAGACTGACGGATAATCTCACACAAGTTACTTTGAGATAGGCTTAATACAAACTCTTTGCATGGAAAAGCCATCACTAAGTTCCAATATTGCTCTCCAGTAGGTGTGGATAATAGATTTTCCAATTCAGGAAAGGTGACTTGTAGAACCTTGTGCAGACGGTTTTTAGTTCGAACAAGATCTTCTGTCATATTTTGATAGAAACGGCTTAAATCACGCAGGTGTTGATAAACTTCTTCCTGCACGTAAGTTGGTTTACGATTGTGCACAAGCTGAGATTTAGCCAACTTTTCAGCGTCAATTTTATCTGTTTTACGAACTCGCAGACTGTCCAATTGCTTCTTAGCTTCCAGTGGATTTAGCCGTGTGTAAGCGTAACTATATTCCTCAAGAAAGGCTTGAAGACGTCGAGAATAGACACCTGTAGCCTCAAATATAATCTCAGGGTTATGAACAGTTTTCAAGTCGCCCAACAGGCGATTGAATCCAATGGCATCATTGAGTATGGTGTAGCCATGAACCTTCTCACCGTTGACTAAAATGGCCACCTCAGAACTTGTTTTACTGACATCAATTCCAAATACTGCACGCATGACATTACCTCTTTTGTCTTGAATAATTCCATGTTTTAGTGATTTTATTTTCAATACGCGACGTTTAGCGTCCTACATACTTTGATCAAACTCCACCTAAAACAAGGTGTCTTGCCAGTTTGTCAAGCGACGTCTAGCGCCATAGAGCCCTACGACTTTACAAGACACCACTACTTTAACATAAAGAAAAAGTAGTGAGTACTCTCTCCCGTCGGAGATTTCTTCACTACTAATCTTAGTATGTTTGTCAACTGTAGTGGGTGACGAAAAGCTAACATCTAGAGAGGACCGGATAGGTCCTCTTTTTATGTATGTTCAGAGTGATGAAGACACGCTTCTTAAAGTTGATGAAGTTTCTGAAATCAAATCCTAGACGTTTGATGTCTTTGATCAACTTATTAGTCGCTTCGAGTTTTGCGTTTGAATAGTCCGTTTCTAGGGCGTTTTTGATGTATTGCTTGTGTCTAAGAAAAGTCCTAAAGACAGTTTGAAAATCATGATTGACGACATTTAAGTTTTCTTGAATGAGCTCAAAAAACTCATCTACTCTTTTCTCCTGAAAGTGAAAAAGTAAAAGCTGGTAAAGAGTATAGTAGTTGGTGAGTTCTTCTGAGAAAATCAATGTCTTCTCAACAACTTCATGTGGTGCTAAAGTTTGGCGGAAAGTCTTTGAATAGAAAGAGTTGAGAGATAACTTACGGCTGTCCTTTTGGAAGAGTCGCCAGTGATTTTTCAAGGCTCGATAGGGTAGTGACTTCTTATCAAACTGGTTCATAATCGCAATTCTTGTCTTTAAAAAGGCACGTCCAAGGTGCTGGATAATGTGGAAACGATCAAGAACGATTTTGGCGTTTGGAAAGAGTCTGCGGGCTAGTGGGATGTAGGCTCCAGACATATCCATTGTGATAAACTGCACCTGTTGTCGTACTTTCAATGGATACTTCAAAAAATAGTTTCGTATAAAGGTTTGGCGACGATTATCAAGGATGGTTATGAGTTCGTTTGTCTCATAGTTCTGTGCCACAAAAGCCAATTCACCTTTCTTGAACCCAAACTCATCCCAGGACATAATAGCTGGGAGTTTGTCATAATGTTCCTTGAAAGTAAACTGATCAAGCTTACGATAGACAGTGGACGTTGACACACGAAGCCTTCTGGCAATATCAGTTAGTGACACCTTCTCAGTTAGGAGTTGTGTAACCTTTTGTCGGACTAGATTGGAGATTTGGCAGTTTTTCTCAACGATAGATGTCTCAGCTACCGTGACTCTCCTACAATTTTTACACTGGAAACGACGTTTTTTCAGACGTAGTAGAGTTGGAGTTCCAGCTTGCTCGAGAAGAGGGATTTTAGAGGTTTTTTGAAAGTCATATTTGATCATCTTTCCTTGGCAGTGAGGACATGATGGTGCAGGATAATCAAGTTTTGCTTGAATCTCGATATGAGTGTCAGATTCAAAAACAAGTGAAATCTTGATATTTTGGTCTTTAATTCCGATTAATTCTGTGGTATTCTTAATAAGTCTCATAAGTTCTTCCTAATGATGGTTTGGTCACTTTTCATTATAGTTCTTATGGGACTTTTTGTGTACACTCAAAAAGCTCTATAATCTCTACAGTGGTTTTACCCACTACAGAAATTATAGAGCCGAATAAAGGTAAGTAGTTTGTGCTACTTACCTTTTTTACTGATGAAAAATAGACAACTACTTGTACTCTGTAAAAATCAATTTAGCATCGTCAGCCTTTGTTGACTCGTCATATCCACTATAATTAATACTTAAAACTTGATTTTTCTTTAATTTAACAACAACATCTGTATTGCCTGGATTATATTCTTGGCTTTTTGAAGTATTTGAATCTAAATCTTCAATAGTGAGACTCCAACCAAGATTACTAAATTCTGGATTAAGATTAACGTTAGTACTTAATTTGTAGGTTCCTTCCTTAATATCTCTACCTACAATAAATTCTCCCTGACCAAGTTCATTACTTGGCTCAACTTCCTTAGGTACCGCATTAAATTTTACTTTAGAAATATTTTGTAATTGAAGAGTATCTCCATCAAATAAAATAAGTCTAATCTTTGAAGCATCATTTGTAATATTCCCAACTGCACCTGCAACAAAGTTTATAAAAAGACCATCTTCAGACTTTCTTGTTCCTAAAATATTCCCTGAACCACCCGTAACTTCAATATCATAGATTCCCGGCTCAACATCACCTTTTTTGCCTACAGTAATATCATCAGTAACATAAATTTCATCTGTAGATTTAGAGCTATCAATAAGTTTTTGGAAAGGATCTGATTTAGCAGTATGAACCTTTGATTGTTTTACCTTTGGATTTCCCTCTGACTTTTTACTATCATTTTGGCATCCCACTAATCCGATACCAACGAACATCAAAAGAACAAATGTGATTAACTTTTTCATAATCTTTTCTCCTAAAATTTATTTTTTACTTTGAACTGTTACTGTTGCTTCAGAATCGATTGATTTGATCAGCGAAGTATAATATTTTTCTGCTGACTCCTCTATTATACTTCTGTGCTCGTTTAAATAAGATTCCTGTTCCTTATTAGAAAATCCTTCTGCTACTGCCTTACCAGTATCAATATTAGGGGTTGAGGCACTCAATATACCCCCACTAGTGTCATAT
This sequence comes from Streptococcus sp. FDAARGOS_192, assembly GCF_002073815.2. Classification (NCBI taxonomy): domain Bacteria; kingdom Bacillati; phylum Bacillota; class Bacilli; order Lactobacillales; family Streptococcaceae; genus Streptococcus; species Streptococcus sp. FDAARGOS_192. The sequence goes on from NZ_CP020431.2 coordinate 1,409,239, forward strand.
AATTGATATGGATTATCTTTATCTAGTCCTACACCAATGGATTCAAACTTAGACAAAGTCACGAGATAATGGTGTTCACCTTCTTTACTAATAGAAACACCTTTTTTGATACCGAATTTTGCAGTATAGTTGAGAATAATAATCGCTCTCTTTTCAGAACCAGGAATCACAAATTTAGTACCAAATAACTTTGTATTATCTTTAATTGTCTTAACTTTCTGTATACCAACATTTAACAAAACCACTTCTTGAACTTTTTCAATTTTTTTGATTGTTGAGTATGTATTTGTAGTTTGGTTCGATTCACTATTGGCTTTAGAAAAACTAATATATAATCCTAAAACTAAACCCAGTAAAGCAATAAGTCCAATACCTACTACTTTCCAAAGTAAAATCTTTGTTTTAAAAAATCTTTTTACTAATTTCATTTACATTCTCCTATACTCCTACTTTTTAAAAAATAACTGAACTAACAGTGCTAAAATTACAATACCAGCTGCAATTAGGGGGTTCAACATTGCTATTCCTACAAGAAGTAGAATAGCCAAAATCCACAAAACTACTTTTAACATTATTTCTCCTTATCAAATAACAAAAGATTGTAATATTAAACCCAAGAAATCACTAACTAAAATTTAATTTTACACAAAAATTATATAGCGATATGAATGCGTTGTCAACGCTTTCTTGAAAATAGAATATATTTTTAACTATTTATCATATTATCATAATTTAAACAATTTTATCTCATCTTATATTTAAGAATAAATATGCAAGTCACAGCTATACACAATACAAGACTTTCCGCTGTGCTAAAAGTGAGAGAAGCAATAATGTTTCCCTCACTCGGAAGATTTGAGACCCAGGCTCAAATCTTAGGAATGGAATCCGCTAGGAAGTCACTTCCGTCCCTAGCACCCAAGGAAAGTCTAAAAAATTTATAAAAAGAAAAGCAGAGACGTTTAACATCTCTGCTTCATAAATAGGATTAGGAGGCTTTATGCTTTTTATTTAGCATCTTTTTCTTTGATAACCAAGACACCATCTTCCATATCAGCTTCTAGGTGTTTAGCATCAAGGTTATCCAAGTGGAAGTCTGTGACTTTGTCACGGATTTGTTGTTCAACCACACGGCGGAGTGGACGAACACCCATGACTTCGTCGTAGCCTTCTTCAGTCATGTATTCTTTAGCAGCTTCGCTAACTGCCAAGTCAATGTCTTTCTTAGAAAGCGTCTTGTTAACTTCAACCAACATAAGGTCTACAATCTTAGAAAGATCTTCTTTGCTCAAGTGTGAGAATTCGATGACAGCATTGAAACGGTTAAGGAATTCTGGACGGAAGTAAGGTTTCAAACGATCCATAAGTTCTGGTTTATCAGCATCTTCTGTCAAGTTAGCTTCGTAACCAAAGCCAGCGTTTGAAGTTGCGATAATCACAGTATTCTTGAAGTTTACAGTGTTACCTTGACCATCTGTCAAACGACCATCATCCAAAACTTGGAGGAGAAGGGTGATGACTTGAGGGTCAGCCTTTTCAATTTCGTCGAGAAGGACGATTGAGTATGGGTTACGGCGAACACGTTCTGTCAAAGTATTGCTATTGTCATCATAACCAACATAACCAGCTGTTGTACCAATCAATTTAGAAACGGCTGTGCGGTCGCTGTATTCTGACATGTCCAAACGGATGATAGCATCTTTTGTTCCGAACATATCAAGAGCCAATTGTTTAGCCAACTCAGTTTTACCAACACCAGTAGGTCCTACAAAGAGGAAGCTACCAATTGGACGGTTACCTTCGTCAAATCCTGCACGGTTACGACGGATAGCACGTGCCACTGCTTCAACGGCTTTATCTTGACCGATAACTTTAGTTTGCAAACGGTGGCCCATATCTTTCAAACGTTCGATATCAGTTGCTCCCATTTGCGATACTGGGATACCAGTCATACGTTCTACAGATTCAGCCACATCGTTAACAGTTGCAGTGACTTTAAGGTCTGCTGTATGGTTAGCAATTTTCTTTTCAAGTTCTTCAATACGAACCTTAGCGTTTAGAGCTGCTTCGTAGTCTTCTTTGGCAGCTGCAGCTTCTTGTTTAGCTTTTTCTTCTTCAATTTCATGTTCAACAGCATTCACATCAGTCACTGGGTGTTGAGCAGCCAAGTGAGCAGCTGTTACATCGACAAGGTCGATAGCCTTATCTGGCAAGCTACGTTGTGGAATGTATTGTACAGAGAAATCTACCGCTGCCTTCAAAACATCATCTGGCAAGATAACATTGTGGTGTTTTTCATAAAGATCACGGATACCTTGGAGAATCTTGAAAGTATCTTCAGCAGAAGGAGCATTGACCTTAACTTCGTTGAAACGACGAGCTAGGGCAGCGTTCTTCAAGATAGTGTTACGATATTCATCTTGAGTTGTTGCACCAATCACTGTCAATTCACCACGTGAAAGAGCTGGTTTCAAGATATCAGCAAGACCTTTAGACCCTTGACCATCACCAGTGCTTCCGGCACCAAGAATTTGGTGGATTTCATCGAAGAAGAGGATAATGTTTCCAGCTTCTTTGACTTCGTTTACCAAGTTTTGAATGTTTTCTTCAAAGCTACCACGGTATTGAGTACCAGCTTCAAGTCCAGAAATATCAATTGAAATGATTTCTTTATTCTTGATAGCAGCTGGGACATCACCATTGACGATGGCTTGAGCCAAACCTTCAACTACGGCTGTTTTACCAACCCCAGCATCCCCGACAAGGACTGGGTTATTCTTGGTACGACGAGCCAAGATTTCGCAAGCTTCTTGGATTTCTTTGTTACGTCCGATAACAGGATCCAATTTACCTTCACGAGCTTCTTCAGTCAAGTTACGACCAAGTTTAGCAATAATACCATCTTGTTTAGGTCCTTTACCTTGATGTTGAGTTGGGTTCACTGCTTCACCTTCATTACCAGGCAATTGACCTGTTTGACGGTAGATAGCAAATTCTTCAGGTGTCACTTCACGACCGTTAATCATGTAGCGACGGTTTTCTGAACGGTAACCACCCATGTTACCCATCAATTGATTGAAAAGATCATCCATATTGTTAAAGTTGTTGTTCATATAATTACCTCGTTTTGTGTTTTCTTGTGAAATTTTTTAAGTGTTATTTTTATGTTAATGTGTTTTTTTGACTTTTACTGACCAAAATCCTAAAAATTTTTAGTAGCTTTAACTACTCTTCTAATAATTTCAGGTTTTGCTCTTGGTAGGAGACTGAGAACTTTCACAGTCTTAAATAAATTGTCATTTAGCATAAGAGCCACCTTCTTTCTGTGAATCTCTCAATATAGCTAACTCCCAAGCCTCTTTCAAAACTATGAAGAGTTTCGACGAAAGAAACTTGTACATTAAGGAATCCTTTTTCCTTATAGTTTTATCATATACCTTTCATTTGATCAGGTCAAGAATTTAGTTTTGACTTTTACTGACCTTTCAGATGAAAATTTTTGCAGACTAGCTGCAATCCTTTTTTATTGGTATATGGGCTATTTACACAGCCTTCATAAGGATTTCATTTCCTTATGTTTATATTGTACAACATTGGTCAGTAATAGTCAATAGTTTTTTTGACTTTTTTTGACCTTTGTTATCATTTTTTTGTAGCCAAACCAAAATAACTTTATGACAAGTATTTAGGCTAGCACTACAAGATTTATAAGGAAGATAAATCCTTATGTGACTATCATACACTATTAGTCAGTAAAGGTCAATGGTTTTGTTTGATCTTTTTTGACCTTGTTGAGAATATTTTCCGAAAAGTAAAAAAGCCTACCAAGGGTAGACCTTCTATAAAACTATTTTACTCTATGCGGTATGCGTCCGAAGTTTTGTTCGGAAAGCTCGAGATTACCTAATTGATAAACATTATCCGCTTGTTGTGTAAGCATATCCCAAGGCTCCCTTCCAATCCGAGCCACTATATCCACAGACTTTTTCACAGATTTGAGATGAGCCTGCCCTTTTTGAGAAAATCCAAGCACATGAATAGATTCAGGTAAAGGATTTTCCACAGCTCCAACCAGGATATAGGTCAAAATACGACGTACCCGTGCTTTTGTATAGCGTTTAGTCGCCACCTTATCCACTAGTTCCTCCACAGAAGAAACCTCACGAATAGCAGCTTTTAAACGACTGGCAATCTCTTCATTCACCTGGAAAACGCTAGTCAAATCAGGGTTTGTAAGAATCTGATAAACCAACAATTGGAAATAATTATCCCAAGAGACCTGTGGAGAAGTCTGAAAAAGTTTGCTATTGGGCATGAACTTATCCACAAAATCACTATCTTGCTTGTGGAGACGTAGACTGGTCGCTGAGGCGAAAGATACTTTCTTGTCTGAGGAATGATAGCCAGCTCCTTGTCTCTGAATAGGAGTCAACTTAATACCCTTACCAGCACAAGCTTTGGCATAGGCTAAGCCTAGGATATGGTTGGGTGTGTTGCCAGTAAAGTCCACACCAGCAAACTTTTCCCACATTTTTTGAGTCTTCTGTGGATAAGACAAATCACTAGCCAAACTTTCCACAAAGTCTTCCATTTCCTCTGACTTTTCAGCATAGACATCTGCTATCGCCTGGTAGTCTAGGACTTCTTCCGTACCAAAAGTAAGGCTATCAATTCCCAGTCGGGACAAGATTTCGACGGCTCCAGCCGCAAAATAATCGGCAGACTGGACTGATGTCAAGAAAGGCAACTCCACCACGAGGTCTGCCCCATTTTCCAAAGCCATCTGAGCTCTAGTCCACTTATCCACAATAGCTGGTTCACCTCGCTGAACAAAGTTCCCAGACATGGCAACGATTTTTACGCCTTCGGCATGATCTAGGAGATACTTGTGGCCGTTATGAAAAGGATTGAACTCAGCAATAATACCTATAACTGTCATTTTATACCCTTTGTCTGTTAAATTGAATCTATTATATTCTGTAGACTCCGTTTTTGAGTGGTTGTTTCCTCAACGAATTTAATTGACCATTCTTTTAAGTAATTGTGTCTACTAAAATACCAGCCATTTACCCACTTATTTATCAAACATTTTTCATCATCTGTCAACATGTTATAATTTTTTCTTTCACCTATCTTCCAATTAGATACTATACTAGCCTCTAATTTTTTTATACTTTCAAAATCACTTATTGACAAAATATTTACGCCTATGTTATCAAATATTAAAAATTGCAAAGTGAAGTAGAAGTAAACTTCATTTGTTAGTGAAAATCCTAATACAGATTTACTTCCTCTGCTGCCTTTGTCACAGATAAAGTATTTAAAACATGTACTAATTCTCTCTGCGATATCTCCCATTCTCCTATACTTTTCATCTATACTTTCTATAATTGGAATACATAAATTTTTGAAAGTTCTTTCTTTCTGTATCGTGAAAAGTGCATTCATAAAAGTTCTGTGGGAACTAATATTATTTCTATCTGCTTCAGACCACTTAACTAATATCTGTCTTTGAAGTTTATCATCTAGTTGATTAATACCTACTGCAGCAAAGTATTCTTGGAAAGAACGATGAGAGAACTTTAAACTAACACCTTCTTGAAGCATCATGCAAGCACTGTGAGTCGCATCATAAACTATATCATTCGTCTTTAATTCAAAGTTATTTTTTAAACAATATTTAGTAATTATATCATCAAGTGTAGTTCTATCGAAATCTACTTTCCCATCAAAGAATGTTTTCAAACCAATGTATGCTAATATATTTCGAAATTCCTCAGGGGTTAATTTTGCTTTTAGTTCTCTTTTGTATCCTGATTTAGATGCATCATGTCTTTGGTACAATGTATAAAAGGCCTGATTGTAAAAATCAGTTAAATTATTTGGAATAGAAGCCCCAGCTTCATAAGTCATTAACATAATCGTTAACAGGAGTGGGATAGAGGCAAAAGATTTATGAGTATCATATAAATGACCATTTAATTCTTTATGAAAACGTTTTTTTACTTTTTCATCATACTTAAGTTTATTGATTAAAGCTAGTGCCTGCACCTTATCCATTTTACTAATTTCATACTCAATAAATTGATTCCATCCTATAAATTCCTCAGACGGTCTTGAAGATAAAACATACCGATTTTCATTGTATAAAGTTACAAACTCTTTAATCTCTCTATCTAACCACGAACGTTTTGACGGATTTACTTCATCTAATCCGTCAAAAATTATTGTATATCTTCCAGCATTTAAAGTCACCTCAAAATATTGCTTTTCTAAATCTAAATGATGGCTTCGAATCTCATGATAAATAAAATCAATTAACCTGTTGTCCAAAAACTCAAAATCATTAAGAGATTTTAACTCAATAAAAATTGGAATTGATGTAGCTTGTTGTATTTGGTCGATAAAAATATGTTTTACAAGCATTGATTTACCAATCCCACCAGTTCCTGTCAAAATAATATTAGACGACTTATTAAAAATCTGCTCAGTATTATCAGTTTCTAGCTTTTCTAAATCAGCGCTATTCAAATAAACATGTTCATAGAAATCATATATAAACTTACCTTCGTTTTTATAAAGCAATGTTTTAACTTTAGAATATTTATCATAAGTAAATTTTAAATAATTCTGATAAACAACACCTAACTCCTCTTCTGTTTTAAACTGTAAGTCCTTATAAATTTGCTTTAACTTTTGATAAATTTTGGGTATATTGGTAATCACTTCTTTTTCAATAATTTCACCAAATGGTACTGGTATACTCATTTTTCCTTACCTCCTAAGCATAAGATTAACAATATTTTATTTACTTCTGTGCCACAAAGAACCAACGTGCACTAGTTTCAGTAGGTTCCTTATCCTCGAAATCGGCGTAAAGCTTGAAGGATTTGAAGCCAGCCTGCTCCAGCAAGATATCATAAGTCAAGACCTCATAGGTACGCTCCTCATGCACCTCATCATGACGGCTAAAGCTCCCATCTTCCTCTTGAACAAAGAAGGTCAATTCATGGACGATAGAATGCGGAGCCGCATCCTCGTAAGTATCCCAAAGCATAGCAAAGTCTTCTGCATTTTCATGATAGGAATAGCCAGGGAAAACCTCATCTGTCTGGTAGGTCGAATGCACATCAAAGATAAAGACACCATCTTCATTAAGTGCATTGTAAACCTCTTTGAAGACGTCCCCAACCTCTACTTCGTCTTGCATATAGCAGATTGAGTCTGAATAACAGGTCACAAAATCATACTTGCCAGCTTGTGATAAATCCAGCATGTTGCCTTCAATAAAATCGATTTTCTGCTTGGCAGAAGACGCACGCTTCTCCGCAATCTTCAACATATCAGCACTCAAATCAAGTCCAGTGACATCAAAACCAGCTTGAGAAAAACGTACCGATTGAATCCCTGTTCCACAAGCCAATTCAAGCAATTTCTTTTTGTCCTTAGTCTTTGGCAAATGACGGAGGGAAAAATCCGTCCACAAATCGTAAAGACTGTCATCCATAACAGCGTCATAGACCGCCGCAAAAGTTTCATAAGTAGCCATAAATCAAGATACAAAGAGCGTCAAAAGCACAGAGAAAATAGGAAAATTTCTGCCGTATCGCCAGTACAAAGAAAGTTTATCTTTATCTCACAGCTTTTAGCTCGTGTTCAGTTGACAAATTAACTAAACACGAGGCCCTATCCTTTCTTTCCATTAGATTTTCAATTAAGCAACAAAACCCAGTTGTCGCCAACTGAGTTCAATTTCTTATGCCAAATAAGCTGACACATCCACCATTGGTGCTTCATGCCAGAGTTTTTCGAGGTTATAGTGTGCACGCTCATCTTCTGTAAAGATGTGAACAACGACGTCGTTAAGATCCAAAAGAATCCAACCACCCTTATTGTCACCTTCCATGTGACTAGCGTCCACACCAGCTTCTTTAACTTTCTCACGAATGTTGTCCGCAATAGCTTCCAACTGACGGCTATTCATGGCACTCAAAATAACAAAGTAATCTGTTAGGCTAGTAAGACCATACAAATCTAGGGCAACGATGTCTTCAGCTCGCTTTTCATCAGCAGCTTTGACAACCAATTCAAGTAATTCTTCTTTCATTTAATCCTCTTTCATTAAAAAATCGTTTTGTAATCTAAGACATCCGCAAAACGCTCATCCCAAATGTTCTCATAAAATTCATTAATTGTTTCTGCCGGAATGTCATCTCCATCAAAGGTTGTAACAGCACCTTCAGGAATTACTAGCTTGTAGCCGTGTTCAAAAGCAACTTTAACGGATGTATCGACACAATATTCTGTTTGCATACCACACAAGACTAGTTGTTTAATTCCTTGTTGCTCCAAGTATTCTTTTAAACCTGTCTCTTTAAACATACTATTGTATTGCTTCTGAAACACCTTTTCATCAGGTTGTCTCTTTAATAGTGGCGATAATTGCCAATCTTCAGAGGTTAGAGCCTCATTTGTTTCAATATGTTGAATGTAGATGATTTCAATCTGCTGTTTTCTAGCCTGATCTTGTAAATAAGAGATTTTCTCTAACAGCTTTTTTGTTTCAAAACCTGTTTCTACTAAGATATTTTGTACATCAATAATGATAAAAGCAGTTTTCACTCATTGATCCTCTTTCAAGTACTTCACAAAAGCATTATAGGTTTCCAAGGTTTGCGGGAAAATCGGTAAGGCCTGATGAGCCAAGTGTTCCACGGTATGAACTGTCTCAAAAGCAACGGCCTTATCCAAGGATTGCTCTGCTACTTGTCTAGCTTCCTCTACCAAAGGGAAATTACGGTTATGCTCAATATAATCAGCCACATAAACTATCTTATCTAGGGTTGACATTTCATGGCTTCCGACGGTATGAATTTCAACACTGCGTAGAATTTCGGGATCAGTCAATCCCAAATCTTCTTGGATTTTGTAAATCCCAACCATGCCATGCCAGACATTGTTTCCCCATTTTTTCAATGCAGGATCAAGCTTATATTTATCAATAAGCCCCAAGAATTCCTGATCTGGAAGTTCCTTGGCATAATCATGAAGCAAACCAGCCAATCCGGCTTTCTCAGTATCATATCCGTACTTTTCAGCAAGAGCAATAGCAGCTCGCTCAACACCCAGGACATGATTAAAGCGTTTAGGGCTCATGACCGCTCGAATCTTTTCAAGAAGTTCTTCACGAGAATAGTCTAGATATTTTTCATAGGTCATTTATAGAGCCCCGCTTTCTTGATGTAGGCAAGTACAGACTGTGGCACCATAAAGTTAGGTGTGCGATCCTTCTTAATGTAAGCTCTAACTGCACTCGAACTAATATCCATAAGGGGCACATCCACCCAAATAACTGGGTAAGAGGTTCCAGCCTTATACTTAGGACGCTGAACACCAACAAATTGTACCATCTCGATAAGTTCATCAATACGATGCCACTTAGGTAGGTATTCGACCATATCCGCTCCAATAATAAAGTAATAATCCGTATCAGGATTAGCCTCTGTCAAGAGCTTCATGGTGTCATAAGTATAGCTAATTCCCTTACGTTCCAACTCAATGGTTTCGATGTCCAATCCTTCGATACCGTTAATAGCCAACATAAGCATATTAAGTCGGTGTTTTTCATCAATGGTTTCTTTTTTATCTACATGAGGTGGCTCATATTCAGGCATGAGAAGAACTTCATCGAGACCTAATTGCTGACGCACCTGGTCAGCAACAACCAAGTGGGCATTGTGGACAGGATTGAAATTTCCACCTAATATTCCTACTTGCTTACGACCTGTATCCTTGATTTCTTCCTCTAGTTGAACCTTTGTAAATGGGGTTACGAGATCTAGTGCCATGTACGCCTCCTCTTTCTCAAGCATTATACAACTGACTTAAGGCTAGCTTTAATGCTTCAAAAGTGTTCCTATACCTTAGTTTGTCCTTCACCAAGCAAAGTCAGCAACTATTTTTGGATAGCCTTGACCTTTGGTGACAACTTGCGATTTTCTTTTTTAGCTGATTCTTTATAGAGAATCAAGATACGTCCAATCTTAAGGACTGTATCACAGCCAATTTCTTCTTCCAAGATTTCAGCAACCTCATGAATATCTTCCATAGTATTTTGGAGTAGGGTTACTTTGATCAATTCACGGGCATCAAGGGCGTTGCGAACGCTAGTTTTGATATGGTCGTTAAGACCGTTTTTCCCGATTTGTACAATAGGTTTAAGTGTGTGTGCTTCCGATTTGAGGAAGGCACGTTGTTTTGATGTTAATGACATGTTTATTCCTTTTAACTACTTAATTAAGTTTAAATAATCGCTTTTCGTACGACAACGCCAACTCCTTCTGGTGCCCAAGCAGCAACGATGGTTGGTTGGTCTGCTTTTCCTTGGACACGGATCCATCCTAGTCCCGAGAAGACAATGTCTGTCTTATCTTTGACAGTGAACTCGTGACGAACAAGTTTTGGAAAATCGGCAAGATCCTTTGGCCCAGGAGGCATGAGGAGACTTCCAACATGCTTATCATAGAAGGCATCTGCGCCTTCTAGTTTGGTACGATGAAGCTTTAGATTATTGTCAAAGAAGGCTGTAAATCCTTGTTTATCACCATCAATAAAGTCAAAACGTCCTAGTCCACCTAGGAATAGGGTTTGGCCTGCATTTAACTGATAAGTCTTCGGTTTGATTTCCTTCTTAGGACTAACGTACTTGAGGTCCTTAGCTGACAAATAGTGCGCCATCTGGTGTCGGTGAATAATTCCTGGTGTATCAAAAATATAGCTACCGTCATCCAATGGGATTTCAATCTTATCAAGGGTCGTTCCTGGAAAACGAGAGGTTGTGATAACATCTTTATCACCAGTAATTTCTTTGATAATGGCATTGATTAAGGTTGATTTACCAACATTCGTCACACCAACAACATAGACATCACGACCCTTACGGAGGTTTTCAATACGTTGGATTAGCTCTTTAATGGCATGGTGATTTTGGGCAGACGTCAACATGACATCCACCGGACGCATGCCTTCTTCGTGGGCACGTTCTGTCAACCATTGGGTTACCTTACCATCTTTAACAGATTTAGGCAGGATATCCTTTTTATTTCCAACCAAGAGCACATCATTACCCGAAACAAAGCGTGATAAGCCTGGTATGATTGATCCATTAAAATCAAAAATATCAACGACATTGACAACGAGGGCATCACTATCACCAACTTCATGAAGCAATTTTAAAAATTCATCATCTGTGATGTGGACATCCACAATCTCATTGTAATGACGAAGACGGAAACAGCGTTGGCAGTATAACTCACCTGTTTCTTCGGCCTTTTTAATAGAGCTAGCAGGTGTGAAACCTGCTTTTTCTTTATCTTCTGTTTGAATTTGGGCTCCACACCCAATACAAAATAATTCTTCCATTAAATTCCTTTGTTGAAGGTCATTGGACCATATGCTTTTTCAATCTTTTTCCACATGCGACGTTCACGCCAACGGTTAAACTTGGTTACCCAAGCATCTGATTTCACCAAAGGCTTGACCAAAATCGATCGAATTCCAGCTCTGTGGCTAGCTCTGATGTCAGTCATTAGCTGGTCCCCCACCATAACGACCTCGTCTCGGTTAAAGTGGTAACGCTCAATCGCTTCATTAATGCCTTTAGTGAAAGGCTTCATGGCACGACTCACGAAATCCACATGGAAATTGGCAACCGCACGTTCAACACGTTCATATTTATTGTTAGAGACCACAACTACCGGAATATCAGCCTCTGTCATCTCATCCAACCAAGCACGTAGCTCAGGAGTCCCATCAGGGTTGTTCCAAGCAATCAAGGTATTGTCCAAATCGACCAAGACGGCACGAATACCGTGTTCACGTAGCTGGTCAGGTTTCAAATCATAAACAGCCTCCACCATAAAATGGGGCCTATAATCGTCTATAGTCATTTTCTCTCCAAAATGTTAGTTTACCTCTTATTTTACCATATTTTTAAGGTTTATGTGTGAGACTTAAGTCCTATTTTTTAAGAACATCCTTTACAGAACAATAAAGAAAAGAGCCACGATCACTCAGGCTCCAATCTTATCTTTGAATTTTTTCTTGTTTTTTAAGTGCAACTAAATTCTTAAGCGATATGATGATAACAGCAAGAACAATTAAAAACATTCCAACCACATCAATGGCAAAGAAGCGGTCCCCCATAATTAATACGGTCAAAATGACCGATGCTATAGGTTCTACCGAAGCCAAGAGACTCCCTTTGACAGCTCCAACCATGGTTGTCCCCTTAAGAAAAACGGTGTAAGCAAAGACTGTCCCAATGAAGATCAAACCAAAAAGCGCTAAGAGATTTCCCCCAGTCAAAGAAAGCTTATACTTCCAGGCTTGGATAACAATCGGAAAGATTAAACCACCGATCAACAGACCTAAACCAATGACAATCAAACTACCCCATTTTTCAATAGCCTTAGCAGGCAGTAAGATATAAAGTGCATAGGTCACCGCCGAAAAGAGACCCCAGAACAAGCCCAGAGGTGTAATCGCCAGCTCCCTTATCTGACCATGCGTTGCGATGGTAAAGGTTCCCACAATAGCCATGATAATCGCCACTAGCTCTGCTGCTGTTGGGAACCTACGATATTTTGCACATACAAAAGCCAGGATGATAACTGGGGTGACATACTGCAAGACCGTCGCTGTCCCAGCATTAGTGTATTGAATAGCACTAAGATAGGCGTACTGATTTAGTACCAGACCAAAGAGAGCAAATAAGGCGATACTTACTAAGGTTTTTCTATCTTTAATAGCTTGTACTAATTTGTCTCGCTGCCTAAAAAAGACCGAAGCCGTTAGTAAAATACCAGACAGAAGCAAACGTAAACTCGTCAAAAGATTGACATTAACACCATGAGCCATTAGGTATTGACCAGAAACTCCTGAAAATCCCCAGGCAATTCCTGCAGTTATGACCATCAGACTACCTTTTAGCGTCTTTGACATAGTCGCCTCCCAAATCTATTTGTTTCTGTTATTGTAACACAAAAAGGTCGAAACAAAACGGTTTCGACCTTTATCTATTCATTCGACCTTTATAAGCTTATTCTGGTTCAACTAAGATCTTAATTTGAGATTTATCTTGGGTCAATTCAACAAATCCTTCTTCAACGATATTCTCCAATTTAATTTTCTTAGTAACCAATTTATCAGCAGGGAAGTAGCCTTGTTCCATCAATTCCAAAACTTTAGGGAAGATGTGACGGTAGGCAATAATTCCTTTGAGAGATTTTTCTTGGATGGCGAATTCATTTGGATTGATGCTGGCTTCACGTTCCCAGATAGATACGACCATACATTCCCCAGCTTTATGAACAGCTGCAAGGGCTTGGCCTAAAACAACCGGAACCCCAGTAACTTCGTAAGAAACATCTGCTCCACCGCCTGTCAAACGATGGATAGCCTCTACGACTGTTTCCCCTTCTTCTGGGCGAACAACAATTGCTCCCAATTCTTCTGCTTTCGCTTGGCGTTCAGGAGACAATTCAACCGCATAGATTTTTGATGCGCCTGCTGCACGAAGGGCTTCAACGATCAAAAGACCAATTGGACCCAAGCCAAAGATAACAGCTGTATCCCCAGCTTTCAAAGCAGATTGACGGACTGCATACACAGCTACAGCAGCAGGTTCTGTAAGAGCAGCTTGTTCATAGCTCAAGCTATCTGGAATCACATGGACAAGATCACCATCAAGGACACAGTATTTCGCAAAACCACCATCTGCAGCGAGGCCGACGAAGTTCAAGTTTGGATCAAGGTTATAATCACCAATCAAGTTGTGCTCTGCAAGAATTGGTTCGATGGTTACACGATCGCCAACTTTGACACGAGTCACATTACTTCCGACTTCTACAATCTCACCAGAGAATTCATGCCCCAAAGTAACCGGTGCTTTTTGACCAGAATACACATGTTCTTCTGTTGGAATGAAGATTGGTCCATCCAAATATTCATGCAAATCTGTACCACAGATTCCTGTGAACTTGACTGCCACTTTTACTTGATGAGGCTGTACTTCAGGTACTTCCACTTCTTCGATACGAACGTCTTTCGCTGCATGCCAGCGAGCTGCTTTCATAGTAGCCATATGATGATCTCCTTGTTTTCACAATTTTTGGTTTTCTTTTCAGGAAACTTTATACATCAAATTGTAAACGTTTTCTTTTTACTTGTCAAGGAAAAACTGGACAAAAGAGATTAGGGAAGCACCCCATAAGATACTTCCCTAATCTCAACTTGATTTGTGTTATTTCTTTTTGATTCGAGACACCTCTAGCCACCAACCGACAATCCAGCCAAGGACTAAAAGATAATTTTCAAGAGCTCCTATGGCGTTGACTGAGTGATGATATTGAAGATAGCTAAGGAAATGATTGGTCCCAATCCCGAGGCCTCCAATAATCAAAGCTATCAGTACAGCTCTCAGATAAAACCAATCGTACTTGAAGTTTACGGCAATCAGGATGACAAGGACTGCCACATTCCAGATACCAATCTCCCTCTGCCAGCCAACTGAAATACCGTACCCCGAATGACCTCCCATATAAGTTGGGAAGAACAGCTGAAAAATAATAGCACCAGTCATGGCAAGGATAACGAGGATAAATAGGACTCTTAAGAATTTGTTCATGGGGTTGCTCCTAAACTCTTTTTTTAATGTTCCCAACTAGTCTAACACAAATATTGCAGATAAAAAACCAACCTTTCGGCTGGTTCTTTATCTATTATTCTTCTTTCAACTTCGCCAATTCTTGGGCAAGTAGCTTGAGGGCTACTTGTGGGTTGGCTTGGCCTTTGGTTGCTTTCATGAGGAAGCCTGTAAAGGCCTTGTCAGCATTCCGTTTCCCTGACTTGAAGTCGGCTACGGCTGCTTCATTATCTGCAAAGACTTGGTGGATGATTGGGATCAAGACTTCAGGGTCTGAAATCTGTACCAATCCAGCTTTTTCGACGTATTCACGCGCACCGCCACCGTTTTTCGCCAAATGAACGAAGACTTTCTTGGCAATCTTAGAGGAGATGGTTCCATCTTCAATGATGGCAATCATTTCTACCAAGTTTTCTGGTGTCAACTTGATTTCTTCAAGCGTTTTACCTTCTGCATTCAAGAATTGCGCTACTTCACCTTGGAGCCAGTTAGACACTTGTTTGGCATCGCCACCAAGGGCTACGGCTGCTTCAAAGAAGTCAGAAGTAACTTTCGTCGCTGTCAATTGGTTGGCATCATAGTCAGACAAGCCAAGCTCTGCCACATAGCGAGCACGGCGGTCTTTTGGAAACTCAGGCAATGATGTACGCATTTCCTCAATCCACTCATCTGAGATTTCAAACAAGGGAAGGTCTGGTTCTGGGAAGTAACGGTAATCCGCTGCTCCTTCTTTGACACGCATAAGAATCGTGCTCTTGTTGGCTTCATCGTAACGGCGTGTTTCTTGACGAATGACACCACCCGAACGCAAGATTTTCGCTTGACGCTCCACTTCGTATTCAAGACCTTTACGGACGTTTGAGAAAGAGTTCAAGTTTTTCAACTCCGTCTTGGTACCAAATTCCTCTTGACCGTAGGGGCGAAGGGAAATGTTGGCATCGACCCGCATCGATCCTTCTTCCATCTTGACGTCTGAAATACCTGTGTATTGGATGACTTCTTTCAAAGCTGTCAAATAAGCATAGGCTTCTTCCGGAGAACGCATATCTGCTTCAGATACAATCTCGATCAATGGCACCCCCTGACGGTTGAGGTCTACATAAGAGAAACCGTCTGTTCCGTGGGTGTTCTTACCGGCATCTTCTTCCAAGTGGGCACGTTCAATCCCGATTTTCTTGGTTGAGCCGTCTTCCAATTGCACTTCAATCCAACCGTTGTAACCAATTGGCTCGTCAAATTGTGAGATTTGGTAGGCCTTTGGATTATCAGGGTAGAAATAGTTCTTACGGTCAAAGTGCATGTGCTGATGGATATCCATATTCAGGGCCAAAGCAGCCTTAATACCAGCGTTCACAACACCCTTGTTCAAAACAGGAAGCACCCCTGGGAAAGACCAGTCGATCACATTAGTATTGGCATTTTGCTCGTTCCCAAAGTGGGCAGAGGTTGGTGAGAAAATTTTTGAGTTTGTATTCAATTCAACGTGGACTTCAAGTCCGATGACTGTTTCAAAGTTCATTAATTGTCACCTCCGAAAATAAGGGGTTGTTGCTTATGGTAATCCGTTGTTGCTTCAAAGGCCGCTGCAGCTTGGTAGATGGTTTCTTCCGAATACTTAGGACCGATCAACTGCAAACCAACTGGAAGTCCTTGCGCAAAACCTGCAGGAATCGAAATCCCTGGAAGACCTGCCAAGTTAACTGGAATGGTCAAGAGGTCCGCCAAGTACATGGCAACCGGATTATGGTTGAGCGAATCCAAATCAAAGGCTACACTTGGAGCTGTTGGACCAAGGATAAGGTCGTAATCCGCAAAGACTTTTTCGAAGTCTTGGATAATGAGGGTACGAACTTGACCAGCTTTCTTGTAGTAAGCATCGTAGTAACCAGATGACAAACTAAAGGTACCAAGCATGATACGGCGTTTGACCTCATCACCAAAGCCTTGACTACGAGTGTTCACATAGATGTCATCCAAGTTTTTAGCATCGTCTGCACGGAAACCATAGCGAATACCGTCGAAACGTTGCAAGTTTGAAGAGGCTTCAGATGAAGCGATGATGTAGTATACGGCAACCCCGTATTTAGAATGAGGCAGGCTAACTTCTTCGACCGTTGCTCCCAATTTTTCAAAGTGTTTAGCAGCGTTAAGGATAGTTTCCTTGACTTCTGGGTCAATCCCTTCACCGAGGTATTCCTTAGGGAGGGCAATCTTCATGCCTTTGATGTCTTGACCAATCTTAGAAGTGAAGTCTGCTACACGAACAGGTGCAGAAGTTGAATCCTTGGCATCTTCACTGGCAATGACATTGAGTAATTGGGCATTTTCCTTAACCGTCGGTGAGAAAGTACCAATTTGGTCAAGTGAGCTACCAAAGGCAATAAGACCGAAACGAGAAACCGTTCCGTAAGTTGGTTTGAGACCTACGATTCCGTTGAAGGCAGCTGGTTGGCGGATAGAACCACCTGTATCTGAACCAAGTGACAAGCGGACTTGTCCTGAAGCGACAGAAGCTGCTGAACCACTAGAAGATCCACCAGGAACCTTACTGTGGTCCCAAGCGTTTTTAGTCGCACCATAGTATGAAGTTTCACCAGATCCACCCATGGCGAACTCGTCCATATTGGTCTTCCCGATGACAATCATATCCTTGGCTTTAGCATTGGCAACAGCTGTCGCATCAAAGATTGGCTCGTAGTTATAGAGCATTTTTGAAGCCGCAGTGGTCAAGATGCCATCTGTTGAGATATTGTCTTTGACAGCGAGTGGAATCCCTGACAGGAGGTTGTCTGCATCGATTCCTTTTTCATCAATGGCCCTAGCTTGAGCGAGGGCAGCTTCTTCGGCCACCGTTACAAAGGCATTGACTGCTTCTTCACGCGCCTTGATATCGTCAAGCGTCGCTTGTGTCAATTCCGTTGCCGAGATTTCCTTAGAGACAAGGAGGTCGTGCAACTCTTCAATGGTTTTATTGTTGAATGACATTAGGCATCTCCTCCATCTTCTAGGATAGCTGGTACCTTGATGTAATAGTTATCTTTTTCAGGTACGTTTTTAAACAAGCGGTCACGGTCAGTCCCTTTTTCAGCAACATCCGGACGTAATACGGTCTTGCGGTCAGCCATGGTCGTTGTTGGGGCAACACCTGTTGTGTCCACTTCTTCCAACAATTCCACCATGTCGACAATTTTAGACAAGGTTGTCGCAAACTCAGCTGTCTCTTCTGGAGAGAATTTCAATTTTGAAAGATTGGCAACGTGGGTTACCTCTTCTTGCGTAATTTTCATCTTGCTTCCTTTCGTGAAATGATGATTTTTCAATACGTTCTATTTTACCATAATTAGGCCTATTTTGCTTGGAGGATAAAAAAACTGTAGTAACTTTTTTGTTACTACAGTTTACAGAGATAGAGCTTTTTCAAAACACTTATCGTATGGCTATCAAGAGCTTTCTCCAAGCCTCTAGGATTTCTGGTTTCAAATACTGTTTTGCCAGGTCATATGAGACTTGGTGCATAGACTCAAGATCACTTTCTAAGGCAAATACAATCTTGTCGGCCATCTGAGAAACAAGTAAGTTCTCATCCATAGTTTCGCTATAAGGAACCAGAAAGCCGTTTTTACCATCTTTGATGAAAGTTGGATTGCCATAACGGGCGTCAAAACCAACCAAGGCTAGACCTGCTCCCACCGCTTCCATCAGAGTCAAGCCAAAGGTCTCCCACTGAGAGGTGGTGACATAAAGTTCATACTGTGGGTAAACTTCACGCAAATCCGCATGACCCCGAAGTTGGATGAAGTCACCTGCCCCAAGAGTATCAATCAGATCTTGTAGATTCTCTTGCTCGCCACCTTTGCCGTAGATGTCAAAGTGAAGATTTGGCTCTTTTTCATGAGCAAGGGCGACTGCTCTTATAGCTAAATCCAAGCGTTTACGTGGGTCCAATCGCGAAGCCGTCATCAAACTAAGAGGCTTCCTCTGCTCCTCTGGAAAACTAAGGTTATCCAAATGTCCCACTGCTAGGTCATGAATACTAGCATCTGTTACACCTTGCTTTTTCAAGGTATTCTCTAAAACAGCCTTTTGTGCCTCCGTAGCTGTAATGAAGAAATCAAAACGTTGGGCGTACTTAAAGATGTAATAATACTCATAGTAGAGGTCGCCATTTTCAAACTCATGCTCTGAATGAAAAACGAAGCCTAACTTTGTAGGTGTATCCAATTCATAAATCGGTCGCATAAACTCCATCAAAGAGGCCCTATCCAGCAACAAGGTATCCGCAGTTGTCAGTGGAAGTCTTGCTAGAAAACGACGCATGACCTCTGTTTTTGTTACTAAAATCTCAGTTCCCAACCTATATAACCAGCTGGTCCCTTGCTTGAGTTCTTCAAAGGCGATGCGACCATCTTTATTGTGATAACTTCTCCTGATGATAATGCCTTTTTCAAAGTATTCTGTGACTAATTTACTTGTTCCATACCACTCACGTTTTAAAAGCATACCATTGACGTGGTAATCCACATACCGCACACAACCTTTTTGGTAGGAATCCATCTTGAAGACTAAAGAAGTGCCATCAGAACAGACATAAACAGAGTCTGTTTCGCTTTGACTTTTCAAATCTAGACGTGTCAACTTAAATTTTTGCTGCAAGGCCCCCACTGTCAAGGATGGGATATGACTGTCTTGATCTGTAAAGCTAAGATAGGCATGGAGGAGTTCCTCGTAGCGATGCCCTAAAGAAAGATAATAGTCTAATTTATAGGGTTGTGGCCAGGTCGTAAAGACAAACTTAGCAGGCTCATTTAATTCACGTAGCATCAAAGCTCTCGACGCCTGGGCCACGTCCACACCATTAGGCTCAAAGCCCACCAATAGGTTAAAGGTGTAAATTGTCATCTTCTTCCCCCTTCAATCTAGTAAAGAAAGCTAAGATTTCTTCTCTCTCGGCGAGTTTCAAAACCTCTTTCTGACTTTCAAGAGCCTTAGGGTAAAACTCTGGTTGCTGTAAGAGTTGTCGGAAATCTTGCTCTAGTTCCTCTAAGGAAGTATAGACCGTTGGTAAGTCCTTATAGTAGTGACGATGAACCGTTGATTCTAAGCCATAAAGTAGTTGCCCATTTTCAATCGCATCCAATGTTGCATCAGATACTTCACTTCCATAATTCAAGTCTAAATAAATGAAACATTTCCTTAGTAGCTCTTGGTATTTCTCCTGACGAATCCCTGGGTAAAGATGGACATTTCCCTTATCTTCGAGACAAGTCAATTTAGGTCCCATACTAGTTTGGGCTCCGATGTGAAAGTCAATATCCGGAAAAGCATCAACCAAGTCAGCTAGTCCCTCAATATTTTCAGAAGCAGTCATCACCATGGCTTGAGGCACAAAAGTCTGAGAACCCTCTTGTTTAGCACCAGCTAAATAAATCATGCCTGACCAACGTTCCTCTTGTGGATAATAATTAGTAATCAAAACATGATTCACTTGACTTTGAATAAACTCAAGACCATCATGACTGTCGGAGCAATAGACCAGACGATTAGCATTCAAGGTCTGCAAAATCGGGATTAGATTGGAATCCATACAGATGATAGCTTCGTCTGACTTTAGGATTTGATTCAAAACAACCTTAGTTAATTCTTCCCTACCCGAGAAAATCCTATCTCTTCCTTCAGATCCCTGATCAATCAAGTACCCATCTTGAATATAGTGAAGCAAGACCTCTTCTTGATTACGATTAAAGTAAGTATCCATAATGCCTTGTCCCTGATCATCCAGAAGACGCTGTTTGGTACGCCAGCCATAGCGATTATAGTCGTCTATCGCAACAACTTTCTCCCCTTGTCCAAACCATTGGACTTGTTTGACCGTACGTTCCTTTAGATTGTCACGAAAAATGACACTAGCACGACGGTCTTGACCATCAAAAATGTAGGTCGTAATCCCCAAAGTCCACAATTCCCAATATAGAGGAACTGACAAATCGTTAAAAAAGAGTGGTTTCCCTTGATAATCTTCCTCAGAGGAATAAATAAATGACGATGCTAAACTAATAGTGTCCTTATCAATATCCGTTTCAAAATTCGTGTAAAACACACGCGACTGAATACCAAAAGAGTCTAGTAATCTTCTCAGTTTTTCCGTTGCCTGACTGGGTTCTTGTGCAATAATGAGCATAGTTATCCTTTCTGACTAATCCAAGCTATAATAGCTTAACCCTCGACCTTTATTGCTCCAAAAATCTCAAGTTAACCTGCGCCGTCTTATAGGTCTCAGTATCTTGAAGATTAGCTTCTTCCATTTTTTCAATCGCCCGTTTTAGACGCGTCTTATAAATATAACGGTGCCAGGTCAAATCATAGCCCAACATACCTAGCAAAGCTAGTTTTTCATTCTTAGCTTCCATCTCATCTAAAACACGCTTCTCAGTCCAGACCTGTGACAGCGTATCCTTACGACCCACTCGGTACCAGTAGATACATTTCTCAGTATGAACCACACGATTGGCCTTTAACAAGAGTTTGTACATCAGGAAATTATCTTCAACATTTTTACCGACAGGAAAACGAAGATCCTCGAATAAGGAAATCTTGTAGAGTTTCATCATGGCACATGCCCAAGCCATATCTCGTGTCTCTTGAATGGCATCCTGATCTATGATGTCTCTTCCTTCATAGAGGGTTTCAGAAAAATCGTTCTCCGTCACCTTAATCAAAAACTTACTTGTACTCTCATTGAACAAGTTATAGTTGGCAATAGAAACATCTGCTTCATACTTTTTAAGCTGAGTGTATAAGGTCTCCACATAATCCTCTGTTACCCAGTCATCTGGGTCTACAAAAGTGATGTAATCACCTGTGGCTAGGTCAATCCCTGTATTTCGAGCTGCTGATAAGCCCCCATTTACCTGTCGCACATAGCGAATACGCGAATCTCTCTTGAAAAATTCCTTGCAAATCTCCTCTGAAGTGTCAGGAGAACCATCATTGACAAGAATGATTTCAAGGTTTGGATAAGTCTGATTCACTATCGTTTCCAAACACTGCTTCAGGTAAGCTTCCACATTATAAATGGGAATCACAATACTAACTACTTCTTTATTTTCCATGGTCTATCTCTCAATCGTATCTATATAGTCTCGAACTGCCTCTACCATTTGGTCTACTTGGTCATTCTTGAACACTTGATTTTTCCCAGTCTGGTCATGATTGGTCCCTTCAAAAGAGAAAATTGGAAGACCCAACTGATGAATCGTTTCTGTGATATGATCAACCTCGTCAAATGGGTTGATATCCAAATAAAAATCTATTTTTTCCAAAACCTTTCGACTGGTCAATGGATCAAAGGACGGATAGAGAATAAGGTTTGGATACTGCTCCAATTTCACCAAATTAAACCCGAAATGAGAATGAGCCAAAACATGAAAAGCTACATCTGGAAGAGCCTGCAGTAAATGTTCCAATTCAAAGATGTCTGCCGTATTAGTATAAATAGCCGTATGGTAAGGAAAATCACCGACCATATCACTAAAGCTAAGCTTTAAGGATGGCTTTCTCAATAAGATGTCTTCCCAAGATAGGGCATAATAAAACCACCAAATATCTCTGAAACGATTGAAACGCTTAGAGGTCCAAGGTTTATTGTGAGAGGTGTAATGAATAACCGCTGGCACCCCTTTAAAAACATCATACCAATCCAAGTCCCCATATCTGTACTGATCCTTGTCAGAGCCTACTTGGAGATTATAAGTCCATGGAAGTTGGTGCCAGGCGTCTTTAAAATAAAGATTCAAAATCCCTTGATCCCCATAAACATTTTGGTGATGTTCCTTAGTTAATTCAAAAAGAGACTCTGTCACCTTGTGTTGTCGCCACCAATCGATGTCAATAACCATCAAACCAGCATTAAAACCTTCTGTCGTCGTCGGACGATCCACTACCGCTCCAATACCAAATCCGCCCAGATCCACTTCAAAAAGTGGTGACAAATCCTGCGTAAAAATCATATCACAGTCTAAATAGAGAACACGATCTTCTTGAACAAACTCAGGAATCGCATAACGGAAAAAAGTCGCATAATGAATATGCGCACTTGGAAGCGAAAATTGTTTAAAGCTTTCTGCAGACACACGACAATTGAGAATTTCAGAATCAATAGCTTCTAAACGACGATTCATCAGCGTAAACCATTCTGTTGGTAAATTCTCATTTAGCACATAAATTTTCCACTGCCCTTTATGTGCACACAAAGATTTAAGAGCTACCTCTAACTTTTCCATATAGGATAGCTCAGCTACAAATACAACCGATTTTTTACCCATGTTTTCTTCCTCTCAAACTCTAACAAGAATATCATTTTTTAGAAAACATTACAATTTCTATCCCTTACAAAAAAAGCCAACCCTAAGGCTGACTTTAAATGGAGATCAATTTTCTCTTAGTGCTCCTTATATGCGTAAAACAGGATTCAGACTAGCACATGGCTTAGAACACCCAACACCTCTCAACTCATAGATGTCATTAGTCGAGAACTCACACCCTATTCTACAGAGGCACCGTTACTTGCGATAACTTCTTTGTACCAGTTAAATGATTTCTTCTTAGAGCGTTTAAGGCTACCATTACCATCGTTGTCACGGTCCACATAGATAAAGCCATAACGTTTCTTCATTTCACCAGTTCCAGCAGAAACAAGGTCGATACAACCCCATGTTGTGTAGCCCCAAAGCTCTACACCATCTTCATTGATAGCATCACGCATGGCCTTGATGTGGGCTGCCAAGTAGTCGATACGATAATCATCTTCGACATAACCATTTTCATCTGGTGTATCCACAGCACCGAGACCATTTTCAACAATAAACATCGGTTTTTGGTAACGATCCCAAATGGCGTTAAGGGTAATACGAAGACCTAGTGGGTCAATTTGCCAACCCCACTCTGAAGCTTCCAAATATGGATTTTTAATAGAGGCAAAGATATTTCCAGCGGTCTTTTCATTAACTTCTGGATCACCTGAAGCCACACGACTTGCATAGTAAGAGAAAGAAATAAAATCAACAGTATGCTCTTTAAGAAGGGCCAAATCTTCTTCAGTCATCTCAAGCTCAATGCCATCACGTTCCCACTGTTTCTTAGCATAATTTGGATACTCTCCACGAGCTTGAACATCAATAAAGAAATAACTACTACGGTCTTCTTGCATGGCTGCCCAGTAGTCGCGTGGGTGGGCTGTATTTGGATAATACTGACCTGCTGCCAACATACAACCGACCTTATTTTCAGGGTCAATCTCATGGGCCAACTTGGTCGCCATAGCTGAAGCTACCAACTCATGGTGAGCTGCTTGGTATTTAACCTGTTCCTCATTCTCACCCTCTTCAAAGCAGAGTCCTGCTCCCATAAATGGTGCATGGAGAATCATATTGATTTCATTGAAAGTGAGCCAGTACTTAACCAAACCTTTATAACGTGTGAAAAGGGTACGGCAAAGATTTTCATAGAAGCCAAGCATCTTACGGTTACGCCAGCCGCCATACTCGGTAATCAAGTGCATGGGACAATCAAAGTGTGTAATCGTTACCAAAGGTTCAATACCATACTTGTGACATTCCTTGAAGAGGTCCTCATAAAAGGCAAGCCCAGCTTCATTTGGCTCAGCCTCATCCCCCTTAGGAAAAATACGTGACCAAGCAATAGAAAGACGATAGGTCTTAAATCCCATTTCACCAAAAAGAGCAATATCTTCCTTGTAACGATGGTACATGTCGATACTTTCCTTAGCTGGATAGAAATAGCCATCCTCAAAATCAAACATCTTACGACGTCCAGTGATAATAGAAAGGCGATCCTCACCAATTGGCACCACGTCAACATTGGCTAGACCACGCCCATCAGCATCATAGGCCCCCTCACATTGGTTGGCCGCTGTCGCCCCACCCCACAAAAATCCGTCAGGGAAAGTCATTTTTTTAGTCATTCTTCTACCTCTTATGATTCAAGATTATTTCAGTAATAGTATATAGTAATCTGGAATCGTTTTCTTATAGTAAACTACGAAAAACTGATACTATCCTATGATTTTTGACAAAAAACAAGAGTAGGACAGATTCCCACTCTCGATTATAATTCTTATTACTCCACAATTGTTGCTCCAAGAACATTCTTAAAATGCCCGATAGCAAAGTCATGAGCTTCAGGCGTCAAGGAAGCTGTTGCACTCGCTACAACCTCGATATCATAGCCCAAATTATAGGCATCAATGGCTGTATGTAGGACACAAATATCCGTTAAAACTCCTGTCAAAACAACTGTCGTCACACGACGCTCACGCAAACGAATATCTAAATCCGTTCCCGAAAAGGCTGAATAGTGTCGCTTGTCCATCCAAAAGACACGATTATCATCCTTGATGGCATCATATACACCAGCTAACTTTCCATAAAGTTCTCGCCCAGATGTCCCTGCAATATTGTGCGGTGGAAAGAGCTTAGTTTCAGGATGGAAGGTATCTCCTTCATCATGTCGGTCCATAGCAACGAAGATATAATCCCCATTATCATAGGCCTCTTGAGTTACCTGGGCAATGCGGTCTTCAATGGCTTGGGCAGGCTTTCCAGCCGTCAACTTCCCATCATCTGCCACAAAATCATAAGAGTAATCAATTGATATCAATGCCTTTGTCATATTACTTTCTCCTTTTAAAAAAAGTGGGGCAGGTTCCTCCTACCTCACTTTCCTTCAGTATTCTTCTTATTCGTATTCTTTCAATTTATCGTAGATACCTTCGTTAAGGACTTTAAGATAAGTCCCTTTCATACCGAGTGAACGGCTCTCAATAATACCAGCTGATTCCAACTTACGAAGGGCATTAACGATAACTGAACGTGTGATTCCAATACGGTCAGCGATAACAGACGCTGTCAAGCGGCCTTCCAAACCGTCCAACTCATTCAAGATAGCTGAAACTGCCTTGATTTCCGAGTAAGACAAGGTATTAATAGCCATGTTAATAGCTGTCTGTTTACGAATTGTTTCTTCCAAGTTCTCTGTTTGAAGATTCAACAACTGCAACCCAACTACTGTAGAGGCAATCTCAACCAAGATAAGATCTTCATCTACAAAGTCATGATCGTTACGCCAAATGATGAAAGAACCAAGACGCATACCACCACCATAGATAGGGGCAATTGTAGTCAAACCATCTGGGAAGTCGTCTTTTGATTCCACAGGGAAAATGGTCAAGTCACTGTCAATACCAATGTTTTCTTGAGTGTCATAAACACGGCTGATACCACGTGTATACTCTTCTGGAAGCTGTTTGGCTTCAAAAAACTCTTCTACACGATCATTGTTGGTTTTGTACTTCATGGCAAAACCAAGGAGAGCACCACCACCATTAACGATAGCAGCGTTACAATCAATGATATCTGCCAATTGAGCAGCCATATTGTTGTATGGAAGATCTCCTTCCAAGCTGTCTACTGAGCGTTGCAAGATAGATGTAATTTTACGTGTTTTAGCCAGCAAATTTGCCATATTTATTGTCTTCACTTTCTATTGTAATCATAATAATATCAAGCCTTGTACTAATCTTCTGCGTCAAGACCTACTAGCCCTATCATTATAGCACACTTAACCCAGAAATTGCAAACAATTGTCTGAAAATTATTTATTATTTTACTATTCATTATATTATGTATATTATGGCATTTTTAGGAAAAATGTTCGGATCTTGCTCAAATACTTCCTCTTTTTAGAGACAATAGAAACTGGACAAGCCTTTTTGTCCAGTTTTTCAAGAAATTAGCGCTTGTAATATGACAAGACTCGTTCGATTTTGTTACCGAGATCAGCCAACTCTTCCACACGAGGAAGGTAGACAATACGGAAGTGATCTGGTTCATTCCAGTTAAAGCCTTTACCTGGAACTAGGAGAACCTTCTCTTTCTTCAAGAGACGAAGACAGAATTCTTCATCATCTTCAATATCATACATGTTACGGTCAATCTTAGGGAAGATGTAAAGCCCTGCATCTGGCTTAACAGCTGATAGTCCTGGAATAGCGTTTACGGTATTCGTGATAAACTCACGTTGTTCATAGATACGACCGCCAGGAATCAAGAGCTCATCCACAGATTGGTAACCACCAAGTGAAGTTTGAATAACGTGCTGAGAGAGCACATTAGCACAAAGACGCATGTTGGCCAACATATTAAGCCCTTCAATATAGCCTTTGACATTCTTTTTAGGTCCAGAGAGAACCATCCAACCTACACGGAAACCACAGATACGGTGAGACTTAGAAAGACCATTCATAGACACACAGAAAACATCTGGTGCAAGACTAGCAATCGCAGTATGCTTTTTACCATCCATAACCAAGCGGTCATAAATCTCATCCGCAAAGATAATCAAATCATTTTGTCGAGCAATATCCACAATCTGTTCAAGAACATCCTTAGGATAGAGCGAACCTGTAGGATTATTGGGATTGATGACTACAATTGCCTTAGTATTTGACGTAATCTTTGATTTGATATCATCAATATCTGGATACCAGTTAGATTTTTCATCACAGACATAGTGTACGGCATTACCGCCAGCTAGACTGACACAAGCTGTCCAAAGAGGATAGTCTGGCATTGGGACCAAGACCTCATCTCCATCATCAAGCAAGGCCTGCATAGACATGGAAATCATTTCTGAAACACCATTACCAATATAAATATCATCAATATCTACATTTGGGAATCCCTTTAGCTGGCAGTACTGCATAATCGCCTTACGAGCTGAGAAAATCCCCTTACTATCCGAATACCCTTCACTGTTACGAACATTCATAATTAAATCACGAATGACTTCATCCGGTGCTGTAAAGCCAAATTCCGCAGGATTTCCTGTATTAAGACGAAGAATCTTTTCACCATTGGCAATCATACGGTTGGCTTCATCCAAAACTGGTCCACGAATATCATAGGCAACGTGATCCAACTTTGATGATTTATCAAATGTTTTCATAAGTTAATCCTTTCAAAAGATACTAAAAGTAGATACATCTAGCAGAAAATAAGAAAATTCAACACCTGATGGGGATTTCCACTTTTATTGACACCAACTTTAGGCTTGGCCATTTGGTATCATTTCTGAAGACTTGTCTTCCTCTTTTTTAATTATCATGTTTCTTACGAAGCTAATAACAGATTGTATTATACCTCTTTTTCAAGCAATCTTCAATTTTTAGATAATACTGAAATCTTCACATTACCAAGAGCATCCTAAAGTAAGCAGTCAAAAAAAGATTTCAGAAAATCTATAACAACGCTTTCATTTTTTAGATTAAAGGAGTATAATAAAGCTAAAGATAGGAGGTAGAGCTTATGTCTCAACAATATGAACGTATTATGGTAGCTATCGACGGTTCTTACGAATCAGAACTGGCCTTTATTAAAGGTGTGCACGTTGCAAAACGTAATAATGCTCAGTTACTATTGGTACACGTTATCGATACACGCGCCCTTCAAAGCGTTGCGACTTTCGACTCTTACATCTATGAAAAACTAGAAGACGAAGCTAAAGCTGTTTTGGCTGACTTTGAACGCCAAGCCAGAGAAGCTGGTTTAACCAAGATTCGCAAAGTTATTGAGTTCGGTAATCCTAAGAGCCTCTTGGCTGTTGATATCCCTGATAAGGAAAATGTTGACCTTATTATGGTTGGTGCCACAGGTCTCAATACTTTTGAACGCTTGCTTATTGGTTCATCTTCTGAATACATTCTCCGTCACGCAAAAGTTGACTTGCTCATCGTTCGTGACTCTGAAAAAACACTTTAGTCACCTCTCACAAGCACCTCTGGTGCTTTTCTCATATGAAAAAGAACCGAGATCCTAAATCTCAGTTCTTTTTTTGTTCTATTTTTCAGACTTTGCTGATTCAGACATTACTTCTGACTCTGAAGTTGACTGGCTTTCTTCGGCCAAGTCTTCACTAGCAGATTGACTTGAGGCACCTGCTTGCTCCAAAGCAAGACTAGTTGAAAGGCTCTCACGCTCTGCTTCCTGACTAAGGCTAGCTTCAACAATCATGAGTTCCTTTTGACGTTCTGTTTCACGAAGATATTCACGTTCTTCAAGTTCTTCCTGACGACGTCTTTCCTGCTCACGTCTTTGGGCCTTTTGACGCTCACGCTTAGCATGACGTTTTTGCGTCTCATCAATCAAGACCTTAGTGTTGTCTTTAATATGCATCCACTTAATAAGACGAACCAAGAGTCTCCATAGGAAAACAATAATTGACTCTGCAAAGAGAAGAATCTCAACCAGAATAACTCCCAACAAGCTCCAAGCCATGAAGAGTGTAATCAATAATTGCGTGAAAATCTTCTTCAAGTCACCCAAATGATTATTGTGAATATTAAGGGTTTCAAGGAAAAGATCTAAAATCCCTTGCAAGAGGTGTGATTTAACAGATTTGTCTCCCTCTAGGCTCAAGTCCGTTTGAACTTCTGCCGGAGTAACAACTGTCAAGTCCCCATCTTGGTAGACATCTATACGGTCTCCTAATTTTATGTCAAAATCAAAAAGCGTGCGATCTATTTTCTTAAGTCGCCCGTCAGGATGACTGAGATAAACAAAGTCATCATCAAATTTTAAAATACGAAACATAATTTACCTACTCTTTATTGCTCCCTAAATAATAGCAAAGTTAAAAAGCTCTTGTCAAGAGCTTCTTTTTCAATCCAAGGTTTTAACACCGATACGATTTTTATACTCTTGATACGTTTCAGTGTGCATGAGAGCTTTGGCATTTTTAACCCGATCTGCCGTTGGTGGTTTGACCCCTTCCAAAGGATATGGAATACCGAGCTCACGCCATTTGAACTCACCCATTGTATGATAGGGAAGAATTTCAAATTTATCGACATTTTTCAAGGTCTTTACAAACTCACCAAGCTTAACCAAGTGTTCGTCAAAGTCTGTCAAACCAGGTACCAAAACATGGCGAATCCAGACTGGAACTTGTTTATCAGACAGATATTGAGCAAATTCCAAAATATTCTTATTAGGTTGACGGGTCACAAACTTGTGTTGTTCAGGATCAATCTCTTTGATGTCAAGTAGGACCAAGTCAGTAACAGCCAAAAGTTTGTCAACGACTTCATGATACTCAGGAGTATTGCGGTAAGCAAACCCACAAGTATCAAGCGTACAGTGAATTCCTAGCTTCTTAGCCTCTGTAAAGAGGGCAGTGACAAAATCAATCTGAAGCATAGCCTCACCACCTGATACAGTAATACCACCATGCTCACCCCAGAAATGACGGAAACGAAGAGCCTCATCTAAGACATCTTCAACTGTACGTTCAACAGCCTTATTTGACTCCATAGCCCAAGTATCTGGGTTATGACAATATTGGCAACGCATCTTACAGCCTTGCATGAAAACAATAAAACGGATACCCGGACCATCTACGGATCCAAAACTTTCGGTTGAATGAACAAGTCCAGTCACCTGACTGTAATCAATTTCTGCCATGGCAGCCTCCTTGAAAACGCTTTTTACATGTTTTTATTATACCTCTTTTATCAGAAACATGCTCCATATCTGCCTGAATTCAAGCAAAGGTTATACTATAATACATCTGAAATTAAGGGAAATCTATACTATACCAGAAGAAAAACAAAAAAACTGGAAAAATCCAGTCTTTTATCATCTATATTATTAGGCACGTTTCTTAAGACCCAAAAAGGCTGCAGCAACAAGGAAGAATGTTCCTGCCATTGTCAAGATTACTGTTGATGCTTCACCAGTCTTAGGAAGTGTAACTTCCTTACCTTTAGCATCTTTACCAGTCAATGTACCGTCAGCGTTCACTTTGAATCCTACTGTTTCAGGAGCAACAACACTTGTTGTACCGTCAGTGTTAGCGATGACAATTTGGCTATTTTGTGTAGACACAATTGTTTGGCCAGCTGCAGTGATAACTGGAGCTGTTGGTGTTACAGTAACAACAGGTTGTCCATTAACATTCACTGCTGGAATTTCAGGGTTTTGAGGTGCTTCGCTTGTCCCTTTATCAGTTGCTGAAGCTGGGTCTTCTGGCTTATCGACTGGTTTCTCAGTTGGTTTATCAGCTGGTTTTGTTGATGAATCAGCTGTTGGAGCCGGTGTCGCAGGTGTTTCTGGAGTTGCTGGTGTTGTTGGCTCAGCTGGTACTTCAGGAACTGTAGGTGTTGGTGTTGTTGGCGTTGCCACACCAGTGTTTGAATCATTGCTACGAGCCAAGTCACCATCACTTGGGGCTGTTGAAGGACCAGTTACTGCACGATCTGTCGTTGGTTGTGTAAGAACAGCATCATTTGTCGCAATACCATCGTCCGCAAAAGAAGTTACTGGTACAAAAGCTCCTAGGGTAAAGGTGAGTAAAAGCAAGCTACTATATATAGATTTTTTAGAAGCCATTAAGATTCTCCTTTTTTCATTTATCAGTTAATTTATATTCTACCATAAAAAAGTAATAAAAGACTGTTTTAATTAAAATCTTATTTATTTTTATTCTGAATCTATCAATACGCTAAAATATGTTAGAACATCTCCAAAATTATGGTTGTTTTCCTGACAAAGTCTGGCAGTTTTGATAGGTTAAAAAGGCTTTATGACGTGTTTTATAGACGTTTTCTAATCGTATTATTTTGATAAGCTGATATTCCAAGATAGATAAGAAAAAGCACTTTCACTCATAATGAGAGAAAGTGCCTAATTAGTAAATAGTCGCTTTTAAGTTCCAATATTTTCTAATAAAAACATGTAGAAAACTATTCTTCTGCCTCTTCTGGAGCTGCCGTGATGATTACCTTAAGTTTGGTTACACGACCATCCTTAACCTTATCATTGATAAATTCGAGGTGTTTGTCCTTGTTGATAACTGCATAGTGTTCCTTGACTTCTTGAGTTGGAATGGCTCCCACACCAGTCAAATAATAACCTGCGATAGTATCAACGTCATCACTCTCAAGTTCTGTATCAAAATGTTCATTGAAGTCGTTAAGAGTCATAGCTCCCTCGACAATATAGGTATTCTCACCAATTTCACGAACTTCCACACTAGATTTATCTGTTTCGTCGTCAATCTCACCAACGATTTCTTCCAAAAGGTCCTCGAAGGTAACAAGACCAGCAACGCCACCGTATTCATCAAGCAAGATAGCCATCTGATTATTGGTGTTACGAAAGGCTGCCAAGAGATCATCTACGAAGATAGTCTCAGGAACAAAGAGTGGTTCATTCATGATTCGACGAAGTTTGATATTTTCAAAACCAAGTTCAAAACCTGCTTTTAGAAGGTTTTTAGTATGAATGACACCGATAATCTTATCCTTGTCATCTTCGTAAACAGGAATACGAGAGAAACTTTCCTTGAGAATAGCTTGGATATTTTCTTGAGTGTTGTCTTCAATATCAATCATGAAGGCATCTGTACGAGGAACCATAACCTCACGCGCCATCAATTCATCAAGAGAGAATACCCCTTGGAGCATTTCAATTTCTTCAGCCTCAAGTGTATCCTCACTCTTTGTCAACATGTACTCAATCTCATCACGTGTCATCTGTTCATCTGCATCATCAAAGGTCGCAGGTGTCAAACGAGACAAAAGATTGGTTGACGCCGAAAGAATCCAAACAAAGGGACTAACAATCTTACCTGTAACAATAATGACAGGTGCCGAGTAGATGGCTAGATTTTCCTTGAGATTCATAGCGATACGTTTTGGATAAAGTTCCCCAAAAACGATAGAGATATAGGTCAAGACAACCAAAGAAATCATGCTACCCGCTGTCTTAGCCCAAGCCACATGACCAAACCAAGTCGCTATCACTGCACCTAGTGACGCAGAGAGACTGGCCCCCTGTAAGAGGCTAATAAAGGTAATACCAACTTGGATAGTTGATAGGAAGTTGTTTGGATTTTCAAGAACCTTGAGTAGGCGAATAAATTTCTTATCACCTTCTTCTGCCTTTTGCTCTACACGTGAGCGGTTAAGTGATACGAGAGCCATCTCAGATGCTGAGAAAAAGGCTGTAAGCAAGGTTAAAATTAGTAGTAAAATAGATTGAAATAATAAGGACTGACCACTCGAGTCTTCCATTTTTTCTTCTCCTCTAAAAAAAAATTCTGACTTTCATTATACCATAATTTCCCAATAAAGGTGTCTATTTTATGCTATAATTAGAGTAATTTATCATCAAAGGAGAGACTTATGTCACTTATACGATTAGAAAATGTCAGTTTGGCCCGCCAAGGAAAAACACTTTTGTCTGGCCTTAACTGGACAGTTGAAAAAGGTCAAACTTGGGCTATTCTGGGACTTAACGGTGCTGGAAAATCAACCCTCCTACGTTTGTTGACAGCTGAATTCTTTCCTTCTGAGGGAAAGGCTGAGATACTAGGCTACACCTTTGGGAATGGAGACATCACAGGTCTTCGTCAACATATCGGTATCGTCAGCTCCTTCATCACTGAGCGTCTTCCTCAACATATGACAGCTGAAAAAATCGTCCTTACAGGTAAATACAAGAGCTCAATCCTCTACAAAGCCTATGGAGACAAAGAGCTACAAGAAGCCAAGGATATGCTGACTTCACTTGGTGCTGGTGATTTGATTGGTCGTAAATACCGTGGTCTCTCTCAGGGAGAAAAGCAAATCTGTTTAATTGCTCGTAGTCTGATGGAAGATCCCGACATCATCATCCTTGACGAAGCAACTGTTGGCTTGGATCTGTTTGCCCGCGAAAAGCTCTTACGTCAGATTGACCGTATCACCTCGCTTCCTCACGCACCACTGGTCCTTTACGTCACCCACCATGCTGAAGAAATCACTGAAAAAATGGACCACATCCTCCTACTCCGTCAAGGAAAAATCGTGGCACAAGGACCAAAAAATGATATCATCACACCGGAAGTTTTAGCTGACTTCTACCAAAATCCTGTTCAAATTATTCCAATTGATGACCATCGTTTTTACATTAATCCTCTTCTATAAAAATCACTCAAAGAAACAAGTCCCCCAGATAATGTCTAGGGGACTTGTTCTTTTATCACTACTCCTCTTTTATTTTCGATACGCCATACAAAATTAAGGCTGGAACGACAAGCTGTTCTATAAAAATATATGAACAAGAAGCCAAAATTTTTCTTGGCTTCTTTTTGTGATAACATTCATTGCTTAAGCTCGACCTCGAGCCAGATTAATCATATCATAGGTTAACGTGTTGCTAGTTTCTTTGAGAGAGTAATCCTCCAAAGTATTGACTTCCTTACGAAGCTGCTTGGCATAACGGCTAGAAATAAGTTCAGCCTGCTCGTACTCGTTGATAACCTTACGTTCCAAATAGTAGCCACGCAACATTTCATCAATATTGTCTGGATGAAGATGGGTGATAACCCGCTCAACAAAGGCACCTGATTGAATAATCTCAGCCTCTTGAAGGCGACTGCGTTTCAGATAAGACAAGAGATCTGAATGATAAACACCTTCCAGATTACTCAGGGCTTCCAAAATCTGCTCAGTATTTGTCAAATAGAGCTCAGTCATATGGTCGCGGTTTTCTTCCGTCAACCTAGGACCTCTTCTCGTTTCATCCTGATCAATATGAAACTTGAAAGTAAGAGCTAAGTGTAACAATCTACGAAGGCCACGCACAAAGACAGCTAGGGCGTAAGAAAGGCTAGAGACAAAACCACGGTTGATACGACGTTCCAAGCCCTTGATATAACGTTGGTAGAGATTGTATTCGAGTTCTGAAATCTTACCCTTCTTGTAGGCATATTCCAGACCCTCACTCTCAATTTCCATAATCATTACTCGGATATTGGCCAACTCTTCTTTGACATCATTTGATTCCTGCTCCAAGATTAAATCTTCCAAGCGTTGATTGTAGTTGTCAATAGTAGCATAGACAGCCCCTTGATTGGTAGACTGTTTTAGATCTTTTTCCAACTCATCGACCACATCATTGAGAATGGCAATCTGCATATAATGGTTGGTCGTGTGCGCTGGTCCAGTCGCTAGCTTAGGTAGGACTAAAATCCCTGTTAAGAAGCTCAGCAAGGTCACACCCGCTACCGTAAAAAGCAAAAGACTATGTTCCAGAGCAGTCATATTGGCAACTGGAAGCAAAAGGATGGTTGCAATGGAAACCGTTCCTTTAACACCTGAAAAGGTTAACAGAGTAGCACCCTTCCAGATTTTTTTTAGTGATCGTTTGGCCCTCCAAGCTCTTTGAGCAAATACTGCACTAATCATAACAAAACGAATACCAAACATGGTCGCTGTTAGAAGGATGATAGCAAGAAGCATCCAGAGATTATCGTAAGTACTGCTACGCAGTACTGGGGCTGCTAGGGTTGGAAGTTCTGTTCCCAAGAGGAAAAAGACCATGCCATTAAGCATGAAGGTAATGGTTCCCCAAATCGTATGAGAAACACTATCCAACTTAGCATCAAAAACGGTGATTTTTTTGAAACGACTGGCAAGCGAAATCCCTGCTACGACAACAGCAATAATTCCAGAAGCATGAATTTCCTCGGCTACAAAGTAAGAGGAAATCGGTAGTACCAACTCTAGTAAGAGAGCACCTGTGACATCAGCAGCATCCATATTGTCCAAAATGGTTAAAAAGAGACGATTAAATAAGGCTGTAATCAAGCCAACTAAAAAACCACCAAGCACAGAAATAACCAAATTCCAGCTCGCCCCAAGGAGAGAGAAGGTACCTGTGGTCAATGCAGTCACCGCCACCTGAAAGGCGACCAAGCCAGAGGCGTCGTTCAGAAGACCTTCCCCCTGCAAAATGTAGCTAATCCACTTTGGAAAACTGAAACGTTTAGAAATAGCTGAATAGGCCACTAAATCCGTTGGCCCAAGAGCCGCCCCAATGGCTAGGCAGGCAGACAAAGGCACAGCAGCAGGCAAGACGGCCTTAGCAAGATAACCGATTCCCAAGGTAGACACAAAGATAACTGGAAAAATCAAAAATAGAATAAGTTTCCAGTTACGTAGAATACTGGTGATATCACTTTCTTCACCCTCCCGAAACAGCAAGGGAGCAATAATGAAAGCTAGGAAAAGTTCTGTTTCAAGCTCGAAAGCGCGTCCCTTCAAAAGAAAACCAATACCCACTCCAAAAATAATTTGAATCAAAGGTAGGGGAAGACGTGGAAAGACACGATTGATAACATTCGATAAAATCAAGCTAAAAAGAAGAACAAGCAAAGCTAATGATAAATGCATAGCTCCTCCTACCCTTCCTTATGACAACAGTTTGAGAATAGTTCTTTTTGCTTACTAATTTTTTTATCAATGGCAGTGACATCTTCTTTGGCCAAAAGTTTATGGCAACGTTCAACCTCAAGACTAGCTAACTTTTTCTTAATTTTAGCCGTTTTACGATTATCAACCTTTTTTAAAGTATCCTCGGCACTTTGCTTATCTATATATTTGGCCTGCATATCTGCAAGCTTCTCTTTAATATCTGTAATCATTGTAATTTCTCCAACATCACCAAAAATGGTGGGGTATTAATTTGATTAAGGGGTTGGTAAAGCATGGCTGTAAAATCACGCTGGTCCAAACCGATAACGTACTCAAGCACAGCATCCTTCTCCATATCGCCGCCATCATGACCATAGTAAATCATAATAGCTAAACGACCACCCACCTCTAAGCGGTCAAGAATTTTCTCAATGGCCTCAAGAGTCGTGTGGGGTTTGGTGATAACACTCTTATCTGCAGATGGCAGATAGCCCAGATTGAAAATAGCTGCACGAATCGGTTCCGTGACATAACGGTCCAGATTTTCATGACCATCTAAAATGAGTTCCGCATTTTCAATTTCCAAGTCCGACAAGCGTTGACGAGTCTTTTCGAGCGCCTGCTCCTGCACGTCAAAGGCATAAACCTTCTTGGCAAGACCAGCCAGAAAGGCTGTGTCATTACCGTTTCCCATGGTTGCATCGACAGCAACACTCTCATCATCCAGCACTTCTGCTAGAAAGTCATGAGACAGATGAATTGGTCGTTTAATCATGCTTTTTCCTCCTTCTCGTTAGCTACTTTGCACCCTTGCCATGAGTCACGACGTTCCATCTCTTTGTCAATGGCATTGAGGACTTCCCATTTGTTGAGACTCCACATAGGACCAATCAACATATCTCGCGGTGCATCACCTGTGATTCGATGAATGACGATATCCTCAGGGATGATTTCCAACTGGTCACAGATGATGGACACATACTCTTCCTGACTCAGCAATTTAAGACGACCCTCGTGGTAGTCCCTTTGCATACGCGTATTGGTCATCAGGTGGAGGAGGTGGAGTTTAATCCCCTGAATGTCATTGTCCGTCACACAACGGCGAACATTCTCCACCATCATCTCGTGGGTTTCCCCTGGCAGCCCATTAATCAGATGCGACACAATCTCAGCCTTTGGCGCACGCTCACGCACACGCTTAACCGTCTCCACATAAAGATCATAGCTGTGTGCTCGGTTAATGAGTTCTGACGTTTCTTCATAAGTCGTCTGCAAGCCAAGTTCAACGGTCACATGCATACGTTCTGTGAGTTCTGCCAGATAATCAATCACATCATCTGGCAAACAGTCTGGGCGGGTACCGATATTGATACCAACAACACCAGGCTCATTGATAGCCTGTTCGTAGCGTTCCTTGATAACTTCAAGCGGCGCGTGGGTATTGGTAAAGTTTTGAAAATAAACCAGATATTTCTGAACTTCTGGCCACTTGCGGTGCATGAAGTCAATCTCATGGTAAAACTGCTCACGAATCGGTGCCTCAGGAGCTACAATGGCGTCCCCAGACCCCGATACCGTACAAAAGGTACAGCCACCATGAGCCACTGTGCCATCACGGTTGGGACAATCAAAACCCGCATCTATTGGTAGTTTGAAAATCTTTTCGCCAAAAATTTCACGATAGTAATCATTGACTGTTCTATAACGTTTTTTCATAAAGACTATTATAACACTTTGACCTAAAAAAGAGAGTAAGACTCAGACAAAAATCATGGATTTCTGCCTGCCCTACTCTCTCTTCTTATTTAGTCTTTTTCAAATAATCAATGGCTTCTTGAGCTGTTTTAACAGGGACGATTTTCATCTTGGTTCCCAGTTTCTTGGCAGCTTCCTTGGCCTCTTGATAGTTGGTTTTGGCATCCGGATCAGCCTTTTTCATTTCCTTGGTTACCGGATTATTTGGTACAAAGAAAATGTCTGCACCACTATCAGCCGCTGATTTCACCTTAAGGTAGGCACCACCGATATCACCGACAGAACCATCCTTTTCAATGGTTCCTGTTCCAGCAATCTTACGACCAGCCTTAAGATTTTGACCAGACACCTGATCGTAAATAGCTAAGGTAAACATAAGACCCGCACTTGGGCCGCCAACACCATCAAGTTTAAACTTCACATTTTCAGGACTTTTGACCTCGGTATGATCTGTCAAACCGATACCAATACCATTTTTACCATTGGCAATCTTGATAATCTTACCAGTGGCAGTCTTTTCTTTGTCATCTGTCGTATAAGTGACCTTGACTTTTGAACCCAGCTTAAGTCCTTGAACGTATTTAATCAAGTCAGCAGAATTATCAAAGGTCTTGCCATTGACAGCTGTCACCGTATCCGCAATATTGAGGACACCCTTGAAGCTAGAATCATCAGCCACCTGAAGCACATAGACACCCATATACTCCAAGCTAGCCTCCTTACCGGCCAGAGTCAAGCCCTGATAAATCGCTTGGTTTTGGGAAGTCTCCATGTAAAATTGGTTGATACGCATGAAATCTTCATCAGAGTAATTTCCAGTTGCCTCTTCAGCTGTTTGAAGCTTTGCAAAATCATTAAGCTGAGCATAGAGCATCAAGGCCAAAGTCGCCTTGGTTTGAGCCACTGCCACAAAATTGTAGGATCCTTTTGAATCATCAGCTTTCTTATCTACAGTCAAGACTTCCTTGGTATCAAAAGCACCACCCGGAAGCTCAACATAATAATTATTTAGCGGGAAAAAGAGGGCAAATAGGAGGAAAAGTACCGTAAAAATACTTAACAACCACCACTTAATCCGCCAAAGTTTCCCTAATAGTGATTTAGATTCGTTCTTGTTTGCCACGCTTGGCCTCCACTTCCTTAACAACTGCTTGAGGAACATAAGAACTAATGTCTCCCTCAAAATAAATCAACTCACGCACACGACTTGAAGAGACTGGTGTTACCTCATGACTGGCAATCAAATAAACTGTTTCTAACTCAGGTGCCAACCCCTTATTGAAATAATCCATATTGGCTTCATAGTCGAAATCTGTCGCATTACGAAGGCCTCGAACCAAATAAGTCACCCCAAGATCTCTAGCTACATCTACAGCCAGACTATCGTGGGCCGTTATAATCTTGACATTGGGAAGATCTGCCACAACCTCTTCCAGGATACGCTTGCGAGTCTCCACATCCCAGAAGCCCTGCTTATTTTTATTATAAAAGAGACCGATATAAAGCTCATCAAAGAGCTTGCTGGCTCTGGCAATAATATCCATATGCCCATTAGTAATCGGATCAAAAGACCCCGTAAACATAGCAATCTTTGTCATAGCATTCCTTTCTACAACTTCCCTATAAAAGGCTAACGCACGTAAACGGTCACCTTACTGATACCATAGGTTTTCTGTTTCCAAATCCCAAAGTTTGAAATTTCTTCAGGCAGGTCCACAGCCTTATCAGTTTCACAAACCAACATAACTTCCTCAGCCAAGAGTCCTTGCTCCTCTAACTGAGTAATATTGGCCACAATCTGCTCTTTGGCATAAGGTGGATCTAAAAGCACCAAGTCAAACTTTCCTGTCAATTGTGTCAGCGCACGTACTGCATCCATCTTCAAAAGCTGGAACTGTTTCTCACTCTTTGTCATCTTAATATTTTCCTGGATAACAGCCTGTGCCCGACGATCCTTTTCCACGAGGACAGCAAAAGACATGCCACGACTAATTGCCTCAATGGCCAGACTACCGCTCCCCGAGAACAAATCCAAAACACGTCCTCCATCAAAGAAAGGACCAATCATATTGAAAATGGCACCCTTGACCTTGTCCGTTGTTGGACGAGTCGTTTTGCCTTCTAACGTTTTAAGCGGACGCCCGCCAAATTCACCTGCTACAACACGCAAGTCGGTCACCTCGTTTTTACTGATTTTTAGTAAGACTTTTCTATTATAACAAAAAATCACACTTAGATGTTGGTCCAAAGGGGACTAGACAAGCTAAATCCCCCCAAGAGAACACAAAAAACTCGAGAAGCTCCCGAGTTTTCATTCATTTTACTTATCACCAAGTGCAGTCACGTAGTTATAAGCTTCGATACCAGCTGTGGCACCATCACCTACGGCTGTTGTAATTTGGCGAAGGTCTTTCTGACGGACATCCCCAATGGCAAAGATACCAGGAATACGTGTCGCCATCTTATCATCTGTAATTACCCAACCGTCCTGGTCAGTGATGTCGAGACCTGTCAAGTAATCTGAAACAGGATCAAGTCCCACATAAACGAAGACACCGCCAAATTCGTGGTTAGTCACCTCACCAGTTTTGACATTCTTGATATCAACACTGCGAACCTTGATGTCATCACCCTTGATTTCTTCAACGACTGAGTCCCAGATAAACTTAACCTTTTCATTGGCGAAGGCGCGGTCTTGAAGAACCTTTTGGGCACGCAATTCATCACGACGGTGAACAATGGTCACGCTATTAGCAAAGCGTGTCAAATAAATTCCTTCTTCAACGGCAGAGTCTCCACCACCAACAACCAAGAGGTCTTGATTACGGAAGAAGGCACCATCACAGACCGCACAGTAAGACACCCCACGGCTGTTATACTCTTCTTCGCCAGCAACACCAATGTGGCGGTGTTTGGCACCAGTCGCAATGATAACTGTCTTGGTTTGGTACTCTTCATCACCAGTTTTGACAACTTTATAGTCACCCTTGTCTTCGATACCAGACACGATACCATAAAGATTTTCAACGCCCAATTTTTCCAAAGGTTCGAACATCTTCATTGACAATTCTGGACCAGAAATACTTTCAAAACCAGGGTAATTTTCAATATCAGACGTATTATTCATCTGTCCACCAGGAGCACCTTGCTCCAAAGTTGCCACTTTAAGGTTGGCACGTGCTGCATAGAGTGCTGCAGTCATCCCCGCAGGACCAGCTCCAATAACAATTGTATCGTACATGAGTAACTCCTTATATGATTTTCTTGTAGAGATATCTTACACCTAATGTGCCAACAAAGCTAGAATTATGCATTCAGCACGATAAGAATCGCCATAAAAGCAAATGCCAAAACGGGAATCGAAACCATCGACATCATAATAGCATCATAGAGGGCACCTTGACGCTCCTTCACAGTTTTGTCCGCACGACGTAAAGCACGCCATCCAAGCCAAATGGCACCAATCACCAAGCACACAAAGAAAGCAATCACAAGGCCTAAGAGGTAAAATTTAAAAATATTTAATAACATAAATCATCCTAAAGTGAGAAATAGAAAAGGCTGAGATAACATTCTCCAACCTCTAAATTCGACTAGTAATAACTGCACGATGCAGTCTCTGATTGGACACTTAGTCGCCTTTGAAACATTCAAAAGTTCCTAATCATCCTTGTGGGACTTTGACTATGGACTAAAGTATCGTCCACTCCCACTACCTTTTCTATTGTAACAAAAATCCCATCTTAAAGATATTGTTTTGAATAAGAAGCGAAAAATTCTTTTGTTCGTTCTTCTTTTGGATGGTTAAAGATTTCATCAGGTGTTCCCTGTTCAAGGATACGACCTTTTTCAAGGAAGAGCACCTTGTCAGCCACTTGATAAACAAAGTTCATGTCGTGACTGACCAAAATCATGGTTTGACCTGACTTAGCCGCATCAGCGATTGATTTTTCAACCTCACCAACCAACTCAGGGTCAAGAGCAGATGTTGGTTCGTCAAGCAAGAGCACATCAGGCTTCATTGCAAGGGCACGGGCCAAGGCCACACGTTGTTTTTGACCACCCGACAAGTGACGTGGGTAGTGATTTTCACGATTAGAAAGCCCAACCTTAGCGAGCTCTTCTTTGGCAATCTTGGTAGCTTCTTCGTCAGAAAGTTTCTTAACAATCTTAAGACCTTCCTTAACATTATCCAAGGCTGTACGACGTTCAAAGAGGTTGAACTGTTGGAACACCATGGCCAACTTACGACGAAGAGTAAGGATTTGTTCTTTGGTAATTGTTTCAAAATCTACCTTGAAATCATCAATGATAATGGTACCAGAATCAGGTTGTTCCAAATAGTTTAAGCTGCGAAGAATTGTTGATTTCCCTGCACCAGAGGCACCAACAAGAGCTACAACTTCACCCTTTTCAATGTCGATATCAATACCATCGAGAACCTTTTGACCTGAAAATTCCTTGGTCAAATTTTTGATACTAATCATTAGCGGTCACCTCCAATTCCAGAAATGTCAGTCACTTCAGGCGCCTTAATGGCCATGTGATTTTCAACTGAACGACCAATGTACTCAATCAAGATTGAGATTACCCAGTATACAAGGGCAACTGAGATATAACGTTCAAAGTAACGGTAGTCGGCACCACCCAAGATTTGAGCCTGTGCATACATTTCGACGATACCAGCACTAAAGGCAAGTGATGTTCCCTTAGTCAAACCAATCAAACTGTTAATCAAACTTGGAGTTGCAATAACTGCCGCATTTGGGATAATGACACGACGGTAAACCTGTGCTGATGTCATCCCAAGAGAACGGGCAGCTTCGATTTCCCCAGCATCAACAGCCTGAATCGCTGCACGAATGGTTTCACTCATGTAGGCTGCTTCGTTAAAGGCAAAGGCTGTAATGGCGAAAATAGCTGGTGGAATCTCATTAATATTCCAATCCAAACCAAATTCACCATTCAAATAACGAAGGAAGAGTGGAATACCATAGTAAGTCAACATGAGTTGTACAAGGATTGGTGTCCCACGCAAGAAGCTCACAAAAACTGCTTGAATTGGATAAAGGATACGTACTCGATTGATCTTAACGACCGCAAAGACAAGGGCCAAAATCAAACCGAAGAAAGCACCTGCAATGGTCAATCCCAAAGTCAAAGGCAAGCGTTCCACAATCTTAGGAACAGCATCAAAGACTGCCTTCCATGAGAAGAGCTTACCAGCTGGCATCCAAGATGAGATCCACTTGAAGACAATCGTAACCAGTTGCAAAACATAGCCCCAAAGAATTTCTACTAGCCAAGACAGGGGAATGGCTAAAGCAACTGCTACTGCCAAACCAACCAAACCAATGATAACTTGGAGATACCAAGGTGACCGATTAAATGCTTCTATACTCTTTTTCACAATGTCGCCCTTTCTTTCTAAAAAAGTAGGTTAGCCTAGTGCTAACCGTTCAAATATCTTATCATAATTTTATAGTATTCATTTTAGCACGACTCAGAAAGTCTGTGAAATAGTCTTTTCTTATCATAGTGATAAGAAA
The DNA here is from genome assembly GCF_002073815.2 of Streptococcus sp. FDAARGOS_192. NCBI lineage: Bacteria > Bacillati > Bacillota > Bacilli > Lactobacillales > Streptococcaceae > Streptococcus > Streptococcus sp. FDAARGOS_192. The sequence continues at coordinate 1,452,557 of NZ_CP020431.2, forward strand.
ATCGTATCACTGATAATAATACCTTGTTAAGACCAAAAAGATTTGAACTCATTCCTTATTTTACGAACAAAGTGAGCATAAACCGAGGCTTTCCGGCGTGAGAAAAACACCTGAAACTTTAAAGTTTCAGGTGTTCGGAAGTTTTGAGACCTTAGGCTCAAAACTTAGTCATGGAGCTTCGACGAAGGTCGCTGACGTCCGTCATCACCTCAGGAAAGCCTCAAAAGAAAGCTTTGTGTTAAATCCAAAGCTGGGACAGCAGTCTCAACTTTTAACAGTCTTATTTCAAATCACTGACGTAATCGCCACCGAAGTATTCCTTGCTGAGTTTTGCAAGGGTTCCATCCTTCTTAAGCTCTTTGATACGTTTATTGACAAAGGTCTTGAGTTCCTTACCTTGCTTATCATTTGAGAATAGAAGATATTCAAGACCATCAGTCTTCATACCGATATCGTCTTTAATCTTGTTTACAGCTAGCTTATAGCCTTGATCTTTGACAATGTACTCAGATGAAATGGCATCGTAAAGGATAAAATCAATTTTTCCTTCTTGAATGTGTTGAATACGTGTTGAAAGACCAGTTGAGCTAGAAGCATAGTTGATAGTAATTGGTGTCTTGTCCGCATTGGCATGGTTCCAATTTTCAAGCAACTGAGCATAGTTAGAGCCAGGAAGCACCTCTGTTGTCTTACCAGACAAATCATCTAGGCTAGTATACTTGGTACCCTCAGCACTAGTGATGGCATAGTTAGAACGTGAAATCGGATCTGAGAAACCATATTTCTGCGCACGTTCTTCATTGTAGTTGAAGTCGTTAGCCGCAATCTGATAACGTCCAGAATCCACCCCTGTCAAGATGGAATCAAAAGGTGTCGTCACAAACTTGACCTCATACTTGTCCGAATCCTTGAAAATAGCCTTGACCAAATCAATATCATAACCCTTGAAGTCGTCGCCTTTTTTGAAAGTGAAAGGCGCCGTATCAGAGTCTGTCGCAACAGTAATCGTCTGCTTTTCACCAGATGCCTTACTGTCACTCTTGTTCCCACAAGCAGCCAAAGTCAAAACCGACAAGCCAAGAATCCCTAAACCTGCAAGCCATTTTTTCATATCTATAATCCTCGATACTTTCATTAATAGTTAGTGATAACAGTTTATCATCTTCCTACAAACTCGTCTAATAATAAAATCCTAAGAGGTGATAGATAAAGGTTATAGGGGAATCGATACAACGAACAATAAGAAAAGAGCTGCCACTGGTGTGACAACTCTTCTCGCCCAAAAAAGCTTTCCGTACATGTTTAACATCAAATGCAATAAAACTCTATTTTTCCTTACTTGATGACTTACTGCTTGAATCGCTACTGTCTTCAGGTTGATAATCTGATAAATTCTTATGGATGCGTTCAGCGTAAACAGCTCTGCTTCCTGATTCATCATGATCGACCAAAGCTTCGGCAAGCTCTTTATAATCTTCTATAGAAATAGTCCAGTTGCCTCCATCATCTTTGGTTAGCTTGAAGGTCTTTTCTAGATCATCAGCACCGGTCAAAGGTGTATAGGCCATTTCTTTATCAATATCCTTAAATTGTGTCAAATCTCCGTTAAAGTTTTCACCATAAAGGAATTTCGTTGTGAGATCTTTGGCTTTACCTTTTTCCACATCGTTGTTATCAGCTTGATTCCATTGTTTCAACTTGTCAATGTCGTTGTCATAGAGACTCATAAGGAGAGTACGAACAGCAGCTGCAGCTCCATAGGCACTCACAGAACGTGAAGTAAAGGTAACTGTCGCATCATTTCCCTTAACTTTGACATCCTTCAGCTTATAGTCCTGAATCTTACCAATCATATTACGACGAACCTTAAGGAACTTAGAAAGTACTTGAGTTGGTGTCTTGGCATCATAGCCTTCAATGTATTTAAACGTATACTTTTCTTCCGGTGTATACCCCTTCTCTTCAATAGTGTCTGCAACCTGTTTTTCAAAGACATTCGTTTCAGTCCATGTTTCGTAATTTTCTCCGTAGAGTTTTGAAAAACCGTTACTTGATTTTCCAAGCATGGTGTCAATCAAAATCGTCGCATCAGCCTTGGCACGTTCTGTCGGTGTTGGTGTGGCCTTTTTCTTTTCCGCTGGCTTGTTTGACGCACAGGCTACGAGAATCAGACAAGCTGCTAGGACGAGTCCTAAGTAAGTAAACAGTTTTTTCATTAAGATTATTCCCTCATTTCTATTGGTTACTATTTAAGATAGCATAGGTCTGATGATTCTTCAAGGTCACTTTTCAGGGTATGAAGCAAAACTCTACCTATTATATTGTTTTTAAATCATGACTCCAAATCATCCAAATCTAACTGCCTGCCCTCTTGGTCTTCCAAACCTGTCAGGGTAACACCTAAGAGACGAACACCACTGCTATTTTCCTCCAGCTGGTCGAAAATGGTGTGAGCAATCCTTTCGATGGTGTCGAAATCCTGGGTCGATTTGTCCAAGGTCATACGCTTGGTTAAGGTTGAGAAATCCGAATAACGGACCTTGATGACAATAATTCGACCGACTTTTTTAGTTTTCTGAGCACTTTCAGCCACCCGTCTAGCATTCTTAGTCAACTCAGCCTTGATATCATCTTCATTATAAAGAAGTTTGCCATAGGTTCGCTCACTTCCGATAGATTTACGGACGCGATTGGGCCTAACAGGACTATTGGAAATCCCTCTAGCCTTACGAAAGAGATCAAATCCGAAGCGTCCAAAACGATCAATCAGCGTCATCTCAGGAATCTTCAGAAGATCGGCACCGGTGTATATTTCCATGTCATGAAGACGTTCAACTGACTTTTTACCTACCCCATGAAACTTTTCAATAGGTAGCTTTTCCAAAAATTCCTGAGCCTCCTCTGGAAGCACCACCGTCAAACCAGCAGGCTTTTGAAAATCAGAGGCTAGTTTGGCGATAAATTTATTGTAGGAAACGCCTGCTGAACAAGTCAGGTGAAGTTCCTGCCAAATATCATACTGGATAAGTTTGGCTATCTTAACCGCCGATTTGATACCAAGTTTATTTATCGTCACATCAAGATAGGCTTCGTCGATAGACATAGGCTCTACCAAGTCGGTATAGCGTTTAAAAATCTCACGAATCTGCATTCCTACCTCTCTGTAATGACTATAATTTCCTGAGATAAAGACAGCATTAGGACAACGTTCATAGGCTTCCTTAGAAGACATGGCCGAATGGACACCATATTTTCTAGCCTCGTAATTACAGGTTGATACCACACCACGACCCCCTGTTTTTCTAGGATCGTGACCGATAATAACCGGTTTGTCCTTAAGACTGGGGTCATCCCTCATCTCGACCTGAGCAAAAAAGGCGTCCATGTCAATATGGATGATTTTCCGACTGGTATCATTTATTAGAGGAAACTCTAACATGGCTCCCTGCCTCCTTTCTCAGATTTATCTCATTGTAAAGCTTTTCACATAAAACTTTGGGACTACAAAGCATTCTCCCCTTATGATACCAAAATCTACCAAAAAACAGAAATTTATAATACAGATTTGTCGTTTTCAAAACTGTATTATAAAAGAATGTCTCTAAAAACACAGTTTTAAAGTTGTGTAAGCGGTTACTGTGTGATAGAATACTTCTAGAGAATGTAACAGATAATTTTGTTACTAGAATTATAGGAGATTCAAACTATGGCAACGGTTAAAACCAACACAGATGTTTTTGAAAAAGCGTGGGAAGGCTTTAAAGGAACTGACTGGAAAGAAAAAGCTAGCGTTTCACGTTTCGTTCAAGCAAACTACACACCTTATGATGGTGACGAAAGCTTCCTTGCAGGACCAACTGAACGCTCTCTAAAAATTAAAAAAATCGTAGATGAAACTAAAGCAGGCTATGAAGCTGAAGGACGCTTCCCAATGGATACTCGTCCAACTTCAATCGCTGACATTGACGCAGGATACATTTCAAAAGAAGATGAACTTATCTATGGTATCCAAAATGATGAGCTCTTTAAATTGAACTTCATGCCTAAAGGTGGTATCCGTATGGCGGAAACTGCTTTGAAAGAACACGGTTATGAACCAGACCCAGCTGTACACGAAATTTTCACAAAATACGTGACTACAGTTAACGATGGTATCTTCCGTGCTTACACTTCAAACATCCGTCGTGCACGTCACGCTCACACAGTTACTGGTCTTCCAGATGCTTACTCACGTGGACGTATCATCGGGGTTTACGCTCGTCTTGCCCTCTACGGTGCTGACTACTTGATGCAAGAAAAAGTTAACGACTGGAATGCTATCAAAGAAATCGACGAAGAAACTATCCGTCTTCGTGAAGAAGTTAACCTTCAATACCAAGCACTTCAAGACGTTGTTCGCCTTGGTGACCTTTATGGTGTAGATGTTCGTCGTCCAGCCTTCGATACTAAAGAAGCTATCCAATGGACAAACATTGCTTTCATGGCAGTATGTCGTGTAATCAACGGTGCCGCTACTTCACTTGGTCGTGTGCCAATCGTCCTTGACGTATACGCAGAACGTGACCTTGCTCGTGGTACTTACACTGAATCAGAAATCCAAGAATTCGTTGATGATTTCGTTATGAAACTTCGTACAGTTAAGTTTGCTCGTACAAAAGCTTACGACCAATTGTACTCAGGTGACCCAACATTCATCACAACTTCTATGGCTGGTATGGGTGCTGACGGACGTCACCGTGTTACTAAGATGGACTACCGTTTCTTGAACACTCTTGATAACATCGGTAACTCTCCAGAACCAAACTTGACAGTTCTTTGGACTGACAAATTGCCTTACTCATTCCGTCGCTACTGTATGCACATGAGCCACAAACACTCTTCTATCCAATACGAAGGTGTAACTACTATGGCTAAAGACGGATACGGTGAAATGAGCTGTATCTCATGTTGTGTATCACCACTTGACCCAGAAAACGAAGAACAACGTCACAACATCCAATACTTCGGTGCTCGTGTTAACGTACTTAAAGCCCTTCTTACTGGTTTGAACGGTGGTTACGACGATGTTCATAAAGACTACAAAGTATTTGATATCGATCCAATCCGTGATGAAGTTCTTGACTTTGACACTGTTAAAGCTAACTTCGAAAAATCTCTTGACTGGTTGACTGACACTTACGTAGATGCCCTTAACATCATCCACTACATGACTGATAAGTACAACTATGAAGCTGTTCAAATGGCCTTCTTGCCAACTAAACAACGTGCTAACATGGGATTCGGTATCTGTGGTTTCGCAAATACTGTTGATACATTGTCAGCAATCAAATACGCTACAGTTAAACCAATCCGTGACGAAGATGGCTACATCTACGACTACGAAACAATCGGTGAATACCCACGTTGGGGTGAAGATGACCCACGTTCAAACGAATTGGCAGAATGGTTGATTGAAGCTTACACTACTCGTCTTCGTAGCCACAAACTCTACAAAGATGCAGAAGCTACAGTTTCACTTCTTACAATCACTTCTAACGTTGCTTACTCTAAACAAACTGGTAACTCTCCAGTTCACAAAGGGGTATACCTCAACGAAGATGGTTCAGTGAACTTGTCTAAATTGGAATTCTTCTCACCAGGTGCTAACCCATCTAACAAAGCTAAAGGTGGATGGTTGCAAAACTTGAACTCACTTGCAAGCCTTGACTTCGGTTATGCAGCTGACGGTATCTCACTTACTACTCAAGTATCGCCTCGTGCCCTTGGTAAGACTCACGACGAACAAGTTGACAACCTCGTAACTATCCTTGACGGATACTTCGAAAACGGTGGACAACACGTTAACTTGAACGTTATGGACTTGTCAGACGTTTACGAAAAGATTATGAGCGGTGAAGATGTTATCGTACGTATCTCTGGATACTGTGTAAACACTAAATACCTCACTCCAGAACAAAAAACTGAATTGACACAACGTGTCTTCCACGAAGTTCTTTCAATGGACGACGCTTTGGGATAAAATAACTAAAGAGCTCGCAATAGCGGGTTCTTTTATTTTTGCCAAAAACTAGTTTTCATTATATTTTTCTAAATCTGCTATCATTTACATTTGACTTTTCATCAGATTAGCTATAAAAATAGAGCGTTTCCGTTTGGTATCTCCAAACGCTTCCTTCTCAGAAGCACCTTAGAGAAACGATACTCAATGACTGTTAAACGGATGGTTTCTAATAACACGTAGACTATCATTGTTATAAGATTAAAGAGTATAAGGAGGACAAATGAATAAGAAAAGTTTTAAGATAATTGGATTAGTCTCTCTCGTAGCAAGCACTGTCCTACTCGTAGCCTGCCAGTCTGATACAAAAAACGAATCCTCAAAGTCCAAGGACGTTCAATGGGGTTATACTGGTGCTACTGGTCCAGACCATTGGGATGACCTTTCTAAAGATTATGAACTCAGCAAAAATGGTAAAGAACAATCTCCGATCAATATCACCGGAGCTGAGGACGTTGATCTTCCAGAACTAAACCTTAATAATCAAGAATCAGAAGCTCAAGTTGAAAATAACGGGCATACGATTGAAGTCAGTTTTAAAAATCCAAAGAATACCCTAACGATTGGTGATGATGTCTATAAATTACAGCAGTTTCATTTTCACGCACCTAGTGAGAATGAAATTGATGGTCAGACTTATCCTCTAGAGGGGCACTTCGTCTATAAGACAGATAATGGAAAAATCACAGTTATCTCAGTTCTCTATAATTATGGCGATGAAAATCAAGCCTTAAAACAAATCTGGGATAAAATGCCTCAGGCGGCCAATACAGAAACCGAGCTTCCTCAGGCTATATCACTAGACGATTTCTATCCTGAAGACAAGGACTACTACAACTTCGAAGGTTCCTTGACAACACCTCCATGTACTGAGGGTGTTAACTGGATTGTCTTCAAGAATCAAGAAACCGTTAGCAAAGAACAAGTGGAAAAATTCACCCAAACCCTTGGATTTGAAAATAACCGCCCTATCCAAGATACAAACGGTCGAAAAATTAAAGAATAAAACAAGATCAAAAGCTTGATGATACCTCCTCGCATCGAGCTTTTTTTCATTGACAACTAACTATAGACTTTGTTACACTTGCCCTATGATTATCAAACATACAAGAGACACACTCTCAGAAACTTACCTCGATGCCGTAGCCATCCGAAACACTGTTTTTGTAAAGGGTCAAGGCGTTCCTCGCTCCATCGAGATTGATGCGAATGAAGCCTACTGCATCCACTTTGTTCTATATGATGACAAAGGCAAGGCTGCAGCAACCGTACGCCTACTACCGAATAAAGACTTGACTCAGGTCACCCTTCAACGTATGGCGGTGCTCGATGCCTACCAAGGTCAAGGTCTAGGGAGCATTCTCCTAAAAGAAGTTGAAGATTTTGCACAAGAACAAGGCTTCCAGACTATTTCTCTCCATGCTCAACTCGGTGCACTTAAGTTCTACCTCAATAATGGCTATCAAGAAGTCGGTAACATCTTTGAAGAAGCTGGTATCCAACACATTACTGTTGAAAAATCCTTAATAAGTAAAAAAGCTTAAGCAGTTGACCTACTGCTTAAGCTTCTTCTTTTGTCGCAAATATAGGATAACCATGCTCGACAGCTAGAACTGTCACATTTTTTCTAGCTTTTAATGTCTCTGTGATTTTTTTCCAGCTACGATTTCCCATAATGATAACGATCATCGTTACCATATAAACTAAAAAAGCAGGATATCTAGCAAAGTCGGTAAATGTCAATTTTAAGGACTCCAGAATTTTCCTGAGTATAAAGGCGTAACCAATCACAATATGAGTGAGTCCACAAAAGTACCCTAAACCTATAAGCAAATACTCTATTTGAAGCTTCTTGGAACGCCTCTTGTAGAGCAACTTATAGTCTTGACCATACTTTTCAAACACAGGAAAATGAATATCAAACCCTCTTCTCATACGAAGGACTTTTAAATCGGGTTGGGCACGATACCCAAGGCAATGAATCAGTTTGTATAGTAGTTCTCTTATCAAAATATAAAAAGAAATAATAGGGTTAGATAACAAGCTAATAAATACCAAAACTACAAAAGAGTCTACATCTCTATCGGTCGTCAAAAAAATGATCACCACTGTAAAACACATACCACAGACAAAGAGACTACTCCCGTTAAGCATGCAAAAGAGCAGACTCAGAAACCAGGAGACAAATCTACTTTGTTTAGGTGGCTTAAGCGACCGTTGCATTATGAACTCCTTCTTCATGATTCCAATCAAAACATGGTAATTTTTGATTAACTTGGTGAGCCCTTCGTATAAGCTTCACTTTAGTCTTTATTTCTTTAGAAAAATAGGGTAAAAATACTCCTCTGAGATAACTTTTAAGTTAAAATAACGGACAAAGTGACTTTTCAGATGTATGAGCCATCTTACAGAAAAAATCAAAACACCACATAAGAGCAAGAAGAGTATATAGCCAACTTTTCCTAAGGTGAAGCTATAACCGATTAGAACGACTAAGATGATTAAGAGATAGAGTCTACCAAGAGTCGCTAGGAAATAAAGAAATTGATGTCTAAGAGAGCGCTTATCATATAGTATTTTGTAGGCATCTGTCGTTTTTTCAAAAAATACTATATATGACGTTCTACCTCGGTAATCCTCTTCTCCAAAGGGGCGGGCATGGTAACCACAGAAATGAAAAAGTTTAAATAAGATGCCATTCCACATCCTATAAAATGTCACAACCAAAAGTATGACAGCAATAACTTTTGGAATATCCACCTCTTGCCCGACCTGACCAACACCAAATAGATGCTTCAGCCATACAAATGTCACATAAGAAAAGACTATCAAACATATCTTCAAAAAGATAAACAATTGTGTCGCCCCGACACTAATCTCACCTTCTAGAGGATTAAAAGATGCCCCTCTTCTATTTTTATTTGTCAGAATGTACCAACTCCTTCTTCATTATCTCAATTAAAACATCTCTGTCCTTAATCCATTGAGCTCTCTCATCCTTGTAGTAAGTACGATTACTGAGGAAGATCGCCGCACGTTGAGCTGGGATATTGATAAGCACAAAGGTACCTGTATAACCAGTATGAAGAATCCACTCTCCTTGAAGGTCCCAAGCGACACTGCGTTCCTTATTGGATTGGCTGATATTTTGCGTCAGATTTTTAGCAAAATCGTCCGCCAAATAATGGTTAACAAAAATCTCTAAGTCTTTTAGGGTTGAAAAGAGACCTGCCGAACCCGTATGTTCTTTGAGAACTCGAGCCTTGGGATCATGAACAGTCCCACCCGGAACCCCCTCAACCGTTGGAACAGCAACCTCAACTGGTCCAAACCCTGTTTCAGACATACCAAACGGTTGGAAAATTTCGGAGTCAAAAAGCTTATCCAGTGTTTGTCCAGAGACTTTCTCAAGCATCAAGCCTAGGAGAATAAAATTAATATCTGTATACAAGAAAGGTTTATCAGCCTTAACTTTGATGGCATTAATAGCAGCAATCAAGCCAGCTTGGTCTAAGTCATCACGATTTGGAATAAAAGGATCAATTCCGCTACTGTGAGAAAGAAGCTGACGAAGGGTCAGCGTCTTATCCACCACTTCAGGATAATAGGTCGATAGTTTCTCATCCAAGTCCAATTTTCCCGCTTGTAAGTAGAATAGACAGAGAGTCCCAACTCCGACTACCTTGGAAACACTAGCCAGATCATAGGTCAGTCCTGGAACTACCGGAATAGTTCCATCCTGAGTTCCTAGATAATGCTCCTGCCAATCTTGTCCATCATAAAGTGCAAGGCTGGCACCCGGAAAGATGTCAGCCTTGATGTAGTCTGTAATTGTTGACAATGTTTGTTGAAAATTAGTCATTACTTTGTAAACCAAACCTCAATATTGCTCATGTCAGTGAGTGCGAGCAAGTTTCCTTTGCTGTCTAGGTAACTAGAGAACTGTTCTTTTTCAAGTTTATCATGCAAGGCAACTAAGTCATAGTCTTCTGCCACCTTAAACTCTAGAATTTCCAAATCCCAAGTCTGGTCTGGACTCACTTGGAGGTCAGGACCTTCTGCTTTTTCAAAGTGGATAGACAAAGGCAATTCTTCGCCAAAAAGATTATCGTAGAAGAAAGCTGCTTGAGCTGTATCAACAACGTTCAAGGTCAAAGACTCAACCGTAAAGTCTGACACTCCTTTGAAATCTTCTTTTTCTTCAACATCTGCGTATTCAACTGTCTTAAGAGTAGACAAGTCATCTTCAGCATGCATCAAAATAAGACCATTCTCAGGTGAGATTGTTTCAAAGGCATAGCCCTTTTCCCCTTGGAAAATAGCCTTGGCTTGGTGATCATCACGCGCCAAAAGGTACTCAATTTCAAGTGGATTTGAAACTTTAATGACCACTTTATTAATTTTCTTAGGACCTTCAACAGCGCGACAACGATAAGCTGGTGACTCCTCAATCACAAAAAGTGAGTTACGGTCTGTCCAATCTGTGAAGACCGCAAGGGCATTTTCCTCAGTCAAAAGCTTAAATCCTAATGTATTTTGGTAAAAATCAATATTTTCCTGTCTATTATTCACACGAAAGATTGGTGTGTGAAACTTAAAATTCCCTGATTGCGTCATGACAACCTCCATTCTTCTCTATTTTATCCGAAAAGAGCTTGTGTGACAAGGATTTTCCTAAGAAAAAACAGTATTGTAATTTTTTCACTTTCTTTCACACAAATTATGAAAATCATTACATTATCTTTACTTTGGGGCTAGCATTTTCCTCATTTTAGAGTATAATAGAGTCTATGAAAACTCTTGTCAATAATCTGGCATTTAGACATGCCTATCAGGGATTTTTTTTACTGCTGATGATAGCTATCCCAAACATCACCTTAGGTATGACAACCTTATATAACAATCAGACTGGATTGACTTTTACGAAGCTTGAAAGCTGGGGAGTCATCGCTATCAATCTCATCATTTTTTACCTTACCTATCTCTGGGCAAAGAGTGAAGGATTGATGACTCGTTTTAGACTAGACCTCAAGGATGCTAAAGCAATTATCTGGGGCTTTCTCACTATCTTCTTGATGGGAGTCATTGGCAGTAATCTTATGCTACTAACCCATACCAACTACCATGCAGAACTTCAAAAGACGCTCACAACAACGCCTATCCTTCCAGTAGCCATTGGTATGATTTCGGCAGCCTTCCTCCAAGAAATCCTCTTTCGCAAGTGGATTTTCACCTGGTTAGCTCCTTATTCGAAAACAGCTGTGCTAGTCAGCACTGGGCTCTTTTGTCTCTTTCATATGCCAACTAATCTTGCCTACCTCACTCTTTATATCGGAATGGGCTTGGCTCTCTCTATGGTCTACCAAAAAAGAGAAAACTTATCTGCAAGTATCACACTTCATGTTTTATGGAATCTTTACACCTTAGGTGCTACCATTCTAGTAATGACTAATCCAATGTGACTGAGAATATTTTCTCAGTTTTTTATTACTTTCAAAATTTTAAGCATAAAAAAATCTGAAGCACTAACTTCAGATTTTTTGTATTGATTAAAGGTAGAGGAACTTGAACAAAGCTATAGCTAAAACTCCTGCTAAGATTGGAGCCACAACTGGAACCCATGCATACCACCATTTAGAATCACCTTTGTGCTCACCAAGAACTGTTGTTGGCAAAATGTGGTGGAGAAGACGTGGCATCAAGTCACGGGCTGGGTTAAGAGCTGGACCTGTTGCACCACCAAACGAAATAACCAAGGCTGCAACCAAGAAACCAACACCGATGTGGGCAACCGCAAGTGCACCATTAGCCATTTGACCTGTTACAGCTTCTTTATCATACCCATATTGAACTGCTTGTGAGACTAATTTGTGACCAAAGTAGTTGTTAGTCAAGGCAAGAGCACCAAAGAAGAGAAGGAATGAACCCGCAAACTCATTGGCAAAACCATTAAGCCAAGCACGTTTGTGATTTTCCTCTGAGTCTGAGTTATCATCAACAGCAGAGATTGTAGAGAAGGTACCGAGGATGTTGTTTGGATTCTCAGTTTGAAGATAATAAGGTTGGTGAACCCAAACCACGATAGCTTGTCCTAAGAAAGCACCGAGAAGTTGAGCAATCAAGTAACCTGGAACGGCTACCCATGAGAACAAGCCAGATGCAGCAAGTCCAAGTGTGAAGGCTGGGTTGATGTGGTTACCAGAAACATCACCAAACATAAGTGCTGGCATCATTACCGCAAAACCATAACCAAAACCAATAACAAGCCATCCAGACTTACTACCCTTAGTCCCTTTAAGCTCAACATTGGCAACCGAACCATTACCAAGTGCAACCATCAAAGCTGTCCCAATAAACTCAGTAATGTACTTCATAATCCAATCATGACTGAGCGCTTCTTTTAGAAAATCATTCATTTGTCTCTTTATTTCCTTTCACATTTTACAATAATTTAGACATCTATCATTTTATCAAGTATAATGTCTGATGTAAAGATATTTCTGAAATGTTTATGTATTCTTTTTGAGGTTTTTAAATATGAAATTTAACCAGTTTAGTTACATCCCTGTTAGTCCTGAAATTGCTTGTCAGGAACTTCGTTCTTTAGGCTTTGAAGTCTCTCTAGATGCCAGTGCCAAAGCCAATTTTGAGGCTTTTGTTCGCAAGCACTTCCTTTTCTTTGAAGATACTGATTTGGCTTTGAAAAATTGGATCGCTGATACAGAGACTGATCTCCTAACCTTCTTCCAATCAGACCGTCCTTTGACTGCTGACGTCTTTGGTTTGGTAGCTCTTCAAATGCTAGGATTTGTCCCTAATGTGGACTTTACAGACAGTGCTGCTTTCCTAGAGGAAATGGCTTTTCCAATTACTTTTGATGGTAGCCTTAATAACCTCCATCAATTGCTAGCAACACGCACACAGTCTGGCAATACCTTAATTGATCAGTTAGTAGCTCAGGATTTGATTCCTGTAAGTAATAACTACGTCTTCTTTAATGGTAAGAGCTTGGCAACATTTGACACTAATCAGCTTCACCGTGAGGTGGTTTATGTCGAAACACCTGTAGATACCGATCAAGATGGACAGTTAGATTTGGTCAAGGTAACTATCTTACGTCCTGATGTGGACTTCCCAGTTCCAGCCATGATGACCGCAAGTCCTTATCAACAAGGGACTAACGAGCCTGCTTCAGACAAGCTTACCCACAAGATGGAAGGTGATTTGCTCGTCAAACCAACAGGTGAAATCTCCCTTAGCCAACCAGAAATCAAGACACCAGAGGCAGACCTTACGCCTATCAATCCTGTCACGAAGGCTCAGGAGCGTTTTGCTCACACAGATACCTACACGCTTAACGATTACATGTTGGCTCGTGGTGTGGCTTCTATCTATGTGTCGGGTGTCGGTACCTTCAATTCTGAAGGCTTCATGACCTCTGGAGACTATCAGCAAGTTCTGGCCTATAAAGCTGTCATCGACTGGCTCAATGGTCGTGCACGCGCCTTTACTAGCCGTAGCAGACAGCATACCATCACTGCAGATTGGGCATCTGGTAAGGTGACTACTACTGGACTTTCATACTTGGGTACCATGTCCAACGCCCTTGCTACAACTGGTGTTGACGGTTTGGAGATGGTTATCGCTGAAGCAGGTATTTCTTCTTGGTACGACTACTATCGTGAAAATGGACTCCTCGTCAGTCCTGGAGGCTATCCTGGTGAAGATCTCGACACCTTGACTGAATTTACCTATTCTCGTGCCCTATTAGCTGGAGAATACCTACGCCACCAAAAAGACTACCAAGCCTACCTCAAAGAGCTAAGCACAGCCATTGATCGTAAGCATGGTGATTATAGCCAGTTCTGGCATGACCGTAACTATGTGCAGTTCGCAGACCGTGTTAAAGCTACTGTTGTCTTTACACATGGTAGCCAAGATTGGAATGTCAAACCGATTAACGTCTATCAAATGTTCAATGCTCTTCCAGACTCTCTTGAAAAACACCTCTTCTTCCACAATGGTGCCCACGTTTACATGAATGCTTGGCAGTCTATTGACTTCCGAGAAAGCATGAACGCCTTGATTTGTCAGAAACTCCTTGGTTTGGAGAATGGCTACACACTGCCTACTGTTATCTGGCAAAACAACCAGTCTGAACAGACCTGGGAAGTTCTCGATAACTTTGGACACGACAATGGTAAAAGCATTCAGCTTGGTGAGACTGAAGCCAGCATCGCTAACCATTATAAAGAGGAAACCTTCACCAAATACGGTAAAGCATACCAAAGCTTCAAGGATGCCCTCTTTGCAGACAAAGCCAATGCCATTACCTTGGACTTTGAACTGGACCAAGACATCCAGATTAATGGCCGTGTCCATCTAGAGCTCAAAGTCAAATCTAGCACAAACCGTGGTCTCATTTCGGCCCAAGTTCTGGAAATGGGTGACAAGAAGTATCTCGCACCTATTCCCGCACTCAAACGCATGAATTTAGATAATGGCCGTCTCTTCAAGGAAGAAGCCTTACGTGAATTGCCATTCAAGCAGGCAAAATACCGTGTCATTACCAAGGGACACCTTAACCTGCAAAATCGTAAAGACCTCCTCACCATTGAGGATGTCACTCCAAATGAATGGATGACTATCGGTTTGGATTTGCAACCAACCATCTACAAACTCAACAAGGGCGACAAACTCCGACTTGTTCTCTATACCACAGACTTTGAGCACACCATTCGTGACAATAGTGACTACGAATTAACTGTGGACCTAAGCCAAAGTCAGATGACATTGCCTTATTAGTCTTTATCGCAAAAATCCCATAGGATGAGAACTCCCATGGGATTTTTTTATTGTGTGGAAATAAACAAGATTTAGTCTTCAATTTTTACGATTCATTTTAATGTTATTTAAACAAATGATGTAGCCAAGACAGTGGAACAACACAAAGATATGCCAGTAAAAATAAAGCATAAAGCTATCAGATTTAGTCAGCGTATAAAAAAGTAAAATGGCAACTAACAAAATGGAGAGCCACAGCGTCTTCTTAAAGAATAAAAAGTATTGATGCCATATCTCTTTATCGCCCAAAGTAACTTTAGATTTTTTGATTAGGAAAAGATGCATCAAAATCTCTGCTAGACTGCTAAGTACTGTTAAAACCAGAATCTTACTTAGAGGAATACCTAAAAAGAATCCCATCCACTCAATAAGCAATTGGGACAAAACAATGGCCGTAATGGCACGTAGATTTTTTGACATAAAACTTAAACCTCACAGTTCTCTCAAACAGAAAGTTTTCACAACACCTAGAAAGTTACCAAAGCATAGATAAGAACTTACAGCATCGCAATTTTTATAGGCGTGTCTATCATAAACTGAATTCTAGCCTCGTTCACTTTGTTTAATAACTTTAAGCACTCTAGGTGTCAGAAAAGCTAGCAAACAAATATCCAAAACAATCACAACAATAATGATTAGACGCCATTCGGCATCTCTCACCGTCAGCAAACGATAAATACCAGCTAAAATTATAGCCAAATGCGCCAAGCCCATACCAGCGTAAATTTGTTTAAGAGTAAACTGTCGTTCTTCAAGTGGACGACGGTCAAGCTCTTGCTTAATCAACAGGGGCAACACAAGTAAAAAGATTGATAGCAATGCCAGAGGTAGCCAAATCCAGATTGGATGCTGACTAGATAGAGTATTTAAAGCTATATTCCCAATGACTACTCCTAGGATTGCTGATACGACACGTAACGAACGTAACACAGCAGAACTAAATTTTTGTAATATCACCATTTTAACTCCTTTTTTACTAGGACTATTTAAACAAATTATAAGGTATTATCATAGAAATGATTGGCTATTATTTCTGAATCTAGAATAGCTAAAACCTCGTAAATATCACATTAATCGTGACAGATTAGAGTAACGACATCACTTCTCATTTCTACAAATCAGCTGACTAAGATCATCAGAGAGCGATGAAGAAACATAAAGTGACAAGGTATAAAATAAAAATGTTCTTTCTTGATGCCAGAAAAATGTTATCACACATTGAATACAGACAGCCAAAATAACTTGCACGATAAATTTAATATATTTTCTAGAAATAACAAATTGTTCCAATAGTAATCCTCCTTTCATGACATTTTTTGAAGACCCAGACCCTGCAAGTTTTGTCTATACGATAGAAGAATATCCTTCAAACATTGGAAATTCACTCTAATTTTCACATGTTTCATTAATCACTTTCTTATTATAACACTTTTATGCAACGTAAATTGAATAATGTCACAAACGGTTACTATATTTTCTGAATGGTGGGGTTAGAGTGAGCTTTAGAGTCTTTTCCTCTCAAGATAGTGACAAAACACAAGTAATCGGATTATCTAGGACTCAACATTATTTCTTAAATTGTGTCCATTTTTTAAAAAGCAGACTATAAAGAAGCAAGGTTAGCCCCAACAAGTTAATGGTATGGTGGACTGCATCCAAACTTCTAAATAGATTAGCGAGGCCCATTCCGATGAGAATGGTAGCCAGTAAATACGGTTTTGAGTTTTTGAACATACTTTTCTCCTTAAAGTGTTTTTAGCTTTCTGTGCAAAGCTATGATTTTTATTATAGATTGGAAGCCGATAAAAAAGTAGTGACATAAATGTCACTACTTGTCTGACCTTATATCCTTGATAATCGTACACATAAGAAAGAGAAAAAGACATAACCCAATAATATTTAGGCATTGAAGTCCAAAATTCAGTTTTTCTCCCAAGTTATGTAAGGCAACAAGGATGAAGCCCATAGACATCATTAGAGATACTAGGTGTTTTTTAGTCATGATTATAGATACCTTTTATCTTTTAAAATATTTTTTGACTTGCAAATAAGCTAGAAAATCACAGAGGATTAACAAAAGCATTAATACGGCTAGTACTATACGGTCTGTGGTATCACTGAATGTAAGTAATGTGTAAAACTCTACACAAAGCACTAGAAATGAGATGACCAGAAAGACAATGAAGGACTGCCGTATTGTTAACGGATTCACTGAATCTGGACGCTTCTTAAGAATATGGTAGAGCAGCCCATTTACAAAAATGACTACTAAAGCTAGTGCTCCGACTGCTAACCAAATCTCTGGAGAGGTCTTGCTTTTGTAGAGAGAAATACTGGTACTTATAAGGAAAACTGCCAGTACAGCAGTGACGACCCTAGAAAATCGCAATACTCTCGAACTAACATTCTTTAACTTCATGATAAAACACCTAAATTATGAATAACCTCAGTCAGTCTTGTAAACTGAATAAGCTATTACATTAAACTCTATTCCTTTCTGTATTTTTTTATACTGCTGTAAGATCTCAAAAAAGACCTTAGCGATTACATTCTACTGGAGATGTAATACAGTAGCGTCATTAGTACTGATACTTTAAATAGGCGAATATACATATCTTTGTTTTTTCTATTACTAAGATATGCAATCAAATATAATATAATCTCCGCTATTATCAGCAAGAATAATTTTACTTCGGGAACATCAAAAATAAGCATTTGCAAGCCCCGAAGTAGCACATATCATAGTATAACCCCCTGCGGAAACAGGTCCTGCTGCCCATGCCATGAGCATACCACCTAGACAGCCACCAATTACTGCTCCAACTTTCCCACCACCAGAAATAATTTCTAGCTCAGCATCGCACATCTTATTATACTTAGTCACATTCATTTTTTAACCTCTCTAAAAGCTCGCTCCGATACATGCTAGCCCACCAGCAACTGCTCCAACATGTGCTCCTACAAATGCTCCTGGAAATGCTGTAACACCAAATGCTGCCATACCACCTGTAAATCCAGCACCTGCGCCAGTTAAAGCTCCTCCAAAGATTAAATCTTTACATCTATTTCCACCTTCAACGTTTGCAAGTGCCTCGAGATCGAGTGTTTCAAAATTGTTCATTGTTTGTGTTGTCATTCTAACAACCTCCTAAAATATTATTTTTTAGCTTTTTCTCTTAAGCTATGGTTTTATTATAGGTTGCAAGCCAACAAAAAAGTAGTGACATGTATGTCACCACTCGATTTTGATTTTTAAGAAATCTTTTCGAATATAGAATCTATGGTCTAGATTAGCTTACTCTCCTTCCATTGCACCTGCTTGTAGGCTGTACATCTTGTGGTAGGTGCCGCCGAGGGCTAGGAGCTCCTCATGGCTACCGTGTTCGATGATGCGGCCCTTGTCTAAGACATAGATGCAGTTGGCATCTTGGATTGTCGATAGGCGGTGGGCAATGGCAATGGTTGTGCGTCCTTGACGCATTTTTGCTAGAGAATTTTGGACAATAGCCTCTGTCTCCGAATCAATATTGGCTGTCGCTTCATCCAGAATCAAAATCTTAGGCTGGCTAGCAACGGTCCTAGCAAAGGCTAGAAGTTGGCGTTGGCCAGTTGAAAAACTTGAACCTCGTTCAGAAACTGGAGCATCGTAGCCTTCTGGAAGTTTGTCGATAAAATGATTGGCATCCACAAACTCAGCGGCTGCTTTAATCTCTTCATCAGTTAAATCCTGATACATGGCAATATTGGATTTAACCGTGCCATGATAGAGAAAGGGTTCCTGAAGAACAAGACCAATGTTCTTACGCAGCTCTGCCTGACTATAATCGCGAATATCCACACCGTCAAGAAGAACTCGGCCTGATTGGAACTCATAGAAACGCATAAACACGTTGATAATAGAGGATTTCCCGGAACCTGTAGAACCGACAAAAGCGATGGTTTCTCCTTTATTGACAGAGAAGGAAATATTATCCAAAATCTGGTGCTTGCCATCATAGGAGAAGGAGACATTTTCAAAGCGAATATTCCCCTCAGTAACCTTGGCATCTGTGCCTCTCTGCTCAGGTTCATAGGTGCGCTCGTCGATCAAGGCGAAGACCCGACCTGCTGAGACCATCGAGGTTTGCAAGGTTGAGAAGTTTTGTGTCACTTCAATCAAGGGATCAAAGAGGCGGTTAATGTACTGGATAAAGGCATACATGGTCCCCGCTGTGATGCCCAAATAGATACCTCGGTAGCCAAAGTAGGCCATGAGAACAGCATAGCCCAGGAGCTTCAGTAAACTCATGGCTGGGCGTAGAAAGAGAGAATCCAGTGACATGGAACGGCTGGCGTAAATCAGGTGTTCCTCATTAATGGCATCAAACTCTTTTTTGAGGCGTTTCTCTTGGTTAAAGGCCTGAATGATGCGAATCCCTTCGATACTCTCTGACAGTTTGGCATTTATATCTGAAAGCAAGGCTCTGGTCTTTTCAATGATGACCACTGATTTTTTGCGGTAGAGATTAACCAAAAGAACAATCAGAGGAAGAAAGAGCACAATAAGCCCGGTCAGACGAATGTCCAAGATCATCATGGTGTAAAGGGTGGTAACAAATATAAAGATAGCCGAAATAAAGCTAGACAGAATCCCTGAGAACATCTCACTAATAGTCTCTGTATCATTGGTCAAGCGGGAAACGATAGAGCCTGCTGGAGTTTTGTCAAAGTAAGACATGCCTAGTTTCTCCATATTGGCAAAGGCATCTCGGCGAATATCCCTGACAATGCTGTAGGACACACGCGCAAAAAAGAGATTTCCCAAATACTGAACTAGTGTCTGCAAAAGATAAAGACCATAGTAACCAATCAGAATTAAACTTGCCGCCTGATTCATATCATGAAGATAGTGGTCAATAAAATAAGAGGCCACAAGGGGAATAATACTCTTGATAACCGTTGTGGACAAGAGGAAGGCTAAAGCTAGAAAGGTCAAGAATTTGTAAGGCTTGAGATAGGTCAAGAGACGCTTAAACACAGACCATTGGTTTTGATTAGGCATCATCTTCTTCTCCTCCTTCCATTTCTAACTGTTGAGACTCATAGGTCTTGGCATACCAACCACCCTTAGCTAGCAAATCCTCATGACGGCCACGTTCAATGATACGACCATCCTGCATGACTAAGATAAGGTCAGCGTGCACCACCGCACTCAGACGATGGGCGGTAATGATAGTTGTCTTGTCCTTGCGGGTATGTTTGAGATTGTCAATAATAGCATATTCTGTCTTGGCATCAACCGCAGATAGGGAGTCGTCCAAAATCAAAATATCTGGATCCAAAATCATGGCCCGACTCATGGCCAGACGTTGTTTTTGACCGCCTGATAGGCTGACACCCTTTTCACCAATGATTGTTTCAAAGCCTTCAGGCATATCCTTGATGTCATCATAAACTTGAGCTAACTTAGTCGCTTCTTCTACCTTGTCAAAGGAGAGATCCGGATTACCAAAGCAGATATTGTCTAAAATGGAGCTGGCAAAGAGAAACTGGTCTTGAGGAACATAGCCCATCAAGCTACGCAAGTCTGATAGGCGATAATCTCGGATGTTATGACCATTCAAATAGATGGCTCCTTGATTAACATCGTGCTCCCGCAAGAGCAACTTGACAAGGGCCGTCTTTCCTGAGCCAGTCTGTCCAACCAAACCAAGGGTTTGCCCCTTGTCCAAGGTGAAATGAATATCTCTCAAAGTATCCTCATCCTCAAAGGCAAAGCGGTCAATCGCATATTCTAAGCGACCATTTTCAATACTTGGGAGAGGGTGCGCAGGATCTTGAACATCTGATTCCTGCTCCAGAAGATTTTCAATACGTTGGTAGGACACATTTCCTCTCTGTGTGATATTAAAGAGGAAGCCAATGGCCATTAGAGGCCAAACCAGCATGTCCAAATAGGTAATGAAGGTTACCAAATTTCCGACCGTTATCTGACCAGCCTGAATCATAAAGGCACCGACAAGAAGGGTCAAAACATAGGATGAGCCAACAAAGAGTAAGACCAAAGGATCAAAAAGGCTATCATACTTCATGGTATGCATATTCTTTTTAAAGGTCATCTTATTGGTCTCTTGGAAGGACTGAAGCTCAGCCTCCTGATAGCCAAAAGACTTGGTTACCTTGATACCTGATACCGACTCTTGGACCTTATTATTAAGTTCTGAAAAGGCTGCCTGGGATTCTCCAAAAGCTTTATGGGTCTTGCGTCCTAAACGACTTGTCGCAAAAGCCATGAAGGGGAGGGGTAAGACAGCCACCAGTGTCATCTGCCAGGAAATGCTGAAAAACATGGTGATTAGGGTTACCAAGGCTGTGATAGAGGCATCCACGGCTGACATGACGCCCCCGCCAGCCAAGCGGGTTAAAGAGTTGATATCATTGGTTGCATGGGCCATGAGGTCCCCAGTTCGGTACTTTTGATAAAAAGAAGGCGACATCTTAGTAAAATGCTCAAAAAGGCGTGAACGCATAATCTGGCCTAAGCGATAAGAAGTCGCCAAGATATACATGCGCCAAACATAGCGCAAATAGTACATCCCCAGAGCTGCCAAAAGCAAATATACGAGATTCAGAAGCAAGATCTGATTGGTCAATTTTCCCGATGTGATAGCATCAATGACCCGCCCCATAACCATAGGAGGAATCAGATTGAGAACCGAAACCAGACTCAGTGCCAAAATCCCGACAATATACCGGCGTTTTTCTAACTTGAAAAACCACCAAAGTTTTGCAATGATTGATTCTTTAAAAGACAAGTTACTCCTCCTATCCTTACAAATGGTTAATAATAGACCTCGTATAAGTCTCGTATGATAAGGTTACTTCCAATAGCGATAGATTGTGCCATCTTCTAACTGAAAGTGACCAATATAAGATAACTTCCCAAAATCAGTAGACTCTGGCAATTGATAAGCAAAGGAATCAAAATTATAGACCTTGTGCCCATCATCCATAGAGTAGCTATCCTTATCATGGATAACGGATTCATCTTTCTTAGGGTTCCAAATGCGTCTGATTTCATCAGATGTCTTATACTCTCTGACAAAATTGTACAATTCAAAGTTAGTTGCCTCACTGAGATAGCGACCATCGGTGTTGTAGTTAGCTAATTGAGGCTCTCTCTTAGCCTCAGAATAATTCCAAACCTGTCCTCTTTCTCGCATGATATCGGCATCACGGCCACTTTGATAGGTATCTGCCTTAACCATCGTCATTGTTACTCCTAACGTTAATACGGTGACTACTGTCATCATTAAATGTTTCATTATTTCTCCAAACGTGTTTATTCATTTTTCCCTCTTTTGAATGTGTTGTATTTGTATGATAGAAAATAAGTGAAACCTGAGACGCGTAAGCTCCCAGGTTTTTTACTCTTTAAAATGCGTTTGAATCAGTTTCACAAGGAGGCGGTAGGCAGCTAATGCCAGCAAACCTCCTAAAGTATTGGTCCATAAATCATCTAACTCAAAGACACGATTAGCATCAATGAGAAGGTCTAGAATGACTTGTCCAACCTCAATCGTCAAAGACATGACAAAGGTCGCTAAAAGGACCTTTTTCCAAGACCTGAATCTGGGGTACAAGGCTAAAAGCCCTAAAATCAGCGGACTCAGTAAGAAAATGTTGGTCACATTTTGCCCAAGGACAAAGACAATCTCCTTAAGACTATCCAGCTGATAAAAGTTGGTCAAACTATTGAATGGGGTTAATAGGACCACAACACGACCAAAATGTTGAATACCAGGGGTGTCAACACCTTCAACTAGCCCGTACTGGGGTGTCCAACACAGGAGCACTAAACAAAGGAGATAAGTATAGACCAAAACTCGGCTTAGCTTTCTTCCTTTTGGTGTTAGTTCTCCATCCTTATCTACCCAAGTCTTAAGCTGAAACATCTTACTTACCTTCTGATTTACCAGAAGCTTCTGCTACAGCCTTTTGACGGTCGCGTTTCATAGTGTTTGAACGCAATTGTCCACAAGCAGCATCGATATCTGTACCGTGCTCTTGACGAACCACGCAGTTAACCCCATTTTTCTTGAGCACATCGTAGAAGGCCGCCACACGTTCTTTCGTTGAACGACTATATTGGTCGTGCTCTGATACTGGGTTATATGGAATCAAGTTGATGTATGACAACTTACGGATTTTCTTAGTCAAATCAGCCAACTCTTGAGCGTTTTCAGGGTGGTCATTGACCTCATTAAGCATGATATACTCAAAAGTTACACGACGGTTGGTTGTTTGGATGTAATACTCGATAGCTTCAAAGAGTTTTTCAAGTGGGAATGAGCGGTTGATACGCATAATGCTTGAACGAAGGTCATTGTTAGGCGCGTGAAGTGATACGGCAAGGTTAACTTGAACACCTTCGTTAGCAAATTCCTTGATTTTTGGTGCCAAACCAGATGTTGATACGGTAATGTGACGCGCTCCAATGGCAAGACCATTATCATTGTTAATGGTACGCAAGAAACGAAGCACATTGTCATAGTTATCAAATGGCTCACCGATACCCATAACAACCACGTGGCTGACACGTTCACCGTCGCCACGATCGTCAAAGTATTTTTGTACCAACATGATTTGCGCCACAATCTCACCAGCCGTCAAATCACGTTGTTTCTTAATCAAACCACTGGCACAGAAAGTACAACCGATGTTACATCCAACCTGAGTTGTCACACAGACAGACAAACCATAGTGTTGACGCATCAAAACCGTCTCAATCAACATACCATCTGGCAATTCAAAAAGATATTTAACAGTACCATCTTTAGATTCTTGAACGATACGTTGTTTCAATGGGTTCACACAGAAATTCTCATTCAATTTAGCAATGAAATCCTTAGAAATGTTGGTCATTTCTTCGAAAGATTGCACACGCTTCTTGTAAAGCCAATCCCAAATTTGAGTAGCACGGAATTTCTTTTCACCGTGTTCCATAGCCCAATCAATCAACTCGTCACGAGTAAGACCATAAATAGAAGGTTTGTAGCCTTCCATATCCTCTAACTTCTGACGTTTACGACGTTCTGGTTTTGCTTGTGTTGTTACTTCTGACATAGTTTAATTTCCTTTTTTTCTGATTGTAAAATGCTGACCATCTGACTTGGTCTGACTTTGTTTCTTCGATGAGGTGTTTTGACCTTTAGATTTTGGAGCTTGCTTCTGACTCTTCTTGAAGTTAGGCTTACGCTCACGACCACCGTCCTCGGATCTAGATTTGAACTTAGGGCGACGCTTGATTTTCTCAAAGCTTGGACCCTCTTGATCCCTATCTCTTCGTTTGGACTTGTCTGGCTTTTGCTTAGCAGAAGCTTTTTGCCCCTTATTCTTTTGAGAAGCATTGCGCTCTCTATCTCTAGATTCCTGAGAAGAATTACGACGATTATTAGAACGACGGCGCTTGCGACGAGGCTCCGTCTCCTCTTCAAAGACGATTAATTGCGGCTCTTCATTTTTCAAAATAAAGTAGGCGCAACCAAAGGCACAGTATTCACGCAAATACTCTGACAATCGGCTAATGCGGTCTGTCTTACGCGTATTAGGGCGCTCGTCCTCGTAAAATCCCTTAAGACGAAGCTGATCATTAGACCAGTCCCCAACGATATAATCATACTTGAGCATGATTTCAGAAAAACGTTGCCCAAAGCGGGTAGCGTCTAAAGCATCCTTGTGATTTTCAAGAACTGTAAACTGACAGGCATCTGATTTCAGAAGATCAGCCACATACACAAAGTCTGGCCCTGGATATTTATTATAATTAAACATTTCTGGCAAGATTTCTTTACGCATGTGCCATCCTTTCTGCTCTCTCTTATTTTCTATCCTGATGCTGTAATAATGTCTCTATATCTTATCCCAATTGGCACCATTTTTTCCTAAATACTTGGCCACAAGTTCCCTTAACAAATCTGGAAAAAGAAGAGTAACTTCCTTTTCCTTAATTGTAGGGAAATAAGAAGCAAAGTAGTACTGGTCCACAAGGACCAAACTAAACTTCTCATTGGAATCTACAACCCTTCTATTATACAACAAATTACCGTTTTTGTAAGCAAAATTCCCTGTGATTACTTCACCAAATGTCTTCCCTCTGAATCCCATACCTTTAATAGCTTGATTTTTAAGGAGTTCAGCCTTAGTAAAAACTTCCTGACAGATTTCTTTGAGTTCTTGTCCTGTCACGACTAGACGTGCCATCCGCATCTGGTGAGGAAGGGCTTCTTGCAGGTCTGCCATGGTCACTTGAGGACCTAGTGTTTTCATGATAAGTCCAGTATTTAAAAGCGTTAATTGGCTATCGGTCTCCTGACAAACAGCCTGTAAAACCAATTGACAGGTCTCATCAAAATCTAGTTCTCGACCTAGATTAGCTACTTTTTTCTGAGCTAAACGACGATGGCCTTCCTCACGCATAGCCTTGATAAAGGTTTCGTCCTCCTTGTCTAAATCCAAGATGTAGGACTTGGTGGGGATAGCCTCAATCTGACATTCTATCAATCGCCCATTTTCCACAGTAAGGTCAATACAGCCAAGATAATAGCCATATCTGTCAGCAGCTGCCAAATAGGTTTCATTGACTAATTTCCCCTCTTCAAAAAGGTGATGCGTGTGGCTCCCGATGACAAGGTTTACCTGTGGATAAGTCTCTGCAATCTGCTCATCATAACGTACACCTAGGTGGCTAAGAACGACGACTATATCTGCATCCTTTACCTCAGGACGAGCCAAATCCTCTTCCAACCTAGCCATAGGCTCTAACACCTGCCAACCATTGGGAGCATAGGTGATGTAATATGGGAAGGTATAGGCTAAGAAAGCAATGTTTGTACCTGCTTTAGTTTTGTGGATAAGATAGGGCTTAGCCCATTCAGGTTGTCTCCCCTCATCCTTGAGATTTCCTATGATTGGCTGAAACTTAGCCTGCTCATAAAGACAGTCTAGCTCCTCCTTGGCCAGACCAATCCCCTCATTATTTCCAATAGTCGCATAGTCTATCCCCAACTCATTCATCAGGGCTACATTAAAACGCCCGGCTGTCGCATCAGATAAGGGATGGGACTTATCCACATTGTCCCCAAGATCTACCTTGATCAACTCTCTATCCGTCTGACTCAAATCATCCACAGCTCGCTTGAGTTGTGGATACTGTTCAAAATGAGAGTGTAAATCATTGATATGAAGAATTCGAATCGTGTCTTTCATGACTCCTATTGTAGCACTTTTGCTATAAAAAAACTTGACAATCATTCTGCCAAGTTTTTACATGCTATTTTTCAAACAGGAACGTATTCCTAGTTAACTTTCTTTTTAACATATTCTTCTGCGAGATGATAGACGTCATCTGCTAGGGATATACTGACATAGATGCACACAATTGAGAAAATTTCTCCTCTAAAGTGTTGCCAAGCAAAGAATATAAGCCCATAAATTAGTAGCGCAAGTACTATTTGGCCAAAAAATTGACTCAGTAATCGCCTAATAACGACAAATAAGGCCATAAGTAATCCCATCTTTAATACCATAACCAATACCCTTTAAGGCTGCACCTTGCCAAGTACCTGTTTGAATACCACCTTTAATGGCTCCTCCAACAGCCCCGACGCCTACGGCAGCTGTAGCTCCCCAAAAACTACATGCTCCACCCTTAACAGTAGAAAGATCTTCGGAATTAAGTGAGTTAAAATTGTTAATGATTTGTGTTGTCATTAAAACAACCTCCTTTAAAATATTTTTTAGCCTTTTCTCAAAAGCTATGATTGTATTATAGATAGAAAGTCAACAAAAAAGTAGTGACATAAATGTCACTACCTGATTTTGAGAGTTGACTCAACTAATAACCTCAAACTTACACATTATTTTACTTTAAACGGAAAGCTTCTTAAAAATGGCTGTGATAAAACTATTTAAAATCTGTCATAGTTTCAGTTCTTAAGACAGCCAATTATTTTGCGAGTGTAGTGAGCATATACTGAGACTTGTCGCTGTGATAATGACGACTAAGACTTTGTAGTCATAAGCGTTGGGAAGTTTTGAGACCTTAGGCTCAAAAGAAAAATATATCTTCAAACTAAATAAGGTCTTTTGAGTTTCCAAAAAGTTTGATAATAATCAAAAAAGCTGAAACACTTTGGTTTCAACCTCTTGAATTTTTAAATTAAAATTTGCTCTCACCTAGAAGCCAATGCTTAGAAGCTTTGCTTCTTAGCTTTACGCTCAGCACGCCCCTTAGCACGATTAGCCGCACGACGCTCACGTTTGCGTTTTTCGTCAACCTTCCACTGAATTTTCTTCTTATAGCCAGGCTTGATTTTTTTCTTTTTCTTCTTAACCAAACCGATCATTTCCGTATCAAGTTTTTGATAGGCTTTTTCACGGTTGGCACGACGGTCACGGTCATAGGTATCTTGAAACTCGCCGTCCTTATAGACTTTAGGGTCAAAGGTAATCCCCATCTTTTCAAGCTCACGAATATCGGAGTCGTCACTTGGTTGATAGAGGGTGATGGCTGTTCCTGACAAACCATTACGTCCTGTACGCCCTACACGGTGAACAAAGAAGGACAAATCTTGAGGGATGGCATCATTGATAACATGGCTAACCCCTTCAATATCAATTCCACGCGCTGCAAGGTCAGTCGCTACAATGTACTCAAAATCAAGCTTCTTGACTTGATTCATGATACGCTTACGTTCACGTGGTGGAATACCTCCATGAATTTTGGCAACCTTAAGACCATTTGACACTAGGTAGCTGTGCAAATCGTCAGCACGTTCCTTGGTATTAACGAAAATCATTGCCAGGTATGGTTGCATCCCCTTAAGCATCTCAAGAATCTGTTCATTCTTGTTGCGCCCCTTGGTAGATACCAACCAGTTATCAATGGTATCTGCAATAACTGTTGAAGTTTTGATTTGTTCCATGACTGGATTGGTCAAATACTTCTTCAAGAATGGTTGCAATTTTTGAGGAATGGTTGCTGAGAAGACCAAAATTTGCACTTCTTTAGGAAGACTTGCCGCAATCTTATCCACAGTATCCAAGAATCCCATGTCCATGGTCATATCAGCTTCGTCAACAACAAAGGTATGGGCCTTGTGGATAGCCAAGTCACCAGACTTAACTAGGTCATAAATACGACCTGGTGTTCCGATAACAATATGGGGTTGGGCTACCTTGAGCTTCTCAATCTGACGTTGCTTGTCTGTACCACCCACATAGTTGACCACACGAATTTCAGTCTCAGAGTGTTTGGCAATTTGTTTTGTCGCTTGGTAAATTTGTGTCGCCAATTCACGTGATGGTGCTGTAATAACAACCTGAACATCACCACTCTTTGGATTGAGTTTCTCAAAAATTGGCAAGAGGAAGGTATGTGTCTTCCCTGAACCCGTCTTTGATTCACCAACCAAATCACGACCTGAACGGACTACAGGAATCAATTTCTGTTGAACAGGTGTTGGCTCCTTAAACTTAATCTCGTCAAGAGCCTCCTGAATAAATGTTTTAAAATTAAAATCTTTAAATGACATGTTTACTTCTTCTTTTCTATCTAGTCTATCCCTATCATTATAACAGAAAAAGAGCATTTCTGCTCTCTTCATTTATTTCATAACGTTTCCAAGAACTATCCAAAGGGTAATGGCACTTGCAAGTGCTCCAACTGTCCAAAGGAAAACATCAACCTTCCACTCTGACCATTTGTCACCCTTACCTGAAAGACCACCCAACTCGAGGTGATGGTGGAATGGTGTCATACGGAAAATACGACGACCTTCACCATACTTACGCTTAGTGTATTTGAAATAGCTGACCTGTAGCATGACAGAAGCTGTCTCAAAGACATAAACCACACCAATCAAGAGTAGGGTCCACTCTACACGTAGGGCAATAGAGATAACCGCAAGCATAGCTCCAAGTGACAAGGAACCGACATCTCCCATAAAGACCTTGGCTGGCTTGTGGTTAAAGACGAAGAAGCCAAGAAGTGCCCCAATCATAGTGATAATGATAGTCAAGATAGCGAACTCACCCTTGACAAAAGCGATAATCCCATAGGCAATCAAGCTGATAACCACAGAGATAGAAGCTAAACCATCAATACCGTCTGTCAAGTTCACAGCATTTGAGAAACCGACAATCCAGAATAAAACAAATAGAACATAAAAGACACCGAGATGAATGGTTAATCCACCAATAGCTAGGCTATCTGTCCCACTAGGGAGTACGTGAATAAAGTAGAAAAGCAAACCCGCAATAATCTGCAAGGCCATCTTTTGCCAAGGTTTAAGTCCCTCATTGATTTGACGAAAAATCTTAAGGAAATCATCAAGGAAGCCGATAATTCCATAAATCAAAATTACAAAGAGAATCCCTACTGTAGCACCATAGGCTTGGTGGCCCTCGCTAAAGACGTGGAAGTTAAAAATCAAGCTAACCAAGATGGCAACCACTAGGAAGACTGTCCCTCCCATAGTTGGTGTTCCAGCCTTAGCCAAATGCTGCTTCACATCTTCATGCATTTGTTGGCCACCGATTTTCTTGATTTTGTAGTAAGTAATAAAGTGAGGCATGGCGAGCACCGTCAACACAAAGGCGGCCACACCTGCTATCAGACTCATAGTCATCTTAGTCTCCTAAAGTAATGGTAATCTTCTTGGTTTTAGACAGGGCTTTTCCTGCCGCAACACTTTGTTTGGTAACAGTCCCTGACTTGCCACCCTTATAAGTAACTTTAATGCCTTTCCATTTGGCAAAGGTTTCAACGTTCTTCTTGGTCCAACCATACATGTCTGGAAGTTCTGTGAAATCATTGGTCATGATAAGAATCTGTTCATTAGCCTTGATATTGGCTTTGGCATCTACAGAAACCTTCTCAATCTTATCACCAACACCCAGAACAATCGGATGAATCAAGTTTTGACGAAGGGTGTTAGCTGTCTCGCCCGGACTCTTACCGATAATATCGCCGGTTTGATAGCTCGTTTCCTCGGTCTTTTCACTACCTTCAGACACAGAAGTATCTAGGGTGTCTCCCATAGACATGGCTTCTTCCAAAATCGGGTTAACCACAGTTGCATAAAAATTATTATCCCAAGTCTTAGGCTCCAGCACAGTCACATACATGATATATTCTGGATCATCTGAAGGCACCATGGCAACAACTGAGTTGAGCGTTTCATTGGAACCAACCTTATACGTTCCAGTCTTTTCATCGGCAACTTGGGCCGTACCAGACTTAACCGCTACATCATAGTTACCAACCTTGATAATAGGTGCCCCTTCAGATTTATTGTAAAGGGTACCGAACTCTGGATCCGTACCAACGGAAATCATATAGTTACGCGTTTCAGAGGCAGCTTGCTTAGAAACTGGCTTACCGATAACTTCCTTCTTAGCTGTACGAGCTGTACCTTGGTTAACATCGGCAACTTGTTTGATAAATTGAGGTTCCAACATTATACCGTTGTTTGAAATGGCGGTAAAGGCTCGAAGCATTTGGACCTGAGTCACTGAAATCCCTTGTCCGAAGGATGATTGAGCTATATTAACAGAGTTTCGAGAGACAACCCCTGAAGACTCACCAACCATCCCAAAACGGGTTGGAAGACCAAATTTGTAAAGAGATAAGTAGTTAGACCAAACTTTATCTCCCATCTCTTGTTCCAACATGGTCATACCAACGTTACTTGAATAAGAGAACCCTTGGGCAAATGACATGGTACGACCTGTTGAGATACCTTCATTGATTGACCAGTCATTAATTTCAACGTCGTCAACCTTAATACCATTAGCATTACTGTAGGTCGCATTCGGGTTGAAGCTTCCATTGTTAATAGCAGCTGACAAGAGCATGACCTTCATGGTCGATCCAGGCTCATACTGGGCTTCGTAAAGACGGTTAACCCAATCATAGTTCTTCTTAGCCTGTCCCTCAAGGGTATCAGAATTATAGGTCGGACGTTGTGTCGTCGCAAGAATCTCACCTGTCTTAGCATTAACAACTGTCGCTGAAGCATTTACCCCTTGCGTCTGCTCCATAAAGGTATCCATCTGCGTTTCTAGGAAGGTTTGAAGAGGTGCTGACAAGGTTGTATAGATGTTCTTACCATCAATAGCTTCCTTGGTAATGGTTTCCGTACCTAGAAGCGTGTTACCGTTTTTATCCTTCTCATAGATGGCCTCACCATCTGTCCCAGTCAAGAGGCTATTGAGCGAGCGCTCCAAACCAGTTTGACCAATCAAAGAATATGAGCCGTCTTTTTTATTTTCAACAGCTTCGGCACGACCAAGAAACTCTGACGCGAAGGTCCCATTAGGGTACATACGTGACGTTGTTGCTTCAAAGGCCATCCCCTTAATTCCCGCATCTTTAAAGGCTTTCTCTAGTTCTTCTTTAACAGAGTAGGTAATTCCCTTCCCCTTTAGTCCAAAGGAAACCTGATAGGCACCCTTGGTACGTAATTGGGCCAAGGCATCACTCTTTTCAATTCCTAGCTTATCCTTTAAAATATCGGCAACCTTGTCAAACTGACTATCTTGGACATAGAGTTTTTCTTGAGTTGCTGACACATAGCTGGTCGACACAATAGCGTAAATGGCATAACTGGTTGAATCCTCAGCCAAAACATTTCCATTTCGATCGTAAATCGTTCCACGCTTGGCAGCCACTGTGGTCTTAGTGTTATAAGACTTAGCAGCCTGGGTCGACAAATCGACACCAAACTTACTGTCTGTTCCGATAATCACGACAAAGTTGATAATAAAGACAAAAAAGATAAAGATACTGAGAACCATAAGGTTCTGACCAACGTGCTGTCGGTTCTGGGCTGGCTTTCGCCTATCCCTAACGACATAGTTTAGAAATAAATGTTTAAGTTTTCTTAATCTGTTCATTGGCTATTTCACACTCTTAATACTATCGTTATTAATAGACAGGCCTGCCTTATTAGCAATCTCTTTAATACGGTCAGAGTTAGTCAACTCATTAACCGCCTGCTTAGCATTGTTAAGCTCTGTTTTTTCATCACTAATCTTGCTATTAAGGTCTGTGATTTGTTGCTTGATAGCCTGATTACGCCCTTGTAAAAATACAACAGCGATACTCATCACAATAGCTGTCAAAACAATTGCCGAATAGAAGGCCTTTTCCATACGCGTCATAAAACGAATATGGTTTCTAATGGCTCTATTAACAATCTGATGTTCCTTATTTTCCATAATTATTTCCTGATTTTTTTAGCCACACGCAATTTAGCAGAATGCGAGCGGTTATTAGCTTCTAATTCTTCCTGACTAGGTAGGATTGGCTTACGATTAACTAAGGCTACCTTAGGTTGGAGGTCTTCAGGAATAAAAGGTAGACCTTTAGGCACATCTACCGTACTGGCTTCCTTGAAAAGCTGTTTAGTCAATCGATCCTCCAAAGAATGGAAGGTAATGACCGAAATACGACCATCTACAGCAAGTAAATCCAAGGCCTCTTGAATAGACTCATCCGCAGCACCAAGCTCATCGTTCACTTCGATACGAATAGCCTGGAAAATTTGCTTGGCTGGATGGCCCTTCTTCTTCAATTCCTTAGCAGGCTTAGCCGATTTAATGATTTCCGCCAGTTCCGTCGTGGTCTCAATTGGTTTAACCTGACGAGCCTGTTCAATTTTACGTGCAATTTGTTTAGAGAACTTGTCCTCACCATACTTGAAGAAAATACGCACCAAATCATTGTAAGGGTAGGTATTGACCACATCATAAGCGGTAAGACTCGCTTCCTCATTCATGCGCATATCTAGCTTAGCATCCTGTTTATAGGAGAAACCACGCTCACGCTCATCCAACTGTGGGCTAGAGACACCCAAGTCATAGAGAATACCATCAATTTCAGACACCCCTAAGGCTTCAAGGTTGGACTTGAGATTACGGAAATTATCCTTGATGAAAGTCACCATGCCCTTATCAATATAATCCTTGAGACGCACTTGAGCATTATCAATAGCCTTTTGGTCCTGATCAAAGCAGTACAAATGGCCCTTTTCAGATAATTGCGACAAAAGATAAGACGAATGTCCTGCGCCACCCAAGGTCGCATCAACATAGATACCATCGGGCTTGATATCAAGTATATCAACAGTTTCGTGTAAAAGAACGGTTACATGGTGAAATTCATTAGTCATAACTTTTATTATAGCACAAGAATAGAGAAATTGTCTCGTTCTGTAAGTTGACAGAATAGTAAAAGAGCCAGACCCGAGGCCTAACTCTTTAGTTACTATATCATCTGATAAGATTAATCCACTCTGTAAAAATAGCTTTCCTCAGATGGCACTCCATTCGTCGCTAGAATACGGTCCTTACTGTTATCTCCCGCATCACTTGCATCACTAACTCCCTTAGGACAAAGCTGAATTGGAGTATTCCCAACTGGACTAGAATCAACATAAGTTAAGGTATATATACCAGACACATACTGATTCGGTGAGACTTTGTCGATAGGATAAGTATAGCCCCAGAAATCCAACTGTCCATCCGAAGTAATGGTGATGGTCTTTCCATTTGAAGACTTCCATGTTCCTACGGCTGACTTATAGTTACCATTTTTCAATTCATCAGCGTTAAGTGAGGTTGAGCTTGTTTTATCTTCCGACGATGTTTTAGAACTACTATTACTTGAAGCACTACTCAAGTCCTTCCAATCCCAACTAGAAAGGTCCGCTTTCTCAGCACCCGAATCACTGTCATCTTTTACAAGAGACTGGCCATCCCTACTAAAGTGGTAGCCAGAACCTCCACCAGCCATAGCACCAGCACTACCATAGTAGCTAAAGGTGTTATCCATGAGGTAGGCCAATGTCATACGCTCACCCAGCATGCCCAGTTGTGGACCTTCTGTCAGACGAATGACCTGACCACTATCCTTAGAGATAGTGTAAATATCCGTAATCATATGCTCTTTAAAAAGTTTCCCCGGCTTAAAAGCAAGAATCAACTCATCAACACCATTACCATCCAAATCACGATAAGTATAGACCGTTGAGGCAGGACTTGTTTGAGAATTAGCATAGGTCACAATAAGAGAATTAATTGAGGCATCCGTTTGGTTGTTGGCCACAGCCGTTTGGTACTTACTAATGATGCTATCATAGGCAGAGGTATCTACCTTTTTCTCTTGACTAGAGCTTGAACTTGTACTTATGCTAGAGCTTTCACTACTACTTGATTGTGACTGCTCTACTGATGAAGATGAAGTCGTCGAAGTCAACCCATTTTGCTGGTTTGAACAAGCTGCTAACAGGACTAAACTAGACAAAGCCGTCACTAACACTAAAACTTTACTTTTCATTTTTAGTCTAACTTTCCTTCTCTTTGACTCTTACTCTGCTGTCCCAGAGCTGACATCTGCACTGTAGGCAGGAGCTGTGTAACTTGGAGCCTCACTATGTGACTCGGTATAAGTTGTTGGTGGCACATAGTTATACTGAGGAGCTTGATAAGTCTCTTGTGCTGAAGAAGGCGTTGGAGCCGATGCTACCGCAGGAGTTGAGCTTGCTTCTGTCTGACTAGCTGCTTCTACCGTTGAGCTTGATGACGACGATTCGCTTGAAGACTCACTTGAAGTTGAAGAAGATGATGACGAACTTGAGCTCGATGACTTGGATGAAGCTTTGGGTTTGCTTGATGATGATTGCTTAGTCCCCACCTTAACTTGGACCTTAGCATGATTCTGCGCAGGTTGCAAAAAGACAATAGCCAATGCCAAAAGAATAGCCGGTAGGGTAAATGCCAAAATAAGGTAACGTTTTTCTTTTAAATGACAAAGTAGTTTCATAGTGTGTTCACATTTCTTAAATTATATTTTAGTATTGATTAGTCTCAGATAAGATTATATCAGAAATATTAAAATGTTCAACATTAACATAAAACTTTTTTGACATCAGAAAAACCAACTCAAAGAGTTGGTTGATTGTCATTATTGCTGTGGGTTATCGACGTTGTTCAATGGCACTTCTACTTCTGTTGGTTGACATAGTAGAAAAATAAGGATAAAAATACCGACAAATGGAATTAAAGGAATAATAATATACGGCCAATTATAGCCAGCATCACGTAAACGACGAACCGTTAGAGCAATACCAGGTAAAACCGCAGCAACACCATAGGCAAAAAAGATAAGTAGGAAAATCACTTCATTAGTAAGTAAGGATATTTCATCTACCGCCATTCTTTGAAACACTGCTAGGAGCAAATAAGAAGCAAAGAAAATCAATACATGTGCCGAATATGCAAGCCAGTAATCCGAGGGTGTTGAACGGCCCTTAAAATCAACATAGCCCTTCCAAAATTTTTTGTAGGCTTCAATCATAATAAAATCCCCCTTTTTTATGTTACTCCCAGTATAACAAGAGAAGAGAAGCTTGACAAATCAACTAAAAAACAGCCTAGCTAGGCTGTTAAGTCATTATTATTGCTGTGGATTATTGAAGTTGTTAAATGGATACTCAACTTTAGTTGGTTTACATAGTAAAACAATGAAGATAATAGGACCTACAAATGGAATAAATGTAACAAAAATATACGGCCAATTGTAGCCAGCATCACGTAAACGGCGAACTGTTACAGCAATACCAGGTAAGATGGCAGCAACACCAAAGGCAAAAAAGATAAATAGGATGATGAATGAAATAACAGCTAAAAAGCTTGATTCTGTAGCACCTGCAATGCCTCCAAAGATTGCCAGCAACACATAAAAAGCAATAACTGTTAACATATTTGCCAAATATGCAAACCAGTAATCTGAACGTGTTGAACGTCCCTCAAAATCTACGTAGCCCTTCCAAAACTTCTTATAAGCTTCGATCATAATAAAATCTCCTCATTTTTTGATACTTATACTATACCAAAAGACTGGTCTTCTGGCAAATCAACTAAAAAACAGCCTAAGGAGGCTGTTAAGTAACTATCATTGCTGAAGATTATTAAAATTGTTGAAAGGAAATTCTACTTTTGTTGGTTGACAAAACAAAACCAACAGAACGATATCGCCTATAACAAAGGCAAAACGTAAAAAAATCAAGGCCCAATGATAGCCCGCATCACGCAAGCGACGGACCTGAATAGCAATAGATGGGATAAAGCTAGCAGGAAAATAGGTCATTACAAGCAGATACAGTATGTTGAGAATAATATGGTAAGGACTATCGGGACTATCAAAAACAATTACAACTATAAGTATGCTAAATAAAATGATAGTTACGATAGTATTTGCTAGAACTGCCAACCAATAATCTGAGCGACTTGAACGTCCCGTGAAATCGACATAGCCCATCCAATACTTTTTATAAGCTCTAAACATCACAAAAGCTCCTCATTTTTGATACCCCCAGTATATCAGAAGACCCTTGGTCTAGCAAACAGACAAAAAAGCCCCATGAGGAGCTTTTTGTTTATTCTCTAACTTGACCTCGGCCGTTGATATAGAACTTAGTTGAGGTTAGGGCCTCAAGTCCCATTGGGCCACGGGCGTGCATTTTTTGGGTTGAGATTCCGATTTCAGCCCCCAATCCAAAGACGAAGCCGTCTGTGAAGCGGGTTGAGGCATTGACATAGACAGCTGCAGCGTCTACGTCGTCTTGGAATTGCTCAGCACGACTGATATCCTGAGTCACGATAGCCTCTGAATGCGATGTCGTGTAAGTATTAATCCAACCAATAGCCTCGTCAAGGCTGTCTACCACTTTAACTGACATGATATAATCAAGAAACTCTGTCGCAAAATCTTCAGGTGAAGCGGGTACAGCTTTTTCCATAAGTTTCAAAGCCCTTTCATCCGTACGGAACTCAACAGACTGAATTTTTGAAATAGCTTTTTCCAAGTTAGGCAAGAACTCTTCTGCAATATCAGCATGAACGACGAGAGATTCTGCAGCATTACAAACGCTTGGTCGCTGTGTTTTGGCATTGATAACAATCTGTGTCGCCATATCTAAGTCAGCATATTTATCCACATAAATATGACAGTTGCCAACACCCGTTTCGATGACAGGAACCTTGGCTTTTTCTTTAACCGTTTGAATGAGACGGGCTCCGCCACGAGGGATGAGCAAGTCTACATACTTAGTCGCCGCCATAAGTTCTTCTGCTACCTCATGAGAGGTATCTTCAACCAGCTGAACGGCATCTGCTGTGATACCCGCATTTTCCAAAGCCTTACGAGCTACCGTAACCAAGGCCTTGTTGGAATTGATGGCATCACGTCCTCCACGAAGAATGATAGCATTATTGGTTTTAAAGGCAAGGCTAAAGGCATCGATTGAGACATTGGGACGGCTCTCAAAAATCATAGCGATAACACCCATAGGAACACGCTTTTGAACGATTTTGAGACCATCTAGATTCGTATAGCCACGAACTACTTGACCGATTGGGTCCTGAAGATCTGCCACCTGACGGACACCCTCAGCAATCCCTGCGATACGGTCTTCCGTTAAGAGCAAGCGGTCTTGCATAATCTCTGAAATACCATTTTCCTTGGCATTGGCCATATCCTTAGCATTTTCAGTGATAATATAGGCACTCTCAGCTACTAGAGCTTTAGCTACCTGATTTAAAAGGTCGTTTTTAGCTGCTGTTGATAATTTAGCAATCTGACGACCTGCCACCTTGGCCTGTTGACCTAGTGTATCGATATATGTCATCTTAGTCCTCCTGTTTAAAGAGTGTACCAATCTTGGCTCCTTCTAGGACACGAAGGATGTCACGTGGATTTTCACCATTCATCAAAACCATTTGGCTTTGATTTTCAAAAACCATCTGAGCTGACTTAATCTTACTCATCATACCACCTGTACCAAATTTACTACCGGCACCACCAGCTGATGCTATAATTTCCTCTGTAATCTCTGGGACATAGCTACGAAGGGTGGCATCCTCATAGACATTTGGGTTCTTATCGAAGAGCCCATCAATATCTGACAACATAATGAGTAGGTCAGCACCAACAATCTTAGCTACGATAGCTGACAAGCGGTCGTTGTCCCCAAACTTAGTCGCATGGTCCATTTCATCTACGCTGACAGCATCATTTTCATTAACAACTGGAACAACTCCAAGCTTGAAGAGGCTCTCGAAGGCATTGATGGCATTGGCCAAACTCTCAGGATACTCGACCACATCACGGGTCAAAAGAAGCTGAGATACCTTAGTTTGGTAATGTGAAAAGACCTGAGAATAGAGGCTCATCATGGCTACCTGCCCTACACTTGAGACGGCTTGTTGCTTACCGACTTCAGCCGGTCGCTTGTCTAGGTCTAGGACATTGAGCCCGAAGCCCATGGCACCAGAGGATACGAGGACAACCTCAATCCCTTTATTATGCAGGCTAGAAATGACAAAAGCTAATTGATCGATTTTTTCAAGATTAATTTTTCCTGATGGTAAAACCAGAGAGCTAGTCCCGATTTTGATAACCAGGCGTTTTACTGAGTCAAAATTTCGTTTCATGTTTATGATTATACACTAAATTCAGGTTTTTTAACATATATAATGCATAAGTTTACATATTAAAGATTTTCAGTAAAAAAGAATCCCTCCAATCGGAGAGACTCTTTAAACAGTTTGTTCTAGGCAAAAAACATGGCTCTAATACGTTTCCAACGTCTGCGATCAACAAAGAGATAAACGATTAGGACAACTAAAGCTATAAGCCCAGATACTATGGCATTGACTACTAGGGCAATCCAGAACTTACTTGCAAAGAAGACAATACCTCCTAGCAAGGCAGCGATGAAAATTGTAAGAATAAAGATACCCATATAGAGCCACTGTCCTCCACCTCGATTGAAGAGCTGGGTAACTTCCTGCCAATTCACTTCCAACAATTTAAGGTCACGTTCAAAGTAATAGCCACCTACAAGATAGGTTGTTACGAGAAAACCAAGAGTGAAACTTGCTACCAAAATAGGATGGAGATGAGCCAAGAATATTAAACCAAGTCCTCCTAATAAGAGGGAAACACCGACTTGCAAGCTATAGAAAAGCCAGAACTTTTGACGAAGATAGTCACCCGTATTGATTGGTAGGCTACGAATAAAGTCAAAGTTTGTCCCCTCTAAGGATGTTGCTACACCAAGAAAACTTGTTGGTTGAGCTGAAAAGAAACCAAAGGCAATTCCGACCAAAAGCAGGAGTCCGAAATAGTCTGGACCTAGATCTTTCAAAAAGACCGCACCCCCACCTAACATGATCATATAGAAGACCGGCACCACATAGGTATTGATAATGAGGGTTGAATTCCCCAAAGTAGATAAATGATGGCGGACCAAGACCTGTCTTTGGCTTCGAGTAACAGCTTTGGCCTGAGGCTTTCTAGCCTTTTGGTTATAAATGGCTTCGTGGAAATAACGAGGCATTCTGACTTTATAAAACCAATAGCCCAAGATAAGCACTACGAAAAGAGGAAGATAGAAATTTAGTAGAGCCTCCGGAGATAGAGGGGCAGCTACGACATCATAGTAACCTCTTAGATAAGGAAGCAAGGGAAAATCGGCATGTCCAGCACCATCAACATAGCCTTTAATAAAACCAACCATCATAATAGGCAACATAATCAATAGGGTTGACAGGGTCATCAAAATGGTTGAATAGAGCTTTTTATGAGAACTGCGAACAATCAGCGTTCCAATACTATTAGACAGAATCACTGAAAAAACGAGATTGATAAAGAGAGAAACGATAAAGGTCAGAAGTCCAACGACTATCCCCAGTGGGCCAATAAATTGCCAGTAAGCTAGAATGAGAAGACTAAGGATAGGTACCATGAAGGTCATCCCAACCATAGAACCTGACAAGGTCTTGGCCAAAAAAACTTCCTCTGGCTTCAAGGGAAGAGGCAGATAAGCCTTGCTATCCTTACTGTCATAAAAGGTACTATAGAGAGCCGTAAAGGTCTGGAGAAGCCCCATTATTGAAAATGTCAAGAGATATAGGGTTAAGACTCCAGGATTAGCCTTATAATCGACACCTACAAAAAGATAGCTATAGACAACCGTAAAAACAACTAGAATCAAGAGTTGTTGTCTAAGCATGGCATTAACGATGGAGAAATTGGCTTTTTTCTTTTTCTCCTGACGTTTCTGTAGGTTAGTTACTGCTTGAGGATTAGCGTAGAGGAGATTAATTTTAAAAAGCTCCCAAACATGATTCCAGTTCATGACTATACCTCCTCAATCTTACGTCCAGCCATTTCCAGATAAATAGTTTCCAAATCCTTGTCAGGGTACTGAGCTTTCAGTTCAGCTAGAGACCCTTGGAAGATAAGTTTTCCTTTCTTCAAAATAGCAATCCGATCACAGAGCTGCTCAGCTACACTTAGAACGTGGGTTGAGAAAAGAACACTATTACCTTCCTTGGCATGATGACGCATGGCTTCCTTCAAGTCAAACGATGCCTGTGGATCCAAACCAGTCAGAGGCTCATCCAAAACCCAAATCTGTGGATTAACCAAAAGGGCACCGATAACAACAACTTTCTGACGCATACCGTGAGAAAAGGAAGAAATGAGGTTATAACGACTCTCCGTCAAGTCAAAGGTAGCCATGAGATTAGTCAAACGTTCCTCAACCTGACTAGCTTCCAAATCATAGATACGTGTCAAGAAGTACCAATAGTCATTGGCCGTCAAATTTAGGAATAGGTCCGGTGAATCTGGCACATAAGCGATTTTTTTCTTGATGGCATCACGATGTTGACTGAGGGCCATATCATCAACGTAAACTTCACCGTAGCTAGCTTCAATGATAGACGTCAAAATGGAAATGGTCGTGGTCTTACCAGCTCCATTGTGACCAATCAGCCCAAAAATCTCACCATCTCGAATATCGAGGTTAAGATCTGAGAGAGCATCTTTATCTTCATAACGTTTCGTTACGTGTTCAAAACGAATCATCTTTTATCCTTTCTTGAGAATCTATTTAACAATAGTCTCATTTTACACTTTATATTAAATTATAAATTAGAATTATTGCTATGTTTTTTATGAACAATACTCTAATAATGTCGACAATAGGTTTAGATAAGGCTATTTCGTTGTCTTCTCATTTATTGTATCATTTCAAAGGTACAATTTCAAGAAAACGTTTGTAAAAACGGGACAATTTTGCATTCGGTCTTTGATAATGCTAAACTTATAGTATTTAGAACAATAGGAGGAAAATCACTGGTGCCAACTGGAATTATCATCAACTCGCTATCTATTATCTTAGGAGGAATCGCTGGAGGACTCTTTGGGGATTATCTCAGAGACGATTTCAAGGACAATCTTAACCTTATCTTCGGCCTAGCCTCTATGGTTATGGGGATTAGTGCTATTATGAATATGGTTAATATGCCTGCAGTTATCTTTGCAGTAGTTATCGGTACCATTATTGGACTGGCCCTAAAGTTTGGAAACCTCATCAACAAGGGAGCTGGACTTATGGAAAAAGGCTTGTCTAAGATTACGCCAAGCAAACAAACAGGATTAGCTCACGATGAGTTTTATGCACAGCTCTTGACAGTTATCGTCCTTTTTTGTGCGAGTGGTACAGGAATTTACGGGAGTCTTGAGTCTGGGATGACAGGCGATGCTTCCATCTTGATTTCCAAATCTATCCTAGATTTCTTTACGGCCATGATTTTCTCTTGTAGTCTAGGCTACATCGTCTCCATGATTGCCATTCCACAATTTATCGTTTTCTTCCTCCTCTTTGTGAGTGCTGGTTTCATTCTTCCTCTAACAACAAAAGCTATGATTGGTGACTTTAAGGCTTGTGGGGGCTTTCTCATGATTGCGACTGGTTTTCGTATTATGAGACTTCGCCAATTTCCAACCGCAGATATGATTCCAGCCATGATTCTGGTTATGCCGATTTCCTGGGCCTGGGTCAATTGGGTGGTGCCTTTGATTAGTTGATATTAGGATTAAAATAAACTAAAACCGTCAGTCTAATGTTGGCGGTTTATGTCTTTCTTTTATTACTATGGTGCCCTTCAACTATTAGAAAATAGTAGTATTTATTGTGTACATTTCTAATTTTTCTAACCTTGTTTAGATTAAGATGAGTCTGTTATAATAGCCCTTGTAGGCCTAAGCAACCTACAAGATACTTTTTTTCATAACTATTTCCATCCTCTAATATTTTAACGAACTTACAATACTGATGGAAATCTATCGAAAAAGGCTGGTGTGTGCACACCAGTCTTTTTTGATAGGTTTTGAACGCAAAAACCACTCTTTCACTGTGAAAGAATGGTTATGCTATAGCTTATACTTCTACGACTTCCAAGTCTTTTCCACCTAGGAGAATAAGGTATTTGTCTACCTTATCCATTTGATAGGCTTGACTGAGCGCTTTAGCATAGAGACTCATTTGTCCTTTGTAACGCTCCTTAAGCTCACTAGGATGGGTGAAGCGGTCGGTCTTGTAGTCAAAGAGGACGATACGATCTTCAAGAAGTAGGTAGCCATCGATGATACCACGGACGACAAACTCTTCCTTACTAGTTGGATCTTCTGCCAACATAGCAAACGGTGCTTCACGGCGCAACTTATCACGGTTGGCTAGAATGAGCTTCCCAAGATCTGTATCAAAGAATCCTAACAGCTTTTCCAACTGCACACGCGCCTTGACTTGATCATCAGCTGAAACCCGACTCAAGGCCTGTGTCAAATCTTGGAGGGTCACCTTGTCAGAGAGAATCAAGCGTTGCATGAGTTCATGAGTGGCTGAACCAACTGCTGCTCCTGTGACCTTGGTTTTTTGCCCAAAGTCTGGAAGCTCAAAGCTAGTGGTAGTCTCAAGAGGTTGAACCTCCTCTTTCTTGTCCATGATATCCACACCCTCTGTATCCATGACAGGTTCGTAGAAGGCTTTGAGCTGGCTCGGCGTACGCACAGATGGCAGGTCAATCGCTGGTGCATAAAGTTGGTTGAGCTTTTCAACACTTTCTAAGACAGTTAGGGCACGTTTAATGTCTTCCGTCTGACGATTGTTAGATAGATCATCAGCATCTACTGCCGCTTGAACTTCAACCCGACCAATAGCCTCTGGGATCAAGTCCTCAGCCTCAACAAAGCGAACAGTAAACTTGAGATCCTTTCTCATAAAGGCGGTATCCAAAGCCATAACCCAATCCTGATAAGTAGCGATTTGGTCACGTAGAGCTACTGGTAGGCGATTATTTTCAACATCCGTGCCAAATTGCTGGGTCAATTTCTCCTTACTGCCCTTACCAACTAGGTAGAGTTTTTTCTCTGCACGGGTCATTGCAACATAGAGCAGACGCATCTCTTCTGAGATACTTGCTCGACGCTCTTCCCTACGATTTTCCTGGAAGGTTAAGGTCTCGAGAACAACATTTAACTTAGGCAAATTGGTGTT
The DNA here is from genome assembly GCF_002073815.2 of Streptococcus sp. FDAARGOS_192. Taxonomy (NCBI): domain Bacteria; kingdom Bacillati; phylum Bacillota; class Bacilli; order Lactobacillales; family Streptococcaceae; genus Streptococcus; species Streptococcus sp. FDAARGOS_192. The sequence continues at coordinate 1,495,913 of NZ_CP020431.2, forward strand.
TATCTGGTCTTTGAGGTCAGCTAGATACTTAATGCCTAGTCCTTTTTCACGGTTAATGATGTACTTACCACTTAGTCCGTCCTTACTGTGACCAATGAACTTGCGATTCATCTGCAAGACAAAGACATACTTGAACTCTAGTCCCTTGGACTTGTGAATGGTCATGAGGCTAACAGCATTTTTGGGAACCAAGTCTGTTACTTCCTCTAGGTCGTTACCGCTAGAAATGATCTTATCAATCATGCCAATAAAACGGGAAAGTCCCTTAAAGCCAGTCTTTTCATAGGCATTGGCACGCAAGGCAAGGGCGTAGAGATTGGCCTGACGTTGCTCAGCTCGTGGAAGACTGCCAACATAATCATAATAGAAACGATCGTCGTAAATCTTCCAGATGAGGTCATAGAGCGAGTGCCACTTACTGTAAGCACGCCAATCTGCCAGAGTTTCAATGAAGAGAGTCAACTTTGCCTCAAGTCCTTGGGTGACAACTTCTGGATGAAGTCCTGATTTAGTATGAGATGCAAGAAGCTTGTCATAGAATTGTCCTTTGTCAGCCTGAACAGCAATCCGAGCCAGGTCGTCCTCGTTGAAGTTAAACATAGGTGAACGAAGGAGGGCAACCAAGGCGTAGTCATTGAGAGGATTATTGATGGCACGAAGGGTGTCCAACATAATCATAACTTCTAGTGACTCTAGGTAGCTTGACTTGTACTCATCAGGAACCAAGGGAATTCCGTGCTCCTCAAAGCTTGCCATCAAGTCCAGATAGGTGTTGCGAGTTGGTGCTAGGAGGGTAATATCCTCAAAACGTACACCCTGCTCGTGAAGTTTGATGATTTCTTTGATAACCAAGGAAATCTCGCCGCTACTAATAGGTTGATCAGCACCTTCTTCGTCAGGAGTCACACTCGCTTCATCACTATTGTAAATCAGAACCTCTGTCTCATTTTCAGGATGGGGTTCTTTTTGCTTCTGGCTACCCGCTACCAGCATGTGAGTCTTGTCATAGAGGATATCCCCGATTTCCTGGTCCATGAGGTGGCTGAAAACACCATTAGTCGCATCAAGAACTTCAGATTGACTACGAAAATTCTCTTTAAGGAGAATCAGCTTACCTGCATCTGGATTTTCAAGGAAAAGCTGGAACTTACCATTAAAAATCTGAGGGTCTGCCTGACGGAAACGATAGATGGATTGCTTGATATCTCCCACCATGAATCGGTTGTGGCCATTAGAGAGGAGCTCCAACATGCGTTCTTGGGTATGGCTATTGTCCTGATACTCATCTACCATCACTTCATGGTAACGGTCACGGTAGCTAGCTGCCACCTCTGGATTATCCTCCAAAATACGGATAGCAAAATGGGCAATATCCGAGAATTCAAAGGCATTTTCCTGAATCTTAGCCTGTAAATACTGGTCCGAAAAATCAAGTACAAAGGCCTGAAGCAACTCCAACAGAGGTAGGATGTCATCATTATGCTTGGTCAAAACCTCGAGGACCGTTAGCTGGGTATCAACCTCTCGCAACTGGGCCACAAACTCATTTTTGGTCTTGTTGTAAGCTTCCTTGTAGGCCTTGAGTTCCTCGTCTTTAGGACGGGTCATATTGGTCAAACCAGTCCCTCCTGACAAAGTCAAGAGTTGTTTGAGCAAGTCCTCCATATCCGTTTGGTCATTGGCCAAGGCTCCCTCAAGAAGGCTAATGGCATCTGACACATTATTTAGATATTTGGCCTTGGCAAATTCACGCTGAGCTAGACCTAGATGGTCTCTTAAGAAGTCTAAGAAATCAGCCAACAAGCCATCTTTGAGACCCTCTAAAAGCTCAGCTTTAGCCTTGTCTGGATTGGCCTCTGCCTGCCCTTTTAAAAGATTTTGACGTAGCCATTTTTCAGGACCTGCAGTAGCCTGAGAAAAGTTATAGACATCGTAAACTAAATCACGAAAAGCCTTACTAGTCTTGCCATTTCCTACGAAGTTGCGGACCAATTTTTGGAAAAGTTGGGCATCCTTTCCTTGCATATAATCGTTAAAGAGATCAGCATAAACCTCATTTTTCATGAGTGTCTGCTCGGCAGGATCTGTCATAATGCGGAAAATAGGTGACACACCCAGAAGATAGCCATACTGATTGACCAATTTCTGGGTGAAGGCATCCATAGTTCCAATATCAGCCGTCCCAATCTTGGCAATCTGATCTGAAAGAAAGGCACGCTCTTCATCCGTCTCAACTTGTCCAAGTTGCTCTGTCAGACGCTTTTCCAGACGCTCTTTTAACTCACCTGCTGCCTTTACCGTAAAGGTTGAGATAAAGAGTTGGTCAATGCCAACACCACGTCCAATCATATCAAGGATACGCTCAACCATAACAAAGGTTTTTCCTGATCCAGCCGAAGCTGACACAAGAATATTAGTACCATTACTGTAAATGGCCTCAATCTGCTCAGGTGTTAACTTGCGTTCCTTGTCAGAAGCTGCTTCTTGGGCAATACGTTCCTTAATCTCTGTTGGACTTAAAAAAGCTTTAGTCAACATGGTTGTCCTCCTGGTCTTTTTTGTCTGCTGTCACAGCTTGATCAGTGACTGGAAAGGGGACGATAGTTTCAGCAACTTGCATCTCATTATCGTCCTCATCTTTTGCCATCAGCTCCAAATAGGCTTCCTTCTTGCCCTTACTTGGTAAACGCAGGAGCTTTCGAGCCTGTCCCATGTGGCGGTCAGCCTCAAAATGAGTAATAGCCTTGATTTGATCCCCTTGAACAGACTTGCCATCCTCAGTATAAGGATTGACCGCAAAATTCCCGCTTCGAATAACTTCAGCAGCACTTGTAAAGAGCTTAATATTGTAATCGAGCAAGGTTTCTAGGTCCTCCTTGTCATAGGTGACAGTCTTTTGTAAATCATAGTTTCCACCAGCCAGATGCTCCGTTTCTGAAGCCACAAAAAGTCCCTTATAGGTCAATTCCTTATGAGCCTGAGCTGCTAGTTTATCCAAACCAAACTGAGCTAAGTTAAGCTGTGGGTCCTGCATGTGAAGATACATGGCACCAAAAAGCTGATCAGCATCGACTTTATAGGTCTGGCGAAGGGCTTCTAGATAGGTTACCAACTGCGGACTGAGGCCATTGTAGAATTTTTGAATGTCAAAGACATTTTTACCTGACTTGTAGTCAACGACACCCAGAGCCCCATCCGTTAAACGGTCCACACGGTCAATAATCCCTGTAATCTTGATGCTATTTGCTAAAAGCAAATCAAACTTGGCTTCCTCACGCTCAACCTTAACAGCCGCATTGTCACGCAAAACACTGGCAGTTGAACGGGCGATATCTTCCAAGATCTGACGAGACAAGCGACTCTCTTGGTCCTCGGTATAGAGAATTTCAAAGGGTTGTTCCTGATTGGTCTGAGCAATAGCCTTTTCCAATTTATCATCGAAGTTTTCTGACGAAGAATCACCCATCACACGCTCAAAGACACGGTGTAAATAAGTCCCGTGGTGTCGGGCATCTGGATGGATGGACTCCAACTCTTCAAGTCCCAAAACATAACGCAAGAAATAAAGATATTGGTTGTTATAGAAGGTCGTCAGAGCCGAAGCTGATAATTTTAGTGGTTCTTCCCCCGGAAAGACCAGCTGCATGACCTGATTATCCACCTTGGTCGTCGTCACATCGTCAATCACATTTGGAATCAAGACTTGGTCCTTATCAAGTCGCTTACGGAGATAACGCACAGCAACTGACCAAAACGTCTGCGTTTCCTTGTCCAAATCAGCATCTAGATGGCTGCTGTTAAGAGCAATGACAGTCGATAGGAGGTCCTTGTAGTTCCCAATCTGGTCACCCTTAGCCTCGAAACGATTACGTCCCTTTTCAACCAAAGGAAGACCAAGGTCAAGAAGTTCCTTCAAATAAACCGACATGTCATCCTGCGTCTCATTGAGAATTTGTGGCTGACTAAGCACCAATTGTTCACTAGCCGCATTGAAAAGCGACATGGCCACAAAATGCCCCCGCTGACTATTGCTCTGCGTGACAATATCCAAACTTCTATGCTCATCCGTCGCCTCATTGATACGACTGCGTTCCTCGTCAGACAGGAGACTCTTATTTTGCCCTACCTTTGGAAAATGTGACTGGGTCATTCCCAAGGCAAAAACATAAGGAGCTGAATGTGGTTGAATCAAATCGTATTTCTTCACATTGACCACATCAACAGTGGCTGGAACCGTACGGTAATCACAGGCCAACATTCCCGAACGCAAAATGGACAAAAAGTCGTCCACTGACAGCGTTTCTTCTCCAAAAATAGTCTCAACCTGCTCCAAGAGTTGGGTGAAAGACTTCCAGACCTGTTCATTCTGCTCTTTTTCAGCTTCACTGGCCTTGACAGTCAAAGCAGCCATCTGATTTGGCACTTGTACAGCCCCTAAAAAGACCGCAAGTTTCTTAAGCAGACTAGAACCCTTTTGTTTGCGACTGTTAAGCAACTTGTCCAAAGGCTCTACCAGTTGTGAGCGCAAGGCATTAAGCTGGTCTAAATCATACTTATCACGACTATTGGCCGTAAAATCAGACAAGAACTTGTGACGCCCCTTGATGTCTGCAAAATTGACATAATACTCAAAAAGGTCTAAGTCCTCTTGAGTAAAACCGCCATAGAGACCTGATTTTACGAGATTAAGCAAATCCTCAGCACGATAATTATAGCGCTTGATACGCTCTAGCGAATCCACAAACTGCACCAAAGGATGGCTAGACATGGTTTCTTCCTTACCGAAATAATAGGGAATATCAAATTTTCGGAAAATCTGACCCACCTGAAGCTTATAACTCTCCTCATCACCAAGCAGGACCAAGATATCCTTGTAGCGCTTACCATCCGCCAGCAACTGACGAATACTCTTGGCAACCTGAGCCACCTCTTCCTTTTGGTTGACCACTTCCCAGACCTGCAAGGCTTGCTTGTCTTGATCAGTAACCTTCTCATCTACCGTACTAAAATCATGACGGCTCTCCAAAAGACGACTAATACGTGCAAAAGAAGGATTGCCCTCTTTGTCTGTCGTCACGTAGTCAGGTGTCACCTTATAGGTCTGAGCCAAAGTCCTCAAAAAATCCACTGAGGCCTGATAAACATTGCCATAAACAAAGTTAGCCTTATAAGCTTTTTGACTGGCATAGGTCCCAATGACAATCTGGTGGCACTTATCATTCAAAAGACCAACCAGCGCCTCCTCCTCGGCAGAGAAACGCGTAAAGCCATCAATGACCAAAACCGTGTTACTCAAGGCCTTATCTAGGTGGCCTGAGGTAATCTCCTTGAAGAAGGTACTGAGTTTTGATTGATTGTCGAAATCTCCCGCCAACAAGAGATCCTGAGCCGCACTGAAAATCCTTACCAAATCCTCTTGTTTCTCCGCCTGATCCAAATGCTGCAAATCCAGAACTGTCATATTAGCCTGCTGCAACTCTTTGTAAAGGTCCACCAATTGATTAATAAAGTTACTATCCTTGCGTAAACGACCATAAACCTTGAGCTCATCATCGTCCATATGTGACAAGACCTTATAAAAAATCATGGCCAGACCAGTATCATCCAACTGAGTTTTTGGGTTACTCGTATTGAGAATAAAGTACCTAGCCATCTGAGTAAAACGCGTCACCGTAATCTCAAAGGACGCTGACTGAGGCAGGTATTCCAAGACCTTACGCTCCTTCTCAAATGATAGGGCATTAGGGGCAATATAAAAGACCCTCTTTCCCTTTTGAGCATAGCTAGTCGCCTGCTCCGTCAGAATTTCTGTTAAATCCTGAGACATATCCGTATAAAGTAATTTCATAAGACGTCCCTTTCTTGTCTCTACACCAGTCGTTAGGCTAAGCAAGTCGTCATTCACTTAGCGCTAAGAACCACTAATCCTTGCTATTATAACACAGAATGAAGCAACAATCAGACTCCTCCCTCACCCCTTCCTCCTCCGATGTCCTAAGCTTCGGACATAAGCATAAGCTCAACAGCAAAGAGCCCTACTTTATGGATCTGTAACGAAAAAAAGAGCCAAATCCTTTGATTTAGCTCTATATATTTATTTAAAAATCAATTCCTGTTTGAAGAGGTAATCACCACTGCTTGTAATCAGATTGGCATCACTATACTTCCTAAGAATATCCTTGGCTGAGTGAAGGTTAAGACCAGAGGTCTTCTTCTGATTTTCTTCCTGCATAATGGCATCAAGGTCAACTTTTTCTTCTTGCGTCCTATTTTCCATGACGAAATGGTAACTCCCATCCTTATCATGACGATAAAAACTAAAATTGATTTGACTGGCAGGCACCTGCTTACTCTCATCAATCGCATTACTAAAGAAAATGGACACCAGCAAGGTCAAGTCAACCACGTTCATGGTAAAGCCTGAAATCTCCTCAGGAATATCACAAGTCACTGGAATATTACTACGTTTAGCCTCCATCATACGAGCCGAAAGAAGACTACGTAAGGGCAAGGATTGAATATTTTCTAGCTTAGGATTATCAATGACACGGAAACGTTCAAACTCCTTGGCACTCTCTCTAAGAACATTCTGATACACCTGTTCAGCAAGAGCCTCTTCCTGGTCACGCACTTCCTCTGAAAATTGTTCCACAACCGTCTGATAAGACTGTCTGTATTGTAACAATTCATTGTAGAGAAGATCAATCTTTTGGTTGGCCTTGGTCAAACTATTCAAATGCCGTTTTTCCTCCATGGCCAAACTCTCTTCCAAATACTGCCTAGACAGTTGATTAAGATGAGCAATTAGGAAAATGAAGGCCACTGCAGACAAGAGAACCCAAAGCATCCGAAATCTCAACTCCACCTCTGAAGAATAGCCAGGGAACCAACTGTCTAAGTTCACACTGAGATAGATTCCCAATAAATAAATGGCCATTGCTAGAGCAACCCTTCTAGAAATCTGGAGATTATGAAAAGAGTCATCGCTATAGACCTTCCAACGCTTCAAATCCAAGCCCAAGAAACGGTCAAATACAAAATAAAGTGGCAAAATCAAACCGTAAGATAAGAGATAGAAAAGAGCATTGGACCCTACCTCAGCGACAGGGAGATTTAAGAGGAGGGGAATAAAGAAGAGTCCCAATAAGCGATAAAGTAAATCTGACGTCACCACTGGAAACAAAGTATGAAAAGCATACTGGGTCACCGACCAGGTCTTCCCTTTAGCAAGAAAGGCCAAAATCATCAGGATCAAGACATCAAAAACCATAATCATGTTAGTAATATTATACTGAATGACTACATCTAACAGGGCTAAGGTCAAGAAGACCGTCCAGGAGATACGAATGTCTGTCATTCGTTTGAAAATGGCACAATTTATCGTCAGAGTTAAAATAAGCTGAATGGCTAGAAAGGCATCTGTATCATAGAGATTTAAAAAATTTATTCCCAAAAACGATTCAAACATCGAATCTCCTTTCTATATATTTTTTTACAAGTTTTTAGTATTCAAATTGCTGTCTATAGATCAACTTATCATTCTTAAAGCTAAGTTTAGACTGAGGGTAACGCTCCATAATATCTTCGAGCTGCTCATTGATTGATAAGTGACTCTCATACGCCTCGTGGGGCGCCTCGGCACTATCTTGCGAAAGGGTTGTCTCTACAGAGAGGACCTGGACCTCACCTCTTTGGTAATAAGACATACGAACTAAACTATTTTCTTGACCATGAGCTCTCAACAAGGCATTGTCCAAGAAGGTCGTTAGAACAGCTGATAAATCCACCACATCGATATGAACTGGGGATATAGGGTCTGGAACCTCCATGATAAAATCAACGCCAACAGCATGAAACTCCATATACTTACTCTCAATGACGGAACGTAACAATTGAGAAAGCAGGTTAGAAATATCTGGCATAACCTTGCTGAAGGGAACCTCTTCATCAGATAGGTTCTGAGTGTCTCCCTCTTGACTAGTAGCCAGAACGGTTTTAGCCTTCTTAGGTACGACTACCTTAGGCACTCCATCACGGTATAGCTCCTGATAAAGATGGAGGATATGCCTACTAGATTCCTGTAAGCTCTGGAAATGACGCTCCTGCTCCTCTTTCAACTCCAGAAAAAGTTCATCCTTAATCCACTGGTTAGCATAGGAAACAACAATGAAGAAGGCTCCTGTTGCTAATAGAACGATCAACTTGGCATAATTGTTAACCACTTCCACAGGCCAGATACTAGCAAAGTAAGGCATGAAATCATTTAGAAGCCCGTATGAAAGAAAGGCAAAGCTAACCCCAATAACAATAGGGGTGAAGTGAATGCGTAAGCGCTCCTTTTCCTCGACCTGCAAATATTCATAACCAATAAAACGGTGAACCAAAAGGTAAAGAGGATAGGTAACTACCACACATATAAACTCCGTTAAAGATTCTGGAATACGGCTCATCAAGTCGGCTCCCAAAAGTAAAGGAAAGACGATTAATGACAAGCCTCGTATAATGATATTGGTTGTCCCCCAGGCATAAAAACTATTAAATACCGGCTCTATCCATGGCAAGTCTGGACGTTTGTAATAACTAAAACAAAATAAAATAAGAGGATTAAGTAAAAACTTGAATCCCATAGGAAGAAGAGGAGTCACAACAACTGACAAAAGACCACCTAATAAAAGTAGCCACCAAGAAATCTTGACCCTACCAGCTGCATGAAACATCAGATAATTGACAAAGAAAATCAAGAGCGTGTCTATAGATACCAGCCAATGAAAATCTTTAAAAACAGCAAGTAGCGATTCAATAATAGAAGTCATTCTTTTCCCCCTCTCCCTCTAATCTGATTTAAGAAACTTCCTCAAAAATCCCCTAGGAAGCCCTTTTTACAACACTACTCATTATATAGCTTTTTGTAAGTTTTCACAATAATTAATTTTCTAATAAAGTCTATAATACCTCTAAGAATCCATTTATTTATAGAAGATAGACTAACTATTAAATTAAAGTTACAAATGTAACATAAAAAGTTGAGACAATTTTATCTCAACTTTTTCATTAAAGACATATTCTTTTAGAAACTTTCTTTAGGTGACTAGGGACCTCTGCGACCTTCATAGAAGTTCCAAGACTTATTTTTAAACCTAAGATCTAGTCAGCCTTGTAGTAGAATTGTTTGGCGTCAGATTGTGCATCCCCTGATTGGGTCACTAGGATACGGTCTTTAGTATTATCTGAAGCATCAGGATTATTTCCTGACACATTCGGTAATGTCGTACCTTTCGGGATGAAATAGATTATTGCGCCATACATTCCTGTTCTTAGGCTCGCTCTCAGGTAGCCATTTTCAAGACTGGAATTAGCATTTTGAACCTCATAATCTGTTGGTGCAGTTACTTGATTCTTAGAAAATGTCAAACTACTACCATTCCCATTCTTCCAAGTCCCTTCGAGGCTTTGGAAGTTATTATCTTTGATAGCATTAACATCCATGCCTGTTTGCTCGGTCTTGGTTTCCGTTTTTGATTCTGTCTTAGCTTCTGATGAGCTTGATGATGACTCTGATGATTGTGAAGAACTTGAAGATTCTGAGCTTTCAGATGTGCTAGCACTAGAGTAATGCTTGAGCAACTCTTGGTAAGCCTCTTGCATGTCATCTGGTGCTACCTTATAGGTCTGAACAGCCTTCTTATCGTAATTACCCTTCCAGTAGTTCGTCACATAATAAACGGTACCGTTGGAGCCTAGAACGATTTGGTAAGAATCCTTATCTTGGTCAACCAAATCCTTATAGAGCTTGTTGTAGCCATTATAATTGCCACCAGTTTTGTCATCAGCTGAGAAGTCCTTAAAGAGGGCTTTTTGTTCAGCAGCATCGTCTTCATACATAGCATGTTTCTTATCCTTCAAGGTATAAAGACGGAAGGATGATCTTGGACTATAGTCTGCGGTCTTACCACTATTGTCATTAATCCCTAAAGCAAAGGAATCAACCGTGTTTTTATAATCCTTGAAATCATAGTTTGAGACTTCCTTGCCATTGATGATACCACTCGGAACACCAGTAATATGTTCATAGCCATCCGCATTGATGAGATTAGCAAGGATGGTAATCGTTTGGCTGCTACCTTTTTCCTTAGGTGCCTTAAATGACAGGAAGGTTGGACTACCATCATTGACCTTGGTGATACTGTCAAAGCTGCTTTGAACTAAAACAGCATCCTTGGCATAATCAGACTGATAGAGCCATTTCCCAAAAGCTTCTGTGATAGACTTAATGTCTTCGGTCGAATAGTCTGCAATATAAGTGGTTTCCTTATCACCATTGACATCAGTCTTCGTCTTGATATCTGCATTTGGCTTATTTGGATCGTTAGAAGAAGATTCTGAGCTTGCATCGCTACCAGAGGACGAGCTACTTGATTCCAAAATATCCTTAATAATGCTTTTAACTTGGCTACTTGAAGAACTAGACGAAGCCTCGCTAGACTCAACGACTTCAGAGCCTCCCTCAACCTGAGTATAGGTATCTGATTCAGTCATTTCAACCTTCGCATCTCCTCCAGGTACCATACTTGGTGTGATACGGATAGTACCGTCTGAGCTACCGTTAGTTCCAGGCAACTTAAAGCTCAAAGAACGGTCTTCCCCGGATTGAGCATTAGCCTGATAAGTATCCCCGGTCTCCGTATTTTTGACTTCGTATTTGTCTCCCTTGATCTTACGAACTTCAAAACGCACCTTGTTCCCGGTATTCTTATCGACAACGGTTGTGGCATAAACTCTTGAAGACGATGTAAAAGCCGTGCTCTGAGTGTATTTTCCAAGTACCATGAAGACCAAAAAGACAATCAAGGCTAAACCGATAAACTTTTTATGTTTAAACTGTTTCATGAGGTCCTCCTAGATAAATAGATAGCCAACAACATAACCAAAAAGAGCAATACAAATCAAGAGCAAAATTTCCAAAACTAAAAACCAGCTAAACTTGAGATCACCCAAACCAACCTTAGACAAAACTTGTCTGAATTTAGAATTTTTCTGTCTGCTCAAGCCACTAGAAAGAGCAAAACCAGTCTTAGCAGCTTCTGCGACTTCCTTATCACTTGGCTTGCGGCCATGCTGCACTTGGAAGTCAATCAGCCATTCATCATATTGTTGCATTTATTTCTCCTTCTTCTGAAGTGTGACGAAAAAGAGTAGGGCATAAACGAGGCAATGAAGCACCAAGGCCCACCATTGTCCCCAGAATTCGCCTGTAGACCCTTGAAAGGCCTCTAACTGGCTCTTAGGGACAGGAACATGGTACTTAGCCAAACTAGATGGCAAGTCTGACAAGTCACTAGAAATCCCAAAAAGCTTGTGGCCATAACCTAGATAGACAAATTTTTGTACCCAATCAATGGCTTTTGGCAAAGACAGGATAGTTCCTGATAACGAAAATTGCATGATACCCACAACGACTGCTAGGATAACAGAGGTAATCTCAGATTTGCCAACCAAGGCTGAGATAAAGAGGGCAATAAAATGCGACGCCAAGAAAACCAGGAGCACTGTAATCCCAACTTCCCAACGGTAGGAACCAAAAATATGACCAGCATCTGGAAATTCCTTGTCAAAGAACTTACTAAAGACAGAGTAAGATAGGATAAAGACAATGGTTTCCAAAACGGCAAAGAAGGCGTGAATCCCCATACTAGCCAAGGCGAAGGCTGAACGACTCAAACCTGAGAAAAAGTCACGGTTGAGGACCGAGCGTTCCTTAGAAATATAAATACTGTTTTGAACCACAATCAAGAGACTGGTTGAGAAAAGCAAGAGAAAGAGGGTCATTCGAGTTGTTTCGAAATCTTTCAAAAATCCCTTGTCTTGGATATAGAGAATTAAGCCTTCAAAAGCGACAATGCCCAGAAGAACCTTCACAAAATCCATGTAGTGGTGTTTAAATTTATACCAACTTAATCGTAATGCTGCGTTCATAAATCTCCCTAAATCTTGTAAATACGTGTTGAAGCATTGAGCTCTTGGTAGACATCTGCGATATTCATATCCATATATTTACGAATCATATAAGGATCGCTAGTCTTGTATTCCAAAAGCAACTCTTCATAGGTTCCTGCAAATGTCGGACGTCCCTTAGATAAGAAGATAATCTTGTCAAAAATAGCCAAGTTTTCTGTATTGTGAGTAATAACCACAATAGACTTGTTAGCTGATTTAGCCAAGATTTTCAAGGTACGTAAGAGATTTCGGTCACTAAGGGCATCCAAACCTGAAGACGGCTCATCAAGGATAAAGTAGGGACTAGGGCTAAGAAGCTCGATACCAATAGAGACACGACGTTTTTGCCCACCAGAAAGCTCTGAGATCTTCTTATTGGCAAATTCCGTCAACCCTAAATCATCCATGATGCCTGCAATGCGATGCTTTTTAGTCAGCTTACCACTCCCTTTCAGATGGTGGTCCGCATAAAAATCAAAGGTCTCAGATACCTTGAGGTACTCACGTAGGAGATTTTGTTGGGGCACATAGGACCAAGAGCGTGAACCCGCAGTCACAGGTTTGCCATTTTCTAAAATACGAAATTGTTGGCAAGTCGGTTTAAGCTGGCCTAGGAGAATCTCTGTTAAAGTTGTTTTCCCTGAACCAGAAGCACCCAAGATACCGACAACTTGACCAGTCTCCATAGTAACATCCAAATCTGTAAAGAGCTGGTTATCATTTCCCTTATATTTGAAACAGATATGTTCAAATGTTAATTGATTGGTTTCCATTAATATCTCCTAAGACATAAGTAACATCAAAGCCACAATTAGAATGGCTCCGATAATAAGAACGATGACATTGATATTGAAGAAGAGAATCAAACTTAGTAGAACCACAAAGGCGAAGGCCGCAAAGAGGTAATTTTTAAGAGGTGACTCTTTGGTCTGAGTCACCGCAACAGGTTCAAAAGGGATTTCCTTTTTACCTGATACATTGCTAGCATCAGTAGTCGTCCCTTTCTCAACTTCCAAAGCCTTTCTCTGAGCCTGCCTAAGTTTTCGGTCATATTGTAACTTCTCATGGTCTGAGAAAAAGATTGAGCGAATCGTGTAGAGCTCACTGCGCAAACGCTCCCCTTCTTTATCCAAGGTACCATTTGTCCAGAGCTCCTCCAGCTCCTCACGTAAAAAGGAAAGGGCCACGAAACAATCTTGAGCCGACATCTCTGGAGAGATACGGTTACTGACCTCTCTTAAATAGGGCACTGCCTGTCCTGTCTCTGTATCAATTGCTTTGTAGTAGTCTATCATGAGATGAATTTAGCAAAAATAGCTTGAAGTTCTGACAAATCTTCCTTAACCACTTCTTGGGTTTGGTTGACTTGTGCATTGACTGAAAAGCGTGCCACAACAGTATTGCTTCGAGGGTCCGACACTGTCACAGTAACAATTTGTTCTGAGTCAAAGGCATAGGTGACTTGCGCCAAGAGCTCGCCTTTCTGACGAGGTTGTGGCACTTGCCCTTCCACTTGTCCTAAAATCTTCACAGCAAATGGATTCTCGTAATTTCCTTCTGTGATACGAAGCTTGAACTTGCTCTGTCCATCCACGACCGCAAAGAGATCCTTGGTAACAGCCAAAGGCAAGACCGAGTTACGTGGGACCACGACACTATTATAGTAGTCACCCACAAAGCTGTAGTTCTTGTTTGGATTTTTCTTGAAGAGCAGACCGATTCCCTGAGAGGTCACATCCTTGACAACCACTCTATCTGTCTCAGTTGTCTTACCATCCTGGTGCTCAGAGAAGCTAACCTCATTATTGACGATAAGGTCAGCCAAAATAGAAGCCCCTTGTGCCACGATAGTGTCTGGATTAAGGTCAAACTTAGGTTCCAAACCACTCATCAGGCGAATCATCTGACGAATCATTGGCATACGTGTTGATCCACCCACAAGGAGAATATGGTCAATCTCTTCCCATTTTAAGCCAGATGCTTGAAGAGTAGATTGCACCTTGATTTCAGTATCTTTGAGGAGGTCCAAGGTAATTTCATTGAAAATCGCTTGAGTAATCAAGACACCGTAACCTTGACCATTGACATAGTGCTCATAGAGAGCTTGGTCATTCACAGATAGACTAGTCTTAATCTGTTCAGCCTTATATTGAAGTTGAATTTTTTCCTTCTCGGAAAGGTTAGTCATATTGACCCCTTGTTTTTCCAACTCCTGCATGATGTAGCCCACAAGACGCTTATCAAAGTCAATCCCACCAAGGCGTGAATTCCCATCAGTTGCCAAAATATCATAGGCATGATCAGCCACGCGCATGATGGTAACGTCAAAAGTTCCTCCACCAAGGTCGAAGACCAAGACATTTCCTTGAGCATTTTTAGTGTGGGCATAGGCAATGGCCGCAGCTGTAGGCTCATTGATAATACGCAAGACATTAAATCCTGCAATACGACCAGCATTCTTAGTTGCCGCACGTTGATCTGACGTAAAGTAGGCAGGCACTGTGATAACAGCATCCTTGATACCATCTGCTTGACCCATCTCCTGACCAACGATATAGGCACGCTTACGGAATTCGTTCAAAACCAAGGCAGAAAGAATAATAGAATTGACACGTGTGTGGTCTGGTGTATCACTGGCAATTGGACGCCCAATATCACGTTTAAAGTCAAATTTAAAGTTTTCTGTACTTCCGATTTCTGTCCCACGCTCAATGGCTTCCTTACCAAAAGATACATGGTTTTGGCCACTAATATTTGAGAAATAAACCGCTGAACGTAAGACCTGATCGTCATTCGTCCCCATCGGAATAATCTCTGGCACATCTTCACGAACAACAGCCATAACGGAATTCGTTGTTCCTAAATCAATACCAATCGCTTTTTTTCTCATAACAATTTCCCTTCTAGCCTCATTTTGAGTTTACTTGACTATCACTCCAAGCGGGTATCCGCTTAGATTGTCTCCATGCATCGCTGTCACATAAAACTCCAAAAGAGTAAAGTTATTCCAGTCTAGTTTTTTCACTATACTATATTATCACAAAAAAAGAGACTATAAAATAGGAAAAAAGGGAGTAGGACCGAACAACTTTTTAAAAATTGTTCCTTGTCCCACTCCCTTGAGTATTAGTTGATTTGAAAGACTTGATGAACTTAGAGATCCCAGAGCTATTGCCCTCCTAAATTGTCATGTTTATAGCAACTTCTCTCCTAACTTAATCAATTGAACTCTCACCAACATAGATAATTTCTAAATTACCCAAGGAAACATCTCCTTTGATGTAGAAGTCCTTGCTGGTCAAATTGCTAGGATTTTCCTCATGCTGTACAGCTGAGAGAGAATTATCCACATTCACATGTACTCGCCAATCACTGGGCACATAGAGGCTAAGACTTCCAAGAGAAACGTCCACATCAAACTGGGCAGATGGCCCCTCAATACGGCAATTATCAAAATAGACGGAAGCCTGTCCTAAACTAACATCTGCACTCCCATGCGTAAATTGCTTGTCATTGAGATATTTGGTCACTGCTGAAAAAGTGACATCAATATCATTTCCACCATTATTAGCGTCTGAACCAGTTTCACCCAATCCAAAACGATTCTTTGTTTTACTAGAAGAATGGAAGAGAATGTTCAAGCCAATAACCGCAAGAATGGAAGAAAAAATAAGGACCGAATTAGATACTGGAAGAAAATGGAACTGTCCATTGAGTGAGAAAAGAGCCACAATACCATAGGCGAAACCAAGACCAAAATGTCGCTTCAAAAGACTAGAAAGGGATAAAATAGCTAATAAGACCACCCAGGCCAACATCCAAATACTAATTTCCCATTTTATAAAGTAGTCCTGTACAATTACCAAAGCTGCCAAAAGGATTAAGAGGATCCCAATTAATTTCTTTCTCATTATCTTACCTCATTTCGTTTAGTCGTTCTTTTAAAACTTGATAGTAGCGTCTTGATACATGGACCTGCTTGTGGGTCTGATAGAAATTCACCGTGCTGGTCCCTGAAAAAGACTTTTCCAAAGAATAAATCTGCTTAGCATTAACAATCGTCGATTTGGAAATCCGACAAAAGGCAATCGGAAGCAATTCCTCCAATTCGTAAAGCTTTTGCTTCACCTCATAGGCCTCATCCTTAGTATGACCATAAATTTTCTCCCCGTCTGTTTCAAAAAAGAGAATATCTGCCAAATCCAGAAAATATTCGCTGCGATCCTTATAAAAGGCTAAAGGAACTAACTTTTGCTTTAGAATAGACTCTTGGAGCTGTGATAATTCCTGTGTTAACCGAGGAGCTCGAATCAAGATTTCAGGCTCATCCATGGATGGGTCTAATTCGATTCTAACTTTCATAATACTCCTTTCCTGTCCTTTTGATGCTTCCATTATAACAAGTGCTTTACACAAAACAAGGCCTTTTAGGTAAGTGGCACAGTTTAGCCCCTAAGAGGTAAAAACGGGCAAACAAAAGAACCTGGCAATTACCAGGCTCTCATTTTTAGTGTGGAGGTCTAGCCTCCTATTTGTAATCTGTTCAATGTTAACCAACTGAGAAAGTAACTGTTATTTCACAGTATTTTCACGGCTCACATTTTGCGATTCACCAGCCTTGCCGTTGATACGATAGTTGCTGTAGTCAGAACTGCTACTGCTAGAATCGCTATCATCATCTCCAACGTATTCCACATTACATGACCAAGAGATTTTATCTTTGATATCTCCTGATGACTTGAATTTCGAATCATAACCATAATAGAAATCATAAACTGCTGTAAAGGTCACCTTGAAGGTCTTCTCACCAGTTTGAACGACTTCTGTGACGTCAACATCTGAGAAAGAAATACTATCAGCGGCACGGTTTTTAGCACCTGTAGTATTTTTGTCAATATCAGCCGTTACATCCTTGTACATGGTATCATCAGTACCATTAAGGAAAATGTCAGATACACCATCTGGTGTCGTGTTATGATTAGAAGCGTAGCTACCAAATTTACCGTAGGCAGCGGTCAAGAGACGATCTGCCGTATCACGATCAAGAACACCATCAGCATCTAGAGTAACCGTTTGACCTTCAGAGATTTTCTTAATAGACAGTGTCTCTGTCTTGATAGAGCTACCATCTTCGAAATTCTTCTTGACATAAACGGCTGATGAACCAGCTACTGCTACCTTGTTAACGTCTAGTTTCCCTGAGTTAAGGGTTCCAATCTTGGTACCACCAACGTAGAGGTCTCCATCCTTAAGATTAGACTTAACAGTAAAGCTGAGATACTCTACAGAAAGGTTGACTTCTGTTTTAGAGGTCACATTTTCCTCAGATGAGACAGTGATATCTTGATCATTGACCTTACCAGAAGCCACAAAATTGTAGGTTCCTGGATAGAGATGATTCAATTTAGCCGTGTAGTTATTGCCATCTGTGGTCGCGTAAGAAACCCCGTTAATGGTCACATTCAAATCAGCTGTATTAACAGTCAAATCAACCGTTCCAGGATCTACCACGACTCGCCACTTAGGAAAAATAAGGAACTGACGTCCAACCTTTTGCATACGTTCGCCAGACAGGAGTTGGCTCTTGCTATAGGCTTGTGTACTTTTAGTGTCTGTGTACTTGACTTCAGATGTTTTAATTTCCTTTTTAGTATCAGACCATACTTGGTATTCCAAGCTATCTTTAAAGCTCTTCTTGGCTGCTGCTTCATAACGTTCTGCTACTTGACCACGTGAGTAGTAATAAGAACCAAAGCCGTAACCAGCAAGTGCTAAGACTGCTGCAACAACACCAGCAATAATCAGGATTTTCTTTCCTTTAGTCATAGCTGGCTTGGCTGGTTTCGCAGCCTTACCATCTGAGATAAATTGATGGATGGTTGACACATCATAACCTGAAGACTTACCAAGTAGGAATTCCTCAGGAAGAGGTTGACGCCCAACATAGGTTTTAAAAGCCTTCATCCAGATAGCTTGTGCTTCTTTAGAAGCGGCTTCGGAATTTTCTTCAGCTTGACCTTGATCAGCTTGAGATACTGGTGCAAGCTCCTCTGTTTCTAAAGGAGTCGTTTCCTCTTCGTCACCAAGCGGTACATCTTCAAATACTTCCTCGGCAACGTCATACTCATCCACTTCTTCTGTTGGTTCAGAAGGAGTGGCTTCTTGGTCCAAGCCCATTGCCGCAATGCCTTTAATAGCCTTTAAGTCAAAGTCTGCTTTCTGGCCTTCTTCAATCTCCAAAGCATGGGGCGGACGACCAACTGCCTTTTCAAATAAATCAATCCACTTTTCTTTTGTTGCCATAAAGACTCCTATAAACTTACTTTTTCAAAAAATGCTAGAGGTTTACTTAGAATAAAAGACCTATTAAAAATGATGACATGATAGCAAATACGATTGCAAACAAAATTACCAAAATCACACCATTCAACAGTGCTGCCAAGATCAATTGATAGAACTTATCAGCCTTCCAAGCCGTTTTTACAGGTACAATTGTAAAGATGTTAGCCAGTACAAACAAAACACTAACGATATTAAACAAGAAGCTAGGGAAGCCAACAAGTCCAATAGCTCCGAACAAGATTGTTACGAGCAAGATTGGCAAGGCCAATGATGTCAAGCGACCAAAACGGTCAAAGCTATTCAAAAAAGTAGTCTCAGGATCACGGAAGATGGCCTTACGTGTCACAAATCCTGCCAAGATAAAGGCAAAGATGAAGAGGAAGGCAGCTAGGATACTTGCGAAGAAAGCTCCAAAACCAATGCTAGACGTATGACTTGAAATTGAAGATGAATAACTATCTGTTCCATAAGAACCAAACAGACTAGACAATGCGTTTGTTGTTGATACAACTGAGCTAACAAGTTTACGTGCCATAGCGCTCAAAATTGCAAATGATGCAAATCCAGTGAAAAGTGACAAGAAGATATAGTTAAGCCAACCATTGTGTTTACCATAATCTGTCATGTCAGCTGGACGACGCCATGCATTAAGCAACCATGTCCAGTAGTTTTTGAAAGTTGTCGCAAATGCTGATGGTTGTGCTGGAACAACTACGGCTTGTCCATTGATAAATTGAACGTTTTGACCTGGTTGAAGAGGTTGACCGTTAGCAAAAGCTGCTTGTTGACCAGCTTGTGGTTGCGCCGCTTGATTTGGTACTCCTTGTACTGGAGCAGCTTGAGCACCCGCAAAGGTTGGTTGTGGTTGTGCTGCCTGAGCATTTGCAAAAGGAGCTTGCGGTTGTGCGTCTTGTGCACTCGCAAAAGTCGGTTGTTGTTGCGCTTCTTGGGCACCAGCGAAAGTTGGCTGTGGTTGCGCTTCTTGGGCACCAGCGAAAGTTGGCTGTGGTTGCGCCTCTTGGGCTGGTGTTTCTTGAACATTAGCGAAAGCTGGTTGCGCTGGCGCTTCTTGTGTTGGGGCAGTTTCTACTGCTGGTGCGTCATCTTGGAACTCACCAGCTGCAAGTGCTGCTGCAATTTCTTCTTCAGTCGCTGAACGACCATTGATGGCTTCAAAAAAGTCTAACCAATCTGCTTTAGTCATAATAATCTCCTTAAAAATACATAGAATGTCTTTATTTTATCACAAATAAATACATTAATAAATGTCATTTTTATTAGAAAAAGGCTTGGAGCAAACTGTCCAAACCTTTATATCTTCTTACTTATTTCTTTGTAGAGATTTTTGAATCTGACGATCCAGCTCTCGTTTAATGTGTGGTTCTGGTGCAAATCGCTCTTCCCAGTCACTTGGTTTAAGAATTTTGTGGGTCACGGGATCAAAGTGAGCCTTGCCATCGGGGAAAATTTTCCCCATATTAGCCTCATGAACTGTATCAAAGAAAGGTTTAGGATCCACCCCCATAAGAACAAATGAACCATAGGTCAAGTAAAGCAAGTCAGTCAAAGCATCCACCTGACCAACCATCGTTGACTCTGAGTGCTCTTTAGAACTAACTTTGAGAGCTGCCTTATCAAGAGCAGCATGCAAATCCAGAACAGCCTGACCAAAGACACGCTTGTCCCCACCTGATGAAGCATAAAGAAATTCGACGATTTCTTCCAACTTGAAGTCCGCACGGTGACCAGCTTCCTCGATACCGTAAACACGAGGCATGTCGTTAGTTGAGCCATCCATCAAATGGTGGAAATCCTTAACCTTGTTGAAGTTGCCATCATCACTGGTAAATGAATTTTCTGTCTCAAAATGAATCAAACCGTAGTGTGACAAGGCTTTGGCAATCCCATTCTGGTTATTAGTATCAGTGACATGGGTAGCCTGGTCTTTCAGCTCGTCTTCACCATTACCCATGGCAACACCAATGCCGACGCCAGACAGCATTTCTAGGTCATTTTCCGAATCCCCGAAGGCCATAACCTCACTGAGTTCGAAACCAAAAACCTCACCTAGATGAGCGATACCTTTCAACTTAGATTGGTCCGCTGAAATAATATCGGCTGAATAAGGGCTTGAACGGGTAATCTTCACATGAGGAAACTTTTCTTCAATATCTTCTGTTTCCCCCACCGTCGCTACCATAACCACCTGATAAATAGGCTCACGCATGATAGTCTTAAGAGTCTCAATACTTTGTGGCTTGAAACGACGAATCAAAGACTTGAAACTACGTTCCACCATCTTAGCCCAGGACTTAGGGACAATACGGCTGACGATTTGTCCAAACTTACTCGTTCCCATACTAATAATATTGGAACCAACTAGACCTGTGCTAGTCCCTAGAGAAATCTCTCTACGGTGCTTGGTGGCATAGCGAATCAAGTTGTAGACTGTTGATTTAGGGAGCTGATTTTGATACAGGACCTTGTCATGAGTCAAAATATATTGACCATTATAAGTGACTGCAAAATCCAGACCCAGATTGTCCATGAAAGGCTGAACAAATCCTGGACCACGACCTGTTGCCAAACCAACCAAGATACCATCTTCCTTCATTTGACTGATAGCTTTTTTGGTTGAACTTGACACACGTTTTCGGTCATTTAGAAAAGTCCCATCAATATCAAAAAAGACTGCTTTAATGGCCACAGAGCTCCCCTCCTTCTAACATATTATGCTAAAATAAATTATAACATATAATATAATGGTGAGTAATATAAATGACAAAAAAAATCCTAGTCCTTCACACTGGAGGAACAATTTCCATGTCAGCGGATAATGATGGCAAGGTCAGTCAAAACGATGATAATCCTATGAACCATGTGGGACTTGATTTAGACAATTTAGAACTAACCGTTCTCGATTTTCTTAATATCCCTAGCCCACATATCACACCCTACCACATGCTGGATATTTACAAAAAAATCAAGGAAACAGCTGGTCAATATGATGGTGTGGTCATCACTCATGGGACAGATACCTTGGAAGAAACAGCCTACTTCCTAGATACCATGGCCGTCCCTGAGATTCCAATCGTTCTAACTGGTGCCATGCGTTCGTCAAACGAGCTAGGAAGCGACGGGGTCTACAACTATCTATCAGCCCTACGTGTTGCCAGTGATGACAAGGCCGCTGACAAAGGAATCCTCGTCGTGATGAATGATGAAATCCATGCAGCCAAGTATGTGACTAAGACCCATACCACAAACGTGGCAACCTTCCACACACCAACCCATGGTCCACTAGGTATCATCATGAAGCATGATATCCTCTGGTTCAAAACTGCTGAGCCTCGTGTTCGCTTTGATTTGGAACAAATTACAGGAACAGTACCAATCATAAAAGCCTATGCAGGGATGGGTATTGGAGATGGTATCATCAGTCTCCTGGATCCTGAGAAGATTGACGGTGTCGTCATCGAAGCCCTGGGTGCTGGAAACCTCCCACCACTAGCTGCAGGAGAAATCACAAAGCTTATGGAAAAAGGTGTCCCTGTTGTGCTCGTTTCCCGCTGCTTCAACGGTATCGCCGAACCTGTCTACGCCTATGAAGGAGGTGGGGGCAAACTCCAAGAAGCTGGCGTAATGTTTGTTAAAGAACTCAATGCACCAAAAGCTCGCCTCAAACTCCTCATCGCACTCAGTGCCGGACTCAAAGGTCAAGAATTGAAAGACTATATCGAGGGATAAGACATGAAACTTAGTATTGAAGCAACCGATAAATTGGAAAATAAAGATTTCCACTATGAACTAACCATCTCAAAAACACATATCGCCATGGTCTGTGGTACCGTGCTAGCCAGTCTAGCCCTGGTCGCATGGTTGAAGAAAAAATAAAAAGCTTGAAGCATGGTCACCAGAAAGGTGACTGAAATGCTTCAGGCTTTTAGTTTTCTTCGTCAGGTCTATATTCAAGAATATCTCCTGGTTGGCAATCTAACTCTTTACAAATAGCGTCCAGTGTTGTAAAACGGATTGCCTTGGCCTTGCCTGTCTTAAGAACCGAGAGATTGGCTGGGGTAATACCAATCCGTTCTGCCAGCTCACCCGAGCGCATCTTCTTCTTGGCAAGTTCAACGTCCAAATTGACAATAATCATAAGCCCCTCCTAAATCGTATACTCATTTTCCTCAGCAATGGCATTAGCCTTAGTCAAAATCATAGCAACAGCATAGAGGACAAAGCTAACTAGCAAATAACTGATATTAAAGAAACTATAACTCTGGTTGCCTGTTCCAAATGTAAAGATACCATTATTGATAAAAGCCCCAAGAACTAGCAAATGCGCTGACCAACGAACCAACTTGGCATTTTTAGCGATGAAAATATCAGAACGATAAAGGTTAATCAGAAAGGCACGTAGGCACAACAAGAAACCTATGTTGACTACCATACGAAGGAAATCAATGGTTGCTGCAAAAAGCGTCAGACTAGGACCCTTGCTTTTCACGGTAACTCCCGACCCAAGAAGCATACGCAAACCTTGTTGTAAGAGTCCTTCATGACCAGTCAGAATAAAGGCGTCATTAAGAATGGTAATAACAAGACTTAAAAAGCCCGCAAAAAGGAGGACATTAACGAACAAGAGAACACTACGAAGTCGTTTTTGTTCTTGCGTTTCCTGACGATTTTTAGCACTTTTAGCCGATTTCCAACCATAATAACTAGAGCCAGCCAAGGCTAGGACGATTAAAAAATAGAATAAGATAGTTGTCATGTGTTACCTCGATTGTAAATACATTTTGATTTTTTGGGAGTATAGACTAGAAAAAGCCAAGGTGCCTCTAGGAGTCCTTAACCTTATACTAAATCAGCAGCTAACTATTAACAGTATCAATTATATCGAATATCAATATAAAATACTAGTTTATAGATAAGATTTTACTACTTTTCAAATAAGATTCCTTCAATTATTTGACAGCTGTTTGTCCCTTACGAAGACGAACAGCATCACAAGCTAGAGAGACCAAGAGGAGCCAGACTGATGTGCTGAAGTCCACTACAAGGTGATTAGTCGTTCCCAACTGTAAGAAGATATTCAAGGCTGATGGCACAAAGGTTAGAAGAGCAGCCTTTTTCAAGAAGAGAGAAAAATCTTCTGTCCAAAATGCCTTCCAAGTAAAGTCTTTAAACTCTTTACGAAGGAGACAAATCAAGGCAAGATAGAAGGCAAATTGTAACTCTGATACAAGCCAGTAACCCCATCCAGAAAGGTAATGAACCTCAGCACCTGGGAAAAGATTAGTCACATCAACAAAAGGAAGGATAAGTAAAGCAAGCATTGCAAGACCGTAGATTGCCATAAGAAGAATAAGAACTGCGTTGATGATTGATTTAAGTGTTTTCATGATAAGTATTTCCTTTATTAAATAGTTTTTGGTATATAATTTCTCTTTTTCGCGAATAAGATTATCTTTATCGAAAACTTATTATCGTTTATCGATAATTATATATTACACTCTTTATTTCTCCTTGTCAACACATTTTTATCGTTTTTCGATATTTTTTATCTAAAATTCAAAAAATAAAAACCAGTCAAGAAAATCTCAACTGGTTAGCTTACTTATGTTAATCGCCTAGACTGGTCATGCTTCCGTCTAGACTTTTTATGAGTTTAAGAAGAGGGATTCTACGTTATGAAAAAAAGGAAAAAAGGGATTTTGGAAAATGAGGGATGAAAGTTGTAGAATATGGGTAAATTTAGCCTCTTCCTAGCATCAATACTAGTTTTGATAAACCTTAAAGTCTTGAGGATGCTTCTGGAAATTTCGGTTGTAGGTTACTTTAATTTTTACTGTCATTGTTTTGTCCTCCTTCGTAGGAATGGTTTGGCTAAGCCAAAACGTTTTATTATCAAAACCTATCTCGTTTTGATGGTTTTATTATAGGTGTCCTAACTTAAAGAAAGCTTGTAATAAGCTTGAAGGAAACTTAAAACTCTCAGTAAGTTTACTGAGAGTTTTTCTGTCTAAAGCATGGATAAAAGATTCCCCAAGACCAGAGCCACCCAAACGGCATAGCGAATTGTCGCATGATAGCGGTAACTTTCAATAACCTTGGGTAGCTTTGTAAAGAGATAGGCAATGTAAGCAACTATGGAAAGAAAATACCCTTTAAAATTCCAGGACGAGCCTAAGATACTAAAATCTTCGAATAGGGGCACAAGCATCAGTACAGCCGTAAGCATACACCAGACCGGCAAAAGCGTCCTTTCCTTTTGATGCTGTATATGTATAATCAGCTGAGCTATAAAACCCGCGACGTACATAATCAGTAATATCGAACAAGCTAGAGAGATAAGAAGTGAATAAAAATATAGGGTATGAAAGTCCGTCTTTCCTTCTATCAGCTTTGCCAATTCGGTAATAAACCAAATCAAGATGAAGGCGAAAAAATAAAACAGGAGACCTAACATCATAAGAAATAAGGGATGCAAGATAGCAAAAAAATCGATTTTTAACCGTTTCTTTTTCATGGGTTCCCTCCTCAATCAAACTCGCCTTGGCTTCTCAAATGAGCTCCTAGCACCTGCCAATCAGGATTCTCGCGCCAGTTAGGGTCAGATACAATTTGGCTGGCCACACGCCTTGCTTCTTCTAGGATATTATAGTCTTCCACAATATCAGCCACTTGAAATTCAGGAATTCCTGACTGACGTGTTCCAAAGATTTCTCCTGAACCACGCATTTTAAGGTCCTCTTCTGCTAGAACAAAACCATCCGTAGTCTCACACATGGCCTGCATGCGTTTTTTCCCGGTATCATTTTTAGGATTAGCCACTAAAACACAGTAGGACTGCTTATGGCCACGACCTACACGTCCACGAAGTTGGTGAAGCTGGCTAAGTCCAAAGCGGTCGGCATCCATAATGACCATAACCGTAGCATTTGGCACGTTAACCCCCACTTCGATAACTGTAGTTGATACTAAAATCTGAGATTTTTTATCCTTGAAATCTTGCATAATTTGGTCTTTTTCATCATTTTTCATGCGACCGTGCATCAGAGCTACTGTAGCTGAATCACCAAAGAAATCTGTGAGTTCCTGATGAAGGGCCACCGCATTTTTCAAATCGAGAGCCTCAGACTCTTCAATCAGAGGTGAAATAAAATAGACCTGAGCATCTTTGTCCAACTCGCCCTTGATCCAAGTCAGTACGGTATCTAGTTGCTCATGTTTAACCCAACGGGTAATAATGGGCTTACGTCCAGCCGGCATCTGGTCAATGATTGACACATCCATCTCTCCAAAGGCAGTGATCGCCAAGGTCCTAGGGATAGGTGTCGCTGTCATCATAAGGACATCAGGATTGTCACCTTTCTCACGGAAAATACGACGTTGATTAACCCCAAAACGGTGCTGCTCATCAGTAATTACTAGCCCAAGCCTGTGATAAGTCACAGCATCCTGAATCAGTGAGTGAGTCCCCACGATCATCTGAGCCTCCCCAGATTCGATTTTGGAAAGAGCTACTTTTTTGTCCGCCGCCTTCATCCCAGAAGTTAGGAGCACTACCTCTAGCTCAGGAAAAAGCCCCTGTAAACTTTGATAGTGCTGCTCTGCTAAGATTTCCGTCGGTACCATGAGGGCAGACTGCAAGCCTGCCGTATAGGCTCCATACATGGCAAGGCTAGCGATAACTGTTTTCCCTGAGCCCACATCTCCTTGTAAGAGACGGTTCATATGAGCCCCAGATTTCATATCAGCTAGGATTTCCGATAAACTGCGCTGTTGGGCTTCTGTCAAGGGAAATGGTAATTCTGCAATTTTGTCTTTGATTTTAGCTTCATCGTAAGCAATTGCTAGACCATTGGTTTCGGACTTATTCTCAGCCTTCAGTACCTGTAAATTCATCTGGAAATAAAAGAGCTCCTCAAACTTTGTCCTACGTAGAGCCTGCTTATATTCAGCCAAATCTTTCGGAAAATGCATGGCACGCACAGCCTCTTGGCGTCCCATGAGACGATACTTGTCCATAAGCACCTGTGGGAGACTCTCCTCCAACAAATTCAAGGCCCCACTATCAAAAGCTGCCTTTATAGCCTTTATCAGCTGGGCCTGACTAACACCCTGGGCCACATGATAGACTGGCTGCATATCGTCCTCAACTTGAGCCAAGACTTTCATGCCAGTCACTGCAGACTTCTTCTGGTCCCATTTGCCAAAAATAGCCACTTCTGCCCCCATCTCAATCTTGTCTACAAGATAAGGCTGGTTGAAGAAACTAATGGCAATCACTGCTTCTCCTTGCTTGATTTTAAAACTCAGACGATTACGTTTAAAGCCATAATATTGCACATTAGCAGGGGTCACCACCGTTCCCGTAATAACAGCCTTTTCGCCATCCATCAGTTCAAAGATAGACTTACTCTTAAAATCTTCATATCGGAAAGGAAAATAAAGCAAGAGGTCCCCAACCGTGTGCAAATCTAATTTGGTAAATTTTTCAGCGGACTTAGGACCAAAACCTTTCAAATCCGCAATTGGTGAATCTAGTCGAATCATATCCTCTATCATTTCTATCGTGTTCTTCTCCTCGTGAAAGAGGAAGCCTTATCAGCTATTATAACACATGAAAATGGTCTTCACTAAAATCAAAAAATCCAGTATCAAACTGGATTTCTCTTTATTTATATTAGTCATAGCTACGAGGTACACGATCACTAAGCAAACAAAGGACTTCGTAGTTGATAGTGCCACGTTTTTCAGCCACCTCTGTCGCAGTGATGCTTGCTCCCCCATTTTCCCCCATAAGAGTGACAGGAGTTCCTAGGGGATAAACCTTAGGAAGTCGAACAGTGATCTGGTCCATAGACACACGCCCAACAATAGGACAAAGCTGGCCATCCACAACAACGTGGAAACCTTGTAAATCTCTGGTCCAACCATCCGCATAGCCAATCGGAATGGTTCCAATAACCTCATCAGCTGTCGTCGTATACGTTGCACCATAACCCACATCTTGACCTGCTGGCAGGGTCTTAACATGAACAAGTGCTGTCTCCAAGCTTAAAGCAGGACGAATGTTATAGGGAAGGTCTAAAGCACTGCCACTAGGATTGAGACCATAGATGACGACACCTAGACGTACCGCATTAAAGACTGTTTCTGCATGCCAGATACTTGTCGCAGAGTTGCTAGCATGTACCAAGCGAGGGCGGTCCACCAAGTTATTAACCAAATCCGTGAAGAAGGCCAATTGACGCTTGAATTTACTATCATCTGCCTCATCAGCTGTTGCAAAATGGGTAAAAATACCTTCGACATCCGCACCAAGTGACTTCAGACCAGCAATCAAACTATCTGCATCTCCTTGGCTACGCACCCCAATGCGTCCCATACCTGAATCAATCTTAATATGACAGGTCAAACCAGTCAAATCAAGCCCTTGCTTCTTAGCTATTTCCAACCACTCAAGCGAAGCTACCGTCAGAGTGATGTTTTCTTGAATAGCCAAAGGAACCTCGTCTGGCAAGACGACTCCTAAAATAAGTATCGGTTGCTCTAAGCCAGCCTGACGGAGTTCAAGTGCCTCGTCTAGGTTGGAAACACAAAAACCATCTACCTGTTTAGACAAATGCTTGGCCACCGCAACAGCCCCATGACCATAAGCGTTGGCCTTAACAACTGCAAAAGTCTGCACCTTTTTAGGAATGTGACTAACCACTTGTTCAATATTTTCTGAAATTGCTGATAGATCAACCTTTGCCAAGGTTGGTCGATGTAAACTTGAAATCATAAGCTATCCTCTTCCAACATCTATCTCTTAGTTTTTTTCTAAAATGACACTTGCCTGAACAAAATCACCGCTATGAGAAATCGAGATGAAGACATTGCCTTCAAAAGGCGACTGGGTCACCACTGGCGCGCCCTTGTCATTGGTCAAAATTTCAATATCCTTAAAGCCGACTGCTCCAATACCTGTACCCCAGGCCTTTGAAAATGCTTCCTTACCGGCCCAGCGACCTGCTAAATAGGATATCTGACGATTGCCAGAAAGGGATTCAAAACGCTCCCACTCTTTTGGTGTCAATACCTTTTTTGCAAAACGTGGATTGCGGTCATAAGCCTTTTTAACAGCTGAAATTTCCTGCAAGTCTATACCATGTCCAAAAATCATAATTGTTACGAAAGTCGATTGTGGATTTCACGAATAAGACTATCTGTCTTATCCCAACCAAGACATGGATCTGTGATTGATTTACCGTAAACTTCAGGTGTGTCTTGACGACCATCCTCAAGGTAAGACTCAATCATAAAGCCACGCACGGTATCCGCGATACGCTCATCCCACTCACGGTTAAGAAGGACTTCACGCACAATGCGAACTTGTTCCATGAAGTTTTTACCAGAGTTATCATGGTTTGTATCAACAAGAATAAATGGGTTTTCCAAATTAAATGCACTATACTTGTCCAAAGCCTTAACCAAGTCTTCGAAATGGTAGTTGACAATGTTCTGACTATTTTCATTGTTGGCACCACGCAAGATAGCGTGAGCGAGTGGGTTACCATCTGTTTTAACTTCAGCGCCATTGTAAAGGAAATGCTGTTGGTTCTGCGCAGCATAGATACCATTAAACATGACATTCAAATTCCCTGACGTTGGGTTCTTCAAACCAATTGGCACATCAATACCTGAAGCTACAAAGCGGTGTTCTTGGTCCTCAACCGAACGTGCTCCAACAGCGTGGTAGCTAAGCAAATCATCAAAGAAGGAAAGATTTGACGGATAAAGCATCTCATCAGCGATTGGGAGGCCTGTTTCAGTAATAATACGTGACTGAAGGTGGCGAACCGCCTTAACCCCAGCAAGAAGGTCTACATCACCCTCTGCATCTGGCTGGTGGATAAGCCCCTTATAACCGTCCCCATTAGTACGTGGTTTAGCTGTATAAACACGCATAACAATAAAGATTTTGTCCTTCACTTCTTCCTGAAGTTTGGCCAAACGGTGAGCATAGTCAAGAACGGCTTCTTCATTATCAGATGAACATGGACCAATAACCAAGAGAATACGTTTGTCCTCACCCTTGATAATTTTTGCCAAGGCCTCATCATTAGCCTGTTTAGTTACTAGTGCGTCTCCCGTAAGAGCATGCAATTTCCTTACTTCCGCTACATCAATCAGCGGACTATTTTGATGAATTCCCATCTATTTCCCTCTCTTTGTGAAAAGAGAGCGAACCGCTTGGTCATCCAAACGGTTCACTCCCCATATATGGTTTCTGTTACCTTATTATTTTGACAAAGTATCGTGGATTTCACGAATCAATTCTTCTGTCTTATCCCAACCAAGACATGGGTCAGTGATTGATTTACCATAGACATCTGGCGCATCTTGACGGCCATCTTCAAGGTAAGATTCAATCATGAAACCACGTGCCACTTTGTTGATTTTTTCATTCCAATCACGGTTAATCAAGGTTTGACGAACGATACGGATTTGTTCCAAGTAACGTTTACCTGAGTTATCATGGTTTGTATCAATAACGATGAATGGATTTTCAAGGCCCATTTGTTCATAGTGTTCGATTGTTTCAAGAACATCATCATAGTAGAAGTTAGGCACGTTTTTACCATATTCATTCGTTGAACCACGAAGAATAACGTGTGCCAATGCGTTCCCTGGAGTTTCAACTTCTTCACCGTTAAAGAGGAAGTTTTGTTTGTTTTGTGCGGCGTAGATACCATTAAACATGACGTTAAGGTTCCCTGATGTTGGGTTCTTCATACCAGTTGGAACATCAATACCTGACGCAACAAAACGGTGTTGTTGGTCTTCTACAGAACGTGCACCAACGGCAATGTATGACACAAGGTCATCTACCAAAGGAAGGTTTTCTGGGTAAAGCATTTCATCAGCAGTTGTGATACCAGTTTCAGTGATAACACGGTAGTGAAGATTACGCACAGCCTTGATACCGTTAATTAGGTTTGGTTTCCCTTCAGCATCAGGTTGGTGTACAAGTCCTTTATAGCCATCACCATTTGTACGAGGTTTAGCTGTATAGACACGCATAACCATAAAGACTTTATCTTTAACTTCTTCTTGAAGTTTAGCCAAACGGTGAGCATAATCAAGAACAGCTTCTTCATTATCAGATGAACATGGACCGATAACCAAAAGCGTACGGTCATCTTCACCCTTGATGATTGCTTCAAGCTCTTTATCACGAGCTTGTTTCTTGGCAAGGGCTTCACCTGTTAATGTCGTTGATTCTTTAACTGCATCAAAATCAATTTTTTCACTTACTGCTTTAAAAACCATAATAATTACCTATTTTTTCCTAAAATTGTTTACGACCGTGACAATTTTTAAATTTCTTACCAGAGCCACATGGACAGAAGTCATTACGACCAACCTTACTAAAGTCAATTTCTTGACCATTAGCATCTGCTTGGTGGGCCTGAATATTGCCTGTTGCTGTTGTCGAAACACGTTCATTCACATTTTCACGAGATTGTTCATGAATTTGTGCTTTCATCATTGTACGTGTCACATCATATTCAATTGCCCCAATCATATCTTGGAACATCTTGAACCCTTCAGATTGATACTCAACGATTGGGTTGTTTTGTGCATAACCACGCAAACCAACGGCATTACGTAATTGATCTAGAGCATCGATGTGGTCCGTCCACTTGTTATCAACAACCATCAAAATCAAGACTTTTTGGAATTCACGGATAGCTTCCTCTGAACGCAATTTCTTGATTTGACGAGCATAAACATCATCTGCTAACTCATTCAAGTAAACTTTAATAGCGTCATAATTAACACTACGTTTCGTTACCTCTCCCACTTCTTGTAAATCTTCAAGTGAGATGGCATTCTCAGGAACCAAGGCCTGACGAGCAAAGTTCAAGATACCTTTAAGAGCTTCCTCTTGATCATTGCGGCTGTGACCATCTACCGTACGGTTAATCGTACGCTTAATCATAGCCTTAATCTCAGGTTCAAGGTCACGTTCCGCTGTGATAACATCATAACGCTCAGCGTAGATGATTTCACGTTGTTCACGCATAACGTCATCGTACTGAAGGACTTGTTTACGAGTATCGTAGTTATTTCCTTCGACACGTTTTTGAGCCGCTTCCACTTGGCGTGTCAACATACGTGATTTGATAACAATATCTTCATCATCAGCATTCAAACGTTCCAAGACTTGTTTGATACGATCAGAACCGAAACGACGCATCAATTCGTCTTCAAGTGAAAGATAGAATTGAGATTCTCCTGGGTCCCCTTGACGTCCCGCACGACCACGCAACTGGTTATCGATACGACGGCTTTCGTGACGCTCTGTACCAATGACACAGAGTCCACCAAGGTCAAGAACCCCTTCACCAAGTTTGATGTCGGTACCACGACCGGCCATGTTGGTCGCAATTGTAACGGCACCACGTTGACCCGCATTCATGATAATATGCGCTTCTTTTTCGTGGTTCTTGGCATTAAGCACTTCATGAGGAATACCTGCTTCAACCAACATCTTAGAAATCAAGTCAGATGTTTCAACGGCAACCGTACCAACAAGGACTGGCTGTCCCTTTTCATAACGACGTTTAACATCTTGTACCACTGCGCGGAATTTAGCATCCAAGGTAGGGTAAAGAAGGTCATCGTGGTCAATACGTTGAATTGGACGGTTAGTTGGAATCGGAATAATTCGCATGTTGTAAATTTCACGGAATTCATCTTCCTCAGTTTTACCAGTACCAGTCATCCCTGACAATTTCTTGTACATACGGAACATATTTTGGTAAGTGATTGAGGCAGATGTCTTCGTTTCTTCTTGAACTGGCACACCTTCTTTTGCCTCAATGGCTTGGTGGAGCCCATCTGAGAAACGACGTCCTTCCATGGTACGACCTGTAAATTGGTCAACGATAAGAATTTCTTGCTCAGGACTGACCACATAGTCAATATCATGCAACATGATGTAGTTGGCACGAAGGGCGTTGTCAATATAGTGAGTCAAGGCAACATTATCAATATCGTACAAGTTGTCCAAGTTAAAGAATTCTTCAGCCTTGTCAATACCTGAGTCATTCAAACCAATCGTTTTTGTTGGAATATCAATGGCATAATCATCCTCTGTCAAGGTCTTAACAAAGGCATCCGCACGGTGATATAACTGATTAGTTTCTGAACTTACAGGACCTGATACAATCAATGGTGTACGAGCTTCGTCGATAAGAACTGAGTCAACCTCATCGACCAAGGCATAGTTCAATGGACGTTGTACCATGTTTTCCTTACGAACAACCATGTTATCACGAAGATAGTCGAAACCTACCTCTGAGTTGGTTGAGTAAGTGATGTCACAGTTGTAAGCTTCACGTTTTTCAGCTGGTGATTTGGCTGAAAGGTTAATCCCTACTGACAAACCAAGCCAACTATAGAGCTCACCCATTTCAGTCGCATCACGCTCTGAAAGGTATTCGTTAACGGTGATAACGTGTACACCTTCACCTGAAATAGCATTTAGGTAAACAGGCATGGTCGCAGTCAGGGTTTTCCCTTCCCCTGTACGCATCTCTGGTACGTCACCATGGTGAAGAACGATACCACCCATGATTTGCACACGATATGGGAAAAGTCCAAGGACACGTTTTGCCCCTTCACGAACAACTGCAAATGCCTCTGGCAAGAGTTGGTCTAGGCTTTCTCCGTTTTGATATCGTTTTTTAAATTCTTCTGTTTTTGCCTGAAGTTCTTCATCTGAAAGAGCCGCCATTGCATCAGCATAGCTCTCGACTTTCTTGGCAGTTTTTTCTAGTTTCTTAATTTCGCCTTTATCATTTTCAATGATTTTGCGTAATATATTTGCCATCTTTTTTCCTTTCGACAGTCTTTATCTCCATATTTTACCACAAAAGCCCCCTTTAAACAAGAAATCACTCAAGGATTGACAAAGAAAAAAGCCCTAGTTTAAGGGCTTTCACAATGGATTCGCAAATAAAGTAAAACTTTTTTATTAGATTCACTGAAAATATCGACAATAATACTTTAAACCTACTTCTCAGAGTTTTCTTGGCTCTCTAGAATATCCTCAAAATCATGCAAAAGATTTTCAAAAGCCTGCTCAAAGAAAGCATGGTCGGTGCTACTATAGGCCTTCATTATCATAGGACTAGCTTCAAAATCAACGTAGAATTGATAGTCCAAGACACCATTTTTCCAGTAAAATTTGATGCTAGGGGAAGCTGTTTTTTCACCACACATACCAGGAATTGCCCGTTGTAAGCCATAAATGTGGTCGCCATAGTCTTTCAGACGATAATAAGCTCCCTCAAAATAATAGGATTTGTTGATTTCAATACGCTCAAATAGGGCCGCTAAAACTTTTTCATTACTCATACTTAAGCCTCGTTAGGGTGACTGACAATCATCTCCAATTGTCCATCAATTTCCCAATCTGTTACATCATTTGGAAGAATGAAGTGATCGCCTTTTTTTAGACAATAAATGCGTGAATCGATAGTCATGGTCCCATTGCCAGAAAGTACGGAACAAAGCAAATAGGGTGCTGATTGCTTGAAGTCAACCAAGCCACTGAGTTTCCATTTATACACAGTAAAAAAGGAGTTTGATGTCAAACAAGTCGACTCTAATTGCAAGGTCTTAACAGTTGCTGGGACACTATTTTCAGGATTCCCTAGATTCAAGACATCAAGAGATTGTTGAATATGAAGTTCACGTTTATTACCCTGATTATCCCTACGATCAAAATCATATACACGGTAAGTAGTATCACTAGATTGTTGAGTCTCTAAGATAAGGATACCTGGACCAATAGCATGCATGGTACCACTTGGTACAAAGAAAAAGTCACCTTTCTTAACAGGAGTTTTCGACAAAAGTCCATCCCAATCACCTGCTTCAATCAAGGATGCCAGCTCTTCCTTTGTCTTAGCCTTGTGACCATAAATAATTTCTGCACCCTCTTCAGCATCAATAATATACCAACATTCTGTCTTTCCTAGCTCACCTTCATGCTCTAGTCCATAAGCATCATCAGGGTGTACCTGCACTGAGAGCCAGTCATTAGCATCCAAAATCTTGGTCAACAAAGGAAAAACACTAGTCTTGGGGTTCCCAAAAAGTTCTGGATTATCCTTGTAAAGCTCTGCCAGGTGGAAACCAGCATATTTTCCATTTTTGACATAAGATACACCATTAGGATGGGCAGAAATTGCCCAATATTCACCAGTGTGTTCACTGGGAATATCGTAACCAAACTCTGTCTTGAGGCGATCCCCTCCCCAGATTTTCTCATGCATTGGTGAATCTAAAAATAAAGGTTCCATTACTTCCTCCTGTATAGAGCAAAACGCCTTAAGATTATCTCTTAAAGCGACTTTACATATTTTGTTTATTTGTTTGCATGCTTGTCGGCTACGTCCTTAGCAAGTGCGAAGTTACCAAGCGTCGCAGAACCATTACCTGAAACAGCAGGTGTCACAATATACTCATTTACATCTGGTACTGGAAGGTAACCATTCAAAAGAGCTGTGAATTTTTCACGAACACGACGAAGCATGTGTTCTTGCCCCATAACACCGCCACCAAAGACGATAACTTCAGGACGGTAAAGGACTGTTGCTTGGACAGCCGCTTGAGCAATGTAGTAAGCTTGGACATCCCAAACTTCAGAGTGCTGATCAATCAATTCACCACGAATACCTGTACGAGCTTCGAGCGATGGTCCAGCAGCCAAACCTTCCAAACATCCACGGTGGAATGGACAAGTTCCGTTAAATTCATTAGAAACATCATTTGGGTGAAGAGGTACATATACGTGACCAGCTTCAGTATGAC
This sequence comes from Streptococcus sp. FDAARGOS_192, assembly GCF_002073815.2. Taxonomy (NCBI): domain Bacteria; kingdom Bacillati; phylum Bacillota; class Bacilli; order Lactobacillales; family Streptococcaceae; genus Streptococcus; species Streptococcus sp. FDAARGOS_192. The sequence goes on from NZ_CP020431.2 coordinate 1,531,133, forward strand.
CCATACCACCAATGAATTCACCATTTTGAATAGCTCCAGCTCCGATACCTGTTCCGATAGTGTAGTAAACAAGGCTCTTAACACCTTTACGAACAAGTGTCTCACCATAAGCAGATGAGTTAACATCAGTCGTAAAGTAGAAAGGAACATTGAACTCTTTAGCAATCAAACCAAGAAGGTCGACATTTGACCAATGTGGTTTTGGTGTTGAAGTCACAAAACCATATGTTTCAGAGTTTGGATCAACATCAATTGGACCGAATGAACCAATAGCGATTCCAGCCAATTGGTCTTCATAACGTTTGAAAAATTCAATCGTACGATCAATTGTTTCATAAGGTGTAGTTGTTGGGAATTGAGTTTTTTCAACGACTTGGAATTTCTCATCACCGACAGCACAAACAAATTTTGTACCACCAGCTTCCAAGCTTCCGTATAGTTTAGCCATAGGTAAAGCTATCTCCTTTTATGATCAATAATAACTATTTATACTATTATAAAGAAAAGCTAGGCAAAAGACAATCTAAATGAGACCTTGTTTGAGGAGGTACAGACTACTCTGCTTCATACTTTTCTTTATGAGCCATTTAACTAAAAAAGCCGAATTGGCTTCGACTTTTCTAGCTTATTATTTAACTGCGATGAAGTCTGCACCTTCAGCAACTGAACCAGTCGCTACTGATGAAACATCTTCGAAGTCTGCAGTGTTTGTAACGATAACCATAGTTGTATCGTCAAGACCTGCTTCAGTGATTACTGAGCTATCGAAGGTAGCCAAGACATCACCTTTTTTAATACGTTGATTTGCTTGAACTTTAGCATCAAATCCTTTACCGTCAAGTGAGACAGTGTCGATACCGATGTGGATAAGCACTTCAGCACCTTTATCAGATTTAAGACCGTAAGCGTGACCTGTTGGGAAGGCGATTTGCACTTCACCATCAAATGGTGCGACTACTTGGTTACCTGAAGGTTTGATAGCGGCACCTTTACCCATAGCTCCTGATGAGAAGACTGGGTCATTAACATTTTCCAAAGCTACAACTTCACCTTTAAGTGGTGCAGCGATTGTTTCAGCTTGCAATGCAACTGGAGCTGATTCTGCAGATGCAATATCTTCAGCAACAACTTCTTTTTGAGCTTCAACTTCTTCCTCTTTGTAACCGAAAATCCAAGTAAGAACGAAACCAAGAGCAAGAGTGACAAGTACCATAAGAACATATTTAAGTACTTGACCGTTAAGGTAAAGAAGTGTACCAGGAACGATTGTTACACCAAATCCTGTACCAGCAAGGTTAAGGATTGATGCCAACCAACCACCAGCAGCACCGGCGATAAGACCCATGATAAATGGTTTACCGAAACGAAGGTTAACCCCGAAGATAGCTGGTTCAGTGATACCAAGTACCGCTGAAAGAGTTGCAGGGAAAGCAAGTGCTTTCAATTTAGCATCTTTAGTTTTTACACCAACTGCAAGTGTCGCACCAGCTTGTGCAGTCATAGCAGCTGTGATGATTGCGTTAAGTGGGTCTTTACCAGTATTAGCAATAAGGTTAGCTTCAAGCAAGTTGAAGACGTGGTGAACCCCTGTAACGACGATAACTTGGTGAACACCACCAATAACAAGACCAGCAAGACCAAATGGCAAGTTAAGAATCCATTCTGTAGCAGCAAGAACATAGCTTTCAACAGTATGGAAGACAGGACCAATAATAAAGAGGGCCAAAGCTGACATTACAGCGAAGACGATAAGTGGACGCAAGAGTAGGTCAAGAACGTCTGGAACCCATTTACGAACCCATTGCTCAAACTTAGCACCTAGCAAACCTACGAAGAAGGCTGGAAGAACTGAGTTTTGGTAACCTACTACAGGAATAAAATCAAAGAAGTAGATTGGTTTAGCTGCACCTGATGCAACGTCCCAAGCATTTGGAAGGGCGTTATTAACCATCATCAAACCAAGAACCAAACCAAGAAGTGGTGAACCACCAAAGACGTTAAAGGCTGACCAACAAATCAAAGCTGGGAAGAAAGCGAAGGCTGTATCTGTCAATACAACTGTGTAAGTATAGAAATCTGTAGCAGCAAAAGCTTTAGATGTTGTACCGAACAAACCAAGAACTGTATCGTTATTGATTGCTCCACGGATACCCATGAAAAGACCAGTCGCTACGATAGCTGGAAGCAATGGAACGAAAACGTCACCGAATGAACGGATAGCACGTTGGAACCAGTTCCCTTGTTTAGCAGCTTCTGCTTTTTGCTCGTCTTTAGATGCTGTTGGAAGACCTTGAGCAACGACTTCGTCGTAAATCTTGTTAACAGTACCTGTACCAAAAATCATTTGGTATTGACCTGAGTTAAAGAAAGCACCTTGAACTTTTTCAATGTTCTCAGCCTTTTCTTTATTGATTTTGTTTTCATCTTTGACCATCACACGTAGACGAGTCGCACAGTGAGCAACACTGTTGACGTTTTCACGTCCACCGAGGGCATCGATGACTTCTTTTGCAATTTGTTTGTTATCCATTTGCAAAATTCTCCTTAATAAAATTTGGTATGAAAGCGTTTAGCTTTTCTTTACGATAACTATTTTAGCATCTTTCTGCCATATGTCAACCGTTTAGCATATTTTTTTATTTTTTGTTATAAATCGTTGATTTTTATAGGTAAAACGTTTACTATATTATTAACAAATAGATTAGGAGATTACTAAATATGAATCTACCAACAGAAGTTCGTTACCGTCCATACGCAGATTGGACAGACGAAGAAAAAACAAAGATTAGAGAAAATGTCGCTAAATCACCTTGGCGTGCAAGTTACCATATCGAACCAGAAACAGGGCTTCTTAATGATCCAAACGGTTTTTCTTACTTTAATGGTAAGTTCCAACTTTTCTACCAAAGTTGGCCATTTGGAGCTGCTCATGGTTTGAAACAATGGGTGCATACTGAAACTGAAGATTTGGTTCACTTTACAGAAACTGGTGTCAAACTCTTGCCAGACCATGAAAATGATAGCCACGGTGCCTACTCAGGTTCTGCTTATCAAATCGGTGATAAACTCTTTATCTTCTATACTGGGAACGTTCGTGATGAAAACTGGATTCGTGACCCACGTCAAATCGGCGCTTGGATGGATAAAGACGGCAAAATCGAAAAATTCGACAAGGTTCTTATCAAACAACCTGCTGACGCTACTGGGCACTTCCGTGACCCTCAAATCTTCGATTACAAGGGACAATTCTACGCTATCGTAGGTGCTCAAAACCACGATAAACAAGGTTATATCAAACTTTACAAGGCAGTAGACAATGATGTCGAAAACTGGGTTGAGGTTGGTAATCTTGACTTTGGTGGCACTGGGTCAGAGTACATGATTGAGTGTCCTAACCTTGTCTTTGTAGATGGCAAACCTGTTCTTCTTTATAGCCCACAAGGTCTCGATAAAGCTGAACTTGACTACGGTAACATCTACCCTAACACTTATAAGATTTTCCAAGATTTCGACACAGAAAAACCTGCCCTCGTTGATGGCACACCAATTATCAACTTGGACTACGGATTTGAAGCATATGCAACTCAAGGCTTTAATACTCCAGATGGTCGTGCCCTTATTGTCAGCTGGATCGGTCTTCCAGATGTGGACTATCCAACTGACAAATACGACTACCAAGGGGCTATGAGCTTGGTTAAAGAATTGTCTATTAAAGATGGCAAACTCTACCAATATCCAGTCGAAGCCATTACAAGCTTACGTGCTAGCCAAGAAGATTTCTCTGAAAAAACGGCAACAACTAACACTTACGAGCTTGAACTTAACTTTGAAGCTAACACTCAAACAGAACTTGTCCTCTTCGCAGACCAAGAAGGGAATGGCTTGTCACTTACAGTTGATACTGAAAACGGAAAAGTTATCCTTGACCGTTCTAAAGCTGGTGAACAATATGCTACTGACTTTGGAACAAGTCGTGAATGTACACTTGATGCCGGTCATGCTGCAACAGCAAACATCTTTGTAGATAACTCAATCGTTGAAATTTACTTCAACAAAGGTGAGAAAGTCTTCACTAGTCGTGTTTTCCCAAGTGCAGAACAAACTGGTATCAAAGTAACATCAGGAAACGTTTCTGGGCACTACTTCGACTTGAAATACTAAGGTGATTTATGGTCGCAAAGCTTACTGACGTTGCCGAACTGGCTGGTGTGAGCCCAACCACAGTTTCTCGCGTCATAAACAAAAAGGGCTACCTCTCACAGAAGACCATTGACAAAGTTCACGCTGCTATGCAAGAACTCAACTATAAACCAAATAATTTAGCTCGAGGTCTTCAAGGAAAGTCGGCCAAACTCGTTGGCTTGATTTTCCCAAATATTTCCAATATATTTTATGCCGAACTTATTGAACGTCTTGAGGATGAACTCTTTAAGCAAGGCTATAAAACCATTATTTGTAATAGTGAGCATGATCCTAACAAGGAGAGAGACTATTTGGAGATGCTTGCCGCCAACCAATGTGACGGCATCATCTCGTCTAGTCACAATCTTGGTATTGAGGATTATGAGAAGGTTGAAGCTCCCATCGTTGCCTTCGACCGTAATCTCGCTCCAAAGATTCCCATTGTTTCGTCTGACAACTTTGAAGGTGGCAAGTTAGCCGCAAGAGCTATGGTCAAGGCTGGCTGTCAACGCATTGTCATGATTACAGGCTATGATAATTCGGATTCTCCAACAGGACTTCGTCAACTAGGTTTTAATTATGAATTGGACAAGAAAGGTATTATTTGTCCTGTTCCAAACGATTTGTCTCTCATGCGACGAGAATTAGAAATCAAATCTATTATCTCTCGTGAAAAACCAGATGGCATCTTTGTTTCGGACGATTTAACAGCTATCTTGGTTATGAAGATAGCTAGACAATTGGGACTTTCTATCCCAGATGACCTAAAAATCATCGGTTATGACGGTACCGCCTTTATCCGTCACTTCTACCCAGAGTTAGCAACTATCCAACAACCTTTGGATGAAATTGCTAAGCTTTGTGTCGAAATTCTTCTCAAGAAAATTAAAGGCAAAACAGTTAATCGTGATTATGTACTTCCAGTGAGTCTGATTGCTGGTGGCAGTATATAAATGAAAGTCGCAAGAAATCTCCGCTTGCGACTTTTTCTTGTTACATTTGTAGAAAAAAAGAAGTTGAAACAACGTTCAACTTCTTTTGCTTATGCTTCATCTGTCACAAACTGACTAAGTACACCATTAATGAACTTAGCAGATGTTTCATCAGAATATTTTTTAGCGATTTCAATGATTTCGTTAATAGCTACACGTCCTGGTGTTTCTTCAAATGACGTGATTTCATAAAGTCCCAAACGAAGGAGAGTACGATCTGTCACAATCAAACGTGAGAGGCTCCAACCCTCTTTCAACTTTTCTTCAATTTGACTATCAAGTTGGGCCAACTCTTCACGGACACCTGTTACTAGGCTAAGAAGAAAGGCTGGTACATCAACTTCAGTTTCTTCGTCAATTGGCTTGTCATAAGTGTAAGCGAAATGTGCTTGTTCCAGAGCTTCTCCACCAAATTCAAGGGCAAAAAGCGTTTGAAAAGCACGCTCACGAAGGTCACGACGTGAATCTTTAAAGATATTAGTCATTCAAAAAATCCTCGTTAAACAATTCAGCCAAGTCTGGTTTTTGTGACTTTTCAGTAACAATAGATTCAACGTGAACATTGACTTCTGAAATTGCCACTTCTGCCATATCATAGACAGCTGCTTTAACAGCCTTTTGAATTTCAATTGAAACCGCTGGTACGTTAACCCCATACTGAAGTGAGACGTAGATATCAGCATTTACAGTACCATCTTCTTCTGTTCGGAGGTAAACACCACGTCCCAAGCTTGTTTTGCTGAGACTATCCGTAACATTTTTATTTTGAAGGGCGTAAACACCTTCCACTTTAGTTGCAGCGATACCTGTAATCACTTCGAGCACGCGAGGGGCAATTACAATTTCACCGATATTTTCTGTAGTCATCGCATGTTTCCTTTCCGTTAGTTTGGAAAATAAAGCCTTCAAACCAGTGGTTTGAAAGACTTAGTCGGGCTTAGGCACGTGATACGTAAGTACCTTCAGCTGTGTTGATAACCAATTTTTGACCAGCTTCGATAAAGTCTGGAACGTTAACCACAAGACCAGTTTCAAGTGTTGCAGGTTTACCTGAACCTGTAACTGTTGCACCTTTGATTGATGGTTGTGTTTCAGTAACAGTCAATTCAACAGTTGTTGGCACTTGAACACCAATAACTTCTGTTCCGTAGAATTGGATTTTTACATCTGAGTTTTCAAGGATAAATTTCAATTCTTCTTGAACGTTGGCTACTGGGATTTCATATTGGTCATATGTTTCAGTGTTCATGAAGTATGCAGTATCATCCATTTGGTACAAGTATTGCGCTGGTACTGTTTCGATGATTGCTTGTTCAAATTTTTCTTCTGGACGATAGCTAGTATCAAAAGTTGAACCTGAACGAACATCACGCAATTTCATACGCATGATTGTGTTACCTTTACCAGGTTTGTGGTGGCTAGCTTCAAGAACTTTGATCAATTTGCCATCGTTAGTTACGAAAGTCATACCCGCACGGAGTTTACTTGCTTCAATCATTATTAAATACCTCTTTGTAAAAAATTATTATCAGTTTATTTTACCATAAATGATAGCATGGCTCAAATGTTTTATAGATTCAAGCCCAATCCTCAGGCTTTTTTCAAAGAACAAACTAGTCATCCATTCCTAAGTGAACCTCTGGAACATCATGTTGCAAATAAGAAACGCCTTTTTGTTCCATCAATTCAATCGCAAAGGGATGGGGCCTATAATTGGCCTTGTATGTAATCTTAACAATACCAGCTTGCAAGAGAGCTTTGGTACAGTTGATACAAGGAAAATGAGTCACATAAATCTCTGTATTTTTGGTAGAAATCCCCTCTTTGGCACATTGGATAAGGGCATTCATCTCTGCGTGTACCGTACGAATACAATGACCATCTTCCATATAGTGGCCTACTTCGTTACAGTTATCAGTCTCAGAAACTCCGCCGTTATAACCTGTAGCGATAATACGCTTGTCCTTGACTAAAACAGCTCCAACAAAGGCACGGTCACACGTAGAACGCTTAGAAATCAGCTCTGCATTAGCCATAAAATAATCTTGCCAAGATAAACGGTTTGGCATAAAGTATTCCTCCAAATCTTAGAGAACAATCAATTCCTTAGGCGCAAGGGTAATCAATTCACAACCATTTTCTGTGATAATGATGTCATCTTCGATACGAACACCGTATTTATCAGCCAAATAAACACCTGGCTCGTCCGTCAAGACCATACCAGCTTCGATAGTCTCATCAGAGTTACCAAAGTAAGGAATCTCGTGAATGTCAAGACCGATACCATGTCCAATACCATGTGTAAAGTAGTCACCGTACCCCGCTTCGACAATAACATCACGCGCAACCTTATCATAGTCACGACGTGTCATACCAGCCTTAGCTGCGTCAATCAAGGCCTGGTTAGAACGTAGAACGATATCATAAATTTCACGCTCCTCATCAGTGGTGTCACCAATATGGATAGTACGAGTCATATCGCTAACGTAGTGGTTGTAGTAGCAACCAAAGTCCATCGTTAAGGTTTCACCAGATTGGATAACCTTTTCTGAAGCAACCCCATGAGGCATAGCAGAACGGTAACCTGAAGCAATGATAGACTCAAAGGAAACCCCTGAAGCTCCGTACTCACGCATACGGAAATCTAGGAAGTTTGCCACTTGTAGCTCTGTTGTTTGACCGGGTTTAATGAAATCAAGCACATCTGTAAAGGCACGGTCTGAGATAGAACAAGCCTTACGGATAGTTGCCAATTCTTTTTCGTCCTTGATCATACGCAACTCTTCCATGAAGTTGCTTTGTGGTGATAAAGTGTAGCCTTCAAAAATCGCTTGAAGACCTTGATAGTAAGCAAATGATACCTGATTATCAAATCCGATTATTTCCAGTTTATCAGCCTCGATAATTTTAACAATATCCTTAAGCGGATCCTTACTTTCGATAATATCAAAGCCATGCACAGATTGTTTGGCAATGAGGGTATAACGTGAATCCGTTAAGAAGAGGCGACGATTCTTAGTAATGAAGACAGTCGCATTTGTCCCCCAGAAATCTGTTAAATAATAGATATTTTTTTGTCCTGTCACCAACAAGGCATCAAGGCCTGATTGGGCAAGTTTGGCATCAAATCGTTCAAGTCTAAGTTGCATTATGAATTACTCCTTTGGTATTTTAGGTTAATTATACCAAATTTTCAGACTTTAAAGGATTAAATTGGCATTTTAGAGTGTTTTTTTGATGTCATAAAGAAAAAGCCAGATGAAACTCTGACTTTATTAGCATTATACAAAGGCTCGCTTTTCGTAGATAGTTGGCGCAAAGAAGAGCAAAACCAGAGTCCAAGCAAACAAAACAAGGGCTTCGCGAAGACTGAAGAACTGTTGACCGCTAGTAAAAACTGCTCGCATAAAACTAAATGGCACATAAGTCATCAGCTTAGTCATGGTATCCCCTAAACTAGCCAAATAGAGGGTGAAGAAAGTCATTCCTGTTACTCCAAAATAAGCCGTTACAAAGGCTGTCAAGGTATTTTTTACAAACAAGACAAGCAAAGAGGAAACCATATAAATAAAGGCTCCATAGAGTAGGAAATCAATATAGATGTCTCTGATATAATCCCACAAAGAAAAATCTACATGCTGCACAGAATACTTGTAGAAGGCCAACTCCAAAACCAAAATAGTAGCAGCAACTATAGATAACACAAGGAAACTTAAGAGTTTTCGAAGAATAACCTCGCGTCCAGATAAGGAAGACACCCGAATCATATTAATTGTTCGATTCTGAAATTCTCGTCCAAGACTAGATACTGCTAGATAAGCAAAGACGATATCCACGATAAAGGAATAACTGGCAATAATCGCTGATGGCCCAAGGTAATCTCCCTTATAGCCATCACATAAGATTACAATTGCACCAATCAAGGCTACCAATCCAAGACAAATAAAAACACTCCTCGTCACACATTCCTGCTTTAAAAATACCGTTCTCAATTTACTTTTCATTGAATAGCACCTCACTTAATCCTTCTTTTTCATAAGTAAAAGGAATCCCCTCCCGATCCATAACCTGCTTAACAGCTGCTAATCCTTTGACTAAGATGTCATGCTTTTGTCGTTCAAAAGATAGACCATTTAATTTGAGCAGAGACATCAATGACTTCAAACTTAAATCCTCAGTATAAATCTTGTATTTGACATTATTACTGTCATCTAAGTAAATCAGCTTATGATTCTTCAACAAAAAGTTTTTCGTACAAACCTGTTCAAGGTTAGACAGGATATGACTTGAGATAATAAAGGTTAGGCCATGATTTTTAGCTAACTTTTTAATTAATGTGAGGAGACTGTTGATTCCATTAGGGTCTAGACCATTTGTAGGCTCATCAAGAAGGATGAGTTCATCTGAAGCAACTAAGGCGATAAACAAACCCACACGTTGCTTCATTCCCAAAGACAATTTGGAAGCCTTGCGTTTAAGATAGGCTGCTACCTCCAACTCGTCCTTATAACGGTCAATCAACTCATAATCCTTACTGTACAATTTACAATAAAATTTAAGGTTTGCTTCAACAGTCATGTTAGGATATAGGGCTGGAGCTTCAATCAAGGCTCCTACAGTTCTTGTTTTTAAGTCAATAATATCCTTGGGTCCTGCCAAAATACCTGAAACTAGTTTCATCAGGGTTGTCTTCCCTGCACCATTATTACCAATCAAACCGGCAATATCCCCCTTCTCTAACGTGAACGAGATATTATCCAAAACGGTTTGCTTTCCAAAACTATAGGTTAAGCCTTTCACCGCTAGCACTGTCATGTATTTACCTTTCTTTGTTTAAATATATTTCTAATATAAATCTTTAACATCCAAGTGAATAGTTCACTTGGACGATGAAAACTTATAACGCTTATTCTTTTTAACTCTCATGAAAATAAGAGTTATTTAATAATCTGCTATCTTATTTTTCTCAGTTTTAAAATCTCAACTGCAATATAACTTACTTGTCCAACTCCATAACCAATGTCATATGCTACATTTCCCCCAACAATTTCAGAAAGCTTATCAAAGGTTAAAGAATCAAATTTATCCATCATCATTGTATCCATATACATTTTCCCTTAACCTCTAAATCCATCTACAAATCCACGACCAAAATCATAAACCGTGTGAGTAACTACTCCGACTCCATATCCTACAGATGAGTAAATACTTCCACCAACTACAATTGCTAAATCTTTAATATCAATTTTTTGAAATGTATTTTTCATGTTCTCTCCTATTCTTTATTTCATTGACTTCGACTACCTACCACGCTTGACGAAAACCTTTTACAAATTCGTTAATAACGTACTTACCATATTTAACTGGATTGAAACCACCACTGATTTGTTCTAAATCATCATTGGACAACACCGTAAATAATTGTTTTTCTTCTAACATTACAAAGCTCCTTTCTAAATAAAATTCTAAAGTTAGCTTTCTCACCAGCTCTTAGCTACTAAGTCCAAGCTATGACTTCATTATAAGAGCTTAACAAGATAAAAAATAGTGACATAAATGTCACCATTCCATAGAATTAAAGACAAAAAGAAAAGGCTAAGCAAAGAAACTCAACCTAAGACTATAACAATTAGCAGAGAAAATCATTTCTCCTTATCCTTACCCGCTACCCTAAGCGCAAACAAAGAAAAAGCTAGCGAAAGTGTTGACCAGACGAGACAATGGTCAATAAAGGCAACGCCTTCGGTGAGACTTAGCGTAGCATTTATGATCACAATAAATAGCCAGACAATCACGATAACAATGCTTAAACTTCTAATAAGATTATTCTTCTGTTTATCCATATTTCTCTTTCCCATATTTGGTACTCATGGTAACTTCTAATCGCCATAAGGAGGTCTTCTTTTCAACCACCATTTGTTCCAACCCAATCGTTCAGGTAAGGTTTGAGGTCTAGATACAAAATCACCCCCTGTGACATTTTCTAACGTTTCAGCAGTGAGCTCTTCGCCATATGCCTTAGTTCGCATTCTTATTTCTCCTTTCTTGTCAAAAATAAATACAGCAATAACCACTTGGACTATTCAAAAACTAATTGTCTTGATAACCTAGTGGGTTTGGCTATAAGGTCATTATAGGTTCTCTCTTTTCAAAAAAATAGTGACATAAATGTCACTATCACTCAACACAAAAATCCAGGCCTTTATAAGACCTGTTCCAAAACTTGTTTATTTCTACGGTGTTTCAGAATAAGATAAATAATAACCTCAAAAAGGAGAAAACTAAAATAAAGTCCTAAAACGTAAAGCAAAGTCTCCCATTTATCTGTTGCTGATTGAAAATGGCCGTGATGATCCACTGTACGGATGCTAATCAAAAGACAAACATCTAGAAATAGGGCTAGAAGAATACCATTAAAGCCTATAAAAAAACGCTTTTTAACCATAGTCTGACTCCTGTATGTTTTTTCTTAACCATAGAATAGCAAGCTCAACTTAAACCAGCCTAAAGCAAAAAAAGACTCAAAGAGTCTTTTTACTTTATGTCAATTTTTCTTTCAAATATTGTCCTGTGTAGCTTTCTGGAACGGCTACTACCTCTTCTGGAGTCCCTGTAGCTACGATAGTACCTCCACCGACACCACCTTCAGGACCCAAATCAATAATATGGTCTGCGGTCTTAATAACATCCAAATTGTGCTCAATCACGAGAACCGTGTTACCATCGTCCGCAAAACGCTGAAGTACCTTCAAGAGACGAGCAATGTCATCTGTATGGAGACCAGTCGTAGGTTCATCGAGAATGTAGAAAGACTTCCCAGTAGAGCGTTTGTGAAGCTCACTAGCCAGTTTCATACGCTGAGCCTCACCGCCTGATAGGGTTGTGGCTGGTTGCCCCAGGGTCACATACCCGAGCCCCACGTCCTTGATGGTCTGCACCTTACGAGCAATCTTAGGGATAGCCGCAAAGAAATCAACCGCATCATCAACTGTCATATCCAGAATTTCAGCAATATTCTTCCCCTTATAACGAACTTCTAAGGTCTCAGAATTATAGCGTGTGCCATGACAAACCTCACAAGGTACATAAACATCGGGCAAGAAATGCATCTCAATCTTAATAATCCCATCACCAGAGCAGGCTTCACAACGGCCACCCTTGACATTGAAAGAGAAACGCCCCTTCTTGTAACCGCGAATCTTGGCCTCATTGGTTTGAGCAAAAAGATCACGAATATCGTCGAAGACGCCTGTATAGGTTGCAGGGTTGGAACGTGGAGTACGCCCGATTGGACTTTGGTCAATATCAATCAAACGTTCGATATGCTCGATTCCAGTCACCGATTTATGTTTCCCAGGTTTCTCGCTGTTTCGATTAAGCTCTTGGGCAATCTTTTTCTTGAGAATACCGTTAACCAAAGTTGACTTCCCAGAACCAGAAACACCTGTCACTGCGATTAATTTCCCAAGTGGAAATTTGACAGACACATTCTTAAGGTTATTTTCACTGGCTCCTTTAACCTCAATAAAACGACCATTCCCTACACGGCGTTCCAGAGGAACAGGAATTGATTTAGCACCTGACAGGTACTGACCAGTAATTGATTTTTTGTTTTTAGCCACTTCCTCTGGGGTTCCCGAGGCCATGATTTGCCCACCAAAGGCACCAGCACCAGGTCCCACATCAATAAGCCAGTCAGCCTCACGCATGGTATCTTCATCATGCTCCACCACAATCAAAGTATTGCCCAAGTCACGCATCTTTTTAAGACTTGAAATCAAGCGATCATTGTCACGCTGATGAAGCCCAATAGAAGGCTCATCCAACACATATAGGACTCCAGAAAGGTTAGAGCCAATCTGTGTCGCCAAACGGATACGCTGACTCTCACCACCTGAAAGGGTTCCAGCCATACGAGAGAGAGTCAAATAATTAAGGCCTACATTATTTAAGAAAGTCAAGCGATCCTTGATTTCCTTAACAATTGGACGAGCGATCACTCCCTCGTTTTCACCTAATTCAAGGTTATCGATTTCCTTAAGATGATCTGAAATAGACAAATCAGAGATTTGACCAATATTGAGGCCATTCTCACCACCAACACGAACCGAGAGTGCTGCTTCGTTAAGACGATAGCCATGACAAGTTGGACATGACAGCTCATTCATATAACCTCGCATGACATTGCGAGTGAAATCACTATTGGTCTCGTGATAGCGACGATTGATATTAGTCACAACCCCTTCAAAAGGAATGTCAATATCACGCACCCCACCAAAATCATTAACATAATGGAAATGGAATTCACGATCCCCAGATCCGTAGAGAATCAAATCTTGTTCTTCTTTTTTAAGATCTTCAAATGGCGTATCCATATCCACGCCGAACTGCTCCATAGCCTGCTCAAGCATGGCTGGATAGTAGTTGGACGAAATAGGATTCCAAGGCGCCAGAGCACCTTCACGTAAGGTCTTACTAGCATCAGGGATAACCAAATCCATATCAACTTCCAGTTTATTACCCAAACCATCACAGGTCGGACAAGAGCCGAATGGCGCATTGAATGAAAAGAGACGAGGTTCTAACTCTGGCACTGTGAAGCCACAAACCGGACAAGAATAATGTTCTGAGTAAAGCAGCTCATTATCATCCATGGTATCCACAATCAAGTAGCCATCTGCTAAACGTAGGGCCGCCTCAACCGAATCAAAGAGACGACTACGGATACCATCCTTATTCACCAAGCGGTCCACAACCACTTCGATATTATGCATCTTAGACTTAGACAACTCTGGCACTTCTGTGACATCGTAAATCTCACCATCTACACGAACACGAACATAACCGTCCTTTTGTACACGCTCAAAAACGGCCTTGTGTTGCCCTTTTCTACGACGAACAATCGGCGCTAAAATCTGCATACGCGTACGCTCAGGAAGAGCTAGAACCTCGTCCACAATCTGTTCCACAGAGGACGACTGAATGGCTCCATGACCATTAGGACAATAAGGGACACCCACACGCGCATACAGAAGACGAAGATAGTCATTAATCTCTGTTGCCGTTCCGACCGTCGAACGAGGGTTTTTGCTTGTTGTTTTCTGGTCAATGGAGATGGCAGGACTCAAACCATCAATCGAGTCCACATCAGGTTTCTCCATATTTCCCAAAAACTGGCGGGCATAGGCTGAGAGACTTTCCACATAACGACGTTGCCCCTCTGCATAGATGGTATCAAAGGCCAAGGAAGACTTACCAGAACCTGACAAGCCCGTCACCACCACCAGTTTATCACGCGGAATCTCCACATCGATATTTTTTAAATTGTGAGCTCTTGCTCCATGAATCACTAACTTATCTTGCATATTTTTAAGAGGCCCTAGCCCAAAAGCTACTGCCGCTCCTTTCTACAGACGGATGGAAAATCCATCCCGACTTTCTCTCATAATTATAACAAAATTTCAATTTATCCAGCCCAAAAATGTTTCAAATGTAGTATAATGGTGGAGTGTCTAAAAAAGGCAAGGAACATCATCCCAAGCCTCTTTTGACAGCACTAAAAAAGTTAAGAGCAGTGTTAATTGGACTTAAAAGCGATTCTACAAATCCTTTTATAATCAAGACGCTAGCGCTTACTTAATGACGAAGGAGGGGTTCCCATTGAAACAGATGTTCTTATCCACCGGAAAAGAATTCAATGAAATTGAAACATTCGAGCCTGGTGCTTGGATTCATTTGGTGAACCCTTCCCAAGAAGAAGCCATGAAGGTCGCAGAACGGTTTAACATTGATATTCAAGACCTCCGTGCCCCTCTGGACGTGGAAGAAACTTCACGTATCGATGTCGAAGATGACTACACCCTAATTCTGGTCGACGTTCCAACCCATGAAGAGCGTAATAACAAAAGCTACTACGTCACTATTCCATTGGGTATCATCGTTACCGATGAGGTGGTTGTTACTACTTGTCTTGAGGACATTAGTCTCATGGATAACTTCCTCAACCACCGTGTACGTAACTTCTACACCTTCATGAAGACCCGTTTTGTCTTTCAGATTCTCTATCGCAATGCTCAACTTTACCTAACTGCCCTACGCTCTATCGACCGTCAGAGTGATAAATTGGAAGCTCAGTTGGAAAATGCGACTAAAAACGAGCACTTGATTGACATGATGGAATTGGAAAAATCCATTGTCTATCTAAAAGCCTCACTTAAGATGAATGAGCGAATTGTCAAAAAGCTAACAGGTAACGCCTCTAGCTTGAAAAAATATATCGAGGACGAGGATCTCTTGGAAGATACACTGGTCGAAACCCAACAGGCCATTGAGATGGCAGGCATCTATGAAAATGTCTTGAATGCCATGGCTGAAACCTCTGCCTCTATTATCGGCAATAACCAGAACACAATCATGAAAACACTCGCTCTCATGACTATGGCTCTGGACATCCCAACCGTTATCTTCTCCGCCTACGGTATGAACTTTAAAAACAATTCTATGCCTCTAAACGATTTAGATAACGCCTTTTGGGTCATCTTCTTCATGGCAGCCTTCGGGTCATCCTGCGTTGTTATCTACTTTATCAGGAAAAAATGGTTCTAACATAGAGCCTCTTCTTTTCCCTAAACTACAAAACTAAAAAAATAATACTATTTATCGAAAGGTCATCTCATGGACATCCAAAAACTCACCAAGAAAAACCAAGAATTTATCCACATCGCAACTAACCAACTCATCAAAGATGGTAAATCAGACCAAGAAATCAAAGACATTCTTGGCAATGTCATTCCTGAACTTATCGAAAATCAAAAAAAAGGAATTACAGGACGTGGACTCCTTGGTGCTCCAACTGTTTGGGCTGCTAGTTTCTCTCCTGAAAAACACCATAAACCTGAAACTGGTAAGCCTAACAAAGAAGTGCCAGAAACAGATAAAACACCTTGGAAGATGTGGCTTGATACCTCACTCTTCCTTCTAGCCATCGTTGCTATCATGAACGCAATCTTTGGTTTCTCAGGTACACAAACTAGCTACGGTCTCACAACCCTTCTTTCAGTGTCATTCATTGGAGGCCTTGCTATGTATACCCCTTATCACTACATCTACCGTCACAATAACAAACCAAAAGAAGAACGTCCAAAATGGTGGTTCAGCATGACCGTCATCACACTCTCTTTTATTGCATGGTTTGCTCTCTTTAGTCTTACAGCCCTTCTTCCAAGCTACCTTAACCCTGGTCTTTCACCAATTGTGATCCTTATCATTGGTGTCATCGCTGGTGTTGCCAAATACTTCTTCAAACGTCACTACAACGTTCAAAGTACTTACGCACCTGCATCTTAATCATTCTCAACCTCAAGCACCTTTATGGGTGCTTTTTTACGTCAGAAATCTTGACACAGTTGGCTATTCTATACTAAAATGTTAAAGTTAATAGACAAAAGAAAGAATTCCAATAGATGCGTATCAAATTCCCTCTACTAATCATTGCTTGCTGCCTACTACTTATGGCTTGTGGCCACAAGAATACTCAGAAAAACTATCAAGCTTACTATAGTTTTAACAATGTGACGACTTCTACTCAGGAAAAACAGCTAGCAAAAGCCTTAAAAAGCAAGGGCATTCCGACAAAAGACTGGGACAATCTAGCCCCTTATATTAGTCGTTACAATCAGGAAAATACAAACCTCCAACCTGTTGTCAAAAAATGGACCCAAAGTAAAATCGGCAAGGATCAAAATCAATTTGTCACCTTCCTTAATGAAAAAACTTTCGAAGATAACAAATCACATTTTACTGATGACTTAAACTGCCGACGAACATCGTTCCTCCTTCTTCATGATCTTATTACAAGTTCAGAGGACCTCACCAAATTGGACCTCCCCCTTCAAAACGAATTTATAGATCTTAAGTCACGCCACAAAGAGCTAACTGCCAAGGATCAAGCTCTCTATAGTCTCCTCTTTGGGGATAATATCAGCTATCAGTCTACGGATGACCTCCTTAAAGCTTGGAAAAAAGCTGGACTCAAGTTCCCAAAAAAGGTTAAACTCCTCTCAGTCTTTCAAAGTAGCCCTGGTGATGTCAGCAATTTCCACACGGCTATAGCTTATGAAAAAGATGGCAGTATCTATGTCTTTGAAAAACAGGACCCTACACTTCCTTACAGGTGGAGCCGCTTCAATAATTGGACGGATATCAAAACACACTGGTTATCAAACCGCTTCAAGGTCTTCAAAGATAATGTCGATATCCTCGTTAACGACCAAAAATTTGATGATTTCTTAGAAAACACACTCTATATACCACAAACCAACCAACTAGCTCCTCAAGATAAATGAGAAGACCAGTTGGTTTTTCTTTTTCCCTAAAGTATAAAATAAAACTCTCCACTGTCAGCCCTAGAAATAACAAAAGCCTACAAAATCAAGGCAGAAAAAAACACCCTCAGTCGAGGGCATTATTTTTAGTCTTCGTTTACGTAAGGCATAAGTGCCATAACGCGAGCGCGTTTAATCGCTGTTGTTACTTTACGTTGGTTTTTAGCTGAAGTTCCTGTTACACGACGTGGAAGAATTTTACCACGTTCTGAAACGAAACGGCTAAGAAGCTCAGTATCTTTGTAATCAACATATTCGATTTTGTTAGCTGCGATGTAATCAACTTTTTTACGGCGTTTGAATCCGCCACGACGTTGTTGAGCCATGTTTATTTCTCCTTTATATATTTAATTCGTTTTGTCCATTCTTAGAATGGGAGATCGTCATCTGAAATATCCATTGGATTTGAATTACCAAATGGACTCTCATCACGACCGAAGTTTGGTGTAGATTGTGCAGGTTGTGATCCACCAAATGAACCACCAGTTGAAGCTCCTCCACCGAATGAATTTGAATTATCAAATCCTCCAGCGTTGTAAGAACCACCACTGTGACCTTCACGTGCCGCACGGCTTTCCAACATTTGGAAATTATCAGCGACAACTTCAGTTACGTAAACACGTTGACCTTGTTGATTTTCATAGTTACGAGTCTGAATACGACCTGTAATTCCAATCAATGCGCCTTTCTTAGCCCAGTTAGCCAAATTTTCAGCTTGCTGGCGCCAGATAACACAGTTAATAAAGTCAGTTTCACGTTCACCATTAGCACCCTTGAAGTTACGATTAACTGCAAGACTGAATGTAGCAACTGCAACATTACTTGGTGTATAACGAAGTTCCGCATCACGGGTCATGCGACCAACGAGTACGACATTATTAATCATAATCTACCTTCTTACGCGTCAAGTTTAACGATCATGTGACGAAGAATGTCACCGTTGATTTTTGAAAGACGGTCAAACTCGTTAAGAGCAAAATCGTTATCAGATTCAACGTTAACAACGTGGTAAAGTCCTTCACGGAAATCTTGGATTTCGTATGCAAGACGACGTTTTTCCCAATCTTTTGATTCAACAACAGTTGCACCGTTGTCAGTCAAGATAGAATCGAAACGTGCTACCAAAGCGTTTTTAGCTTCTTCTTCAATGTTTGGACGAATGATATAAAGAATTTCGTATTTAGCCATTGATATTTTCCTCCTCTTTTGGTCTAATGACTCATGGTCTTTCTCCACGAGTAAGTGAGGTGCACTCACAAGATATGATTTTACCAAAGAATAGGAGATATTGCAAGGAAAAACTTATTAACGTATGTGTCTTGTTTTGGGAGAAATTAAAATCACCAAGAGAACATAAAAGAAAGACCGAAAAAGTGTAGCGTTTTCACTCATTTCAGTCTTGACTTTACTGTTATCTTGATGATACAATAATTCTAAACTGATTAAGCAAAGCTGCCCTTTGTTTAATCGGTAAGGCGGCAGGTGCGCGAACACCTTCCGTCTTTTTCTCGTGTTTTATCTATAAGATTATTATACCACAATTAGAGCATATTGCAAGTGTTTTTGCTAAATAAAGTTTCTTAAAAGCCTATAATATCAAGGGTTCTTTTAATTTTCTATTATCATAATTTCCTAATCATAGGAGTCAAACCATCACGTGCAACTCTTGCTCCAGGGATCAAATGCTCACTTTTATTTTCTCCCCTAACTAGATCAAAATGATCTAGTTTTTTTATTTTTTTGTATTCTTTTCTCCAACTACCAAAAAATATATCCCGTAAATCTCCTGAATAATACAACAAAATTATTTGAGCCATAGCAACAGCACCTTCTTCTGACCAATACATACCACGTTTTTTCATTCGATATGTCATTTTTCTGTGTTGTGACTCCATCACACCAATGGTTAAATCCCCTAGACCTCTATCCTTTGGTGATGCCGTATAGCTAAAGTCATTGATGATACGTTTCTTGAAGGCCTGAAATGACTCTATCTTAGCATCTGTCTCTAATAGCGACTCTGCTGTATCTAAGATTACCTTTAGGCCTGTCCTGTCTCTTTTCCTAATTTTCTTGACTGCAGCATCAGCTAAATCGCAAGAAATAGGAGTAAGATTTTTCTTGATACCCTCACTAACATGGTAGGGGTCCCAAAAGTGAATATGCTCACCCTTGGAACAAAATTTAACAAATTCACGGAATGATGACGGGGTGTAGCCTTTTCCTCCATCTGAGTTTGTGATGATAGTTGTTCCTGGTGCTAGCTCAAAATTAGTTGTTATATAATCAAGCAGTGTATCTTTAGCTTTTTTCACTTTTAAGTTAATAACTTCAAATTTATTTTGCAGTTTCTTTCTACAGCTACTATCAGAACCCGTGTGTACGACAAAATGGCTTAATTCTATGGAGGATCGTTCCGACTTTCTCACCCAAACACCATCACCTTCAATATAAATTATGTCGGTCTGGATTTTTTCCTTTCGTTCGATACTTTCTGATAAAGCCCAAGAATCGTACTCTTCTTTTTGCTTGATGAGATTACCTGCTTCAGACACAGCCCTATGAACGACATTCTTTGAAATACCAATATCTTGTAATAAATCAAATACCTCAACGACTTTACGGTAAGGCATAAAAGAGGCCAAAATAGTCACCAAGTATAGAAACTCTTGTGAAAAGCGTTGCCGTGGTATAAGCCCTAATTTTTCGTCTAAAGGGACTCTAATAATATCTCCTTTTTTCCACCGACTTCTTGAAAAAGTCATGGTGCCAAAAGAGAACGTCACTGTCCGTTCTTTTTGATTAATTCTCTTAAAGCCTTGAGCCCTCATGCTTGCTGCTATCGTCTTCTCATAAGAAGCTACCATCTTAAGGAAAAATTGCTGATTATTTTCCCTCAATTTTTGATGAAACTCTAATTCACTAAATGATGCTGTCATTTTCCCTCCAATGTATTAAAAAAGACCTACTTTTAATAGGTCAACATAATTATATTTATATTTATGTTTATAAGTTCTTAAAGTAGTCATTTAGAAATGATGAAGCCGAACGATAACCATTCTCCTTTGCTAGTAAAGCAATTTTTTCACGCACGGAAGGTTGCAGCGTGAATTGGAACTGCTTTGTTCTTTCAAAATCTTCTACAACCCTCACTACTTCTTGTTTTGTTTCTTTTTCTTCAGTAGCCTTCAACATTTCACTAATATTTTTATTGTTTTTATCAAATGCCATTAGATATCCCTTTCCTAGAAATAATTATATTTGTGTTTATGTTTATATTTATGTTTATATTTATAGTTTAGCAGTAATTTCTTCAAAAGTCACGTCAAGATCATCAAAGAATTTTTTATTATGTTGATAAATCACCTTATCTTCTTTCATCTCAGGAAGGGAAACCTTATCCATCGTTGAACGGTTAAAAAGTTCTTTTTGTGGAATAAATCCAATAACATCATCTTCTTCAGCTAGTGCTTCTATCAACTCCTTAGAAGATTTTGTGTTGTGTTTAATCATGTTGCCGACAAAGAATAGGTTAGCTGTCACAAAACTTTCTCTGGTTTTAAAATCAAAAGTCTCAGCCTTCAGCTCTTCCATACGCTCCTTGAGATTAAACTTAGCATGATAACCGTGTTCAGAAGGAATAACAGGACTTATAACCGCATGACTAACAATTACCGCATTTCTAGTTGCTGTCGAAAAGTCAGGGTGACAATCAATTATAATATAATCGTATTGTCCTAAATTCTTACTTTCATAGTTATCCTCTAACCACATGTAAAGTAGCATATCTTTATAAGACTTTGTTTCAAGATCTTTTTCAATATTATCCAGACGAATATAACCAGGGATAAGGTCTACATTATTTTTAATATGATGAATGGTCACGTCACCCTTTTGTCTGAAGATATTTGCGACGGTACCTTCAGACTCAAAAGTATTATAGGTTTGAGTTAAATTACATTGATGATCGAGATCAATAAAAAGAACAGATTTTCCTTTCCTAGCTAGATCCTCTCCCCAATTATAAGCCAAAGTAGTTTTCCCTACACCACCTTTAATAGCAGCTAATGTCACGATTTTCATTTGGATACTCCTTTTAATTCGATTAACTATACTATTATTATATCATTATAAATATATTTGTCAACATAAATATATTTATAATTATGTTGATTATTAGTTATTCTAATATATATAAAAAAACGCAGGATAACTCCTGCGCTCTACTACGTTACGTTGAAATTCCATAACGTTTCCATGAACCGATTGAGGTACATGGAACAAGTAATTCTGATACTGTTATTATACTAAAACCTTAGTAATTTGTCAACAAAATATAAATATAATTATGTATATAAATATATTTATATTTGCTTGTTGTTCTAATAAACTCTTACGCTTTCCGTTATTCATGTCTGGAACAGTTCCATTCTTCCCCTCTTTTCGTTTTCAGTTTACCACGCAAGCGTGGTTTATCACTGACGAAAAGGAGGTGATAGCATGGAACAAGTAATTCTGATTTTAGTCCTCATGTATTTGTTAATACATGAAAATAGCGACTAACGGAAAGCATAACCCCCAAGCTCACGAGCTTGGGGGTTCCTAAAGGGATAGCAAGACGATTATATTTCTTTTACTGCTAGAAAATAGAAACGCAACTTATAGAAAAATTATCTTACTATGTTGTACTTCTCTCTGTATCTTCTGAAGGTTCTTTCATTGATCCCAGTCATAGATGCTACATCTTTATCTGAATAGCCCGACAAGTACAAATCAAATGCGTGCTTAAGTCGTTCATCATCTTCCGTAAATAATGCTTTTCTACCCGTGTACTTTCCTTGAGCTTTTGCTAGAGCAATTCCCTGGGCTTGACGTTCCTTAATACGTTCTCTTTCTGCCTGTGCCTGGTATTTGTATATTTCCAAGATCAGGTTGTTAAGCAGCCTTCTTAAATTGTCATCCTCAATCCCTCTAAGAGTTGGAAGGTTTAAAACTTCCAGAGTTGCCCCCTTCTCTTGAATATAGTTCATTATAAACGTTAGATCCTTGTTATTACGGCCTAGTCTTTCCAACTCAGTTACAACAACAATATCACCTTCACGAATAAAATCTAGTAAGGTTTTAAGCTGCGGACGTTCTTTATTCGCTCCACTTGCAGCCTCTTTAAATATCTTTTCTGTATCTTTCAGTTGTTCAAGCTGTCGGTCTAAATTCTGATCGATTGTACTTACTCTAGCGTAACCAATTCTTGCCATTTTGTCCTCCTTGTTTTGCCTAACCCTATTGTCCGTTTATCAAAGCCTATCATAGCAATAAAATAAAAAAAGGACAATAGGCTACAGCCTACTGTCCTTCTATTTTTTGTTGTGACCCCATATATCTAACCTTTACCTGATAATAGTCATAACCGTCTTTATAAAAGTGAGGAGTGTTTTCTTTTTTTAAAGGGTCTATCCGAAATTCTGATAATATTGTCAACTTTCGTCTATTCCTTTCAAACATATCACCATAAGACAACATCAACTCAATAAAGATAGTATTATAGTCTTCATCTTTTTTCAAAAATAAAAATTTTGGGAAAGTCACAATTATATCAACTCGATCATCTACTAAGAGTTCATCACCTAAGGAAAGCGGCAAACTTGTGCCAATATATAAATGACTTTCCTCATCCCAACTAACGTCCTCTATTTTTGCTGAGTCTAGGGAAACTGCCGTTGCCTCCCCTCTACCCTTATTTTTTATAATCATATGAAATTCTGTGTTTTCATTGTATTGATAATAGTACGGATCCTTCAAATCTCCTTGATCAAATTCATTTATTGAATAACTAGGTGGAAACAGAATAGGAACTTCTCGCCTCCCAATAAAATCCTTACATTCCGTTGGAACAGAATCAATTTTCAGGATAGGCTTATATTTGATCTCGTCATCACTCATTGATTGTCGTGTTTGATAATTCAAGGTCATAACAACACCTACTAAGGTTATTAGTGTTCCAAAAATTGATGCATAAAACGACAACAATTCTCCTAAAGATAGTCCTCCAAGAAAAGTATCTAAAAGTAAGGGGGTAATAAACGAAAACACAGTCAATAAAGCAATCAAAACAATCGTTTTTTTCAAATTTGTATTATTCATTATGTTATTATACCCCATTCAGTTTTCAATTCCTATTGAATGATATATTTTAAAGCTGTTGTTTCTTCTCTTTGTTTTGATGCTGCTGTTTCTCTTGCTCAATTGTTTTGTATTTGGTTAAGTTAGCTACTACCGTATCACGTTTTTCTTTAAGAGCAGCTCTTTCTAACTGTACTTCTTCCAAGACTTTCTTCATTTGATAAGGGTCTGTATTCTTATCAATATGGTTTTTCTCAAGTATCTCTTCAGCAACCTCTACATTAGCCAACTGGCCTTGATAAGTTGATAAAGCTCCAATAATTTTGTTAGCTTCTGAAAGACGGTCATCTAAACGGTCCAACTCAAAGTCGGTTTCTTCTAATTGTTCCAGGAGTTTATTTTCCAGGTCTTCGTATTGTTGTGAGTTAGTGACATTGTTATCTGATAAAAAGTTCAATTCATCCACCAGGCGGTCCAACTTAGAAATGTATTTGTTTTTCTTAAGCAAGAGGTCACCACTCTTTTGTGAGAGTTGCTTCATAACAGTTCCACCTGTGATATAGCGGTTTTGACTTGAGTGGTCAGGATTGAGAAAGTAAAAGAAATCTTTTTGTTTAACGTAAGCTGTGAAAGTTCCGTCTTCGTTCTGATCTAGCATCCGTGCAGGTATTTTGATTTGACCTTTTTGGTCAATACCAAAATCAACTGTTACAAAGATACCTTGTGAGGTCACTTCATCAACTTGCCACTCTTCGATATCTAACTTATACTCAAAGTCTTCCTCTTTTTGTTCTTGCTCTTCCTGGTACATTGCAGCAACATCTTCTTTGGAATAAACAACTTCATTCTTTGCTAAAGCCTTCTTAATCTCCTCTAAAGAATATTTTCCTTTTTTGGAAAGTGTACGATCACGGGTAAACTTTTGTTGCCCCTTGTCATCTAAACGATACTTAACATACTTACCTGAGAAATCAACGGTTACATTTAGTTTCTTTGCTTTTTCCTTGAAATCTTCCAGGGAAAGAGAGTGCCTCAATAAAAAGTCAAGACGTTCTTTTATTTCAACCTTATAGACGTTTTGTCTTCTCCAGGCAGAATATTTTGTATAGCTATTATTTAGTTTTGGTTCAATAACTTTAGCACCTGCAATCTCTGCATACTTATCTGAAATTGCTGCTAAAGTTTGTTTTGTATTTTTCTTCCATTGGAATTTTTTCAGGGTAACGGTATTGGTAGTGTTTAAAATAATATGGTTGTGTAAGTGTCCTTTATCCAAGTGTGTTGCAATAACAAACTGATACTGTCCACCCGTCAATTCCATAACAGTTTTGCGACCTATCTCATGAACCTCTTCTGGGGTTAAATTATCCTCAGGTGAAAAAGATTGAATAATATGGTGTGCTAAAACTTTTTTAGGGTCATGTAGATCAGATTGATAGGCGTTCAATCCAGAACGGCCATTAAAAATATCTGCACTTTCTTTCATCAAAACAAAGTCGTCAAATATATTTTCTGCATCAGACTCATCAGTAAGATTGTGACCACTGACTAGACGTTTACACAAAGTCCCGTCAATAAGCTCCATAGGAAATGAATCTTGTTCTAAAGTGTTTGTCTCTGCTTTCAACGTCTTTGCATCTTGTGTGATATAGTTGATAGACCTCTTTAGGTTCTCAGTCTTTTTGATTTGGAGTACTTTCGTAATTGGCATTTTCTTTCAATAAATTCCCTTCTCTAAACTCAGTCATGATAACCTTGTTCATTTCTTTTATCTCTTGACGTAACATCTCAAAGGCTTCGGGTTCAACTGTTCCTGTTTCATGAATGTATCTAACAATTTGGTTGACGTTACGCCCAATAGCATTAACTTCTTGACGTAGTTGCATAAGTTCGGAATAGTCATAGTTATTAACTTCCCCATTAAGTGCTAACTCTAATAGAAATTGTTGGCGACTTTTTCTTGATTGATCTACACGTTTTTTTAATTCTTTAACCTCTTTAGGGTTTAGTCGTAGTTTGCATTCTATGTATCTTTCACGCTTTACCATTTGTTACATCCTTTCATGTTTGCCTATTTTTTTAGCTAGTATTTTGTGACTTAAACCTAAATAAAACCATTCTTCATTATTTGCTTATTGTAAAAATAATCCAATTTTTTCTACTTTGGTTATGCCGAATCTATGGATATAGAGTGCTGGACAAACCCCATGATATAGGGGTATACTTTCTATCTGGCAAGCATAGTATGTGGGGCCCCACATACTGAAATAAAAAAGAAATCGCTCGAACCAGGCCTCTATTTTAGGCCCTGTTTTTGCGATACTTTTTTAATCTTGGGGAAGACCCCAAACCCCTGATTTTGTCGCTTGCGCTCTCTTTAATGAGTGACACTTTTCCAAACTGTACTCTCTTTTTAAGTGTGCAGTTTTACAACTTGCACACTTTGACAATATGGACATCTTTTTAAGATGACCATTTAAAATATATTTCCCATTTAAGAACCAGGTTCAAACTCAAGGATATCTTGCTTGAGTTTGGTATATTCATCATCGGTCATATTTTCAAGAGCTGTTATAGTTAGTGTAAGATTTTCGGCGAAATCTTCACCCCCATCTTCAAAGCCGTTTTGTTTAAAATCGTCTAGGTCAGCTTGTATGATTTTAACTAGTGCTGCTTTAGGTCTACGAACATTCATAGCATTAAGTGTCTTTTGACCTTGGATAAAATCTTCCATATCAAGAAGATAATCCATTAGTGTCATTTCAACAGTTGTTTCTTGTTCTTTAGTAATCGTCATCTTTCTCTTCCTCTCTTCTTTCAATTTGTGTCAGTGTTTTTGTTCTGTCCCTTCTTGTTAAGGAATTCTTGCGGGACATTACATTTGAATTCCTTGTGATTTTTTTGGGGCTTCGTCTTCTTCTGCAGTTTTTCCGTTAGTGCGCTTTTTTGCTTGTGCTAGGCTATCATAGAAGGTATTTTCTTTAGTTGATACCTTATCACGGCTAACAACCTTATCTTCTGATAATTTTTGGTATTTGGTCATAGCGTGATCAATACGCTCAATCAAACTAGCGCTTTCTTTTTGAACAATCTCTAGTTGAGCAGTCAAACTTTCCAAACCACCTTCGGCAACAGCCCATGAAGCTAGATAACCAAAACTTCGCTCTATACCCATATCAATACCTAGGTGTCTTGAAACGACATAGGCAACTGACTCAGCTTGTAATTCACCAGTCGAATATTTAAGGTCAGGATAATTTTCAGCAATCGTTTTGTCATTGTGTAATTCTGAGTGAGCCATTTCATGAATGAGTGTTCCTATAACTTGTGCAGGTTGTCGTTTTGCCTGGTTAGAAATAACAATCTCATTTCTTTTTGTATCATAAAAGCCACCTACACCTGGTTCTGTTTGGTCAAAACGAATTGGAACACCATTGCTTTGTGAGATTTCTTTCAGACTACGATACATATTGTTATAGTCTTCTTTGCTGAGTGGTGTTGTAGCATCCCCACTCATGCTTGGAATATCTAATGTTTTTCCTTCTTGTGGTGTTACTTGAGACACATCAAATACAGGGACACTTTTAAAAATCAATCGCTTAAGTTCTTCACCTGTTTCAGGATCAATTTTAGGGTTCCCGTATATATCTTTGATTGTTACTTTAACAGGTGCCTGAATATAAATAGCCTTTTGTCCTTTAACAGAACCACCACGCTTCTTCCATTGATTGAAAGAGGCAACCAATGTTGCTTGAGGAAGTTGTGCTTTTATTAGTTGGATATTTCTAGGAGAATAATTGTTAAAGTCGGCCATACCGTTGAGGAATTCTTTGTAATTGTCCGAATTAAAATAGGACTTAATTCCTTCTTTCAAATGCTCGTTAAGAGCCTTGATATCATTATTCTTAATCATGTTGGTTACAGTCATATCACGTTGCTGCTTAGTGTAGCTATTATCAGAAGCGCTAAGTGGGTCAGTGCCTTCTGCGACCTCTTGACCATCAGGTACTCCATCACCATCTGAGTCAGGAGAATAAGGGTTAGTACCTCTTGCAATTTCTACTTCATCACTTAAACCGTCACCATCTGAGTCGAGTGTTGCTAATGATTGTTCTCGCTTAATTGCTTGTGATTTAGACTGTATCGGACTAAAATCATTGTTATTCATGATATCTAACATCTCTTTACCACCATCCTTGATATAATGCTTGTTAATAGAAAGCGTATCAATTTGTTCTCCTTTCTTACGATAAACCCCCAAAATAGCCCTCTCTTCAGCTATTTCATCCATTTGTAAATTTAGGGTTTTACCAGGCTTCATCAAAGAAGCAGGGAACGTTTCGCCATCATCTGTCCTAAATGCAAGTACCAAATCGCTATCTTCTGTACGGATTGCCTTTGATACATCCAACCTATGGAACTTTTCAATATCACTTACATCATTGAAATAGAAAGAACTTGAGTCAATTATAGCTTTAAGGTCAGGCATAATTTGAAGTTTTGAGAATGCAGCCCCTTTATTAGCAAGATA
This sequence comes from Streptococcus sp. FDAARGOS_192, assembly GCF_002073815.2. Taxonomy (NCBI): domain Bacteria; kingdom Bacillati; phylum Bacillota; class Bacilli; order Lactobacillales; family Streptococcaceae; genus Streptococcus; species Streptococcus sp. FDAARGOS_192. The sequence goes on from NZ_CP020431.2 coordinate 1,559,341, forward strand.
GATATTGTCAAAGTGTCCTTGACCTTGAACAATATTGTCTAGGGCTATGCTAGAGGTGATACCTTGCTTGATAAGATAAATACCTGTTAAGTGCATAAAATGCTCTTTTTCAAAGGTGATCTCAATAGACTTAACTTCATCCTTATCTTTGACAAAATAAGTTACTTTACTTCCTGCAAGTGTTTCATCATACCACTTGGCCACTTCTTGAAGCTGTTGTGCATAGCGGTTTAATTTACGTAATTCCTTGCTACTAATAGGGTGATAGTGTGGTTTATAAATTGACTTTGGTTCTTCAGGTATGGTAAAATTAAGTAAAGGTTGAGACTGAGTTTGAGTCGGTGACGACTCATTCAACGGTTGCGGTTCATCCGCTTCAGGTAGAGGTGCTGCCTCCTGGTTTCCAGGTAAATCCCCGAATGCGTTCTCAGCCTTTTTTGTATGCTCCTGAGTCTTCTCAGGGGCTTTTTTATCGAGTTGGATAAGTCCTTTTTCAGCTTTTAGATAGTCGTTCCAGTCGTTTTTCTTTTGCCCCTCTGCAAGTGGGGGAATATCGACTTTAACAGGAATATTCATATCTTGAAATTTTTCTTTTATAAATTTTCGGCCTGCTTCGTCATTATCTACGGCTAGAGTGATTAAACCATCTTCCAAGCGTTTAGAAACGTTATCAAGCATATACAGACGATCAATAAGCTGTCCTAGCTCCCTTCTGTTGTCCTTTAGGACTTGTGACGGGCGATTGGGTCCAGTTGGGTCAGAAGATGCCATATCAGCCACATAACGGCTCACAGTGGCCTTTTTAAGCCCATCCATAGCAACAAGTCTGACATCTTTCAGACTTTCCTTGTGGACCTCGTAATAGCTCATAAGGTCAATAGGAGCTTCTGCAAAGACCAAGCGTTTAGGTTGGCCAATATCAAGTGTTAAACCCATCATCCCGTCAGAGTGAGTCATGATTTTTTTCAAGCGCCCTCGTTCGTGAATATCGGGATGATTTTCAATTCCCTGGAGTGTTGCTCCTTTAAGCGAACCATCTACATCAAGAGACTTAAAAACTATTACAGGCTCAATCAAATCTCCTGTCTTATGATTAGCTTGAGCCAAGACTCCTGCTTTTAAAAAGAGGTCTATCGTTTCATCTGATAGCCCTCTTTCATTTTTTAGATAATCACGTCCCAGGTCAAAGTTTTTTGACTCAAAACGCTTAAGATAATAGTTAAATGGTTCTCTTTCTGGTAGAGGTTCGACTTCAATTGTTTCAAACTCTCCTGTAATTAGGTAGTTGACAGCTTCTTTGAAATTTGGACGTTTTCCAGTGTTTAATTCTTGAATAACTTGTACCAGGTTAATAGTGTCACCACCTGTTTCTTGAGACCACCATCTAAAAGTGTTTCGATCTGGATAGAGCTTCAAAGAGTCGTGCTCTTCCCAATGATAGACGTTTCCACGTTCTGGAATAAGTTTCATTCCAAGACCTTCAGCAACAGCTAGAATATCTTTAGCCTTCGCTTCGTCACGTTGTTTGTTTGATAATAGGTTTGATAGTGCTTGTCCTCGTTCTGCTGCATTTGACATAGGTTAATTTCCTTTCTATCCGATTTCTTTCCCTCGTTCAATTTGTTTTGTTATGGCCAGTCTCACTTTGGCCACAAAGTCCTCTTTTTTCATTTTCCCTTCACCTATCTTGGCCAGTGCTGTTTCCCATTTACCAGTTGTTTCAGGATTGGTATAAGCTATATTGAGCTTATCCAAATAATGAATTAGCAATATTCCTCGGTCAGTTGGGAATAATTGACCACTCTTTTTGTCCTTTGTGATATACCCTTTATCCTGGACAGACTTAATCATGGCATCCCGTGTGGCAGGTGTTCCCAAACTGTACTTAGGTAGCCATTTTTTCAAAAGGCTGTTTTCAGTGATACGTTGAGGAGGTTTTGTTGCATCTTCCTTCAATTGACGTTCTACGGCAATTTCTTGTCCCTCCTGGTATGGAGGTAAAACCTGTTCCTTACTTTGACTAGGAAGATAGACCTGCCAGCCTTTAGATAGAGTCACAGAGCCAGTCGTTTTAAACTCCTGTCCGTTATTATCTAGGGTAATACTTGTTGACGTGTACTCATAATCTGGCGCAAACATCAATAATGTTCTGAAGGTCACCATCTGATAAATTAGACGTTCTTCTTTTTCTAGTTCTTCCATATCTGGGATAATCTCAGTAGGAATAATAGCATAGTGTTCCACCACTTTTTTATCATTGACAAAAGACTTTCTAGGGCTTCTGTTTGGCGTTTCTATGGTTTTACCAATAGCTGCTTGATAGTCGTCAATATGTTCTACTAGGTAATCAAATTCATTAGTTGTGATAAGATTTGAGTTTGTCCGTGGATAGGACATATAACCTTTTTGATAGAGACTTTGGATGATGCTTTTTGTTCTATCAGCATCAAATTTATAGAGTTTAGACATTTCAGCTTGAATATCTGTAAGGTTATAGAGTTTAGGAGCTGTCTTTGATTTTTTCTCAGAAGATACCTGGGTAATTGTTGCCCTATCTGACAATAATTCTAGGGCTTTTACAGCTTCTGCTTCAGTTTCAAACTTGGCTTCATGAGAGAAAGCGACCTGGTTTGTCTGGTCAAATAATCGGAGTTGCCAAAATGGTTTTGAAACAAAATTCTCTATTTCCTCGTTATTTTTAACAATTAGCGAAACAATAGGGGTCTGTACTCGTCCGACCGTCATACCTTTGGACTTTTCAGGAATTAGTTCATGATCTCGCATCATAAGAGTTGTAAATGGACTCAAATTAAAACCTACTAGCCAGTCGGCTTCCCCTCGTGCTTCTGCTTCATGGTAATAGTTGACTGTTTCTTCAGGTCTTCTTAAGTTTCTAAATGCCATATCTAGCCCTTTTTGAGTTAGTGAGTTAGCCCATAAACGATAACTAACCTTTTTCAAACTACCTGGTATCTTGTTGAGAATATAATAGGCAATGGCTTCTCCTTCACGGTCTGGGTCCGTTCCAATCATAATACTGTCAACGGTCTTAATAGCATTCTTGATGGCGTTAAAATTCTTCTTGGTATTTTTTTTGATTTCAAAATCAAAATGGTCGGGGAACATTGGAAGTCGTTCTACGCTTTCCCAATTTTCAAAATTAGTCCAGGGGTTAGACCGTTCAACCAAGTGTCCAACTGCAGGACGGACAAGGACTTGGGCAGATAGTTGCTCGGAATAAACATCCCAACCAGTATCAGTCTTCTTTGGGGTTCCCAAAGCATTAGCATATTTTTTTGCCTGATCGGGCTTTTCTGCTAAGAGTAGTATTGTTCGCATCTTATTATTCCTTTCTAAATATATGTTATGCTAATAAGGTAAATTGGTTTGTCACCTTACTGAATCTTTTATAATTTTCCTTTATGATATAGCTATGTTATTTTTTTTATAAAAAAACAACATAATAAAGATATAATAATTAAACTACTAGAAAGAGGTAAATATCATGTCATATGAAAAAGCGTATAGCTTAGAAGCTAATATTGATTTAACACCCTTGGAGGCACACAGACGATCCATATTACCAACGGGAGATTTTAATAAACTATATGATAAGCGTGCCTTCCAGTGTGGCAGATTGTGCCCTTTTAAACTGACTTTGACTAATTTCGGTTTAGAGGATTATAACAAGACTCCTCATTTTACACCTGGAGCAAGAAATCAAGTTCACGATTGTCAAAACTGCGATGTAATCGTAAAAAATTACGAATTAAGGGAACTTGAAACTGAAAAGGAAAACCATGGATCATTTTACCGTGATAAGAATAAGATTATTATTGATGTCGATCTTGTCAAAGGAGATTTAGCTGTTATTTCACAACCTAGACAGAAAGAAAAAGAGCCCCAAATGTCTGGCTCCTTATCTAACTCCAAAACAAAGTCTAGAGAGTCCAAATATATTGATGACAAAACCTTTAAAATGCACATTAAGCAGCTGAAAGACCTAGTTCAATATTACTTGGATGAACAGGCAGGCGAACGATACACGTTTTTCAATAAAAATAATGAAGAGATAAACTTATCAAAGTATTTCATTGATCTAGCAGAAGCAGGACAAAGAAATATCAATCTTGAAGACGTCCATATCTACTTTGATAATGCTTCCGTACGATATATCAATTTTGAGGACAAACCTGAAAATGACTATTTCCTAGTGCAGTTCAAAAGTAAATGTACTTTGAATAATGTAACCGCCACTCCTACAATCACGATTAACAAAAAATCAGCTAGTCATCGTGGTGTTAAATATAAACTCGATATTTTAGAAAAAGCAGCTAAGGATGGACAACCATTAAGATTATTTTTCTTTGGTAGGTTCAAGAAACACCCCACAAAAGATTACATCAATCCTGCTGTTAAACATGTAGATATTCTAGATTATTTAGTTATCAGTTAAAATTTCAAAGTCCAACAATTCTTCATAAGTAAGTTCAATGATTTTGTATGAACCTATAAACCCAAAAGTTTGTAAAAAGTGACTCTCAACTACACTTTTAGCTTCTTCATAGCTAAAAAATGGTTGCGTATCGCAAAACTCATTTGACCAAGCTAAACTTCCGTTATCTTGTGGGACTAGCCAAACAGAGTTGCCCATATGAACTAGCATAAGTACAGCATAATATTTTTTATCTACTTTCTCGTTGGTTACTTGTGTTGACATCTTACTTCTCCTTAAATATTCCGCCCTTGTTTCTTTTTAGGACTATCTTGTAATTTTGCGCTTTGTTTCTCAAGAGTATCTGCAAGTTTTAACAAATACTTGTCTACCTCCCTTTCTTTAGCCATTGTAAGAAAGCTCGCTCCAGGGGTACGTTCTTGAGCTAATGACGTAACCCCTCTGCTTGATGCAATATAGTGATCGTATAGGCGCTTTTCAAATAATTCGCCAAGACGTCCTAGAGCTCTTGTAGTCTCTATGTCAGCTTTAGAAGCCCTTAATCCGCCAGAAGGATGATTATGACTAACAATAAAGCCCTTATTTTGGTCTTTATTGACTTGATCCATGACAAAAGCAAGGTCAACGACGGTATTACTATAGGCACCCATAAACATATCCTTAACACTGTTAATGTTCAATTGGTCATCATAAGTGATAACTGTGAAAACCTCCTGTCTATTCATAGTAGCTTTCATACATAATAACGACTCAATTTTTTGTTCATCATAATAAACATTTAAGCCCTCAAGTTCTTTTGCTACATAGTAGCCAACAAAATCACTTAGTTCGGATGCTGCTGTTAGCTCTTCAGGCAAGTCATAAATGCTATCATTTCCGATAATAAATTCTTTATAATCAGCAGTATGATCATAACCCATAAAATCAACAGTTTCATATTCCTCGGCTTCATGCGAATACATTCTTAGCGGAAGTATGCCTTCTTCACCATAAATTGATATTCTATCAAGACAGTTCCTAGCGGTATTTCCATAAACCCCTCTAATCAACCCAATATTACAATCAATATCTCTAATTACACCATCTTGATCTTGAGAAAAGATATTTGGGTGATCTACAATAGCGTAAGACTTAATGTCTGCCTTAAATGCAATATTAAGAACCTCTTTCTCAGACATGTCCCCAGAAATTTTTGCATAATATGTCGGGCTCCGTTGAGTCGAAAAACCAATAATATAGGCTTCATTCTCCCTTGGAATCAATTGCTCACTATTCACAAGTTTAAATAGAGCCTCATAATTAAAAACTTTTGGTGACTCATAGCTAATTTCTTGTTTCGCATAAGTCAGGAAATTCTGAAGGTCATCAACTCGTGGGTCATCGTTCGTTATCAGGTCATAAAGTTCTTGGGGGTTTGCAACGCCAAAGTAATCATATAAGCTCATTTATTATTCCTTCCATTTTTATGTAATAGAAAAAGCCAAGTCTTAATTGACCTGGCTTTTATCTTTAGTTAGACTAATAAAATTTATTTAAAAGTTCTTCCAACTCCTGGACAAGTGGATCAGTTGGATTGTTTTGCATATAGTCAATAAGTTCATCAAAGGTACTTACCCCTAAATCTTCCATCAGGCCCTTAAAACCTCGTGGTTTTTGTTTGATATCTTCAGTCATATAATCACCTCCGTTTCTTGTATTATATCACTATCAATCTTCATCCCATGCAAAAGGCAGAACATCTTCAGTTTCTTCTAGGTCGTCTTCTACGACTTTTTCATGATGAATTGGTAAGACGGTTTCTTGAAATGCACTCTCAGAGGCAATCTCAGCATTATCTTCAGAGGTCATTGCAGCTTGAGCTTGGTTAGTCTCTACTTCTTCGTTGCTTGCTTGAGCTTCATTTTTAGCAATTTCAGCTTCTAGTTCAGCAGTCAAATCAACGACTGTTTCATATTCGATAGTGGCCAAAAATTCTTCAATATCAGACCCATAGCGGATATAATCATACCAGTTTTTATCAGAAGGGCTATCTGCAAGCCAGTCTTTCATTGGGTGTAGATTTACACTTGTCTTCTTATCACGACAAACATTCTGCTTAGCAATAAAGACTAGGGCTTCATCAATACCGATACGTGCAACCTCGTCAGGTGTCATCAAATCACGGCCTTGGCGCTGGTGAGACGTGCTACTTGAGCCACCACGTCCACGGCTTTCAGAATAGTTCTGAATATCAATTGTTTGTTTCCCTGCACGCATTGAGAAATACTTCATGGTGTCTTCATCATTGGTACCTAGATAAAGCAGAGTCGCACAGTTATTTAAGATTGTTTTCCAGTCATCCTTATACAAGGCCTTTAGTTGGTTAATGGCTTGTAAAATAATCTTAATGGACATTTCACGGCTTCGCACAGAGGCCAAGACTTCATTGAAATTAGGAATACGGCCAATGTTGGCAAATTCGTCAATAATAAATTGAACATGAAGAAGGTCCTCATAGCTGTAACCTTCACGTCTTCCCTGGATAATTGCATCAGCACCGTGGGTTAATTCCTCAAACATGATTGCAAAGAATGTTGAAGCTAAGAAGTTGAAAGCCTTGTTTGTTTCTGGAATTGCAATGAAGACGGCCGTCTTTTGAGTATTCCATGTGTCGATATCCATTGAGTCGGTCTTAATCATATCAGTCACGGCTTGGTGGTCAAATACACTGTATTGTGCAGACATCACAGCAAGCACTGAGTTTCTTGTTTCTGCTTGAAAGTTTGCATTAAAAAGGTCCCATTGACGACAAGCATAGTTGCCAGGGAGTGCTTCTTCCAGCTCTTCAAACATTAGTTCTACAGGAGCAGGAACATCCTCCTCTTTGCGCTGCAAGTTACGCAAGAGATCCCCAATCATAGATAAGTTAGGTTCATATCCTCTAACCTGACTATCAAAATAGAGATAACCAATTAAGGCCCTGGTTAAAAGCAAGTTGGCTTGTACCCAGAAGTTTTCCCCCTGGGAATCTGATTTTTTAGTTCCTTCAATGATAGCTTCAGTTACTCGGTCTATATCTAGTTCTGAGTGCATATACTTGAAAGGGTTAAACGTATTTGAATTTGATAAAGTTACCAGGTCAAACACTTTAACTTGATAACCATGTTCTTCCAACATTGTACCCACTTCATGCACTAGCAACCCTTTAGGGTCAGTAACGACATAAGAACCGTTCATCTGCATCAGGTTAGGTTTAACATAAGTAAAGGTTTTACCATCACCAGGAAGACCACAAGCAAGAACATTCTTGTTTAGTTGCCACTCAAAGGGTAGGCGCTTGTTGTAAAGCCCCATCTTCACATTCTGAGTGAAAAGCATGTTATTTTCAGGCTCTTTGTCCTGAAACCCCTGAAGTTCTCTTGGAGTCGCAAAGCGGGCCGACCCTGCTTCTTCTCCTGATCTTAGATTTTTTGTGGTACTCATTTTACTATAAAGAACAAGAGCAATAAAGAAACCTATAGCCATTGCAGCAAACCCTAAAGGCTTGGAACTAAAGAGAAAATAAGGAGAGTTGAAATAGTTTGTTACTGTATACTCATAAGGCATAAATAAGTGTTCTGCCGTTACAGGTGGAGACATAGAAAAAAGTGTGTAGCCACGGTTTAAAGCTAGAGCAAAGATAAGCCCTAATACTGCAAATGGCCAGAATTTAGGTTTTTTATTTTGCATAAGCCCCTCCTAAACTGACTTCGTAGGCTTCTTAATTTTAGTTCCTACTGATTGTTTTGGCGCTGCTGCCTTATGTTTAGCAATTTGTTCTTGAGGTTTTAAGTCTTTAGGAGTCTTCTGAAGAGATTTAATTTGTTTTTTGTCGTTAATAATATCTTCTTTTACTCTTTCAAGAGCTGCTTGAAATTGTTTTTGATCTTTCGATTTAAACCAGTAGTTATAATTGCCATTTGCTAACTCTTCTGCATGAAATTGAATGCCATATTCTTTCAAATAGGCTTTTAACTTATCTAGGTTCATTTCATTATTTGAGAATTGCTTGTAATCTAATGTATCGCCTCTCTTCTTTAGGGCGTCTATAGATTTTTTCTCCCCAGGCATTGTCTCAATTTTTGATGAAACCATCTTGCGTATATCAGCAGCTCTATCTGCTAATGATTTTGCTAGAACGCAACTGATATTGTATAGGAGTCTGGCACTCATCCCCCCTTGATTTTTGAATTCTCTAATGACAGCTTCTTGATCTACAACCATTTTTCTTCTCCTTTATCCTGGATAATCTGACTCTTTTGGCAACTTAGTTACCTCATAGCCATACATAGCCTTTTTGGCTTTTTTTACAGTAAATTTGAAACGTGATGATTTAGTCTTATCATCTTTGTTATAACTAACAACGTAAGTCATTTCATAAGTCTGCTTATCTTTGGTTTGTGCCTTTTCAAGCAGGACCGCTGTTGTAGTCACCTTGTCAAAAGGTTTGTTAGAAACCTTTGAGCTAATGAAATTATCAAGGTCACTATTTGTAAGATATGCTCCAATAAAGTAGCGACTAAAAACATCTACTTCATGTTCATCTGACATATCACTAACAGTTGAAGTTTGTTTTGGTGTAGACTGTGTTGTTTTAATTGCTCCCGTTTTAAGACCTACTGCAATAGTGTGTGAAACACCTGCTCCATAGAGGGCTAAGAAGAGAACAACCAACCAAGCCACAATTTTACCAAAACTTACAATGTTAAGTTTGCTTCCTGTATAAGATGATGAAGGAACAACATTATTGCTAGTAGGAAGATTTGTTTTTGTGTCTGAAATAGGTGACACTTGTTCCACTTCATCGATATTCACTGGGTTACTCTCTTCTGGTTCTGATACTGATTGAGGAGGAACCTTTAGGGCTTGTTTAGGTTTCCGACGACTAAACAAGCCTCCTCCTTCAGCGGCTAAACCAAAGTCTTTCAGAGATTGTTCAAGATCGCCTTCCGTTGGGGGAATTTCTACAGTCTTCTCTTCTAGGACTTCATTTGTTTTAGCGTTTAAATGAGTTAATTTATAGCGCCCCATAGTGTTTGTGGCCAGGTGTCTTGTTTCAATTTGCTCCATTTCATAAAGAAATTGAGCACGATTTGCAAATTCACTAATTTTGTTTGTATTTAGGTTTGTAACTTGAAATGTCATTATCAATCACCCTCCTTGTAATTCTTAAGAGCAGCATCTAATTCTTCAGGACTCATATCATAACGCTTGATTACTTCAAGACGTGCTTCAACTTGGAGCTCTTCAACTTGCTTATTATAACCATCTAGGCGCTTCTGAATGTCAGCAAGCTGTTTCTCCGTCTTTGCTTTCAATTCTAAAGCCCTATCTAAGCGTTCTTGAATTGTTTTCTTTTTGCGTTTAGGTTTTTGTTCAGTTTGTTCTTCTTGTAGTTTTTCTTGATAGTCGTTCATTGTTTATATTTCCTTTCATTGTTTACGTTCAAGCATGATATTGCAGTTAGCAAAAACAGGATCATCAGCTAGTCCTTCTGGGTGAACATACTTATTATTAAATAAAAACTCATCGGCATCATAGTTTAATAAAACTGCACCGCCTTCATCTACATCTACTAGCAAACATTCAAGTTGATCGCAAGCCTGTTTTAGCCTGTTAGCTGTTCGTGGTTTTAACAAGCCACTGTTAGAAATGAGTACGCTCATCCTAATCACTGTGTTGTTTTCACTAAATTCCAATTTTGGTTCATTGTAGTCCAGATTATTGTCCTCCCACGCCTCTATAATGTAATCATAAAGACGTTCTAGCACTTTCTGCCCCTTAACAACCATATAAAGATTTGGACACTCACCTAGATACATCTCAAATTGGATATAACCAGTACCATAAGGAATTAAAGCCTGTACTCCTTCCCTGTTCTCATCCCTATACTGTTTCGGTAACGTTCTGGATAATTCATCAAGCCTTTGTTTAAAATCTTTAAATTCCATCTGATTATTCCTCGCTGTTTAAAGAGTCTGTAGAAGTTGGTGAAGTAGCGTTTCCGCTTCCGCTAGTACCAGTAGAAGCAGAGGCATTACTTCCAGAGCTTGAAGCACTCTCTAGTGTGCCATAGCTATTAGTAGTGTCTGTAACATTTGCTGAGTCTGTGACAATAAGGTAGCTCATGTTATTGACCTTAAACTTTTTACCATCTTTAGTAAATGTTAGGCGCAATGTATTTTTACTAGCAACATTCTTCTGAGCATCTTTATAGTCACCCTTATTTTTTAGGAGTGTATTTGTGTAGTTGATTGTGGCAATGGCCGTATTGTTCTTTTCATCAATAAAGATATCGGCTGATTTGAAAGCCTGGTCAACCACATAACCTTTATAAGTTTGATTAACGGGTTCGTTCTCCATATTGACAACAGACGTATATAGACCATCAGTCATAAAAGGTTTATAACGAGAACGGTTCTCCTCCAGGTCCTTCTTCGTATAATAAGCAATCAAGAATTTCCTGATATAGTCCTGGGTCAATTCTGTTCCTTCAGCAACTTTTTTTGTTTTAGGAGCTGACACTTTCTGTGTTGACTTTCCAATATGTCCAACACCGAACCCAATAACGAAGATCAGAACCACCACAATAGCAATTCCTACTCCTTTTAAAATTTTAACTTTGAATGTATCAATCATAATAGACCTTTCTTTCATTGTATTTTACTGTCCAGGAGGCATAGCGAAACTATAATAATTTGCATTATTGACAACCCTCCAGTGGACCTTATCTTGGACAAAAGTATAGTTAAGCTCAGAAATCAAGAATGAACCATCATCATTAACGTGCTCAACAAACATTACATGCCCATAGATACCTAAAGTACCGTCAAAGCCACCAGCAGTTGAACATACGGCCCCAACTTGAGGGGTTGAGGTAGTATGCCAACCGTTTTGAGCTACAAGGTTAGCAACCCAATCTTGACCGTTCCCAAGTTGTGGAGCTACATCAAGTCCCCAAGTTTCGTGGACTCGGTTCCAAACATAGAAGGTACACTGTCCTGCAGGGTAATTGTTTCCTGGGTAACCTGTCACAGTGTTGCTAGACGGTTGACCCCATTTTAGTTTTCCTTCATATTCACTAGGGAAGTCCCAAGAAGAGGCCTTAGTACCTCCTGGTCCTGAACCTGTTCCTGAGCTCTTAGGTGTTTGATGAAACCAGGTCAAAGCCTGTTTCGCAATCTTTTGACGTTCGCTGATTTTATCGCCTGGAACACCTTCCCATTGAGATAGAAAGCGACTTGTCAGGGTATCTACGTCATCATTGCTTGTCAATACGCTTTTTAGAATATTGATATAGTAAGGGTTATCTCCTTCAAGCATGAAACGGACTTGAGCATCAAGCGTGTACCATTTTTTGTCAATCTTCTTAGCATATTCAAGTAAGAGTGTGTGGCGTGTTGCGCCATCTGCTGTGTCTGTCCACTGACCTAGACCAAGTCCACGGTGAAGAATGTTTGGGAAACCTCCACCATAAATAGCAGGGCCTCCCATATTCAACCATTCCTCATTTTCCCATGAGTCAGCAGAAGCTCCGACAGGAGGGGAGAGATAGTCTCCTTCAGCACGTTTAGGCTCAATTTGAGACTCTACACCAAAGCACCCTGCCATTGCAGCAATTCCGTTGTCGGTTGCTTCAGGAAGGGACTTCTTGACTAAATCATAAAGTTGTTTTGCTCGTCCACTCATTTCACCTGCTGTCTCTGTCGTTGTCACTTGGGTATGTTGGCTGTAAGCAACAAAGGGAAAGTAAAAACCAGGATTGACGATTTGCCATTTATCAATCTTCTTCCCTTTTTTATCTACGTTACGGGTGAAGGTTCTGGCATCCTCATTATCTTCATCACGTTTCTCAAGATATTTGGCTTCGTCATAATACCGTTTGTCAGACTTATCACTGCTATCCAAAGTCTCTTTGCGTTTAGCATAGGCAATTTCTTGCCCATTACCTTGAACAGCCCCTAATTCAGTCCCCTCTTCAATCTTGTCTCCAGACTTAACACGAGCTCCTGAAACGTTATAGAAAATAAACTCTGCATCATCTGTATAGATAATGATATTAGTCTTCTGTTTCTTTTCTTCGCTTTCCTTCTTATCCTTTGGAAGGTTCGTTTTAAAGGTCTTTAGTGTAGATTTTCCAACCTCAATTTTTCCGTCCATAGGCGCATAAAGTTTTTGACCTGAAGAGGCCTTAATAGTCGTGTTATAGCTAAACTTATCTTTTGCTGTATAACCATAACGTTTTTCTATCATGACTCCTTCAGACTGACTTTTATCATCAGCAGCATTATACAGAGGGTTTTGAAGTTCTTGCATTCCAGGATATTTCCCTGACTCTTTTGCGTTTTCAAGAATTTCTTCATATTCTTCCCGATCAGACTTACTGAGTTTTGTCCACTCCTTACCGTTTGAGTAGACATCTTTCATTGTCTTCAGGTTGTTTGGGTCGTCGTTTTCCTGCTTCCAAATATCATCAAGAGCATCTGAGAAATGGTTTAGGCCAAATTTCCCTGCCCATTTGCCACCATTACCATCTTCCCACTTGGCAGATGGTTCCCATTCTCCTCCGTAACGGTAATTCATATATAGCAGAATTTCATCAATATCTGTGTAGTATTCAACCTTATCATTCGATTTTTTACGGTCTGTCTTAGATAATTGAACCCAAGAGTCATTTAAACTGAAATCTGTTTGTTGAACAATATTTGACGAGAATACACCAGTGACCATGACCACAAGTAACATTAAAGCTAGAATTACAGCAACCACCCAACCAACTGGGGTCGCAAAGAAAGCAATCGCTCCGTTGACAGCAGCAGCAGCAGCCTTAATAGCTAGCTGAGCCACTTGCAAGGCTCTTCTGGCTCCTTTGACACTTGCCTGAGCAGCACGCCTAGCATTCTTAGCAGTCCTTTTTGCGACTCTTCCCGCTGATTTCGTTGAACGTTTGGCAAAACGAGAGCCCTTAACAACACCTCTACCTGTTGCTTTAGATACTCTTCCGATACCTCTAGCACCTTTTTTGGCACTGCGAAGGGCATTTTTTGACGTTCTCGTATGCTTTACAATTTCTTCTAAATCTTCGTCTTGACTTAGACCTGATGAAATATAAGAAGTGACAGCACTTGTACCTGTGTGAGCAACAGCTCTTGTAATCTTCTTGGTATTTGTCGGGTTTGTCTTTTTAACTATCTTCTTTGTTTTACGAGCAATCCTTAAGTTTTCTTTACTCTTCTTCTTGAGTTTGAGAGCTTCAGCTCCCCCTCCTTCACGATAGTTCTTAGCAGCTTCCCGATAAGCGACCTTAGCTTTTTTATACTCTTTATTCGCACCTCGCTGTGCAATTCGGCCTCTATTGTTATTATGCCTTTGGACAGCCTGACTGATTTCTTGTTTTCTTTGAGAGTATCTACTTTTTGACGATTGATTATTACTCAAGAAATAATCACCCCTTTCTATTTAGATATGAAAAAAGAGGTGATTATCTATCACCTCTATGCACCTGCTTCAGAATAAGCATCTGTTGCAATTAGTTTAAATAATTTCGTAGTGCTTGGGATTGGGTTTTCAAAAGGAACCACTGTTCCGCCTGCAATAATAAGACCTGTTCCCTTTGCTTTAGGTTTCGTTACGTATCTTAATTGACTTTCTGTCAATTCATACATAGCTGCCAACTCACGAGCATCAGACCCTTTTTGTTTCAAAAGTACAACAAATTCTGAGTTGTTTAACAGCTTACGTCCTTCAGTACGAACAAGCAACGTTTCCACGTTCTGAGTAATTCCCGTAGGAATTGCCCCATATTTACGGACACGGGCGTACAGGTTAGTGAAAAATAGTGCCTGATTATCAGTTTGAAATTGGTTTTGCATTTCATCAAAGTAAATACGTGTAGTGAATTTTCCTTGATTATTAACAACCATATTCCAAATATAGTCTTGAATAACCATCAGTGCGAAAGGCTTCAATTTCCCATCAAGTTTTTTCAAATTGAAGATAACAAAGCGGTCATTGATATCCACATTTGTTTCATAAGAGAAAATATCCTGAGAACCTTTAGCATAGGTTTCAGAAGCAATTGCCATATCTCTAGCTTCTTGTTCTGGTTGATCCAACATAATATCATGCCAATCTTTAAGGGTTGGCATACGTCCTTTATCTTGGAAACGTTCGTAAGTTAAGTGAGTTACACGGTCAATAATAGACACTTGAGCATCTGTAACTTCTGTAAGTACGTTTTCAAAGAAACCAATCAACAATGAAGATTTTTGAGCAATTGGATCTCCATCTTCAGCATCCAGTTTATCCATATCAGGCAAATCTAGTAGGTTAAGGTGAGTCTGAGAACCTGGGTAAATATCTATCATCTGCGCTCCAAATTCTCGTCCGATATCACTATATTCGTCTTCAGGGTCTACTATGATGACTCTATCATATATGTTTTTCAATAATGTTGGAATTACTTCCATTGATTTAACTGTTACCGACTTACCACTGCCTGAGCTCCCAAGAATAACACCTGAAGGTGTATTCAAATCACGTTGACGATCAAGGGTAATCGAATTATGACTTAATTGGTTTTGCCCATAATAGACTGCCCAGGGGCTCTTACTTTGAAGGTCAACGTTCGTGAAAGGGACCTGTGTCACAATATTAGAGGTTGTCATGTCACGCATATAATTTTGTTTCACTTCAAGGAACGGAATCCCAATCGGTAAAGTTGAATTAAGACCATTTTCTTGTTGGTAAGAGGCTACATCAAATTCTGCGCCATGCTTACGTCCAGCAGCCTTAACTCGACTTGTAAAGTCTTCTAGCTCTTCTTCGCTATCCGCTTTAAAGAAGACTGTGAAAATGCCTGAATAAATTTTTTGGTCATTATCCTGTATTTCAGACTTCCAAACTTCGGCTTCTTCAGCAAGCTCCGCAGCAACCCCACCAGTAGCAAGTTCCTGTGAAATACCATCACGAGCCCCTGCTTTTTGACTTTTGACCATATCCATTTTGATAGCCGCCTCTGCATTATTGATTTTTTTCAAGGACTCACCTACATCATAAGGACGTGCTAAAACATTGATAACTAATTCAATACCAACATCTACGAGCGACTTAATCAAACGATCATTAAGGAAATTCGGGTAATTTCTGACAAACATTACACGTCCAAATTGATTATCAATCTTCATCATTTTAGGTTGGAACCAAATTGAACCAGGTGCAATAAATGACTTGGTACCAAGACCACTTCGGATAAGGTCACGGTAATCAAGGTTCAAGTATGGATTACCTCTAAGAATATCAGAGAAGATATTTAATCGCTCTGAGCCATTTAATACCTTGAAATCAACATCTACCGCTTGAAATTGAGCTGTGAAGTTATTTTCGACATCATTAAGTCTACGATAGGCCATTTTCCTGTCTTCAGCTACTGTAGACACTGTAACGAATTTTTTAACCTCAAAGTTATTTTGTTCCTTGTCAAAACGATCTTTAATTATTTTATTGTATTCATCCCGATAATCATTGAAACCATCATTTACTCTGTCATAAGAAATTTGCTCTACAGCATTATCAGGTAAAGGACGGTTAATGACCGTGAGTTGATAGGTATTATCACTGTCTAAGACATTTAAAGCATCAGCATAATAATCTATAATATCTGATTTTTCGTCATCGCTTGCGGTAATGTAGTTAGCATCACCCAAGGCATAGGTCCGTGAAAACTCACGACCTGTAATGTGCATGAGTCCATCTTCAAAAAGACTCGTGTACTTAATTGTATTTTGAGTTGATTTTTTTAATGCTTTTTGTAGCTGTTTCCCACGTTCTAGCTCCTCTTGTGTAAGAGGTGGCTTAATTCCATTCGTGGACATCTTTTGCTTGCGAAAAGGCAGAATTGCCATAAGTTACCTCCTTATTATTTCCAAATGCTGTGAAATCATCATCAGTTTGATAGCTTCTTTCTTGAATTGTTAAGATAAATAGCATTCGTTCTTTAACAATCCCGTCCAACTTAAGCCCATAGACGATAAAAGGTGGTGTTCCTAGAACAACCACCATATACATATATAGGTCAGGAAAAGACCAAAAAACTGTTGGTAAGACACCAATCATAACGACAGCTCCTACACCTAAGACCATTATAAAAATGCGGGCCGTCATACCGCCTACTACCGACCTTTCATACTGGTCAATTTCTTTTAGGAAAATCGACCCTAATTTACTTTTATTCAACTATATACCTCCATTTAGTTAGCTTGGAGAAGTGATCTTGCCATCCGTTGTGAACCTAAGAGCAACCAAACAAATAAAATGCACTTTCCAATATAAGAAAAACCTGATGCAAATGTTTTTATCCAATCTGCATTAGCTAGGTCAATATCGGTTTGCACTCCGAAGGCATGCCAAATAACCAATAGAATGACAATCAAAAGTCCTTGGAGGGCAGCTGCGGTAGTCTTTCTCAATAAATTAGTCGCAATGCTTCTTGTGTCATCAGACATCCAAAAAGCAACGATTAAAGGTGATACGGCTCTGTAGAGATAAAGTTCAATAAATCTCATAAATACTAGGATATTTGTTAGCATCAAGGCTGTGGCACCGCAAAGATATGCTAGTGCATTTACAACCGCCCTAATGACCCAATTTCCTTTTTTAAGAGCTGTAAATTCAAAAAGATCATTCGATACGTTAGCTCCAACCATACGTATCAATAGACTAGTAACCTGCATAATAGCAACAACAATTTGGCTTGACAGGGCTACTAGAAAGTATGCAATAAGATACTTTAAAGCAACTTCTAACATGAGACGATAAGTCAGTTCTCCGCCTTGTTGCTTAAGATACTTGTACCAGGACATCATTTCTACTAACAAAAAGAAACTAACAATAATATAACCTACTACAACAAAACTTTTATTAATACCAATAACAGCTTGGTTTGCAGCGCTATTATATTGCCTTAAACTTTTTGTCATGTTTTTTATAAGTTCGTCCATAGTCCTCCCTTCATACTTTAAGGATAAAAAAAGAAGTGTCTGAAACACTTCATGATAAATATTAACGTGATAAGAGAAAAACAAAACCTATGATACGTACAAAAAAGAAGAAAATGGTCAAAATAATATTAACTATAAATAAAGCAAGTGAGAAAGCAAGTTTTACCAACCCCCATAAAACACTGAAGATAAATGTCAGTGCATTCCAAAGGCTTCTCCAGGCTGATTTTTTGCGATAGTTAGGACTATGATTTGAAATATAATCCTGACTTTCGACAGTTAAAGGAGTAGATGACTCAGAAATTACAAAAATATCACCATTTTTTTCGGCTTCATAAACCTCTGAAATAGATGGTTTATGACCATTGATACTTTCGTAATAGTCAATCCATTCTTCTCTATTCATAATCATCAACCTCTTTCCTAATCTTTTTCTTATTGTATCATAATTATTAACGCTTTGGTATCTCTCTAAATATCTTTTAATATTGAATTGCGTTGATCGCAGCAACAATTGCAGCTGCAATACCTGATGCTACAGCAGCTAGTCCGCCACCATAAACCATACTTGCCATTCCATTATCTGTTTGTTGTGGGTTTTGGTTCTTTTTTCCTTGGAAAAAGTCAATTGCACCAACAAAACACCATCCTAGTCCGCCAATAGCAACTAGACCACCCATAATAGTAATAATTTTTGTAACAACTTCCATTTTTTAATTTCTCCTTTGTTTCGCAAAAAAGAGGCATCAACCTCTAGTTAGTCTTCTTCAATAATCACACAAGGTTCATCTTCTAGTAAGATGACTTGTGGAGCTTCTTGTTTATATTCAATCATGATAGAACCTCCATCTATACAAAGGACAGTTAGATTTCATAGACAGTTTATTGACTTATCTAGGTCAATATTCAAACAAATAACGAGCCAGGGAATCGAACCCCGTTACGCTCCTAAAAGCACTCGCTACTAACCAATGTCTTATCTTAGTTTTTGGTTAAATGAAATCTAACTGGCTTGTATTTTAATGATTAGGTTTATTTATTTTCTGACATTATTATGCTATAATGTCGATGTAAGTTTTAAATTTTTATAAATTTTTAACTAACCCCGATGGCCGTCGGGTTTTTTTTGTGTAGAGGTTGCTGAAGACCTCTTCTTTAAGACGGGTTTATCAAGCCATTCAAACCGTCCTGATAATTTTTTAAAATTTGTAATATAACGGCCGATTAAAATGTATAGCATATTAAGACCAGTTAAAATTACAAATGATAAAAGAATTCCTAAAATTGGTTTTAGGTAATCCATCTAGTCCTTCTTACGTTTTGGCAAGAAACCAAGTCCTGCTGCAATAAGAAATGCGCCTAGGCTTGTAAGGCTTACTGTACGGGCAGTGTCATCATCACCAGTGTGTGGTAACGCCTCTGTTTCGGTGGCTGCTGCTTGTTTCTCAGTTGACGGTTTAGCTTCAGGAGCTTTATCCGTTACCTTATTTGGATCAGGAATTTGACTGTTAGAAGCGGTTGTTTTTGACTTCACCTTCTCAGAAGTAGATGGCTTTTCCTCAGTCTTTGGTGTTGTTGGAGGAGCTGGTGTCACAGGTGTGGTAGGTGCTGTAACACCAGAAGTCCCGTCTGATACATGACTAGCGCTCGTATCAGGAGCCTTGTCTGTTGACTTATCTGTTGGAACAGTAGGAGTCACCGTCTCAGAAGTGGATGGCTTTTCCTCAGTCTTTGGTGTTGTCGAAGGAGTTGGTGTCACAGGTGTGGTAGGTGCTGTAACACCAGAAGTCCCGTCTGATACATGACTAGCGCTCGTATCAGGAGCCTTGTCTGTTGACTTATCTGTTGGAACAGTAGGAGTCACCGTCTCAGAAGTGGATGGCTTTTCCTCAGTCTTTGGTGTTGTCGAAGGAGTTGGTGTCACAGGTGTGGTAGGTGCTGTAACACCAGAAGTCCCGTCTGATACATGACTAGCGCTCGTATCAGGAGCCTTGTCTGTTGACTTGTCTGTTGGAACAGGAGCAGTCACGCTAACCGTTGGGCTAGTTGACCCGTCACTGACAGGAGTTGTTTCATCAGCGAAAACCCCTGATGATGCAGTTGCAAGCACTGCTGTTGAGATAAGTGAAATAAATTTTGCTTTATTCAAAGTCTCATACCTCTCTTTTCTTTTCCTTGCGGTGATAACCAACACCGCTTAAGCGAAGGAAGGATTGGTTGTTTTGCACAAATTTTCTTGCAATAACTAAATTATTCCGTTTAACGACTGATATTGCTTGAAATATAGTTGCAAAAGGCACAATCTCTTCCACGTTTACAAGTCGTCCATTTTTTCGCTCTTTTTTTTGAATTGCTGCGAACTTTGGCCGACATTTGGCAACGGTACCGTCTTGAAGATATAGCAGTACACCACCTTCAAGACCGAGTTGCCTGAGATCAGATAATCTCAAAAGAGTATCATTCATTTCGAACTCCTTTTTTTGCTTTTGTTTAACCCCAAAATAGTTAAATCTGCATTTTGACGTAAGGTTTATAGCTTTGTTCACCTCGAACTCATTAAGGCTGGTAGCCACGGCCCGCTTGACCAACCACACAATTTAAACTATGGGTCCTACCTCGTTAGCACTTACTTCCTGTAAGCGTGCCTTTGTTATACTTGATACCAGGCGCTAGATATACTTCTACTAGCTACGCTTTCGCCCCCATTTCTTTATTTTATGCCTTAAGTATCACTAATCAGGACGAAAGATTATTATTCAGTTTTCAAGGAACACCAAGCAGTTTTAAGACCTGCTAAGGTCAAAGCTAAAGCAGCTTGTTACATACCAGTTGAAATCCAAGGGCCAACGCTGTCATAGACCCATCCAACGCCATTAGCATAGCCTTTTAGGACACTACGGTAATAGAGTCTTCCACGAATTCGGCGGTACTCATAGTAACGTCTTACTGGAGTGTCTGCGTGTGCGACATTATCACCTGTCTTGTGCTGAACAGCACTGATTGTTGCACCACCCACTCCAAGAAGAGCGACTGCAAGCATAGCTTTAGCGGTAAGTTTGTTAGCAAATTTCATTTTGCTACCTCCTAAAAAACATTTGTGACAGTTTAACGACTTATCCAGGTCATGCTTTCAAGAAGGTACTTACTTATATTTGCCAGGTCATCCATTAGCATTTTCTTGTTTTCGTTTCTCTTGATTGAAAACAGCTAGGATGCCATTAAAAACGAACTCTGCGACTTTCTCTGTCGAGGCTGCATAACGCATATTATCAAGAGCATATTGATAACGTTCATCAAAATGACGCATTACAAAGTCTGCTGAAGCTTTTGAGAACCTCTCTTGTCTTAGACGTTCATATACAAGTCCCCAAATATAATCTCTATCGTACTGTGTCGCTTCATCAACTTTTCGGTTTAGCGTGTTTTGATATTTATCATCTTGACTAGAGTAAGCTATCTCCTCGTCATCGTCAGAAGGAATGTCAGTGTCGCTAATATTAGTATCACTGTTATCAGTATCATTAGTGTCTGAATCTGACACCCCCCTAGTCTGAATCTGGTACCCCTCTAGTCCAAATCTGACACCCCCCTGGTCTAAATCTGACACCGGGGGGGTGTCTGGTTCAGAAAAGTCGGTGTTTACAAGGGTTCTAGTAGATTTGTCGTCAATTAATTGACCTAGGTATATTCTATTTGCGAGGGTACCTTTTTGACTATTTGACTGCTTAACTTCATAAATCAAGCCGTACTCAGTCAATTGCTTTTTAATTCTTAGAAGTGTTGATTTTGAACAATTCAAAATTTCCATCAAATTAGCATTTGAATAAACTAGATAAATATATCCTGCTTCGTCAATCCAGTTATTTTTCAGGGAAAGACTCAAGCGATCTTTTAGAATTGCGTAAGCAACTTTAGTATCAATCCGCATTTGTTTATAGCGGTCACTTTCAAAAAGAATTTTGGGCAATGCATAGAAACGTTCTGACGTTTGAAATTCGTCTGCTGTAATCATCTGAATTTTTGTCATTACTTATACCTCTTTCAGTCTGAAATCACCGTTGGAAGCAAAACCGACTAAGCCAAAAGCTTCAAGTTCTTCAATACTGGTGACTGTTTCCTGACGTGATAACCCTGTTTGTTCCATCAAAAAAGAAATAATAGCTTCTCGTGAATTTTGCTCGCTAGGTGTCATCCCTAACCTCCAAATTAGATTTTTTTAACAAATAAAAGAGAACGCTCTTAACGCTCTCTTTGTAATTTTTTTATTCTTCCAAATCGGGACACATAGCTTATTAACTTTATCTTCCAAATAGTAAAAAGTTTAAATGACCAAGAAAAGAGCTAGACCTCATCAGTTATCTTTTCTCTGACTAAACTTCATGCTAAAATAAGAGAATGCTTTATCATAAAAAGAAATTAGGGGAAAAACTAGGACTTCCAACCTTTAACCACTACTACAATATTCCTATTACTACCCTAGAATATGATTTTAAAAACTTAGGTCCAAGTGATACCTACATTATCACTTTTAAACAGGACAATAACCTCTTTGTTGTTGACATAAGACATCAGCTTGGTCATACCAGTCATTTTGATACCGTCTCCCTCTTTGAACAAGATAATCTCTTATCAGGTATCGCTGCTGTCCCTTTAGCCTCTGTTCCTAGCATACAAATCTTGTCTTTTCCAGACAAGTTACACTCTCTGAACCCTAGTCAGCGTCTAAAAAATCTCGTCGCTCTTTACTACAAGGATGAAGAAATCATGCGTTACCTCAAGACGAATAAAAATATCGGTGATCAGGTGACAAGATATCAATTAGAGGCTGATCGACTAGAAAGACAAGGTAAGAGTTTTGACTTCTTCAAGTACACCAGTCGTGGCAAAGTACGAGAAGAAGACGGTCTATCGGAAGTGTCTAGCAAGGACTACGACTTCATTCCTGATTTTCATCCCTTCTTAACCTCACCAAGAAGCCAGCAGGTTTTAAGCGTCCCAGTAACCTACTGTGATGACAAAACGAAACAGACCGCTAAAATAGACATCATGGGGTGGTATATCAAGGACCAGCAACTTAAGATTCGTTGGAAACCCAAGTACATGCGCAAACGGCGATGGCGCTCATCACGTATCTCAATTGATATCGTGACCGACAACTACTTCTTCCAAGGACAAATCTATAGAGATAGTAGTGCTCCCATATTTCTGAACAACCTAAGCTTTGATAGCAAGATTCCTAAGAGCTTCCTGCCGCATCTTAAAAATCAATACCAAATCTTTATGGCTCTAGTCGAAGAACAAAAAAGACTGGCTCTCCTACGAAAGGTCCAGTTAAACAATAAGGATTAAGTACCTTTCAGCAAAATTCAACATATCAAAAAGCTCATTCTTACACGCTAGAATGAGCTTTTAAGATTCTTCAATTGTCATTAGAACATCCTTTTGGAATTTTGTAAAAAATATTTTCATAAGGAGGAGTCATTGTGTGTCACCATTTTTATACCTAGCAATCATAGATTACCTCCATCAACTTACAAATAACTTTTTTGTATTGTAAATTTTCTATTACATTGGTATCACTCCCTAAGCTATTTTATGCAATAACTTGAAGTGTCTCCATTTTTATAACGTCCTAAATTCATCATCATAGTAATCACCTCTGATTCGTATGATTTGAGACCTATCTCCCCATTGACCACTCAATGAGATTTACTTGTCGCCGTTCTTATAACGACTTACATCAAACATCAACATAAGCGTCACCTCGGTACTTTTTTACAAGATTTAAGCATTTAACTTTTGTCGATAGTTTACTCATTTGGCATCGGTATCACTCCTTAAGCTATTTTACGCAACAGCTTAAGTGTCTCCATTTTTATACCTACTAACATTTCTCATGAGCTTTACCTCACTTTTTGACGTTAATCTTGAGTTTAGCTTTCAATTTCTGGTGGTATCACTCCCTTGTAGCTATTTTATGCAACATTTTTAATCGCCGTTTTTATACCTACTGATATTTTTCATGAACTCACCTCGTTCATCTTAAGAATATAGGATTTACGTTTCGTGTGGCATGGGTATCACTCCTTAGGCTATTTTACGCAACAACCTAAGTGTCTCCATTTTTATACCTACTAACATTTCTCATGAGCTTTACCTCACTTCTTCTTAAGTTAACAGATTTGAGTTTAGCTTTCGACTTCTGGTGGTATCACTCCCTTGTAGCTATTTTATGCGACTGAATTAATCTCCGTTCTTGTAACGTCCTACTGTCATGTGGTCACGCTCCTCAGAGATGAATGGTAAAGTTATTTGTTTTGCCTACTGTTTTGTTTAGAGATTTTAGTCTCCGTTTTTGTACCTTGAAATATTGACTCTCACCATGGCTTTTACCTCCTTGATGAATCCTTATCTTCTTTACACTCTTAGTATAATGTAAACGCTTACTTTTGTCAATCTTTTTAACAGAAAAACGCATGATTTTTTGAAAAAAGATTTCTTTGCTACAATAGAGACATGTTAGATTTAAAAGAATACGGCATTATCATGTGGGATGCTGAGAAAATCGCCTCTTTTCGTCGTACCCTCCTGGACTGGTACGATCGAGAGAAACGAGACCTCCCATGGCGTAGGACTAAGAATCCCTACTATATCTGGATTAGCGAAATTATGCTACAACAAACCCAGGTTCAAACTGTCATTCCCTATTACGAGCGCTTTTTAGACTGGTTCCCAACAGTTAAGGATCTGGCTGAGGCTCCAGAAGAGAAACTTCTCAAGGCTTGGGAGGGGTTAGGTTACTATTCACGTGTCCGCAACATGCAAAAGGCTGCACAACAAATCATGGATGACTTTGATGGCCAGTTCCCAGATACTTATGAAAATATTGCCAAACTTAAGGGCATCGGTCCCTATACTGCTGGTGCTATTTCTAGTATCGCCTTTGGACTCCCCGAACCTGCTGTTGATGGTAATGTTATGCGAGTTATGGCTCGTCTCTTTGAGGTTAACTATGATATCGGAGACGCCAAAAATCGTAAGATTTTCCAAGCGATTATGGAAATCTTGATTGACCCTGACCGTCCAGGTGATTTTAATCAGGCGCTTATGGACCTTGGAACCGATATCGAATCAGCTAAAAATCCGAGACCAGACGAAAGTCCAATTCGCTTTTTCTGTGCAGCCTATCTTAACGGAACTTATGACAAGTACCCTATCAAATTGCCTAAGAAAAAGCCTAAACCTATGCAAATTCAGGCTTTTATTATCAAAAATGAAAAGGGAGAATTTTTGCTCGAAAAAAATGTCGAGGGACGCCTACTAGGTGGTCTCTGGTCCTTCCCTATCATGGAAACGGACTTTATTGGTCAACAACTTAGTCTTTTTGAAAAGGACGATTGTATTCTCGAGACAGTCTCTCAAAAGGCTATTTTTGAGGAAAATTATGCCCTCAAACCAGAGTGGACGAATAATAGTTTTACACCCGTAAAGCATACTTTCAGCCACCAAAAATGGACCATCGAGATGGTGGAAGGTAGCGTTAATGACGATAAAGTCACTACCGATAAGGAGCTATGCTGGGTAGCGGCTGAAGACTTCGACCAGTTTCCAATGGCCACACCACAGAAGAAAATGATTAAAACTTATGAAGACAGCAAAAAAGGATAGCGTTGAGTGCTACCCTTTTTCTTATGCATCAACTTTATTGTGCTTCCGGCTACGCAAAGCAAGGTATACTTTTGAAAGAACTACTCCCCAAAAGATATAAAACAACTCCAAATAAGTCACATTTTTTGACATCAAAAACTCAATCATAATACGACACTCCTTTTTATTAAGAACTCCTGCCACTGTTCTTAGTTGTGCTTCTATTATAGGTAAGATGGCCAATAAAAAATAGTGACATAAATGTCACTATAGAGAACAAAAAGCCGAAACGTTCAAGTTTCAGCTTGAGAATTATTAATCTACTTTGTAGAAGAAGTAACTGTCGTCTGTGGTGCCATAAAGCGACTGCCCACCCCAGATACGATCCTTACTTTTATCTGACTGATCGTCTACTTTCTCATTAGGTGATGATGTTATCTCCCCAGTCAGAGATATTCCTTTAGGTAAGAATGCCATTGCTCCTCCAGCAGCACCAACACCAGATTTAGGACTAGTACCTGATTTAAGGTAGCCATCCGTAACCTTTGAATATTCAATCCCTATCCTTTCTGTGTCACTAACCAACCCATTCTTGTCAAAAGTCAGTGTCATCCCTTTACCATTCTTCCAAGTTCCAGCAATACTAGAGAAATCACCATTTTGGATGGCATTGATATCCATACCAGTCTCTTGGTTGGACTTGCTATCGCTACTGCTTGCATCTGTCTCGTCGCTACTTGAGTCGTCAAAGTCATACCAATCTTCGGAAGATAAATCCAAAGTCTGTTCGTTACCTAAGCCAACCTTACTGGCACCGTCAGTTGTCTCAGACATACTGAAATCAACCGATTGAAGTTGATTAAAGACTCCATCCTTGATTTCATAGGTCTCAGCCTTTGCTTCAGGCTTCATTCTATGAAATAACTGAGAATAAATAATCCCATTTTTATAAAAATGCAGTGTATTCAAGTAACCACCCTTGGCAAAGGTTCCAGCACTTATAGCAAAAACAGGCTTATCATCATTATCAAGATAATATAGCGCATGAACACTATCAGGAGTCCCAATCAAAAACTCAGCTGAGCCATCATCGTTGATGTCTACATAGCTATATTGAACGTTTTCTCCTGCTCTTTTAGCATCAAAAATGGTGCTAGTTGCATAAGCTTCCTCAGTTGAGAGGTTGCTTGGAACAGCTGATGTATCACTATTTAGAGCAATGGGACGATAGAGGTCCAAGACCGAAGCGTAGAGCTCATCGTAGCTCACTTCCTCAGTCTCAGATGAATCCCCACTCACTTGCTCAGACTTAGAGGTGCTGTCCCCTGAACCTGAGATGTCCGTATTTGTTGCGTTACAAGCCGTCAGCAAGAACAAACTTGATAAGAGCGCAAATCCTGTTAATTTCTTTTTCATAACTATCCTTTCATAAGAAATGATCTAACGTTAACATTAAATCATTTAAATCTCTCTGACATTATATTAACAATTGCATGATTATTAAGTCAAGTATTTTTTGAAAAATTAATTTATGTTTATTTAGCAAGAACACATATATAATCAGAGCTTCCACTATTATCCAACAATTCCATCCTCAATTAAATTAGAGTTTTAATTAAAATATCTAGATATTAATTAGTGATTCTTTTTACAATTACAAGTATACGCATCAAAAAAAGCCGGACCTCAGTCCAGCTTTCATCTGTCTATTTCTACTTGGTCATAAAGTAGGTGATGATTACCAATACTGCCACGATAGCTAGGACAACGGCCAGAAATCCTAGCATGTAGCGCAAGAGAAAGTAGGTAAATGGAAAATTTTCTTTCATGTTTTACTTTGCCTCATACCATGTGCGACCGTCATTCTCATCTGCGATGAGAGGGACAGCGAGTTCGACTGCAGCTTCCATGGTTTCTTTGACCAAGGCTTTCATCGCTACAAGTTCGTTGTTTGGCACCTCAAGGACGATTTCATCGTGCACCTGGAGGAGCATCTTAGTTTTATAGCCACCTTCTACCAGAGCCTTATCTAGGTTAATCATAGCAATCTTGAGGATATCAGCGGCACTTCCTTGGATAGGCGAGTTGATGGCTGTACGCTCTGCGAAATTGCGGACGTTAAAGTTACGAGAATTGATATCTGGCAACTCACGACGGCGGTGGAAGAGAGTTTCTACGTAGCCCTTATCCTTGGCTTCACGAACCACATTATCCATATAAGCCTTAATACCAGGATAACGCTCAAAGTAAGTGTCGATATACTCCTTGGCCTTCTTACGACTAATGCCAAGGTTGTTGGATAGACCAAAGTCAGAAATACCATAAACGATACCGAAGTTAACAGCCTTGGCGTTACGACGATCGTTAGGTGTGACATCCTCTGGCTTTTCAATGCCAAAGACACGCATGGCTGTAGAGGTATGGATATCTGCCCCCTCTTTAAAGGCTGCAATCAAATGCTCATCTCCCGAAATATGGGCAAGCACGCGCAACTCAATCTGTGAGTAATCCGAGCTTAAAAGCACTGCATCCTCAGTCGATGGGACAAAGGCCTTACGAATGAGACGACCTTGCTCCAAGCGAACGGGGATATTTTGCAGGTTGGGATCCACTGATGACAGACGTCCTGTCTGAGTTAGATCCTGCACATAACGGGTATGGATTTTGCCATCCTCAAGGATATAATCCTGAAGCCCCAAGACATAGGTAGACTGAAGCTTAGTAATTTGGCGGTACTCCAAAATCTTAGCTACGATTGGAGCAATCGGTGCTAATCGTTCAAGGACATCCACAGCTGTTGAGTAACCGGTCTTGGTTTTCTTAGTGTATTCCAAAGGTAGCCCCATCTTTTCAAAAAGGATAACACCCAACTGTTTAGGCGAGTTAATATTGAACTCCTCGCCCGCCATTTCGTAGATTTCTTGGGTCAATTTATCGATAACTACTTGGTTTTCCACTGCCATCTCGTTAAGGGTTTGTCCCTTAACCTTAATACCAGCGATTTCCATCTTGGCTAGTACATTTGCCAGTGGTAATTCCATATCAAAGAGGAGCTCTGATTGAACGTGTTCAGCCAATTTTTCGAGCATGACCGGTTTGGCAACCTGAAGGACTTTGACTTTCTTAGCCAGGTGGCTGAGTAAGACCTCTTTTTCAGGAACCGCACGCTTAGCTCCCTTGCCATAGACCACTTCATCTGTTTCCAACGGTAGGTCCGTATAGAGGCGGGCAATGGTTGACAATTCATTGTCTTCAACGGTTGAGAGCAGATACTTGGCCAGACGGGCATCAAAATTAGCCGTCGGCAAGTCAATACCTAGATGGCTCAAAAGGACCTTACTACGCTTGAAATCGTAGATATTAACAGCTTTTGAAAGAGCTGCCTGGAATGCCTCTGATTTAAGTAGGTCTGTATCTGTAGACGCATAAATCTGCTTGTCATTCCCCCAAGCAAAACCGATGATAGGTTCTGTGTGATAATTGTCACCGAGAATTTCAAAATAGAAGAAATCATCAGAGCTAAAGTGATCCGCTGTCACTTGGCTAGGCTCAGTATAGGCCACATCAAAATCCTGCGGCACAGCCTCTCCACCAAGGGCATTTTTGAACTGAACAAAGCCCATCTCGTCATAAAAGGCTGCCAATTTTTCAAGGTCAGGTCCCGTAAAGGCTGTATCATCTAGGCCAATTTCAATAGGAGACTGGGTATCAATGGTCGCCAGTGTTTTAGAGAGGAAGGCTTGTTCCTTGTCATTGATAAGATTTTCCTTCATTTTGGACTTCTTCATCTCATCAATATGCTCATAGATACCTTCAAGAGAACCGTGTTCCAAGAGGAGCTTGAGACCAGTCTTTTCACCAATCTTAGTAACTCCTGGAATATTATCGGACTTATCACCCATGAGAGCCTTGAGGTCGATGAATTGCGCTGGGGTAATCCCCATTTTCTCCATGAGGTAGTCGGGTGTGAAGGCCTCAAACTCAGCCACACCTTTCTTCGAAATCTCAACGACTGTGTTTTCGTCAGTCAGCTGAATCAAGTCTTTATCCCCAGAGACAACAGTAATTTGATAGTCCTCACTGGTATTTTCAGCCATCTTAGCCAAGGTACCGATAATGTCGTCTGCCTCATACTGAGCCAGGTCATAATAGGCAATACCACGTGCAGCCAACATCTCACGGATATAAGGAAACTGCTCACGGAATTCCTCTGGAGTCTTGGCACGACCAGCCTTATAGTCCGCAAACATCTCTGTACGGAAAGTTGTTTTACCCGCATCAAAGGCTACCAAGACATGAGTCGGTTGGATACGCTCAAGCAGGTTGTCCAACATGAGGTGGAAGCCATAAATGGCATTGGTATGAAGGCCACTATTGTTACGAAAACGGTCAATTTGATTATAAAGTGCGAAAAAGGCACGAAAGGCAACGGATGAACCGTCAATTAGGAGTAATTTTTTCTGATTAGTCATAGGTTTATTATAGCATAGATGAGAGCATTGGTTTTAATTGAAAACCTCTTATTTTAGGGAGACTCTTTTGTAAAAATAGCTAGTCAACATCTGATGACAAGAGTCCGCTCATAAAACGACCTCAGGCATTTCCCACCTCCACGCCCCATAGGCAAATGTGCTATAATAGAAGCTATGAACACAAAGATTTTAGACCAATTAGAATTTAACAAGGTCAAGGACCAGTTCACAGAATACCTGCAGACCGAACAGGCTCAGGCGGAGTTACGTGACTTGGTGCCTATGACCAATCCAGAGAGAATTCAAAATCAATTTACAGAAATCCAAGAAATGGCAGAGATTCTCGTAGAACACCACGGCTTTGCCATTGGTAGCTTGCGAGATATTTCTGAACCCTTGCGTCGCTTGGAATTGGATGCTGACCTCAACATTCAGGAGCTTATTGCCATCAAGAAGGTGCTGCAAGCTTCAGCTGACCTTGGTCGCTTCTACGCTGACCTTGAAAATGTTGAGCTCGTCGCTCTAAAACGTCTTTTCGAAAAGATTGAGGCCTTCCCAAGTCTACAAGGCAGTCTTCAAAGCATCAATGACGGTGGTTTCATTGAGCATTTTGCTAGCCCTGAGTTGCAAAATATCCGTCGTCAACTCAAATCTTGTGATGATGCCATTCGCCAGACCTTGCAAGACATTCTCAAGAAATCTGGCCACATGTTGGCTGAGAGTTTGATTGCTAGTCGTAATGGTCGTTCAGTGCTGCCTGTCAAAAATACCTACCGTAACCGTATTGCTGGGGTTGTGCATGACATCTCAAGCTCTGGAAACACAGTGTATATCGAGCCACGCGCCGTTATACAGCTTAACGAAGAAATTACACAATTACGTGCAGACGAACGTCATGAGATGGCTCGTATCCTGCATGAATTGTCTGATCAACTCCGTCCACAAGCCGCTGCGATTGCCAACAACGCTTGGATTTTGGGCCACATAGACTTCATTCGAGGAAAATACCTCTATCTCCAAGATAAGAAGGCGGTTATTCCAAAGATTAGTGACAACCAAACACTTCAACTGCTTAACGTTCGTCACCCTCTCTTGGTCAACCCAGTAGCCAACGATTTACGCTTTGATGAGGACCTCACAGCCATTGTCATTACAGGTCCCAATACCGGTGGTAAAACGGTCATGCTTAAAACTCTAGGACTAGCACAGCTAATGGCTCAATCTGGTCTTCCAATCTTAGCCGATAAGGGCAGCCGTGTGGCCATTTTCCAAGAGATTTTTGCGGACATCGGAGATGAACAGTCCATTGAACAGAGTTTGTCAACATTCTCTAGTCACATGACCCACATTGTCGAGATTCTGGACGCTGCCGACAGCAACAGTCTTGTCTTGGTCGATGAGCTTGGGGCTGGTACCGACCCTCAGGAAGGGGCTAGTCTAGCCATGGCAATCCTAGAGCACCTCCGTTTGAGCCAGATTAAAACCATGGCTACTACTCACTATCCTGAGCTTAAGGCCTATGGGATTGAGACGCAACATGTGGAAAATGCCAGCATGGAGTTTGACACAGCGACTTTAAGTCCTACCTATCGTTTTATGCAGGGGGTTCCTGGTCGTTCTAATGCCTTTGAGATTGCTCGCCGCCTCGGTTTGAATGAGATTATTGTCAAGGAAGCAGAAAACCTCACAGATACTGATAGTGATGTCAACCGTATCATCGAGCAACTTGAAGCCCAAACTGTGGAAACACAAAAACGTCTGGAACACATCAAGGACGTTGAGCAAGAGAACCTTAAATTCAATCGTGCGGTCAAGAAACTCTATAATGAATTCTCCCATGAGTACGACAAGGAACTCGAAAAGGCTCAAAAAGAAATTCAAGAGATGGTGGATACAGCCTTGGCTGAGAGCGATAGTATTCTCAAAAATCTCCACGATAAGAGTCAACTCAAGCCTCACGAAGTTATCGACGCCAAAGGAAAACTCAAGAAACTTGCCCCACAGGTGGAACTCTCTAAGAATAAAGTCCTTCGTAAGGCCAAGAAAGAAAAGGCTGCGCGTGCCCCTCGTATCGGAGATGATATCATTGTTACCGCCTATGGTCAACGTGGTACCCTTACCAATCAAGCCAAAAATGGTAACTGGGAAGCCCAGGTAGGTCTCATCAAGATGACACTCAAGGCGGATGAATTCACTCTTGTTCGTGCCCAAGCGGAAGCCCAACAACCTAAGAAGAAACAGATTAACGTGGTTAAAAAAGCCAAAAAGTTATCTGGCGGTCCTCGTGCCCGTCTAGACCTTCGTGGGAAACGTTACGAAGAAGCCATGCAAGAGCTTGATGCCTTTATTGACCAAGCCCTACTTAATAACATGAGTCAGGTGGACATCATCCACGGTATTGGTACAGGTGTCATCCGTGATGCTGTTACCAAATATCTCCGCCGTCATCGCCATGTTAAAAGTTTTGAATATGCCCCACAAAGTGCCGGTGGTTCCGGATGTACCATTGCAACCTTAGGGTAAAAATAGTTAAGAAAGACTGAGACCTTGTGTCCGGTCTTTTTCATATCCTACCAAAACAATGAACAAAAAAAGTCTCCCTTAATCAAGGAAGACTTCTATTTTCTATATCACACTTGTCCACAAATGCTGGATAATCTGACTAACTGGAAAATAACCATTAATCAAGATACGTAAAACCCAGCTCGATGACAAGAGCGTTTGAATGTTGTTCATAGGAACAGTCGCAAGAATATTCCCCAACATAGTCAAAGGCACAAGACTCACTAAGGTGGCCAAGACACCACCTACCACTTGGTAACGTCTCTGATCAAGTCGCTCAATTCTCACAAAATGGAAGAAAATACCAAGAAAGCGTAAGCCATAATAGGTTATACAGTAGATAGCAAAATAAGCAACACCCGCATAATAGACACGGTCAAGTGAAAAGATGTTCTGATCTTTAAAGAAAGCTATACTAGCATCCTTGGTTGGATTGGTATAAGGTACCCAAAGATTGATAGCCTCTCCTAGCGACCGGTAGAAATAGGCCGCCACACACATGGCGATAATGACTGAAACCAAGTAATAAGCTTGCATAAAGAGGCCTCGACGGTAGCCAATGTAGAAATTCCAAGCCATAATGGCTAAGACAAGGAGTCCAATCATGCGTCATCCTCATCGTCATTTGTAGCTGTCGCCTTAACCTTGAGTTGCTCAAGTTGCTTAGCTCTCAACGTTTCCAACTCTTTTTCCATATCTTCAACTTGAATTTCGCGTTCCAACTGAGTCGACAAAGAATTGATAGCCATTAGGATAGCGATTGTTTCATTGTCAGCATTTTTCATCTGCTCTTTGATAATTTTATATTTCTCGTGGGCAACACGCTCAACCTCTTCCATGAAAAGGTTGTCCTTATCAGTTGTTAGCGTGAGGTTCTTCTCTCCAAAATGAAATTTGTAACGGTTCTTATTTGCCATTTGCTTGTTAGCTGCCAATCAATAGTGGTCACGGATTCGCCACTGCAGCTTCTCCTTATTTTATTGCTTTTATATCGCCATTTGTTAGCAAGATTCAGACACTTACTCTGAGGCGTATTCGATACTTAAATGCCAACCCATTTTCTCTAATTGTGGAAAAAAAAGCATGGTTAGGCATTCTCTTTCTAATCATTATATCCTAAATTTTAACTTTCGTAAATTTTAGACTTTGCACTTCTCTAGAAAAATAATTTTCAGGGATTTCGAGTCTGTAAAATATCTACCAATTCTCCTTTTTTGTGCTAAAATAGATTCCATGGGCACAATCGTATTAAAAATGACAGCAGAGCAGATTTCGACACTCCAGAAGGACCTGGCAAGCTATGCGACTGCGACTAAAAATCCTTATGCAAGTTTTTCAGCCAAAGTCGATGGAGTAAGTGTCATCGCCTATACTTCAGGAAAGGTAACTTTCCAAGGAGCTAAGCCAGAAGTCTTGGCTAGCCGTTTTGGATACCAAGCTGAACCTAATCATTCACCTGATGGGCAAAACTTAGCCCTAATTGGTTCAGACGAAGTCGGAAATGGCTCCTATTTTGGTGGTCTAGCTGTTGTAGCTAGTCTAGTTACCCCAGCTGACCATGCCTTTTTGAAATCTCTTGGGGTCGATGATTCTAAAAATCTTAATGATATCAAGATTCGTCAGATTGCACCTATATTGGAGGAGAAAATTCCTCACAAGGCACTTCTTCTTTCGCCTAGAAAGTACAATGAAGTGGTCGGAGACGGTAAGAGTCATAATGCTGTGTCCGTTAAAGTAGCCCTCCACAATCAGGCTATCTTCCTATTGTTACAAACAGGTGCTAAACCAGATAAGATTGTCATTGATGCCTTCACCAGTGAGAAAAATTATCAGAAATACCTCAAGAATGAACGCAATCGCTTTGACTTTCCTATCACTTTAGAAGAAAAGGCTGAAGGGAAATACTTAGCTGTCGCGGTGAGCTCTATCATCGCTCGCAATCTCTTCCTGGAAAATCTTGACAAACTCAGCCAAGAGGTTGGCTACACCCTTCCTTCAGGTGCTGGCGCTAAATCTGACCAGGTCGCAGCTAAGCTTCTTCAAGCCTACGGAGATCAGGCTCTCCAAGCTACTGCTAAATATCATTTCGCCAATACCAAAAAAGCCTACCAACGCTTAAAATAACCCTGAAAGGCCTTAACTATGAAAAACAAATGGACCCAATACTTCCTCATTTTACTTCGTGAATGGGGACTCTTTATCCTCTTTATCACATTTTTCCTTTTGACTCGCCTCTTCCTTTGGCTCCCTGTCCAGGTTGACGGCCACTCAATGGATCCTACTCTAGCCAATAATCAACGTGTTATCGTTTTGAAACACACATCCATTGAACGCTTCGATATTGTCGTTGCCAAGGAAGTCGAAGACGGTAAGACGAAACAAATCGTCAAACGTATCATCGGTATGCCAGGTGATACCATTACCTATCAAAACGATAAACTTACTGTCAACGGTAAAGAAGTCAAGGAAGAATACCTCAAAGAATTCCAAGCTGCCTTTGCCAAGGATAAGCTACAAAAAGAATATGCTTACAACGATGACAAGAGCAAGAGTGGCTACTTCCAACAACTGGCTAAGGATGCCAAGGCCTTTACAACCAATGCTGACGGTAACACGACCTTCTCTGTTACTGTTCCTGAAGGTAAATATTTCCTACTTGGAGACAACCGTATTGTTTCCAAAGATAGTCGAGTAGTTGGTTACTTTGACAAGAGTGCTCTTGTAGGGGAAGTTAAATTCCGCTTCTGGCCACTTAATAAAATTGGTACCGTTGAGGATAACTAAAAACACTAAATAAGATAAGGTTGGGGAAACCCAGCCTTATTATGTATCTAGGAAAAACACATGCAAGAATTTTATTTTTCAGGAACTATCGAACGCGTCATTTTCGAAAACGCTAGTAATTTTTTCCGTATTCTACTCTTAGAAATTGACGAAACAGACAGTGATTTTGAGGACTATGAAATCATTGTTACAGGAACCATGGGAGATGTCATGGAAGGTGAAGATTATACCTTCTGGGGTCAGCTAACCAATCATCCCAAATATGGTGAACAACTCCAAATGACGCGCTACGAACGGTCAAAACCTTCTGCTAGCGGTCTTATCAAGTATTTCGCTAGCGACAATTTTAAGGGGATTGGTAAGAAAACAGCTGAGCGTATTGTCGAGATTTATGGCGAAGACCCAATTGACCAGATTCTCGAGGATCCTAGCAAGTTAGAACAGATTCCTAACCTTTCAAAGGTAAACCGAGAAGCCTTCGTTGCAAAGTTAAAAATCAACTATGGAACCGAGCAAATCTTGTCCAAACTTTCCAACTATGGACTCACACCAAAAGCTGCCTCACAAATTTTCAACCAATATAAGGAAGAATCGCTCAACCTTATCGAAGAACACCCTTATCTCTTGGTAGAGGAAGTTCAAGGAATCGGATTTAAAATAGCTGACCAACTAGCCGAACGCTTAGGAATTGCTAGTGATGCTCCTGAACGTTTACGAGCTGCCTTGATTCATTGTCTGCTAGAAGCCAGTATGGAAGAAGGCGACACCTACATCGAAGCCAAAGCTTTGCTCGAACGAACTATCATCCTTTTGGAAAGTGCTCGTCAGATTGAACTTGACCCTGCCTTGGTCGCTAAGGAATTAACCAATCTCATCCAAGAGGATAAAGTGCAAAATATAGAAACTAAAATCTTTGATAATACCCTATATTTTGCGGAACAGGGTATCTATACCCACCTAACTCGTATCATAAAAGACCAACCTGACATCAGTGCAGAGGACAAAATCCAAGCAAGTCTTGAAGAGGTGGAAGAGGAGCTTGGTATTACTTATGATAAGGTTCAAAAAGATGCCATTATCAAAGCCCTACAAAGCAAGGTCTTCATCCTGACAGGTGGTCCCGGGACAGGTAAAACCACCGTTATTAACGGAATCATTAAAACTTATGCCGACCTTCATGGTCTAGATCTCAAGAAGTCTGATTTGCCTATTATTTTAGCGGCACCAACAGGTCGGGCTGCTCGTCGGATGAACGAACTCACCCAACTCCCTAGCGCCACTATCCATAGACATTTGGGACTCAATAGCGAAGACGATTTCAAGACCTTAGAGGACTATCTCGATTGCGACTTGATTATCATCGATGAGTTTTCTATGGTTGATACTTGGTTGGCCAATCAACTCTTTGAAAGTATCTCTGATTCAACCCAAGTCATCATTGTGGGTGACCAAGACCAACTGCCTTCCGTAGGTCCTGGCCAGGTCTTGGCTGACCTTTTGCAGATTGATGACTTGCCTAAGGTTTCTCTGACCAAAATTTTCAGACAATCCGAGGATTCCACCATCGTTACTTTAGCTAGTCAGATGCGCCAAGGCCAACTCCCCGCTGATTTCACAGAGAAAAAGGCTGACCGCTCTTACTTTGAGGCCAATGCCAACCATATTCCACAGATGGTTCCTAAAATTGTCTCTGCCGCTATAAAGAGCGGGATTTCTGCTCAGGATGTTCAGATTCTAGCTCCCATGTACCGAGGACAGGCTGGTATTAACAATCTCAACACCATTATGCAGGACCTACTTAATCCTCAAGAAAAGGCCAATCAGTTTGCCTTTAATGACATTTTCTTCCGTAAGAACGACAAAATTCTCCATCTGGTCAACGATACCGAACTCAATGTCTTCAATGGCGACATCGGCATCATTACTGATCTCATCCCTGGTAAATATACTGAAAGCAAGCAGGACGAAATTTACATGTCCTTCGATGGCAATGAGGTTATCTATCCTCGTAACGAATGGAATAAGATTACTCTGGCCTATGCCATGTCAATCCACAAATCCCAAGGGAGTGAGTTCCCAGTCGTTATCCTTCCCATCACACGACAAAGTGGACGTATGCTACAACGTAACCTCATCTACACCGCCATCACACGTGCCAAGAGTAAGCTAGTCATGTTAGGAGAAATCGCAGCCTTTGATTATGCCGTTCGCAACGAGGGGGCTAAACGAAATACTTTTCTCATCCAACGTTTTGAACAAACTTATACACAAGCTGTTGATAAGTCTGTCGAAAAGATTGTTAAAAACGAGGCAACAGGCGCCTCCAATCAAACAAAAACGAAAAACAACGGCCCCTCAGAAACCCTTGAAAACAAAGACTTTTCGGAAAATATCAATCCATCCCAAGATCTTGTTAACACTTATTCACAGCCTGTGGATAAGTCTGTTAACAAACCTGTGCAAACAGAAGAAAACTATCGTTTAACTGAAGAAAATTGGGCAACTATAGATCCAATGATTGGTCTCAGTGAAGACGATATTGCTGCCTTTTTTAACAACAACTAAAAAAGACTTGGAAAACGACTCACTAAGAGCAACTCCAAGTCTTTTCATTTGCTAAAATACGAAACGAATCAGGGCCATAGATATTATACCAACGATTACTGCATAGAGCAGATTTTTGCTCTTAAAGGCTACAATTACCGTTGGCACAGTAGCCAGGATTTCCATCCACTTAAACTGTGGCAAGTGACCAATCTTCTCAGTCGTGAGACTAGAGAGAATCAGAGCAAAGAGGATAGAAACTGGTAAATAGTGCAAAAATCGAACAACGATATCTGGAAGCCCCTTGTATTTCACTAAAACAAAGGGAAGCACACGAGGAACCCAGCTGACCACAAACCCAAGTAGAATAGCAATGAGAATAAACTTATTGACGGCCATCACACATCACCCCCACACTACATCCAACCAAAGTAGCCACTAAAACAGCCAAAGATTCCGACAAGATGACACTAAAGCTCAGATAAGCCACAGCAATAGATAGTAAAATCAAGAGTAGCTTACGCACTCCTTCCCCTAACAAGACATCAATCTGACTACTTAACAAACCAATAAACATGGCAATCAAAGCAAAATCCAAACCAAATAGCTCAGGATTAGGAATCATGGAACCAATCAAACAACCAACAACTGATGATACAATCCAAACCAGATAGCTAAAAATATTGTTACCATGCATCCAGTTAGCAGGAATATCTTTATGATGCACATATTCTCCCAACAAGACACCATAACTTTCATCCGTAATCAGACTACCAATTCCCAGCTGATTCCAAAGGCTTGTTTTTGTAAAAATCGTCGTTGCATGTAAACTCATCAACATGTTACGCAAATTAACCAAGAAAACAGTCAAGGTTAACTCACCTAGACCAGCTCCTGCAACTACTAAGGCACACATGGCAAACTGGGCCGAGCCACCATATACTAAGGCACACATGAGGCCAACCTCAAGGGCTGATAGACCCGAAGCTGCTGCTACAACACCAAAGGCTAGACCAATAGCTACATAGCCTAAAGCTGTCGGTACCGCGGCTTTTACACCTAAACGAAAGTCAGACACACTCAATTCCTTTCTAAAGGAACCTCTTACCAAACTAGTAAGAGGTTCTTCTTATTCTTCAAATCCTGCAAAGGCTAGACTTGGTTTTGCATTCAAGTCCAACTCAGCAAAATGTTTTTGATCACATTCAATAGCGGCTGCTAGAGCAATCATGCCAGCATTGTCACCACAAAGACGTAAAGGCGGAATAACCACATCTACATCTGTGATTTCTTCAGCCAAACGTTCACGTAAGCCTTGATTAGCTGCCACACCACCTGCAACAACAAGTGTCTTGACAGGATAACGCTCCAAGGCTTTCTTAGTCTTAGCTAGGAGAATATCCAACACAGCAGCTTGGAAAGAAGCACAAAGGTCTTCTTTAATTAGGACGTCACCCTTTTGCTCTGCATTATGGTGCAAATTAATGAAGGCTGACTTCAAGCCTGAAAATGAAAACTCCAAGTGGTCTTCCTTAATCATAGCACGTGGAAAATCATAAACATCTTTCCCTTTATGAGCTAACTCATCAATTTCACGCCCGGCTGGGTAGGTCAACCCCATCACACGCCCGACCTTGTCATAGGCCTCACCAACTGCATCATCACGTGTCTCACCAACAATCTTGTAATTCCCCGGTTCTGACACATAAACCAACTCTGTGTGTCCCCCAGACACCAAAAGTGCTAAGAGGGGATATTCCAATTCTTGAACCTCACGCGCTGCCATAAGATGCCCAGCCATATGGTTAACTGGAATCAAAGGCAACCCATGTGCCCAAGCGAAGGCCTTAGCCGCTGCCATCCCGACCAAGAGCGCCCCGACCAAACCAGGACCATAGGTTACTGCTACAGCATCTAGTTGTTCAGCAGTAATTCCCGCCTCAGAAAGGGCATCTTTAATGCAAAGAGTCACCACTTCCACATGGTGACGACTAGCCACCTCAGGAACAACACCACCAAAACGTTTATGGCTTTCCACCTGACTGGCAATAATATTACTTAAAAGTTCTTTCTCATTTTTCAAAACGGCAACTGAAGTCTCATCACATGAGCTCTCCACTGCCAAAATATATCTATCTGCCATTAGACTTCCTCTCGCCTCATGATAACTGCATCTTCTTGAGGCTCATGATAATAATTTTTCCGAATTCCTAGACTTTCAAAACCAAATTTTCTATAAAGTGCCTGAGCGACTTGATTTGAAGCCCTCACTTCTAGGAATATAGGTTCACTACGCTCTTCCAAATGCTTCATCAGCTGACTAGCATAACCACGCCCCTGGTAAGCTTTTAAAATGGCGATATTGGTCACCTCAAGCTCACCCACCAAATTTTGAAGGGCTAAAAAACCAACAACTTCTTCCTGATTATAAACATAGAAATACTCCGTAGTATCCAAAGCCAAGTCTGCTACCACTTGTTCTATCGTCCACGGAGATTTGTCATAAACATCCGACAAAATCTGATAAATCAGTTGAGCTTGCTCTTGGCTACTCAATCTAGACACGCTTGATGTAGTTGTCACGGTTAGTCTCCTCATGTGTCTTAAGCCAATTCTCTTCCGCCTCAACCCGCTTCAAGTAATGTGGAACAAAAGCATCCACATCAACAGAAGGCAAGGACAATCCTAAACGACCAATTAACTGGGCTGACGGAAGACTTGACAAGATAGTTGCTTCTGGAAGGCTTTCTTTAATCTGATCCACAAAATTAGCCACTTCACCGACAAATGTCACCTTTTCAAAAGTTTTAGCTTGCTCCAGAACATCTACAAAAGCTGCATGGCAATCTGGGACGAGGGCCTGACCATTTTCATAAAAACCAACGTAAACATTATTACGACGAGCATCCATGATAGGAATCACAACACCGTCAACTGTAAGGTCTGTCAGTGCCTGTAGACTTGAAACTCCCACCAAATCAATGTCGAGGGCATAGGCTAAAGTCTTAGCTGTTGCGACAGCCACACGAAGCCCTGTGTAAGAACCAGGACCCTGTGCAACCACAATACGTTCTAAATCAGACGGTTGCCAGCCTGCCTGAGCAACTAAAAAATCAATGGTTGGCATTAGACTAATACTGTGGTTCTTTTTTACTGTGACAGTTGACTCTGCCACTAGTTTCTCATCTTCTAACAAGGCTACTGATAAAGCTGTGCTAGAAGTATCAAATGCTAATATTTTCATCTTTTTTCCTTGTTTCCTTTTATGCTTTTCTATTATAACACAAGTCACTGTTTCCCAGAAACGAACATTTTCCAACTTTTTCCGCCATTTTCTTTATCTAGCCCTTATCTTATGGTACAATAATAGTAATTGTTAAACGAATCAAGGCTACTAGCTATTACTCATAAAGTGAATATCATAACGTCAAGTAAATCATAGAAAGATTAACTTGACCGGTTTTTTTATAGAATGGCAGAGCCTTTTGGAAAGAAAGGAAAACCATGATTTATAAAGTCTTTTACCAAGAAACTAAAGAGCGTAATCCACGCCGTGAACAGACAAAATCACTCTACCTAGATATCGATGCAGAAACTGAACTTGAGGGACGTATCCAAGCTCGTCAAATCATCGAAAAAAACACTGCCTATAACATCGAATTCATCGAGCTCCTCTCAGAAAAAGCCCTTGAATACGAAAAAGAAACAGGCGTTTTTGAAGTAACGGAGTTCTAAGACCATGGCATCAAAAATCAATCTAAAACCTGAAGAAGTTGGGGTTTATGCGATTGGTGGTTTGGGGGAAATCGGTAAAAATACCTATGGTATTGAATACCAAGATGAGATTATCATCGTCGATGCGGGTATTAAATTCCCCGAGGATGATCTTCTCGGAATCGACTATGTTATCCCGGACTATTCTTACATCGTTGAAAACGTTGATCGTGTAAAGGCACTTGTCATTACCCACGGTCACGAAGACCATATTGGTGGGATCCCCTTCCTTCTTAAACAGGCAAATATCCCAATTTATGCAGGACCACTTGCTCTTGCTCTTATCAAAGGAAAATTGGAAGAACACGGACTACTTCGTGACGCACAACTCTATGAAATTAATGCTAATACAGAGCTTACTTTCAAAAATATGAGCGTGACCTTCTTCCGCACTACTCACTCAATTCCAGAACCTCTCGGTATTGTCATCCATACACCTCAAGGTAAAATTGTGTGTACCGGTGACTTTAAGTTTGACTTCACCCCAGTAGGTGAGCCAGCAGACCTTCACCGTATGGCTGCACTTGGTGAAGAAGGCGTTCTTTGCCTCCTCTCAGACTCAACCAATGCTGAAGTACCAACTTTCACAAATTCCGAGAAGGTCGTTGGTCAATCCATCATGAAAATTATTGAAGGCATCCACGGACGTATTATCTTCGCCTCATTTGCCTCAAATATTTTCCGTCTGCAACAAGCTGCCGAAGCCGCTGTAAAAACTGGCCGTAAGATTGTTGTCTTCGGACGTTCTATGGAAAAAGCCATCGTCAATGGGGTTGAACTAGGTTACATCAAAGTTCCAAAAGGAACTATCATTGACCCTAGTGAGATGAAAAACTACCATGCCAGTGAAATTCTTATCATGTGTACCGGTTCTCAAGGAGAGCCTATGGCAGCCCTTGCACGTATCGCTAACGGGATGCACCGCCAAGTGACACTGCAACCTGGTGACACTGTTATCTTCTCATCTAGCCCTATCCCAGGAAACACAACTAGCGTTAACCGCTTGATTAATACTATTCAAGAAGCTGGGGTCGATGTTATACACGGTAAAATCAACAATATCCATACCTCTGGACACGGTGGTCAACAAGAGCAAAAACTCATGCTTCGTTTGATCAAACCAAAATTCTTTATGCCTGTTCACGGTGAATACCGCATGCAGAAAGTCCACGCAGGTCTTGCTGTTGATTGTGGTGTTCCAAAAGATAATATCTTCATTATGGAAAATGGTGATGTCTTAGCCCTAACAAAAGACTCTGCGCGTCGTGCAGGTCACTTCAATGCTCAAGATATCTATGTTGATGGTAATGGTATTGGGGATATCGGAGCTGCCGTTCTTCGTGACCGTCGTGATCTTTCTGAAGATGGTGTCGTACTTGCCGTAGCAACTGTCGACTTCAAGTCTAAGATGATTCTAGCCGGTCCAGACATCCTCAGTCGTGGCTTCATCTACATGCGTGAATCTGGCGATCTTATCCGCGAAAGCCAACGCATTCTATTCAATGCTATTCGTATCGCTCTTAAGAATAAGGATGCTAGCATCCAATCTGTTAATGGAGCAATCGTCAATGCTTTACGCCCATTCTTATATGAAAAAACAGAACGTGAACCAATCATTATTCCAATGATTCTCACACCTGATAAATAAAAAAATAGTAGCTAGATGGCTACCATTTTTTTTTAAGTTTAAATCCAATCTGGAGCACAACCCTTCCAACAAGTAAAAAAAAGCGCTTATAACGCTTTTTTCATTTTATGCACCTGGATAAATGTAAGATACTGAACCTGGTGTAGTTGAGTTTTGTGGGTCAAACCAACCACGATAGTTGTTGATTTGTTGCTGGTTGTTATAGTTTGACTCCAAGATCTGAATTTGACCATCTTGACCAACTTCTGTTACATAACCAACGTGACCATAACCACCATCAGTCCAACATACAATTGATCCTGTCACAGGTGTTGAACCTACAGCGTAACCTTGGCTAGCAGCGCTTCCTGCCCAATCGCCACCATTACCCCACCAGTTACTTGCCCATGGAGCGACTTCCTTAACACCCCATGTACATTGACCAACTGGATAACGATTCCAAGTAGCATCTGAATCAGTAGTTGTTACCTCAGAAGAAGAAGCTTCTGTTGTTTCCTCAACTGCTGTCGTAGCACCTGAAACTTCCAAGCTTCCACCAGGAACAATTG
Source organism: Streptococcus sp. FDAARGOS_192 (assembly GCF_002073815.2). Classification (NCBI taxonomy): domain Bacteria; kingdom Bacillati; phylum Bacillota; class Bacilli; order Lactobacillales; family Streptococcaceae; genus Streptococcus; species Streptococcus sp. FDAARGOS_192. Next base: position 1,602,792 of record NZ_CP020431.2, read on the forward strand.
TTGACCAAATAGTCATGCCATTTTCAGCTGCCAATTGATAAGGATCTACCCCATACTGACTAGCAATTCCGAAGAATGAATCGCCATTTTGAACTGTATAAGTATCAGCATTAACTGTTTGTGCGACTGTAAGACCGAGCAATAATGCACTTGAGGCTGCTGCCAAAGCAGCTTTTTTTGTAGTTTTCATATTTCCCCCTGAATAAGATTAATATAAAATTAGTTTAACACTCGCATATTTTAATGCGATTAAGGGAGAATAAAGAAATATGACAAAAGAAAACAGCTCAGTTAAAACTACGTAATTTGTCCAAGAACTTAATGAATTTAAAAGAAAAAGAAAATCAGGTTATACCTGATTTTCAAATTTAATTTCTTAATAAATGTCCAAGTAGTTATCAATTTCCCATTGTGAAACAAAGGTAGCATAGCTTGCCCATTCCATACGTTTCGCATCAAGGAAGTTTGTATAGATATGATTACCCAAAGCTTGACGAACCACTTCATCTGTTTCCAATGCTTTAAGAGCGTTACGAAGTGTTGATGGCAAATCAATAATACCAGCTTCTTTACGTTCTTCAGGAGACATTGAGTAGATATTTGTTTCAACTGGATCTGGAGCATCAATCTTGTTGATAATACCATCAAGACCTGCTTCCAAAAGTACAGCAAGTGCCAAGTATGGGTTTGCCATTGGGTCTACTGAACGCAATTCCAAACGTGTACCCATACCACGAGACGCAGGAACGCGGATTAATGGTGAACGGTTGCTACCTGCCCATGCAATATATACAGGAGCTTCGTATCCAGGAACCAAACGTTTGTAAGAGTTAACTGTTGGGTTAATAATTGCAGTATAGTTGTATGCATGTTTCATCAAACCACCAAGGAAGTAGTAAGCATCTTGAGACAATTGCATACCACGTGGATCCTCTGGATCAAAGAATGCATTTCCTTCTTCAGTGAAGAGAGACATGTTACAGTGCATACCGCTACCAGCAATACCATATTTAGGTTTCGCCATAAATGTAGCATAAAGACCATGTTTACGAGCGATTGTCTTAACAACCAATTTGAAAATTTGGATATTATCACAAGCCTTCAAAACATCTGTATACTTGAAGTCGATTTCATGTTGACCAACAGCCACTTCGTGGTGAGATGCTTCAACATCAAATCCCATTTCTGTCAAGACATTAACGATTTCACGACGTGTGTTATCTGCAAGGTCAGTTGGTGCAAGGTCAAAATAACCACCTTTATCGTTAACTTCAAGTGTAGGATTACCTTGTTCATCTAATTTGAAAAGGAAGAATTCTGGTTCTGGTCCAAGGTTAAATGATTTATAACCAACTTCTTCCATATGACGCAAAGCCTTTTTCAAGTTACCACGAGGGTCACCAGCAAATGGTTCACCTGCAGAGGTATAGATATCACAAATAAGACCAGCTACTGCACCATTTTCATCACCCCAAGGGAAAACTGTCCACGTATCAAGATCTGGGTAAAGATACATATCAGATTCGTTGATACGAACAAATCCCTCGATCGATGAACCATCAAACATAGCTTTATTTGAAAGTACCTTATCCAACTGTTCATCTGTCGCAGGAATTTCAACGTTCTTCATAACACCAAGAATATCAGAGAACATTAAACGCAAGAAAGTAACATTCTTCTCTTTGACTTCGCGACGAATATCAGCTGCTGTGATTGCCATAATAGGGGTCTCCTTTATAAAAACCAAAAATAAAAGTTCAAAGCGTAATTAGATACGCAAGTTACCAAATTGTTGTGACGGGGTCGTAAAACGGCCTTGCTGAAGGAGTTCATCATGCAAGATACGTCGAACGTCCGCATCTGTTAAAGCCGCTTGTTTTTGTTGGGCACGAACTTCACGCTCTTCGTACTCATGCTTAATCGCTGCAATATTGTAACCATCATCCAAAAAATCTTTGATTTCCAATAAACGATCCATATCATTTAATGAGTACATACGACGATTTCCAGCTGTACGTTCAGGTTGAATTAAACCTTGATCTTCATAGTAACGAATTTGACGAGCAGTTAAATCCGTCAATTTCATAACTGTTCCAATCGGAAAAACAGCTAGAGAACGCCTTAATTCTTTCTCTCTTGCCATGATCATCCTCCTTTCCTAACAATTATATTCTGAATATTTCTACATGTCAACAGTTTATGTTACTTTTTCTTACACAATGAGCAATTCCCGAACATTATATTGTGTATTCGCTCTAATTTAAGGATTTTATCAAAAAAACATAAAAAATAGAGTTCAATAGAACCCTATCATTCTTATTTTAAGTGTTTAAGTAACCAATCATAATCATAATTGACAAGGATTGCTATAAAGACTCCACAGAAAGTTTCAAAGACTCGAGCAATAACATAAGTGAAGGTATTATCAGGTGGAATAGACAAGGTAATAATCAGAAGTGCAGCCACCCCTCCAATAACACCAGATGCATTATTAAAAGACACATTAATGACAATCGTCAGCATGGTCAAAATTGGAACCAATAGCAAAGTCACCCAAACTGAATGATTAAACCACATATTCACAAAATAAAATAATAGCGACAAAAGCCCTCCAACCGTATTCGCAAAAATACGTGATTTACCAAACTGAATACTTCTATCAAAGTTTTCTCGAAGGCTAAAGACTGCTGTCAAACAACCAATCTGAAGCCCTTCCCAGCCTAAAGCAGAAAAAAGACCTAAAACTAGAAAGACAGCAATCCCCGTCTTAAGTGTACGCATACCAAATTTAAATTTTTTCGGTTCAAATTTCAATCCCATTTTACTATTTTAACATGATTATGAAACTTTTGGCTACTTCTACAGTATTATGCCGCAAAGTTCAAACTAATAATCGCAATTTTTTGAGAGAAATTTACTTCCCAATAATAGTTTTAGCCTCTATCAAATATTCAAAGAGATGACACAAAAAAGAGTTGGGAAACCAACTCTTTTCATTCTAATAGACTTATTTATCAGTAAGTGCAGCCAATCCTGGAAGTTCTTTACCTTCAAGAAGTTCCATAGAAGCACCACCACCAGTAGAGATCCATGAGAATTTATCTGCACGTCCAAGGTTGATTGCTGCGGCAGCTGAGTCACCACCACCGATGATTGATTTAACGCCTGGTTGTTTCACGATAGCGTCCATCACACCGATTGTACCAGCTTGGAAGTCAGGGTTTTCAAATACACCCATAGGACCATTCCATACAACTGTTTTCGCACCAGTCAAGGCTTTATCGAATTCAGCAATTGATTTAGGACCGATATCCAAACCAAGGAAACCTGGGTCTACTGCTTCACCTTCAGTGTCTTTCACTTCAGTGTAGTCAGCAAATGCATTAGCTTCTTTTGAGTCAACTGGCAAGATCAATTTACCGTTTGATTTTTCAAGAAGAGCTTTAGCAACATCAAGTTTATCTTCTTCTACAAGTGAGTTACCGATTTCGATACCTTGTGCTTTGTAGAATGTGTAAGTCATACCACCACCGATAAGAACTTTATCAGCTTTTGCAAGAAGGTTTTCGATAACACCAATCTTATCAGATACTTTAGAACCGCCAAGGATAGCTACGAATGGACGTTCTGGAGTTTCAACTGCTTCTTTGATGTAAGCAATTTCGTTTTCAAGAAGGAAACCAGCAACAGCTTTATCAACGTTTGCTGAGATACCAACGTTAGATGCGTGTGCACGGTGAGCTGTACCGAATGCATCGTTTACGAAGATACCATCTCCAAGTGATGCCCAGTATTTACCAAGTTCAGGATCATTTTTAGATTCTTTCTTGCCATCAACATCTTCAAAACGAGTGTTTTCAACCAAGAGAACTTGTCCATCTTCAAGAGCGTTAACAGCTGCTTCCAATTCAGCACCACGTGTAACACCTGGGATAAATTTAACGTCTTGACCCAATTTAGCAGCCAAGTCAGCAGCTACAGGAGCAAGTGATTTGCCTTCTTTATCAGCTTCTTCTTTTACACGTCCAAGGTGAGAGAAGAGGATTGCACGTCCACCTTGTTCAAGAATGTACTTGATAGTTGGAAGAGCAGCAGTGATACGGTTATCGTTAGTGATCACGCCATCTTTTACAGGTACGTTGAAGTCAACACGAACGAGAACTTTTTTCCCTTTCAAGTCAACATCTTTAACAGTCAATTTAGCCATTTGATCAGACTCCTTAATTTTTTAATACGTTTTCATTATATCACAAAATGCATAAAAGAGATAGCAAAATCAGAAGGATTTCTAGCTTATTGCGAGTATAAGACATTTAGCATATAATCTAAATAGAAAGGTCGAATATCCATGAAAAAACAGCTAAACAAGAAGCAGAAACAAGCTGACCATGATCTAAATGTAATCCTTATTCTTACCCTTGTTCCTCTGCTCCTCTTTCTTACTCTTAAACCAACTCTTTTGTCCTACACTAACCAAACTTCAGTACCGCTATGGCTACGATTAATCTTATTAGCTAGTTGTCAATTTGCCATCGCAGGCTTAGGAACCAGCACTGTTATGCTTTATCGCAAAGAATCTTTCAGACACTTTGGATTAATCACCAAAAATCTAGTTACCACCCTTTTTCAATCTCTTCTTGTAGCCCTACCACTTATCATATTTAAAGGACTTACTCATCAGATTCATTCCTATCTACCTCTTCAATCAATACAATTAACAAAAGAAGTAATGAGCCAATCATTTCCTAGTAATATCCTGGCATACCTATTCATCTGTCTTATTTGGGGATTCTGGGAAGGATTTAACTATGTAGTCATCGCTGAAAAGATACGCATACGTTTTCCATCTCCTTACTCTTGGTTAGATAGTGGAGCAATAACTTGTGCGATTTTTTGCCTCCTTATCCATGGAATTATTGGTTTTGATATCTATACCCTATTTGAATCACTTACCGTTTTTATACTTATTTATGGTATGCTAGCTATACAAAAACATAATAAAAACTCCTGGGGTTGTGTCATGCTCTTTCTACTCATTTGGAATGCCTTCTAGCTTATTCATAAATCACAATCCTACTGAGATTATAACAGCCTATTTATACGGCTGTTATATTATTTTGGAAATAAAAAAAGAGCCGAAGCTCTTCTTTTTATACAATTGAATTATTTAGCGATTTTCGCGAAGTATTCAAGAGTACGTACAAGTTGTGAAGTGTAAGACATTTCGTTGTCATACCATGAAACAACTTTAACCAATTGTTTACCGTCAACGTCAAGAACTTTAGTTTGAGTTGCGTCAAACAATGAACCGAATGACATACCTACGATATCAGAAGATACGATTGGATCTTCAGTGTATCCGTATGATTCGTTAGAAGCTTCTTTCATAGCTGCGTTTACTTCATCAACAGTAACGTTCTTGTCAAGAACTGCTACCAATTCAGTTACTGAACCAGTTGGAACAGGAACACGTTGAGCAGCTCCGTCCAATTTACCGTTCAATTCAGGGATAACCAAACCGATTGCTTTAGCAGCACCAGTTGAGTTAGGAACGATGTTAGCTGCAGCAGCACGAGCACGGCGAAGGTCACCTTTACGGTGTGGTCCGTCAAGAACCATTTGGTCACCAGTGTAACCGTGGATAGTAGTCATCAAACCTTCAACGATACCGAAGTTGTCATGAAGAGCTTTAGCCATTGGAGCCAAACAGTTTGTAGTACATGAAGCACCTGAGATAACTGTTTCAGTACCATCAAGAATATCGTGGTTAGTGTTAAATACGACTGTTTTAACATCTGATCCACCAGGAGCAGTGATAACAACTTTCTTAGCACCACCAGCATGCAAGTGTTTTTCAGCAGCTGCTTTAGTAGCAAAGAAACCAGTTGCTTCAAGAACGATTTCTACACCGTCGTTAGCCCAGTCAATTTGTTCTGGGTCACGTTCAGCAGAAACTTTAACGAATTTACCGTTAACTTCAAATCCACCATCTTTAACTTCAACAGTACCGTCGAAACGACCTTGAGTTGTGTCGTATTTCAACAAGTGTGCAAGCATAACTGGATCTGTAAGGTCGTTGATGCGTGTAACTTCAACACCTTCTACGTTTTGGATACGACGGAAAGCAAGACGACCGATACGACCGAAACCGTTAATACCAACTTTAACTACCATTAGTGATTTCCTCCTTATGAAAATCAAATAAATATAATTTTGAGAGCAAGCTCTCCCTATTGTGAAAAGATTAACTTGAACGCTTTCAATTCAACCTTTCAACAGTCATATTATATAATTTTTTTCAAAAAATTGCAAATAGAAAAGGCACTTACTTTCATAAGTACCTTAACTTTATAAGTTCTAATTAAGCTTCACCAGAATTTTTCTTGATGATTTCTTCTTGAACTGATTTAGGAACATCTTCATAGTGGTCAAATACCATCATGAATGTACCACGACCTTGAGTTGCAGAACGAAGTGTTGTTGCATAACCGAACATTTCAGCAAGTGGAACATATGCACGAACGATTTGGCTGTTACCGTGTGCTTCCATACCATCAACACGTCCACGACGAGCTGTAACGTGACCCATAACATCACCAAGGTTTTCTTCAGGAACAGTGATTGTTACAAGCATCATTGGTTCAAGGATAGTTGGTTGTGCAGTCTTAGCAGCTTCTTTAAGTGCAAGAGACGCAGCGATCTTGAAGGCAGTTTCAGATGAATCGACATCGTGGTATGAACCATCGTAAAGCTTAGCTTTGATGTCAACCATTGGGTATCCAGCAAGGACACCGTTAGCCATAGATTCTTCCAATCCTTTTTCTACTGCAGGGATGAATTCACGTGGAACCACACCACCGACGATAGCATTTTCGAATTCGAATCCTTTACCTTCTTCGTTTGGAGTAAATTCAATCCAAACATCACCAAACTGACCTTTACCACCAGATTGACGTTTGAAGAATCCACGTGCTTGTGTTCCAGCACGGAATGTTTCACGGTAAGATACTTGTGGAGCACCAACGTTTGCTTCAACTTTGTGTTCACGTTTCAAACGGTCAACAAGGACATCAAGGTGAAGTTCACCCATACCAGAGATAACTGTTTCACCAGTTTCAGGGTTAGTTTCAACACGGAATGTTGGATCTTCTTCAGCAAGTTTTTGAAGACCGATACCCATCTTATCTTGGTCAGCTTTAGTCTTAGGCTCAACCATCAATTGGATAACTGGTTCTGGAACTTCGATTGACTCAAGAATAACTTTAGCTTTTTCATCAGTCAATGAGTCACCAGTTGTAGTATCTTTCAAACCGATAGCAGCAGCGATATCACCAGCGTATACTTGTTCAATTTCTTGACGGCTGTTAGCGTGCATTTGAAGGATACGTCCGATACGTTCACGTTTACCTTTAGATGTGTTCATTACATATGAACCTGATTGAAGGATACCTGAGTAAACACGGATAAATGTCAAACGACCTACAAATGGGTCAGTCATAATCTTGAAGGCAAGAGCTGCAAATGGCTCATCATCAGATGCTGGACGAGTTTCTTCTTCGTCTGTATCTGGGTTGATACCTTTGATTGCAGGGATATCAAGTGGGCTTGGAAGGTAATCGATAACCGCATCAAGCATCAATTGAACACCTTTGTTCTTGAAGGCAGAACCACAAAGAACTGGGAAGAATTCAACGTTGATTGTTGCACGACGGATAGCTGCTTTCAATTCCTCGTTAGTGATTTCTTCACCTTCAAGGTATTTCATCATCAAATCTTCGTCAGTTTCAGCAACTGCTTCGATCAATTTTTCACGGTATTCGTTTGCTTGATCAACGTAATCAGCTGGAATATCTTCTTCAAGAATATCTGTACCAAGGTCATTAGTATAGATTTCAGCTTTCATTTTAATCAAGTCAATGATACCACGGAAATCATCTTCAGCACCGATTGGCAATTGGATTGGGTGTGCGTTTGCTTGAAGACGATCGTGAAGTGTGCTTACTGAGTAAAGGAAGTCTGCACCGATTTTATCCATTTTGTTGGCAAATACGATACGTGGAACACCATACTCAGTTGCTTGACGCCAAACTGTTTCAGTTTGAGGTTCTACACCTGATTGTGAGTCAAGAACGGTTACGGCACCATCCAATACACGGAGTGAACGTTGTACTTCGATTGTGAAGTCCACGTGTCCTGGTGTATCGATGATGTTAACGCGGTGACCATCCCATTGTGCTGTTGTAGCGGCAGATGTGATTGTGATACCACGCTCTTGTTCTTGCTCCATCCAGTCCATTTGTGATGCACCTTCGTGAGTTTCACCGATTTTGTGGATTTTACCAGTGTAGTAAAGGATACGCTCTGTTGTAGTTGTTTTACCGGCATCGACGTGGGCCATGATACCGATATTACGAGTTTTTGCAAGTGAAAATTCGCGTGCCATTAGGTTTATTCTCCTATAAATATTTTAGTTTACTTATTTATTATAACATTATTGTCAAAAAACGGATAGGCAGGACCTACCCGTTTTTTCACTAATATTTAACTGGTTTTCAAATGATATGAATAATATTATTTGAATTCAGAGTCAGCCTATTACAAATCCATAATCTTAGCTTATGAATATATGACTGTAATTCAGCTTGAAGCTTATGATTACCAGCGGAAGTGTGCAAAGGCACGGTTTGCTTCAGCCATTTTGTGAGTATCTTCACGTTTCTTAACTGATGCACCAGTGTTGTTTGCAGCGTCCATGATTTCTTTTGCAAGACGATCTTTCATAGTGTGTTCACCACGCGCACGTGATGCGTTAACCAACCAACGAAGACCAAGAGTTGTACGACGTTCTGGACGAACTTCAACTGGGACTTGGTAGTTTGAACCACCGACACGACGTGCACGTACTTCAAGTACAGGCATGATGTTGTCCATAGCTGTTTCAAATACTTCAAGAGCATCGTTTCCAGTTGCTTCTTTGATTTGCTCGAAAGCATCGTATACGATTGTTGCAGCAGTACCACGTTTACCGTCAAGCATTACACGGTTGATAAGACGTGTAACGATTTTTGAATTGTACAATGGATCTGCCAATACTTCGCGTTTAGGCGCTCTATTTTTACGACTCATTTTATCTTATCTCCCTTCTTATCCTTTAGGACGTTTAGCACCGTATTTAGAACGGCTTTGTTTACGATCAGCTACACCTGCAGTATCAAGTGCACCACGGACGATGTGGTAACGTACCCCTGGAAGGTCTTTTACACGTCCACCACGGATAAGAACAACGCTGTGTTCTTGGAGGTTGTGTCCGATACCTGGGATGTAAGCAGTAACTTCGATAAGGTTGCTCAAACGTACACGAGCGAATTTACGAAGGGCTGAGTTAGGTTTCTTAGGTGTCATTGTTCCAACACGTGTTGCAACACCACGTTTTTGTGGTGAAGATACGTTAGTTTGAACTTTTTTGTGGCTGTTGTAACCAACGTTCAAAGCTGGTGATTTAGATTTAACAACTTTTGATTGACGTGGTTTACGAACCAATTGGTTAATTGTAGGCATCTACATTCTCCTGTGTTTTTTTATTTTTGGTTGATATGGCACTTGGTGACAGCCCATATCTGTGTGTACTTTTGCAACTTATGTCAGCACGTCTCTGTACACTTTTGAGAGACCAAAAGTAAAAAGTACCGTCTAATATAGTATCATTTTTTGATAATTATTGTCAAGACTTTCTTGTTAAAAAGAAAAATTCCTAATCGTTAAATTAGGAATACTATCGTAGATTAATTATTTGTCAAAAATATTACCGACTTCAACTTCTACCTTCTGTGCTTTTACATCGATGTCAGAAACAGTAAGTAATGATTTATATTCATGGATATCACGATCACCTTTAGCATTTTCTGCGAATACAGCTACACCTACTAACTCACTATCAAATTCTGAAAGCAAGCTAATCATACCCGTAATGGTACCACCACCTTTAAGAAAATCATCAACAATAAGGACGCGGCTATTTGGTTTCAAACTACGTTTTGAAAGAAACATCTTTTCAATACGATCACTTGAACCACTAACATAGTTTACCGATACGGTTGAACCTTCTGTAATTTTCAAGTCACGACGAACGATAACAAATGGAATGTTCAAGACATCTGCTACTGCATTTGCTAAAGGAACTCCCTTAGTTGCAACAGTCATAACGGCATCAATTTTTTGTCCTTTAAAGGCACTAGCAATGATACGACCAACATTTTTCAAAATAGACGGTGTACTCAGTAAATCAGATAGGTAGAGATAACCACCTGGTAAGATACGATCACTCTCGGAAAGACGTTTACAAAGATCTTCAACCAGACTTCTTGCATCTTCATCAGAAATAGTTGGTGTAAACATAACGCCACCAGATGCACCCGTTACTGTTTCGATTTCTCCTATTTGACTTTCCTCAAAAGCTTTTTTAATGATAGCAACATCTTCTGAGATTGAAGACTTTGCAGCTTCATAACGTTCTGCAAAGGTGTTGAGGCTTGTCAATTGATAAGGATTATTAATCAGGTAGTTTGAAATCACTACCATGCGCTCACTTCGTTTTAATTTCATATGTTACCTATATTTTCTGTACTTTTTAACTATTATACCATAATACAGCAAAAAACGAACATTTTCATATGAAATGCTCGCTTAATTTCGATTTTAATCAAATTTTGGCTTGTAGAAAGAACGATTATCCATAGCAAAGAGACGATTTGTCATTTCTCCTGGACCTACTAGGTTAAGGGCTGTCGTCATCATCATCATACTGGCATCAAGATTATCAATCATATGAATAATTTCTGCTTCCATAATACGAGGTCGCACTGGGCTACCATACTCTAGTTGTCCGTGGTGGCTGAGAATAACATGACGCAAAACAACGACATCCTCACGCGTATCATCAATATTGAGCTCCATGAGCACCTTAGTGATTTCTTCATCAATCAAAGCAATATGACCAATCAAGTTTCCACGAACCGTATACTCAGTATTTTCAGGACCAGTAAGTTCAATAACCTTAGCTAAATCATGAAGCATAATTCCGGCAAAGAGTAGACTCTTATTGAGCTCTGGATAAATATCTCCAATGCTGTCCGCTAAGCGAACCATAGTAGCTGTATGATAGGCTAGTCCACTTTCAAAGGCATGATGATTTGTTTTAGCAGCTGGAAAAGTGAAAAACTCTTTATTATACTTTCGATAAAGGGCACGAACAACACGCTGCCAAGTTGCTTCCTCAATCTTGAAAATCATTTGCTCTAGGTATTCGCGTACTTCGGAAGGATTTACTGGTGGTTTCTCTTTGAAATCAGCTGGATCATTTGGCTCACCAAATGTAGGCAAGCGTAAGGTAATTTGGTTTACCTGAGGAGTATTATTATAAACCTCTCGACGTCCCTCCATATGCACTACTTTACCTGCGGTAAATTCTTCGACATTATAAGGTTGAGCATCCCATAGGTTGCCTGAAATCTCTCCAGTATCATCCTGGAATGTAAAGGCAATGTAATCCTTTCCTGCTCTTGTCTTACGTACCTCTGCACGCTTAATCAGATAAAAACCTTCAAAATACTCGTCTTTTTTCATTTGATTAATCTTCATGCTTGTCCTCGTTTTCTAATCGTGGTAAATCCAACAAACTTTGTGTCGCACTGTCTTGATAGGTTTCAATTGTATCAAGAGCTCTAACAATTGCCCTACTCCTTGTGTTAAGAAGACTATCGACGGTTTTACTTGCTGTATTCAATTGTTTCTGAGCTTTAGCTAACATATCTCCAAACCTGCCAAACTCTAGTTTGACGTTGCCTAAAATCTTACTAATATCATCCGCATTCTTTTGAATATTCAAAGTTCTAAATCCTACAGACAATGAATTCAAGAGTGCTGATAAGGTTGACGGACCTGCGATAACAATATTCTCCTCGCGACGAAGGGCGTCAAAGAAGGCCGGTTGACGTACTACCTCAGCATAAAGTCCTTCCGTCGGTAAAAATAATATACCAAAATTTGTAGTTTCAGGTGGGTTAAGATACTTCTTGTTAATATTCTTTGCAAATCGCTTAATACTAGTCAGAAGTGACTTACGGTGATTCTCAATCTCCTCTTTATTACCAGACTCATAAGCATCTTCCAGACGATAGTAATCTTCCAAAGGAAACTTAGAATCAATGGGAAGGTAGATATATTCATCTTTATGGTTTCCTGGCATTTTGATTGCATATTCAACTCGTTCACTTGAACCTGATACCGTAGGAAATTCTCGCTCGTACTGATTAACAGTCAATATGTCTTCAATAATTTGCCCTAATTGAAGCTCTCCCAAAATACCTCGTGTTTTTGTATTTGAAAGGACCTTGTTAAGACTTCCAACATCCTTGGCTACATTTTTCATTTCCCCCAAGCCCTGGTTAACCGACTCTAATTGTCTTGAAACCGTCTCAAAAGAGGCTTGTAAACGTGTTTGTAAGGTTTGCTCAAGTTTCTCTTCAACTGTCTGACGCATTTGTTCCAAACGTTTCTCATTGGAATCCTGCATATCTTTAACAGCTTTGGTTAAGCTTTGGTTTATTTGCTCAAGACGTTGGTCAGAACGGTCTCGATTATCAGACAAATTTTGATGTAAAACCTCTCGGATATCTGTCAACTGTTGATATAGTTCCATCTGCAATTGATTCAATTGCTTTGTTGTTTCCAGTTGGTTTGTCTTAGCAAAACTTTCCAATTGAAACGAAACTTGATCTGAAAGATTATCTGCATTTTCTTCCAAACTCTTATTAATCTGTTCTTTTAACTCCATATTCTTCAAGAAAAGAACAATAAGAATCCCCAAGCTTAATAAAGTTAAAAGTGAAAGTAGATAGATCATACTAACTCCTATCTTTAGTCTGGATGACAATCACATATCCATTTGGCACAAGCACTTGAATCGGACCATCAACGAATTCATTGCTAGAATAGATTTTCTTCTGGAAATAATTCATACTAGTTAATTCGTATTTTGCTCCCAAAATCGTCAGTTCTCCATCACCTTCATGTAAAAAAGAAACATATGTCATTCCGGGTTCTGGTAAAACTTTATGACTTCCTTCTGGATAATAAGTAATCTTATTTTGCTTATCTCGCAAACAGATACGCCTCATAAAAGGAGCTAATTCAGGATCGCTGACCAAAAATATATTTGATAACATATGATCAATTCTGCCACCAAAAGCACCGAAAATAGTTACTTCCGCCTCAGGATATAACTGAAATATAATTTTTAAGGCTAACTCTGTATCCGTATCATCCTTTTCAGCTGGAGCAATCATACAATCTTTGGCAGCTGATTGAATCATCTTTAACTCTGACCGAGATACTGAATCAAAGTCTCCGACAGCCAAATCAATAGGTAAACCTAACTCCAACAAACGTAAGCATGCGCGATCCACCCCAACAAAATAATCAAAATCGGTAGTGAACCACTCTAGCTCACCACCGACAAATAAAGCTATTTTAGGCATCGATAGCATCACGAAGCGTTTGAACTTGCGCTGTCAAATCAGGATTTTTGAAGAGGTAAGAGCCCGCTACAAAAACATTAGCCCCCGCCTTGGCACATGCTGCAATAGTGTTGTTATCTACACCACCATCAACTTCAATATCGAATGAATAGCCACCTTTTTCACGAAGCTCCACAACACGCTCTACTTTAGACATCATTTCTGGAATGAACGCCTGACCACCAAAACCTGGATTTACAGTCATGATAAGTACTTGATCCACTAAATCAAGTACAGGAATAAGTGCCTCAACTGGGGTTCCAGGATTAATCACAACACCTGCTTTCATACCAGCAGCTTTGATTTTCTGGAGGGCACCATGGATATGCTTAGTGGCTTCAACATGAATGGTCATGATATCTGCACCAGCTTGTGCATAGGCATCCACATAACGCTCAGGATTAACAACCATAAGGTGGCAGTCAAAAACTAACTTGCTGTGTTTACGCATGCTAGCAACCACATCTGCTCCCCAACTGATATTAGGAACAAATTGACCATCCATAATATCAATGTGAACATATTCCGCACCTGATGCATCAATACGAGCTAGTTCTGAAGCAAAATTAGCGTAATCAGCAGCTAGGATAGAAGGAGCAATTTTATATGACATGAGAGACCTACTTTCTTTTTACAGTTTTTTTATATGTTTCACGACGATTTTCAATTTCACTTAAGAATTGAAGGTAATTATCATAACGGACTTGCCAGATTTGGCCATTTTCAACCTCATCCTTAACAGCACAAGAAGGCTCATGGGTATGAGTACAAGAACGGAATTTACAGCCATGACTAGCTTGACGGATTTCCGGAAAAGCTTCACTCAAGTCCTCTGCATTATCCACTTCATAATCTAGCGAAGAGAATCCTGGTGTGTCAGCAATCTTCCCACCATGAACGTCATAAAGACTTACAGCCCTTGTAGTATGACGTCCACGACCTAGACTGTCTGAAATCTCACCTGTTTCCAACTTCAACTCTGGGGCAATACGGTTCAACAAGGTTGATTTTCCAACACCCGTCTGTCCCATAAAGACTGTTATTTTATCAGTCAAGAGCGGCAATAGTTCTTCCAAACTGAAGATAAAATCAAAACCAATTTTTTGATACTGTTTTTGAATGGCTTTCATTTCTGAATCATCTTCAACCAAGTCCATCTTAGAAATATAGATTACAGGCTTTATATTTTTATGCTCTAGTAAAACCAAAAAACGGTCCAAAAGATTACTGTTAAAATCCGGTTCCTTAGCAGACATAATAACCACAGCCTGATCTATATTGACAATGGGTGGACGCACTAAACTATTGATTCGTTGACCAATTTTTAGGATATAACCTTCTGAATTTTCCTCTGCTGAAAATTCAACAAAATCTCCAACATAAGGTGTTTGTCCTTTTTTTCTAAAATTTCCTCGTGCACGCGTCTGGTATACAACACCATCATGCTCTACATAATAGAAACCTGCCAGTGCTTTGATAATTCTTCCTTGCAAGTGAACTCCTCATTCGTTTAATAGCCCTATTATATCACAAATTAGAAAGCTTTTCTGGAACAAAAAAACTGATCTTCCATTTCCCATGGACCTCCTTGCATTTTCAATAGATTGAAGTATAATAGGCATATCATCTGAGGAGGTGGTGGAATGGCAGACACGCATGCTTCAGGCGCATGTGCTTTTTCAAGCGTGAGGGTTCAAATCCCTTTCTCCGCATAGCTAAAAATCCCACTGAGATTCAGTGGGATTTTTGAATTATAGGCCTGCTTCTCTCAAAGCATCTGATAAGTATGCAAAATCAGAAATAGATAAAGCCTCTCCACGAATAGAAGGTTTTATATCTGCAATTTCCAAAGCCTTCTCAAGTTTGGATTTTACTTCTTCAGATTTACCAAAATGATTTGTTAAATTATTCCACAATGTCTTACGACGATGGACAAAGCTAGCCTTAGCCACTCGGAAAAGGAAATCCTCATCTTTAACTTCAACCAACGGTTGTTCACGACGCGTCATCTTCAAAATGGCTGAGTCAACATTAGGGGCTGGTACAAAGACTGTACGAGGGACAATGAATGCCACTTTAGCAGTCATATAATACTGAACGGCAATTGATAGAGAACCATAAGCCTTGCTATTAGGCTCTGCAGAAATGCGGTCAGCGACTTCTTTTTGCATCATAACGACAAATTCTGCAAAAGGAATCTTACTCTCAATCAAATGCATCAAGATTGGCGTCGTAATATAATATGGCAAATTGGCTACGACCTTAATTGGTAGTTCTGGATTTTTAAATTCTTTTACCCGTGTCTGTAAATCTGCCTTGAGAACATCTTCATTAATCACGTTAACATTATCATGATCACGTAATGTATCCTCCAAAATCGGAACCAATCGATCATCAATTTCAAAAGCCATAACTTCCGCAGCATTTTCAGCCAAGAATTCTGTTAATGCTCCGATACCAGGTCCAATTTCAATCACATTGACATTTTTATCAATCTCTGCCGTATCAACTATTTTTTGTAAAATATTTGTATCTGTTAAGAAGTTCTGTCCGAAAGACTTCTTAAAGGTAAAGCCATGGCGCTCAAGGACAGCCTTGGTCACGCTATAATCTGCAATTCTCATTTATTCTCTTTTCTTATTAATTTCACGATTTTTATATTTGGACACAAAACAAGTCCAAATTCTTAATTATCCCAACCTCTATAATAAACTACTTAATAGCGATTTGATTTTAAGATTACTGGTAGTCTAATAATTTGACATAGCCTCTTCTAGCTCCTCTAGAGTAATTCCAAACAATTCCAAACGTTTTAGAAGCTGCTTTCCATTGCAATAACCAATACGAAGCGCCTCGCCCAAATATTCTCGACGCTTTCGACTATCTGCTCCCATTAGTAGTCCTAACTTCATAAGATTTGATTTACTAATATCAAACTGATTATCATCATCGTAACTACCTAGAACTCCAGATAAGGCCTTTTGAAGATCCTCAAAACTCGCATGCTCAACACCCAATGAACGACCTTTAGTCTTAGATTTTGGTGTTGCTTCCCCACGGTTTAAAAAAGCATGCTTTGCTGTCGGAACAGCTTCCATGATGATTTTACGGATACGTTCACCATTATAGTCTGGATCAGTAAAAACAATCACTCCGCGTAAGTCATTAAGCTTATCAATACGCTCTAAGTCGTCTTCATTGATAGCAGAGCCTCTAGTCTCATAGGTATCCACCTCATAAAAACGTCTCAAATTTGCCGTATCATCCTTACCTTCTACCACGATGACTTCTTGAATTTTTATTTTATTCATCCAGCCCAAAAATCCTCATCGCATTATCATAGGTAGCCCTAGCAACCTCTGCACTTGTTAAACCACGAAGCTCAGCAATCTTATCTACTACGTAACGCGTATAGCCTGTACGATTCTCGCGACCACGTTTGGGAACGGGTGCCAAATACGGTGCATCCGTTTCAACCAGAATCTTATCTAAAGGTAACTTCTGAGCAGCTTCTTGGACATCCAAAGCCTTCTTAAAAGTTACAACACCTGAAAACGAAATCATCATTCCAAGATCAACAAATTTTTGAGCCATTTCTAGGGATCCTGAGTATGAGTGCATAATCCCCCCACGAGGACCGACACCAACTTCTTTAATAATAGCGTAAGTATCCTCAAGTGCATCACGTGTATGGACAACAAAAGGTAAATTGTGTTCCTTTGACAAAGCTATTTGACGCTTAAAGACATCAATCTGAATCTCTTTAGGATCTTCCATCCAATAATAATCCAAACCAATTTCCCCAAGTGCCACTACTTTCGGATTATCCAATTGTGATACAATCATATCCTCAATTTCCTGAGAATAGGACCCTGCTTCCGTAGGATGCCATCCAATCGTACTATATAGTTGATCATACTTCTCTGATAGTGCTAAAGATTTATCAATTGTTGGCTTATCAAAACCAACAATATTCATTTTTATAACACCTAGTTCAGCTGCAAAATCTATTTCTTCTTGTTCTTTTCCTGCAAAATTATCCACATTAAGGTGGGTATGCGTATCAAAAATTTCAATCATAGGTCTATTATAACAAAAACGAGCGAGCATAGCTCACTCACCTTTTCATTTTATTAAACAAAGAGTCGCATATATTCTATCTTTGTACAACGATTCATTACAATATCCTGTCTATTCGCTTGACGAAGAATAGTCTCAGCCTCCTCATTCTCAAGACCAATTTGACTCCAAAAAACTTTTGCATCCGTCTCAAGAAAATCATAAGCAACATCTGGTAAAAACTCACTTCGTCTAAATATATCAACAATATCAATCGAAAATGGGATATCTTTAAGATAAGCATAAACATGCTCTCCTAGAAGCTCCTGACCTTCTAGTTTGGGATTTACTGGTATGATACGATAACCAGCAGCTTGTAGAAAATGAGCAACCTGATAAGATGCTGCCTCCTTACGATGAGATAAACCAACAATTGCAATCGTCTTTGCTGATTTTAAATAAGATTCTATAACCTCAGCACTAGGATTTTGAAATGAATAAGACATAAGACTCTCCTCGTCGTTCGAATAAATTAAAAATAAAAATCCCTAAACGGGACTGTGAAGATTAGTTAGCTAAGCTCTGCAACGATAGCTTTAATTTGTTCTTTTGTATGTACACCTGCAACTTGCTTAACAACCTCACCATCTTTTTTGAAGAGTAAAGTTGGAATAGACATGATTCCAAACTTCTGAGCTGTTTCTGGGTTCTCATCAACATCAATTTTAACAATCTTAAGTTCATCCTCTGAAATCTCTTCAGAAAGTTGCTCAAGAATTGGTGCTTGCATCAAGCAAGGCCCACACCAAGTTGCCCAAAAATCAATCAAAACGAGTCCTTCAGCTGTTTCTTGTTCAAATGTAGCATCTGTTACTACTTGTGTCATATATTCATCCTCCTAGACATTATAAAACTTTTGTAGACCTATTCTATATGATTCTAAAGGCCATTGCAAGAATTTGATACATACATAAAAAATTCTTATCAAATATTAGTCATTGCCTATCATAGACATTACTTGCTCACAGCCTATCTTGGGAGTATAATAATAAAAAAACTATAAAAATAGAAATGAGTAAATATGGATAAAGATGCAATGATTACCTATCTCATAGGTGAACTCAAAAAAGAAAATCTAGAATTACATGATTTGATTATCCCAGAAGAACTCGAAGAAAAGCAAAAGCTTCTCAGAGCGCTCTTTAATACACGTAAACCAATGGCAGCATCAACACAATTCTTGACAATACAAGACCTTTACCTACAAGTTAGGAAAGGGGAACGTGGATTTGTACAACTCAGTTCACTCCAGCCTATCCCACAAGATGATCGAATCTACCTCTGGAAGGGGGATATTACAAGACTTGAAGTAGACGCAATCGTAAATGCAGCCAATAAAACCTTACTAGGATGTATGAAACCACTTCATGATTGTGTAGATAATGCTATTCATACATATGCAGGCGTTCAGTTACGCCAAGCTTGTTTCGAACTCATCTTAGAACAAGGATATGAAGAACCTGTTGGCATGGCTAAAATAACCCCAGCTTACAATCTTCCTTCTGCTTTTGTCATTCATACAGTAGGTCCGAAAATAGTAGACCAACCGACACAAATTGATGAGGATCTTTTAGCAAAAAGCTATCTCTCAGTATTAGCACTAGCCGAGAAAAATAACATTGAATCAATAGCTATTCCATGTCTATCAACTGGAGATTTCAATTTTCCAAAACAAAAAGCTGCCAAAATCGCCATTCAAACAGTCAAAACCTTTATTGATGAATCAAGTATAATAAAAAAAGTTATATTTAACGTATTTGATGATGAAAATTTAGCAATTTATCAAAAACTGCTTGCTGAATAAAAAAAGAAGAAAATCAAAATGATTTTCTTCTTTTTTTATTGCATAACTGAATGCTCTTTTAAAAGATTAAAAAATGAGGGATAATCTCTTTTAAGATTAACAAAACCACCATCCTTAGATAAGAAACTATGTTCAGAAGCAGCTGTACAAACAAGAACACCATTCTGATTTACCATATGGTATACAAAAGAAAGTCTAGCAGATTTAACACTTTTAACAATAATCTCAATAGAAATCTCATCTGCAAAAGTAGAAGTAGCTTTATAGTCACAGGAAATTGAAGTAACAGGAGAGATAATTCCCTCCTCTTCAATTTTTTCATAAGGCCAACCTATCTCTCTTAGAAAAAAAGTTCTAGCCTCTTCCATCCATCGTACATAATTGGAATGATGAGTAATACCCATTCGATCTGTTTCATAATACTGGACCTCGTGTTTACAAATAAACATAAGAACCTCCAAAAAGATTAAGAAATAAAATCTAAAATGTCATCCTCAGAAAGAGAAGAGTCACAAACAACCTTAGCAGTTCCATTTTCTGAAACAAAGAGAGCTGGGACGGTAGCAATACCATATCTTTTACGTAAAGCTTGAATATCTTCAAGTTCTTCACTATTTTCACTATTAATATAGAAAATAGTAAGATTTGAATTACGTGCAACATTAGATAATTTAGGTTCAAAAAGTTGACAATATGGACAAGAAGGACGGCCAATAAATAAAATAAACTTATCTGTAGAAGAAATTTTATCTTTAGCAGTAGAAATAGAAATAGGTGTAAACTCTGATGCAAAATTCGACATAATAATACCTCTCAAATAAAATATAATCATATCATATCTGAAATTAAGAGTTTTAACAAGTAAATAACTTAACAAAAAAAGCTAGACCTACGTCCAGCAATGAAACCTATACTCCGCCAGTAGGACTCGAACCTACGACATCATGATTAACAGTCATGCGCTACTACCAACTGAGCTATGGCGGATAAACGCTAAGCGACTACCGTATCTAACAGGGGGCAACCCCCAACTACATCAGGCGTACTAGGGCTTAACTTCTGTGTTCGGCATGGGAACAGGTGTATCTCCTAGGCTATCGTCACTTAACTCTGAGTATTCTCAACTCAAAATTGAATATCTATACTATATCAAGAAACCAAATCGTTGTCAATATGTCTCAGTTACTTTCTTTGGATAAGTCCTCGAGCTATTAGTATTAGTCCGCTACATGTGTCACCACACTTCCACTTCTAACCTATCAACCTGATCATCTCTCAGGGCTCTTACTGATATAAAATCATGGGAAATCTCATCTTGAGGTGGGCTTCACACTTAGATGCTTTCAGCGTTTATCCCTTCCCTACATAGCTACCCAGCGATGCTCTTGGCAGAACAACTGGTACACCAGCGGTAAGTCCACTCTGGTCCTCTCGTACTAGGAGCAGATCCTCTCAAATTTCCTACGCCCGCGACGGATAGGGACCGAACTGTCTCACGACGTTCTGAACCCAGCTCGCGTGCCGCTTTAATGGGCGAACAGCCCAACCCTTGGGACCGACTACAGCCCCAGGATGCGACGAGCCGACATCGAGGTGCCAAACCTCCCCGTCGATGTGAACTCTTGGGGGAGATAAGCCTGTTATCCCCAGGGTAGCTTTTATCCGTTGAGCGATGGCCCTTCCATGCGGAACCACCGGATCACTAAGCCCGACTTTCGTCCCTGCTCGAGTTGTAGCTCTCGCAGTCAAGCTCCCTTATACCTTTACACTCTGCGAATGATTTCCAACCATTCTGAGGGAACCTTTGGGCGCCTCCGTTACCTTTTAGGAGGCGACCGCCCCAGTCAAACTGCCCGTCAGACACTGTCTCCGATAGGGATAACCTATCTGGGTTAGAGTAGCCATAACACAAGGGTAGTATCCCAACAACGCCTCACTCGAAACTGGCGTCCCGAGGTCATAGGCTCCTACCTATCCTGTACATGTGGTACAGATACTCAATATCAAACTGCAGTAAAGCTCCATGGGGTCTTTCCGTCCTGTCGCGGGTAACCTGCATCTTCACAGGTACTAAAATTTCACCGAGTCTCTCGTTGAGACAGTGCCCAAATCATTACGCCTTTCGTGCGGGTCGGAACTTACCCGACAAGGAATTTCGCTACCTTAGGACCGTTATAGTTACGGCCGCCGTTTACTGGGGCTTCAATTCATACCTTCGCTATTGCTAAGCACTCCTCTTAACCTTCCAGCACCGGGCAGGCGTCACCCCCTATACATCATCTTACGATTTAGCAGAGAGCTGTGTTTTTGATAAACAGTTGCTTGGGCCTATTCACTGCGGCTGACCATAAGTCAGCGCCCCTTCTCCCGAAGTTACGGGGCCATTTTGCCGAGTTCCTTAACGAGAGTTCTCTCGCTCACCTGAGGCTACTCGCCTCGACTACCTGTGTCGGTTTGCGGTACGGGTAGAGTATAATTAACGCTAGAAGCTTTTCTCGGCAGTGTGACATCACTAACTTCGCTACTAAACTTCGCTCCCCATCACAGCTCAATGTTATAGATATAAGCATTTGACTCATATCACACCTCACTGCTTGGCCAGACACTTCCAATCGTCTGGTTTAGTTAGCCTACTGCGTCCCTCCATCACTATATACTCTAGTACAGGAATATCAACCTGTTGTCCATCGGATACACCTTTCGGTCTCTCCTTAGGTCCCGACTAACCCAGGGCGGACGAGCCTTCCCCTGGAAACCTTAGTCTTACGGTGGACAGGATTCTCACCTGTCTTTCGCTACTCATACCGGCATTCTCACTTCTATGCGCTCCAGCACTCCTCACGGTACACCTTCTTCGCACATAGAACGCTCTCCTACCATACCTATAAAGGTATCCACAGCTTCGGTAATATGTTTTAGCCCCGGTACATTTTCGGCGCAGGGTCACTCGACTAGTGAGCTATTACGCACTCTTTGAATGAATAGCTGCTTCTAAGCTAACATCCTAGTTGTCTGTGCAACCCCACATCCTTTTCCACTTAACATATATTTTGGGACCTTAGCTGGTGGTCTGGGCTGTTTCCCTTTCGACTACGGATCTTAGCACTCGCAGTCTGACTGCCGATTATATCTCGTTGGCATTCGGAGTTTATCTGAGATTGGTAATCCGGGATGGACCCCTCACCCAAACAGTGCTCTACCTCCAAGAGACTTAACATCGACGCTAGCCCTAAAGCTATTTCGGAGAGAACCAGCTATCTCCAAGTTCGTTTGGAATTTCTCCGCTACCCACAAGTCATCCAAGCACTTTTCAACGTGCCCTGGTTCGGTCCTCCAGTGAGTTTTACCTCACCTTCAACCTGCTCATGGGTAGGTCACATGGTTTCGGGTCTACGACATGATACTAATGCGCCCTATTAAGACTCGGTTTCCCTACGGCTCCGTCTCTTCAACTTAACCTCGCATCATATCGTAACTCGCCGGTTCATTCTACAAAAGGCACGCTCTCACCCATTAACGGGCTCGAACTTGTTGTAGGCACACGGTTTCAGGTTCTATTTCACTCCCCTCCCGGGGTGCTTTTCACCTTTCCCTCACGGTACTGGTTCACTATCGGTCACTAGAGAGTATTTAGGGTTGGGAGATGGTCCTCCCAGATTCCGACGAGATTTCTCGTGTCTCGCCGTACTCAGGATACTGCTAGGTATAAAGACTATTTCGAATACGAGGCTATTACTCTCTTTGGCCTACCTTCCCAGGTAGTTCTTCTATAATCTTTAAGTCCACGTTGCAGTCCTACAACCCCGAAGAGTAAACTCTTCGGTTTGCCCTCTTGCCGTTTCGCTCGCCGCTACTAAGGCAATCGCTTTTGCTTTCTCTTCCTGCAGCTACTTAGATGTTTCAGTTCACTGCGTCTTCCTCTACATTACCTTAACAGTAATGAGTGACAGGCATTACCTGCCGGGTTCCCCCATTCGGACATCTCTGGATCATTGCTCACTTACAGCTCCCCAAAGCATTTCGTCGTTAGTCACGTCCTTCATCGGCTTCTAGTGCCAAGGCATCCACCGTGCGCCCTTATTAACTTAACCTTATTTTGGTCTTTCGACCTAACTCATTAAATATTCACAGCGTTTCGGTTTATTTTCTTGTTACTATCTATATGTATTTAATTACATATGGAATTTGATATAGATATTCAATTTTCAATGGACAATACTTGAATCTTTCGATTCAATGGAGCCTAGCGGGATCGAACCGCTGACCTCCTGCGTGCAAAGCAGGCGCTCTCCCAGCTGAGCTAAGGCCCCACAAGACCTCTCAAAACTAAATAAGAAACTCAAGTACATTCCGTTTTTCCTTAGAAAGGAGGTGATCCAGCCGCACCTTCCGATACGGCTACCTTGTTACGACTTCACCCCAATCATCTATCCCACCTTAGGCGGCTGGCTCCAAAAGGTTACCTCACCGACTTCGGGTGTTACAAACTCTCGTGGTGTGACGGGCGGTGTGTACAAGGCCCGGGAACGTATTCACCGCGGCGTGCTGATCCGCGATTACTAGCGATTCCGACTTCATGTAGGCGAGTTGCAGCCTACAATCCGAACTGAGATTGGCTTTAAGAGATTAGCTTGCCGTCACCGACTCGCAACTCGTTGTACCAACCATTGTAGCACGTGTGTAGCCCAGGTCATAAGGGGCATGATGATTTGACGTCATCCCCACCTTCCTCCGGTTTATTACCGGCAGTCTCGCTAGAGTGCCCAACTGAATGATGGCAACTAACAATAGGGGTTGCGCTCGTTGCGGGACTTAACCCAACATCTCACGACACGAGCTGACGACAACCATGCACCACCTGTCACCGATGTACCGAAGTAACTTTCTATCTCTAGAAATAGCATCGGGATGTCAAGACCTGGTAAGGTTCTTCGCGTTGCTTCGAATTAAACCACATGCTCCACCGCTTGTGCGGGCCCCCGTCAATTCCTTTGAGTTTCAACCTTGCGGTCGTACTCCCCAGGCGGAGTGCTTAATGCGTTAGCTGCGGCACTGAATCCCGGAAAGGATCCAACACCTAGCACTCATCGTTTACGGCGTGGACTACCAGGGTATCTAATCCTGTTCGCTCCCCACGCTTTCGAGCCTCAGCGTCAGTTACAGACCAGAGAGCCGCTTTCGCCACCGGTGTTCCTCCATATATCTACGCATTTCACCGCTACACATGGAATTCCACTCTCCCCTTCTGCACTCAAGTTTGACAGTTTCCAAAGCGAACTATGGTTGAGCCACAGCCTTTAACTTCAGACTTATCAAACCGCCTGCGCTCGCTTTACGCCCAATAAATCCGGACAACGCTCGGGACCTACGTATTACCGCGGCTGCTGGCACGTAGTTAGCCGTCCCTTTCTGGTAAGCTACCGTCACAGTGTGAACTTTCCACTCTCACACTCGTTCTTGACTTACAACAGAGCTTTACGATCCGAAAACCTTCTTCACTCACGCGGCGTTGCTCGGTCAGGGTTGCCCCCATTGCCGAAGATTCCCTACTGCTGCCTCCCGTAGGAGTCTGGGCCGTGTCTCAGTCCCAGTGTGGCCGATCACCCTCTCAGGTCGGCTATGTATCGTCGCCTAGGTGAGCCGTTACCTCACCTACTAGCTAATACAACGCAGGTCCATCTTGTAGTGGAGCAATTGCCCCTTTCAAATAAATGACATGTGTCACCCATTGTTATGCGGTATTAGCTATCGTTTCCAATAGTTATCCCCCGCTACAAGGCAGGTTACCTACGCGTTACTCACCCGTTCGCAACTCATCCAAGAAGAGCAAGCTCCTCTCTTCAGCGTTCTACTTGCATGTATTAGGCACGCCGCCAGCGTTCGTCCTGAGCCAGGATCAAACTCTCATTAAAAAATTTAATAATTGTTCGAGCGTTAACTCATTACCGTCGTCTGACGATTTATTCTTGTAAATTGACAGGTTATAATTCTTCTATCATAACCCTGCACTTGGTTTCTTATTCAGTTCTCAAAGGTCTAAATCGGGAAGACAGGATTCGAACCTGCGACCCCTTGGTCCCAAACCAAGTGCTCTACCAAGCTGAGCTACTTCCCGATAAAATGCACCCTAGAGGAGTCGAACCTCTAACCGCCTGATTCGTAGTCAGGTACTCTATCCAGTTGAGCTAAGGGTGCTCATTATTATATTATGCCGAGGACCGGGATCGAACCGGTACGAAAGTTTCCTTTCGCAGGATTTTAAGTCCTGTGCGTCTGCCAGTTCCGCCACCCCGGCTCCTCAAGCGAACGACGGGATTCGAACCCGCGACCCCCACCTTGGCAAGGTGGTGTTCTACCACTGAACTACGTTCGCATTTTATGCCGGCTACATGACTTGAACACGCGACCCTCTGATTACAAATCAGATGCTCTACCAACTGAGCTAAGCCGGCTAACTTTTCTAATGCGGGTGAAGGGACTTGAACCCCCACGCCGTTAAGCGCCAGATCCTAAATCTGGTGCGTCTGCCAATTCCGCCACACCCGCATATATGACCCGTACTGGGCTCGAACCAGTGACCCATTGATTAAAAGTCAATTGCTCTACCAACTGAGCTAACGAGTCTCAAATATTTCTACTTGACGGTCCCGACGGGAATCGAACCCGCGATCTTCGCCGTGACAGGGCGACGTGATAACCGCTACACCACGGGACCTATGGGAGTTAACGGGATCGAACCGCTGACCCTCTGCTTGTAAGGCAGATGCTCTCCCAGCTGAGCTAAACTCCCTATGCGCTAAGCGACTACCGTATCTAACAGGGGGCAACCCCCAACTACATCAGGCGTACTAGGGCTTAACTTCTGTGTTCGGCATGGGAACAGGTGTATCTCCTAGGCTATCGTCACTTAACTCTGAGTATTCTCAACTCAAAATTGAATATCTATACTGTATCAAGAAACCAAATCGTTGTCAATATGTCTCAGTTACTTTCTTTGGATAAGTCCTCGAGCTATTAGTATTAGTCCGCTACATGTGTCACCACACTTCCACTTCTAACCTATCAACCTGATCATCTCTCAGGGCTCTTACTGATATAAAATCATGGGAAATCTCATCTTGAGGTGGGCTTCACACTTAGATGCTTTCAGCGTTTATCCCTTCCCTACATAGCTACCCAGCGATGCTCTTGGCAGAACAACTGGTACACCAGCGGTAAGTCCACTCTGGTCCTCTCGTACTAGGAGCAGATCCTCTCAAATTTCCTACGCCCGCGACGGATAGGGACCGAACTGTCTCACGACGTTCTGAACCCAGCTCGCGTGCCGCTTTAATGGGCGAACAGCCCAACCCTTGGGACCGACTACAGCCCCAGGATGCGACGAGCCGACATCGAGGTGCCAAACCTCCCCGTCGATGTGAACTCTTGGGGGAGATAAGCCTGTTATCCCCAGGGTAGCTTTTATCCGTTGAGCGATGGCCCTTCCATGCGGAACCACCGGATCACTAAGCCCGACTTTCGTCCCTGCTCGAGTTGTAGCTCTCGCAGTCAAGCTCCCTTATACCTTTACACTCTGCGAATGATTTCCAACCATTCTGAGGGAACCTTTGGGCGCCTCCGTTACCTTTTAGGAGGCGACCGCCCCAGTCAAACTGCCCGTCAGACACTGTCTCCGATAGGGATAACCTATCTGGGTTAGAGTAGCCATAACACAAGGGTAGTATCCCAACAACGCCTCACTCGAAACTGGCGTCCCGAGGTCATAGGCTCCTACCTATCCTGTACATGTGGTACAGATACTCAATATCAAACTGCAGTAAAGCTCCATGGGGTCTTTCCGTCCTGTCGCGGGTAACCTGCATCTTCACAGGTACTAAAATTTCACCGAGTCTCTCGTTGAGACAGTGCCCAAATCATTACGCCTTTCGTGCGGGTCGGAACTTACCCGACAAGGAATTTCGCTACCTTAGGACCGTTATAGTTACGGCCGCCGTTTACTGGGGCTTCAATTCATACCTTCGCTATTGCTAAGCACTCCTCTTAACCTTCCAGCACCGGGCAGGCGTCACCCCCTATACATCATCTTACGATTTAGCAGAGAGCTGTGTTTTTGATAAACAGTTGCTTGGGCCTATTCACTGCGGCTGACCATAAGTCAGCGCCCCTTCTCCCGAAGTTACGGGGCCATTTTGCCGAGTTCCTTAACGAGAGTTCTCTCGCTCACCTGAGGCTACTCGCCTCGACTACCTGTGTCGGTTTGCGGTACGGGTAGAGTATAATTAACGCTAGAAGCTTTTCTCGGCAGTGTGACATCACTAACTTCGCTACTAAACTTCGCTCCCCATCACAGCTCAATGTTATAGATATAAGCATTTGACTCATATCACACCTCACTGCTTGGCCAGACACTTCCAATCGTCTGGTTTAGTTAGCCTACTGCGTCCCTCCATCACTATATACTCTAGTACAGGAATATCAACCTGTTGTCCATCGGATACACCTTTCGGTCTCTCCTTAGGTCCCGACTAACCCAGGGCGGACGAGCCTTCCCCTGGAAACCTTAGTCTTACGGTGGACAGGATTCTCACCTGTCTTTCGCTACTCATACCGGCATTCTCACTTCTATGCGCTCCAGCACTCCTCACGGTACACCTTCTTCGCACATAGAACGCTCTCCTACCATACCTATAAAGGTATCCACAGCTTCGGTAATATGTTTTAGCCCCGGTACATTTTCGGCGCAGGGTCACTCGACTAGTGAGCTATTACGCACTCTTTGAATGAATAGCTGCTTCTAAGCTAACATCCTAGTTGTCTGTGCAACCCCACATCCTTTTCCACTTAACATATATTTTGGGACCTTAGCTGGTGGTCTGGGCTGTTTCCCTTTCGACTACGGATCTTAGCACTCGCAGTCTGACTGCCGATTATATCTCGTTGGCATTCGGAGTTTATCTGAGATTGGTAATCCGGGATGGACCCCTCACCCAAACAGTGCTCTACCTCCAAGAGACTTAACATCGACGCTAGCCCTAAAGCTATTTCGGAGAGAACCAGCTATCTCCAAGTTCGTTTGGAATTTCTCCGCTACCCACAAGTCATCCAAGCACTTTTCAACGTGCCCTGGTTCGGTCCTCCAGTGAGTTTTACCTCACCTTCAACCTGCTCATGGGTAGGTCACATGGTTTCGGGTCTACGACATGATACTAATGCGCCCTATTAAGACTCGGTTTCCCTACGGCTCCGTCTCTTCAACTTAACCTCGCATCATATCGTAACTCGCCGGTTCATTCTACAAAAGGCACGCTCTCACCCATTAACGGGCTCGAACTTGTTGTAGGCACACGGTTTCAGGTTCTATTTCACTCCCCTCCCGGGGTGCTTTTCACCTTTCCCTCACGGTACTGGTTCACTATCGGTCACTAGAGAGTATTTAGGGTTGGGAGATGGTCCTCCCAGATTCCGACGAGATTTCTCGTGTCTCGCCGTACTCAGGATACTGCTAGGTATAAAGACTATTTCGAATACGAGGCTATTACTCTCTTTGGCCTACCTTCCCAGGTAGTTCTTCTATAATCTTTAAGTCCACGTTGCAGTCCTACAACCCCGAAGAGTAAACTCTTCGGTTTGCCCTCTTGCCGTTTCGCTCGCCGCTACTAAGGCAATCGCTTTTGCTTTCTCTTCCTGCAGCTACTTAGATGTTTCAGTTCACTGCGTCTTCCTCTACATTACCTTAACAGTAATGAGTGACAGGCATTACCTGCCGGGTTCCCCCATTCGGACATCTCTGGATCATTGCTCACTTACAGCTCCCCAAAGCATTTCGTCGTTAGTCACGTCCTTCATCGGCTTCTAGTGCCAAGGCATCCACCGTGCGCCCTTATTAACTTAACCTTATTTTGGTCTTTCGACCTAACTCATTAAATATTCACAGCGTTTCGGTTTATTTTCTTGTTACTATCTATATGTATTTAATTACATATGGAATTTGATATAGATATTCAATTTTCAATGGACAATACTTGAATCTTTCGATTCAATGGAGCCTAGCGGGATCGAACCGCTGACCTCCTGCGTGCAAAGCAGGCGCTCTCCCAGCTGAGCTAAGGCCCCACAAGACCTCTCAAAACTAAATAAGAAACTCAAGTACATTCCGTTTTTCCTTAGAAAGGAGGTGATCCAGCCGCACCTTCCGATACGGCTACCTTGTTACGACTTCACCCCAATCATCTATCCCACCTTAGGCGGCTGGCTCCAAAAGGTTACCTCACCGACTTCGGGTGTTACAAACTCTCGTGGTGTGACGGGCGGTGTGTACAAGGCCCGGGAACGTATTCACCGCGGCGTGCTGATCCGCGATTACTAGCGATTCCGACTTCATGTAGGCGAGTTGCAGCCTACAATCCGAACTGAGATTGGCTTTAAGAGATTAGCTTGCCGTCACCGACTCGCAACTCGTTGTACCAACCATTGTAGCACGTGTGTAGCCCAGGTCATAAGGGGCATGATGATTTGACGTCATCCCCACCTTCCTCCGGTTTATTACCGGCAGTCTCGCTAGAGTGCCCAACTGAATGATGGCAACTAACAATAGGGGTTGCGCTCGTTGCGGGACTTAACCCAACATCTCACGACACGAGCTGACGACAACCATGCACCACCTGTCACCGATGTACCGAAGTAACTTTCTATCTCTAGAAATAGCATCGGGATGTCAAGACCTGGTAAGGTTCTTCGCGTTGCTTCGAATTAAACCACATGCTCCACCGCTTGTGCGGGCCCCCGTCAATTCCTTTGAGTTTCAACCTTGCGGTCGTACTCCCCAGGCGGAGTGCTTAATGCGTTAGCTGCGGCACTGAATCCCGGAAAGGATCCAACACCTAGCACTCATCGTTTACGGCGTGGACTACCAGGGTATCTAATCCTGTTCGCTCCCCACGCTTTCGAGCCTCAGCGTCAGTTACAGACCAGAGAGCCGCTTTCGCCACCGGTGTTCCTCCATATATCTACGCATTTCACCGCTACACATGGAATTCCACTCTCCCCTTCTGCACTCAAGTTTGACAGTTTCCAAAGCGAACTATGGTTGAGCCACAGCCTTTAACTTCAGACTTATCAAACCGCCTGCGCTCGCTTTACGCCCAATAAATCCGGACAACGCTCGGGACCTACGTATTACCGCGGCTGCTGGCACGTAGTTAGCCGTCCCTTTCTGGTAAGCTACCGTCACAGTGTGAACTTTCCACTCTCACACTCGTTCTTGACTTACAACAGAGCTTTACGATCCGAAAACCTTCTTCACTCACGCGGCGTTGCTCGGTCAGGGTTGCCCCCATTGCCGAAGATTCCCTACTGCTGCCTCCCGTAGGAGTCTGGGCCGTGTCTCAGTCCCAGTGTGGCCGATCACCCTCTCAGGTCGGCTATGTATCGTCGCCTAGGTGAGCCGTTACCTCACCTACTAGCTAATACAACGCAGGTCCATCTTGTAGTGGAGCAATTGCCCCTTTCAAATAAATGACATGTGTCACCCATTGTTATGCGGTATTAGCTATCGTTTCCAATAGTTATCCCCCGCTACAAGGCAGGTTACCTACGCGTTACTCACCCGTTCGCAACTCATCCAAGAAGAGCAAGCTCCTCTCTTCAGCGTTCTACTTGCATGTATTAGGCACGCCGCCAGCGTTCGTCCTGAGCCAGGATCAAACTCTCATTAAAAAATTTAATAATTGTTCGAGCGTTAACTCATTACCGTCGTCTGACGATTTATTCTTGTAAATTGACAGGTTATAATTCTTCTATCATAACCCTGCACTTGGTTTCTTATTCAGTTCTCAAAGGTCTTTGTCTCTCTTAAGACAACTTCTATATTCTAGCAAATCTAGAATACCTTGTCAACACTTTTTTGAAGTTTTTTTACTTCTCGTGTCTGCTATCTCTCGCGAAACAGCTTATTTATAATATCATCTCTAGCTTGTCTTGTCAATAACTTTTTTAAAGTTTTGGAACCTTTTCAAGTTTGTGGCAAGTCAGTTAAGACAACTTTTATATCTTAACACCCAAATAAATTCTTGTCAATAGGTTTTTTGAAAAAAATAAAGCAGTACAATCATGTACTGCTAAATAAATTATTTAAAAATTTCTTTTACTTGACTTGTAACCATACTTTTCTATAAAGTCTTGGCGAAACTCAAGTAAATTGTCATCTACAATAGCTTGTCGGACCTTGACCATTAAATTTACCAAGAAGTAGAGATTATGATAACTTGTCAGGCGAATTCCAAACGTTTCATCTGCTTTCAACAAATGTCTCACATAAGCACGTGTGTAATTCTTACATGTATAACAATCACATTCAGGATCTATAGGGCTAAAATCTTCTGCATACGCTGCATTTTTAACCACGAGACGCCCTTGACTCGTCATACAAGTTCCGTTACGAGCAATTCGTGTTGGGAGAACACAATCATACATGTCAACGCCACGAATAACACCGTCGATCAAACTATCTGGTGCCCCTACCCCCATAAGATAACGTGGTTTATTCTCAGGAAGTAAAGGTACAGTAAAGTCTAGAACTGCATTCATCTCTTCATGAGTTTCTCCTACTGCAAGACCTCCAATTGAATAACCTGGAAAATCCATGGAAACCAAATCCTGTGCAGATTGTCTACGAAGATCTTCAAAACCTGCTCCCTGTACGATTCCAAAAAGACCTTGGTCATGTGGACGACGATGTGCTTTTAGCCCTCGTTCTGCCCAACGACTTGTACGTTCAATAGAATTTTTCACATAATCGTATGGTTGGTAAAATTGAGGGCATTCATCAAAACTCATCATAATATCCGAACCGAGATTGTTCTGAATCGAGATCGCTTTTTCAGGAGATAAAAACATCTTACTTCCATTAAGGTGATTTTTAAAAGTTACACCTTCTTCCGAGATATTTCGTTTTTCGGCCAATGAATATACTTGGAAACCACCGCTATCTGTAAGAATCGCTTGGTCCCAATTCATGAATTTATGGAGTCCTCCAGCTTTGGCAACGAGCTCATCACCAGGTCTTAGCCATAAATGATAGGTATTGGCCAAAATAATTCCTGAACCCATCTGTTTTAATTCTTCAGGAGATTGCGTTTTTACTGTAGCTTGGGTACCTACAGGCATAAACATCGGTGTTGGAAAAGTTCCATGAGGCGTGATAATTTCCCCCAGGCGTGCTCCTGTGTGTTTTTCTTTCTTTATAAGACGATATTTAATAGGAAAATCAGTCATTTATACTCCTTACATTAGGAAAAACAGTCCTAAGTATTTTTTAGTAAGTGGTCATTATCCACAACCGCTTTAGTTTATCAAAAATTATAAGAATTGTCAGCTCTATATTTTCAAAGTTTCTATGAATAACATCAAACATCAACACTATCATTTATAGCAAAAACAAAAAGCAACAGTCTCGAGCACTGTTGCTTTCAATAATGTCTTAAGCTGAAAGAACTTTACGTCCTTTACGACGACGAGCTGCAAGAACACGACGTCCGTTTTTAGTTGACATACGGTGACGGAATCCGTGTTTACGTTGACGACGGATTTTACTTGGTTGATAAGTACGTTTCACGTTGAATACCTCCTGATAGATTTTCGTATTCGTTTAGCCGGCTATTTTTGATCAGTTACTAAACATACCATACTATTTTATAGCAATAGCTTAATCTTGTCAAGAATTACTTAGATATTAATTTCATTATATCTTCGATACCCTAAGGCTAGTGATAACTGTAAACTACAATGCCGTTCCTATATCATCGCTTGCTCATAACCTTCTTGCTAGTTTAGCTATTTTCTTGAGTACCTCTTTTCGCTTATGGTCACTCATATACTCAACAGGTGAAACCTGGGTAACTTTGACCGGTTTAATACCGCAAGGTTTTAGGACTTGAAATTTTAGGACTTTGCTATAATCTTGAACTAAAGGTAGAACAATCTTTGGTGTATTGTGGGTTGTAATAATCCAAGCTTTCCCAGTCAATTTACCATCCAATCCACGGGGTGTATTTTCATAGGCAAAACCAGTAACAAAAACGCGTTCAATAAATCCTTTCAAGATAGCTGGCATTCCACTCCACCAAGTTGGAAAAATAAAAATCAACTGATCTGCCCAAGTTATTAAATCTCGATAGTCTTTCATAGCTACATCGTGCGCTAAGTCTCTTCTCCTATGTGTTGTATCAAAACGTAAAACAGGATCGAACTTCTCTTTATACAAATCTAGAATCTTTAACTCATGTTTAGACGATAAATTTTCTTTAACAGTCTCTAGTATAGAGGCATTGTAGCTCTTATCGTTTGGATGGGCGTAGATAATTAAGGTTTTCATTGTTTAGCTCCTTTAACATAGATGTCTAACATAGTACTAACAGTCTCTTCAATAGTGTTACTATTGAAATTATCACCAATAGGACTCCTTACCAAAACGGCTAATCCAGTAATAAAACTCCAGATATGAACTAATATTTCTGCCTCACTACCCGAAATATTCATGTTACTTTGCAGCTTCAGAACCACACTCTTAAAGTGCTCAAACCCTGGTAAATGGGCATTAACAGAGATACTGTCCCGAGTGAGCTCCATATAATTGAAAGGAAACTTAATAAACAAGGCCTCAAAACTATTTGTCTCTTTTTGAGCAAATTCCACAAAATTACAGCCCATTAATACTAATTGACCTCTTACATCAAGCGAAGAGTCTACCCCTTTTGTCAGATACTTCAAAAAGATCTCAGATAGATGCTCCAAAACTACCTGAAGATATACATCCTTATTTTCAAAGTGCTTATAGGGTGCCCCATGGGTGACCCCACATCTTTGAGCCACCGTTCGGATAGATAGTTGATCGACACCTCTTGTTCTTATCTCCTCGACTCCAGTTGCGATTAACTTTTCCTTCAATTCAGCAGTATTACGTTTCATTTTGACTCCTATTTCCATCTAAGTAGACAGCGACTACCTTTTAAATAAAGTATACGCCGTCTACTTTTTGTTGTCAAAAAAACTAGTCTTCAAATAAGACTAGTTTCTGTAAGCAATAAACGCTATTGTAATCATACTTTTGTCACAACAACGTAACGATTAGGATCGTCCCCTTCCGAGTGACTTTCAACACCTTCAATTTGAGAAAGTGCCTTATGGATAATTTTTCGTTCGCTATTCGTCATTGGATCCATAACGTACTCTCGACCCGTTTCTTTTACTTTAGCCGCCGTTTTTTCTGCTAGATCAATCAAAGTCTCTGTGCGTTGCTCCAAATAATCACGAACATTAAGAACAACACTAAAACGTTTAGAATGACGATCGTGCAAATAATTTTGCGCTAAAAGTTGCAAAGACTTGAGAACCTTGCCATGATAACCGATAACACGACCAGGTTGGTCTGTTTCAATCTGAATGATAATATTGCGACGATTGTGACTAACCTCTAGACTAGCATCAACATCCATTTCATAGATAATTTTTTCGAGGTAAGATAAAACATCATCTGCAGCCCCTTGAATATCTTCTAAATTATTTTCAGAAGACTCATCTGAACTAAACTCAGAGGACACTAAAGAACTGAAAGCCCCTTCAGAAGTCTCCGAAGTTTGAACTTGAGTAACCGGTTCTAGTTGGGGTTCAAGCGAATTTGCCATAGATTCTGTCGCACCCTCTTCTGATAACTCACGTTTAACAGATAGCGGAATAATTGTTGCCTTTGGTTGCTCCTGTTTCTTATCTGGCAACTCTTCATCAAGAGTCTCTGTAGAAACTGGTTGCTTTAAGTCTTCATGTGCAATTTCCTTATTATCTGAAACCGCAACAAGTTTTGTCACTTTATTGAAAGCAATCGTTTCGTCTTTTGGACTTGCGACAGAATCGTCTAATTGTTTTATAGCATCAGGAGCCACTTTAACGGTGTTTTGATCTGCTTCATGAGCTATCTTTTCATTTATTGGTTCAACACTAACTCGAGCTGGCTTCTTTCCGAACCCTAGAAAACCTTTTTTCTCACGAGAAATCACCTTAATATGAGCCTTCATACGGGGTAAATTAAGATCTTTCAAACCTTTTTCGATAGCTTGTTCGACTGTTCGTCCAGAATAGACAACCATAATAAGCCTCCTTATTTACGTTTATGCGCCTTTTTCTTGGCACGACGAATCTTAGCTTTGCGTTCTTTTTCTTCCGCTTCCAAACGATTACGTTCTTCAATGATTTTAAACGGATTATTAAAAACCAAAATCTGAACAACTTGGAAGGCGTTCGAAACTGCCCAGTAAAGTGCTACCCCTGAAGAAATCTGAGTTCCAAACCAGAAAATAAAGATTGGAAGCATGATATTCATAACAAGAAGCATTGCACTACGATCTTTAGCTGCCTTATTTGTCAACCAAGTTGAAAGGAAGGTGAAAGCAGCCGCCAAAATCGGAAGAATAAAGTAAGGATCTTTCTGACCTAGGTCAACCCAGAGGAATGTTCCTTCTCGCAACTCTGGCACTCGTGTGAGCGCTCCATAAAGAGCCATCAAAATAGGAAATTGGATCAAGAGAGGAACGAAGCTTGCGTAAGGATTTACACCATGCTCTTTATAAAGATCTTGTTGTGCATAAGCAAGAGCTTCACGATTCTCGCGTCCAGGATACTCACTCTGCAAGCGACGTAACTCTGGCTGCAACTCTTGTAGTTCACGGCTTGACTTAATTTGGCGATTATAAAGAGGAATCATTACCGCACGAATTAAAATCGTGAAAATAATAATACCTAATCCAATAGAACCACCAAATGAGAGCCCTTGAATAGCCTTCCCAAACATTAAAATAAGACGTTCCCAAAGGCCTATAGAGTGACTTGTAACATCACTTCGTCCACACGCGGACAAAAGCAAGAGAGCTCCTGCACCTAAAACAGATATATTAAGTTTTTTCTTCACTAAAAACTCCTTTTTAATACGATAAAGAACTGCTTCGCTTCCATTCATTAAGAGTATCTCAAAAATCAGGAGTGATCTTAGTTTATCCTACAATGTAAAGAAGCAAAATAATCTACTAGTCCTTATATAACTTTGCTATTTTTAAGACATGAACGAGATTGCTATAAATGTCTTGATAACTTAAGTCTTCGACACCTTTACGAGCAATAACGACAAAATCTTGATGTTCTAACTGAGATGACATGTCCATCAGTGCATGTCGTAGACGACGTTTTACCCGATTCCGAGTAACCGCATTACCAAGACGCTTACTGACTGACAAACCTACTCTAAAATGAGGTAGATCACGATCCAGACAGTAGACAACAAATTTTCGATTAGCAACACTGTGTCCTGCATCAAATAATGCTTTAAAGTCTTTCTCTTTCTTAACGCGATAAGATTTTTTCAAAATGCGACTCCAAACTCAAAATTAGTACTATTATATCATAAATAGCAAAAAAGCCCAAAACCTTATGGTTAGAGCCTTAGAGACTTATTTTTTTAGAGCTTTTTGAGCTTCTTTGATTTGCCATTTAACCTGGTCAAAACCAGTTCCACCAAGGGAATGACGACGTTCAACAGCTGTATGAGATTTAAGTGTCTCATAGATGTCCTCTTCAATTAGGTCTGAAACTTCTTGATAACGTTCGAGAGGAACATCCTGAAGGTAATAACCAGCTTTGGTACACTCAAGGACAAGTTTTCCAACAATCTCATGTGCTTCACGGAATGGTAGGCCTTTAGATGCAAGATAATCAGCCAACTCTGTAGCATTTGAAAAATCTTTCTCTGTTGACTCTGCCATATGTTTGTCGTTAACAGTCATTGTATTGAGCATGCCTGCGAGAATATCAATAGCGACAGTAATCGTTTCTACCGTATCAAACATACCCTCTTTATCTTCTTGGAGATCTTTATTGTAGGCCAAAGGTAATGACTTCATCACGGTCAACAATCCAATCAAGTTGCCATAGACACGACCTGATTTCCCACGAATTAGTTCTGCCATATCTGGGTTTTTCTTTTGAGGCATAATGGAAGAGCCTGTTGAAAAAGTATCAGATAGAGTTACAAACTTAAACTCGTTAGAACACCAGTTAATGATTTCTTCACAAATACGTGTCATATGCATCATGAGAATACTTGAGTTTGACAAGAATTCGAGAATAAAGTCACGATCGGAAACAGCATCCAAGGAATTGCTATATGGTTTTGCAAAGCCCATTAAGTCAGATGTCATATTACGATCAATTGGGAAAGTTGTTCCGGCTAGAGCAGCAGCTCCGAGTGGAGAAATATCCGTATGCTTGATATTAAATTCAAAACGTTCGGCATCACGTGTAAACATGTTGTAATAAGCCATCAAGTGGTGACCAAAAGAAATCGGTTGTGCATGCTGCAAGTGGGTGTAGCCTGGCATAATTGTGTAGGTGTGTTTATCTGCTAGATTGACCAAAGTACCACGTAAATTATCAAGCTTTTCAATAACTTCCACTAGTTTGGCTTTTAGATACAAGTGCATATCCGTTGCCACTTGGTCATTACGTGAACGTGCTGTATGAAGTTTTCCTGCTACTGGTCCAATTTTAGCTGTTAAAAGACTCTCCATATTCATATGGATATCTTCATTAGAAACATCAAATTCTAGTTTACCAGCCTTGTACTCCTCAAGCAGTTCTTCCAAGCCCTGTTTAATTTGCAATGCTTCCTCTTTGGTAATAATCCCTGTCTCACCGAGCATAGTAACATGAGCAATAGATCCTTTAAGATCAAACTCTGCCATCTTTTGGTCAAAGGAGATTGAAGCACCGAATTCTTCTACCCATTTTTCAAGACTAGCTTCGAACCGACCGCCCCATAGTTTATGATTTTCTGCCATAGTTTTATTTTGAAGATTTCCCCTCACTGGGATAATCTTCCATCCTTTCTTAATACTTATAACAAGCAACGACCTCTTTGGTCACAATAACTTAAATGAAAAAAGCTAGATAGTATTTGTCTAGCTTAATTTGTCTCTCTGGACACTTGTTTTCCTAAAACCCGATCTCTGTCGTAGTTTATTTAGGCTCGTGACGCCTCTCAGAACGTCTTAACGATAATAATATAAGTTATAAGAAAAGAGTATCAGATGTGGCTCTCTGTCCACTTTTATCTGATAAGAAGCGTTTTTCTTCTACTATCCTACTTTTCTTATGCAATCTGTCATTAATTGTCAAATGGATGGTTAACTTGTGAATTAACCTGAGTTGGAAGACCCCAAAGCTTGATAAATCCAATCGCAGCATCCTGATCAAAGCTGTCAGCTGATGTGTAAGTAGCCAAGTTTTCATCATACAATGAATTAGCTGATTGACGTGCTACTACTTGAGCATGCCCTTTGTAAAGTTTAACTTTAGCGATACCATTAACAACTTTTTGTGTTTCCTTAATATAAGCAATGATAGCTTGTGTTGCTGGGCTAAACCACAAAGCATTGTAGATAAGGTTTGACAATTCATTTTCAAGAATTGGTTTAAAATGAGAAACTTCACGTACCAAAGTTAAGTCCTCAATTTCTTTATGAGCTGTCAAAAGGGCGATAGCTCCTGGACATTCATAAATTTCACGAGATTTGATACCTACAAGACGGTTCTCAACGTGGTCGATACGTCCAACACCATGCTTACCAGCAATAACATTCATTTCTTGGATAAGGTCAGCCAATTTCATTTCTTTACCGTTAAGAGCAACTGGTTTCCCTTCTTTGAAAGTAACATCGACATATTCAGCTTCATCTGGCGCAGACTCTGGTGAATTGGTGATCCCAAAAGCTTCTTCTGGAGCTTGATTCCAAGGATTTTCAAGAACACCACACTCGTTTGCACGTCCCCAAAGGTTTTGATCGACTGAGTAAGGATTATCAAGATCTGCTGGAACTGGAACACCATTAGCCTTAGCATACTCAATTTCTTCCTCACGAGACCATTTCCATTCACGCACCGGCGCCACTACTTTAAGACTTGGGTCTAGGGCAGCAATGGCAACTTCGAAACGAACTTGGTCATTACCTTTACCAGTACAACCGTGAGCGATAGTCGTTGCTCCTGTTTTATGAGCAATCTCAACCAATTTTTTAGCAATGATTGGACGACTAAGTGCTGAAACCAAAGGATATTTTTGTTCATAGTAAGCGTGAGCTTGAAGTGCTGGAAGTACATAATCTTCAGCAAACTCATCTTTAACATCAAGCACGTATGACTCGACAGCTCCAACTGTCAAAGCCTTGTCATGGATAAACTCAAGATCTTTACCTTCACCGACATCCATACAAACGGCGATAACATCGTAATCTTTTTTAAGCCATGTAATAGCGACTGAGGTATCAAGACCTCCCGAATAGGCAAGAATAACTTTCTCTTTTGACATAATATTTTTCTCTTTTCTTATATTTTCTTGTGGTTGCTATCTCTATCAACCTTACGAGATTAATTATATTGCATATTTATTCACTTGTCAACACTTTTTTGTTATTTTTTTATATTTATTTCATTTTTATTTGTTTTTATTTATTCTTTTGACCTAAAAAGCGCTCAATTCTTAATTTTTATTCAATTTTATGCAAAAGGTGATGAAAAATAAAAAACACTTTTGAAACTATACCAATAGATTCAAAAGCATCTTTAACTATTTATCTTATAAAATGCCAAAAGGCCTGTACAAAGTACAGACCTTTTGAACAACAGCATCATCGGTAGAGAACACAACAGCAATTTTAGATAGAATGAATGAGGGAAATTATTATGTTTAAGGGACTAACTTAAACCATACATTCTTCTTGCTCTCTAACCTTGATTACATTATAGCATGCAATCCCCAAATGTATATCTTCATTTCCTAAAATGTCGAATTTCACTCACAGAATGTATTTTTTTATCCTAATCTGCACTAATGCCCTTAAAAACAAAAAAACGGCTTGATTTCTCAAGCCTATTAATTTCTATAAAAAAGATATGTAATTGGACGAGCGGCCAATAAAAAATGGGGATTAGGAAAAAGTTATATAAAAGTACATTATTTATTTTCATAAAGTGTATGTAGATTTCAATAAGATTGACGATGTCTCATTTCCGAATCACATATCTTGATTATATAATAGCTTTTTTCAATTTAATTGTCTATACGATTTCATAGAATGTCGTTTTTTCATCCTGAACTGCATTTTTTTAAGATATTTTTTTATAAATCTCTAAATTTCATCACTAAAGGACATCTATTTTGTGTTTTTACAGAATTTGTTCACTCATAAGATAATCAATCACCTATGAAATAAACACATGCTTTTTTAGACTAAAAAGAACATTAGTCATCGACTAATGTTCTTTTACCTCTGACCATTTTTTAAGCAGAGCCTTCATTTTCAAACGTGAAACTGGACAAGAATCACCATTTTCAAAATAAATCATCAACTGAGTCTTATCAATACGAGATATGTTATCCAAATTAACTAAAAAGGAGCGATGACAAGAAAAGAGTTTTTTATTTACCGAAGTAATATCTCCAAGATTGGCATAAAACTCCAAACGCTCTGTTTTAGTAATCAGCATCACCTTATGAGGTGTCACAGCAGTCGCAAAATAATAAATCTCTCTCATAGGGACTTGGATTCGAGACTGCGCTGTTTCAAACACAAATATCTCATCATCATCCACATCTCCAACTTTTTGGTTCACAAAAGTCAATGTTTGTTTTAGTTGCTGTTTGAACTCTGCATTAGAAACTGTCTTATCAATGAAATCTAGTGCAGAAACCTTGTATTTAAAACTGATCGGTGCAAACTCTGAGTGAGTTGTTACAAAAATAATAACTGCATTAGCATCTTGTTGACGAATTTCTGAGGCAACTTCTAGCCCCTTCTTTCGCTCACCATCAATATCGATATCTAAAAGGAAAACCTGATGGTTGCCCTTTTCATTGATACTGGACAATAGTTTGTGAGGTTTAGAAAAAACTTCAAGTTTTCGTACGGAAAACGTGCCCTCTGAAACCAATTCTCTGATGATGTCACTAATACGTGTTTGCTGCATTAAGTCATCTTCTAAAATGTATATATTCATATTAGGGCCTC
This sequence comes from Streptococcus sp. FDAARGOS_192, assembly GCF_002073815.2. Lineage (NCBI taxonomy): Bacteria > Bacillati > Bacillota > Bacilli > Lactobacillales > Streptococcaceae > Streptococcus > Streptococcus sp. FDAARGOS_192. The sequence continues at coordinate 1,644,392 of NZ_CP020431.2, forward strand.
ATTTCTAGTATTTGCATCATTTTATGATTCTGACTACGGACAGAGAAGGACGTGTTCGGATAACGTTCCAAGATATCTTGAACAGCATTAACACCTATACCACCCTCAGGATGAGGAAGCTGGGTACTCATCATTGAAAGTGGCACTTGCTCTTCTGCAATTGTACTTTCAATAATAAAACTCTGGCAGTCCTCTTCATCAAAATAGGCCAGACTAATAAAACCTTCACTAGCTTTACGAGCACCATCAATAGCATTATCCATGAGGTGACCCAAAACAACAGCTAAATCTAAATCAGTTAGATAGTTATGAATCACTGGATCTGGAATCTCTGCATGAATATTGAGGCGATGCATCTGAGCTTCATGATATTTTGATGAAAGTAGACTATGAATACTTGGATTTTGGATATTATCCAAATCTGTGACCTGAGTTGAAAAACTATGCTGATCTCGATTGACATAAAGATCAACCAAATCTTTTTTATAAGAACGAATATCTCCTGTTCTTTCAATATCTCTCAGATTATTAAGTAGGAAATTATAGTTAGAACGAACATGCATCAAGTCTCTATACAAACCTTCTACCCTAGTATTCTCACGCTTCAAATCATCAAGATAGTTAGCCTGCTTCATCGCTAAATCCTGCTCTATTTTCTCCTTAGCAAACTGGTTTACAGCACCAAGTACAAAGAGGAGTAAGTAGAGATATCCCATTACTAATGGCAACCTAAATCTACTCTCAAGATGTAACTCTGGAAAATAAGTATCAAATGTCGACACTAAAAAGATAACTAAATAATAAAGCAAAAGAAGCATGTTGACCAAACCCAGACGGTTCTTTTTTTCTTGTTGGGCAGCAACTTTCAAGATATCTGTAAAATCTAGACGTAAAATAAAATCTACTATTCTGACCGTCAACATGACGAAGGAAAGTGGTACCATAGACCACCAAATATTAGTGTTTAAAGTATCAACAGTTATGCCAAGTATCGGTGGAAAGAAGAAAGTAGCCAAAAAACGTCTTGCCAAATCGACTAGTACCACTGGGTAAAAACCTAGAAAAAAGCGCTCTACGGAGGTGACACTTTTATTCAATTGGTAACTAAATGTCAATGTTACAATGGCTACTAAGGGAGGTACTATGCCTATATAGCGTCCAATGAGTTGTCCCCAAATGCATAGAGCAACATCAAATAACAAATAAAGTATACGATTTTTAAGATTAGTGTTTTGTCCACCAATACGTAAGTAGATATCCCAAATAATGATAAACATCAAAATTTGAAATAGGATGTTACCCAGCATAGTTATCCCTCTCCTTTCTACGATTATAGTCCTACCGTGACAATTTGATAGGTTTTAAATAATTCTTTTTTATTTGTTAAACCGATACCGTTTGACCAGCAAAACTGGGCAAAATCACGACTAATAGCCAGACTACCATCGAGTTTCGGATCAGCTTCCTGATTGGTATTCTCAAGAATAAAGCTGAGATTACCATGCTCATTCTGTTGAATAAGGAAACCAATATCTGTCTCCGGCTCCTTGGCCCAAAGTTTTTCAGCTAAATTCATGCAACGTTCTAAAACTCCAATAAGAACTGCAATATTTAAATTGTTAGGATAAGCATCAACATTGACATCCAGCCTAACGGTGATACCTTTTTGTTCCAAAGGAATGATTTGGTTTACAATCCAACTTCTTAATACCGGATAAGGAATCTCAAACAGAGGAGCCAACTTATCATTTAAGTCCAAATTATCAAGTTTAAGATGATTCAAATGCTCATGATAAACGGATAAAACTTCTGATAATTGATTTTTAGCCAATGGGGTCTCAAGAGCTACCAAAAGACTCTCAAAATCTTTTTCAATAGGTTTTACTTTTGTAAAAAGATCCTCAATATGCTTATTATAGACTTCCAAGTTATAGACATAAGTCTCCACAGCTTCCTTACTACGTTCTCTGACAAATTTATGAGAATAGCGGTTCAAGGTTGTTACCATTAGGAGATAAACTGCCATCGCAATAAAAATTGGCCCTCCCACATCACTACCTGTTGATACCAAAAGAGTACTACAAATAATGTAGAGTGCAAAGGTCAGATCAACGGCTATCAACAGACGTTCACGACCACGTGAATAAATCAATTCCTTGACCTTATCAACATCTGAACTGGAAAGATAATTGATATAGAGAAAGAATGGGTAAATCATCACATAAGATAACAATTTAAGCAAGAAGTTTTCTTGAATCTCACCCAAGGTCATATTTGTGAACAGATTATTGAATACATAAAATGGGGTAAAAGTCGCAAATAAATCTGTAAAAAGAACCGAGAAGGCTCCAAAAAAGAGGCTTGCCCAGAGCGTCAAACGATGTTCCCGCCGTTCCTTTAAGGCCAAAGCTAAAAAGATAACAACTTGATAATAGAAGCCATCACCTTTACCAAGTGATACCACTATACCTAAGAGACTTAAACAAAATACTTTCCAGTAAGCTAATGTGCTCCTTGTTAGTTTTTTATAAATAAACCAGGTAATATGAAAACTAATAATCTGAATAATACTATTTTCAAGGGATACCATGGTCCAAAGCTGTAAGTTCATGATAATATTTCCTGTTTATACTCAAGAGACATTTTCGTCATCTTCTTCAATGAGTTCTTGACCTGCCTTTTTCAAAATATCCTGATAGGTTTGTTCAATAAGGTCAAAATCCCCACTATCAATACTTGTCTGCATACTAATGAGTATGTTTTCATAATCATGTTTAAACGAACGTACACTCTTATAGGCAGTTTCGATTTTTTCATTATAAGCTTCCAGACTCCTCAAGTGCTCCTCTTGTTCTCTGAGAATTTTGCTATCACGTACGTCTTTACCGTAGGAAACAAAACGAACAAGAATATACATGTGTATAAGGAAACCAACCCAAATATAAATTTGAGGGTAACCTGGGAGATAGGTCTGACTCAGAAGCAAGGAGAATATCTCCTGCTTAAAGAGGATAAGAAGATAACTGATAATTAAAATATAATCAACTTGCAAGAGCATGCTCTTATATTTATCCTGCAAGTCCTGATAGGGTTCCTGGAAAAAGCTATCTAAACCGAACATTTTTTGCAAGCCTAGGAAGAAAGGAAGAACAACACTATCTACAGCCAGGATTCCTAAATGGTTTGGAACCAACTCGACCGGCTTATTAAAGAAAACTCGGAAAAGATAAAAACTAAAGAAACTTGTAATCAGAGTCCAAAAGACAGGGGCAAAGAAAGCATAAAAATACTTTTCTTCTCGTAGAGCCTGAGGTTTTTCAAGAAAAATAAAGACTAGGAGATAAATTGCATCTGGAATATCAATCTGCCATAGCACCTTGGCTAACCACTTAACGGCAGTTACTACGATTACATAAGGAATGTAACGGTAAGTAAAAACATCTAGATAAGCCATTCTAGCTAAAATCACAAGATGTGAAACGACAACAACCAAAGCAATAAGGCCATCAATCGCAAGTTGCATATGCTTTTCCCCTTTCTATTCCCTTATCCTATCCCCCACAAATAGTATCTTTGATTTATCAATTATCCTGAAAAGAGAGGACCTGTGTAAAATGATGGTCACAACTACGAGTCTCAAGATTTACTTTTGGATAGCGATTAAGTATATCTGCGACCTTAGACAAACCAAGCCCTCGGCCTTCACCTTTACTAGAAACCCCTTCATCAAAAATCCTTGACACAGGAATACGTTCTTCTCTGGTTGTATTGTCAATAACCAAGATAAGATAACCTTGATTTTTAAAGAAAGATATCGTTAAAGTAGGATCTTCAGAATCCACCGCCGACTCAATAGCATTATTTAAGAAGACAGAAGAAATCACAACCAAATCTAAGGCCTCTATCTGAGTTGACGATATGACATCTGGCAACTCCAAGTTAACCTTAATTCCTAAGTTCTCTGCCTCAAGCACTTTAGCAGAAAAAAGACTCTTGAGAGACGTGATTTCTAAGTTGATCAAACGTGATAATTCATAATTTGACAACGTTAAGCTATTACCAGATTTCTCTAAAAGTTCTGCATACTCTTGTTTCAAAGTAGGTAAGTCTCGACGTTGGATACTAACCTCCATTGTCTTAAGCCCTTCGAGATAATCCTTCTTCACCTGAGAAATATCATTATAGAGTTTTTCTAAACGGTGACTATATTCTTCTAAACTTTCCTCGTGTCTAGCCATTTCTTCAGCCAACTGATCCTTCACTCTTCTCTTAGAATAGATATTAAGCTGAGCAAAGAGCAAAATAAAGAGGATGGAGTAGACAACCGTAATACTGCCTGCTAAATAAATAAAGAGGCCTGTGTAAGGAAAAATGTTACTGGCATAGAAAATAATTAAAGATAAAATAATATAAGCCAGAGTCACCCCAACCAATAGGCGTTGTCTAACTTGGTAAGTATGGTTATTTCCCATAACATTGAGAGCACCAAAGTCAATAAAGAACACTTTGACAATCAGATGAAAAATTGGGTAAATCAAGAGATAAGACAAAGCAATGAGTACTGGGGTGTCTTTGACCTGTAAATAATTAATTTGAAAAATCCATGGGAAAAAATAAAGTTGAAGCAGTTTCGAGGTGACTTCAACAAAAACCCACGGCAAAAAGGTGAAAAGAAAAGAATTCTTTTCACTACTTGATATTTTATTTAAGAAAAGATAGCAGAACAAAAGTGCTAAGAGCGACCCTGTAATGCCTCCAACAAATAGAGAGAGCAAGAGACTCCCTGCGATAAACCAGCATTTACTCTTCCAAGTTTTGAGCAAACCTGACATATCGTGACTAACAATTAAAATAGCCAATAGACGTAGAACCGTAAATAAAACGATCATCTCTAGACTCCCCCCCTTCCTTTCAAAAATCAACCTACTTTATTGTAACATAAATATATAATTTAGCGTCACTCCTATTAGAAAAAGCTAAAAATATAAAGCTATTTTTTCCTGATTAAGAACAATCTAACATCAGACGATTCCACATGTCCCCTACTTTTCATAAACATAAAAAAGAGCTTAGAAAAACTAAGCTCTTTAACTGACTCATTACCTCTTTTTATGGGTACATGCCAATAACGTAGTAGAAATACCAACCAAATCTTCTCATAATGCTCACTCCTCCCTAATTTTTATTACCAATCTATTATAAAACTAATTTAAAGTTTTTAAAATGATGATATGGTTACGAAATATCATCATTATATTACAAAATAGGTTTAGCAATTATCATATAATCATTGACATATCGCTTATGTGCATTCGAAAACCCAACAATTGTTGGGTTTGTTTTTATAGTGTTGCAAGAACTTGATCAATATGTTTGATTGACTTTTCACGTCCGAGCAAGAAAATAGTATCTGGCAATTCTGGACCGTGCATTTCTCCTGAAACAGCAATACGGATTGGCATGAAGAGATTTTTCCCTTTGATTCCTGTTTCTTTTTGAACAGCCTTAATTTGTGGGAAAATGTTTTCAACAACAAACTCATCATCAGACATAGCTTCGAGTTTGGCTTTAAAGGCTTTAAGTACTGTTGGTACTGTTTCACCAGCCATAACCTCTTTTTCAGCCTCTGTCAATTCTGGGAAATCTTCAAAGAAGAGATCTGTAAGAGGGACAATTTCTTCTGCTGCTGTCATTTGTGGTTTGTAGAGTTCCACTAATTTTTCAGCTTTATCTGTCAAACGACCAGCTTCTTCCAAGAAAGGTTTGCAAAGAGCAAAGACCTTATCGAAATCTGCATTCTTAATGTAGTCGTTACTCATCCAGTCCAATTTCTTCTGGTCAAAGGCCGCTGGTGACTTGCTTAGACGGTTTTCATCAAAAAGTTTAATGAGTTCTTCACGAGAAAAGATTTCGTCTTCACCGCCAGGATTCCAACCAAGAAGAGCAATGAAGTTAAAGACTGCTTCTGGAAGGTAACCTTTTTTACGGTAATCTTCGATAAATTGAAGGGTATTAGTGTCACGTTTAGACAACTTCTTACCAGTTTCAGAATTGATGATAAGGGTCATGTGTCCAAACTCAGGTGCTTCCCAACCAAGAGCTTCATAAACCATGAGTTGTTTTGGTGTATTAGCAATATGGTCATCTCCACGGATAACGTGTGAAATTTGCATATCGTGGTCGTCAACAACTACCGCAAAGTTGTAAGTTGGGTATCCATCTTTCTTCTGGATAACCCAATCACCACCGATATTACCACCTTCAAATTCGATATCTCCCTTAACGATATCATGCCATTTATAAATCCCTGACTCATTAACCGCCAAACGAACTGTAGGTACAATACCTGCCGCTTCACGTTCTGCGATGTAGGCAGCTTTTTCTTCTTCAGTCATGCCAAGGAACTCGTTAATGTAACGAGGAGTTTCACCAGCTGCTTCTTGACGTTCGCGCTCTGCAGCCAACTCTTCTTCAGTTACATATGACTTATAGGCTTTACCTTCTGCCAAAAGTTGATCAATATATTTTTGGTAAAGCGGTAAACGTTCTGATTGACGATAGTTTTCATGTGTTTCAGGACTTTCATCCCAGTCAATTCCTAACCAACGCAAGTTATCAAGCTGTGAACGCTCACCATCTTCAACGTGACGTTTACGGTCAGTATCTTCAATACGGATAATGAAAGTGCCACCATGATGACGTGCATAAAGGTAGTTAAACAATGCTGTACGAGCATTACCAATGTGTAGAAGCCCTGTTGGACTTGGTGCGTAACGAACGCGGATATCTTTAGCCAAGATAAATCTCCTTTTTATGTTTCATTCTTCAGTCTTTGGATACCTATTAAGCCTAAAGTCCCTTTCTTAGGACTAACTTAAGATGATAAGTACCAGTAGGCACCTCTATCCCCCAAACTTTCCAAATAAAAATCTAGAAGCGAGTACCAATCTTTCTTATTATATCACAATATAGGGGTGGTTCGAGAAATTTTGTTAAAAAAACGACTACCTAAAGGTAGACGTTTTCAATAGATTACTTAACGTGTTTGGCAAGATCTTTTTGAGCTTTGTCATTAGATTTCGCTCTTTCTTTAAGCCAATCTTTATAAGCTGAGTCGTATTGTTTCTTAGTTACAATATCATCTTGAGATTTAAGATACTTGAAGTAGTATGTAGAACCTTTATCACCAGCTTGAGCATAAGCTCCTGAGAATGGCTTAATACGAGAAACTACAGCGGCTGCACCGTTATAAGTAGTCGTTGGGATATAAAGTGCACTATCCGTCAACCATGCCTGAGCTTTTGCATATTTTTCATAACGAGCCGTCAAGTCTGTTGTTTCCTTAGAAGCATCATCAACCAATTGGTCATATTCTTTAAGACCTACTTTTTCAACCGCTTGACTATTTGGATCGTCATAACCCATGAAGGATTTAGTATTTTCGCTACTTGTCGTTTTCAAGACATCAAGATAAGTTGAAGGATCAAGGTAATCAGGGTCCCAAGCCACACCCACTGACAAGTCCCAATCTTCTGCAGCTGCATTTGGTGCAGAGTAAGTGATGTTGTTAAAATCATCAGCTGACAATTGGTGGATATCAAGCACAACATTGTCTTTTCCAAGAGCAGATTCAACAGACTGTTTAATTGATTGTACCTGATTCACAGTAATTTTACTTGATTGATTAACAGGGACATCCAAATGAATTGGGAACTGAACTCCTTCTGCTTGAAGAGCTTCTTTGGCTTTAGCAAATTCAGCCTTAGCTTTTTCTGGGTTATAAAGACCATCTTGACTATCTGCAAGATTCACACCAGACCACTCATCACCATAAGCTGGAAGTTGATCCATTACCATTGTTCCGAAGTCCTTACCATCTGCTTGAACAAAGTCTGGTTTAACAAAGATATTACGGACGGCAGTACTTCCACCTTCCTTACCATTAAGTTGTGCGGCGTAATTTGTACGGTCAATGGCAAAACCTAATGATTGACGGAAATCCTTATTGAGAAGAGCTGTCTTAGTTGATGTCTTTTGCTGGTCATTTTCTTTAGATGTATGACCATAAGTTTGACGGTCAATATTAATACCAACACCTTCTACAGCTGATCCAGGTTGCGTATAGAAAATATTATCTTTGTACTGTTTTTCAACTTTGGAATAGTTAGAACTTGTTGGGAATAGACGTGCTAAGTTGTATACACCATCTGTAAAGTTGCGTTCCAAAGACTCTTGGTCTGATCCATCATCATAAGTCAATTTGATATTATCAAAATAGACGTGATCCTTATCCCAATAGTTTTCATTCTTGGTGAACTCAATAGATGACTTCGTTGTCAAAGCCTTAAGAAGGTATGGACCGTTATAAAGAATAGATGTTGGGTCTGTTGACTTACCAAAATCTTTACCTTTAGATTTCAAGAAGTCTCCATTAACAGGCCAAGTAACAGAGTAAGTCAATTTTGAATTCCAGTAAGGTTCTGGTTGACTAAGTGTATATTGCAAGGTGTAATCATCAACAGCCTTGATACCTACATTTGAAAAGTCCTTGTTGGCACCTGAAAGGTAATCATTCAAGCCCTTAACTGAGTTTTGTAGCAAATAAATCGCTTCAGAATTTGTATCCGCAGCATGCTTAAGACCTGTTACAAAGTCCTTAGCTGTTACATTGGCATATTCTTCGCCATCTGAAGTGTACCATTTAAGTCCCTTACGAATCTTGTAAGTATAGGTCAAACCATCTTGAGAAACAGACCAGTCTTCAGCGACAGAAGGTTTTAAATTCCCATATTGGTCATTTTCAAACAAACCATCAACACCGTTACTAACAGCTGTAGTCATATTTTTCTTGTTTGTAGCAAGATAGTCCAAGGTTGCAGGGTCACTACCATAGACATAATTATAAGTCTTACCAGACGTCTTACTTGATGACGAGCAAGCCGTTAAAACACCTACAGATAATAGGCCTACGGCTGCTAGTAAAAATACCTTACTCTTTTTCATTCATTGCCTCCTTAATTCGCAACGTAAAAAGTTCAAAATCAATAATTATGTGTATACGCTTAAATTATACCATAAATTCGAAAAAGCAACACTACTTTCTGAATATTTTTTATTTTCTACTCAAATTTCGTGTCCAGAGTAAGAAAAAAACCTATCCGAAGATAGGTTTTTTAGGCTCTATAATTTCTGTAGTGGGTAAAACCACTGTAGAGATTATAGAGCTTTTTGAGTGTACACAAAAAGTCCCATAAGAACTATAATGAAAAGCGACCAAACTATCATTAGGAAGAACTTATGAGACTTATTAAGAATACCACAGAATTAATCGGAATTAAAGACCAAAATATCAAGATTTCACTTGTTTTTGAAACTAACACTCATATCGAGATTCAAGCAAAACTTGATTACCCTGCACCATCATGTCCTCATTGCCATGGAAAGATGATCAAGTACGACTTTCAAAAGCCTTCTAAAATCCCTCTTCTCGAGCAAGCAGGAACTTCAACACTACTACGTCTGAAGAAACGTCGCTTCCAGTGTAAAAATTGTAGGAGAGTCACGGTAGCTAAGACATCAATCGTTGAGAAAAACTGCCAAATCTCCAATCTAGTCCGGCAAAAAGTTGCACAGCTCCTTACTGAAAAGGTGTCACTAACAGATATTGCCAGAATACTTCGTGTGTCGACATCCACTGTCTATCGTAAGCTTGACCAGTTTACTTTCAAGGAGCATTATGACAAGCTCCCAGCTGTTATGTCTTGGGATGAGTTTGGGTTCAAGAAAGGTGAACTCGCTTTTGTGGCGCAAAACTATGAGACCAACAAACTCATAACCATCCTTGATAATCGCCGTCAAACCACGATTCGAAACCACTTTTTGAAGTACCCATTGAAAGTTCGACAAAAGGTACAGTTTATTACAATGGATATGTCAGGAGCCTATATCCCACTAGCTCGCAGACTTTTCCCAAACGCCGAAATCATTATTGATCGTTTCCACATCATCCAGCACCTTGGTCGAGCCTTTTTAAAGACAAGAATTGCCATTATGAACCAGTTTGATAAGAAATCACTCCCCTACCGAGCCTTGAAAAATCACTGGCGACTCTTCCAAAAGGACAGCCGTAAGTTATCTTGTAAATCATTTCACTCGAAGACCTTTGGTCAAACCTTAAGTCCACATGAAGTCGTTAGGAAGACACTAGACTTTTCAGAAGAACTCGCTAATTATTATAACCTCTATCAGCTGTTGCTGTTTCACTTTCAAGAGAAGAGGGTAGATGAGTTTTTTGAGCTCATAGAGGAGAATATAAGCAAGGTCAATCATTACTTCAAAACTGTCTTTAGGACCTTCCTTAGACACAAACCATACATCAAAAACGCACTAGAAACACATTACTCAAATGCAAAATTGGAGGGGACCAATAAGCTTATCAAAGACATCAAACGTCTGGGCTTCGGTTTTAGAAACTTTATTAACTTTAGGAAGCGTGTTTTCATCACTCTGAACATACAAAAAGAGAAAACCTATCAGGTTCTCTCTAGATGTTAGCTTTTCGTCACCCACTACAGTTGACAAAGAGCCATTTTTTACTACTCTTACAATGAGTTAGGATCAACTTTGATACCAGCACCTTGTGTAGTAGTGATTGAAAGGTTTGTGATGTAAGTACCTTTCGCTGTAGCTGGTTTAGCTTTTTGGATTGCATCGTTAAATGCTTTGAAGTTTTCAACCAATTTTTCAGTTTCGAATGAAACTTTACCGATGATAGCTTGTACGTTACCTGCTTTATCAGCACGGTAAGTGATTTTACCACCTTTAGACTCTTCAACTGCTTTAGCAACGTCCATAGTTACTGTACCAGTTTTAGGGTTTGGCATCAAGTTACGTGGTCCAAGGACACGTCCAAGACGACCAACGATTGCCATCATATCTGGTGTTGCAACAACAACGTCAAAGTCAAGCCATCCACCGTTGATTTTAGCAACGAGTTCGTCTTCACCAACGAAGTCAGCACCTGCTGCTTTAGCTTCTTCAGCTTTAGCACCACGAGCAAATACAAGAACGCGTTGAGTTTTACCAGTACCGTTTGGCAATACCATTGCTCCACGGATTTGTTGGTCAGCTTTCTTAACGTCGATGTTAAGGTTGTATGATACTTCAACAGTAGCATCGAATTTTGCGAAGTTAGTTTCTTGTGCAAGAGCTACAGCTTCTTCTACGCTGTAAGCTTTTGTGCTGTCGATTTTCTCAAGAGCAGCACGCATTTGTTTGCTTTTTTTAGCCATGTTAATTATTTCTCCTTGTGTAATGTGGTCATAACGACTTTCATCTTCCACGTCACTCAGCGAAGTGAGACGACGTCTGTGGTTTTCTTGTTAACTGAATTAGTCAGTAACAGTGAATCCCATTGAACGTGCAGTACCTTCGATCATACGCATAGCTGATTCGATGTTTGCAGCGTTCAAGTCAGGCATTTTTGTTTCAGCAATTTCTTGTACTTGTGCACGAGTTACTGAAGCAACTTTAACTGAGTTTGGAGTACCTGAACCTTTTTCAACACCTGCAGCTTTTTTCAAAAGAACAGCAGCTGGTGGTGTTTTAGTGATGAAATCAAATGATTTATCTTCATACACAGAGATAACAACTGGGATGATCATACCAGCTTGGTCAGCTGTACGAGCGTTAAACTCTTTAGTAAATCCCATGATGTTGATTCCGGCTTGACCAAGAGCTGGTCCAACTGGTGGAGCTGGAGTCGCTTTACCAGCAGGAATCTGAAGTTTTACGATGTTTTCGACTTTTTTAGCCATTTTGTAATTTCCTCCTATTGTGGTTTTGGCGGTAAGTAAGTTTTGTTACCTCCCACAAGTATGTTTTTACATACCTTGTCTATTATACAGAAATTCTTTTTAGATGCAAGAATTTCTTATTAAGTTTAGGAAAAAATTTACATAAAGGCCTTTTCGAGGTAAAATAGACTTATGATTCTATATAAATTCTTTGCTATAGCATTTTTGATTTTAACACCTATCTTTGCTTTTATTATCCACCGATTCTTTAGTTTAAAATACCTCGGGCTTAATTTTGCTGACCTTACCTTCCCACTTTATTTTATTGAGGTGGTTGCTGTGTCAGCCCGTTTCTTTACCCATAGCTTTTTGCCATACATCACCATCTTATTATCCTTGGCGGCTATAATTATCACGATTCAGATGCTAAGAAAAACACAATCTTTCAAGTTTAAACGTTTTCTTAAGTTGTTCTGGCGTATAAGCTTTTTTATCACTAGTCTTTTCTATTTGGGGACCGTGATTCTCATTTTTATCATTTCTTAAAAACTAGATTAACTCAGCAGATTTATTGTGTGCTGAGTTTTTTATATCAAACCATGAAAAAAGCAGGCAATCATGCCTGCTTAACTTTTCGGTATTAGGGATGAACTTGAGTCATTCGACCAGTATCTACATCATAAACCGCACCGGAGATGATAACATCCTCAGGGATAAGCGGTGACTGACGAAGAATAGCCATATCTTCACGAACACTCTCTTCTACATCTGTGAATGGAAGAAAATCTTGATCAGACACATCAACACCAAGTTCCTTATTGAGATAGGCGGTAAACTCATCGTTCTTAAAGGTCTGAGCACCACAATCTGTATGGTGAAGAACTACGATTTCTCGTGTCCCCATCTGTTGTTGAGAAATGACCAAAGAACGAATCATATCTTCCGTTACACGACCACCCGCATTACGCAAAATATGAGCGTCACCTAGGGCCAACCCCAAGGCCTGGGCAACGTGAAGGCGTGAATCCATACAAGTCACAATAGCCACCTTAGTCTTTGGTCTCAAGGGAAGATGGGCTGTCCCGTGGAGGTCAACATAGGCTTTGTTGGCATTGAGAAAGTTTTCAAAATAAGACATAATAACTCACTTTCTAATGAAGAAAATAATTTGACTATCAAATTATTTACACACTATCTTATCATCTTTTTACTAACTTGTCAGCTATTGAGTTCGCAACATAAAAAAGGAGAATAAATGCTAACAAGCATCCATCCTCCTTCAATTAATATTAAGAACGTTTTGGCAAGTATCTATTAAGCAAGCCTGCAAAGGTTTGAAGATTGAGACTTTGAACATAAATTTCACCTGTTCCTCTAAAGGTATTAACAACACCCTCTCCTGTCCCAATAGATTGCCAGAAACCATTTTCCAAATGAATATTGTAATCAAGTGTTTGACTCCAGGCAACGACATGGGCATTATCAATAGTCACTTCTTGATTGTTAAGCTCAAGCTTTTTAATAGAACCATAGGCATTGGCTAAAAGTGTCCCTTGACCTTGGGTTGTCATCACAAAGAAACCACCCTGACCACCAAAAATAGCCTTACCAACTGACTGGAGCTCCATTGTATAGTAAGCTGTGCCATCAAGTGCTAGAAAGGCACCGTCATTTAGTCGGTACTGTTTTTCACCTAAATAAAGTGGAATCACTTGACCAGGAGAATCAGGGGCCAAGGCTATATAACCGTTATTGGACTGTGAGACAACCTGAGTAATAAAGCTACTTTCGCCCGAAACCATTGAACGCCCAACGGCTTTTACAAAGCGACCTAGACCTGATCCACTGGCATTCAATTTGGTACTCAGTGTCACATTTGGTGTGTGATATACCATACTGCCACGCTGGATAAAGACTGTTTCACCTTGATTGAGAGATAACTCTACTAAAGGGAATTGCATGTTGCTGTCTGTGAAAAATTGCATAATAAATACCTCCCTATCCTTATGAAAAGTATAGCATTGGAGGCATGGTTTTGCAAGCGTTTCCAAAAAGTGGATTTTTGTTACTTCTTAAGAAAAAACTTTTTTGAGTACTTCTCCCACTGTCGTAACGCCAACCACCTGGATACCTTCTGGAATTTTCATGCCATGAAGAGAATTCTTCGGAGCATAGATCTTAGTGAAGCCTAATTTAGCAGCTTCATTAATACGCTGTTCAATGCGAGTTACTCGGCGAATCTCTCCAGTCAAGCCAATTTCTCCTATAAAGGCTTCTTGTGGATTGGTTGGAAGCTCCTTATAACTAGAAGCAATGGCAACGGCAACAGCAAGGTCAATAGCCGGCTCGTCCAATTTGACACCACCAGCTGATTTTAAATAAGCATCTTGATTTTGGAGAAGAAGGCCACAACGTCTCTCTAAAACAGCCATAATGAGGCTGACGCGGTTAAAATCCAGTCCCGTTGTTGTCCGCTTAGCATTACCAAAGACGGTTGGGGTCACCAAGGCTTGAACTTCAGCTAAGATAGGTCTGCTACCTTCCATTGTCACAACAATGGCAGAACCTGTGGCTCCGTCTAGACGTTCCTCTAAGAAAACCTGGCTAGGATTTAGCACTTCTACCAAACCACCAGACTGCATCTCAAAAATCCCAATCTCATTGGTTGAACCAAAACGGTTTTTGACTGCTCGTAAAATACGGAAGGTGTGATGACGTTCCCCCTCAAAATAGAGAACCGTGTCCACCATGTGTTCCAACATACGTGGTCCAGCCAGCTGTCCCTCCTTGGTCACATGCCCAACAATAAATGTGGCGATGTTATTGGTTTTGGCAATCTGCATAAGTTCAGCAGTGACTTCACGAACCTGAGATACAGAACCTTGAACGCCAGAAATCTCTGGACTCATGATGGTCTGAATAGAGTCGATAATGAGAAAATCGGGTTTTATAGCCTCTACTTGGCTGCGAACGGCTTGCATATTAGTCTCAGCATAAAGATAAAATTCGTTATCAATATCACCTAAACGTTCGCTCCGCAATTTGATTTGCTCGGCAGATTCTTCCCCAGATACATAGAGGACAGTTCCCTTGTTAGCTAACTGTGTTGACACCTGTAAGAGGAGAGTCGATTTCCCTATACCTGGATCTCCTCCAATAAGAACCAGGCTACCCGGAACCACACCGCCACCTAGAACACGGTTAAACTCGTCCATGTCAGTCTTTATGCGGGCATAATTAATTGAAGAGACTTCTTTTAATTTAGTAGGTTTGGACTTTTCACCCGTCAAACTGACACGAGCATTTTTCACCTCCTGCACCTCAACTTCTTCCTCAAAAGAGGACCAAGAAGAACAGTTGGGGCAACGCCCTAGATATTTGGGTGAATTGTAGCCACATTCTCGACAAACAAAAGTTGATTTTTTCTTAGCTATGATAATTCTCCTTCTACGCTTACTCTAGCAGAGTGCCACTTATGCAATGTTTTTTGAAATTTCTTCTGGTTGGCAACTCCGACAGCGGACAAATCTACGGAAACCTGATAGTTCTCCTTGATAGCCGCCAAAACGGAAGCCTTAACACAGCCATTGCCATCTACCCCTATAAACTCTATGCTTTTAGTACCATTCCCCTCTAAAAAATCTTTTAAATCTGGATTAGTAAAGCAAGAAGCCCGACGCTTCTCAAAGATACGAGAAGATACAAGCAGCAAGCCGGTCGCAAATTTCTTCTTTCTATCTTTTCTCTCCCAGAAAAAACGATTGAGAATATAGATAACTCGGTCGCTGGGATAGCTAGCAATTTTGTCATTTACAGCTGCAATCAGTTCTTCATGATATGCTTTTCCTACAGTAACATAATCTGACTGCATATCGATTACTAACAAATAATCTGCCACTTTGCTCCCTCTACTGTCCAGTCGATCCGAAACCACCTGTACGAATACCATCAGCTTCGTCTCCATCTACAATCAAGAAGGGCATAAAGACACCTTGAACGATGCGTTCGCCAACTTCAAGAGTCACGGGCTGATTAGTAATATTTTTCATCTGGGCGAAGATGTGACCTTCATTTCCTGGATTTCCATAGTAATCGCCGTCAATAACGCCAACTGAGTTGATCAAAACCAGGCCTTTTTTGCGAGGGTTTGACGAACGGTCATAGAGATAGAGGACCTCACCAGGTTGCATGTAAGCCTTAACACCTGTTGGGACGAGAACAATTTCCCCAGGAGCAATGACAGTGTTCTCTGCCACCTTTAAGTCATAACCTGCAGCATGAGCTGTCTCACGTTTTGGAAGCAATTCCTGATTGTTATACGTTGATACGAGTTCAAATCCACGAATTTTTGTCATTATTTTTTCCTTTCGATACATCTATTGACTAGTATTTGTATAAACTAGCCATGCTAGCTTCAGACTTTTAAATCTATCCTATTATAATCTATTCGAAATAAGATGACAAAGGTAATAGTCTAATCACTTTCTCATTAAACGAAGATTGACTTTTAACTAGGAAAACGCTAACATAGTACTAGATATAATACTTTTAAGGAGAATTGTCATGAAATTCATCGGACTTGTTGGTACGAATTCAAAACGTTCAACTAATAGACAATTATTGCAATATATTCAGAAACATTTTGCAGATAAGGCAGACATCGAACTTGTTGAAATCAAAGACCTTCCTATCTTTAACAAACCCGCTAACAAGCAATTGCCAGAAAGTGTCCTTGAAATCGTTAAAAAAATCGATGAGGCTGATGGTGTTATTATTGGAACACCTGAGTATGACCACTCAATTCCTGCCGTTCTCATGAACGCTTTAGCTTGGGTTTCATACGGTGTTTTCCCTCTTTTGAATAAGCCAGTTATGATTACAGGGGCATCTTACGGAACACTCGGGGCTTCTCGTGCACAGTTACAACTTCGTCAAATCTTGAATGCTCCAGAAATCAAAGCTAATGTGCTTCCAGACGAATTCTTACTTTCACATTCTCTACAAGCTTTTGATGGCAATGGTGACTTAGTCGACCTTGATGTCATCAAAAAACTAGATGCTATTTTCGATGACTTCCGTCTCTACGTCAAAATTACTGGTAAACTCTCACATGCTACAGAGTTGCTACATAAAGAAGCTGAAGACTTCGACTGGGAAAGCCTATAGGACAGGAGAATAGAAACTATGAAATTTGTTGGACTCGTTGGAGCAAATTATGACCAATCATATAACCGTAAACTGCTCGAATTTATCAGAAGACATTTTAAAATAAAATTTGAACTTGAAGTTTTGGAAATTGATGAAGTTCCTATGTTTAACCAAGATGAAAAATGGGATGAAAGCTTCCAACTTCGCTTACTTAATAACAAAATTACACGCGCTGACGGTGTTATCATCGCAACACCTGAACATAACCACACTATCTCTGCAGCACTTAAGTCAGTTTTGGAGTGGCTCTCATTTGAAGTGCACCCATTTGAAAACAAGCCTGTAATGATTGTTGGTGCTTCATACTACGACCAAGGGACTTCTCGTGCCCAAGTGCATTTGCGTAAAATCCTTGAAGCACCTGGTGTCAATGCCTATACACTTCCAGGTAATGAATTCTTGCTTGGAAAGGCTAAAGAAGCCTTTGACCTTGAGGGGAACATTACTAACGAAGGTACTATTAACTTCCTTGAACAATGCTTAGACAATTTCATCCAATATGTAGGAGTGGTTTCTAAATTGAAAAAACCAAAACCAATTGAACCTGAAGACTTGGATTGTAACAACCCAATCGCTACAACTGTTACTGAGGTTGACCCTGATGATCCTGAATGGGTAGAAAAAGTAGCTGAAATCACTGGTGCGGTATCAGGTGATACCTACGTGAAATTGGATCACGGTATTTTGACAGTTAATCAAATTGACATGTTCCTCAAGGCTATGCCGTTTGAATTGACCTATGCCGATGATAATAACCAGTTCCTCTACTACAATAACGCCCATCAAGATCCTGACACTATGTTTGCTAAACGTGTGCCACCTCAATCTGGTAGCCGTATGTCAACTGTTCACGGCTCACTTCCACCAGCTCGTATGAAAAATGTAGAATGGGTTATCGGTACACTTCGTAATGGTAACCAAGAATACGTTCGTACGATTGTTCCAGGGTCACCTGAAGGAGTTATCAATACGCATAACTATCAGGCTATGTACTATGATGATGGTTCTTATGCAGGAATCAATGAAATCGTCTTTAACTTTAAACCATGGCTTGACTGGTATCTCGAAACAACTGGTCAACGCCTTGTCGGAGGAAGCGGTCCTTTTGCACCAGCTGCAGCTAGTCATGGCGGTAGCGACGCCACATCTGGTGCATCAGATGCGGGTGGTCATGGTGGCGACGCAGCCCCAGCCGCAGATGCAACATCTGGAGCATCCTCATATTAAGACTTGGAAAAGTTGGGACAACTGTCCTGACTTTTTTTCATGGTCATCTTAGATTCATTTTCACTCGAGTTTGCGCATTTGCCATGCTCCAAGCCACACATTTTAGAGGTAAACCTATGTCTCAATTTCAAGAAAAAGTATTCGCTGCTTGTGCTAAAAAAGAAGCTCTCTTTGACGAAAGTCTGGGGCGCTATGCCTTGCGCTCTATGCTCGCTGGAGCTTATCTTACTATGTCAACTGCTGTAGGAGTTATTGGTGCTGATGTTATCGCTACAGGTATTCCAGCCCTTTCTCGTTTTGTCTTTGCCTTTATCTTTGCCATCGGACTGGTCTTCGTTCTCATTTTCAATGGAGAGTTGGCTACTTCAAACATGATGTTCCTGACCAGTGGTGCCTATTATGGTAAAATCAAATGGAGCAAGATGTGTACCATCCTCCTCTACTGTACCTTCTTTAATTTTGTCGGTGCCCTTATCTTGGCCTGGTTCTTCAACCAATCCTTCTCTTTCCAACATTTGACTGACAAGAGTTTCTTAGTTACTGCTGTCTCAACCAAGCTTGGAAAAACAGATTGGATGAACTTTACAGAAGGTATTACAGCTAATATGTTCGTTAATATTGCCATCTTGGGCTACATGCTCCTCAAAGAAGAATCTGCTAAAATTTTCATTGCTCTATCAGCAATCTTTATGTTTGTCTTCTTGATTAACGAACACTTGATTGCTAACTTTGCCTCTTTCATGTTGCTCGGTTTCAACGGTGTGCGTGATGCTGTGGATAATTTCACTTTGGCAAATATTCTACGTCAGTGGATAGTCGTTTTCTTCGGTAACTGGATTGGCGGAGGTATTTTCATTGGTTTGGCATACTCTTGGCTCAATAAAACTAAAACACCTCACATTGATTAGGAGACCACATGCGTCAAAAGACATTCATCAAACAAACCAGCCTAGCTATTCTACTCTATTTTATTTGCCTAGCCCTTGCAGTTGCTATTGATTTAATCTTTTTCAAAGTCAAAAATATGTATCATACGCCTGCCTTAGCGGCTATCTTTGCAGGCTGGGTCTACTTGGGGCTTATCAGAAAGACAAAACAATTTGGAGCGATTACCTGTCTGGGTATCTTTATATCCCTCTTCTTCTTTGCCTCTGGGCACTTTGTTCTAGCCTTTCTTCCTAGCTTTCTGGCTGGCCTTGTCGCTGACTTTCTAGCTAAGAAAGGGAACTATGAGAATAGTAAACTTAATTTACTTTCCTATATGATCTTTTCCCTAGGGAACTTAGCACCCATTATCACCATGTGGCTTGCGCCCAAAGCTTATATCGCACAGCTCCTAGCCAAAGGGAAAACTCAAGATTATGTAAATCAAGTTATGGTTCCCTTTACAGCCAGTCATGTCTTAATCCTGATTGGAGGAACGCTCATGGCTGCTCTCATTGGGGGCTACATTGCCCAAAATTGGCTGAAAAAATAAATAGCCATCAGCCCTCCTAACAGAGAGTACAAGACAAACATGCTTTTCTTATGTTATAATGAGAAAGAATACAGTCTTTTTCTACTTTGTTAGAAAGGACCTAAAGGGAGACCTAATGATGAAAAAACAAAAAATCGCTGTCTTGGGCCCTGGTTCATGGGGAACTGCCCTTGCTCAGGTACTCAACGACAACGGACACGAGGTCCGTATTTGGGGAAACATCCCTGAACAAATTGATGAAATTAACGAGAAACACACCAATACCCGCTACTTCAAGGATGTGGTTTTGGATGAAAACATTAAAGCCTACAAAGAGCTATCTGAAGCCCTAGATAGTGTCGACGCTGTTCTCTTTGTTGTTCCAACCAAGGTTACTCGCTTAGTTGCTAAGCAAGTTGCTGAACTTTTGGACCACGAAGTTGTTGTCATGCATGCTTCAAAAGGTTTGGAACCTGGAACACACGAACGCCTTTCAACAATCCTTGAAGAAGAGATTCCTAAGGAACTTCGTAGTGAGATTGTTGTCGTATCTGGTCCAAGCCATGCTGAAGAAACTATCGTTCGCGATATCACTTTGATTACAGCAGCATCTAAGGATCTTGAAGCGGCACGCTATGTCCAAGGTATTTTCAGCAATAGCTACTTCCGCCTCTACACCAATTCAGATGTGATTGGTGTTGAAACAGCTGGTGCTCTTAAAAACATTATCGCGGTAGGTGCTGGTGCCCTCCACGGTATGGGTTATGGGGACAATGCCAAGGCAGCCGTTATTACTCGTGGACTTGCGGAAATTACTCGTCTTGGTGTGAAACTTGGGGCTGATCCTTTGACTTACAGCGGTCTATCTGGGGTTGGTGACCTTATTGTTACAGGAACCTCTATCCATTCACGTAACTGGCGTGCTGGGGATGCGCTCGGTCGTGGAGAAAAGCTAGAAGACATTGAACGTAACATGGGAATGGTTATCGAGGGTATTTCAACTACAAAGGTTGCCTACGAAATCGCCCAAGAACTCGGCGTCTACATGCCAATTACAACAGCAATCTACAAATCTATCTATGAGGGTGCTGATATCAAGGAATCTATTCTCAATATGATGTCCAATGAATTGCGCTCTGAAAATGAATGGGATAAAAAATAAAAATCTAAGGAGTTCTCATGAAGAATCAAAAAGTTAGAAAAGCTATCATCCCCGCTGCAGGACTCGGAACACGCTTTTTACCAGCTACTAAGGCCTTGGCCAAAGAAATGTTGCCAATCGTTGACAAACCAACCATCCAATTTATCGTTGAAGAAGCCCTCAAATCAGGTATCGAAGATATCTTGGTGGTTACTGGTAAGTCAAAACGTTCTATCGAAGACCACTTTGATTCAAACTTCGAGTTAGAATACAACCTGGAACAAAAAGGTAAGACAGACCTGTTGAAATTGGTTAATGACACCACTGCTATTAACCTCCACTTTATCCGCCAAAGCCACCCACGTGGCCTTGGAGATGCTGTTCTTCAAGCCAAAGCATTTGTCGGAAATGAGCCATTCGTTGTCATGCTTGGTGACGACCTCATGGATATCACTAATGACAAAGCAGTACCTTTGACTAAGCAGCTCATTAACGATTATGAGGAAACACACGCATCAACCATTGCAGTTATGCCTGTACCTCACGAAGAAGTTTCTTCTTATGGTGTCATCGCCCCTCAAGGCAAAGGTGAAAATGGACGTTATAGCGTTGAAACTTTCGTTGAAAAACCAAATCCAGAGGATGCACCAAGTGATCTTGCTATCATCGGGCGTTACCTTCTAACACCTGAAATTTTCGGTATTTTGGAAACTCAAGAACCAGGTGCTGGAAATGAAGTCCAATTGACTGATGCTATCGATAAACTTAACAAGACACAACGCGTCTTTGCTCGCGAATTTACTGGAGACCGTTATGATGTCGGTGACAAATTCGGATTCATGAAAACGTCTATCGATTACGCACTTAAACATCCTCAAGTTAAAGATGACCTCAAGCAATACCTCATTGACTTGGGACACAAACTTGAAGGCAAAGCAGCTAAAAAAGACTAATATAAAAACCATCGAACATGACATTCGATGGTTTTTTCATATGACTTAAAGATAGGTAAACCCTAGAAGAATCAGCAATAGTAACATGTAGGTTAAAAGGGCTGTAGAACGCCAACCTTTACTAAATAAGCGACTTTCAACCTTGTTAGCCAAAAAGATAGCTGCAAGAGCACCACCAACTAAACCACCGAGATGGCCTGTAATCCCAACACTAGGTGTAAAAAGGTTGAAAATTAAGTTAATGATAATCAAAGCCAAGTAATTGCGACCTAACTGATTAAGTAAAGGACTATGACTATAATAGCCAAGAATCACAACAGCCGCAAAAAGCCCAAACAAGGATGTCGAAGCACCAGCCGCAATAACATTAGGCGTAAAAAGTAAGGTAAAGGCATTTCCCATAACACCAGCTAACAAATAGAGCCCTAGAAAACGTAGAGTCCCAAAAATCTGCTCAGCCATTTTCCCCATAAAGTAAAGGGCAAGCATATTAAATAGAAAATGCTCAACACCTATATGCACAAAAATTGGTGTTACAAGACGCCAGAGGTTCAGTGGGCTGTACTGAACAAAAGCACCGTACATAGCCCCCATCTTAAAGAGGCTCAAAGGCGAGGTCGCTTGAAAGCCATTTAAGAGATATTGACAGATGAAAGTCAGCGTCGTAAGCCCCAACAATAGATAGGTTGCTGGGTATTTCTTCCACTCATTTATTTGCATGTGACGACCTCCTTAACAGGTATATCATAGTTGTCTGGTTGAAAATCATGTTTCTGGCAAGGATAAACCGTACTAACGGTCTCCCCTTCAAAATCAGACAAATAGCGGTCATAGTAACCTGCTCCGTAACCAATGCGATAGCCTTCATCATTAAAAACTACTCCTGGCACATGAATCAAATCAATCTCTGATTTTTCCACAGCCAAATCAGACGCAGGTTCCATCAAGCCAAAAGAGGTTGCAACAAGATTATCTGGATCATAATCCACAAAAATCATTCGACCTTGTTTATATGTTTTAGGAATCAACAGTCGTTTACCATCCTTTAAAGCCTGATTGATTAAAAGACTGGTATCATATTCATGAGGAAAAGACAAATAAGTCGCAATCACCTGGGCATCTTTATAAGCAGGTAAGGCAATCAATTGCTCCAAAAGATGTTTATCTATCTTAGCCTTAGTCTCAGGTTCTTGTGAAGTTAACTGAGCCAAGACTGTTTTTCTAAGTTCATTTTTCATAGGTTTATCATATCAAAAAAGCTACCAAAAGTCAGACTTGGTAGATTTTTTAGTTGTATCAACTATGGTTAGGCTTCTGCCTTGTGTTTAAGGAATTTTCCAATTTCAGCCACTGCAAAAGCGAGAGCATCTTCATTTGGACTCATCTTAGGATGGTGAAGTGCATATGGCGTGTCAATTCCCAACCAGAACATGACACCAGGAACCTTACTAAGCAAATAACCGAAATCCTCTCCAGTCATAGCTGGTGGACAATCAATCAGGTTGACCTCTGGGCTAGCATCAAAGAAGCTCATTAACTCTTTAGCCAAGGCTGGATTATTTTCCACAGGAAGATAACCACCTTGTTTCAACATGATATCCACTTCCATACCAAAGCTAGCTGCTACACCCTCTGCAATCTGGCGCACGCGCTTCTGGATAAGGAGACTCATTTCCTGAGTAAGGGTACGAATAGTTCCATAAACCTCTGCAGTTTCAGCGATAACATTGTTAGTAGTTCCTGCATGGAAAGAACCAAAGGTAACTACCCCACCCTGGATAGGGTCAACATTACGACTGACAATCGTTTGCACCTGAGTAATAAAGTAAGAAGCTGCTACAAGGGCATCATTGGCCTCATGTGGAAAGGCCGCATGTCCACCTTTCCCCTTGAAAGTAACGAGGACTTCACAAGTCCCAGCAAAAAGGGTGCTTGTGTTAGTCGCAATATCACCTACCTTGAAATCTGGACGGACGTGGAGACCATAAAACTCATCTGGCAACCAATCTCCAAAGGCACCATCTTCATATATAAGCATACCACCAGCTTCATTTTCTTCGGCTGGTTGGAAGAGGAAGAGCATGTTATTTTTAGGCTGTACTTGAAGCATCTGGTCCAAAAGACCAAGTGCTGTGGTCATGTGCATATCGTGTCCACAAGCATGCATACGACCTTCATGAGTAGACTTGAAGTCAAGACCGGTTTCCTCTACGATTGGGAGACCATCAATATCTGTACGCCAACCAATAGTTTTTTCAGGAGCATGCCCGTGAAGATAGACAAGAATTCCTGTACGCCAAGTACGTTGCTCCACAAAATCCTTACCTTCAGTCATTTCAGCAATACGCTCTAAGAGATAAGCCTGAGTTTTAAATTCTTCCAAACCAATTTCAGGAATTTGGTGAAGGTCTCGTCTGATTTTAATTAAATCAAGTGTCATGTTTTTATCCTTTTTATTTGTCTTATTTTATAGAGAATCTAGAAATAGAGGCCCTACAGGCCTCTACTATCAATATGTTACAAGTTACGCAAAGCGTCTTCAAGTGCTGTTTTTTGTTGTGTTTTTTCATCGATTTCCTTGATGATACGAGCTGGAACACCAGCTACAACCACATTTTCAGGAACATCTTGAGTAACGATAGCTCCAGCAGCAACGACTGAACCGTTACCAACTTGAACACCTTCAATAACAACAGCATTAGCACCAACAAGAACGTTGTCACCGATACGAACTGGGTCTGCTGAAGCTGGTTCAATCACACCAGCAAGGACAGCACCCGCACCAATGTGGCTGTTTTTACCAACAGTAGCACGACCACCAAGGATAGCACCCATATCAATCATAGTACCAGCACCAATTTCAGCACCGATATTGATTACAGCACCCATCATAACGACAGCATTGTCTTCGATAGTTACTTGGTCACGGATGATAGCGCCTGGTTCGATACGTGCATTAAGGTGACGTTTATCAAGCAATGGAACAGCTGAGTTACGGCCATCTTGTTCCACAACATAGTCCTTGTTTTCAGTCAAGTTAGCAAGAAGTGGTTCAATATCTTTCCAGTCTCCGAAAAGAACGTTACCAAGTTTAGTGACAGAAGCTGGAACAGCAGTTGCCAATTCCCCTTCAAAAGTTACTTTAACATTCGTTTTCTTTTCAGCATTACCGATAAAAGCGATAATTTCTTGTGCAGACATTTTTTGTGCAGTCATGAGATTCTCCATTCACATAAAGTTAGGAATTATTATACCAAAAATTCTGATAATTGTCTTTGCTTTTGCCAAATAGAGTGTATTTTTATGTAAAATTGGTCTTTAGAGCCTCTATATCAGTAATCACTAGGTCTGACTTAATTGGAGAATTCTCCAGTTCTCGACGAGAATAAGGGAAGGTATTCAGCAAGATACCATCGATCCCAACTGCTTCAGCCACAGCAATATCAGTCGTCAAGTCATTTCCAACCATGACAGTCTCAGACGGGTTTAACCCATGATCATCCAAAACTTGCTTTAAAAATTCAGGTTGGGGCTTACAGATACCGGCATCCGAAGACAAGTAAATAGCATCAAAATAAGGTCTTAACGCCATTAGATCAATCTCAGCGTTAGTAAAGGCTGCTTGAGCATTAGACAAGAGATAAATCCGACATCCCTGCTCTTTTAGAAAGGCTAGAACCTCCTTAGTATGAGGATAAGCCGTCAAATGTTTGCGAGATAAGACGCGAAAGACCATGGCTATCAAATTTCCCCAATCGTCCGGCTGATTAGAGTTACTAGACTGAGGCCGAGCATCTACATAAAGCTGGTTAAAAATGTGGGCTAAATCAATTTCTGGATAAGCAACTCCTTTGAGCTCCATTAACTCCTTACGGGCCTGATCCACGCGCTTAGCATAAGCCTTTTTAAGAACATCACCTTCATAAGCCGCTCCATAAGCTTGATATAGCTGGCCTAGTTTATCCCATAACACAGGATCCTTCTCATCGGTTAGGATATCAACCAAGGTACCATAAAAATCAAAAATGTAGTTCTTATAGGCTCTACTTTTCATCGCTTTTTACCCATTACTGAAACTTTCTTACTTATTGCTCTCATCATACACCTTTTAGGAAGACCAAACAAGCTAACTGAGACATTTTCCCATCAAAAAAATCCCAACGACTGTTAGGATTGCGGCTCTATAATTTCTGTAGTGGGTAAAACCACTGTAGAGATTATAGAGCTTTTTAAGTGTACACAAAAAGTCCCATAAGAACTATAATGAAAAGCGACCAAACCATCATTAGGAAGAACTTATGAGACTTATTAAGAATACCACAGAATTAATCGGAATTAAAGACCAAAATATCAAGATTTCACTTGTTTTTGAAACTGACACTCATATAGAGATTCAAGCAAAACTTGATTACCCTGCACCATCATGTCCTCACTGCCAAGGAAAGATGATCAAATATGACTTTCAAAAGCCTTCTAAAATCCCTCTTCTCGAGCAAACGGGAACTCCAACACTACTACGTCTGAAGAAACGTCGCTTTCAGTGTAAAAGTTGTAGACGAGTCACGGTAGCTGAGACATCAATCGTTGAGAAAAACTGCCAAATCTCCAATCTAGTCCGACAAAAGGTTGCACAACTCCTAACTGAGAAGGTCTCACTAACTGATATTGCCAGAAGACTTCGTGTGTCGACGTCCACTGTCTATCGTAAGCTTGACCAGTTCACTTTCAAAGAACATTATGACAAACTTCCAGCTGTTATGTCCTGGGATGAGTTTGGGTTCAAGAAAGGGGAATTGGCTTTTGTGGCGCAGAATTATGAGACAAACGAACTCATAACCATCCTTGATAATCGTCGCCAAACCTCTATACGAAACTACTTTTTAAAGTATCCATTAAAAGCTCGCCAACAGGTGCAGTTTATCACGATGGATATGTCTGGAGCTTATATTCCACTTGCCAAAAGACTTTTTCCAAACGCTAAAATCGTTCTTGATCGTTTCCACATTATCCAGCACCTTGGTCGTGCCTTTTTAAAGACAAGAATTGCGATTATGAACCAGTTCGATAAGAAGTCACTACCCTATCGAGCCTTGAAAAATCATTGGCGACTCTTCCAAAAGGACAGCCGTAAGTTATCTCTCAACTCTTTTTATTCAAAGACATTCCACCAAACCTTAAGTCCACATGAAGTTGTTGGGAAAACACTAGACTTTTCAGAAGAGCTTACCGACTACTATACACTTTATCAGATCTTACTTTTTCATTTTCAGGAGAAGAGAGTAGCTGAGTTCTTTGAGCTGATAGAGGAAAATAGGAGCAAGGTTAATCATTATTTTCAAACTGTCTTTAGGACTTTTCTTAGACACAAGCAATACATCAAAAACGCACTAGAAACGGACTATTCAAATGCAAAACTTGAAGCGACTAACAAGTTGATCAAAGACATCAAACGTCTAGGATTTGGTTTTAGAAACTTCATCAACTTTAGGAAGCGGATCTTAATCACTCTGAACATAAAAAAAGAGAAGACCTATCAGGTCCTCTCTAGATGTTAGCTTTTCGTCACCCACTACAGTTGACAAAGAGCCAGGATTGCTTATCATCTCTAATACGGCCAATCAGCAGTTCTCCCGCAACGGTTAATTGCGTCACTGAAGTCAAGTCCAAAGTCTCCTTATTGGCATGGAAGAAAAGAGGTGTCATCTCGGCAAATGTTTGAACATGCTCTGATGGCATAGACCAAGTCTTAGCAATCGTCACACGCTCCAAAAGGTCACAGGACTCTTGAAAATGTTCCAGAACATCCTGGTTCGAATAAGCCTGCGCCTCCGGTAACAATTGGCGAAACTCTTTAAGATGATCCTCATGAGGAATAACCTTAAAAATCAAGCCATGATCAGACAAAAGTCGTCCAAATTCTTGATAATTAGCTGGTGAAAAAATATCTAAAATCACATCAATACTGTTTTCACGTAAAGGCAATTGAGCCAAATCGCCAACAAACCAAGCTACGTTTTTCTGAGGATTTTGACGAGCCGCAAGAAGGATAGAATCCTTAGACAAATCAAAGGCCATGAAATCCTTGTCAAACTCTTGAGCCAACTGACGGCTATAATAGCCCTCACCACAGGCAACATCTAGAACGTGCGAGTGTCCAGGAAGGTCACGCAAGCGCTCTGAAATCACCTCCAGGATAGAATCGTAATAGCCTGCTGCAAGAATCTGACTCCTCTTTTCAAAAGAAGCCATATCATAGTGCTTATCTCCCTTAGTCTGTCTCAAAAAATTAACAAAGCCCTGCTTGGCGATATTAAAGGTATGCCTATTCTGACAAACCAAGCTAGACAAATCCAAATGCATTGGCGCTTGACAGATAGGACAAGCAAAAAGACTCTCTTGATCTTTAAAAACACTAAATTTGGCCATAAATCCTCCTTAACACAAAAAAAGAGCACACACCTGAAATCGCTTAGGGCTGCTGGATTCCTCCCCTGACCCGCTTCACGCACAGATGTTGCTCCGAAAAATATTATACCATAAATCGAAGTGATTGCAAGTAGAGAACTTAAGATAAGACTAGCTAGATCTATCCCCTATCAGTCCCTATTATTTCCTTCGATCAGTCTAAACTTCGATAAAGCATAAGACTTACCATGGTGACATTTATGTCACTACTTTTTTATTTCTCGACACCTTATAATAAATCCATAGCTTGAGGAAAGCACCAAAAGCTAGTGACATGGCTGACTTTATTTAAAGGAGAAGTCATGTTTAACATATCTCTTAACTCGTGGTGAGAGGGTATGAGATTTAAAAACTCACCTAAAATAAAAAAGGAGAATGACAATGATTAACAAAGAAATGAAGGCAGCTGACCTAGTCTCAGTAACAGGAGGAGGATGGAAGACTAACCTTGCCATTGGAGGGCTCTGCCTAGCTTCAGGACCTATTGGAACTATGGTATGCCTTGGAGCCTACAATGGCTACATGGACTCTGCGCGATAAAAGAAAGGACATATGAACAATGACTAAGACCATTAACAATCGTAAAAACATGACTACTCAAGAACTTGAAGCTGTATCAGGTGGAGTGGTTCCTTGGGCCGCTATTTCTGTTGGCATTGCTGCTGCAAAACTGACTTATGACCTTAGCTATGCTGCAGGTAAGTCTTTCTATAACCTCACCCACTAACTAACAGAACTCAGCTGACATCTCAAAGATTTTGAGGATGATAATTCATGAAACATACAAAAAATCAAACAAATGATACTACTGCTAATCAATCACCTAAAACGAATAACTATTTACTCGTAAAAATAGCTTTAGCTGGAATTATCGGTAGCCTACTTTTGATACTCCTAATCAACCTTATCTTTCATGTACGATTAGGAACACCAATTATTGATACTAATTTGAAGTCCGCTTTTGGTACTCTAATCCTCTTTATGCCTATTTTTCTTTTAACAAGAGAAAAAGAAAAAAAATCATAGAAAGAGTGACCTAAACTGCCTTCAGGAAAACAAAAATACTCTTCTTCCATTAAAAAGTGCAAGTCCCTTTGGACTTGCACTTTTGTTTACATATCTTGCCTTGTTTCCAATTTAGCCAATCGTTTGGCTTCTTTTTTACGTTCACGACTCTGACGGAAAAAGTCTTGCATAATCTTAGCACACTCTTCCTCCATGACACCAGTCTCTACTTCTACGCGATGGTTGAGACGCTCATCTCTTAGGATATCGTAAAGGCTACCCGCACCACCAAACTTTTGATTGCTTGCTCCATAGATAACTTTAGGAATACGAGCCAAGCCAATTGCCCCACTACACATGACACAGGGTTCGATGGTTACAAAGAGGGTACAATCTAACAAACGCCAATTGCCCACAGTCCTATTAGCCTCCTGAATAGCCATGACCTCCGCATGCATGATAGCTTGATTGAGCTCCTCACGTGCATTGTGCCCACGACCTATGACTTCGCCATCTTTAACGATGACACAACCAATTGGAATCTCTGCTTTATCTAGAGATTTTTCGGCCTCCTTAAGAGCTTCAGACATAAAAAAGTCTTTCTCTTCTTGGGTAAAGTCAAGCATTAGTGTCACTCCCGTTCCAAGATTTGCGAGACAATATCTCACTTAGTCCTTCTATTATAGCATAAGAAAAGAAATACCGAAGACCTCCATTTTAAAGGACACAAAAAAAGCTAAGACGAATCATCCTAGCTTCAAACACATTAGTCTGGTGAGTCTTAGGAATCACACCAATGTGTTCCCCCAAGGCTAGACGAAAAGTCAACGACCGCTTAACATCCTAATTCATATGTCAGTCGGAGTGTCATAGTCAATTGTCTGTGAAATCATTATATAGGCCTAAGGCCTCACAACGATAAACAAAAATGCAACTGTCTCAAACAATTGCAAGGATAGCGTTATAGTTGTGATATTTCACACTTTCCTTCCAAACAAATAATGCCTACTATAAAAGTAACTTTTATAGCTTTTTCCTTACCCACCTATAGTTTATCATGAAACCTCTATCATTTAATTTAAAAATCGGTAATAAAACAATGATATACATTAGAAACAACTGTTAATTGTATGCATTCTTTTGAATATTTTGCTTAACATTTAAAAGGTTGATATATCAACCTTTTAGAGCTTCATAAACTATTTTTTCTAGTCTATCTACACTATTAAACACCTATCATCCTAAGTCTTATCTAATTTTACTGTTTATTAGTCTAACAAGTGTTTAATATTTTATCTCCAACAATTCTTTAAAACAAGGTATGGAACAAGATAATGATTTTTTAGAGAGGTTGCTTCAAAGATAGGAGACCTAGATAGCTAGTCAAAGGATAAACTAGAAGGGAAGTTCTTCTTCCAAGACGAGGTCAGCCAAGTCATTATCAGGATTATTTTCCCTAACAGCACGCTGAGCACGACTCTCCAGAAGTTGGAAAGAGGAACAAAGCACTTCAGTAACGTAATGGGTTTGACCATCCTTATCGTACTTACGGGTACGAAGCTCCCCATCAAGAGAAATTAAACTCCCCTTGCTAGCATAAGATACTAAGGTCTCAGCCAAACGCCCCCAGACAACCACTGTAATAAAGTCAGCCTCACGCTCACCATTTTGCGTCTTATAGCGACGATTAACCGCAACTGTAACACGTGTAAAAGACCTATCGCTAGCAGTCTTAACCATTTCAGGAGTCGCCGTCAAACGTCCAATTAAAATAACTTTGTTATACATTTTTTTACCTCCACCTATCTATTCGTAAGCGGAAGTAAAAAAAGTGACAGATTTTGAAAAAGCAAGAATAAAAATAAGATATATATATCACATTATTGACTTCAATTAAATAGAAAAAAGTAAAATCTATTCGGGTGAAAAGCAGGATGAGTTCTTCAATAAATGTACTTGTCACTAAATATTAGACATCTGAAGATGAGCTGAGCTACTAGCAAAGGAAGTAGGAAGCTTGGTATGAGCTGTCGATTCAAAGAACAGTTATCGCCATACAAACTTGTCATTAGTTTACTTACTCAAATCATCCTCTGCTGACCCAGAGTTACCACTTAAAATAATTTTAACACTCCGTTTTGAAGTTCTTCTATTGATAGAAGAGAGACGAGAGTCCTTTGCCTTTTTCTTTGTAAGCTGAAATAGTTTGGAATTCACTTATTGCATACTACCAATGACCAATACTATAAAAGATAAAATATTTCCTAGCACATGAACCATCAAGGGATAGTAAATATTTCCCTTTTCATTCACATAAATAATTGAAAGGGCTACTCCGCCACCTAAGTAACCAACTGCACTGACCCACTCTGCTAAAGACAAACTGTGCATATGGGTCAAGGCGAAAACAAATCCTACCACACAAATGCTTAGCCAGCTTGGCAAATGTCTCTGTAAACAATGCAATAAAATTTGACGGAAAAAGAGTTCTTCCACCAAAGGTCCAATGATACAGGCGAAAACTGCTATCAGTAGTGGTTGTTCTTTAAAGGTACTTTGTATATTAGCCTCGTTTAGTCCTTGTTCACTTAGTCCCAAAACCTGCCTCAATATTGCCGATAGTAGTCCAAAGAAAATGGTCACCAGGACAAGTAAGAGCCAGCCTTTTAAAACCCCCAAGAAAAATTTTCTTTTAGAACTTCTGACCTCTTCCCACTTTTTGAGCAATTCAGACTTAAATAAGAAGCAACCATACAAAAACATGATGGTATAAACTAAATAGGTCGTTAAAGAAGAAGGTAAGGGAGCATCAAATACTCGTATACCGTCAAAAACAAAGAGGACTGTATAGAGAATCATAAAAACAAGGACTCCCTTATGTTTGTTGTAAACCATTGAACTTTCCTTTCTTTTATAATCATCACCAAATCTGACTCTGACAGATAAATAAAACACAACTTGATTAATAACCTTGAAGCCACATTTTTTAGATAGTTGCTCGGATAAAGTTATTTTGGCAAATAATAGAGATTGAAAGCAATACTATTATATTTTGATGATGAACTTGGTAAGCATAAAGAGGTTCTCGAAATTTTGAACCATTTACCAAGACGAGCTCTCCTAAAAAAAAGCGGTATATACTTACCGCCCCTTTTACTATTTACCCTTTCCAGTGTTTGGCTGGATCAAAAGCCTCTCCGACTACTGCTGAATCATCAAGTTCAATAATACCACGTTTTTGTGGGGCATTTGGAAGTGCCAACTCACGTGGGGCACACATCATACCATAACTATCTTCACCACGAAGTTTTCCTGGGAAGATAAGGGCACCACTAGGCATCATAGCACCAGGAAGGGCTACGATAGTTTTAAGCCCAAGCGCTGCGTTTGGTGCTCCTGCAACGATTTGGACCTTCTTATCACCGATGTTCACTTGGCAGATGTTAAGGTGGTCACTGTCTGGATGTGCAACCATTTCATCAATTTGTCCAACCACAAAGACTGGACCTTGTGTGTTTTCCAAACGCTCTTCAAAGCCCTCTTTAGCCAATTCCTCGTTCAAAACAGCTACATCTTGGTCTGACAAGAAAACTTGACCGTTACCTTCAATATCAATGAGGCTTGACGCTTCAAAAATATTCCAAGCAAGAGTCTTGCCTGTTTCATCAGCTGTGACACGCGCCACTTTACCTTTACGTTCTACGCTACGTTTGATGTCCTTAGTATCTTCCAAGATAACCAACAAAACGTCACCAACTTGTTCCTTATTGTATGCAAAAATCATGGGTTCTCCTTCAATAGTTCTTTTATAGATTTTAAAATCGACTGACATGCCAAGAATCGTCATTACTACCATAGCGATAACTAATCTTGTCAATTTTCCAGTCACTCTCTGTTAATTTTACGATAAATTGTTTATGGTACCAAAAGTCATTCCCATAAGAAAATTCGAGAAACATCTTAGCCTTACTCTTCATAATAAACTTAACTCGACAGGGCTCTAACACAAAATCATAGGTGCCTGGAGAACCAAAAGAAGCTGAAAAACCTCTTTTATAACAGTTATCAGTCAAGTGTTTTTGAGCTAAAGGAGTTAACTTCTCTTTAAATTCATCAAATAACTCCATTTCCCCAGGAATAGTTTGATGTGTAGGAAGATTATTTTCCTTTTTGTAGGTGTTTATTTCTTGGTGTTTTAGGAAGATATCACTTTCAATTTTGGAATGCTCTACTAAAATTTGGCATAATTCTTCGATGATCTCCTCATTTTTTTCTGTCAGATACTTTTCTTTAGTTTCTGAAATATCAAGAGAGATATTAGGAAAGTGATTGATTTTCATCTTTTAAATCTCCGACAAAAAGGCATTGATTTCTTCTTTGGTTTTACGAGCTTTATTGACCAAGCGTCCCAATTCCTGACCTTTCTGAGTCACGACAAAACTTGGGATACCAAAAATATTCCAAGTTTGCGCCAAAGCCATATAATCATCACGGTTGACACGCACAAAGGTCATATCTGGATGGAGGGCTTCAATTTCAGGCATAACGGGATAGATAAACTGGCAGTCTGGACACCAATCAGCAGTGAAAAAGAAAACCACCTTTTGATCACTTTCAACATAGCTTGCCAGTTCTTCAAGATTCTTAGGAATAATCATGCCTGCTCCTCCTCATAGGTCAAGATATACTCTGCATAAACAAAGCTATAGGCACGTCCATCCTCTAAGACGATACCTCCTGTAAGCCCTGGATTTTCCTTATCAGTGGGATTTGTATAAAGGACTGCGATAGTCCCCAAGTGAGATAATTCTTGTCTAATATCTTGGATTAATGCAGCTTTCTTCATTTCTGCACGTGACTGTCTATACTTCTCTGCCATTGCCAAGAGACCTAAAGCTCCTACGCCTCCAGCAAACAAGGCCAATGTTTTACGTTTCATAAGAAACATTTTACCATAATTTTAGACGAATGGGGAGAGGCTACCTATCTCTTGAGAATCGTGCTAAAATAGTAGCAAGTACTACTCAAGGAGGATTTTATGACTACCCTATTTGACAAAATTAAAGAAGTAACCGAACTCAGTGCTACTTCAGGCTTTGAAGCTCCTGTACGCGACTACCTTCGCAACAACATCACCCCACTTGTAGATGAGGTCCAAACAGATGGTCTCGGTGGTATTTTCGGTATCAAGCATAGCCAAGCAGAAAATGCCCCTAAGGTGCTTGTGGCTGCCCACATGGATGAAGTTGGGTTTATGATTAAGGAAATCAAGGTAGACGGGACTTTCCGTGTCGTCGAACTTGGTGGTTGGAACCCACTTGTTGTCAGCTCACAACGCTTCACCCTACACACTCGTGACGGTCGTATCTATCCTGTCATCTCAGGTTCAGTTCCACCTCATTTCTTACGTGCTAGTGGCGGAGCTTCAAGTCTTCCTAGTGTTTCTGATATCGTCTTTGATGCTGGTTTTGCCAACCAAGAAGAGGCTAATGCCTACGGCGTTTTTCCAGGTGATGTCATCATTCCTGAATCAGAAACAATTCTCACAGCCAATCAAAAGAATGTCATTTCTAAAGCTTGGGATAACCGTTATGGTGTTCTCATGATTCGTGAACTCTTGGAAAACGTTAAGGATCAAGAACTCAACAATATTCTAATTGCTGGTGCCAATGTTCAAGAAGAAGTTGGTTTACGTGGTGCCCATGTCTCTACCACTAAATTTGATCCTGAAGTTTTCTTTGCAGTGGACTGTTCTCCTGCAGGGGATATCTATGGTAATCAAGGTAAGGTAGGCGATGGTACCCTTATTCGTTTCTTCGATCCAGGTCACATCATGTTGCCCAATATGAAAGATTTCCTTTTAACTACTGCTGAAGAAGCTGGTATCAAATACCAATACTACTGTGCTGCGGGCGGAACGGATGCTGGTGCCGCTCACTTGCAGAATGCTGGTGTTCCATCAACAACTATCGGTGTTTGTGCCCGCTACATTCACTCACACCAAACCCTTTATGCGATGGATGACTTCCTAGAAGCACAGGCCTTCTTACAAGCTATTGTTAAGAAGTTGGATCGCTCGACAGTAGATTTAATTAAAAACTACTAAGACAAGGAGTAACCCATGATTATAGGTTTTATCGGTGTCGGAAAAATGGCAACAGCCATTATCAACGGCCTAAATACAAGCTCACATCGTATCATTATTTCAGGGTCTTCCTTGGCTCGTTCACGCCAGATTGCAGAGGAACTAGAGGTTGAAGCGGCTGCTTCCCATCAGGAATTGTTGGATAATGCTGACCTGGTCATCCTTGGTATCAAACCTCAAATGTTTGATAAGGTACTAGCCGATCTCAATTTCCATCAACCTATCATAAGTATGGCTGCTGGAGTGACCTTAGAACGCCTCGCTTCCCTCACCAGTCCAGACCTTCCTCTTATTCGTATCATGCCGAACCTTAATGCTCAAATTCTCAAAAGCACTACTGGTCTTTGCACTAATGATAAGGTATCCGAGGACCTTTTGGCAGTTGCCAAGGAAATCACAGACAGTTTTGGAACCACTGTTGAATTGGCTGAGAAGGACTTTGATACCTTTACTGCCTTAGCAGGTTCTAGCCCTGCCTACATCGCCCTCTTTATCGAGGCTCTAGCCAAGGCTGGTGTCAAAAACGGCCTAAGTAAGCAGGTCGCTCTGACCATTGCCACACAGACGGTTCTAGCTACTGCTGAAAATCTCAGTCTTGGTAGCGACAGTCCACATGACCTTATTGACAAGGTCTGTAGCCCTGGTGGGACTACTATCGCCGGTCTCATGGACCTTGAGCGTACAGGCCTCACCCATAGTGTGGTTTCAAGTATTGATACCACTATTGCTAAAGCTAAAAAACTATAAGAAAAAAGCTCGGAAGATTCCGAGCTTTATTTGATATATGGTGCCAACAATTGCAAGAGTAACATCGCTGAAACTGCAATACTATTGTTAACGATATGGGCCATGATACAGTACTCTAACTTTTGAAATTTACGATATGCTATCCCAAGGGCAAACCCCATACCTGCATATACAATCCAAACACCGATACTATTCGGCATATGAACAAGGCCAAAAAGTAAGCTACTAACAATCAAGCCAACAATAGAATCTGAATTAAAGACGCGTCCCATGAGGAGCCCTCGAAAAACCAACTCTTCCACAATCGGTGCCATAATTACTGTCAACGTTATGAGAAGGAAGGGATTCATATGGGCATTTTCTATGGCTGCCTGATTGGTGCTATTACTAACACCTTCCATCATCATGACCATAGAACCAATCCTAGTAACGATATAAATACCTAGGTAGGTCAAGCCAATCATCCCCCAGGCCTTCAGAGAAGAAAGGGTCTTAAAGCCTTCGAAAAGCCCAAGACGTTTTCCTAAGAAAAGAGCTCCCGCGCTTATGAGAAGTGAGACAAAAACTAAGAGACAGACTAGCCTTGTATCTTTGACACCTAAATAGATAGTTGGAATTTGTTCAATATAGAAAATTAGGAAAGCTAGTAAAAAATAAAGAAAGCGTTTGATAATTGACTCTTTGTTCATGAGAAGCCACCTCTTTTCATCATTTATTTGTATCTTTATTATAATACAACAAAACTTATTTGACAAGACAAAAAGAGAACGAGAGGTGAATTTTTCAAGATAATATAGGCTCTTATCTTATTTTAGATAGGATGAGACGAATAAGAGAAAATCCCAATACTAAGCCATAGAGCAAGACTGATAAGACTGTAACATATGGCAACTGAATATTGACAAAGGCATATAGAGCAATCAAAGCAAAGATAAGCAAAAACTCTAGAATCAGAGTTGCGACTGCTGATGCCATTAAAATCTGTTTATTTCGCTCATCATAGGCAGCAATATACATCTGGTGAAGACGTTTAGGATGAGTAAGCGTCGCAAAATAATAGATTGACAAAACATAAACCCCAATGGTAAGTCCTAAAACTAAGCCTAGAGCATAATCACTAAGACTGTTAGAGCGAATAACAAACAAACCCAAAACACCCAAGAAAAAAAGAGAACATGCTACTCGTGTAATGTATTTCTTAAACTCGACCTCTGTTTTTCTCTTTCCTAATAACATTTTTATTAACATATCTTAACACTCCCTTTATTATCCTTTATAAGAGCAATATAACTTTTTTCACTGATAACTTTAAACACTTATTCACCTTAAACGAAAAGACTGAGTAGTACACTTATGCTATTGTTTAAGATATGAACACCCATACTGTACTCGATACGCTTAGTCTTATAATATGTTATCGCAAGACCAGCTGACATAATACCATAGATGACAATTGTCTGAAGCGTAAATGCTGAGTGACCAGCCATAAAGAGAAGACTGGAAATAACAAGACCCGTCTTAAAGTATTTTCCAAAGAGCACCTTGGCTAAGAGTCCCCTAAAAATGATTTCTTCCATAATCGGAATAATAAAACCGGCGACTACTAGGTGAAGATAGAATGGTACGTGGGCAAAGATATCATTTAAAGCATCTTGATTTTCCATAGTCGCATTGTGTGTTAACTGACCAATAAAATACCCTAGAA
The DNA here is from genome assembly GCF_002073815.2 of Streptococcus sp. FDAARGOS_192. Classification (NCBI taxonomy): domain Bacteria; kingdom Bacillati; phylum Bacillota; class Bacilli; order Lactobacillales; family Streptococcaceae; genus Streptococcus; species Streptococcus sp. FDAARGOS_192. The sequence goes on from NZ_CP020431.2 coordinate 1,682,239, forward strand.
GATCACCTAGGAAAAAGATGACGAGATTGAGAGAAGCAATCGCAACGAGACGTCTCCAATTAATCTCTTTAAGCGATAAGAGTTTAAATCTATAAGCAATCACGATAAAAATAGCCAAACTCCCTAATGCCCAAATACCGTAACCTATTTGCTCCACAAGTGAAAACTTACCATCCTGAGTAAGTAGCGGGAAAGCACCTAATAGTGTTAAATCTAAGATTAGTAGAGTGAGCGCTAAAACAATAACACCAATTTTCTTCATGACTTGTTTAAACATATCTTTTCTCCTTAATCTTCCTCAAAAATAAAGACTTCTTCAATAGTCTTTCCAAAATATCTAGCAATTTTAAAAGCCAGTTCCAACGACGCATTATAGCGACCTTTTTCGAGTGAAATGATGGTCTGTCTCGTGACCCCCATTTCATCTGCTAACTCTGCCTGACTAATCTTATTAGCCTTGCGAAGTTCCTGAATTTTTGTTTCCATGTAGTACCTCAACCTTATCGTTTATTCTCAAATAGTTAAACTCCTTACTTTTATTTGTTAAGTTAACTTTACATTTATAGTATAGTCTACTTTACATATTTTGTAAAGTTTTCTTTACTTATTGAATTACACATATATAGACATCGACAAATGATGCTTTCAGAGCATTCAAAAAAGCTAGCCAATCACTCGGCCAACTTTTCTGGTCTTATCAAATTTTTGATAACTTATTTAGTTTTAAGGCGCTCAACATCACGCGCAATCACCAACTCTTCATCTGTTGGGATAACAAATACTTTAACAGCTGACTCTGCTGTTGTAATATCGCCTACATGTCCAAAGACATTCTTTTCAGGATCCACTTCAATACCAAACCAAGTGAGACCATCCAAAACTGAAGCACGAACTTCTGCAGAGTTTTCACCAATACCTGCTGTAAAGACGATAGCATCCGCTCCGTTCAACACACCGAAATATTGAGCGATGTATTTACGCAAACGATCCACATAAAGATCATAGGCCAAGGCACATTTTTCATCACCAGCATTCTTACCAGCAATGATATCACGCATATCACTTGATTTTTCAGAAATGCCAAGAAGACCTGATTCCTTATTAAAGACGTGACGGATACGCTCAGCATCTGCCATTTCAGGCTCACGATCAATAACAAATGGAATAATCGCAGGGTCAAGGTCCCCAGTACGTGTTCCCATCATAACGCCACCAAGTGGTGTCAACCCCATTGACGTGTCTACTGATTTACCACCATCAACGGCAGTAATAGAAACACCATTTCCCACATGGGCTGTGATAATCTTAGTTTCTTCAATTGGCTTACCTAACAACTTAGCTGCTTCTTGAGAAACATATTGGTGGCTAGTTCCGTGTGCTCCATACTTACGGACTTGGTAGTCTGTATAGTAACGATTAGGCACTGGATAACGGTAGGCCACTTCCGGCATAGATGTATGGAAGGCTGTATCAAAAACAGCAACACTTGTAATATCTGGGAGGAGCTCCTTAAAGGCACGAATCCCTGAAGCTGCACCTGGATTGTGTAAAGGCGCTAAGGCTGACAATTCTTCAATCTTAGCCAAGGCATCTTCATCCACCAAGCTTGATTCTTTGAAATATTCTCCACCAGCAACCACACGGTGACCAACACCTGTAATTTCATCATAGCTCTTGATAATATCAAAACGAATCAAATCATCAAGCAAGATTTTTACTGCCTGAACATGGTCAGCAATATCTAGAGTTTGCGATTCTGAACGGTCATCAAATTTTACTGTTGAAACAGAATCTTTCAAGCCGATACGTTCAATCAAACCCTTAGCAAGAACAACTTCATCTGGCATCTCATATAGTTGCCATTTCAAGCTTGAGCTTCCTGCATTAATTGCTATTGTTTTTGTCATAAGCCACCTCTTTGTAAAACGCTTTCAATAATATAGTCCTATTCTAACATGTTTTGCTAGAAAATGGAATTATCTGATTTCCATTTTTGAAAATTCTCTGTAAAATCTTTGAGGACCTCTGGGTTTTGCAAATCGCTAAGTGGATAAACAAAGGTCTCAGGAGCATTTTCAGTTTGTTTTTTAAGCACAAAGATAGACTTCATGTTATGTTTATTGCCAAAAGCTGCTTCTGGAAGAGTGATAACGGCAATAATATCAGCATAGCCTGATAGCCATTTCTTAAGCAAATCACTTTGTGGGCTTGTCAAAAGATTAGTTGGTGCCAAAAGAATAGCAATACCATCTTTCTTCAAGTACTTGAGTGATTGCTCCATAAGAAGGTGATGGGCATAGGTGTGTTCACCAGTTGCTGCAACCTTGAAACGACTCGCAATCTCATCATTAGGGTAGTAACCAACAGGTAGGTCACTAATAATAACATCACTCTCTTTGAGAATGTGTGGTCGAACAGCATCTTCTTGGATGTAAACTGCACTTGAATTCACCACATCAGCAATACTAGCTGACAAATCGATAAGGAGATCGTCAACTTCCATTCCCATATAATTAAGGTTTTTCTGACTATTATTTAGAAGAGTTTCAGCCAAGTTTCCTGTCCCCGAACCAATCTCCAAAACATCTAATTGGTCGTCCTTGGTCAAACCTTCAAGTAGGTAGAGGATGATAAATCCAATAGCATCAGGTGTAAATTGGTGATTGGCTTGTAAGGCTTCCAATTGCCCTAGCTTGATAAACAAGAACTGAAAAGCACGACGCCACTCCTCTTTACTTAGATTAAGGGAACGTAATTTCTCGTTGTTTTTGATGATGACTTCATTAGCTACCTCAGCCCCCAAATAATAGGAATTTTGCTCGATAAGGGCATCGTAAGCATGGGTTCCAAGATCATTTTCAATGGTTTGGACATTTTCTAACAACAGCTCAAAGGCTGTCTCAATTGCTTCAAAATTCATGATTTCCTCCGTCCTTCTATCATATCAAAAAGGAAAGAGAATTTCTATTTCTGCTCCTGCTTCTTCACATAACGATAGGTCTTGATTTGGCCTTTACTGGCAACTCTAACAATCACTTGTTTGTCCTTAACCTCATAAGTCGTAGTTCCCTGAGAGAAACTAAAAGCACCTGCTTCCTTGTCCGCCAAGTCCATGGTCATCTCTGCCATGAGACGACTCTGACTGGAGATCATTTGCGCTTGGTTCTGTCTAGAGCTAGCAACCACCCGCTCCAGATAAACATGCAGAAGAAGTGTGAAAATGCCAGCCATAAAAAGAGCGTAGAGAAGAACGCCTCCCCTAACCTGTTTTTTCAAAAGCATAAACAAAACTCCTTTGTAGCCCATTTTTAAGAGTCACTTGGATGGTGACTATCTGGTTATTTTGACTAATTGTACTAGCTTTTACATTGAAAAGCATTGGTTGGTAGCCTCGACCGTCAGCATTTGTTTTTCGAAAATCAGTAGCACTTGATAGTCCAAAAGCTAAGTCTTGATTATCCTGCTTGACATAGAGTTTGTTCCCCTCTACCTTTACCAACTGACAACCTTCTAATTCTGCCTCCATTTGTTGAACAAATAGAAGCCAGTCTTGGCTTTCTTGTTGCTTGACCTGCTTAACATTGCTCACCAATACTGTGGTCAGACCTTGATAAACTTGAACTGAACCAGCAATCACCAACAAGGCCACTAGACATTCCAAGAGGGTAAAAGCACGAACCTTGCTATTGAGAGACATGAATAATCTCCTTTCCTGATTCATAAACCGCGATACCTTGCTGGCTACGTTTTACCGTCACTGTGATGCCATTTAAGGTCAACTGATCCTGTTTGGTCTGAACTGCCATGGTTGCCACACTCAAGACCTCCTGTTGGTGGAGATTCCTAGCCATTAGCCTACGATTGGTATTGATCTGATCCAAGATAAGACCACTGACGAGTACTAAGACAGCCATTGCTACCAAGCTTTCGATAAGAATATAGCCTCTAAGAGACCGTCTTTTTATATTTACCGCTGCCCATGTTAAGCTGATAGGTCACCACCTCCTTATCACTTGAAAAACGAATCTTTGTGAGGCTAGAGTTGCCTCCTTTGGCATCAAACACTAGCGTCTGCCCCTTATCCAGATGTATATTTTTAGGAATCACCAGACTTGATTTTCCGTTACTGATTTTATCCTTGGACAACTGCAATTCAACATTGGACCCTTCCGCCGCTGCCAAGCGCTGACTATCTCGGTATAGGTACTCAAAGCGCAGATAAAAAAGATTAGTTTCAACCTGCTGAAAAATACCTGTGACTGAGCCTGATAAACTCAGAGTGAGAAAGGTAACAACTGCTAGAGTCACCAGACTCTCCAACAAGGTAAAGGCTCTAATTGGCCACTGAGCGGCTTTCGCCACCATGTTTCGCATAGTAATCATTGTATGAATCTGCCTGTTTTTGCGTGATTTGACCTTCTGAAACAAGAGCGGCTAAGCTAGCTGTCTTGTTATTCTTCATTTCATAAAGTTCTGCTTGAGAATCTACGACCTTGACCACAGCCGCATTTCCAGTCTCTTTAACAGAATCCTTCTGCTTGCTCAAGTTAGGTACAAAGAGCAAAAGGAGAATACTGATAATGAGAAGCACGACCAGCATTTCAATCAGTGTAAAAGCTCGTAATTTAACGGCATTCAATTTTTTCAACATCATTTTCATGACATCATTCCTTCCATATTTTGATACATTGGTAATAGCATGGCTGCATAGATCATTACAATCACGACAGCAACAATAACAAAAATGAGAGGTTGCACAAAGGTTGTTGCCTTATTAAGACGGTTAAAGAAAGCCTGCCAAACCTCTTCAGCATAGACTTCTAACTCATAGCCCAACCTAGCATTAGCCTCTCCATAAGCAATAATTAAGGATAGTTCCTTAGTGAAGAAAGGGTGACTAGCAATACGGTCAGGAAAACTCTGTCCTAGCATCAAGCCTTCTTCTAAATCAGCCCCCAGCTCACGAAAGAGCTTTGATTTTTGCTCTTTCATTAGGGCAACTAAGTCTAGCAAGTCAATACCTTGCCCTAAGAGATTTCCCCATTCCCTAGCATAATAGGCGGTCATATATAGTCTGACAGTTTGGCCTATAAAAGGGATTTTTGCCATTCGTCGATAAAAGACAAGGGCTGGCTGGCGTTTCACCCATAGATAGAGAATTAAGCTTAATACAAGCAGTCCGCACAAAGTCACAAAAAAGAGCTTGGGAAAAATCTGAACCAACTGTACAGCCCAATTCTCCTTACCATCTCCCTCTAACAGTTGAGGTAAAAGATAATTTTTGAGCCCCAACATAATCAGAATCAGGAAACCCAGAAGTAGAATAGGGTAGGTCGCTACCTCCATGAGTTTCTTACGAACCTTGGTCATACGAAGCATATAGGTTTCAATCTTGGTTAAACTCCCTAGAAGGTTACCGTGCTTATCAGCAAGGGCAATCTGAGTAACAATATTGTCCGAAAAACCTACTGACGCAAACATCTGGTCCAACCTGTCGCCTCGCATTAAACTCGCTTTCATAAGAGACAATGACGATTCTTTCAACAAGTGACTTCGCTCCAAAAAGGCTACGATTTCAGTCAAGGTAAACCCTGCCTTTAAAAGTTGTTTGAAGAGCTGAATAACCTTAAATTGCTGATTAATCTTTAATTTTTTCCCCTTGGATATCCCCTTCAGTGAGATATCCTTGTTTAACCAAGCCTTCCAACTGTTGGTTCCAGCTGATTGACGAATGGCTTTGGAAATTTTCACTGGCAAAATCAATCACACCTCCTCCCTTAATCAGACGCATGTAGGCAATCCCTTGAAGGGCATTATCCAACTCAGACTTATCTACACCAAGGTCCAGAAGACGCTCATAAACACCTGCCACACTCTTTGCGTGAATAGTTGAAAGAACAGTCACTCCCGTCAGACTAGCTCTAATAACCGCTCGAGCAGTCTCCTTATCTCGAATCTCTCCAATAATCAAAACATCCGGGCGGTGACGTAATGATAGCTTAATCAAATTATCATAGGTCATGTCAATTGCTTGATTCACCTGGAGTTGCAAAACATTATCCTGTTTAATTTCCACAGGGTCCTCAATCGAAATCACCTGCTGTCCCTTAAAACGCTCCTGAACCAACTCATGCATAAGCGTAGTCTTTCCAGAACCAACGGGACCTGCAAAGAGATATAAGCCACGATAATCCAAAGCATCCATAATAGGCTGGATTCCTTGATTCCAGTACACTAATTCTCGACGTTCGGAATGTAGAACACGAATAACTAAACTTTCTAAGCCACGATAATCCCCAACGGTAGACAAACGCAGAGAAACCCTTTGACCATCACCACAATCATAGTCACAGGAACCTAGTTGACTCCTACGCTTCTCACCCACCATCATTCCCGCCACAAATTTAAAGTGACCAATAAGACTAGCCATGAAATCAGGCCGATATACATCAATTAATCTCCTCTCCTGGCCAACTCGCATATAGAGCTCGTAAGTATCCTGACGTGGAATGACATAGATGTCTTGAGCCCCACAACTATCAGCATTTTTGATCATTTCCTTAGCAAATTCTGTTACCATAAGGACCTCCTCATAGTCCTATTCGTAAAAAGTTTAAGAAAATGAAAAAAAGCTCGAAATTTTCGAGCTTCTGGATTATTTAACGTTTAATTTTACAGTGGGCATGATTTGGAAGGTCATTTCGCTTTTCATATCCCGGACGGTATTTTTCCTCAGGAATTTCCTGCCAATCATCCAAAAGAGCAATCGATTGATAGACCTGCAGGTATTCGTCACACTCCTCACACCAGTGCTTATCCTCTTGATCCCAAAAAGCAGTCATGACACTACTACGGCTGATATAACTTGGCAAGGTTTCTTCCATCGCAAACCAAAGTTTTTTATAGTACTTGAGGGCATCGTAAAAATTTTCAAATTCCTTAGTACTGATGATATCCTCTTGCCAGCCTTCTAGGAACCACCACGGTTCCAAATCCCCTTTCATTTCAACTACTTGGTACATTTTTCTTTCTCACTTCATCTTTGGTGTTCTTATTATACAAAATTTTCTGGAAAAGATAAAAAAAATGGTCTTATATTTTATATTTATCAAAAATAGAGGAAATTCTAGTCATATAAATACGAAAAGAACCCACAATTCATTGTGAGTTCTTTTGCTTTCATTTTAGTCTTCAGATGATTCCACAATTGCTTCGTCAACAGCAATGTTTTCAATAACTTCAACTTCGTTAACTGAAAGTGGTTCAATGTTACGGTAACGAGCCATACCTGTACCAGCAGGGATAGTCTTACCAATGATAACATTTTCTTTAAGACCAAGGAGATGGTCTTTCTTACCACGGATAGCTGCATCTGTAAGGACACGTGTTGTTTCTTGGAAGGAAGCCGCTGACAAGAATGAATTTGTTTCAAGTGAGGCTTTCGTAATACCAAGAAGGACTGGACGAGATGTTGCAGGAACACCACCAGAGATAACAATATCCTTGTTAGCATCTGTGAAGTCAGAAATGTCCATAAGTGTACCTGGAAGGAGATCTGTATCACCTGGATCCATAACACGTACTTTACGAAGCATTTGACGAACCATTACTTCGACGTGTTTGTCACCGATTTCTACCCCTTGGCTACGGTAAACTTTTTGTACTTCTGCAAGAAGATAAGTTTCAACTGACAAGGTATCACGTACTTCAAGGAGACGTTTAGGTTGGATTGAACCTTCTGTCAAGGCCGCACCACGGTGTACTTCGTCACCCACTTCAACTTTCATACGAGCTGTAAATGGAACAACATATTCACCCATTCCAGTCTTACCTTGAACAAAGACTTTCTTAGTACGTGTTGCAGCATCTTCTTCGATTTCAATAACAGTACCCTTAACTTCAGTGATAACCGCTTCCCCTTTAGGGTTACGTGCTTCAAAGATTTCCTGGATACGTGGAAGACCCTGTGTGATATCGGTGTTTGAGGCTACCCCACCGGTGTGGAAGGTACGCATGGTAAGCTGTGTACCAGGTTCCCCGATAGATTGAGCGGCGATAGTACCAACTGCTTCACCAACTTCAACGGCATCACCTGTTGCCAAGTTGATACCGTAACAGTGACGGCAGACACCGTGACGTGTGTTACATGTAAAGACTGAACGGATAGTTACTTCTTCAACACCAGCATTGACAATAGCAGCAGCCATGTCTTCAGTAATCAAAGTATCTGGACCTACGATTACTTCACCTGTTGTAGGATTCTTAACTGATTTCTTAGTGTAACGACCTTGAAGACGTTCTTCAAGTGTTTCCGTAACTTCTTTACCATCAGTAATCGCACGGATAAGAAGACCACGGTCTGTTCCACAGTCATCTTCACGAATGATAACATCTTGGGCAACGTCAACCAAACGACGAGTAAGGTAACCTGAGTCGGCTGTCTTAAGGGCCGTATCGGTCATACCTTTACGCGCACCGTGAGTAGAGAAGAACATTTCCAAAACGCTCAAACCTTCACGGAAGTTTGAAAGGATAGGCAATTCCATGATACGTCCGTTAGGAGCGGCCATCAAACCACGCATACCGGCAAGTTGAGAGAAGTTAGAGATGTTACCACGAGCTCCTGAGTCCATCATCATAACGATTGGGTTCTTAGGATCTTGTGTTTCAATCAGACGTTTTTCAAGGGCTTCTTTCGCTTCACGCCATGTTGTTGTAACAGCAACATAACGGTCATCATCTGTCATCAAACCACGACGGAAGGCCTTGTTAATTTCTTCAACACGGTGGTGAGCAGCATCGATAATTTCTTGTTTGTTATCGATAACTGGGATATCGGCGATACCCACTGTCAAACCAGCAAGTGTTGAGTGGTAGTAACCAAGGTCTTTCAAACGGTCAAGGAAGGCTGATGTTTCAGTCGTACGAAGACGTTTGAAGGTTTCAGCGATGATGTTACCAAGATTTTTCTTCTTGAATGGTGCATTAATTTCCAAACTATCAATAACTGTTTGGATATCTTGACCTGGTTCAAGGAAGTACTTATCTGGTGTGCTATCTGTCAAGTTCTCATTTGTTGTTTCTTGAAGATATGGAATTTCCGCTGGAATGATTGAGTTAAAGAGAATCTTACCAACAGTTGTAACCAAAATCTTGTGAAGTTGGTTTTCTTTCCAAGGTTTATCAGGCATGCTGTCTACTGCGATACCGACACGGCTATGCAAGTGAACATAACCATTACGATAAGCCATAACTGCCTCATCAATATCCTTGAAGACCATACCTTCACCCTCACGGCCTTCTTCTTCCATAGTCAAGTAGTAGTTACCAAGAACCATATCCTGAGATGGCGTTACGACCGGTTTACCGTCTTTAGGGTTAAGGATGTGTTCAGCCGCAAGAAGGAGCAAACGTGCTTCAGCTTGAGCTTCTTCAGACAATGGAACATGGATGGCCATTTGGTCACCGTCAAAGTCGGCATTGTAGGCCTCACATACCAATGGGTGAAGACGAAGGGCCTTACCATCAATCAAGACAGGTTCAAAGGCCTGGATACCCAAACGGTGGAGGGTAGGTGCGCGGTTAAGAAGTACTGGGTGTTCCTTGATAACATCTTCAAGAATATCCCAAATACGTTCATCGCCACGTTCAACCATACGTTTAGCGGCTTTCACGTTACCTGCGTATTCACGCGCAACGATTTCACGCATCACAAATGGTTTGAAAAGTTCGATGGCCATCAAACGTGGCACACCACATTGGTACATTTTAAGTGTTGGACCAACGGCGATAACGGAACGTCCAGAGAAGTCAACACGTTTACCAAGCAAGTTTTGACGGAAACGACCTTGTTTACCTTTAAGCATGTGGCTCAAAGATTTAAGTGGACGACTACCTGGTCCAGTAATTGGACGACCACGACGTCCATTATCGATAAGGGCATCTACCGCTTCTTGCAACATACGTTTTTCGTTTTGCACGATGATACCTGGAGCATTCAATTCAAGCAAACGAGCCAAACGGTTGTTACGGTTGATAACACGACGATAAAGATCGTTCAAGTCTGATGCCGCAAAACGTCCACCATCCAATTGAACCATTGGACGAAGGTCTGGTGGCAATACTGGCAAAATGTTAAGAACCATCCATTCTGGTTTGTTACCAGACTTATAGAAGGCATCAAGAACGTCCAAACGACGAACAGCCTTAACACGTTTTTGACCAGTTGCTGTCTTCAACTCTTCTTTGAGTTCAGCAATTTCAGCTTCCAAATCCACTTGTTTCAAGAGATCTTGGATAGCTTCTGCACCCATTTTAGCGACAAATGAACCATGTCCATACTCTTGCAATTTTTCACGATATTCACGTTCTGTCAAGAGAGATTTTGGTTCAAGTGGTGTTTCCTTTGGATCGATAACCACGTAAGCTGCGAAGTAGATAACTTCTTCAAGCGCACGAGGGCTCATGTCCAAAGTCAATCCCATACGAGAAGGGATTCCCTTGAAGTACCAGATGTGTGATACTGGTGCTTTCAACTCGATGTGACCCATACGTTCACGGCGAACCTTAGCACGTGTTACTTCAACACCACAGCGGTCACAAACGATACCTTTATAACGGATACGTTTGTATTTTCCACACGCACATTCCCAGTCTTTAGTAGGACCAAAGATCACTTCGTCGAAGAGACCTTCGCGTTCTGGTTTGAGCGTACGGTAGTTGATTGTTTCAGGTTTCTTAACTTCACCATAAGACCATGAACGGACCTTAGTTGGTGAAGCTAGTGTGATTTGCATACTTTTAAATCGATTTACGTCAACCACTAGTATTACCTTTCTTTTGTTCTATTGACAATAGCAGCGCTATTCTCACCTTTATCAGCTACCTTAGCAGAGAGAGTGAACTCCCTCTCTAAAGCTTATTTATTCTGTTTTATCTGAAGCTTCTTCTTTAGCTTTTTCTAATTCAGCAGCTTCTTTGGCTTGTTGTACACGTGCTTTTTCAAGATCATCAACGTGCATGACATCGTCGTCTTCACCTTCATCAAGATCACGCAATTCAACTTCGTAGTCATCCTCATCAAGGACACGCATATCGAGACCAAGTGATTGCAATTCTTTAACAAGTACTCGGAATGATTCTGGTACACCTGGTTTTGGAATTGGTTTACCTTTAGTGATAGCTTCATAGGCTTTCAAACGTCCGTTAACGTCATCTGACTTGTAAGTCAAGATTTCTTGAAGGATATTTGATGCACCATAAGCTTCAAGGGCCCAAACCTCCATCTCACCGAAACGTTGTCCACCAAATTGTGCTTTACCACCAAGAGGTTGTTGGGTAACGAGTGAGTAAGGACCTACTGAACGAGCGTGAAGTTTATCATCAACCATGTGGTGAAGTTTGATCATGTACATGACACCAACTGATACACGGTTATCAAATGGTTCACCTGTACGTCCATCGTAAAGGATTGTCTTAGCATCACTATCCATACCAGCTTCTTTCACGGTATCCCAGAGGTCTTCTGAGCTTGCTCCGTCAAAGACTGGTGTTGCGATGTGGATACCCAAGTTACGAGCAGCCATACCAAGGTGAAGTTCCATAACCTGACCGATGTTCATACGTGATGGCACCCCAAGAGGGTTCAACATGATATCAACTGGTGTACCGTCTGGAAGGTAAGGCATGTCTTCAACAGGAACAATACGAGAAACAACCCCTTTGTTACCGTGACGACCGGCCATCTTATCTCCGACCTTGATCTTACGTTTTTGAGCGATGTAAACACGAACAAGCATGTTAACACCTGATTGCAATTCATCACCGTTTGCACGGGTGAAGATTTTAACATCACGAACGACACCATCACCACCGTGAGGAACACGAAGTGACGTATCACGTACTTCACGAGATTTATCACCAAAGATAGCGTGGAGAAGACGTTCTTCAGCTGAAAGGTCTTTTTCACCCTTAGGTGTTACCTTACCAACAAGAATGTCACCTTCTTTAACCTCAGCACCGATACGGATAATACCCATTTCGTCAAGGTCTTTGAGGGCTTCTTCACCAACGTTTGGCAATTCACGTGTGATTTCTTCAGGCCCAAGCTTTGTATCGCGTGTTTCTGATTCGAATTCTTCCAAGTGAACAGAGGTATAAACGTCATCTTTCACAAGACGCTCACTCATGATAACGGCATCCTCGAAGTTGTAACCTTCCCATGTCATGTATGCGACGATAGGGTTTTGACCGAGGGCCATTTCTCCACCTTCCATAGATGGACCGTCAGCGATAAAGTCACCTTTTTCAACAATATCGCCAACCTTAACCAAAGTACGTTGGTTATAAGCAGTACCTGAGTTTGAACGACGGAATTTTTGAATAGTATAAACATCAAGAGAACCATCTTCACGACGAACTTCAACTTTATCAGCATCAGAGTAGACAACTTTACCATCGTGTTGAGCGATAACTGCAGCTCCTGAATCGTGGGCAGCTTGATATTCCATACCAGTACCAACATAAGGTGCTTTAGGATCAATCAAAGGCACAGCCTGACGTTGCATGTTGGCACCCATGAGGGCACGGTTAGAGTCATCGTTTTCCAAGAAAGGAATACATGCTGTCGCAACGGCAACTACCTGTTTAGGAGAAACATCCACGAAATCTACAAGGTGTGATGGGTACTCTTGGTTATTACCTTGATGACGACCCATAACGATTTCTTCTGCAAATGTTCCATCTTCGTTCAATTTAGAGTTAGCCTGAGCAACTGTGTACTCATCTTCTTCGTCGGCAGTCAACCAAACTACTTCGTTGGTTACTTTACCAGTTGCACGGTCAACCTTACGATATGGTGTTTGAATGAAACCATACTTGTTAAGGTGTCCGTATGAAGACAAGTTATTAATCAAACCGATGTTAGGTCCTTCAGGTGTTTCAATTGGACACATACGACCATAGTGCGTGTAGTGTACGTCACGAACTTCATATCCGGCACGGTCACGTGTCAAACCACCAGGTCCCAAGGCTGACAAACGACGTTTGTGTGATAACTCTGACAATGGGTTGTGTTGGTCCATGAACTGTGACAACTGTGAAGAACCGAAGAATTCTTTAACAGCTGCAGTTACAGGGCGAATATTGATGATTTGTTGTGGTGTCAAGACTTCGTTATCTTGGACTGACATACGCTCACGTACGTTACGTTCCATACGAGCCAAACCAATACGGAATTGGTTAGCAAGCAATTCACCAACAGCACGGATACGACGGTTACCAAGATGGTCGATATCGTCTACTTTACCGATACCTTCAGCAAGGTTGAGGAAGTAGCTCATTTCAGCCAAAATATCAGCTGTTGTCAAAGCACGAACTTTGTCATCTGGGTTGGCATTACCAACAATTGTAACCACACGATCTGGATCGTTTGGTGCAACAACCTTGAATTTTTGAAGAACAACAGGTTCTGTAACCACCGCATAATCGTTTGGTGTGTATACAAATTTGTTCAAATCACCATCCAAGTATTCTGCGATTGAATCAATCACATCACGTGTCATTTCAGTACCAGCTTCAACAAGGATTTCACCTGTTTCAGGATCTACCAAGTTTTCAGCAATTGTTTGTCCCAAAAGACGTGTCTTGATGTTAAGTTTTTTGTTGACTTTGTAACGACCAACAGCAGCCAAGTCATAACGACGTGGATCAAAGAAACGAGCTACAAGCAAGCTACGTGAGCTGTCGGCAGTTTTTGGTTCACCTGGACGAAGACGTTCATAAATTTCTTTAAGCGCTTCATCAGTACGTGAATCTGCCGGGTTTTTGTGGATATCTTTTTCAATGGTGTTACGAACCAATTCGCTATCACCAAAGATATCAACAATTTCGTCATCACCTGAGAATCCAAGCGCACGCACAAGCGTTGTGAATGGAATCTTACGTGTACGGTCGATACGAGTGTAGGCGATGTCTTTTGAATCTGTTTCAAGCTCAAGCCATGCCCCACGGTTAGGGATAACTGTTGATCCATAACCCACTTTACCGTTTTTATCAACCTTATCGTTAAAGTAAACACCAGGTGAGCGCACCAACTGAGAAACGATAATACGTTCACCACCATTGATGATGAAAGTACCCATCTCAGTCATAATAGGGAAATCTCCGAAGAAGACTTCCTGAGTTTTGATTTCACCAGTTTCTTTGTTAATAAGACGGAAAGTCACAAAGATAGGTGCTGAGTATGATGCATCGTGGATACGAGCTTCTTCAAGTGTATACTTAGGCTCTTTCAATTCGTAACCAACGAATTCCAATTCCATAGTGTCTGTGAAGTTTGAGATAGGAAGTACATCCTCAAAAACCTCTTTAAGACCAGTATCCAAGAATTCTTTGAATGAATCCGTTTGGATTTCAATCAAGTTTGGTAAATCAAGAACTTCTTTGATTCTTGAAAAACTACGACGGGTACGATGTTTCCCGTATTGAACGTCATGTCCTGCCAAGTCTTCTACTCCTTTTCTACATTCGAGACCTGCTTTGCAAGTCGTGCACTTTAAATATTTGTCTTCTGCCTTTTTCAGTTGCTTGTCCCATTGACAAGTGATCAAACACCAAGATCCACTTAGCTGATTAATGATAAGCGAAAAACTTAATCTGTGAATTTTTAGAACCTTTAAATATGCGTTACAACACTTGAAAATCCTAAAAATAAGCACAAAAATAGCAGCTAAATCTGACCGAAAAAACGTTGATTTAACTGCTGTATCTCTTGATTGGACAATATTTCAACCAAGTAAGACGACAAATAGTTGTCTATATTATACCTAATTTTTTACTTTTTTGCAAGTTTTCTTGGCAATTCTTAATGCCCTCCAAGAATGCTAGACCAGGCTTTTTGATAGTCACTGTCAGTTCCACCAATAGCAAACTTGTAAGTCGTATCTCCAGGTCCATTTTTGGCCCAGTAAGTATCAACCATTTCACCACTTACCGAAACATTACGACCATTGACAGATACTGTTGCTGGTTTAAGACCTGTTGATTTGAGCACACTTGCCTTAATGGCACTCGAATCCATATTAAACTTATCTCCCGTTTTAAAAATACCTGGATTGGCATTATAGATAGCGGAAGTCAAACGAGCCATATATTGCGCATTATAGGTGTAACCTGTTTTAGAATTAGTTGGCGTGTTATTATCATAACCAGCCCAACCACCAAGAGTAATACCTGGTGTTGACACAATCAACCAAGCATCCGCAAAGTTATCTGTCGTTCCTGTTTTACCCATCCAGTCAGCTGAGGCTGCTGCACCATTGACATTTTTCAATTCAGAATGAAATTGAGTTGTCGCTCCTTTAACTACCACTTCTTTGAGCAGATTATCCATGATACTAGCCGTAGCTCTTGAAAAGACTTGCACCCCTTCAGATTTATGTTGATAGATAACTTCGCCAGTCCGGTCAGTAATACTATCAATCATATAGCCCTTCTCGTAGACGCCACCATTTGAAAGCATTTGATAGGCATTTACCTGTTGGGCAACCGTGGTTTCAATCCCTCCACCAAGAGGTAAACTCTCGATATTGTAATTAGCAATCTTATACCCCATCTTGGTCATGTAACCCTCAACATCAACATCATGACGTTGAAGCATTTGGTAAGTCCAAAAGGCTGGAATGTTCCACGAGGTATTGAGTGCCTCTTGGAGGTTCATCATAGCTGTACCCTTATCACCATCATGGAGAATAGGCGTTCCACCCGTAAAATTAGTTGGGTAGTTAGAAAGGATACTTGAGCTACCCATCAAACCTTGATCAATAGCAATTCCATAAGCGATAATAGGCTTAATAGATGAGCCTGGGGAGCGTGCCGTATCAAAGGCATGGTTATTTTGGTTATTTTCGTAACTACGACCACCAACAAATCCTAGAATTGCTCCAGTCGCATTATCCATGAGCACATTTCCGACTTCAACTCCACTATTACCTCCTTGGTCGAGGAGGCCACCATATTGACTCGCAGCATCTTGCATCGCATTATAAACTGCATTATCAATAGTTGTCTTAACGCTGTAGCCACCGGTTTGGAGCTCTTGAAGGGCTCTCTCACGATAGCTTTCCTTTGTCTTATCATTTTTCAAATCTTGACTCGATACCTTGTCACGTTTAACGAGGTAATCATACATGACATCCTGAGCCTCAGACATGACAGAATAGTACAAATAGTCATGACTTACAGCATCAGACTTCTCACCAGCCTTGAAATCTTTAGTGATATCATAACTCTTATAGCTTTCGTACTGCGACTTATCAAGATAGCCGCCACGATAAAGATTGTAGAGTACATCTTGTTGACGTGCCAAGCCATAAGCAAGATCCTCTGCGTTTTTTAATTGACCGTCAGCTGTATAAGGTGAGTAGACAATTGGGCTCTGTGGTAAACCTGCCAGATAGGCAGCCTGAGGAACTGTCAAATCCGCTGCAGATACGCCAAAGATACCTTGAGCAGCCTCCTCAATACCAGCAATATTTTTCCCCTTGTTATTACGTCCAAAAGGAGAAACATTCAGATAATCGGTTAAAATTTCATTTTTAGAAACACGACGCTCCAATTGTAAGGCATAGATAATCTCTGCCGCCTTACGTTTAAAGGTTGGCGCATCCCCTGTTACCTGTTGCTTGATTAACTGCTGCGTTAGCGTCGAACCTCCACTTGAAGAGCCAACTCCCAAAACTGATGACACCAAAGCCCTAAATACTGCCTTTGGCACAACACCCTTATGCTTCTTAAAATTTTCATCCTCAGTCGCAATGATGGCATTCTTGACATTGTTAGAAATCGCATCACTCTCAATAGGTGTTCTCAGCAAGTCAGTGTCGATATCCGCAATCTTCTTAGAATCGGAATAGCTCATAGAAGATACCAAACTAACCTCACTAATCTGATTCAACAAGGTTTTGTCCTTAATCGACGGAACAGACTCAATTTGACTCCCCAAATAACCCAAACCAATTCCTGCACCGAACAAGGTAAGGACGATAATAACCACATAAAAGAAATCAGACAAAAGCTTTAAGGTTTTTAAGAAAACATCACCCATGTCTAAGAGTGTCATCCGGTCCTCAGGCGACTTTCTCCCTTGCTTACGATTCCACTTAGAATCAGTCGTAGCTTTCCTTTCATTAAAAGATTTATCCCCTCTTTTAGACCCAGAACCAGCAAACTTTGTGCGAATAGCCTGCCCTAGTCGTCTAAAATAATTTATTATTTTTTCAAAATTCATAGAAATACCTCAAAGCCTATTATAACAAACTTTGACAAAGCTTGCATAGGCCTACTTTCTTTTGGTATAATGGTGCAGAATATACTTTACTGGAGAATATCATGACAATTTTTGAAGAACTAAAAGCACGTGGCTTGATTTTTCAAACCACTGATGAAGAAGCCCTTGTAAAAGCCTTTGAAGAGGGACCAGTCTCATACTACACTGGTTATGACCCAACAGCAGACAGTCTCCACCTTGGACACCTTGTCGCTATCCTTACAAGTCGCCGACTTCAATTGGCTGGACACAAACCTTACGCCCTCGTTGGTGGCGCGACAGGTTTGATTGGTGACCCATCATTTAAAGATGCTGAACGTAGCCTCCAAACCAAAGAAACCGTTGAAGGTTGGGTTGAAAAAATCCAAGGACAACTCTCTCGTTTCCTTGATTTTGAAAATGGCGACAACAAAGCCGTTATGGTTAACAACTATGATTGGTTTGGTTCAGTCAGCTTCATCGATTTCTTGCGTGACGTGGGTAAATACTTCACGGTTAACTACATGATGAGTAAGGAATCTGTTAAGAAACGTATCGAAACAGGTATCTCTTACACTGAGTTTGCCTACCAAATCATGCAAGGTTACGATTTCTATGAACTCAACGATAAGTACGGCGTAACCCTCCAAATTGGTGGTTCTGACCAATGGGGTAACATGACAGCAGGTACTGAGCTCTTGCGTCGTAAAGCAGATAAATCTGGACATGTCATCACTGTACCACTTATAACAGATTCAACTGGTAAAAAATTCGGTAAATCAGAAGGTAACGCTGTCTGGCTTGATGCTACTAAAACAACACCTTACGAAATGTACCAATTCTGGCTCAACGTTATGGATGACGATGCTGTTCGCTTCTTGAAGATTTTCACTTTCTTGTCACTTGAAGAGATCGAAGAGATCGGTAAAGAATTTGACCAAGCTCGTCATCAACGTTTGGCACAAAAGGTTTTGGCTCGTGAGGTTGTTACTTTGGTTCACGGTAAAGAAGCTTACGAACAAGCTGTTCATATCACTGAACAACTCTTCGCTGGTAACCTTAAAGCTCTCTCAGCACGAGACCTTAAAGTTGCCCTTAACGGTGTCCCAACTTATGAAATTTCAGCAGATGAAAATCTGAACATCGTTGAACTTCTCGTCAATGCAAAAATTTCACCATCTAAACGTCAAGCACGTGAAGACGTGCAAAACGGTGCTATCTATATCAACGGTGAACGTGTGCAAGACTTGGATTACACTCTTTCAGATACCGATAAGATTGATAATGAAATTACTGTTATCCGTCGTGGTAAGAAGAAAAACTTTGTTTTGACTTACTAATTTATGGCTATTCTCACTCCTTAATGGAGTGAGTTTTTTTATTGCACTATATTTTACAATTTATCTACCAAAAAAGAGCAGTAGGATTGATTCCCAACTACTCTCTTCAGAACACAAAAAACCAGCACTAGGCCGGTTTTCGAGACTATCACATTAGTTATAGATTTTGAATGCGTCGTCGTCGTTTTGACCAACGAATGGCATTGCTTTACGCAATTCAGCACCAACTTTTTCGATTTCAAGGTTAGCAGCTTCTTCACGGTAAGCAGTAAGTTTTGGACGTCCAGCCTTGTAGTCGTTAACGAAGTCGTTAGCGAATTTACCATTTTGGATGTCAGCAAGAACTGCTTTCATATTTTCTTTCACTTGTTCAGTGATAACACGTGGACCTGATACGTAGTCACCGAATTCAGCAGTGTTTGAAATTGATTGACGCATTTTCTTGAATCCACCTTCGTAGATCAAGTCAACGATCAATTTCATTTCGTGAAGCACTTCAAAGTAAGCCAATTCTGGAGCATATCCAGCTTCAGTCAAGACTTCAAAACCAGCTTCGATAAGGGCAGTCAAACCACCACAAAGAACTGCTTGTTCACCAAACAAATCTTCTTCAGTTTCTTCTTTGTATGTTGTTTCAAGAAGACCAACACGTGCTGCACCAACACCTTTACACCAGTCCATAGCGATGTCTTTAGCGTTACCTGTAGCATCTTGGTATACTGCGTAAAGTGCAGGAACACCAAAACCTTCTTCAAATGTACGACGTACCAAGTGACCAGGTCCTTTAGGAGCACACATGAAGACATCAACATCTTTAGGAACTTTGATGAATTCGAAGTGGATGTTAAATCCGTGTGCGAAACCAACAGCATTACCAGCTTCAAGGTTTGGAGCAATTTCTGCTTCGTAAAGTTCTTGTTGGATTTCGTCTGGAGCCAAGATCATGATAACATCAGCCAATTTAGTTGCTTCTGCTACTGTGTAAGTATCAAAACCATCTTCCTTAGCTTTATCAAATGATTTACCTGGACGAACACCGATGATCACATCGTGACCTGTATCACGCAAGTTTTGTGCATGCGCATGACCTTGTGAACCGTAACCGATAACGGCGATTTTTTTACCGTCAAGTGCTGCTACTTTTACGTCTTTTTCATATTCCATTTGAACTGCCATAGTAATATGTCTCTTTTCTAAAAAAATAATTTATTGCCTTTTTAAGGCTGGGTTAACAAATTTAAGTTGGATTTTTTAATCACGGGTAAATCCAGTAGCACCCGTACGAGCGATATTTTTGATTCCGTAAGGACGAATAACTCGTAGAAGCGCCTCGCTCTTTTCAGCATCACCAGTCATCTGGATAGTGATAGAGCTTGGTGCCACATCAACCACCGAAGCACGGAAAGGTTGAATAATCGCCAAGATTTCAGCACGTTTAGAGGTTGGTGCTGATACCTTAACTAGGATAACTTCACGTTCCAAGTGTGGCTGATCCGTGATATCACGGATGCGAATCACATCAATCTGACGATTAAGCTGTTTGATGATTTGTTCCACTTCATTTTGAGTATTCACATCAATAATAATCGTAATACGTGAAACGTTAGGATCCTCAGAAGCCCCTACAGAGATACTTTCAATGTTAACTTGACGTCGTGAAAGAACACCTGTGAAGCGGTTAAGGACACCTGAACGGTTCTGAAGTTTAGCTGTTAACATTCTACGCATTGAACTTCACCCCCAACATTTCGTGATTACTCTTACCAGCCGGAACGATTGGCAAGACATGCTCTTTACGAGAGATATCCACCTCGATGAACATTGGCACGTCTTCCTTGATAACTTCCAAATCCTGATCAATTGTCTCTGGATTATCAAACTTGTAAGACTTAATGCCGTAAGCTTGAGCCATCAATTGGAAATCTGGAAGGGTATCAAAGACAGACTCTGATGTACGCCCTTCGTAGAAAGACTCTTGCCATTGACGTACCATACCAAGTGAGTGGTTATTCAACATAACAACCTTGATTGGCACCTTGTAAACATTTAAGATAGCCAATTCTTGATTCGTCATTTGGAAACCACCATCACCAACAAAGAGGATAACTTCTTTATCAGGATTAGCAATTTTAGCACCAATTGCTGCTGGAACACCGAACCCCATTGTTCCAAGACCACCTGAGGTCACCAATTGACGCTCATTTTGGTATGGATAATACTGAGCTGTCCACATTTGATGTTGACCAACGTCAGTAACAACAACCGCGTCACCCTTAGTCAATTCACCGATACGCTCGATAACTGCCTGAGGCTGTACCATACGTTCTTTCTTATCGTAAGAACGTACACGCTCTTTGTCTTTTGTAACTTTTTCAATCCATTTTTCAGTGTTATTCTTAACCACTGGTTCTGCTAAGAGCATTTCAAGAGCTTGCTTAGCATCACCAACAACTGGAAGGTCCACTGCAATAATTTTACCAATCTCAGCTGGATCTACATCAATATGGACAACCTTGGCATTCTTAGCAAATGTTTTAGGATTACCTGTCAAACGGTCATCAAAACGACAGCCAATGGCAATCATAAAGTCAGCATCGGTCATAGCAATGTTAGCTGCATATGAACCGTGCATACCACCCATACCCAAGAAGAGGGGGTGACTAGTAGCAATTGTCCCTTGACCTAAAAGACTTGTAACAACTGGGATTTGGTAGCGTTCTGCAAAAGCAACTAGCTCCTTAGCAGATTCAGAATAAGACACCCCACCTCCAGCTACAATAACCGGCTTCTTAGCTTTACCCAACTGCTTCAAGATTTTCTTGATTTGCATTTCGTTTGGCCTTAGCGTCGGTTGGTAACTTGGAAGATTAATTTCAGGATCGTTGATGAAGGCTGTTTCCTTAGCCACGACATCTTTAGGGAGATCGATAACAACTGGACCAGGTCGGCCAGTTGTTGCAATATGAACCGCTTCCCTAATAATACGAGGAATATCAGCTGTATCGCGAATCTGATAATTGTATTTTGTAATCGGCATGGTAATTCCGACAATGTCAGCCTCTTGGAAGGCATCCTTACCAATACCTGGTGTTGCGACCTGACCAGTAAAGACTAGGAGAGGTACGCTATCACTCATAGCATCTGCAATCCCTGTAATAGCATTAGTGGCACCAGGACCACTCGTTACAAGAGCAACACCGAGTTTACCAGTTGATTTGGCATAACCTTCAGCTTCGTGCAGACTTCCTTGCTCATGACGAGATAAGATATGATTAATCTTGTCATTTTTGTAAATAGCATCATACAAAGGAAGAACCGCTCCGCCAGGATATCCAAAGATAGTTGAAATCCCAAGTTCAAGAAGTGTATCTAGAATTAAATCAGCACCAGAGCGTGCTTCTTCAAGTTCAATTTTCTTCACATGGACCTCCTTTAGTAGTTGTTTTTTTCGAATTGTCTAAAAATTCAAAACCTTGTATACTATGATAACATTTTTAACCAAATTTGCAAGGGTTTCGGAGAAAAATATCACAAACTCTTCGGAAAGAATGTTCTTAGTTTTTTTCTTGTGCTTGACGTTCTGCTTTACGTTCTTCGAATTCTTCGTCACTCATCAAAGTTCCGCCAACATTGGCTGATTTAGCAAAGGCTGTATAGCGACGCAACCAACCACTTGAAATTTTTGATTTGAAAGGTTTCAAATGTTTGCGACGTTCTTCAAGGGTTGCATCATCGACAAGCAGATCAAGGGTACGATTTGGTAGGTCAATCACGATTTCATCGCCATCTTCGATTAGAGCGATATTACCACCTTCTGCTGCTTCTGGAGAAACGTGACCAATCGCAATACCACGAGTAGCTCCTGAGAAACGACCATCCGTAATCAGAGCCACATCCTTACCAAGACCGCGTCCGACAATCTTAGAAGTTGGTGCCAACATTTCTGGCATACCAGGTCCACCCTGAGGACCTTCGTAACGAATGACAACGACATGGCCCTTCTTAACTATTCCATTATCAATCAACTCAAGGGCCTGATTTTGTGAATCACAACAAATAGCTTTACCACGGAAAGTTTTAACAGATGGATCTACACCACCGACCTTGATAACAGCTCCATCCTGAGCAATATTTCCGTAAAGGATAGACAAACCACCAACTGGTGAGATAGGATGCTCAATTGGATGGATAATTTCTTCATTTTTGATTTCAGCACCAGCTACGTTTTCTTTCAAAGTCTTACCAGTAACTGTAATACGATCACCTTTAATGGCTCCTTTTTTAATCAACTGATTAATAATGGCTGGAACTCCACCAGCTTCATGGACATCATGCATAGTGTAAACACTTGAAGGTGCAATTTTAGAGAGATAAGGTGTCTTCTTGGCAATCTCGTTAATGTCTTTAAGATCATAGTCAATACCGGCCTCACGCGCAATAGCAAGCGTATGAAGAACAGTATTGGTTGAACCACCCATGGCCATATCTAGAGCAAACGCATCATCGATGGCTTCTTTGGTCACAATATCACGTGGGCGAACATTATTTTTGATGTTATCCATCAATTTTGTGGCTGCTTGACGAACCAATTCACGACGTTCATCTGAAACAGCTAGGATAGTACCGTTACCTGGAAGGGCAAGGCCTAAAACTTCCATCAAACAGTTCATTGAGTTAGCGGTAAACATTCCTGAGCATGAACCACAAGTTGGACAAGCATTTTTCTCCAAATAATCGAGCTCTTCCTTGCTCATATCTCCAGCCTGATAGGTACCTACAGCTTCAAACAAACTTGATAGCGTCGCTTGATGACCAGTCATGTCAACGCCACCCTTCATAGGGCCACCAGAACAAAATACTGCTGGCACATTAGTACGCATGGCCGCCAAAATCATCCCTGGTGTAATCTTATCACAGTTAGGAATGTAGAAAACCCCGTCAAACCAGTGGGCATTAATAACTGTTTCTGCAGAATCGGCAATCAATTCACGAGATGGAAGACTGTAACGCATCCCAATATGCCCCATGGCAATCCCATCATCCACACCAATGGTATTAAACTCAAAAGGAATACCGCCAGCCTCGCGGATGGCTTCCTTGGCAATATCTGCTAATTCACGCAAGTGAACATGCCCTGGAACAATATCAATATAAGAGTTACAAATAGCAATGAAGGGCTTTTGCATATCCTTGGCAGATTTAACTTGCCCAGTCGCATACAAAAGTCCGCGTGCTGGTGCCTTATCAACACCAACTTTGATCATATCACTTCTCATGATGTTACCTTCAATCTATAAAATTTCTTACAACATATGTTACCACTTTGGAAAGTAATGTCAAGGAATTTTCAGAATATTTTTGTAATTCCGAAAAGATATCCCCGCTATATCAAAACTGACAAAACAAAAAGGAAGCCCTAAGACTTCCTAAATGATTATTCAAAATTATTCAACACTGAAGAGGTATGGATAAACTGGTTGGTCTCCTTGGAAGATTTCAACTTCGATATCTTCGTGAGCCTCTTCCAATTTTTCCGCAAGTGCTTGAGCTTGTTCTTGATTACCTTCTTCGCCGACGTAAATCATAACAATTTCACTGTCTTCGTCAATCATCTTGTCAAAGATGTCAAGAAGGGCTTGGTCCATATCTGGTGTAGACACAAGGATCTTACCATCCACCATACCAAGGATATCATTTTCATGAATCTCAAGACCATCGATAGTTGTATCACGTACCGCCAATGTCACGCTACCACTTGTTACATCTGAAAGACTAGCTGTCATAGCTTCAACATTGGCTTCGATACTTTGGCTAGGATCAAAAGCAAGCAAACTTGTAAATCCTTGTGGAACTGTACGTGTTTCAACAACAGCCGCATTGACATCTACTACTTCAGCAGCTGATTGCGCTGCCATAAAGATGTTTTTATTGTTTGGCAAGATGATTACATTCTTAGCATTGACCTGTTCAATAGCCTTAACAATATCTTCTGTTGATGGGTTCATTGTTTGACCACCTGAAATCACATAGTCAACACCTTGTGATTTGAAGATATCTGCAAGTCCATCTCCAGCAACAACTGCAATAAGGGCAAAGTCTTTAGGAGCAGAAGGTGCTGCTTGGATAGCTTCTTCTTTTTGAACTTGTGCATCGTGTTGGTTACGCATGTTGTCAACCTTAACTTTAACAAGAGCCCCATATTTAAGACCTTCTTGCATGACAAGACCTGGATCCTCTGTATGGACGTGAACTTTTACAATTTCATCGTCGTTAACCACAAGAAGAGAATCCCCAAGGTTACTCAAGTAATTTTGGAACTCTTCATAGTCAAAGTCTTTCACATAAGTCGGACCTTGTTTGAGACCAATCATGATTTCCGTACAGTAACCGAAGGTAATGTCTTCTGTTGCAACATGACCAGCAACTGACTTATGGTGTTCTGCATTAATCATCTCTGTCATCGTAGCAGGTGTCGCTTGGAAGTCCTCTGAAGCGATATACTCACCTGTGAGGGCTGACAAGAAACCTTCATAAATGAAGACCAAACCTTGACCACCTGAGTCTACCACACCAACTTCTTTCAAAACTGGAAGCATCTCTGGTGTCTTAGCCAAAGCAGCTTTAGCTCCATCGAGAGCTGCACGCATAACCTCAACAGCATCATTTGTAGATTCAGCTTTCTTAATCGCTGCTGAAGCTGCACCACGTGATACTGTAAGGATTGTTCCTTCGACAGGTTTCATAACTGCTTTATAAGCAACTTCAACACCTGCTTGGAAGGCATGAGCTAAATCTTGGCCGTCAAGTTCCGTTTTATCCTTGATACTTTGACCAAATCCACGGAACAATTGTGACGTGATAACACCCGAGTTACCACGGGCACCCATCAAAAGACCTTTAGATAAAATCTGACCAACTTCACCAACTGTTGAAGCTGATTGATCTGCGACAGCTTTGGCTCCGTTATCCATAGTCATTCCCATGTTTGTTCCAGTATCTCCATCTGGTACTGGGAAGACATTGAGTGAATTCACATATTCTGCTTGCTTACCTAAACGTGTTGCTGCCGCTTGGACCATCTCCTGAAGCAAGCTTGTTGTAATTTTAGACACTAGTTTTCTCCTACGACTTTAATATTTTGAACGTAAACATTTACTGTTTCAGCCTTGATACCGAGTTGATTCTCAAGATTAAATTTCACACGTTCTTGAATATTTTTTGAAACCTCACTAATCTTAACACCGTAACTCATAACAGTGTAAACATCCACAGTGATACCTGCATCAGTAGATTTCACGACAACTCCTTTTGCGTAGTTTTCCTTTCCAAGAAGTGCTTGAAAATTATCTCGGATAGCACTCTTACTTGCCATACCGACAACGCCAAAAATTTCTGTTGCTGAACCGCCAACTACTGTTGCGATGACATCATCTGACAATTCGATTTGACCATCTTTTGTATTGATTTTTACAGTCATAATTACTACCTCAAAAAGTTTTTATCAGCTTATTTTACCATATTCGAGCCTACTTGTAAAAAATAAGAAGAAGATACCCTTTGAATAAGAGTATCTCCTCAGTATTTATCATTAAAACTTTCTCTTTACGAGATAACGACGGTACATCACGTAAAGGAAGATTGCACGCCATACATTATCAACAACGGTTGCAATCCAGACACCAGCAAGACCCATTCCCAGACTCACCCCAAGGAAATATCCTGAGAAAATTCGGATAATCCACATCCCAATAGTTGTTGCATAGAAAGGCATCTTAGCCTTACCAAGACCTTGCCAAACTGCTGTGTAGACTAGAGTCCCCGAGGTCACAGGATTCCCAAGGAAAGAATAAAGAATAACTACCTGGCTAGCCGCAATAGCTGCTTTATTATCTGTAAAGAGACCTGATAAGCCTTGTCCAAAAAGCAAGATGCTCCCTGAAACCAGAACCATCAAAAAGGTTGAAATCCAATAAGACTCTCGTATAATACGCTTCATCTGAGCCTTATCCCCTCGACCCAAACTATTGGCAACCAAGATAACCGTAGCCGTTGCGACTCCCATACCAGGCATATAGTTAAACTGAGTAAGGTTTTCACCGATGGCGTTACCACCGACAACGGCTGTACCAAAGGTAACAATAATAGCCACAATGACCACATCTCCAGCACGCATCATCAGTCGTTCACCTGCTGCTGGCAGAGCAATCCCCAACAACTCCCTGTTGAAAGGTTTGGTAACTTCAAGCTGCTTCACATCCAGTTTCATCGCTTGCCACAGTATCACTGTCCCAACCAGACGAGAAAAAACCGTAGCCGTTGCGACCCCAATAATCCCCCAATGTCCCACAAAGATGGCTAAAGAAGATAAAATAGCATTAAGAACATTGGTCAAAAGACTGACGACCATGGAAATACGAGGCCGTCCCTTGGCCCGTAGGATGTTACCAAAAGTAGTCATCAAGGCTAGGAAGACCACTCCTCCACCGACAAGAGCAAGGTAGAGACTACCAGCCTGAGTCACAGATTGCTCAGTACCTAAAAGATTAAGAATGGCCCCACCACCAAAAATGGAAAGTAGACCAAGAATGAGACTAAGAGCAAAGGTAATAATAATAGCATCCCAGGTGTCTCGGTTAGTCGCTTTAACATCTCCCTTCCCTAAACTTCTAGCAATGACACTGGCACTTGAGGCTCCTAGAGCAATGAAGATAGCTTGGTAAATCGTGATTATATTATTGGCTACGGAAACCCCTGATATGGCGACAATACCAACCTGAGCCACTAGGTAAGAATCGACAACCCCCATCAACATTTGTAGAAGGTTTTCGGCCATAGCAGGCAAGGCTATGTTTAGAATTTTCTTTGTTTCTGTCATAATATTCTCTTCTATATTGATAAAAATAGGGCTGATTTCTCAGCTCCTATTTTTTTATTCTTATACACCAAGATATCTTTCAACTGCTTTTTGCATATCAGCTG
This sequence comes from Streptococcus sp. FDAARGOS_192, assembly GCF_002073815.2. Taxonomy (NCBI): domain Bacteria; kingdom Bacillati; phylum Bacillota; class Bacilli; order Lactobacillales; family Streptococcaceae; genus Streptococcus; species Streptococcus sp. FDAARGOS_192. The sequence continues at coordinate 1,709,863 of NZ_CP020431.2, forward strand.
CCGCAACAACTGTTTTATGGCGAACTTCCGCATGTTCAAGTCCATCTACAGCAGCTGGGATAGCTACACCTGAAAGTTGGTGCAAATCTTCTACTGCTTTGAAATCATCCCCACTGTCTTTACCAGTGACAGCTGAAATAGCCACACGTGGGAATTTGTATGGGCTAGCTGTTGAAGCGATAACTGTAGGGGTGTGGTCATCTGTCTTTTGAACATATGCTTCGTAAACAGCTGAGGCAACCGCTGTATGAGGATCTTCGATATACTTGTTTTCATCATAGACACGTTTGATTTCAGCAGCTGTTTCATCCTCAGTTGCAAAACCTGCTACAAACAAATCAAGAATATCTTTATCTGCACCAGCCAAAGTATACTCGCCCTTAGTCACAAGTGCATCCATGAGCTCTTTAGTCTTAGCAGCATCATTACCAAGAAGGTGGAAAATCAAGCGTTCCAAGTTAGAAGATACCAAGATATCCATAGAAGGACTTGTCGTTACCTTGAAGTCACGTTTCTTGTCATAAGTACCCGTTGCGAAGAAGTCTGTGAGGACGTTATTTTCATTAGAGGCACAGATTAATTTGCCAACCGGAACACCAATCTGACGTGCATAATAAGCCGCCAAGATATTACCAAAGTTTCCTGTTGGTACTGTGAAGTTAACCTTATCTCCGTTTTGGATATGACCTGCCTTAACCAACTGCGCATAGGCATATACATAGTAAACCACTTGTGGTACCAAACGACCGACGTTCATTGAGTTAGCTGATGAGAATTGCGTATGATGAGCCAACAATTTCTCACGCAAGTCAACATCATTAAACATACGTTTCACATCGGTTTGGGCATCATCAAAGTTACCATCAATGGCAATAACGTGAGTGTTAGCTCCTGTTTGAGTGGTCATTTGCAATTCTTGGATTTTTGAAACACCGTCTTTTGGATAAAAGACAATAATTTCAGTTCCAGGAACATCTGCAAAACCAGCCATAGCAGCCTTACCAGTATCACCTGATGTCGCTGTCAAGATAACAATCTTATTATCAACACCTTGCTTTTTAGCTGATGTTGTTAGCAAGTAAGGCAAGATTGAAAGGGCCATATCTTTGAAAGCGATAGTAGAACCATGGAAAAGTTCAAGGTTGTAGTGGTTCTTAAGTTTAACTACTGGTGCAATAGCAGCTGTATCAAACTTGTCGTCATAAGCATTTGTGATACAGTAATCTAATTCCTCTTCCGTAAAATCATCCAAGAAAGCTGACAAGACCAATTTAGCAACTTCTTGGTAAGAAGCGTCTTTCAATTGATCAAAATCCAAAGCAACCTCAGGTGTTGACAATGGTGTGAACAAGCCACCATCTGTTGCCAAACCTTGAAGAATAGCTTGACTAGCAGTTACTTTATTATTTTCGTCACGTGTTGATTGGTATACAAGTGTCATGGTAAATCCTCTTTTTAGATAGTGTGTGGCTCTATTGTAGCATAATTGTCAGAATATTTCTACACGTATTGTGACTTGTGAGAAAATCATTCGGATATCACCTTATTCTCTTCCCTCAACGACATGAAAAAATCCGGAATAGCGATTCCGGATGTCATTTTAAAATTTATCTTTGGTGTCATTCTTAGTTGAGAAAGTAATATCTTTTGATTTACCATCACCACTAAGCGTTACTTTCTTGTCTTTTTTAGTAACTTTTAGCTCTTGACCTTTTTTAACATTGAGACCATCGATATCAACATCTTTGTTGACAGAAGTAACAGTCATCTTATGCCCCAAGCGACTAACCTTCCCTTTGAAAAGGGTTGTTGTTGTTTCGCCTGTCTTCGAATCATACTTTTGACCATTATCTTTCGCAGCTTTTTCAAGAGCTTCATCAAGTTCTTTTTCTATGGTTTCCTCACTATAATAGTTTTCAAAGGAATCTCCATAGAAGGCTTTAAATAAATCTCCAAAGGCTGAGAAGGACTTCTGAACCCTCTCACGATAGTCCTTGATATAGGTTTTCTTATCAAAAGTATAGCTAGCAGTCACCTTGGCATTGCTACCCTTTACTTTCATGGTTACAGCAGTATCTTTAAAGTACTTTTCAAGCTCCTTACTATCCAAGTCTGTCAAACTTTCAGACATGCTTGAGCTATACTCTCTACCTAGAGAACTACTGTACCATTTGCCATCAATATTACCTGTCACATAACGGTAAGTCATAAAGCCACCGATACATAAGAAGACAAGGACTACTGCTGACAAAACTGAGACTAGGATGCGTTTTTTCTTTTTGGGATCCATTGGTTTTTTAGGAGCCAAATTTGCCATAGCTGCTTGTCCTTCTGGAAAAGGAACTGTAGAAGGTGCAGTTGCTGTTACTACTGGTGCCGTTTCAGTTGGTAGAGGACTAGTACTTGTCTCGACGATTTCTGCCTCAACCTTAATAGGTTCAGTAGTAACTGTATCTTCAGTTTTAGCCGGTGCTTCATTAACAAACTCCCCAGCTTTCAAAGCATCCGCCATTTCCTGAACACTCGGCTTACGTCCGTTTACCGTTTCAAAATAGTCCAACCATTCTGCTCTTGTCATTTATCTTCCCCTTTAATTTCCTTTTTTATTTATTTTTTGTAAAGCTAATGTCACCAAATTCACTGTGTGCCTTGATAGTAAAACCTTCATTGTTAGGCGTATAATCTAAGACATCACCTTTTTTAAAAGCATCTGAATCTCCAGCCTTATCCACAGTGATTGTTTGCTCCCAACGGTTAATATCACCCGCGAAAGCAGTTGTTGTGACACGACCGGTTTTGGCATCATAGGTATAACTCTTTGGAAGTTCTTTCTTCACTGTCTCATCAAACTGTTTATAGTAGTCTTTTTCTGACAATGAATAACTATCAAAAACCTCCGAGAACTCCTCACCGTACTGACCTTTCAATTCAGTAACTCTACTTTTGTAAGCCTGATAAAGACCTTTACGATTGTAAACAAAGCTCACTTTTAAGTGAGCCTTATTGTCAGTAATGCTCATTGCTGTATTGATATCGGTGATAAGATCTTGACCTTGTGGTAAAGCATTACTAACTTTATTCTTAGTAGTAGCAGTGTCTTTCAGAGTGGCTAACATTTTCTCACTAAAGGTTGGGCTTGTCCAATCGCCCTCAATGCTTGCAGCTCGATAACGGTATCCCATCACGAGACAAACAATCAAAAGTATGGTGAGTATCGCTGCAATCACACCTGATACCATCCCCACAATATTCTTCGAGGTTACTGGCTCCTTTGATTCTTTTACTTGTTGACTAGGATTGAATTGAACACTCACCATCCTATCAGCATTAAACTCTTTAAACTTATTAGTCGCTCTATTCCCTGCTGTAGAAGCCATTGGTGGCCTCAATTCATGAGGCTTGAGAGGATGTGCTGTTTCACCCAAACTAAGCCCTTCTTCTTTTGTCATAGGAATCTCCTTATCTTGCTGTAAGGTTATTATAACAATTCTTAAAGCGTTTTTCTATCTTATTCGGGAAAGTCCTTTATTTTTAATTTGGATAAACACTCTAATATAGAGGATTTCTAGCAAAAAAAGTAGCCCTTATAGAGCTACTTTTGTCTATCGCTTACCCTTTGTAATCAAAGGCAATTTCGATAATTTCTTTCAATTCTGAAATAAGTGGTTCTTTCGGATTAGCTGTTGTACATTGGTCTTCATAAGCGTGTTCGGCCAAAGTATAGGCAGTGTCTTGAAGAAGTTTCTTAGTGACACCTTGTCCCTTCCAGTTCATGTCAATACCAACGGCAACACCCAATTCGTATACTTTTTGTGCCAAAACTTCAACCAATTCAGCATCTGATTGTTTGTCAGTACCCCATCCCATGAAACGAGCGATATCTGCGTAATCTTTGTCTGCACGGAAGTAGTCATATTTAGGGAACATAGCGTGTTTTTGAGGATCACGACCATTGTAACGGATAACGTGAGGCATCAAAATCGCATTAGTACGTCCGTGTGGAATGTCAAACATAGGGCCAACCTTGTGAGCGAGTGAGTGGTTGATACCAAGGAAGGCGTTGGCAAAGGCCATACCAGCCATTGTTGATGCATTATGCATTTTTTCACGTGATTCTTCATCACCAAAGCGGTAAGAATGTTCGAGATTTTCAAAAACAAGTTTAATCGCTTGAAGTGAAAGTCCACGTGTATAGTCGCTAGCCATGACTGATACATAAGATTCAATGGCGTGAGTCAAAACGTCCATACCTGTATCAGCTGTAACGCTAGCAGGCACACTCATAACCAAAGCAGGGTCAACGATAGCAATGTCCGGAGTCAAAGCATAATCTGCCAATGGGTACTTGATATGAGTTTCACTATCAGTGATAACCGCGAATGACGTTACCTCTGAACCCGTACCTGAAGTTGTTGGGATACAGATAAATGTTGTCTTCTGAGCGTAAGGAATCTTGTAAGTACGTTTACGGATATCCAAGAATTTTTGTTTAGCGCCGAAGAAGCTTACATCTGGGTGTTCAAAGAACATCCACATAGCCTTAGCAGCATCCATTGCAGAACCACCACCAAGAGCGATGATAACATCTGGTTGGAAGTCTACAAAGCGTTCCAAACCTTTGTAAACCGTATTCGTAGATGGGTTTGGCTCAACATCTGAGAAAACATCTACTGCTAGTCTGTGGCGGTTAAGTTCCAATTGGCGTTTAACCAAGTCAGCGTAACCAAACTGAACCATACCAGGGTCACAAACCAACATCACGCGCTCAGCTTCAATGTGACGCAAGTAAGTTATTGAATCTTTTTCGAAGAAGATTTTTGGTGGGACGCGAAACCATTGCATGTTATTGCGACGCTTTGACAATGTTTTGACATTCAAGAGATCAAATGAGCTAACATTGTGTGACACTGAGTTATGACCGTGTGAACCACAACCAAGAGTCAATGATGGAATCATGTTATTGTAGATATTACCGATACCACCTTCAGCTGATGGGCTATTTACCAAGACACGGCAGGCTTTCATGCGGATACCATATTGGAGTTGGAGCTCTTCATTTTCAGTGTGGATAACAGCTGTGTGTCCAAGACCACCCAAATTGAGCATGCCTTCTGCTTTTTTGAAACCATCTTCAACGCCGTCAGATTTGATAAGAGCAAGTACTGGAGACAATTTTTCCAAGGCAAGTGGGTGTTCCATTGTTGCATCTGGAATTTCTGCCAAAAGCAATTTTGTACCTGCAGGAACTTTAAGACCAGCTTTTTCAGCAATTTCAATAGCTGAGTGACCTACAATGGCACCATTTACAGCTGTACGCGCTTCATTAAGAACGACTTTTTCCAATTTAGCAATGTCAGCTTTTTTAGAAATGATGACACATTGATGTGCTTCAAATTCAGCCTTAACTTCGTCATAGATAGCTGCATCAACGATAGCTGCTTGTTCAGAAGCACAAATCATACCATTATCAAAAGTCTTTGAAACGATGATATCGTTGACAGCACGTTTAACCTTAGCATCAGCAGCAATATAAGATGGGACGTTTCCGGCTCCTACACCAAGCGCTGGTTTACCAGTTGAATAAGCAGCCTTAACCATACCAGGTCCACCAGTCGCAAGTACTGTGGCGATCTTAGGATGGTTCATCAAAAGACCAGTTGCTTCGATAGATGGCTCTTCAATCCACTGGATGCAGTCCTTAGGTGCACCTGCTTCAATAGCTGCATCACGGACGATACGAGCTGCCTCTGCAGATGATTTCTGAGCTGATGGGTGGAAGGCAAAAATGATAGAGTTACGTGTCTTAAGAGCAATAAGTGCTTTGAAAATGGTTGTTGAAGTTGGGTTAGTTGTTGGTGTAACCCCACAGATAACACCGACCGGCTCAGCAATAGAAACCAAGCCTTGTTCTTTATCTTCAGCAATAACGCCTACAGTTTTGTCATATTTAATACTATTCCAAATGTATTCAGAAGCATACATGTTCTTGATGGCTTTATCTTCATAAATACCGCGCCCTGTTTCATCAACGGCCAATTTAGCCAAATACATGTGTTTATCTAGGGCAGCAATCGCAGCTTGGTGAACAATATGGTCCACTTGCTCCTGCGTAAAGTTAGCCATAGCATCAAGGGCTTCAACACCCTTTGTTGCCAATTCATCAATTACTGTTTGAACATCTTTAGTTTGTTTAGTCATATGAAACTCCTTTGAATACTTGTTAAAAACTTCACAAGCTTTAACACAAGTATATTATAGCGTTTTCTAGTCGTTATGTAAACCCTTACAACGACAAAAATAAAGAAATCCATCCATTTTTGGACAGATTTCATCATTATTACCAAATAATCACACGATCTTCTGGGGCACGCCACATGCCATCGCCTTCTTTGACATCAAATTCCTTGTGGAATTCGTCGAAGTTGCTCACGATAACATTGGTGCGCCATTTAGCTGGAGCATGCACATCCACGCTAGCTAACATTTGCATGTATTCTTCACGTGCTTTCATACGCCAGATTGTCGCAAAATTAACAAAGAACTCACGAACTGAAAAATCCTTATCTCGTTTAGCGGCCTCTAAGGCACAGGCTACACCACCGAGGTCAGCAACATTCTCAGAAACAGTCAATTTACCATTGACCTTGGCACCATAAGAGTCCAAGCCCTCAAACTGATCCACAATCTTGTCAGTACGTTCCTTAAAGGCTGCATAGTCTTCTTCAGTCCACCAGTTCTTAAGACTACCATTCTCATCAAAGGAAGCTCCGTTTGTATCAAAGGCATGGGAAATCTCGTGAGCAATGACAGCACCAATACCACCGTAGTTGGCTGATGACGATTGGTGAAGGTCATAGAAAGGTGCTTGAAGGATAGCTGCTGGGAAAACAATTTGGTTCTGCTGTGGATCATAGTAAGCATTAACCATGTGGGCAGGCATATGCCACTCACTACGATCAACAGGTTGATTCCACTTGCTCCAACTATGTGCAACTGAAATTTCGACTAACTTCTGTGCATTCTCAACAAGTGACAAGTTCTCATCAATAATCTTCTTATCATATGTCTCAGGTAGTTTTTCTGGATAACCGATATGAGGTGTGATGACATTGAGTTTCGTAATAGCCTTTTCACGTGTCTCAGGAGCCAACCAATCTGCTGTTTGAAGGCGTGATTTATAAACATCAATCATAGTTGCCACCTTCGCTTCAACATCTGCTTTTGCTTCTGGAGAGAATTTTTCACCTGCATACCAAAGTCCAAGAGCCTGATTGTAAGGTCCTTGTGCCAAATAGTAGGCTCCTTTTTTCTTGTCCCAGGCTTGTGGTGTTCCTGAAAGCGCACGACCATATTTTCCAAATAGAACACGAAGTTCGTCTGTCAAATAGGCATTCCAAATTGTCGTAGCATCGATAAGTAGGCTCGCCTTAAGTAGCTCCCAATTATCTTCTGAATAATATTCTGCCGCAAATTCTGTCCAGAAGCGCTCTTCAGGAACGATAACTTTATCAGGAACTTGTCCCAAGATTTCTGTGAAGATGTTATCAAGTGGGAGTTCCGGTGCTAGCTTGGTAAAGTCTTCCCAATCATATGGGTGGTAGAGTTCCACATACTCGGAAGATTCTTCACTCGAAAGGACATACTTAGCCAACTTAGCATCAAGGGCGATAACCTTGTCCAAGATATCTTTGATTTCTTCAGCTGTAAAGCCATATTTCTCAAGGAGTTCTTCTTCCATTTCACGCCAAATTCCTAAAAGCTCCTTGCCCTTCTCATTATCCTCAGTGTAATAGGTTGTATCAGGTAAAATAATACTTGGCGCTGCTGCCCAGAGGACATTTAATTGAGCATTCATAAAGTCTGGAGATACACCGAATGGGAACGCATTAGGTTTACCAGACATCTCGTACTCAGCAATTTTCGAAGCAAATTCTGAGAATGAGGAAAGCTTCTTGTATTCTTCAATCCAAGGTTTAACAGGCTCGATACCCAATGCCTCACGTTTGTCAAAGTCCGCAGCCATACGGTGAAACTTAATGAAGTTTTGTAGAATAGCATTGTCTGGAATATTCTCTCCTGCCAACCACTGATCCGTCGTTTCAAGCATAAGGTCTTCAATTTCATCTGCTAAATCTGAGAAACCACCTGTACGTGGCTTATCATCGGGAATCACTGCTGTTTTTTCCCACTCACCATTAATCGCATGGTAAAAATCATCTTGTAAGCGTGTCATTACACTTCCTCCATCAACATTAAAAGTGCTTTCATTATAACAAAATTCCCCAGCAAAAGCATTTACTGAGGAAAGTTTGGCTTATTTTACTAAGATTGCTAGGGTTTGATAAGGCTTAAAACTTACCTTTTCAGCAAGCTCTGCATCGTCATAGTTTGACAAGAGCACGCACCCTGACTGGTATTCTGCTGGAATCTCCACTTCAGCTTCGCTTCCATAGAAATTATTGAGTACCAAGAGTTTTTGACCGTCTAAATGACGCTCAAAGGCGTAGACTTCTTGACTATCTTCAAGTGCTGGCTGATAGCTGCCTTCTGAAATAATTGGCATTTCTTTACGCAAGCGAATCAATTCTTTATAGAATTTAAAGATTGGTCCGTCGATTTCATTTTCAACGTTGATGTCTTTGTAAGATTTACCAGCTTTCAACCATGGAGTGCCTGTTGAAAAACCTGCATTTTCAGAAGCATCCCATTGCATTGGTGTACGAGAATTATCGCGTGATTTGGCTTGGATAATCTTAAAGGCTTGCTCCGGTGACTTGCCTTGATCCAAAAGCATCTGGTAGGCATTGATGGATTCGACATCCACATAATCTGCCATCGAATCATAGTCTGGATCAATCATGCCAATCTCTTCGCCCATGTAGATATACGGAGTTCCACGTGACAAGTGAATGCTAGCTGCTAGCATGGTCGCTCCTTCATTACGGAAGTTCTTGATATCTACAAAGCGATTCAAGGCACGAGGTTGGTCATGGTTATTCCAGAAAAGGGCACTCCAACCACCACGTTCACTCATTTCCTTGCCCCAAGTATGATAGAGACGTTTGAGCTCTTCAAAATCAAATGGAGTAATGGTCCATTTTTGACCATCTTCATAGTCGACTTTAAGATGATGGAAGTTAAAGGCCATAGACAACTCGTGGCGCTCCGGTGCTGAATAGAGAACACAGTTATCAATCGTTGTCGATGACATCTCTCCAACTGTCATAAAACTATCGTCAGCGCCAAAAGTCGCTTCATTCATCATGTGAAGATAGTCATGGACAATAGGTTTATCTGTATAAGCTGGTTTCCCTTCATTTTCAGGGCAATCCACCAAGACTTCATCTTTCCCAATCAAATTAATCACATCGAAACGGAAGCCTTTGACGCCCTTGTCCCGCCAGAAGTTGACCACCTTAAACAACTCCTTACGGACATTGGGATTACGCCAATTGAGGTCTGCCTGTGTTTCATCAAAGAGGTGAAGATAGTATTTCCCTGTATCTCCAAAAGGAGCCCAGGCAGAACCACCAAATTTAGATAACCAATCGGTTGGTTGGTCCTGAATGAAGAAGAAATCTTGGTAATACTTATCCCCAGCCAATGCTTTTTGGAACCACTCATGCTCCGTTGAGCAATGGTTAAGCACCATGTCTAGCATGAAGTCAATCTTGTGCTCTTTCCCGACACGTACCATTTCTTCAAAGTCAGCCATATCCCCAAAGACAGGGTTGACAGCTGTGTAGTCTGAAATATCGTAGCCATTGTCACGTTGTGGGCTTGGATAGAAAGGATTGAGCCAAACCATATCCACGCCCAACTCTGCTAGATAAGGAATCTTTTCGATGATGCCTTTGAAATCACCGATCCCATTCCCTGTTGTATCCTTATATGATTTTGGATAAATTTGGTAAACAACCTTTGTTTTATCTAATGCCATTTGTTTAACCTCTTTTTTATCAAAGGGCGGACCGTAACGTCTCCACACCCTTCACTTATTTTGTTCGATGAGCAATCATGAGAACATCGCCACGTTTGATATCACGTGGAAGATCCCCTTCTACATCTGCTTGGAAATCATCTTGATTGGTCACGATGACAGGTGTTTCTGTCACTAGACCAGCTTCTTTGATAACATCCATATCAAAGCTAATCAATTGCTGACCAACAACAACTTTATCACCTTGGACAACATGAGCTTCAAAACCTTGCCCATCAAGACTAACCGTATCCATACCGATGTGCATTAGCATTTCAACACCTTCTTCAGAAACGATACCTACGGCGTGCTTAGTTGGGAAGAGTACTGTCACTGTACCATTCACTGGTGAAACCAATTCGCCTTGACTTGGTTCGATGACAACACCTTGTCCCATTACACCTGATGAAAAGACTGGGTCTGTGGCTTGGCTAAGTGGTTTAACTTGGCCAGCAAGTGGACTAACAACCTCTGCTGATTCAACAAGAACCGTTGGTTGTACCAAACCTTCTGAAGCTTCTTTAAGAGCTTCTTGTGCGTGCCCATCTTCCTCTGTTTTCGTTAAAAATCCAGTTTTGTGGAAGAGGAATGTCAATACCATAGCAACTACAATATCGACAATCATGATAATCGCAAAGATTGCCCAATATTGAGGTTTAATTGAGAGGATTGCTGGAAGACCACCGATACCAATAGAGTTTGCTTGAACTCCAAAAACCGCTGAAAGCAAGCCTGACAAGGCAGACGCAGACATACCTGCTACTAATGGATAGACATACTTAACGTTAACACCAAAAAGTGCTGGTTCAGTAACACCAAGATAAGCTGAAATAGTTGCCGGAAGTGAAATTTGTGCTTCACGTTCATCGTGACGTTTAATAAAGTAGTAAGCAAATACTGCTGAACCCTGTGCAATGTTAGAGAGAGCAATCATTGGCCATAAACCAGTACCACCAGCAGTACGCACCAACTCAAGGTCAATCGCATTAGTCATATGGTGAAGACCAGTGATAACAAATGGTGCATAGATGGCACCAAAGATTGCACCGAAGAGCCATTTAACAGGACCAGTCAAACCGGCCAATACCACACCTGAGATAAGGCCTCCAAGCCACCAACCAATTGGACCAAGAACAGCGTAAGAAAGGATAACTGCTGGAACCAATGACAAGAGTGGTACAAAAATCATTGAGATAACTTCTGGAATGTATTTACGCCAGAAAATTTCAAGGTAAGCAAGTGTTAAACCAGCCAAGAGGGCAGGAATAACTTGTCCTTGGTAACCAACTTTTTCAAAACCAAGGATAAAGTGTGGAATATCTCCTGCAGCCTTGTGAGCCGCATATTCATAGGCACTAAGCAAGCTAGGATGAACCAAGCAAATCCCAAGTACAATACCAAGAATTTGACTTGTCCCCATCTTACGAGAGACAGACCATGTGATACCTACTGGCAAGAAACCAAAGATAGCACCACTGATGACTGAAACAATTTCATTAACACCTTCCCAGAATTTCGAGACCTCAACAATTGTTTTACCACCTAGATTACTGAATTGGATACTACCCAAGACATTTTGCAGACCAAGAAGAAGCCCCCCAACAATCAAAGCTGGAATAATAGGCGTAAAGATCTCCGCTAAGGTTGTCATAACACGCTGAACTGGATTTTGGTTGCTCTTAGCAGCTGATTTAGCAGCTTCTTTAGAAACACCTTCAATCCCTGATACGGCAGTGAAATCGTTATAAAAGATTGGTACATCATTACCAATGATAACTTGAAATTGACCTGCATTGGTGAAAGTCCCCTTAACAGCAAGAATGGCTTCGATTGTTTTCACATCTGCCTTCTTGTCATCACCAAGAACGAAACGCATACGCGTCGCACAGTGAGTAACAGCAGTCACATTTTCTTTACCACCGATTGCAGCAAGCAGATCTTTGGCTTCTTGTTCAAATTTACCCATTTGAATCTCCTTTTCTTTTTTGACAATATCTGATTGACTTGATAAACTGATTGTAAACGATTGCAAATTTGTCTGTAAGTGTTCTGGTGTTTTTTTAACATATTTTTGTAAAAAAACATCGGTTGTATGTTTTTTTACCTACAAATGAGGAGAAAGATGAAAAAATATCAGATTATTTATAAGGATTTAGAAAAAGCTATCCATGAGCAAAAGTATCAAGTGGGAGACTTTCTCCCCACCGAGCAAGAACTGGTTCAATCTTACCAGGTTAGTCGAGACACTATACGAAAAGCATTAACCTTACTCGTTGAAGAAGGATTGGTCAAAAAGATTCATGGCTCTGGCTCTCAGGTTATTAACCAGGAACAAATCAACTTTCCTGTGTCTGACCTCACTAGTTACCAGGAGCTAATAGAACAACAAGGCCTTAATTCGCAAACCAACGTTATTTCTCTGGATAAAATCATTGTTGATTCAAAACTCTCAGAAAGAACTGGTTTTTCTAATAGCCGACAGGTTTGGCGTGTTGTTCGTCAAAGAGTCGTTGATAGCTGTGCCTCTGTTATAGATATTGATTACCTAGATGCAAGCCTTGTTCCTCAACTAAACCGTAGCATTGCTGAATACTCTATTTACGACTACATTGAGAATCTGCTCAACCTTAGCATTTCCCACGCCTTTAAAGAAATCACTATCGATAATGCTACCGATCAGGATAAGATTCTTATCGACCTAGGTAAGGACCAGCACGTTGTCTGTGTCCGTTCAAAAGTTTATTTAAACAATGGAAAACAGTTCCAATTTACGGAAAGTCGCCACAAACTTGAAAAATTCAAATTTGTTGATTATGCCAAGCGCCATCATTAAAACGAAAAGCCCAGCTAACAGAAAAAGTATCGGACATTCTTGTCCGATACTTTTTAGTTTTTACGGATAGGATCTGCTAGATACTCTGCACGAGCTCCACCAATTAATTTAGGACGACTCGCCAAAGCAGTCACATGAGCACCACCTAATTCTGGAGTAATAGGACGAAGAGGAACTTGGACCCTCTTCACATGCATACCAATAGATGTATCCCCAATATCAATACCAGCCTGAGCGACAATTTCCTCCACCTCAACAGGATCCTTCATATAGTCGAAAGCAGCCAGCTGACCACTTCCCCCAGCGTGCAAGGTTGGAAGAACATTCACAATTTCCAAATCTTTAGCCATGGCAAGCTCACGCTCAACAACCAAAGCACGATTCAAATGTTCACAGCCCTGAACAGCCAAGTAAATCCCTTTAGCTTCCAAAACCTCAAGAATAGTTTTCACAATTCGTTGACCAATTTCACGGCTAGAGGCTTTTCCGATAGTCCCACCAGCAACCTCACTGGAAGATAACCCCAAAACAAAGATAGCTCCTCGCCCAATAGCGGAACGTTCAACAATATCTTCTACAAGCACACGTGTCTTCTCTTCTAAATCTAGCAACATCACAACAGCCCCCCTTTAGACAACAGCTGTATTCAGGATTCGCACAATAAGATAGTACAGAATCACAAAAAAGATAAGGAAAAATGCCCCTAATAATAATAACTGCCTACGGCGTTTCTTACTTAGATCCCAGGAGAAACCAAATCCCATCAAAAAAGGACCAACACTATAACTTAGCATAAACCATAAATCTACGCGTGCTATATGCCAAAAAGAAGAAATAAAGGCCACCAAACCAATTAAGGATAAAATCCAAGAAAAGTCCCAACGATCTGGTTTAGCAAAAGCCAAGCCTATTAAGAAGCAGCCCAAGGCAGGCATGATAATAAATGATAGGGTCATAAAATAAAACATGCCATTATTATAGCATGTTTTACAGATTCATGTTAGTGGCGGTTAATAACACCATAAGCAATAGTGAATGCAATAGCAGCAATACCTACAACGATTGCCATGACAGCCCAGAAAATAGTCATCGCACGGCGTCCCTTGCGATTGTTGAAAGGAAGTCCCCAACCAATCATGATAACACCTAGCAATCCAAGCCAAATTTTATAAGTGATAACAATCGCCGCATCAAAATAGGCAAAAGCAACCAAACCTAAACCTAGCAAAGAAATCAAATAAGACCACTTACCCTTCAAAAATGAAGGCAAGGCCCAACCAAATAACACTAAACCTAGTAGAGCAAGAGCTCCACCACCAAAAAATACAGGTACAATATAATTATCAAACATATTCATATTATAGCATATCTTAAAAAGTTAGGAAATAGAATCTATCAACCAAAGCCATATCCACTCTTTAAAATTTGTTTACTCTCAATCATAGATTAATTGGCAGATACTAACTATTTATTTTGGTACAAAAAAACAAGACCCAGAAAGGACCTTGTTTTAATAAGCTAATTAAGCTTTGTTTGCGCTACTTCTATAATCAAAACGAACTGAAATTTAGAAATCGGGGGCAAAACATAAGAAAAAGGCTTGCCCACATTGGACAAACCCTTTATTTTCAAGCTTATATAGTCTAATTAAGCTTTGTTTGCTGAACCGAATACGTCGATACGTTCTTCAACAGCTTCTGTAATAGCTTCGAAACCTGGTTTCAAGAATTTACGTGGGTCGAAGAGTTTCTTCTTGTCGTATTCTGCTTCATTTGCTTCGTATTCAGCAACAAATTTACGTGTTGCGTTAGCAAATGCGATTTGACATTCAGTGTTAACGTTAACTTTAGCAACACCAAGTTTGATAGCTTCTTGGATTTGATCATCAGGAATACCTGATCCACCGTGCAATACGATTGGGAAGTTAGGAACAGCTTCTGTCAATTTTTGCAAGTGGTCAAGGTGAAGTCCGCTCCAGTTTTCTGGGTAAGGACCGTGGATGTTACCGATACCTGCTGCAAGGAAGTCGATACCAGTTGCAACCATAGCTTTAGCATCTTCGATTGGTGCCAATTCACCATCACCGATGATACCATCTTCTTCACCACCGATTGTACCAACTTCAGCTTCAACTGATACACCGTTAGCGTGTGCAAATTCAACAACTTTAGCTGCTTTTTCAAGGTTTTCTTCAACTGGAAGGTGTGAACCGTCAAACATAACTGAAGTGTAACCTACACGGATACATTCCAAAGCATCATCGTAGTGACCGTGGTCAAGGTGAATAGCAACTGGTACAGTGATACCCATTGATTCAACCAATTCTTCGATAAGAACTTTACACAATTTGTAACCACCCATGTACTTAGCTGCACCCATAGAAGTTTGGATAAGTACTGGAGCTTGTTTAGCTTCTGCTGCACGCAAGATAGCTTGAGTCCACTCAAGGTTGTTTGTGTTAAATCCACCAACTGCGTAACCATTATCACGAGCTGCTTGGACAAATTTTTCTGCTGAAACGATTGCCATTATAAAGGCCTCCTATATTTTTTTGGGTTTGAACCCGTTTACAAGTTTATTCTATCACAATTAGACTCAAAAAACTAGCTTTTCTACAATTTGTAAGCGTTTTGATTTTTTAATACAAAAAAACCAGTCATCTGACTGGTTACTCTGCGGAAAGAGGGACTTGAACCCTCACGACCTAAAGCGGTCACAGGATCCTTAGTCCTGCGCGTCTGCCAATTCCGCCATTTCCGCTAACAACATTAGTTATTATATCAAGATTGACAACTCGTGTCAATAGTTTTTTTGAAAGTTTTTTATAACTTTCTCTTGTCTCTTTCGAAACAACTACTATATAATACCATTTATTGTTTACTGACGTCAATACTTTTTTGCCTTTTTTTAAATTTTTTAGCAAAAGTTATCTATTATATCTTTTATCAAATGTTAAGCTAAACTCTTATTCAGTTTATCTAATTTCTCTCTAAGGGGAGCTAAGTAAACTTCTTCTCCAAAACCACGCGATTTTAAGCCATCCTCAGCACAAGCCAATAACGATTCTGTCAAAGGTAAAATCATTTTGAGGCCTGTAGCAGAAATATCTTTTTTCGAAAATAAACGACGAATTCTAGGAAAATCATAGTCAAATGCTTCAAAAAAAGGTGAGTCATTCAAAATATTTTCCAGCTTTTCCAAATTGACTAAAAGACCAAGGTGAAAGGCTGCTGGTGCAAAGGTTGATGAGAAAGGTTGAGTACAAACACTGCGAAACTCAATCGTCCCTCGCGTCGTTAAATCTTGGAATTGATAAGAACGGTGAGTCTTAAAATCTTCCTCACTTGGCTCAATAGTGACTACTTCGCCATGAATAGAGTGTGCTTTGACAGATGACGTACTTAGATAGTCTTTAGCACGTATTGGTTCAAAATAGTAGGTTTCATCACCACGCTTAGCAGTAAAAATGGCTGTCTCAGACAAGTAAGAAAAATAGTCATCTTCGCTCTTAAACACCTTGGGAAATACCCCTGCATTTTCCTCAAACACACCATGCATGGAATTCTCCCAGAAAACATCACGAGAAAGCGCTAAATCCCAATCAGAACCCCAAAATTCAGAGTTTGCCAATAATACTGCCTTGGGTCCCTCTATTTGATTAAAAGCATTTAAAACCCTTAAATAGGACGTTTTTGAAACATCTAACTGTACCTGACTCCCACAGATGAAAGAACCATATTCTGGATAATCATGAAAGAAAGGATCCTTCTTTGCTTTAGATAGCTCGAGAAAATCCATAAGCATCTCATAACGAGGAGATTTAACAGGTCTGTTGTCATTTTTTTCCCAGTTTGGATTCACTCCCCAACCTTGCAACTCATGATTATGATTCTGAAGATAAGGTTGGATTATACCGAGGTAAGTATCCAAACGTTCCTCTACCTCAGAGATTCTTTCAGCCTTTGCAAAAGCAAACTCAATCGTATTGTAAGAGACCTCAAAAAGAATCATATCTCCAGAAGCTTTATCAATAAGCTGAATAGGATTGTTATCAGAATCATACTTATCAGCTTGAAAATCAAAATTATCCATGAGATAGACTAGTAACTGTTTTGTAAGAGAGACATCTGTCGCATTACCACTCAAATTAACGACAGGGTATTCCAACTCAATCCCCACAAATAATTCAGGTTGCTCCTTAATTGGCTCATAGTACCTTTGCTTAAGCAGTTCCTTGGCTGTTGTCAAAATAATGTCCCCCTTTTTGAAATAAGCTTATTCCATTATATCAAAATATTCAGACGATTTATAGCCCAAAAAAACGCCTGCTTACGAAAAATAACAGTATTACCTTTCGTAAACAAGCGTTACATGCTTATTTATTCCCATTTTTATGATGAGTGTTCCCGCTAGGCTTTTGCCCAGCGGTAGACCAGAGCTAGACTAAGAAAAGCTAAGCTATTCCATCATCATAACACTCAACAAAATTGATAAAAATTAAACAAGTTCGATGATTGCCATTGGGGCAGCATCGCCACGACGTGGTTCTGTTTTAAGGATACGAGTGTATCCACCGTTACGTTCAGCATAACGAGGTGCGATTTCTGAGAAAAGTTTTTGAAGAGCAGTTGTTGATGTATATTTATCAGTTGCTTCATCATAGCTTTCAGATGCAATTTCGTTACGTACAAATGCAGCTGCTTGACGACGTGCGTGCAAATCACCACGTTTACCAAGAGTGATCATTTTTTCAACTGTTTTACGGATTTCTTTAGCACGTGCTTCAGTTGTAACGATTGCTTCGTTAATGATAAGATCTGTAGTCAAATCACGAAGAACCGCTTTACGTTGTGAGCTTGTGCGTCCAAGTTTACGGTAAGCCATGTTATCCTCCTATATTATTATTTATCGTTTTTGAGTCCAAGTCCAAGATCAGCCAACTTAACTTTGACTTCTTCAAGAGATTTACGACCTAGGTTACGGACTTTCATCATTTCAGGCTCAGTTTTTTCTGTCAAATCATGAACGGTATTAATACCGGCACGTTTCAAACAGTTATATGAGCGTACAGACAAATCAAGTTCTTCGATGGTACGGTCAAGCACCTTTTCATCGTTCACTTTTTCAGTTTCTTTCATTACATCAGTAGCTTTAGCAACATCAGTAAGGTCAGTAAACAAGTTCAAGTGTTCAATCAAAACGCGAGCCGAGAGACCGAGGGCATCTTCAGGGATGATTGTTCCGTTTGTCATGATTTCGATTGTCAATTTATCAAAACCATCGTTGCTACCTACACGGGCAGGTTCAACTTGATAATTGACTTTTTTCACTGGTGTGTAGATTGAATCTACAGCCAATGTTCCCACTGGTGCATCATCTTTCTTGTTTTCATCTGCTGGAACATAACCACGGTTTGTAGCTACTGTCATAGTCGCTTTCAAAGAAGCTCCTTCAGCGATAGTGAAAAGATAATGATCAGGGTTAACAATTTCAATGTCGCTATCAGTCAAGATATCTCCAGCAGTAACTTCAGCTGGACCTTGAACATCAAGTTCAATTGTTTTTTCGTCTTCGACGTAAGATTTTACAGCAAGTCCTTTAATATTAAGGATGATTTGCATCACGTCTTCACGGACGCCTGGTACGGTATCAAATTCGTGGAGTACTCCATCAATCTTAATTGATGTTACGGCAGCACCTGGAAGTGATGACAAAAGTACACGACGAAGAGAGTTACCCAAAGTTGTACCATAACCACGTTCTAGTGGTTCGATGACAAATTTGCCGTAATCTTTATTTTCATCAATTTTTGTTATTATTGGTTTTTCAAACTCAATCATTTATTATACTCCCTCGAAACGAACCTTGTGTACTATTGTTATTAAAGATTACACACGACGACGTTTTGGAGGACGACAACCATTATGTGGTACAGGTGTTACATCACGGATTGCTGTTACTTCAAGACCTGCAGCAGCAAGAGCACGGATAGCAGACTCACGACCTGAACCAGGACCTTTAACAGTTACTTCAACTGTTTTAAGACCATGTTCTTGTGCAGATTTAGCAGCAGCTTCTGAAGCCATTTGTGCAGCAAATGGTGTAGATTTACGAGAACCTTTGAAACCAAGAGCACCAGCTGATGACCATGCTACAGCGTTACCATGCACATCTGTAATCATAACAATAGTGTTATTGAAAGTAGCGTGAATGTGAGCAATACCAGATTCGATATTCTTTTTCACACGACGTTTACGTGTTGGTTTAGCCAATGTTTTTACCTCCTATTTTATTTTAATTATTTTTTCTTACCTGCAATCGCAACAGCTTTACCTTTACGAGTGCGGGCATTGTTTTTAGTGTTTTGTCCACGGACAGGAAGTCCACGACGGTGACGGATACCACGGTATGAACCGATTTCCATCAAACGTTTGATGTTAAGGTTAACTTCACGACGAAGGTCACCTTCAACTTTGATTGCATCCACTTCGCGACGGATAGCGTCTTCTTGATCGTTTGTCAAATCTTTAACGCGGATGTCTTCAGAAACACCTGCAGCAGCCAAGATTTTCTTAGATGTTGCAAGTCCGATACCGTATACGTAAGTAAGTGAAATTACTACACGTTTATCGTTTGGAATGTCAACTCCAGCAATACGAGCCATGATTTCTCCTTTCTATATTATCCTTGACGTTGTTTGTGTTTTGGATTTGTTGGACAAATTACCATAACACGACCGTTACGACGAATAACTTTACAGTATTCGCAAATTGGTTTAACCGATGGTCTTACCTTCATGTTTCAATCCCTCCAATTATTTCGATTATTTAAAGCGGTATGTGATGCGTCCACGTGTCAAATCATAAGGACTCATTTCAACAGTCACACGGTCACCGACCAAAATACGAATGTAGTTTTTACGGATTTTACCAGAAACTGTCGCCAAAATTTGGTGTCCATTTTCCAATTCAACAGTAAACATAGCATTAGGCATAGTTTCTACAACTTTACCTTCAATTTCAATCACGTCTTCTTTTGCCACGCAAAAGTACCCCCTAAAATTTCGATTTGATTTCCTCTGAGCACAGAGGTAACAATTATAAGTCAGACTAAAGTATTATAACATGCTTAAGTCTGATACGCAAGTAAGATTATATAATTATTTAATTGCTGCAATCGCTTTTTTAACATCAGCGAATACATCGTCGATATCTTGGTTACCTTGAATATCAGATACAAGACCAAGCTCACGGTAATGTGCAATAATTGGCTCACCTTGAGCAATATTCACATCCAAGCGGCGTTTCACTGTTTCTGGTTTGTCATCTTCACGTTGGTAATAGTCTTCTTCCTTGTAGTCAGCTGGTGGGTTGAATACTTTATGGTAAGTTTCACCTGTTTCGCGGTGAATAATACGACCACTCAAGCGTTCAAGAAGGCAAGATGGATCCACTTCGATATTGATTACTCCATCAAGCTCCAAACCAAGATCAACCAAGATTTGATCCAAGGCATGAGCTTGTTCGATTGTGCGAGGAAAACCATCCAAAAGGAATCCTTTTTCCTTAATGTCGTCTTGAGCCAAACGCTCTTTAACGATTCCGTTTGTTACTTCATCTGGTACCAATTCACCTTTATCGATGAATGATTTGGCCAAAACACCCATTTCAGTTTGGTTAGCCATAGCAGCACGGAACATATCACCAGTTGAGATGTGAGCTACACCAAATTCTTCAACAATTTTTGCAGCTTGAGTCCCTTTACCAGCACCTGGTAGACCCATAATTAAAAGATTCATCTTACGAACTCCTTATTTTTGTTTTCAAATAACTCTATCAAAGTTTAAAAACATTGGTAGAGTTATCAAAAAACAAAAGAGAAGGGACAGAAAGTAACCTTTCTTTCCCTCTCAATTGTTCATGAGAAGACTTAGTCTTCAAGATTCATAAATCCAACGTACTGACGTTTCAATAGGTAACCTTCGAGTTGTTTCATACCTTCGATACCAGTTGAAATCAAGATCAAGAGAGATGTACCACCAAGCGCGATTGAGCTTGTAAGGTGCATAAATTGTTGAGCCGCAATTGGAGCCAATGAAATAAACGCGAGAAATACAGCCCCGATTGTTGCCAATCTCTTAAGCAATGAAGACATGTACTTTTCAGTCTCACGACCTGGACGAACACTAGGAATGTAAGACCCATTCTTTTGAAGATTTTCAGCAGTTTTTTCAGGATTTACTTGGACAAATGTGTAGAAGAATGAGAACAAGATAATCAATATCGCGTAAGTAATCATTCCACTAGGTGTATTATACGAGAGTAGTCCTTGTAAGTGTGATAACCATGTAACCTTCGAGAAGAATGGAAGAATAGTACTAGGAATTGTTGTAATCGAGCTAGCAAAGATAACGGGAATAACACCAGCTGGATTAACTTTCAATGGAAGGTAAGAACTCGTTGGAGCTCCTTGAACCAATTTAGTATATTGAATTGGAATTTGATATTCTGCCTGTTGAACAAATGTCGTAAAGAAGACAATCGCCAAACCTACCACAATTAGCAAAGCAACTATGATATATGAACGAGTCAATTCTCCTGAACGAACGTTGACAAAGAAATCCTCGTAAATTGTTGAGAACATTTTTGGAATAGAAGCAATGATCCCTGAAAAGATAATCATTGACACACCATTACCAAAACCTTTATCTGTGATTTGTTCACCAAGCCATGTCACAATTATGCTACCAGCAGTTAGAATTGTCCCAATCAATAGGTAGGTTGAAACATTTGGTGTTTTAACCAATGAAATTGATGAGAGAGTATTAAAACTTGCTGTAATACCAATCGATTGAACAAAGGCTAAAACAAGAGTGATGTAGCGAGTCGCTTGGTTCAATTTACGACGACCAACTTCCCCTTGTTTGCCCCACTCTACAAATTTTGGATAAATATCCATCTGCAAAAGTTGGACAATGATTGATGCTGTAATGTAAGGACTAACCCCCATCGAGAAGATAGAGAAGTTATTCATGGCATTACCAGACACCAAGTTAAGCATGTTCAAGAAAGGTAAATCACTTAATTGTTTCAAACTTTCCGCATTGATACCAGGAACTGTTACATGAGTCCCTACACGAAAAACGAAAATAATGAAGATTGTAAATAAAATCTTATTACGAACGTTTTTGACTTTCAATGCGTCTTTTAATAGTTTAAAGAACATAATGAGTTACCCCTCATTAGATGACTTCGATTGAACCACCTTTAGCAGTGATAGCTGCTTCAGCAGATTTTGAGAATTTAGCTGCTTTAACAGTCAATTTCTTAGTCAATTCGCCGTTACCAAGAACTTTAACGCCTGATTTTTCAGCACGAACGATTCCAGCTTCTTTAAGAACTGCTGGAGTTACTTCTGTACCATCTTCAAAGACGTTCAATTGATCAAGGTTTACAAGTGCGTATTCTTTAGCGTTGATGTTAGTGAATCCACGTTTTGGAAGACGACGGAACAATGGAGTTTGTCCACCTTCAAATCCTGGACGTACGCCACCACCGCTACGAGCTTTTTGACCTTTTTGACCACGGCCTGAAGTTTTACCGTTACCAGATGAAGTACCACGACCTACACGGTTACGGACTTTACGAGAACCTTCAGCAGGTTTCAATTCATGAAGTTTCATTATTATTTTCTCCTCTTTTTGTAAAATGCTAGCGCCTCTAACCAAGTAAGGTAGCTCAATTAGAAACTCGCCTATACATGAAATTCAGTTTAAGTCGCAAGGGAACCCTCACGACTTAAATCAATTTTTATTTAACGTCTTCCACAGTTACCAAGTGAGATACTGCGTTGACCATACCACGGATAGCAGCGTTGTCTTCTTTAACAACTGAGCTATTCAATTTACCAAGTCCAAGAGCAACAACTGTTTTACGTTGTTCTGGTTTGCGTCCGATTGGAGACTTAGTCAAAGTAATTTTAATTTGAGCCATTGTTATCTCCTTTCTTATGCCAAGTCAGATACTGAGATGCCACGAAGAGCCGCAACTTCTTCAGCACGTTTAAGTTGTTTCAATCCTTCAACAGTCGCACGAACGATGTTGATTGGAGTGTTTGAACCGAGTGATTTAGATGTTACATCAGCAACACCCGCCAATTCGATGACGGCACGAACTGCACCACCAGCGGCAACCCCAGCCCCTTCAACAGCTGGTTTCAACAATACTTTCGCTCCACCAAATTCTGAACGAACTTCGTGAGGAATAGTTGTACCAACCATAGGAACTTCGATAAGGTTTTTCTTAGCTGCTTCAACTGCTTTACGGATAGCTTCTGGAACCTCTTGAGATTTACCAGTACCAAATCCTACGCGACCATTACGGTCACCAACAACAACAAGAGCAGCAAAACGCATGTTGCGTCCACCTTTTACAACTTTAGTAACACGGTTGATAGCAACTACGCGTTCTTCAAGTTCTACTGCATTATCTTTAAATGCCATTATTAAGTGTCCTCCCTATTAGAATTTCAATCCGTTTTCACGAGCTGAGTCAGCCAAAGCTTTAACACGTCCGTGATAGAGATATCCACCGCGGTCAAACACCACTTCAGAAATACCTTTAGCTACTGCGCGTTCAGCAACAAGTTTACCGACAACAACGGCTTGTTCTGTTTTAGTTCCTTTAGAAACTTCTTTATCAAGAGTTGATGCACTTGCGAGCGTTACACCCGCTACGTCATCAATAACTTGAGCGTAGATGCCTGTATTAGAACGGAAAATGTTCAAACGTGGGCGATCAGCAGTTCCAGAGAGTTTTCCGCGAACGCGACGGTGGCGTTTTTGGCGGAGTTTGTTTTTATCTGGTTTCGAAATCACAATTTTCACCTCTTAATTATAATGCTTGCTCATGAGAGCTTTTGGTAAAGAGACAATCCAAAAAGAATTGCCAAAAGGATAAAATCCTATTATTTACCAGTTTTACCTTCTTTACGACGTACGTATTCACCAACGTAACGGATACCTTTACCTTTGTAAGGTTCTGGTGAACGAAGGCTACGGATGTAAGCAGCTGTTTGACCAACAACTTCTTTGTTAATACCACTTACAACGATTGAAGTTGCAGATGGTACTTCAAAAGTAATACCTTCTGGAGCTTCAACTTCGTCTTGGTGAGATTTACCAACTGAAAGAACAAGTTTTGTTCCTTGGAGTTGCGCACGATATCCGACACCGCGCATTTCAAGTTCTTTTTTGAAACCTTCAGAAACACCAACAACCATGTTGTTCAAGTTTGCACGTGAAGTACCGTGGATTGTTTTGTTTTCTTTTGAGTCGTTTGGACGGTGAAGTGTAACTTCGTTGCCTTCAACTTTGATTTCAATGTTTTTGTTAAACTCACGAGTGAGTTCGCCTTTAGGTCCTTTAACAGTAACAACGTTATCGTTGTTTGTTACTTCAACACCAGCAGGCAAAGTAATAACTTTATTACCAATACGTGACATAGTATTTAATTCTCCTGTTAGATTATCAAGCCACAAAGTGACTAGTTTTCACGGGGATGAGTTTCATTGAATATAATCAACGAAACTCGCACAAATCATTTGAGATAAGTGCTTAGTATCAGCTTCTTACCAAACGTAAGCGATAACTTCTCCACCAACGTTCTTTTGACGAGCTTCTTTGTCAGTCAAAAGACCTTCTGAAGTAGAGATGATCGCGATTCCAAGTCCGTTAAGAACTTTAGGAACATCTTCACGTTTAGAGTAAACACGAAGACCTGGTTTTGAGATACGTTTCAAGTTAGTGATAACACGTTCACCGTTTTGTCCGTATTTCAAGAATACGCGGATGATACCTTGTTTGTCATCTTCGATAACTTCAACGTTTTTTACGAAACCTTCACGTTTAAGGATGTCAGCGATACCTTTTTTAATGTTTGATGCAGGTACTTCAAGTACTTCGTGTTTAGCTTGGTTAGCGTTACGAATACGTGTCAAGAAATCTGCAATTGGGTCAGTCATAACCATTTTATATTTTCTCCTCTTACTAGTAGTTTGAATAATTCACTTGCTAGTTAATGATTGAGCTAGGCTCAGATTGTGTTTAATACAATCAAATTAGGTAAAACTAAATTGATTGTACCATGTTTTTACCAAGAAGCTTTGGTAACACCTGGAATTTGACCTTTGTAAGCCAATTCACGGAAGCAAACACGGCAAAGTTTAAATTTGCGATAAACTGAGTGTGGACGTCCACAACGTTCGCAACGAGTGTAAGCTTGCGTAGAGAACTTCGCAGGGCGTTTGTTCTTAGCAATCATTGATTTTTTAGCCAATTTATTTACCTCCTAGATTATTTTGCAAAAGGCATTCCAAGGCCTTTAAGCAATTCACGACCTTCTTCGTCAGTGTTAGCAGTAGTTACGATAACGATATCCATACCACGTACTTTATCAACATCGTCGAAGTTGATTTCTGGGAAGATAAGTTGTTCTTTAACACCAAGTGTGTAGTTACCACGTCCATCAAATGATTTAGTTGGAACACCATGGAAGTCACGAACACGTGGAAGTGATACTGATACCAATTTATCCAAGAATTCGTACATGCGTTCACCACGAAGGGTAACTTTAGCACCGATCGCTACACCTTCACGAAGACGGAAGCCAGCGATTGATTTCTTAGCTTTAGTAATCAATGGTTTTTGACCTGAAATAAGTGCCAACTCAGCAGCAGCTTTTTCAAGAGTTTTAGCGTTGTTTACAGCTTCACCAACACCCATGTTGATAACGATTTTATCAACTTTTGGCACAGCCATAACTGAAGAATAGTTAAATTTTTCAGTCAAAGCTGGAATTACTTCGTTAGTGTATTTTTCTTTAAGACGGTTAGCCATTTAATACTTTCTCCTTTCCTTCGTGATTAGTCAAGCACTTCGCCTGATTTTTTGTTGTAACGAACTTTTTTGCCGTCAACAACTTTGTAACCTACACGTCCAGCTACACCGTTCTTGTCAAGAACTTGAACGTTTGAAGCATGGATTGGTGCTTCTTTTTCCACGATAGCACCTTGAGGGTTTTCAGCTGATGGTTTTTGGTGTTTTTTGATGATTGCAACACCTTCAACAACAACTTTGTTTACTTTTGGAAGAGCTTTAAGAACTACTGCTTCAGTTCCTTTGTCTTTACCAGCAATAACGCGAACTTTATCGCCTTTTTTTACAAACATTTGAGTATTTCTCCTATTATTTCTTACGCCCTAATGGGCACCCTGAATATATCAGGGGACTAAGTTTGTGTTAATTCAGATTAAAGTACTTCTGGCGCCAAAGATACGATACGCATGTATCCACCTTCACGCAATTCACGTGCAACAGGGCCAAAGATACGAGTTCCACGAGGAGTTTTGTCATCGCGGATGATTACTGCAGCGTTGTCATCAAACTTGATGTATGAACCGTCTGGACGGCGAGCACCAGTTTTTGTACGAACGATAACAGCTTTAACAACATCACCTTTTTTAACAGCTCCACCTGGTGTAGCTTGTTTTACAGTTGCAACGATAACGTCGCCGATGTTAGCGAATTTACGTCCTGAACCACCAAGAACTTTGATAGTCAAGATTTCACGAGCACCGCTATTATCAGCAACTTTTAAGCGACTTTCTTGTTGAATCATTTCAATTGTCTCCTTTTAGTTTTATTAGATAATAACAGCTTCTTCCACAACTTCTACAAGACGGAAGCGTTTTGTAGCTGAAAGTGGGCGAGTTTCCATGATACGAACGATATCGCCTTCTTTAGCAACGTTGTTTTCATCATGTGCTTTGTATTTTTTAGAATAGTTGATACGTTTACCATAGACTGGGTGGTTACGTTTAGTTTCAACTACAACTGTGATTGTTTTATCCATCTTGTCAGATACTACGCGTCCAACAAGGGTTTTACGTTGATTACGTTCCATTATTAGAATTGCTCCTTTCCCAATCTATTATTTGATTTCAGATTGCACAGTTTTAACACGTGCAATTTGTTTTTTCACTTCGTTCAAACGGGCAGTTTGATCAAGTTGACCTGCTGCAGCTTGGAAACGAAGGTCGAAAAGTTCTTTCTTAAGTTCGTTTTCTTTTTTAGCAAGCTCTTCTTGAGACAAGCCACGAAGCTCAGCAACAAACTTTTTGATTTCTTCAAGTTTCATGTCTTCTCCTTATTCTGCTTCACGTTTCACGAATTTACATTTAACTGGCAATTTATGGCTAGCAAGACGAAGCGCTTCACGTGCAACTTCTTCAGAAACACCTGCGATTTCGAACATTACTTTACCACGTTTAACTGGTGCTACCCAACCTTCAGGTGCCCCTTTACCAGAACCCATACGTACACCGATAGCTTTAGCAGTGTATGATTTGTGTGGGAAGATCTTGATCCAAACCTTACCACCACGTTTCATGTAACGAGTCATGGCAATACGAGCAGCCTCGATTTGACGGTTTGTGATCCAGTGGCTAGTTGTAGCTTGAAGACCGTATTCACCGAATGATACTTCTTTACCACCTTTAGCCTCACCGCGCATTTTTCCACGGAATTCACGACGGTGTTTAACACGTTTAGGTACTAACATTTGTTATTTGCCTCCTTTAGTGTTTTTACGAGCTGGAAGAACTTCTCCACGGTAGATCCAAACTTTAACACCAAGTTTACCGTAAGTTGTGTCAGCTTCTTCCCAAGCGTAATCGATATCAGCGCGAAGTGTGTGAAGCGGAACTGTACCTTCAGAGTATCCTTCTGCACGGGCGATATCTGCACCGTTCAAACGACCTGATACTTGAGTTTTGATTCCTTTAGCTCCAGCACGCATTGCACGTTGGATAGCTTGTTTTTGTGCACGACGGAAAGCAACACGTTGCTCAAGTTGGCGAGCAATTGTTTCACCAACAAGGTGAGCGTCCAAATCAGGTTTCTTGATTTCAACGATGTTGATGTGTACTTGTTTTCCAGTCAATTTGTTAAGTTGAGCGCGAAGAGCGTCAACGTTTGATCCACCTTTACCGATAACCATACCTGGTTTAGCAGTGTGAAGTGAAACAATAACTTTGTTTACAGCACGTTCAATTTCAATAGTTGAAACTGAAGCGTCTGCAAGTTCTTTTTGAATGAATTTGCGGATTGCCAAATCTTCGTGAAGGTAATCTGCGTATTCTTTTTCAGCATACCATTTCGCATCCCAGTCACGGATGATCCCGACACGCATACCAATTGGATGTACTTTTTGACCCACGAGTTTACCTCCTTATTTTTCTGACACAACTACTGTTACGTGAGTTGTGCGTTTGTTGATTGGTGAAGCTGAACCTTTCGCACGTGGACGGAAACGTTTCATTGTTGGTCCTTCGTTTGCGAATGTTTCAGATACTACCAAGTTAGCTTTTTCCAAACCAAAGTTGTTTTCTGCGTTAGCGATAGCAGAGTTAAGAGTTTTCTCAACAATGCGTGCTGCTTTGTTTGGAGTGAATTTCAAGATTGCGATTGCATCAGCAACGTTCTTACCACGGATAAGATCAAGAACAAGACGTGTTTTACGAGGTGAAACACGCACTGTACGAGCCATTGCTTTAGCTGAAGTAATTTCTGCCATTGTGTCCTCCTCCTATTAACGACGTGTTTTCTTATCGTCAGCTGCGTGACCTTTGTAAGTACGAGTTGGTGCAAATTCACCAAGTTTGTGACCTACCATGTCTTCTTGGATGTAAACAGGAACGTGTTTACGTCCATCATAAACTGCGATAGTATATCCGATGAAACTTGGGAAAATCGTTGAACGACGTGACCAAGTTTTAATTACTTTTTTCTTTTCGTCATTTGCTTGAGCTTCAACTTTTTTCATCAAATGCTCATCGACGAAAGGTCCTTTTTTAAGACTACGTCCCATTTTGTAGTTTTCTCCTTTAAATTGAATGTACCACAGCGGCTTGCACTAAGAAGTGCTACCGAGTTGGCGGATGTTATGTGCTAAGCGACTAAATTATTTTTCGTTACGACGACGAACGATAAGTTTGTCAGATTTAGCTTTCTTGTTACGAGTTTTAAGACCAAGCGCAGGTTTACCCCATGGAGTAGATGGCGCTTTACGTCCAACTGGTGCTTTACCTTCACCACCACCGTGTGGGTGATCGTTAGGGTTCATTACAGAACCACGAACTGTTGGGCGAATACCTTTCCAGCGATTACGGCCGGCTTTACCAAGGTTGATAAGTGATTGTTGTTCGTTACCTACAGTACCGATAGTTGCACGACATGTACCAAGAACCATACGAACTTCGCCTGATTGAAGACGAACAAGTACGTATTTACCTTCTTGACCCAAAACTTGAGCAGATGCACCAGCAGCACGGATAAGTTCAGCACCTTTACCTGGTTGAAGCTCAATGTTGTGGATAACTGTACCAACTGGGATGTTTGCAAGTGGAAGAGCGTTACCAACTTTGATATCCGCATCTGGACCTGAAACGATACGTTGACCTACTTCAAGACCTTTAGGTGCGATGATGTAAGCTTTAACCCCGTCAGTGTAGTGTACAAGAGCGATGTTTGCAGTACGGTTTGGATCATACTCAATTGTTTTAACAACTGCTTCAACGCCATCTTTGTTACGTTTGAAGTCAATCAAACGGTAGTGACGTTTGTGTCCGCCACCTTGGTGACGTACAGTGATACGACCGTTGTTGTTACGACCAGCTTTGTTCTTAAGAGAAACAAGCAATGATTTTTCAGGAGTGCTTGTAGTGATTTCTGCGAAATCCAAAGAAGTCATGTTACGACGGCCATTTGTCGTTGGTTTATAAACTTTAATACCCACGTTAATTTCTCCTTTGATTATTCAGCTTCAGCTGCAAACAACTCGATTGCTTTAGAATCAGCTGTAAGAGTGATGATAGCTTTTTTAGTTTTTGAAGTGAAACCAGTGTAACGTCCAACACGTTTTTGTTTTGGTTTAACAGTTACAGTGTTCACGCTAGCAACTTTAACACCTTCAAATGCAGCTTCAACTGCTTGTTTGATCAAGAGTTTGTGTGCACGTGTATCAACTTCGAAAGTGTATTTTCCTGCTTCAAGAGCAACCATAGATTTCTCAGTGATAACAGGTTTTTTGATTACGTCATACAAATTCATTATGCAAGAACCTCCTCGATTGATGAGATAGCTTCTTTAGTAACAAGAAGTTTATCTGCGTTTACGATGTCAAGTACACTTGCAGTTGCAGGAGTTGCAACAGTTACGTTTGCAAGGTTACGTGCTGAAAGTTCAGCGAATTTGTTTCCTTCTTCAACGATAACAAGTACTTTAGAATCGATGCTAAGAGCTGAAAGAACGTTTGCGAATTCAGCAGTTTTTGGAGCTGCAAATGAAAGAGCTTCAACTGCTACAAATTTATCTTCTGCAACTTTAGCTGAGTAAACAGATTTCAATGCAAGGCGACGAACTTTTTGTGGAAGTTTGTATCCGTATGAACGTGGAGTTGGTCCGAAGACAACACCACCACCACGCCATTGTGGTGAGCGGATAGAACCTTGACGAGCACGTCCAGTTCCTTTTTGACGCCATGGTTTACGTCCACCACCTGATACTGCTGAACGGTTTTTAACCGCGTGAGTACCTTGGCGAAGGCTAGCACGTTGGCTGATTACGACATCAAATACTACTGATTCGTTTGGTTCGATACCGAAGATAGCGTCGTTAAGTTCAACTGTGCTAACTTCTTTACCAGTTTGGTCAAATAGTTTTACGTTTGCCATTTTTAACTGATTTCTCCTTTCTTATTATTTAGCAGCTTTAACTGCTGATTTGATAGTGATAAGAGATTTCTTAGCACCTGGTACGTTACCTTTGATAAGGATAACGTTTTTCTCTGGGATAACTTGTACAACTTCAAGGTTTTGAATTGTCACACGGTTGCCACCCATACGTCCTGCCAAGTGTTTGTTTTTGAAAACACGGTTAGGCGCAACAGGTCCCATTGAACCTGGACGACGGTGGTAACGAGAACCGTGAGCCATAGGTCCGCGTGATTGACCGTGGCGTTTGATAACACCTTGGAAACCTTTACCTTTTGAAGTACCAGTTACGTCAACAACATCTCCAGCTTCGAATGTGTCAACAGTGATTTCTGATCCAACTTCCAAGCCTTCAATGTTTTTGAATTCACGAATGAAGCGCTTAGGAGCTGTGTTAGCTTTCGCTACGTGGCCTTTGGCAGGTTTGTTGCTCAATACTTCGCGTTTGTCGTCAAAACCAACTTGAACTGCTTCGTAACCGTCTGTTTCAACAGTCTTAACTTGAAGCACAACGTTTGGAGTAGCTTCGATGACAGTAACAGGGATAAATTCACCTGCTTCAGTGAAGATTTGAGTCATTCCCACTTTTTTCCCTAAGATTCCTTTTGTCATGAGAAAATATTTCCTTTACTTTATTGTTTTTTCAAAAAGTTTTTTATGAGCGTTTTTTATGCTCAAAAAAGTTTTTAACGAGCGTTTTTTATGCTCAATGAATCAAGCTTTTAATTAAAGTTTGATTTCTACGTTCACACCACTTGGAAGATCAAGTTTCATCAAAGCGTCAACTGTTTTTTGAGTTGGGTTGATGATGTCGATAAGACGTTTGTGTGTACGCATTTCAAATTGTTCGCGAGAATCTTTATATTTGTGAGTCGCACGAATAATTGTGTAGAGACTACGTTCAGTTGGAAGTGGAACTGGCCCAGCAACTGTCGCACCTGTGCGAGTTGCAGTTTCTACGATTTTTTCAGCCGCTGTATCAAGCGTACGGTGTTCGTAAGCTTTCAAACGGATACGAATTTTTTTGTTTGCCATTTTTTCTCCTCTTTCGTCTATTTAAGATAATAGGCTAGCTCCTCAAGAAAACCAACACGGATTGCGTGGCAGTGCAACCAGGCGTGTCGCAACCTCTTGTATCATAGCTAAGCGCTGTATTTACAGCACCATAATATAATAACAAAAGAACCTACTCATTGCAAGGGATTTTTTAAGTTTTTTTCTTTTTCTTTATTTTATTTTTTGCCTAAACAAAAAAATCCATCTTCGATGGATTTTTTATCAACTTTCTTGAGTGTAGTCGTACCCCATATGTTCATAGGCTTTAACCGTTGCAACACGACCTGTTCGTGTACGCATAATGAATCCTTTTTGAATTAGGTAGGGTTCATACATATCTTCTACCGTTTCTCGCTCTTCTGCAATATTCACCGACAAGGTACCTAGACCAACCGGTCCCCCACCATACATTTCAATCATGGTGCGGAGAATTTTTTGGTCGACATAATCTAGTCCTTCATGGTCCACATCCAACATAGTCAACGCCTTGTCTGCAATCTTATCATCAATGATGCCATCACCCATAATTTGTGCATAGTCTCTCACGCGCTTAAGTAGGCGGTTAGCAATACGAGGCGTCCCACGGCTACGACGTGCTAGCTCTAGAGCAGCTTCAGGTGTTATAGTCATGTCAAAGATTTCTGAAGTACGTTCAATAATTTCCTTCAAATCTGGTAGCTCATAATATTCCATATGACCATTAATCCCAAAGCGAGCCCTCAATGGATTTGACAACATACCTGCTCGAGTAGTTGCACCTACTAATGTGAAAGGTGGTAACTCTAGATGGACACTACGACTTGTTTCGCCTGCACCAATCATGATATCAATGTAGTAATCTTCCATAGCACTATAAAGAACTTCTTCCACTGCCATTGGCATCCGGTGAATCTCATCAATAAATAAGATATCACCTGGCTCCAAGTCATTGAGTATAGCCACTAAATCACCAGCCTTTTCAATTGCTGGCCCAGACGTCTGCTTTAAATTGACGCCCATCTCATTAGCTATCACAAAAGCCATAGTTGTTTTCCCCAAACCTGGAGGACCAAACAAAAGAGTATGATCTAGTGCTTCATCACGAAGTTTAGCTGCCTCTATAAAAATCTTTAATTGGTCTTTAACCTTATCTTGACCAATGTATTCCTTAAAGTACTGAGGACGAAGGGTACGCTCAACATACTCCTCATCTCCTAGTAAATCATTATCTAATATTCTTGCCATAGGCTTATTTTAGCACAAAACAAAAAATGCAGTCAAAATTTGTCCATAAAAAAGAAGACAAGACTTGCCTTCTCTTTTAATTATTTCTTACCACCCTTAACTGGTGCCTTATCAGCTTTCTCTATAGCTTCTTTAATTGTCTTAGTATAGAGTTTAGCTCCACGGTTAATTGAGTCGCTATCAGATCCAAAGTGAACCCCATCTGTACCATTCCAGATAGAAATATTTTCTTTAGCCACTTGATACCAGTCAGCAACTGTCACAAAGTCATATTTCTCCGCCATCTCTAACTCATACTTACGTAACTGAAGCAAAGATTGAGCCTCGTTACCAGATTTACTTCCATTATATGGTGTTACAAAGATAATATGGTGACCCTTAGGTAAATTCTTGATGATTTTATTAATAACGCCTTTATAGTCGTCAATCTCATTAACACCACCAGCAATGACAACATCCTTAGCAAGAGCATTACTATCCGCGTAATCTTTAAGCAAATCGTTGATTGTTGATAGGTTACGACTGACTACTGCATCTATAGCGACATTATCAATACTTGATTCCAGCTGATCTTTTGATCTAAGAGCTACGGAGTCCCCTAAAATTGTCACTCCCTTATTCACACCAAATGAAGTAGCCTGACTGTTCTCCGCATTTGTACGCGTCAATTTCATCTTAGTTTGAGCTTGCGACAAACCATTAGCTTCTAAATCTTTCTCAAAGTTCCCTACAGCCGGCGCAAAGAGAGAAATAAGCACTGTAATTAAGGTGAGACCACTAAATACATAAAGCACAATATGTCGGTAAGGTGTCAAATCCAAATCTATTCCAAAGAGACTGGCTTTTCTTCCTGCAATAAATGGCTCTATTATATAGTAGGAAAGTGTCGCAAAAACAATTGACAGAATCGTTGTCAGAATGACTGCAATAATATTATTGGTCAATTGACTAAAGATAATATATAGTGGCCAGTGAAAAAGATAGACACTATAACTGATTTCTGCCAGATAACTAATAAGAGCAGGCTCTGATTTTCCAGGCAATTTCTCATGGAGGACACGGGCAGAGTAGATCATAACAGCCGTGAACAAACTAGCCAAAACAAAACCAAATAGATAGGTGATGCGTTCCTCAAAATGAAGGACTAAGCCCAACAATACGAGCAAGGCAAAACTCCCTACCATATAAAGGACTGTCTTTTTCAGAGTCCAAAGACGTATATTTTTCTTGAACCTAGCGGTCGTTTCATACACACCCGAAAGTGTCGCAAAGAGCGAGCCTAGGAAGAATGGATAGGCATGCGTAATTGATGAGAAATATAAGCGAGAAAAACTATCAACAAAGAAAGCACTAATAAACATTGATAGGAAGCTCACCATAAAGCAGGCAAGAGATACCATAAAGACTAGGCCTCTAAATTGATTTTGATGTTTGACACGCTTAGCTAGGAACCAAAGCAAGGCACCCCAAAGAATATAATAGTGAACCTCAATAGCCAGACTCCATGTATGGAGGTAAATATGCTGGTTAAACTGGTTCTCGTAATTTCCTCCAGTCAGAATCTCATAATAGTTAGTTACAAAACCGATAACAGAGGTAATTTGACGTCCAATACCTGCAATAAAATCATTTCGAACCAAGAGTGCCAAAGGGGTACAGATAAGCACCATCAACACAAGTGGTGGCACGATCCGGTAGAAACGTCGTCGCATAAAACCAAGGTAATCAATGCGATGCGTCCGAGATACCTCATCAATCAAAAGTGCTGTAATCAAATACCCTGAGAAGGTAAAGAAGACATCAACACCGATGAAGCCCCCTGGAAGAATACTTGGGAAGAAATGATAGATCAGAACCAAAAAAAGTCCTGTCACACGAATATAAGAAAACCAGTTAATTCTCATCCTTTAAAAATCCCCTGTTTAAATTTTCCTTTGTAGGTAACCTTATTTTCAGTAGTCAATTTTCCTTGGCCATCAGCTTGACCAGACTTGAACTCACCTTGATAAATCCATCCCTCATGAGATTTGAAGGTTCCTTGACCATTAAAGGAACCATTCTTAAATTCTCCTGTGTAGGTATCACCATTGTCATAGGTCAGAGTCCCTTGACCATTCAAACGGTGGTTCTGCATCTGACCTTTATAGGTAATCTTAGTCCCATCAATCTTGATAGAATGTTGCGTTTTTATAGTCACCAAAAACAAGGACAGGGCGCATAAAATAATAACCCCTACTGTGATACGTTCAAATTGATTTCGGTCAATATCAATATTTTTAAAATCAAAATCCTTTAGTTGTTTAAAATTCATTGTCTATCCTTAATCCACTGTAACCAGTCTCGACAACCTGCAGTTACCAATTTATATGTTTCTTCGAAGTCACCTGTGTACCATGGGTCCGGCACTCCACCAGGTCTGAAAAGCTTGATTTTATCGTCATAACGCCCTGCAGATATCTGTAGAAGATCCTCAACATTTGACTCATCCATTCCCACAACTAGATCAAAAAACTCAAAATCAGCCTGACTAATCTGTTGGGAGCCCTTGGAAGAGTCAAAAGAAATAGCATATTTCCTTAAAATCTTTTGGGTACCTTGATGAACTGGATTTCCATGCTCCCATGAAGATGTCGCGCGACTTTCGATATGCAAAGACTCTCCTTTGTCCAGCTCTTTCATCACAAATTCTGCCATTGGGCTACGACAAATATTCCCCAGACAAACAAATACAATCTTCTTCATTATTCACCTCTTGCCCAAAGCTATTAAGAGATATGCTCACTTATTTTCTTTGTCAAAATTACGAACACACTTTTAAATCATGAAAGTAGGTTCTCATTAATTTTCATTTAATCAATCCATATTATACCGAAAAACTAATCAAATAGAAAGGTTTCTTTCCTAATCATATCGAAAAATTAGTAACCTTTTTTAACAGTTGCAACATTCATATTAATCTATAAGTTTAAGGCGTGAGAAAAGAGAACCTAGTTTCCTAGATTCTCCTTTTATTGGCTTTAGATATTTGACCAAACACTTTCAAGAATGTTTGTTTGTTCACGTCCTGGTCCTACAGAGAAAGTAGAGATACGTACACCTACCAACTCACCAACACGTCGAACATAATTACGAGCATTTTCAGGAAGCTCATCTAAACTACGGCAACCTGTGATGTCTTCTTCCCAACCTGGCAATTCTTCATAGATTGGTTTACAGCGTTTCAATTGCTCAAGACTAGCTGGGTAGTAATCAATACGCTCACCATCAAGGTCGTAAGCTACACAAATTTTTACAGTGTCAAGACCTGAAAGAACATCGATACAGTTCAAGCTGAGGTTTGTGATACCTGATACACGACGGCTATGGCGCATCACCACTGAGTCAAACCATCCTACACGACGTGGACGTCCAGTTGTTGTTCCATATTCATGACCAACTTCACGGATGCGTTCACCCACTTCATCAAATAACTCAGTTGGGAAAGGACCATCACCAACACGACTCGTATAGGCCTTACATACACCAACGACCTTGTTGATTTTAGATGGACCAACACCTGAACCGATTGTAACACCACCCGCAACTGGGTTTGATGACGTTACAAATGGGTAAGTACCTTGGTCAATATCAAGCATAACCCCTTGAGCTCCTTCAAAGAGGACACGTTTGCCTGCATCAAGAGCGTCGTTCAAGATTACAGATGTATCTGTGACATATTGCTTAATTTGTTGTCCATAAGCATAGTACTCTTCAAAAATCTCTTCGAATGATAATTCTTCAGATTCATACATCTTACTGAAAAGACGGTTTTTCTCAGCTAAGTTTGTTTTCAAACGATCAGCAAAGATTTCTTTGTCCAAAAGGTCTGCAATACGGATACCTACACGCGCAGCCTTATCCATATAGGCAGGACCAATACCTTTGTTAGTTGTACCAATCTTATTATCACCTTTAGCAGCTTCTTGCAGTTGATCAAGTTTAATATGGTACGGCAAGATAACGTGCGCACGGTCAGAAATACGAAGGCTTTCTGTTGACACACCTTCGGCATGAAGATATTCCAACTCTTTGACAAGTGATTTAGGATTGACCACTACACCATTTCCGATAACAGAGATTTTCTCTGGGAAGAAAATACCTGATGGAATCAAGTGCAATTTAAATTTCTTACCATCGATAACAATCGTGTGACCTGCATTGTCTCCACCTTGATAACGTGCGATCACTTCGGCGTCTTGACTTAGGAAATCTGTAATTTTTCCTTTACCTTCATCACCCCACTGGGTACCCACAACAACTACTGATGTCATATTATTTTGATAACGGACAGCTCCACCTTTACGAGGCTGTCCCCACCTTTCTTGAAAAACTTCACGGTGGGAATTTCACCCACAAGTTTCGCGTTACAGTTTATTATAGCAGAAAAAAGGCTATTTGTTCAACGTTGAAAGCACTTCTTACAAAATATTCTGACAGTTATAGCTAAGATTGCAACTCGTTATTTACGATCTCTTTTTTATCCTTACATCTTATATAGAACTACCAGCTATTTTATGATTAAATAATTCTACTAGCTATTTAACCTGCCTCATATAATGATTTAACTGCCTTTGATTCTTTAAAACAGTCGTCTTGTCAGAATAATTTTTAACAACTGTATGATATTGCTCGACATATTTTTTGGAACGTCCGTCTAATAAAATCCATTTCACAAATGCAAAATCAAATTTTTCATTACAGTCTTCTGCCATGCTAGGACGTGTCTTTCCCCTATATGTTAAATAGCGCCTAAATGCCCGATAGAGACAATTAACTCTGTTAAAGTTGAAATAGACAATACAGTCAGCTTCCCTCATCCGTTCTTCATAAAGACAGGCCGAGTAATTCCCTTCAATAATCCAATCACGTTGTAGCATAAATGTTGATATATCGTCAGTCATTTCATCAACTGTTCGCTCTTGCCAATTTGATGTGAAATGAATTTTATCTAAATGAAGTACCTCACAATTGTAGTGTTGACCTAAAAAATTTGCCAAAGTCGACTTTCCAGAGCCGCTATAGCCAATGATTGCAATTTTCAACACATGTCTCCTTTTTCAATTCTGTTTCCTGACTAATATCATAACACAAAGCATATATCTTAGAAGGAATTATCATTTGGAACAACTCTCGTTTGGACAAACAAGCACGTAAAGTTCTGTTTAAAGTGAGTTCTTTCTTAGAAAAATAAAAAAAGAGACCTACAATCAAGTCTCTTTTCGATATTAAACTGCCCCCTACATGGATTTGGAAAGGATTTTCATATTGAGAGTAATTAAAAATATTGAAATATAAGTGATTTTAGGGAAGTACTTTTAGGTATTTCCAATGTCATGATTTAAAAATGGGGCAAAAGTGGGGCAAAAACGAATGACTCTCATTTGGTTTGAAAACCTATAATATCTAATGATTATGCTATACTAGAAATATAGTGTTGTTATCAATAAATATCAGTGCGAGACTAATCGGAGGATAAAATGGAAAAACAAATTAATGAAAAAATTATCGAAATGGATAGGGAATATCCCTTTTTATTTTGCTTTAAATCAGATTTTTGGATGGAATAGTAGATGATAAGACAAAATATCTTTGAAGATACAAAAAGACAAACGCCAAAAATGACGTTTGTCTACGTTCTGAGGTAGCCTTTAGGCTCCCTTTTTTCTTAGAAAATACCGATGAGTAATTGCATGCCAAGACTAGTCAGGATGATAGCGATCCAGCAAAGGGCTCCAAGAAGAATGGATTTTCCACTGGATTTGATCATAGCAACGAGGTTAGTTTTGAGACCAATAGCACTCATAGCCATGATGATGAGGAATTTGGAGAGCTGTTTGAGAGGTGAAAAGAAGCTATTGCTAACACCAAAAGAAGTAAGGACGGTAGTTAGCAGAGAAGCTAGGATGAAGTAGAGAATGAAAACGGGGAAGATTTTTTTAAGCTTTACTCCTTGGTTGTTGTCTTGTTGACGGCTTTGCCAATAGGAGAGGAAGAGAGTAATAGGGATAATAGCTAAGGTACGAGTCAGTTTGACAATGGTTGCAGATTCTAGAGTATTGGTATGATACAGACTATCCCAGGAGCTAGCTGTGGCTGTTACAGAGGAAGTATCGTTGACCGCAGTACCCGCAAAGAGAGCAAAACCTTCGTTGGAGAGATGGAGCCAAGAACCTAGAGTTGGAAAGATAAGAGCTGCCAAGACATTGAAGAAAAAGATAACAGAAATGGCTTGGGCTACTTCTTTTTCCTTGGCGTGAATAACAGGAGCAGTCGCTGCAATGGCAGAACCGCCACAGATAGAAGAGCCTACCCCAATCAAGGTAGCTAGCTTTGTATCCATGTTAAAAAATCGTTGGAAAAAGAAAGCAATAATTAAAGCGATAGAAATAGTCGAAAGGATGACAGGAAGGGAAGATTTTCCAACTGCGAAAACTTGAGAGATATTGAGTCCAAAACCAAGTAAGATAACAGCATACTGAAGCAATTTTTTGGAGCTATAAGTCAAACCAGCATCCAGTTGTTTATAGGGAGTGAGAAAGGGGTAGAGAATCATTCCGATAAAAATGGCGAAAACAGGTGCTCCCACAACAGGCAGAAAGCCTCCTAAAACCCAAGAGATGATAGAAATGATCAGACAGACTAACAGTCCTGCCCAATTTTTTGATAGAAATGACATAAAAACCTCCGAAAATAAATACTCCTTATTATAATCTTACCTGTCAGAAAAGTAAAATAGAAAGTAGGAATAAGGTTGTAAATTAACGGAATTTTGCGGTCAGAGAGCTTTTGTAGTTTAATAGATATATGTTCTTTGATCAATAAGGATGCAAATGTGGCATATGTTATTGAAAAAAATGAATTTGATGAGCCTGGATATGTGAAGTAATTATGTGAGATAAGAAAATAAATAAGAGAGTTGAAAATGTACTGCACCCCAAAAGTTAGACAGAAAAAATCTAACTTTTGGGATCAGTACATATCCTCGCTTTTTTTAATCTAATAGGTTCTTATTTTCAATTAAGAGTTCTAGTGGGGATTTATCTCTTGCTACAATAAAACCAGGTTCATATTGGTTATGAAATGTTCTTTTCTGAGAAGTTGGATCAATATACAACTCATCTCCATCTTCTGTGTATAGCTGGTTGCCTCTTGTTAGGTAAAGTAAATCCTCTAAGTACTGTCCATCAGTTTGTAGAAAATGTTCGATGTATTTGACAGCCTTTAAGATCTCACTTACTTTATCAGAGTATTCATTCGATTCAAAAACACTCTTTTCTAATTCAATCTCCTTACTCGTTCCAAAAAGTTGAGTTGGAGTTGCATTAAAATATTCTGCTATCTTATCTAAATTTGCAAAGGTAGGGTAGCTTTTTTGTTTTTCGTAGTCAGAGATGGATTGTTTACCGATTCCTAAATCTTCCGCAAGTTGAGTTTGACTCACTCCTTTTTCTATGCGTAGTCGTGCCAAATTGGGTCCAAAATTTTGAATAATAAAGGTCATGATGAACTCCTGTTTTTTTATTTTAAACTTATTCTATCACCTATAAACTTACAAATCAAGTTTTTAATTGACTTCCAAAAATATTTTTTGTAAAATATATTTATAACTTAAAAATAAGTTATAAATAATACAAAATAGTTCATCTGTTTAGGAATAGTGAGTGAGGAGGAAGTTGAAGACGAGACTATGACTTATGACTATTCGAAGCCTTGGAGCTAGAAATTGTGTGGACAAGGACAAGGGACGAGCCTGACGGGAAGTCAGGCGAAGTCCTGCAGACTGCCGTCCAGACAATTTCTAGCCAAGCAAAAACTGGCTATTCTAACAGCCAGCAAAAAGGTACACTTAGGACAACGTCCAAAGAACGACGGAACGGGCAAACGTTGATTTGACGGTGTTTCTGAGACCTAAAAAATCTAAAAGAAGGGGGGACAATTTTGTTGGTTTCTATACAAGATTTAAGAAGCATTCAAGAACGATGTGAAATAGGAGAATTAGTACAGAGGTTAGATGTCAGTATTGATAGACTAACGGTTATCTGGGATACAGATACTGGTTCCCTAAGGCGGATTTTCAAAAATCTGAAACAGGCAATAAGTACAAGAGTTGATTCATTTGAAATATATGATAATGTTCGAGATGATGTCTTTACTTTAGCTAAAGATTTTAATGAGTATGATTCAATCAATATTATATTTTTTCAATTATCCACTTATGGAGGTGAACAATTGATTCGGATTGATTTCAATCCTAACACTTTAAAAGAATTTGATGGAATGAAAGTATGGAGGCAATTAATGTACTTTGCCAGATTGAATTCATTGACGGTACGTTTGTCTCGTTTTGATTTGGCATTTGACATTTTCAACAGGCCTGAGATCGTTAATTTGCAACATATTAAAGGTGGTGTTACCCATAAGGTCTTCTATGGTCGAGGGGGCGAATTAGAGACGAAATATTGGGGTTCTAGCGGTAGTAATGTACAAGTTAGGTTATATGATAAGAATAAAGAAATCATTGCTCACAGGCGCCAAGAAAAGCTAGATTTAGATGATAAACCGTTTTGGTGGAGATTAGAGTTTCAACTCAGAACGAAAGCGATTGGTGAGGTGATGGTCCAAGATATTATGAATCGACTTAATAATTTCGGATTTTACCAGTTAGATCATATTCGAGTGGACCAAAGAGCTTTTACAATTATCTTTCTCAACAACCCTGAACTATTATCGTTGGCTTTTCCAAATTTAAAATTAGACAGTATCAAAAAGAAAAAAACTAGAGCCCGTAAATTGTTGAGAAAAGAAACTAACCAATTTGCCGAAGAACTAAAAGAAGTATTAATACAGAATCTTCCTAAATTAAATGCAGAGTTGAAACTGTTGGTAGGTGAGTTTCTGTTTTTAGAAGATAAATAGGAGGATGAGAATGCATAACAATTTGATTAGTAATAAAGAATTAATTGAAATGGGCTATCGCCCTCACACAGCAAATGATATCATCCATCAGGCAAGAGAATTACTTGTATCACGAGGCTATACATTTTATAATCGCAAACGTTTGATGGTTGTTCCAAAAAGTGTTGTAAATGAGATTCTAGGAACAGAGGTGGCGTAATATGGCAAGTGTTCGTTATCGAAAGCGAGGAGATAGTAACTTATGGACCTATGAAATTCGTAACGAAGGAAAAACTGTTGCTCATAATAGCGGTTTTAAAACAAAAAAACTTGCAGAGTCAGAAGCTGAGCCGATTCTGCAAGAACTTCGTTTAGGGAAAAGAATTTCTAGAGATATTTCTCTTGTCGATCTATATCAAGAATGGCTTGAACTAAAAATTCTACCGAGTAGTAGGTCGGAAGAGACAAAGAAAAAATATCTTCTCCGTAAAAACACAATTGAAAGATTATTTGGAAATAAAAAAGTCACTCAAATTCGTGCGAGTGAATACCAAAGAATAATGAATAAGTATGGTCAAACAGTTGGTAGAAATTTTCTTGGTAGATTGAATACTGGAATTCATCAGAGCATCCAAATGGCAATTGCTGACAAAGTTCTAATAGATGATTTTACACAACATGTCGAGTTGTTTTCATCCAAAGAACAACAGATGACAGAAGAGAAATATTTACATACAGAAAAGGACTATCTGGATTTACTTTTAGCAGTAAAGAGAAAATTCGATTACCAACGTTCAATTGTTCCTTATATCGTCTATTTTCTATTAAAAACAGGCATGAGGTTTGGAGAGTTAGTAGCGTTAACTTGGAATGAGGTTGATTTTGACAGAGGATTGTTAAAAACATACAGGAGGTATAATACTCTCTCTCATAAGTTTGTTCCACCAAAAAATAAAACGTCTATTCGGATGGTTCCAATAGACGAAGAGTGTATCAAAATTTTGCGCCTTTTACAAACGGAGCAAGAAAGATCAAACATGGAGTTAGGAATCAAAAATCGATATCGAATGATCTTTCAACATTTTGGATATATTCATTCAGTTCCAGATATTGCAAGCGTCAATAAAGCTTTGAGTGTTCTCTTAAATGAGTTGGACATTTATCCAATTATCACGACAAAAGGAGCACGTCACACCTATGGAAGCTACCTCTGGCACAAAGGTTTTGACCTTGGAGTTATTGCAAAAATTCTAGGACATAGAGATATTTCAATGTTAGTAGAAGTATATGGACACACTTTAGAAGAGAAAATTTTTGAGGAATTTAATCAAATCAGAGATATCTGGAGAGATTGCTCATAAAAAAATGTGGGGCAAATGATGGGGCAAATGCTCTTAAGACAAGCAAAAAAGCCTTGGTTATCAAGGCTTTTACTGTTGAAGTTTGATGCCCCCTACAGGGCTCGAACCTGTGACCCATGGATTAAGAGTCCACTGCTCTACCAACTGAGCTAAGGAGGCTGGATGCTGTATTGGTACCGATGATCCACCGTTTGTATTGAACCCGCGACGTAAAAAAGCAGGTGGGCGACTCGCTACTAACTTCAGTTGCTTCTGGGTGAGCCAGCCTGCACACTGTTAATAGACCTCTGTCTCCCGATAATACAAAAATTAGTCGGTCAACACTTATATGTGGATTCGTATACCACAGCAATTTCTATGTTTTTATAATACCACTTTTGAAAATTATTGCAAGAGGAAAAATCAATTTTTTTGCAATCGTTTTCGTTGATTCCTCTCGTATTACCTAGATAACTTATCGATCCGTTCTTTATTAGCTCCAAGAGCTCTTTCATATTTCCCGGTTTCATTGGGTTGGAAATAATTCACACCTCTTAATTTATCCGGAAGATATTGTTGTTTGACCCACTTTTCAGGATAAGCATGGGGATACTTGTAATCTTGTGCATTGCCCAGTTCCTTGCTTCCAGCATAGTGTCCATCTCTCAAATGACGAG
Organism: Streptococcus sp. FDAARGOS_192; assembly: GCF_002073815.2. NCBI lineage: Bacteria > Bacillati > Bacillota > Bacilli > Lactobacillales > Streptococcaceae > Streptococcus > Streptococcus sp. FDAARGOS_192. The sequence continues at coordinate 1,753,735 of NZ_CP020431.2, forward strand.
GAATAGGTAAATTCCCTGATTTTCTAAGGTCTGCCAAGGCAGCATCCATAGCCATATAAGCCGAATTCGACTTAGGAGATAAAGCTAAGTCAACAACTACATTGGCAATCAAAATTCGCGCCTCTGGGAAACCTACTTTCTGTGCAGCTTCCAAAGCTGTAACCGTGTGAACTTGCGCATCAGGATTAGCTAAACCAATATCCTCGTACGCAATCACAGTCAAGCGTCGTGCTAGACTAGGGAGATCTCCTGCTTCAACCAAACGTGCTGCATAGTGAAGACTGGCATTAACATCAGAGCCTCGAATAGATTTTTGCAAAGCAGAAAGTACATCATAGTGTCCATCACCGTCTTTATCCATGGTGATATAGCTACGTTGTAAACTATTTTCCACTGTATCTAAAGTAATATGGCGAAGCCCATCTTCTGAAGCTGGCGTCGACATGACAGCTAAATCTAAGGAATTATAAGCCGAACGTAAATCACCATTAGTAGCCGTAGCAATAAAATCTAGAGCATCCTCATCTAACTGGACATCAAAGTCAAAGCCACGCTCCTTATCCTCTAGAACCCCTAGGATAGCTTCCTTAATATCCTCATTAGAGAGTGGTTCCAACTCAAATATTTGTACACGACTACGGATGGCTGGTGTGACAGAAAAAAACGGATTCTCCGTTGTAGCCCCAATCATGATAATATTGCCATTCTCTAAGAGTGGCAATAAAAAGTCTTGTTTAGCTTTATCCAAACGATGAATCTCATCTAGAAGCAGAACTAAGCCACCTGAAAATTTAGCCTCTTCCGCAATTTCCTGCAGGCGTTTCTTGCTATCAACAGTAGCATTAAAGGTTCTAAAAGCAAATTTTGTTGTTCCTGCAATAGCACTAGCTATTGAGGTCTTCCCAATACCTGGTGGCCCGTAGAGAATCATTGACGACAGCATATTCGCTTCTACCATACGGCGAATAATTTTACCTTCACCAACCAAATGCTTCTGACCAATCACCTCTGAAATTGTACGTGGACGCATGCGTAGAGCAAGATTATCTGGCATCTTCTCTCCTTTTTTAACTGATTTTTTTCTTATTATAATAAGCATATACTATTTTGTTATAAAAAGAAATTATAAATAGTTCTTGTCAAACCTAAATTCTTATGATAGAATGTTTTGGTATGTGGTGCTAGCACATCCGTAATAAATTCTACCTAGGAGGAAAACACGAAATGGCTAAAGTATGTTACTTTACAGGACGTAAAACTGTTTCTGGAAACAACCGTTCACACGCTATGAACAAAACTAAACGTGCCGTTAAACCTAACCTTCAAAAAGTTACTATCCTTGTTGATGGTAAACCTAAAAAAGTTTGGGCTTCAGCTCGTGCGCTTAAATCTGGTAAAGTTGAACGCGTTTAATCTTATTGGATATTAAGAGAGATGACTAAAGTCATCTCTTTTTTTGTTCATCGTCTTTCCCTTTTGGCTATACTTATGTTATAATAAAGAACTAACAGATAATTCTTATAGAAAGAAGGTGTCAGTATGGGATTTACAGATGAAACTGTTCGTTTCAACCTAGACGACGGTAGCAAAGATGAAATCAGTAATACTTTGACAAATGTTTACCGTTCGTTGGCTGAGAAAGGTTACAATCCTATCAACCAAATCGTCGGTTATGTTCTGAGCGGTGACCCTGCTTATGTTCCGCGTTATAATGACGCCCGTAACCAGATTCGTAAATACGAACGTGATGAAATCGTTGAAGAACTCGTTCGCTATTATCTTAAAGGAAATGGAATTGACCTCTAATGCGAGTAATGGGACTTGATGTTGGCTCAAAAACAGTAGGAGTTGCGATTAGTGATCCCCTCGGTTTTACAGCCCAAGGCGTTGAAATTATCAAAATTGACGAGGAGGCTGAAGAGTTTGGTTTCGACCGACTAGGCGAGCTCGTTAAAGAATATAAGGTAGAAAAATTTGTTGTTGGTCTTCCTAAAAATATGAATAACACTGAAGGACCACGTGTTGAGGCAAGCAAAGCCTATGGTGACAAAATCAAGGAAATCTTTGGAATTCCTGTAGATTACCAAGACGAACGCTTGACAACTGTTCAAGCCGAGCGTATGTTGGTTGAACAAGCAGATGTCAGCCGTGGTAAACGTAAAAAAGTTATTGATAAATTAGCTGCCCAACTTATTCTACAAAACTACCTCGATCGAATGTTTTAAGAAAGTGTAATAGAGACCTAATAGTCAAGTGACAATCTAGTGAACTGCCAAGCAAATATACTAGATTTCCTCACTATTCAGTGCTCTCTACAAAAAGGAGAACAATATGTCACACAATCACGACCACAACCATGATCATGAAGTCATCACTTTAGTAGACGAACAAGGAAATGAAACACTTTTTGAAATCTTGTTGACTATTGATGGACGCGAAGAATTTGGTAAAAACTATGTTCTTTTGGTACCAGCTGGTGCTGAAGAAGATGCTAATGGAGAAATTGAAATCCAAGCATACTCATTCACTGAAAATGAAGACGGTACTGAAGGCGACCTTCAACCAATCCCTGAAGATTCAGATGCTGAATGGGATATGATTGAAGAAGTTTTCAATAGCTTCATCGACGAAAACTAAAAAATAATCAATGCCATAGGCAAAGAAATGACTTGTTAAAAAGAGATTGGGATATTGTATCTCAGTCTCTTTTTTAGATATTTTTTTCTTAAATGTAAGAAATTAGAGGAAAATTGACTAAATGGTATTATCTGATATACTTTAAATAAGACAATTAGGGGATAAGACCCTTTTATTTATAACTTTCCAAATGTCAACAAAGGAGTTTAATTGTGAGTCCATATAACGAAGACAATACTTTAGATTCAAGTGGCTACCAAGGTTATCATCGAAGCCACCATCGCTCTCATACACAAGATAATCAATCCGAAAAGATTGAAGTGACAATTCAGGGACATACAGAAGAATCCAATTCGTCTCAAATAGAGAAAAAAACTAAGATTTCACTTCCATGGAAGCATAAAGGCCATATCCTGATTCTCAGTTTGATTTTGAGTATTTTTAGTATATCAGTTCCCTGCTTTACAGACTTTGCCAATAATATACAGTCTCAAAACCTTTACATTGCAAAAATGTTTGCCAATGGTAGCTTACCCTACTCTGACTTTTTTGCGACAGGTGGCTTCTTTTATTACTTACTAGTTTCTCTGGCTTTCCGTTTAGGATCAACTCTTTGGCTGATTCCTATTCAATTCCTTACCTACTATCTTTCTGGTAGTTACCTTTACAAGACTGTCATGCACATGACAAATAAGAAGGAAATTGCCACTCTAATTAGTATTATTTTCTATGTCACTAATGGAACACTTGGTTTTGGTGGGCTCTACCCTATCCAATTTGCTATGCCTTTTGTCCTAGGTGCTATCTTCTTCTTAACTCGTTACTTTGCGGGTCACAGTCGTGATGAAGCCTTTATTCTTTACGGCTTCGCTGGCACTGCGGGAGCTCTTTTTGAAGCTCGAACTCTTATTTTCTGGATATTGTCACTTGTGACAATATTCGTTTACAACCTTGTCAACAAGCACTTTGCTCGTGGTTTTTATCAAGTTCTTTGTATTATTTTTGGTAACATTCTAGTATTGTATCTATGTCTTTACTTTATCCTAAATTTACAAATTACATCGGACTATATTAACCAAGTTTTGGTTTACAACTTTACACAACTTGCTGTAGAAAAAAATGACTTTCTACTTACGTTAGCTTACCAAAGTTTTGCTGTCATCGGCTCTGGATTACTTATTGGTGCACTGACTACAAGCAACCACCTTCTTGGCGATGCTAAAGATAAGAGCATCAAGTGGGTACTACTCCTTAGTTTTATCTTTACAGTAGTTTACAGCTTGTTCTCTCAAAGTTTTGGACTTTACAGTATTCTCAACATCGTACCTTATGGTCTAGTGTTGACAGCACTTTCTTTAGATGATGCTATTAAAAAGAGAGCAGAGCGAACTTCTCACCGACGTCGTAATGGTAACCAGATTCACACACTTAAAGTTTTTGGTATCTTCCTTAGTCGTAATTACTTCTTACCTATTGCAGTCTTTGCATTTGCTTTCGCGATGCCAATCATTATGTTCCTATTTAATTTAGGAAATAATACTGAACGTAGTACTGTTGCAAATTACCTCGCTAAAAATACCAAAAAAGATGAAACTATCTACGTTTACGATTCATCAGCAAAAATTTATTTGGAAAGCGGTCGTAAAGCAGCCTCACAATTTGTTCTTCCAGATCTTAACACAGCTAAATCTAGTCATCAGAAAGCTCTCTCAGATACTATTATCCAAGATTCTGCACAATATATCGTTGTTCAACAGGATACACAACTACCTTCTGATGTTAAATCTACACTTTCAAAAAACTATAAAAAAGCCCCTGTAAAAGGCGTTGAACGATACACTGTTTACGTCCTAAAATAGGTCAAAAAATCAATATATAGTGGTTGAGATAAAAATATACCACAATATATTGATTTTTTTTTGCCTAGTGCTATAATTAGTAACGAGGTGATTTTTAGATGATTACATTAGAAAAAGAAAAGGTTACAATCAACCCTGATATCAAAGTCATCAAACGTGATGGTCGTATGGTTGTCTTTGATTCAAGTAAAATATATGAGGCTATCCTAAAAGCAAGTGAGGCTATTACACCTATCACACCCTTGATTGAAGCAAAGTTGGAGGGAATTGCCAACCGTATTGTTGCTGAAATTAATGATCGCTTCACTCAAAATATCAAAATATATGAAATCCAAAGCATAGTAGAGCACGAGTTACTCGAAGCTAACGAATATGCTATCGCTCAAGAATATATCAACTATCGTACCCAACGTGATTTTGAGCGTTCTCAGGCTACTGACATCAATTTCACCATCAGTAAACTTGTTAATAAAGATCAAGCTGTTGTTCATGAAAATGCTAATAAAGATAGCGACCTTTACAATACACAACGTGATTTAACTGCAGGAATTGTCGGAAAGTCTGTAGGACTTAAGATGCTTCCTCCACACGTGGCAAATGCTCATCAAAAGGGAGATATCCATTTCCACGATTTAGACTACAGCCCTTACACACCTATGACCAACTGTTGTTTGATTGACTTCAAAGGCATGTTGGCAAATGGTTTTAAAATTGGTAACGCTGAAGTTGAAAGTCCTAAATCCATTCAAACTGCAACAGCACAAATTTCACAAATCATCGCAAATGTTGCCTCTAGTCAATATGGTGGCTGTACTGCAGACCGTATCGATGAGTTTTTAGCTCCTTACGCAGAACTTAACTACAAAAAACACTTAGCTGATGCTAAAGAGTGGGTAGCTGAAGAAAAACGTGAAGACTATGCACGCGCCAAAACGCGTAAAGATATCTACGATGCTATGCAATCTCTTGAATACGAGATTAATACGCTTTTCACTTCGAACGGACAAACTCCCTTTACCTCTCTCGGTTTCGGTTTAGGGACAAACTGGTTTGAGCGTGAAATCCAAAAGGCTATCCTACAAGTTCGTATTTTAGGACTTGGCTCCGAACACCGTACAGCCATTTTCCCTAAACTCATTTTTACCTTAAAACGTGGACTTAACTTAGAGCCTAGCTCACCTAACTACGATATTAAGCAACTAGCTCTTGAATGTGCAACAAAGCGTATGTATCCAGATGTCTTATCATATGACAAAATCGTTGAATTGACAGGTTCCTTTAAGGCTCCTATGGGATGTCGTTCCTTCCTACAAGGGTGGAAGGATGAAGATGGTGTTGAAGTTAATTCTGGACGAATGAATCTGGGTGTTGTAACCCTTAATCTTCCTCGAATTGCCCTAGAATCTAAGGGAGACCAAGATAAATTTTGGGAAATTTTTGAAGAAAGAATGGGAATTGCCAAAGATGCACTCGTCTACCGAGTTGAACGTGTCAAAGAAGCTACACCTGCTAATGCACCTATTCTTTATCAGTACGGGGCCTTTGGCCAACGTCTAGGTAAATTCGATAATGTAGATCAACTCTTCAAACATCGTCGTGCAACTGTATCACTTGGTTATATTGGGCTTTATGAAGTAGCATCCGTTTTTTATGGTAGTGACTGGGAGACTAATCCAGAAGCCAAAGCGTTCACGTTAGATATCGTTAAATCTATGAAAAATGCTTGTGAAAGTTGGTCTGACGAATATGATTATCATTTCTCTGTTTATTCAACACCATCAGAGAGTTTGACGGATCGTTTCTGTCGTTTGGATACTGAAAAGTTCGGTGTCGTGACTGATATCACAGATAAAGAGTATTACACCAACTCTTTCCACTACGATGTTCGTAAAAATCCAACACCATTTGAAAAATTAGAATTCGAAAAAGCATACCCAGAAGCTGGCGCAACTGGTGGATTCATCCATTACTGCGAATATCCAGTCCTCCAGCAAAATCCAAAGGCACTCGAAGCTGTCTGGGACTTTGCTTATGACCGTGTCGGTTACCTCGGAACGAATACTCCAATTGATAAATGCTACAAGTGTGATTTTGAAGGGGACTTCACCCCAACAGAACGTGGATTCATGTGCCCTAACTGTGGCAACACAGATCCTAAAACAGTTGATGTTGTCAAACGTACTTGCGGCTATCTAGGAAACCCACAGGCACGCCCAATGGTTAAAGGACGCCACAAAGAAATCTCTGCTCGGGTCAAACACATGAACGGTTCAACCATAAAATATGAAGGTAAACACCTTTAATAAGACCTAGAATACATTATAATAAACTAGAAGCAGCTGGATGATACCTTCCAACTGCTTTGCTTATTTCATTTTTAGAAAGGAATATAATGGGAAAATATCAATTAGATTATAAAGGTATGCAACAAGTGGAACGTTACCACGAAAAAAATGCAACCGTCAAAAACGATAAAAAAGCACATGTCCAAGCCCTTTTGAAAAAAGCTGGAAAGAAGAAATAATATGATCTTACGCCGACCGAGTCAAATAGATAAAGAAGCTATCTTAGAGATGATGGCTGAATTTGAAAGGGAGCAATCTGCTCATGACGGTGGATTTTGGAACCCCGACAATTTTGTTTATGAAGAGTGGCTAGAAGAAAATATTCAAGCGGAAGCGGGACTCAATATTCCTGAAAACTGGGTTCCTGCTATCCAGCTGGTTAGTTTTGACGAAGCGGATCATGCTCTTGGTTTTCTCAACCTTCGTCTCCGATTAAATGACTACTTACTAGAAAAAGGGGGCCATATTGGCTACTCTATCCGTCCATCCGAACGAGGAAAGGGTTATGCGAAAGAATCACTCCGTCAAGGCTTACAAGTAGCTAAAGACAAGAATATTCATCGTGCTCTGGTCACTTGTAGTATCAAGAATCCTGCTAGTCGAGCTGTTATATTAGCCAATGGTGGCCAGTTGGAGGACATTCGCCATGAAACTGAGCGCTATTGGATAGATTTGGAGTAGAATCATGACATGGAATACACCAAAACCACAGGAATGGAAGTCTGAAGAACTTAGCCAAGGACGTATTATTGACTACAAAGCTTTTAATTTCGTTGATGGTGAAGGCGTGCGTAACTCCCTTTACGTCTCTGGTTGCATGTTTCATTGCGAGGGATGCTATAACGCTGCCACCTGGTCCTTTAAGGCAGGAATTCCCTATACTAAAGAACTTGAAGAACAAATCATGAGGGATCTAGCTCAACCTTACGTACAAGGTCTTACGCTACTTGGTGGTGAACCCTTCCTAAACACAGGAATTCTCATTCCCCTAGTCAAACGCATTCGTGAGGAACTCCCGGAAAAAGATATCTGGTCTTGGACTGGTTATACTTGGGAGGAGTTGATGCTTGAAACTCCTGATAAACTAGAACTTCTTCAACTCGTTGACATTCTCGTTGACGGCCGCTTTGACATCACTAAAAAGAACCTTATGCTCCAGTTTCGAGGATCATCTAATCAACGTATTATTGATGTCAAAAAATCTCTTAATCAAGGAGAAGTCGTTATTTGGGACAAGCTAAATGACGGTCAAACGAACTATGAACAAGTCGATCGTAAAGATATGCTATAAAAAAAGTCTGAGCTTATAACTCAGACTTTTTTATGCAATTTTAACAAAAACTAGCTCATTATTAGAGGATAAATCCTCACGATAATTAAACTCATCAAAAGACAATTTTCGTAAATCATTAACCGTTTGACAATTCTCCTCCATAACAGCTGTCAAAAAAGCCCCTCTTGCCTTTTTGGAAATCGTAGAGTGAGTCTTAAGAACCCCATTGCGGTCTTCCATAAAACTAACCGGGAATAACTGCTTACGAAGAGTTGGACTAAAAACATCCTCGAATTCACTCGAAAGCAAAGAAACAACTGGAACTTGACTCTCCTCTAAAAATTGGTCATATTCGGCACGCCAATAGTTTTTTAAGGACTGACCATCAACCTTTATCTTCGTATGAAAGTCATGACGATGTTCTTGGATCGGGTAAAAAGCGGGAATGATTCCATAAAAAGAAGATGTGATAAACACTTGTTGACCTAAGAAATCTTTTTCACATGTGGATAAGTCACTACGTTTGATGTGACGATACATCAGACCATTAAAAAGCTCGACAGCCGGATAGCTCTTCGCTTCTCCCGACAAAATCGCAGCCCAGCGCTGCTTTTCTTTCTCAGCCTGCTCAGGCTTTATTTTATAAGCTGTGGATAATTCATCTGTAGACAATTTTGACATTTCAGTTAGGATAGCCGCACTCTTTTCGGATAATTTTTGAGACGAAACTTCCTTACTGGCCTTCATTTCTTTTGCGGTTGGAATTAAAAATCTAATCATATTGATATTGTAAAGTCAAGCAGGCATTTCGTCAAGAATTCTCTCCAACAAAAAAGAAGCTAACATTCGTCAACTTCCTTTTTTGTTAGTCATCTAAATCAACAAAACGACCTAGAATATGTACATTTTCTGCGATGGAGACAAAGGCTTTGGGATCTGCCTTTCTCATATAATGCTTGAAGTCAGTATACTCTTCACGCGTAATAATCGCCAGTAATACTGCTTTCTTTTCGTGATTATAAGTCCCTTCCGCATCATTAATCATCGTTACTCCACGGTGGAGTTTTTTCTGAATCATCCTTACAACTGGGTCGGGATTACTTGTGACAATCATAGCCTGCATTTTCTTTTGTTTCGTGAAAATCGCATCTGTAACTCGACTAGAAACAAAAATAGTCACCATTGAATAAAGAGCATATTTCCAACCAAAAAGAATGCCCGCAAAAACCATGATAATCCCATTGACAATCAAGGAGATATTCCCAACATCACGGCCTGTTTTCTTACGAATAGTGAGGCTAACGATATCCGTCCCTCCACTAGAGATACGTGATTTTAAACCGAAACCAATTCCCGTTCCCATGACCAAACCACCAAAGATAGCATTGATCAAAGGATCCTCTGTCAAGGTTACATGTGGCATCACCTGAATAAAAAGGGAGCTCATCGTTACTGTAATGAAAGTAAAGATTGTAAATTTATGGCCAATCTTATACCAAGCCAGAATCAAGAGAGGGATATTAATTGCATAGAAAGTCAATGATACTGGTATCTCAAAGCCTAAAGTTCTAACACTCAATGCCGATAAAACCTGTGCCAAACCTGTTGCTCCACTGGAGTAAACATGTCCAGGTTGAAAAAAGAAATTAACGGCGATTGACGATAAGAGCCCGTAAAGTAAAGAAGCTGAAACTTTTTCAGTATATTTTTCACGGGAAATACTACGTGCAGCCTGCAAAACGCCCATTTTCTTCGCAGACTTTTTCGCTACAAATTTAACATGTTTATGAAGAGGTGCTTTATTCATTTTCTAAATCTACATGAAGGGCAAGTTCTTCCAACTGTTTATCAGCCACAAGACTTGGAGCCTGAGTCATAGGATCTGATGCCTTATTATTTTTAGGGAAGGCAATCACTTCACGGATATTATCTTTACCTGCAAGAAGCATAACAAAACGGTCAAGACCGATAGCCAAACCACCATGTGGTGGGAAACCATAGTCCATAGCTTCAAGAAGGAATCCAAATTGCTCATAGGCTGATTCTTCAGAGAAACCAAGGGCTTTCAACATACGTTCCTGTAGTTCTTTATGATTGATACGTAGACTACCCCCACCAAGCTCATAACCATTCAAGACAATATCATAAGCTACAGCACGTACCTTGGAAAGATCTCCTTCAAGCTCTGCTGCAGAATCTTCTGTTGGCAAAGTAAATGGGTGGTGAGCAGACATATAGCGTCCCTCTTCTTCAGACCACTCAAACATTGGCCAATCGACAACCCAAAGGAAGTTGAACTTAGTGTTGTCAATCATGTCAAGTTCTTTAGCAATTTGATTACGCAAAGCACCAAGTGTGTTATTAGCGATTTCAAGTGTATCTGCTACAAAAAGAACTAGATCATTCTCTTCAAGGTGTAAAGCATCTGTCAACTTATCTTCAATACTTGTCAAGAATTTAGCAACTGGACCTGCTAGAGCTCCGTCAGTCATCTTAACCCAAGCAAGACCTTTAGCGCCAAATTGTTTGGCAAACTCTGTCAACTTGTCAATACTTTTACGTGAGTATTTGTCTGCATTTCCTTTGACAACAATTGCCTTAACAGCTGGTGCCTCAGCAAACACTTTGAAGTCTACACCCTTGACAACCTCTGTCAAGTCTTGTAAAAGCATGTCAAAGCGTGTATCTGGCTTGTCAGAACCATAGTTATTCATGGCATCATCATAAGACATGCGTGGGAATGGTAATGTAACTTCAATCCCTTTAGTTTCTTTCATAACCTTAGCAATCAATCCCTCTGTAATATCTTGGATTTCTTGCTCATTAAGGAAAGAGGTTTCCAAGTCAACTTGTGTAAACTCAGGTTGACGGTCTCCACGCAAATCTTCATCACGGAAACACTTAACAATTTGATAATAACGGTCAAAACCAGCATTCATCAATAATTGTTTAGTGATTTGAGGACTTTGCGGAAGAGCATAAAAGTGACCTTGGCTAACACGGCTTGGAACCAAGTAATCACGAGCACCTTCTGGTGTAGATTTTGTCAACATTGGTGTTTCAACATCGATAAATTCCAAGTCATCAAGATAATTTCGGATGGCGTGAGTTACCTTTGCACGGAGCTTAAAGTTTTCCAACATCTCTGGACGACGAAGATCCAAGTAGCGGTAACGCATACGTGTATCATCACTAGCCTCAACACCATCTTTAATTTCAAATGGCGTTGTTTTGGCAGTATTAAGGACTTTAAGATTTTCAACTTTAAGTTCGACAGCACCTGTAGGCAAGTTATCATTAGCTTGTTCACGCGCTTCAACAATTCCTGTTACTTCAATAACAAATTCGCTACGCAAGCTTTCAGCTGTTTCAACAACATTAGCATCCGCATTTTCAGGGTTAACAACCAACTGCATCAAACCTTCACGGTCACGAAGATCGATGAAAATCAAACCTCCGAGGTTACGACGGCGAGATACCCAACCTTTCAAAGTAATAGTAGTTCCGATGTGTTCACTACGAACACGTCCGGCATACATAGAACGTTCCATAAATACACTTCTTTCGTTAATTTTTTAGTCTTAACTATTATAGCAAAAAGCCCATCAAAACCCCACCCATTTCAGGTTAGAATTTTAATAGACTTTCTTTTTTATAAAACTATTTGCCAAATTGTTTCAACAAATCACTAGTATCCACGTAATCTTCAGCAAACTCTTCAAAATCTTCAAAACGATAATCAGCTGTTTCTAAGTCAAGTAAACTATTCCAACGGAATCCGTAAACATCTTCAATGATAACACTAAGTTCATCAGTTTCCTCGTCTACCTGCCATCCCAAATAACGTTCCTGTGTTTCAAAACTCAAGACCACATCTTGACAATCTTGACGCCAAACCTGACCAAGTAATTGCTGACACATCGCATGATCACTTGCAGGCTCATCATTGAACCAAGTAATGTCATGTTTATCAAGAAAGGTAATCAACTGCCAAAACTGTTGCTGGAAACGAATTGGCATATTACGATCAAAAGCCAAACTGAACTTTTCACTCCGTTTGAGCATATCAACTATACTAACCATATGCCCCCTACTTTTCTAACTGTTTGAGGACTGCTGCAAAGTTGTTAGTTAGCTCTTCGAAACTTACAGTAACTTCCTCACGAGTAGCATTATTTTTGACATTAACCTGACCTGACTCCACTTCACTCTCACCTAATGTGATAACCGTCTTGGCCTTGAAGGTATCTGCTGACTTAAATTGTGCCTTAATCTTACGTCCAAGGTAATCACGTTCAGCCTTAAATCCTTGATAGCGGATAGCTTGAACTAACTCAAGAGCTTTGCCATTGGCACCTGAACCAAGTACTGCAATGTAAACATCCAGATTTTCTTCCACTGGAAGCTCAATACCTTGTTTATCAAGAACCAAAAGCAAGCGTTCTAAACCAAGTCCAAAACCAAAACCAGCTGTTTCTGGACCACCGAAGTATTCAACCAAACTATCGTAACGACCGCCTGCACAAATTGTCAATTCAGACTTATCAATAGTGGTAATAAATTCAAAAATCGTGTGATTATAGTAATCAAGACCACGTACCATATTAGTATCAATCACGTAAGGAATGTTAAGACTATCGAGCATGGTACGTACTTCGTCAAAGTGCGCTTGACTTTCTTCATCTAAATAATCAAGGATAGAGGGAGCATTTTCAACTGCAACCTTATCTTCTTTTTCTTTTGAATCGAGTACTCGCAAAGGATTTTCATCCAAACGGCGTTGACTATCTTTTGACAAACTTTCACGCATCGGTGTCAAGTAGTCAATCAAGGCCTGACGATAAGCCAGACGACTCTCAGTATTTCCAAGGCTATTCAAATGAAGGGTAACATCCTTAATGCCAAGCGTATTAAAGAGTTGGTAGGCCATAGCAATGGTTTCAACATCTGTTGCAGGATTTTTTGATCCAAAGCACTCTACACCTAGTTGGTGGAACTCGCGCAAGCGTCCTGCTTGAGGACGTTCATAACGGAACATTGATCCAATATAATAAACTTTAACAGGTTTTTGGACCTCTGGCGCAAAGAGTTTGTTTTCTACATAAGAGCGTACAACCGGTGCTGTTCCTTCTGGACGAAGTGTAATATGACGGTCTCCCTTATCATGAAAATCATACATTTCCTTAGTAACGATGTCAGTTGTATCACCTACTGAACGTGAAATGACCTCGTAATGTTCAAACATAGGTGTACGAATTTCACCATAATTGTATTTCTTAAATGTTTCACGTGCAACATTTTCTACGTACTGCCATTTGGCACTATCCGCAGGTAAAATATCCTGCGTTCCCTTAGGTTTTTGAAGTTTCATAATGATGATACAGGCCTCAGATAGACCTGCCCTCCTTTTCCGTTATTACAGATATAATCACTCTATTCTATCATAATTTATATAGCTTTTGGGAAATGGTGGAGGATTTTTCAACGTAAGAAAGAAACAGACCTCTCGGCCTGCCACAATCATTAATCTTCCTTATAAAGAATGAAGGTCACAATGAAAGATACCACAACAGAAATTACAAGACCTGCAATAGCTGTGTAAAAATATTTAAGTATATCTTCACCAATATACGCAGCAATCGTCAAGATACCCGGGGAACCACCCGCAAAATTTCTCGCACCTAAAATACCAAGGAAGAAGCCACCTACTCCCCCTGCAACAATAGATCCTATAAGGGCTGCTTTATTTTGCAAAGTTACCCCATAAAGAGCCGGTTCCGTAATCCCACAAATCGCAGTAATCCCAGCAGATGAAGCTAGAGCTTTTTATTGGTATCCTTAGTTTTTAAAGCAATAGCAAGAGCTGCTCCACCCTGAGCCACATTTGAAGCCAAAGCACCTGGCTGTGCAATCGTATCATAACCAATAGTCATACGGTTATTGATTCCAATGGATACTAAGCCATAGTGAGTTCCTGTTGTAACCATTAACGGGAAGGTTGCTCCTACAATTGTCGGAACAACCCATGGGCCAAAGTTTTCCAACCACTTAAAGAAGTCACCCAACCAGTTACCAATGACAGCACCAATTGGACCTAAAATCAAAAGTGTTACGATTGCAGTAATTAAGGTCGTAATCATAGGAACCAAGAAAAACTTCACAGCCTTTGGTGAAATTTTAATCGCAAAGCGCTCCACGTCACTCATAAACCAAACTGCCAAAATAACAGGGATAACCGTTGATGAGTAAGAAGTTAATGTAAGAGGAATACTAAAGAAAGAGACGCCATGACCTGATTCCTTGGCAGTTGTCACAATCTGAGTAAAAGTTGGGTGTAATAAAATAGCACCAATCAACATCCCCAATTGAGCATTCGTCTTAAACTGTCGAGCTGCTGAGGCACCTAAAAATACAGGTAAGAAATAAAATCCAGCATCGCCAATAAAATTAAGAACTTGATAATTAACATCATCTACAGCTACTACCTTAAAGACAACCAAAAGGGACAAAACGGCCTTGATCATCCCTGCTGCTGTAATTACTGTAAGATTGGGGTGAAAATCCCAGAAATAAGAGCTAAAAAGCTTTGAAGAGGAGTTCTATCTTGTTTTTCCGATGATTCCTTAGATATTTCATCCAGATTCAATAAACCTTCTAAAGCGCGGTATACATTTGGTACATCACTCCCAACAACAACTTGATACTGGCCACCACTCTTAGCCAAACTCACCACACCATCGATAGCTTTAACAGCCTCATCATCAGCTTTAGAATCATCTGCTAAGGTAAAGCGTAAACGTGTCGCACAATGGGTTAGATTCTGAACGTTCTCCTTTCCTCCTACAGCTTCTAAAATTTTCTGTCCTATCTCTTTATAATCCATGACACATCCTTTCTATATTCATAAAAATAGAGAACAAGCTGAGCCTGTCCTCTGCATTTTTTCTATTATGACCAAACTTTATCAGTAATTGTTTTAATCAATTGCAATTTATTCCACTCATCTTGCTCAGTCAAGATATTACCTTCTTCAGTTGAGGCAAAACCACATTGAGTTGAGATACCAAGGTTCTTAAGTGGTACAAGTTCAGCCGCTTCATGGATACGAGCAATGACAGCATCTACATCTTCCAAAGCTGGATCCTTAGAAGTAATCACACCAAGTACCAATTCAACATGATCACGGTTATTCCAAATCGTTGGAAGTGGTGCGAAGCTACCTGAACGCGCATCATCGTATTCCAAGAAGAAGATATCATAGTTCAATTGACCAAGATATTTAGCGACTGAATCATAGCCACCTTCAAAAAGATAAGTTGACTTAAAGTTCCCACGACAAATGTGAGTAGCCAAAGTCAAATCTTCTGGAAGACCTTCCAAAGCTTTATTGATAGTGTATACATCATCCTCAGCAATTTTTGCCAACTCAGCTGTTTTCTCAGGATTATTTTTTTCATTCTCAAACTGTTGAATCAAATAACCCCAAGTCGTATCATCCAATTGTACATAACGTGCACCCAAATCGTAGAAATGTTGGATGGTATCATGGTAAGCTTTAGCCAAATCATCAAGGAAATCTGTCCATGAATCATAGTAATCAGCATAAAGATCACTACGGTGGTCACGGTTAATGATGAGTGATGGACTTGGAATAGTTACTTTTGGAGTAATTCCTTCAGGAGTCACTGATTTAAGATATTCAAAGTCACGATAGAAAGGATGATTAGGATTTTCAGCAATTTTACCATTGATACGAACGTTAGTTGTACGTGTCTTAGCTCCATGGAATTTATATGAATCCTCTTGTTGGTAAGCTTCAAAACCAGTTAGGTTCCATAGGAAGTCAAGGTGCCACCAAGAACGACCAAATTCACCATCAGAAACGACTTGAAGGCCATTTTCTACCTCATGATGAACCAATTCCTTAACCAATTCATCTTGTACTTTCAACAATTCCTCTTGCGAAATCTCACCATTGGCAAATTTTTCACGTGCTTCTTTTAAAGCTTGTGGACGAAGGTAAGAACCAACATGATCAAAATGATAATGAACTTTACTCATAGTTATTTACTCCTTTTTATTCTTTCATTTAATGTAATAATAAGCCTATTCTAGCACTTGCTGTTATAGCTGTGAAATATGTATTTACTATCACATTGTATAGTTTTTAACTATATATTTTCTTGAGAAGTTTTTTGTCAAGTAACTTTACTTTACAAAAAAGATATGTTATTCTGTTATAGTTGATTTAAAATCAAGAACATAAATATTAATTCGGAGGAAATAAAGAAATGGCAGTACCTGCACGTCACACTTCAAAAGCGAAGAAAAACAAACGTCGTACACACTACAAATTGACTGCTCCATCAGTACAATTTGACGAAACAACTGGAGATTACTCACGTTCACACCGTGTATCACTTAAAGGATACTACAAAGGACGTAAAATCGCTAAAGCTAACGCAGCTAAATAATAGAAGGGAGATACCATGCGCGTAAATATTACACTTGAACACAAAGAATCTGGTGAACGCTTGTACCTTACTTCAAAAAACAAACGTAACACTCCAGACCGTCTTCAATTGAAAAAATACTCACCAAAATTGCGTAAACACGTAATCTTTACTGAGGTGAAATAAGGATTCACTACACGTCACTAGACGGTAGAAACCTTGATTTAAAGCGATTCTTGATTTTCTAAATTTCACTACATCGCAATATAAATCAACCGAATCACTACCTTTTTCACTACCTTTTTTTGAAATAAGAATACTGATTCGGACAATTAAAAGCAGAGGAGCTTCATCATGAGGCTCCTCTTTTTCTGTATTTGCATTCCTAAAAATTTTTGAAATAACGTAGTATTTTCCAAAATTTGTGGAATACAAAACGTAGGCTTGGTTAAGCCTGCGTTTTTATTTTTTACGAAATAAAAGGGGGGCTAGCATCTCTCTATAATTAGATTACCTTTTTACTTTCTATCGCCCCATATCCTAGTGTTTAGTTTTTCTTTTATTTTACTCAGTTACAGATTCGGCATCTTCTATTATTTCAACATCAATAATTGCTTCATCTACCATTTGTTTGTAATGTTCAACACTTGCTAATTCATTCGAAGCTAGATACTCTCTAAGTTTTTCCGCCATTAGATTATAGGTAATAAATGTTACCCCTCCAGAAATTGCAGCACCTACAAAAGGAACTACTTTTGCAACTCCTTTTGAGAAAATTTGTTTTGTCATTCGAACGCCCAACAAAGCAGCAACTCGCTTTACTATTGGATACACAGTTCCTTTTGTTAATGCCTTTTGTGGAAGCTTTTTTGCGACTTGTTTGGCAACTTGAGTAGCTACCTTATTGACCGCATTAACAGACCCATTTACTCCAAACATTATTCCAACAAATAGTATAAGTAAATTCTTTGTTTCTTGATTCATTTCTGTGGAATCAAGATTTAATTCTTTCCAACCATAAAGATAGATTAATTCTTGAACAATTCGTAAAATATGAGCAAAATATTGAGTAAAATCTGCCGGTACTGTTCCTATCAAAGCAAATCCACCAGGAATTCCTGCTACCGCAGATATCGCAGTCACTCTAGTGGTTTCTGCGGTTATACAACTTTTAGCAATTCTGTTTATTTCTTCTACACTTATGCCTGCATACGCCGGACTATATCGAATTGCTTTTTCTACAACTTCTGGGTTATATCTACCCTTTAATTCTTTCCTAAGAAATAATTCTCGGTCAATTTTAACCATAGGAAGTTTTGAACTCTCTACAAGCACTGTTTCAAAATCTATTTTCTCCATATTACCTTCCTTTCACTGAAGAAAAATTTACCTACACAGCTCTAATCTTCTCATTTATCAATTCAATAAATGCTGTCACAAATTCCATATCATAGGAAGTCAGCCACTTTTCAACTTCACGTTGGATTTTTACTTCTTTACTCTGCTTCGTTGCCATTGGTTAAACTTTCTAATATATCCATTAAGTTAGCTCGCTTAATAGCCCAATGAGTATTCTCCAACTCAAATGGGGCAATCATAAGTTCATCTTTATGTATGTTCACCCAATCTACAGGTACGCTTTTCGTCGTTTTAAAATGAAATACTGGGTCCCCATACTTAGGTATGTTTATTTCTTCTAAAGAGCCTAAGTAACCAGATGAAATATTTTCATTATCCTTATACTCAGGAAGAAACAAAGCAGGAAGACTTTTTATTTCCTCGACATCTTCAAATGAAAACTTAGAGAACTTAGCACTAATCTGTTCTGTTGTCCAATTAAGAATTCTTTTTCTTGGTATTGTAAAACAAGTTCCCTCATATTTCTCATCGTATTTTACAAATAGATTGTAAAAACCATCTGTGGGTAGCATTGTTCGAGGAGGAACGTAATTGACTATATTATTAACATTATTAGCTTTCTCAATATTATAAATATTTTCTGCAGTTTGTTGTAGTGTTGATTGGGGAAATTCTGTCGGTAAATTTTCCTGACTTTTAAGTTGGTTTGTCAATGTCCTCTCCTTAATTTAAATTTTCTACATGTCCTATATTATAAATATTATTAGCATGCTGATTTATAATTTTGGGATTATTAAACACCTGTTTTGTTATTGTGTTATCACTTTCAGTATTAAAATTATACTCTTCCTCGTTCTCAGTATCTGATTCTTCAACATGCTCTTGTTCCTCAAACTCTTCCACACTTGGATTATATCGAGTTATTTCTAAGTCATTCATATGTTGCCCAAGGTCTGCATTAGTGAGTTTCCAATGGGTCCGTTCTCCGCTTTGAAAATACCATGCTTCAAATGTTGGCTTACCAAGAGTATTATCTAATTTGTTGACAAAAATATATCTCATTACATCTAATAAGAATGACTCAATCTCAATTAATTTAACATCTAATAATACTTGCTTACTTTTCGACTCATTGAGGGAAATTTTAAACGTCTCCGAATCGTCGATTGTTTCATCATCACAGATAGTTTCTATAATAGCCGAAACAAACCATTTCATTTTTTGCTCTGAAAACTTATCACTGATAAACGCAGACATACGTTCAAGTGTGTCTTTTTTATTTTGTTCAACTGAAGTTTCAAAAGACTCAATAGATGTTTGGTCGTCAAATGTCAAATATGATGTGGCAGATACCACACATTTTTTATAGTCAGACACATTCTTTCTAAACGTTCCCCCTCCCGGTTTAAAAAAAGATTCCCCTGTAACAATTTTGATGAACGATACCATCATATCATCTTCATTTAAACCGTCACTTTTATCTGTTTCAACACCATTTAGTTTGGTACTACGTAATCTTTTTCTAGGTTTCCTAGCTTCAAGAATGAGCCCAAACAGTATCCCTCCTGTTAAGCGTGGAACATTATCAGACATTTTTCAACTCCTCTTACTTTATTTAGTAACCTTATCTACCTTATAAACCCTATCCACTATTGCAAATAACACTATCTACTTCATACTTAATAGTAAAGATAAGACATAACATATTTTCTATTAAGTATATCAAAATTGTGTGTCTTTTTCTTCAAATAATTTAACAGTCCAAACTGGTGGCCACCAAATGGACGGATTGAAACGAATATGAAAACTATGACGATAACGGTCAAGTTCCGCATATATCTGTTTATCCGTTTATTTGGTGTGCCTTTTTACACCTATCGGTATCCAGTGAGCTCATAAAAGTTTCTTTCCGTCCAATTCTAGGACTTAGAAAGAAGCGAATTATGACCGTAACAGATAAACGAAACAAAAAGATTGACGAAGCAGTTAGCAACAATGACTGGAATGAAGTACTACGCTTAATGGACCAACCTCTTCAAAATGCAGAACGACGAGACCGATACCATTCAAAGCAAAGTTTGGATAAAAATATTTCAAAAAATGCTCGGAGAACAGAACTGTATGAAATCATTACCAACGTGCCATCTTCTGAAACGCAATTATTAGAAAAAGAACTTATCATGCACTGTGATTCAGCATTGCAACAACTAAGCTTCGTAGACCGAACAATTGTATTAGGACGTATAGCAGAAAAACCATTATCATTTGTTGAACTAGGACGACAAGTGGGGCTAACCGATAAAACAGTAAAATCACATTACCTAAAAGCACTAGAACAGCTAGAAGAATATCTAAGTGATTACTATTACAGCTAACAAATCTTTATTAAACTAGTATCTTCTGATACTGGTTTTTTTTGAAAAAACTCCGAATTCTTCTACCTGAATCTCCTATAGATAAGAAAGGAAATTATCAACAAGTCCAGCTCATGACCTCAAACCGAGCATATTGCGCTACACTAACCAAAAAATAAATAAAATACACGAGGTATTTCAATATGAGAATGAAACCCCAATACCGCAAAGGCGGTTACACAAACCAAACAGCAGAACAATATGTTAATCTTCAAGCACCTATCTACTTATTTAGTGATGAGCTTGAACCCCAACAAAAGTTCGAAGATGGCAAACCAACTGGCGAAATTATCGCCTACAAAACTTGGTTTGGACAAAAAGGACTTCCACCATTCCAAGTGAAATTTCTTGAAAAGCCTGAACTTCCTGAATATCTTTCCCTTGTTGCTTTTGATAACTTACAGGCATGTGAGGTGAACTATAATGTTTACTTCAAAGCGGATAGCTTGAAGGAGGTGAAGTAATGGTTCATTCTCTCACAAAAAAAGAGTTAGAACAATACTTGTTACAGAGCTTAAACATGGCTCTGGGCTCTATTTTACAGGGTGAAACATCGTATACTAACTCTTTTGATATTTCTGTTCAAGAAAATGGATTTGTCTTTATTCCTCGTCTTCCATCAGGTTTTATTATTGATGACGACTTATATCAAAAGATTTTCTTAATCGCTAATGCGTCACTCTACCCTCAATACACACTGTTAAAGCAAAATTCCGCTTACTTTGTCGCATTAAAAACAGATGATATTCATGTTCAACGAGGACTATTCTTCCCGTGGAAAAAAGGGATTTCTGAACGTCTTATCATTTCAGACCTTGAGCAATTCACCTCTTCTTTAAAAAGTAATGATATTCCTATCATGAAAAATTTAGCTATTAACTATGATAAAGTGACTTCTATCGCTATTGCTGGCAATTCAGGAAGTGGGAAAAGCTATGCTCTGACATATCTATTAAGCATACTTAAAAACATCTCTGACTTGATTATCGTTGACCCAAAATTCGATACCCCTTCACGTTGGGCAAGGCAACATCAAATTGCCGTCATTCACCCTCAAGAAAACCGCTCTAAGTCTGATTTCGTATCCGAAATTAACGAAAGGTTGAGTCAATGCTTAACCATCATTCATAAACGCCAAGGGATTCTCTTTGAAAATCCACGTCATGAGTTTAAACATTTGACTATCGTCATCGATGAAGTCCTTGCTCTATCCGAGGCTGTTAATAAAAACATCAAGGATTCATTCTTTTCCTTACTGTCACAAATTGCACTTCTAGGGCGTGCTACAAAAGTTCATTTGCTTCTAGTCAGTCAACGCTTTGACCACAATACGATTCCCGTTTCTGTTCGAGAACAACTCAATGTACTCATTCAAGTCGGTAACATCAATAAGAAAACTACGCAATTTTTGTTTCCAGACCTTGACCCAGAAGGCATTGTCATTCCTGTTGGTAAAGGGACTGGGCTCGTCCAGATTATTGATAATGAACACCCGTATCAAGTTCTGCCCTTGCTATGTCCAACGTACTACACAAAGAAAGGTATTCTATAGCCTATGAAAAGAAATTACTATCAAAAGATGTTCAATGTCTGTACTTTGTTATTTATTTTAAGCCTTCTTAGCGCTATCGGCTTTATTCTAACAAACATCGGTATGAACGCTTTGCAAAGTATTACTTATCTATCGTTCTTTTACCAACTTGTAAGCATGGTCTATACTATTAGCTTATTTGTTACTCTTATATCTACTTTCTCTTTCCTAGTGTTGATTTATTATGAAACCAATTCACGGGCAAAAGAAGATAGTCTAAAAAACCTATGGCAATCTATTTGGCAGACATTCTCCATGCGTAGGTTCTTGGTGCAAAGTGAACATTCTGATACTGTAACAACTATCGAAAAAGCGAAGGTTACACGATATAACCCTGTTAACAAATACTTTAACCAAGCCGTTCGACAGGCAATTGTAGATATTCGAGAGAATAAAGTTACACTACTAATTCATATTCCTAAAACCCAACAAGCAACAAGGATTTTAAAAGAAATGGAAACACTTATCAGCGAAGAAATTTCAAGTCGAAACTCAGACTATTACTTTTCGCCCCCTGAACGACATGGAAAATGGCTGTATTTTATCGGAACTAAACGATAATGTCAAAAGGAACGGTGCTGTGGCTCACGAAGTGAAAGCCAGACAGCACCGTTCTATGCTTTATGATTTAACGGGGGTTACTACGACCCCCGTTAAATCAATAATCAGTAATCGCACAATTCAAATAAATTCAAAAGAGGTACTTGCTTATGGCAAAAGAACAACGTTCCAATAAGTGGGCTTTCCTATTCTATAAAGAAAGTGCACCAGATAACTATTTAGATATACTTGAAGAAATTCATGTCCCTTTTGTACTTTCACCGTGGCATGATAAAGATATAAATAAGAAAACTGGAGAGTTTAAAAAAGCTCATAAACATGGTGCATTCTATTTCGATTCTCTTAAAAGTTATTCTCAGGTCTCGGAACTTATCAAGGATAAATTAAACGGTCCTGCTCATGTCGAACCTGTAATATCTCCAAAGGGAATGTATGACTATTTTATCCATGCAGAAAATCCTGATAAAAGTCCTTACAATATTGAGGATATTGAAAGCGGTTGTGGTTTTGAACTAGATAAATTTCTAGTGCAACAAAATTCTGATGACTTTACAACCGAGGTCATTGATACGATTGAACAAAATGACTTCACAGAATTTGAAGAACTAGTCTGGTACGCACGAGATAATAACACCGCTTTACTAGGACTAATCATTGAACGCACTTACTTTTTCGCTCGTTATCTGGATTCACGTCGGCACAATCCGAAACGGCTAGAAAAAGTTATGGAAGAACACGGAGGAACAACCGATGGACACGATTAAACTAAACCAAATTGAAGAGTTGCTAAACACACTTATTACAGTTATTCAGAAAGAACTACAAAATACTGGTTCTTATGGAATTGTAACGCAAAAAGAACTTCTAAAAATTTTACAGATTTCTCCTAACACCTTGAAAACATGGGAAAATAAAGGTTTGAAACGCCTTGAACCTCCAATTGAAGGAACACGTACTGTCTATTATAAAATGGAAGACGTCATTGATTTTTTAACTATTTAACTTCCAAATATGCTAGAATGTAATTATCAAACAAAGAATGTGAGGGTTCTATTCTAGCCTTTTGATTGTCCGAAGAAAGAGGCTCTATGAGTAAAGAAATCATTCAACACAATAACAAAAAGATAACAAAAATCACCAAACAAAATGGTGATGTCAGCTATTCAATCAAAGGGGTTTACATTGGAACTGATGTAAAAACTGGAAAACGAATCACAAAAACCATTACTGCTAAAACATTAAAATCTTTGGATAGAAAAATTGTTGAAGCTAAAATTGAGTTTGAAAAAGCTGGCTCTACTATTAAAGAAACTACCCAAATTGATAACTTTGAAAGTCTAGCTGAGGTATGGTTTAGCAACTTCAAAACTTGGGTATCTTCACAAAATACCATTAATCGAGTTAGAGGGTATCTTGATACCTATATTATTCCTTACTTTGGGGACTATAAACCTGACCAGATTGAGCCTGCTGATATTCAACTTTGGGTCAACAAGTTAGCTGAAAAAGCTAAAAAATCCGTTGATTCTGGCGTAAAGCGTGCCCCAAAAGGTAGTGCAAAGGATTTTGGAGCTATGGCTCACAAAGTCAGTGATATTTTTGATTTTGGTATTACAAACTGTGGGCTGACTACTAACCCAGCTAAATCAATCAAAATCCCTCCAAAACCTAAGGCGAGCAAAGAACGTATCATGGTACTACATGATGACGGCTTGAGGCACTGGTTATCCTACCTTGAAAACTTGCCCAACACAAGAGCAAATAGACGCTTTAAGGTCATTTGCCACACACTATTAGCATCTGCATTGCGAATAAATGAGTTATTGGCATTAGAAATATCTGACCTAGATTTTGAAACTAATGAAATTCTTGTTAGCAAAACACTGATGTGGAAAAGTGCAAACAAGAAACTAGGTCTCAAAGGAGAGATGGTTTGTAAGCAAGCTCCTAAAACTGACTCTGGAAATCGCAGAGTTGCCGTTCCACTTTCAGTCATGGAAAATCTCAAAGAGTTTCATGAAGAAATGACTGTCTATTTTGAAGAACATGGTTTACCAACATCTCCACTCATTTTTCCAACCATATACGGTAACTATATGTGTGATAGGAACGAACGAGCAACCCTTAAAAAGCGATTATCAGCTCTTGGTTTACCTGACTATGGCTTCCACCTCTTCCGCCATACACACGCTTCTATGATGTTAAATGCTGGTATGAATTGGAAAGAGTTACAACATAGAATGGGGCACAAATCCATATCAACAACTATGGATACCTATGCTGAATTAGCTCCTAAAAAGAAGTTTGAAGCAGTGGATATTTTCCTAAATAAAATGGAAGAACTGGCAAGTTGATTTCATCACTACCTTTATCACTACCTTTTTACTTCAAAAGCCTATAACCCTTGATATTAAAAGGTTTATAGCATAGTTATTTAACCCTTACTGAGGTAAAATAAGGATTCAATACGAATCAATACAAAAGAAAAACGCTGATTTCAAGCGTTTTTTCTTTTTGTCAATTGCAGTTTATTGCACTGTATTTCAATTCAAACTCTACCTTTTTCTCTACCTTTTTATCGTAAAATCTGATTGGACACGGTTTGTGTCCAAGTGATTTATAAATAGCTTTATATCAACCTTTAGCAAGGTTGTACAACTTATTCATAAAAAATAAATAAATAGATCTGATTGAATGAGATCTTTCATTTTTCTGTCAATTAAGCAAATTAAATTGACCAAATAAATTGTTGATATATAAAAAATTAAGTAAGTGTATTACAAAGATAGTCTTCTTTATTTATAGTGCTATAATGAATCTATTAGCTTATTTATGATAGAGGTATCGTTATTGATCAATCTAGAATTTTACAAAACACTTGCAAAAATATTCTGTGGGGATGAAACAGAATTATTTACCTATAAAACTGGCCCACAGTTAGTAGACTTTTTTAATAGCTATTTCGGTTTTAGTGATGTTTACCGTCAAGGGTTCCCAACAAGATGGGTTTATGTAAATGATAAATTACTAAGTTTCTCTGAAACTGGTAAACTTGATCTTTTTTTCAGCATTATATTGAGCAAACAATATCTTTTAACAGAACGTCAAAAAGGTGAAGTTGATTCTTTAGAATACCAACAAAAGGTTTTAACGGAATTAAATAAAGTCTGCTCAATTTATTCATTGTATTTGTCAAAAAAAGGCAATGAATTCTTCTTAGTAGAAACCGATCAAGATTTAGTAGCAATCGGAAAAGGTGGATTTGCAGATATTTTTCTACAAAAATCTACAGGATTAGTATTAAAAAAATTAAATGAAGACTCGGTTAGACATGAATCGCTAAGAAGTCGATTTCGTAGAGAGTTTGAAATTACAAAATCATGTTCAGATATTGAAAGTATTATAAATGTATATGACTTTAATATCGATAATTATTCCTACACAATGGAAAAAGCGGATTTTACTTTAGCTAATTATATTAAAGAAAGCGAATTACCAGATGAATCAAAATTTAATATTTTACGGCAAATACTTCACACTATATCTCTAGTGCATAAACGAGGAATTTTGCACAGGGATCTAAGCCCTACTAATATTTTCTTCATAAACGGAATAATAAAAGTAGCGGATTTTGGTTTAGGAAAAAATATTAACATCTTAACCTCGCATCAAACTATAGATACCGCATCTTTTGGACAGCTTTTTTATTGTGCACCAGAACAACTAACTCTTCTAAAAGAGGCTGACAAAAGTAGTGATGTATACTCTCTCGGGAGAATTATCAATTTTGTTATGACTGGAGATCCTAATAATTTTTCGCATACCCTGCGTTCAATCAGTACAAAAGCTACCAATATCGATCCTAATTATAGGTATGAAAATGCAACAGATATGTTGAACGGGTTGAATTCATGGTTAAGAATAAGAAGTCATGAATCTTTTAAAGAAAAAATCTGGGAAAAAATTAATCAAGGTATTTTTGATAACGACATAGAAAACTATATTTATGAAATGTCAGAAAAAGATCTCTGCCTATCTTGTATCAATAAAGGAACTCGCTTTACCGAATGCTTACTTAGCTTTATGAATTTGGATGACTCTCACGCAACTTATATAATTCAGAAGATTGATTCTAACTATGTGCAATATATCAAACGATTTGAAGATGCAGACCCTTTTGCTAGCCTAGCTTATGAAATTTTAAAAGGACATTTTTCTTATAATGTTAACGAAGTGGCTGCTTATATATTAAAATACGTAGCTTATGACATTAATCGTTTCAATGCACAACATAAGATAGAAAGGTTAATTAACAAAGGGGTAGAACCATTAATCGAGACAATACTAGAAAGATAAAAAATGTCAGAATAAAGTGTAACTGTCCGAAAAATATGTCTTTTCCCGAAAGTTTATTATTTGCTGTTATAATAGACATGCAAAACTTGTTCCAAGAATTTTTTAGGCTTGTTATCATCATAAATACTGATTTTAAGGGATTTAACTACTAGTAAACTTAACAACTTTTATATATTTTACACAATATAGGACAGTAAATGGACAGTGACAGCATAATTGAAGAGTGAACAAAAAGAGGTATAAAAATACCTCTTTCAGATTGAAGACAAAGTCCTCAGAAGTTATACTTCTGGGGACTTTTCTTGCTTCGAAGGAGTATAATAAAAGAAAAGGTATTTGATGAGGTACTCCTATGTTTCACAAAAATAATCCTGAATACAATCGTCGTCAAGTAGGTTTATATACTCTTGATGAACTTGTGCCTAAAGACCATTTTTTAAGAAAAGTTGAAGAAACGATTGATTTTACTTTTATTTATGATCTTGTCGAAGATAGTTATTCCTCCGATAATGGTCGTCCTAGTCTAGACCCTGTCCTGTTAGTTAAGATTCCTTTGATTCAATGTTTTTATGGCATTCGTTCTATGCGCCAAACCATCAAGGACATCGAGGTGAATACGGCTTATCGTTGGTTTCTTGGCTTATCTCTGGACGATAAGGTGCCACATTTTACAACTTACGGTAAGAACTATAGCCGACGCTTTCAAAATAAAGAATTATTAGCACACATTTTTAGTCATGTGCTTCATCAAGTTTTGGAGGTTGGGCTTATTGATCCCTCAGAAATCTTCATCGATGGGACACATATCAAGGCAGCTGCTAATAATCATAAGTACAAAAATGTTGTCGTTAATCAAAAAGCTAAATTCATGAGTGAACAACTGGACATTGAAATTAATTTAGACAGGAAGAAACATGCAAAAAAGGCGAGGCTAAACCTAAGAAACAATCAACGACAGACCCAGATAGTGGTTGGTTTCACAAGGGAGAACACAAGGAAGTCTTCGCTTATAATGCTCAGGTAGCCTGTGATAAACATGGTTGGGCCTTGGCTTATACAGTTGAAGCAGGTAACATCCATGATAGTCAGGCCTTCCCTGCTCTGTTTGCCAAGTTAGAACCCTTCTCCCCTGAATTCATTATTGCGGATTCAGGCTACAAAACACCTAGTATTGCCAAGTTTCTTTTAGAAAAAGGTATTACGCCAGTATTTCCTTACACTAGGCCAAGAGGTAAGAGAGGCTTTCTACGTCCTAGAGACTTTGTCTATGACGAGCATTTTGACTGCTATCTTTGTCCAGAGAACCAGGTATTAACTTACCGTACAACGACACGTGAAGGTTATAGAGAATATAAAAGTAATCCCGAAATTTGTAAGACCTGTCCCTTGTTAGCGATTTGTACTGAAAGTCGCCAGCACCAAAAAGTTGTTGTGCGTCATATTTGGAAAGATGCCTTAGAAATCTGTGAAGATATCCGTCATCAAAGTGGGATGATGGAACGGTACCAACACCGGAAAGAAACGATAGAACGTTTATTCGGAACAGCTAAAGAATATCATAACTTGCGTTATACCAGAGAAAAAGGAAAGTCCAAAATGGAAGATAAGGTTGGGCTTACTTTGGCATGTCTAAATATCAAAAAATTGGTAAAAATGATGGTAGGGAAGACCTGTTATTTTATCCAAATACCTCAATATTATTGGATTATGGGAGAATTAAGTGTGAATATAAAAAAAGACAAACATCAAAAACGATGTTTGTCTTCATTCTGAATCAGAATTTTAATAGGAATTCTGATTTTTTTATGCAAATCCATTTAAAAGCCAAAGGGTGTTTAATTATTATTTATTAAAATATAGATAAATATCATTTGATTAGTATTTGTTAAGTAGGAGTGCTTAATTCAAACGACCTCATTATAATGCTTATCACATACATTAAAATAATAAAAAATTGAAAGAAGGTTGAAAAATAAAAATAACATGCTATAATTATAGCGTCTATATGAATAGGGAACATGGGTAGTAGTAACTCGAAGCCAACCTGTTTGTAATATTTTGACTCTTTTGGGGAGAGTTGAATGATTACTTGTTGGTACTTGGTGCTATGTGATATGGTATTGGGATAGGGTTATCATACCGATGTTTTGATTTGTAAGATGGGGATAGAGCGTAAGTAAAGGGGACGCTCTTTAAAATGGGGAGAAGTTTTTATGAAATATATGTAAATTAGCAATACTGCTGGATTCAAAAACACTTTTATTAGCAAAGCGTTTTTTCTCCTGCAGTTTTTTTATTTATTAAATAGTGTATTTTTAAATTCGGGGGAGAAGACTAGAAAATCTCAAAACAATTGATATCCTTGGATGATATGACTTAGTTTTCTTGTCTTACTTCTTGAATTTTATACGTAATGATAGTCTTTTTATTGAGACCTTTTTCTTTATCTACTTTACATCATTTGCAAAACAAGACCAATAGCGAGGGCATTCCCTTTAATGCTTTTGGAGAAAGGATAACTCATTTTCCTTTTTATTGGGGATAATAAAGTGATAATGTAGAGTCTTATTTGTCAATATTATATTGATTTCGTATAGGTCATAGGGGGGATCTTATGGGAAAATTAAATATTATGGTTGTCTTTGGGACAAGACCAGAGGCAATTAAGATGGCGCCGTTAATTCTTTAGTTGAAAAAACATCAAGAAACCATTAATACTATTACAGTAGTCACAGCTCAACACCGTCAAATGCTTGACCAGGTTTTGGAGACTTTTGAAATAGTTCCTGATTATGATTTGGATATCATGGGAAAAAAATCAATCACTTCAGGAAATTACTTCTAAAATTTTGGCTAATTTTGATCCAGTTGTTAAGAAAGAACAACCTGATTTGGTTTTAGTTCATGGTGATACTACAACAACTTTTGCTGCTGGATTGGTTGCATTTTACAATAAAGTAAGTATTGGTCACGTTGAGGCTGGGCTTAGAACTTATGACAAATATTCACCATATCCAGAGGAAATGAATCGTCAGGTGACGGTTGTGACTAATTCTATCCATCATGCTGTTAAGCTGGTAGATCTCGGTATTAGTACTAGGATTATTGGTGGTAAGGTTAAACATTCAACAGATACCTCTATTGGAAGTACAGCTCTGGAACAAATCAGACAACTGAATTTTGATTGTGCTTTCATTGGTGCTAATGGAGTTGATGCCAATTATTTCACAATGCCAGATATGGAAGAGGCGGTCATTAAACGAACAGTGATAGCTAATGCGCAAAAAGCCTATGTTCTAGCTGATGCTTCTAAACTTGGTCAGGTTACCTATGCTAAGGTAGCCGAGGTTGAGAAAGTAACCATAATCACAAATGCTTCGGAAGAAGGGCTCCTTAAATAATTAAAAGAGAAAACGAGGGTTATTGAAGTATGATTTATACTGTGACGCTAAACCCATCAATCGACTTCATTGTTCGTATCGACAAGGTAGAGATTGGTGAAGTTAACCGTATAGAGAGTGATGATAAATTCGCTGGCGGTAAGGGTATTAATGTCAGCCGTATTCTACAACGTTTAGGAATTGACAATACTGCTACGGGCTTCATCGGTGGTTTTACAGGACGTTTTGTTACAGACAGTTTGGATGCTGAAGGTATTAAAACTACTTAGAATGGTGAAGCTGTAATGGTATTAGGAAAAGTAAGTGATTTTTTAATCAAGCATCAAAGATTGTTAACGTACTTAAGTATTTTTGCTGCGTTAATGTTATTAATGCGCTTAGTGTATGATGATGTTTTGATTGATCATGATAATCCCATCGTTTTAGCAATCTTTATAGGAATACTAGTTCTTTGGACCCTAGCATCTTACCTTAATCGAAGACAGCATATGCTATCCCACTTTATCTTACAGAGTTCGAAACTTATTAACGTCTATGCTGTAGACTTAGATTATCGTTTTATTGCGGTTAATAAGAATGATATTCGGCTCATGGAAGAAATCTTTTATTTCACTCCCAAAATTGGTGACTTTCCAATGAATTATCTTAATAGTGAAGATGCTGCGCGTTTAAAAGCAAATGTTGATCGTGCGAAAAAGGGTGAAACATTTATATTTATGGATACTATTAAGACAGGCGACAAAACGCTTTACTGGCAAAATATGTATTCTCCCATTTATAACAATCGCCAAAAAGTGATTGGTGTTTTTTGTTTTGTTCTTGATGTTACAGAGCAGAGACTTCATGAACTTGAAATACAGAGGATGGCATACGAAGATGTTTTAACACGGGTTCATAATCGACGATATATTGAGCTTGCTTTTGAGGAATGTCTGACACGTAAAGAAGAACAAATTACGGTTATTATATCTGATTTGGATAAATTCAAGGAAGCAAATGATACCTTTGGACATGCTACGGGAGATAAGATTCTAATTGAATTTGGTGATATTTTAACGAAGATAATGCCTGAAAGTGCTGTAATAGCAAGGTTAGGTGGAGATGAATTTGCGGTTTTACTCCCTGGAGTTTCTGAAAATCAAGCTGAATTTTTAATAAAACTTGTTCAAGCAGAAATGACTCTCAAAGATATGGGGATTACAGCATCTTTAGGTGCTTATACGGACTCTTATCAATCACATAAAAACTTCGTTGATTTTTTTGCAATAGCTGATAAGAAAATGTACGAAAATAAAAGTCAGAAAGGAAAATCAAATGTTTGACATTATTCTAGTCGATGACGGTAGTGGAGCTGATTTTGCACCGTTATTTGCAATAGCTGATAAGAAAATGTACGAAAATAAAAGTCAGAAAGGAGAACGTCGATGATGTTTCAAGATGTTGTTATTGTCATTCCTGCCTATGAACCTGATGACCGTTTGTTGGAACTTTTGAAAAATATTCGGGATAAGGAAAATCAAATGTTTGACATTATTCTAGTCGATGACGGTAGTGGAGCTGATTTTGCACCGTTATTTGCAATAGCGCAGAGTAACTATGCTTGTCATTTGCAAAGACACGCTGATAATAAAGGAAAAGGTCGTGCTTTAAAAACGGCTATTTCATATATTTTGGACAATTTTCCTAATGCCAAAGGAATTGTGACGATTGATTCTGATGGTCAACATACCTACGAAGACATGATGAAATGTTTGGCTGAATTTTTGCAACATCCTGATAGTTTGGTGCTGGGTGTTAGAAGATTTGAAAAATCTGTTCCTTTACGTAGTAAATTTGGAAATTTATTGACAAGAGACGTCTTGGGGGCTATGACAGGTATGAACGTTTCTGATACGCAAACGGGGCTTCGTGTGATTCCTATGTCATGGTTGCCAAAACTCTTAACCGTGGAGGGTGAACGGTATGAATTTGAGATGAATATGTTACTTGAGGCAAAAGAGGACAATATTCTGATTTGTGAAGTTGGCATTGCAACGATTTATTTGGATGAAAATCAGTCGTCGCATTTTGATGCGATTCGTGACTCGATTAGAATTTACAAGGTTTTCTTCAAGTACATTTTTTCAGCATTGTTTTCCTTCTTGGTTGATATTGTTGCTTTTACGATTTTAATTTCTTTGTTTAATGGATTGAGTTTTAGTGCGGTGACGTTAGCTTCGATTTTAGCGCGTGCGATATCATCTGTTGTTAATTTCACCTTGAATCATAAGGTGGTCTTTAAACGAGGTCAATCAAATAGTGCGATAAAATACTTCACTTTGGTGGTAGTACAGATTGTTTTGTCAAGTTTATTGGTAACAGTTCTAGGAAATGCCTTGACGACGCTGCCAATTTCATTGGTGAAGATTTTAGTTGACGGTACACTTTTCTTTGTCAGTTATTTTGTGCAAAAACATTTGATTTTTAGTGGAGGCGAGAATGAAGGCTAATAAGAGGATACTCTATTTCGTTGCATTTGTAACGACTGCCTTTTATTTAACTTGGCGTTTGGTGGCGACTATTCCGTGGCATGATTCATGGTTTGCGCTGATCTTTGGGATTTTATTGTGGGGAAGTGAGGTAGTTTCAGCCATTACAGGCTACATTCTCATTTGGAATAAGCAAAAGGACTTTGAACTTGAAAAGCCTGAGATTGCTAAGGAGCGTTACCCAGATGTGGATGTTTTGATTGCAACGCATAATGAGGATCCAGAGTTGCTTTATAAGACGATTAATGCCTGTACTTTTATGGAATATCCTGATAAGTCTAAGGTGCATATCTACGTCTGTGATGATACCAATCGTCTAGAAGTTGCCAAATTGGCTGATGAGCTTGGTGTTGGTTATTTTGGTTTGGCGGATAATAAAGATGCCAAATCAGGAAACTACAATAATGCTTTACGTCAGACGTCATCACCTTTGGTGGCGACATTTGATGCGGATATGATTCCTTATCGGGAATTCCTGTTGGAAA
Source organism: Streptococcus sp. FDAARGOS_192 (assembly GCF_002073815.2). Lineage (NCBI taxonomy): Bacteria > Bacillati > Bacillota > Bacilli > Lactobacillales > Streptococcaceae > Streptococcus > Streptococcus sp. FDAARGOS_192. Next base: position 1,786,997 of record NZ_CP020431.2, read on the forward strand.
CTGTGCCTTATTTTGTTGAACAAGTTGAGGCTTATGAAAATGGTGACGATTATGATAAGTCAAAAGTTGGTTTGATTCAAACGCCACAAAGTTTTTACAATGCTGATATTTTCCAATTTAACTTGTTTTCAGAATCAACCTTACCAAACGAACAAGATTTCTTTTCCAAAGAAATTAATGTTTGCAATAATTCGCACGGTGCAGCGGTTTATACGGGGTCTAATACGGTTATTTTCCGCAAGGCGATTGAAGATGTTGGTGGTTTTCCGACAGATACCATTACGGAGGATTTCGAGCTAGGTGTTCGGATGAATGCGGCTGGTTATGTAAATTATTCGACGAAAAGTCCAATGGCTAGCGGGTTAACGCCAACAGATTTGAAGAGTGTCATCAAACAGCGCGCGCGCTGGGGACGTGGCGTTATTCGCAGTAGCTACAATATGAATATCTTCTTTAATCCCAAATTGACAAAGGGGCAAAGAATTGTTTATATTAATGGCTATCTTTATTGGTGGTCTTTCTTTAGACGGTTATTGTATATCTTGGCACCGATTTTATATACGGTTTTCCATGTGCGTGTGGTGGTGTCAAATATCTGGCTACTGTTCCTATTCTGGTTGCCAAGTTACGCATTGACACACTTGTCAATGCGAGAAGTCTCAAAACAATACCGAACACAGGTTTGGGGAGAAATTGTGGAAACGATTTTTGCTCCGTATTTGTTTATTCCCATGATGTTGGAGTCCTTTGGCATTAGCGAAAAAAAATTTAAGGTGACACGTAAGGGAAATGATACGTCGTGGACGTTGTACCTTTATGCGCTTCCTTATCTTGTTTTATGGGGATTAGCCGTTTATGGGTTGGTGACTTTTAACTATGGAAAATTTGGTTCAGAGCTTTTTTATGGAAGTATTATCAGTTTTTGGTTGATTTATCATATCATCAATTTGACCTTTGCGATTTTCTGTGCGCTTGGTCGTCCGATTTATCGCTCAAGTGAGCGTTTTACTGTTGATGAAGCTATGGTTATTGAGGTTGATGATGATTCTTACCAAGTGAGAGTCTGTGATATTTCAGAAACGGGGATTTCATTCTATACGGATTTACCATTGTATTTGCCGAAAGAAAAAGAACTGACGCTTAATTTGCAATCACGTGATTACCATGCGAGGGTAAAAGGTCATGTTGTTCGTGTTTTTGCGATTGATAATGGTTGGCGCTACGGCGTTCAATTTTCAGAAATTCCTGAAGCTGATAAGCGCGAATTTTATCAGTACATTTATGACCGCATTAATCACAATCTTCCGAAGGAAAAAGACCCTTGGATGACAACATGGGATGATTTATTTGAGAACTTTAGTCAACGTTTCCAAAATAATGAACGTCCTGTTTCAGCCTATGACCAAGTAGCTTTTCCGAAAGTTCGTGTTAATGAAGAGGTTCAGGTTGCTGGAAAAAAATGCCAGCTTAGAAAGACAGATTATTATTACATGACATTTTCTGGAAAATTGACAAATCCTAAAAAAGGACCGAATGTCGCATTTACCTACAAAGATTTGCCAATTCAGTTGACTTTTGTGTCCTATGATATTGATAGAGACGAATCGCTTTATCGAGTTACCAATTTAGCGGATTTGGATAGCTTACCTGCTTTTAAAGCCTTAGCAAATGAATGGAGAGGGAGAGTATGATTAGTATTGCTAGATTACTGTTGTTCTTTGTGATTACCATGGGGTACAATGCCTTTTTCCGTAATACTGTGAAGATGAATCGCAGTCTGACATGGGTGTTTACATTTTCAGTCATTACATTGGTATTGTACCTTGGTAGTTTGTTAGGCTTTATGTTGCAGACCGTGTATGTCATTTCTGTTTTGGGCTGTCTTTTGAGTCTTTATTATCTTTGGGCGGTATGGAAAAAGAAATATCGCTTTGGGAGACTTGATTATATTGCGCTTGGAATGATGGCTTATTTGCTTTTGTTTGGAATAACGCTCTGGCATTCACCGCTTTTACATTATGATAATTTTACGCATTGGGCAACGATTGTAAAATTTTTCCATATCAATAATGCTTTGCCAACACAGCAGGATACGATTATTAGTTATTATACCTATCCTGTTGGAAGTTCACTTTTCATTTATTTTTTCACGACTATCGTAGGCTTTTCAGAAGGTAGTATGTTGGTCGGGCAATTCTTCTTGATTGCTTCCAGTCTTTATGCCATGTTTGCGGCACTTCGTGATGATCGACGTGTCTTAATGGTTAGCATGATTTTTGCTTCGTTTGCTGTTTTTAATACGTTCAACGTTGCTATTCGATTAAATAATTTGCTGGTTGATTTTCTGCTTCCGGCCTTGGCCTTGGCAGCCATAGCAGGTTGTTTTGTCTATCGTAATCGTTTCTGGTTTTTGTCGCTAAATACGGCGGTAATTCTTGGATTATTAAGTATCGTCAAAGTAAGTGGACTTTTCTTTGTCGCTCTCGTTTTAGTAGTTTATGTGGTTTGTATTGTGCGTTTACTTGTTCGTAAAAGAGCACGTTTAAAAGCACTAGTGCTGCTCATAATGACCTTGCTAGTCAGCTGTCTTCCTTTTGTTATTTGGCAAAAGCATGTGACGGATAATTTCCCAAATGCCTCAAGTGCCAAGCATGCGGTGTCCATGTCAGAACTTGGTCAGGTATTGACTGGAAATCTGTCAGGCGACCCACAAAAAATTATCACTCTTTTTGTCAAATCGGTGTTTACGTTTGACAGTTTGGCAAGCAATGGAATTTTGATAATCAATCTGATTATGCTGATTGCCTTTATTGTGATTGGCATTCGTTTGAAATATAAGAAATTTGTCTTGTTGACTTGGGGATTTGTTGATATTTCGATTGTGACTTACTATATTGGCATTTTACTCATGTATCTGACAGCAATGCCGACTGATGAAGCGTTAGAATTAGCAGGATTTGAGCGCTATGCTTCGAGCATCGTTATCTTTGCTTTTGGTTGTTTGACCATGGCTTTAGCATGGGTAATGGACAAGTGTCTGTATGAAAAAATCATTAGTAAACGTAATGCTAGGTCTTACAAGAGCTTATTTAATAAACACTTGTACCAATACGCGAGCCTTGTTTTGACAGTTTATGCCATTGGAATGTTCTTGTCAGAAAATAATAGCATTGTTTACAATAACAATCAGGAAACAAACGAGGTCGTAAAAGAAATTCATCAGTTTACTGGAAGTCAGAGTAATTCGTCAACGGATAGAATTTTGGTTGTAACAGCAGATAAGGAGAATGTAGATAATTATTTTGTCCAATATGCTAGTCGTTATTATCTGTGGGATGTCAATGTTGATGCCAGAGAAAATTTTGTGACGGCTGACCAAGAATTTTTAGATTTAATGGCATCATACAGCGACAGCGCAACAAGTTATTACCTCGGCAATGAAAATATCGATACTAGAGATGGTTCCAATTTAACAGACGATGACTTTATTGCACTCTTAAAAACGTATGACGAAGTCTTGATTTTAGATGACCATTATACGTTTAATGCCTTGACGAAAAAACTATTTGGTCGGACATATTCCCCAGGATTGTATAAAGTATCAGATATTCTTGCTGGAAAAGGGTAAGTTTTCTAGCTTTATCAAGCATAAGTCTTGATATTTCAAATAAAATATTCTATTATAACAAAAAATATGTAGAAGGAGGCGGAGTTTGTGACTTCGCCTCTTGTAGTGCTCAAAAGACTTTCTTGAACATTGGAGAGGAAGCTAAGATAAGTCCGTTTGAATTATCTGCTCTACTCATCACACAAAGCGAGGTCCTTAAAAGATACAATCCACGTTCCACACACTCAACACTAGCATAGAAAAATCTCATATCTACAAAAGCAATATCAGATTTTGGTTCTCGTGAACAATCAAAATAGCCCTTTATCTATCTCTTTTATAGTTGTTTTCCCAATATTCCCTTTCACCTTTTCCTATGCCTTCTGGTAGTTGCTTCAAACATTGTCCATACTTTGATATTTAACAATTTCAGTTATTTCAGCCAAAGAAAGTCGATGGGATGCTCTGCTAAAGTCCGTATCGAAGTAATCAACCTCTTCTATTTCAACTAAAATCTCATAATTTTGACCAAGATAATATTTAATTTCAGACGGTACTAACTTCTCTGATTCTTACTGAAGTAAAATAATTGAATTAAAAACCATGAAAATAAGATTTTCATGGTTTTTCTATTACTCAAAGAGGATCTCCTATGACAAAAATAGAAACATTTAGATGGCGTATGTGGCATGTTTATCTCCTTATTTTTATAACCATTCTACTTACAGGTACATTCGTTCGCTATGGTTATAGACTTCAAGCCGATTATTCTTTAGACGATAGACTTTACGACTATACTAACAAAAAAGTTACTGTAACATCCTTTCAAAACGTCAAAATTGGAAACTTTAACGTTTTAGGTGTTAAGTTTGGAAATGAAAAAGCACTGGAGAGAAGTCAATTAGCCGTCGGTCGCACCTATCTAGCCTTCCAAGAATCTAGGTATAAAGCATCTAAACACAAGAAGGACTCTAAAAATTATGATATTATCCACTATTATCAGCTTGGTAAAGATACTGGAAAAGGATACACTATTAATGTACTAGACCTTGCTAAGAAACTAGGATATGATGATCCCGGTTCCATGGATAATACCATGTTCTCCGATGGTAGGAATGAGTTTGTGAAATTTTCATCCTATGACAACGAAAAAGTATTCTATGTCAATTTACGCACCCATAAGGCAACAAAACCAAACCAGCAAAAGTCAGTCAATACTACGAATTTGCTAAACCTTACCGCTATCTCCTTTCAAAGGATAATTTTTCTATAGGTCATAAAGAGGATCCCCTCATTATCAACTCCATGCCCCTTATCTGGACCAAAGAAAGAAATTTTGCTGATTACAAAGATCAAGACAATAACGAATACAGTGACCAATCGCTCAAAAAAAGATTCAGCCTAATTATCGTAACAACTGATTCACTTAATTTGGATGATGACATTAAACTCCAAAAGGAGTTAACACCAAATAAGGAGGGTATCTATTGGTATTTTACAAGTACTGATACAACGACTGGACACCTCGAGGAAGTTAAAAGTCAAAAAGATTACAACCTACTAGTTAAGGAGAGTCATAACTAATATGGTAAAAATAACTTCAAATACCTTAAAATTACTATGCCCTTGATTTTATTATTGACCATGATTGCTATCTTTTTCTATTACAATGCTCAAGAAAATATTAGAGGTTTTTATAAAACTCGTGGATTTCAAGGAAAGGTGCAGATAACTGGTATCGGATGGGCAGATAAAATTACTTATCGTATGAATAAAGAAGATGAGGTTAAACATTACCTGATTTTCCATATTGATTATCAAGAGACCATTAATAACAAAAAAGAACATGTAAATACTCAACTTCCTCTCCATATTCAAGATTTACTCTATCTTTACATTGCCAGCCCAACAGAAAGCGACTCAGATTTTAATCGCCAAAATAGTGAATATAAGATTTTACCTGATGAAAGAGAATATGGGGACGACTTTATTAAAAAGTCTATTAAAATCAACCCTAGAAATCAAAAATTTATCAATGATATCTCTAAAGCTTTAAGTACCGAGAAAGATTTAAAAAATATTATTGTTTAGATAGAACCTGTACCATACACGACGCTCTATACTTATGAGAGGGGACATTCTAAAGCGCTAGGTGGCTATTATGATTTTTCACTTAAAGATGCTCTACGAAACAAACAACTTACTGTCCAATTGAGTTTTCCTTCTGGTTCCACGACTAAAGAAATTGACTTACATTCTCAATTAGAACAGGTACTTAAAAACTCTGAACTACCAGATGGATGGTATATCTTAAATCAAAATAACGACTTTCCAAAAGAGGTACATATTGATGACAATCAAATTAGAATTAACTGAAGAAAGAACTCAGAGAGAATTATCTGAGGAAGAATGGGCTTTCCCTATTTGGAGATGGGCGGCTTTCTCATTATTTGACACCCTAATCCTAGTTAGTCCCTTGACAAGAGAATTGATTTATCCTGGGGGAAGTGATTCTCGGTTTTACCTAGGTAAATCATTGGGTAACTTGATGCTAGATGATACACAACGCTTCATCTTTATTATTATCATTCTAACTCTTTTGCTACCTGCTTTTGCCTTAATCATAGAAAGCCTATTATTTTCAAAAGGATATCCTCTACTTTCAATAATATGTAGCTGTCTAATTTTTGTTAGTGCAACAGTCCTATTTGTCTACAGTCTCAGTATTGTCCCAGATTTTTGGAGCTTTACTATTTATAGTTATATGCTTTACCTTCTCTTCAACATAGGTAACTCCCTCAGAAAAATCAATAGAATCATCAATCTTAGGCAGAATAACACCAAAGCATAACAGCCTCTATCTACATAATACTCCCCTTTTAGTATAGGAATGACACAAATGAAACAAAAAAATCTTGTCTACTCTGAAGTTGACCACCTAGCTAAAAGCTTCCATATTAATTTTGAAAATCATTTTAGGAATACTCTAGACCCCTGTCTCAGAAATAAATTTCACTCCTTTTGTAGCAAATAAACAATTTAATTAATAGTAAAAAAATCAACATATTACCGTTGATCTTTTATTTTTACTCTAAATCTTTCAGAATATCTGTAAATCTGTGTGTAAACATAGCTGTCATCCCCCATATATTTTCTGTCAAGTTTCTGTAAAAAGGAATATGACGTTCACTATACCCAAAATTGTATTTTTCTCTGTTTTTTACCAAGAAAAATGGGAAATCTTTCGCATCACTCAAGGTAGAAATCACTTTATAATAAATCGGATTCTCTGTCAACAACGTGTCAACATAGATTGTAAACAACCGTTTCACCTCTTCATTTGGATGAATATCCTCCCAATTTTCTATATTTATCTTTCCAACAAAGCAATGGATGGTTCTCCCCTGATGAATCAGATAATCAATCTCTCCCCAAATGTCAATTTGATCAGGAAATAAGTTTAATTCCTCACAAGTTTCTCGTATAGCAGCTTCTTGAAAAGTCTCACCTTCTTCGACACGGCCACCAGGAAAAGAAACCTCACCTGGTTGAGAAATATGCTCACTTCGTACTTGGTAAAGGATTTGATACTTATCAGTTTTTACATCATATATCAAGGGTAAAAGCACTGCATAGCGTCCTTTCTCCCCTAGTGGCTTTGGCTCGTAATGAGCTAGTTTATCTTTAATAGTCATAAGAACTCCTTGACTTCATATTATCATAAAAAATAAGTTATCCCTATTATATAAATTTTTTATATATAAAATATTGACATATCTTTCTAAAAGAGATACACTCAATGTGTAAAATAATTATATATAATTTTTATACATATCCTAAAAGCAAAGGAGCACATTATGTATTTTCCAACATCGTCAATCCTGATAGAGTTCCTAATACTAGCTATTATAGATAGAGAAGACTCTTATGGCTATGAAATTAGTCAAACCATTAAGCTTGTGGCTAATATCAAGGAGTCAACACTTTATCCTATTCTAAAAAAGCTTGAAAAAGCAGGCTATATGACCACTTATAGCCAAGCATATCAAGGGCGTAAACGTAAATATTACAGTATTACCCAAGAGGGAAAAAATCATCTTCAATTTCTTAATGAAGAATGGTTAACCTATAAAGAAACCCTCGATGGTATTGTAGAAGGGAGATTAAGACATGACAAGGACTGAATATATAGCCAAATTAACAAAATATCTACGAAAATTACCACAAAAGGACTATGAAGAGGCTCTCGAATATTTCATGGAATATTTTGAAGAGGCTGGACCTGAAAATGAAGCTCAGGTTATTGCAGAATTGGGTACACCTAAGGAAGCAGCACATGAAGTCATTAGTCGTCTTCTAGACGAAAAGATTATTGAGGAAAAGAGTAGCTTACGTAATAAAACAACTATCCTCTGGATTGCGATTCTAGCTGTTTTAGCCAGTCCAGTCGCCTTACCAATTCTACTATTCTTCCTAGCTATGCTATTGACACTTCTTGTGGTTATTTTTGCAGTTATAGTGACTGCCTTAGCTCTTACTTTTGCCTTACTCATTAGTGGTATTTACACTTTCTTTACAAGCTTCTCTCTCTTAAATGTTTCACTAGCTTCAACACTGTTTGGAGTGGGTCTAGGTCTATTGATGTTTGGAGGAGCACTCTTACTGCTTTTGATTTCATTTGAAATCTGTAAACTTATTGTAAAGCTAATTACCCTATTGATTAAATGGCTCATCAAGAAAGGAAGAAAATCATGAAAACTTGGAAAAAGATTGTCCTCGGAGTGTCTCTTATCTCTCTATTTTTAGGAGGAGGATTAGTAGCTTGGGGTTATAGCCAAGGTGGCTTAACAGATTTACAAAATAAAACTATAAGTGAGCAAGATTATGTCAAGAAAGAAGTTAAGGACTTCAATAAAATTGATATTAAAAGTAGTAGCTACAATGTGCTTATAAAAAATGGTGAAGTTGACAAAGCAACGCTTTCTTACTACCAAAAAACAAAAAATCCAATTGACACATCTGTAAAGGATGGTCAATTGACTATCAATGATAACAACTCTGAATTAGATTCGACTTCTAACAAACATATTAACTTTTTCGGATTAAAAGATTTAGTAAGGCTTTCTACTCTCAACAAGGAAGTCAGAAATAAAACCATTGTCATTACACTCCCTAAAAAACAAACGATTGATTCTTTAAAGGTTGATTTAGCAACTGGAAATCTAGATTTAAGTAATAGCACCATCAAACAAGCAGACATCAATCTAAATGTAGGGGACCTAACTTTTACTAAAATGATTGTCAGCAACCTAAAAGCTAATCTTGATGTTGGTAGTGTTGATAGTGATCATACACTTTTTACTAACTCAGATTTATCTATTGCAATGGGAGATTACTCTGGAGATAACCTGATTTTCAATGGTCACAATAAACTTGATGTTACATCCGGTGATATTGAAATAGTTCTTAAAGATTACACGCTCAATGTTCAAGCCGATAGTCATTCAGGAGAGGTGGACATCACAAATAACCTTAAGATTTCAAAGGATAACACACTAACTATTACCTCAGACCTCGGTGATATAACTGTTGAATAACATAAAAAGCCAGCTCACATTAGAGCCGGCCTTTAGTTTATTCATTTTCAGACTTTGGTCTATAAATAATAATACCTACAACTACAAAAATAAGTAAGAAAATGAATAACATACGTACTTGATCTGAGATCTGTCCTGTCATTGAAATAGTTTGACGAAGACCTGATACGGAGTAGGACATTGGTAAGAATGGTTGGACGACCTTAAAGAACTTAGGACTAAGTTCAATTGGATAAGTTCCTGCACTAGAACCTAGCTGCAAAAGGAGCATAATCATAGAAGCAAATGCACCATATCTATCATCCCAACCCACAAGAGCTGTAACGAGCGCCATTAAAGTCCATGCTGCAAGGAGAATCATACCAAATGTAGCTAATGGATGATTTGGTTCAACTCCCACAAATCGAATGGCAATATAAAGGGCAATTGCAGCCATAGTCGTAATGATACCATTGATAAAGAACTTATTCTTAGCCCAATCAAAACGGCTCGTAAAGTTTCTTCCTGTCAAGCTCTTAGCAAATATAACATTAGTTGAAAGAGCGACAACCATAAGAGAAACAGAAATCATATATGGAGCCATCCCCACACCATTAGTGTCAACCTTATCCTTATCAGTTTTCTTCTCTTTAAGCGGAGCACTAACCATTTTTGCATTGTCTGAGTTTACAGAAACAAGAGATAGTTGCTGATTAGCCTTATTTAATGAATCAGACAATGTGGAAAGGTTAGTTGACAAACTTGTCAACCCATTTGTTAAGGTATTTCCTCCAGTTGCTAATTGTTGAGCTCCTGTATTGAGAGCATTTGTACCACTCTGAAGAGTAGCAAAACCAGTCATTAAACTACTACTGTTAGCATCTAGAGTTTGAGCACCACTGGCAATCGTTGACACAGCACCAGTATAAGTTGACAAACCATTTGAAAGTGCGCTTGCACCTGTTGCTAGAGTACTTTGAGCGGTTGACACACCTGATGCCACTTGAGTTGCTCCTGGTGATAATTGATTAACAAGTACTGAATTGACATTAGCAATATTAGCTTGCATTGATGATACCGTTGATGAAGCTACAGGGAGAAGAGCATTCGCCGAACTTGCAATGCCTGAAATAGACGTTTGTAGAGAAGCCAAACTACTTGAATCGCCGCTACTAGTTGTTGTCGTACCTGTCAAGCTAGATAAAGCAGTTGACATACTTGACACATCAGATGCAATAGTTGAAGCGTAACTACTAGCTGTAGATCCTGCATTACTAATTGCCGATGTAATCTCTGCTTGTTGATCTGCAGTCAAGCTTTGATAAGCAGCTGTTCCTTGTACCGCAGCCAAATCATTTGCTTTATCAGTTGCACTAGCTGTAGCTATAGAGCTAGCTGCAGAAGAAATATTTGAAAGATAAGTCGCTATTGAACTTGTATCTACTGATGTTGTTGATGTTCCACTTGGTAATGATGTGTTACTTACCGCTGTATTAAGATTTTGAATTGCTGTATTTAAATCAGTTAAATTAGTTGATAGGGTTGACAACTGTGCTTGCTGTTCTTCGGATAAACTTGTTGCTGTGGCCATTTGACTGAGCGCTGTTGACAACGAATCTGCACCTGTAACTAAGGTATTCATGGCCTCTGCTCCTGATACAAATTGACCTGCAGCAGAATTAACAGCCTCAGAGTTCGCATTTAACTGTGACAAAGCGCCTGACAAAGTTGACACACCTGAAGTATAGGCAGACGCGCCTGAACTCAAGGTATCAACACCTGTAGCCAATGTTTGTGTAGATCCAGCAAGAGTTCCTAAGCCATTTGATAAGGTCTGACTCCCAGACTGAAGTGCGCCTGCACCTGCATATAATTGACTAGCCCCATTCGCTGCAGTTCCCATACCACCCTGAAGTTGAGACATACTCCTAAAGACAGCTCCAACATAAGTTGATGTAATATTTTTAGAAACAGTATCCTTCAACTTAGACATGGCAGAATCGCTCATTTTTGAAGAAACGAAGCTATGTCCTGCTGTTGTTTGATAAGAAATTTCCAGTTTCTTGGGATCATTTGTCAAAAGACTTGCTGCATTACTTGAGAGGTTTTCTGGAAAAGTGATTACCATATAGTAATCACCATCCTCAATCCCTTTTTGGGCTTCATTTTCAGTCACAAAGTGATAGTCTAGATTTTTGTTTTTAGACATATTGTCTACCATATCATGACCAATATTCAGAGTCTTATTCTGGAAACTAGCACTCTTATCTTTGTTCACTACTGCCACTGGTAAGTGTTTGACATTACCATAAGGATTCCACATAGAAGACAAAAAGATTAGATTATATAAAGCAGGTATCAATGAGACACCAATAATAGTTATCCAGAGCTTTGGACTTTTAAGAAGAGCCTTTAATTCTGCTAACATATTTCTCCTTTTTAGACATTGTGTTTATTTTTATGATATAATCAATTATAAACTCATTTACCTGAAAATCAATGTTAAACAATCGCTTTTTGGACACATAGTCTAAAAGTGTATAAAAGGAGATTTGTATGTCAAAAGATCAAAGACGCGCGCAAACAAAAAAAGCTCTTTTAGATGCTTTAGTAATATGTCTTGAAGACCAAGATTTCAATGATATTACTACCATTCGTCTGGTTCAAACAGCAGGGATTAGCCGTTCGAGTTTTTATACCCACTACAAAGATAAGTATGAAATGATTGATAGTTATCAGAAAGAGCTTTTCCACAAGCTAGAGTATATCTTCGATAAATATGAAGGAAAGAAAGAGGGAGCCTTTCTCGAAATCTTTGAATTTCTCACTCGTGAAAAGCTCCTATCAGCTCTATTGTCTACCAATGGATCAAAAGAAATTCAAGATTTTCTGATACATAAACTTCAGCGTATGATAGCTGAGGACTTCATTAATCCCACTGCTGAAGAAAGAGCTCTCAAAGGATTCGAGAAAGACTATGCCAGTATTTATTTTGCGCATGCTATTTTTGGCGCTGGTCAAGCCTGGATAAATAAAGGTAAAAAAGAATCACCTCAAGAAATGACAGACTTTCTTCTACGATTTATTCCACAATAAAATCACTTCAAAAGCATAAAAAAGCTGCAAACCATTTCAATAGTTAAAGCAGCTTTTTTCTTTTACAATAAAATCCTTAAAATAAGGAAATGATAAGTGAAAGCAAGGTCAAAATTGCGGGTCCGCCTTGCGTTAAAATAATTTTCTTATTGGCAGTTATAGCACCATAAATAGCAGCAAAGAAAACATTGAGTACAAAAACAGTTACAAGTAGCTGACTATTTGTAAAAATCCCATACAAGAGGAATACAGCAATCAAACCATTGTAAATTCCTTGATTTTTAAATAAGTTTGTAACAGAATCACGTTGAAGTTCTTCTTTGCTCATATTGAAAACACGACTAGTCGTATCTGAATGTGTCGCAAAAGTTTCCAAATACATGATATAGAGATGCTCCAAAGCAACAATCCCAGCTAAAATTAGTGTAATAATAGACATAGTGGCCTCCTTCTTAAGTAACTTTGACAGTATATCAAAAGTAAACCTTTAAAACAACATGCATGCTTCATACAATTCGAAATATGGTAAAATAAAGAATGAAAGAGAGGTTCTTATGACAAAGACAGAAGTAATCCAACGTCTCCAAAGAGATCTGGGAATTCCCAGATTTCAGGCTTATATAGAGGATAAAGATTACTCCGAAGAGGAGTACGACCAACTAAAAAAAGATTTTGAAGCCTATTTCACCAACTACGTTTCAAATGTTTCAGCAGATTTTGAAGGAGGATTGGATAATAAATAATTTATACCTCAAAATCATCTATCATCATATTACGAATCCCCAGTCACTTGTACTAGACTAGGGACTTTTTTTATTAGAAAACAAAAAAGCCGTCTCATTCTATGAGATGGCCATGGAATCAATCTAGCAAATATCTAAGCAAACCCAGAAATCAACGATTTAAGATAAACAAAAAGCCCATAACAACGGGCTTTTTGCAAAATGAATCTTAAAATTAAAGCATTTTGTTGTAGAATTCAACGACAAGTGCTTCGTTGATTTCTGGGTTGATTTCATCACGTTCTGGAAGACGTGTCAATGAACCTTCAAGTTTTTCAGCATCGAATGATACAAATGCTGGACGTCCGATAGTAGCTTCTACTGCTTCAAGGATAGCAGGAACTTTAGCTGATTTTTCACGAACTGAGATTACTTGACCAACTTCAACGCGGTATGATGGGATATCAACACGTTTACCGTCAACAAGGATGTGACCGTGGTTTACGAATTGACGTGCTTGACGACGAGTAGTTGCAAGACCGAGACGGTAAACAACGTTGTCAAGACGACGTTCCAAAAGAACCATAAAGTTGAAACCAAGTGTTCCACCTTTAACTTTAGTAGCTTGTACGAACAAGTTACGGAATTGTTTTTCACCCAAACCGTATGAGAAACGAAGTTTTTGTTTCTCAGCCAATTGCAAACCGTACTCTGAAAGTTTTGAACGGTTGTTTGGACCGTGTTGACCTGGTACGTAGTTACGACGTGCCAATTCTTTACCTGTGCCTGTAAGTGAGAAACCAAGGCGACGTGATTGTTTCCATGATGGACCTGTATAACGTGACATTAATAATGTCCTCCTATAAAAAAATATTTTTAGGAAATAACGTTTTAGATAAACCTGATTCGTTCAGAAAGACTTCGCCCAAACAGCAAAGGTTACTTTTCTAGCCGACTTCCTGTTGACGAGCTTCATTTTATCCTGCTATTATTTCACATACTTTAACATTTTACCACGAAAAAAAGCCCAAGTAAAGGCTTTTTCTTATTTATTTTCGATTTCAGCTTGTTCCTCAGGACTCAAATAACGAATGAGAGTCTTCTCAGTCAAAATATCTGAATAAGTGTAAGATTCAACATAACTATTATTAATAGCTCCTGCTTGAGAACTGAAGTCTTGATATTCAACAATAAACAATGATGGATAAACTTCTGTCAATCGACCAATTTTATTCTTTTCACGTTTACGTCCATTCTCTAGGGTCAATTCTACTAGCTGACCTTCATGTGACTTAATAGCTTCCTTGATGTTTTTCATCTTAGCAACATCTGCAAATGCATCACTCATATATATCTCCTTAAATCTGAAAATTATGATTCCTCAAACTGAGCAATCGATGAAAATTTATTGTATTCTTTTTGGAATAGTAACTTGACTGTTCCACGCGCACCAGCACGGTTTTTTTCTAGGATAACTTCGATGGTATTATCTTCAATCGCATTCTCTGGTTCTTCACCCTCTTTTCGGTAGTAATCATCACGATATAAGAAGGCTACAATATCGGCATCCTGCTCGATAGATCCTGACTCACGAATATCAGACAAGACTGGACGTTTATCCTGACGTTGTTCGACCCCGCGAGATAACTGACTCAAGGCAATTACAGGAACTTTAAGCTCCTTGGCCAGGATTTTTAACTGTCTTGAAATATCTGAAACCTCTTGTTGGCGATTTTCTGGTCGCGTCCCTGTAATCAACTGCAAATAGTCAATCACAATGAGACCGAGACCACCCTCTACTTCTTGTGACAATTTACGGGACCGTGCACGAATCTCAGTAATCTTTATACCAGGGGTATCATCTATATAAATAGGTGCCTCAGCCAATGCCCCTTGAGCAATCATCACATTATTCCAATCTTGCTCTGTCAATTGACCTGTACGTAAAGCATGGGAATCAATCATCCCTTCAGCTGCCAACATACGATCAACCAAGCTTTCTGCCCCCATCTCTAGTGAAAAGACTGCAACAGCTTTATTTTGCTTGGTGCCAACATTCTGAGCAATGTTCAACACAAAGGCCGTTTTACCAACTGCGGGACGAGCTGCTAAAATAATTAATTGATCAGGGTGTAAACCTGTTGTAATCTTGTCAAGGTCACGGAAACCTGTTGGTAACCCAGTAACATCTGATGTTTGCTGTGAACGCATCTCCAAAGTATTAAAATTGACATCAAGAACTTCAGATATTTTGCGGAAACCACTACGATTGCTATGCTCTGAGACATCAACTAAGGCTTTCTCAGCATTCGCAATAATTTCATCAGATTCAGTTGCACCCTCATATGCTTGGTTGACAGTCTCTGTCAATCTATTTATAATACGGCGAAGCATGGCTTTCTCAGCCACAATCTTAGCATAATACTCAGCATTTGCAGATGTTGGGACACTATTGACCAAATCTACAAGATAAGAAATACCCCCTATATTTTGGAGGTCATCTTGGTCATCTAGAATGGTGCGTACTGTCGTGGCATCAATGGCATCATTTCGATCCGACAGCGTTACCATTGCTTTAAAAATGACACGATGGGAATACTTGTAAAAGTCGTCTGCTTCGATAAACTCTCGAACTGTAATCAACTTTTCCGGGTTAATGAAAATAGCCCCTAGAACAGACTGTTCCGCTACTAAATCATGAGGTTGCACTCGTAATTCTTGAGCTTCTGCCACAATTATTCCCTCCTTTACAAGATTTACTTATAGTGTCAACGAATTACTCAGCACTATTTTTGATGTTAAGTTTAATTTGTGCACTCACTTCTTTATGAAGCTTTACAGGAACCTCAATTAGACCAATCGCACGAATAGGATGTTCAAGTTCAATATGGCGTTTATCAACTTTAATACCAAATTGTTTTTGAAGTCCTTCTGCAATCTTTTTGGCTGTAATTGAACCAAAAGTACGTCCGTCTGGTCCGACCTTCTCAGTAAATTGAAGTCGATTTTCTTCTTTTTCAAGTTGCTCTTTAACTTGCTTCGCTTCAGCCAACAACTCTGCTGCATGTTTTTCTTCAGATTTTTGCTTACCTTTCAACTCACCGATAGCTTGGTTTGTCGCTTCCTTGGCAAGATTCTTTTTAATCAAAAAGTTTTGAGCGTAACCTGATGGTACTTCTTTAATTTCGCCTTTTTTACCTTTACCTTTAACGTCTTGTAAGAAAATAACTTTCATTTTAGTCCTCCTTGGGAGCCAATTCTCCCATAATAGTTTCAATCAATTTATTTTTTGCTTGAGCAACACTACAGTCTCGCAATTGGCAAGCCGCTAAGTTGAAATGGCCTCCACCACCCATTTTCTCCATAATACGTTGTACATTAATCGTTTTATGGCTTCGAGCAGATATATTCACAGTAGAATCGCTTGTCCTAGCGACAACAAAAGTTGCTTCGATACCTGCCATGGCAAGCATCGTATCTGCTGCCTTAGAAATCACAACATTATTATAACATTTAGGATTATCACCTGAGGCAACAATGATATCATCTGTAATACGTTCACCTGCTAGAATTAGCTCATTGATACGTCGATACTCTTCAAAATCAGTAGCAGAAATCGTTTGGATTTCTCCACTATCACTTCCTAAACTACGTAGATAAGAGGCGACATCAAAGGTTCGACTAGTCACACGAGTTGAGAAATTTTTAGTATCCAACATGATACCTGCCATAAGGATAGAGGCTTGGATTTTACTCAAACGTTCTGGGGCACCTTGGAATTGCAATAACTCCGTAACCAATTCACAGGCTGAGCTCGCCCCACTTTCAATAAAGGTCAAAACAGCATTTTCAGGAAAATCATCATCTCGACGGTGATGGTCTACAACAATAACTTCATTAAATCGATCATAAAAATCCTTAGATAGGGTTAAATTGATCTTAGAATGGTCAACCATAATTAACAACGAATGTTGGTTGACTAACTCTTCGGCCTCTGAAAGTGTAATAAGAGGTGACTGACCATCTTCTTTTAGCCGTTCGACTGCACGCTCAATATCTGCATTCATAGCCGTATCATCGTAAACAGCATAGCTTTTTCGAACAATTTGACTGGCAAAATGAGCCATACCGACAGTTGCCCCTAGAGCATCCATATCGAGATTCTTATGTCCGACAACAAACACTTTTTCGACTGTTTTCAACTTATCAGAGATTGCAGTCATCATAGCCCTTGTTCTTGTACGAGAACGTTTTACTGTTGAAACAGAACCTCCTCCAAAATAAAGAAGTTCCTTGTGATCATCGTTTTCCTTGACAACAGCTTGATCTCCACCTCGAACTAGTGCGATGTTCAGATTCTGCAAAGCAACCTGACCAATTTGATCATGCTTAAGCGTACCAAATGAAATTCCCATGCTCAAAGTCAGTGGTAAACCACGCTCCTGAGCCTGCTGACGGAAATCATCCAAGACAGAAAACTTTTGATCCATGAATTCTGTCAAAACACTGTAGTTGGTGAAGAAGTAAAAACGATCACCTTCAATACGTCGATAATGAATATGCTTGGCCTTAGCAAACTCAGAAATAAACCCTGCCACGAATGTGTTGATTTTTGAAACATCGGCATCGGGTAAACTTCCCGTCACATCGTCATAGTTATCAACTGAAATAATCCCGATAACAGGACGAGTCATATTTGGATCAGCATTTTCATCTTGATCATAAACATTGTCAATAAAATATGTCAACTTATTGTCAAAATCCACAAAAGCGGCATATTTATTATCACCAACGGTTATCACATTCGAAGGTGACCCCTTTCGTTTCTGGGAAATAAAATCCGCAATCAACTGCTTATTAAAATTTCCATTTTCATCCGAAAGTACTAGCTTCGCATAGGGGTTGAACCATTCAATATGATCGTTCTCATCAAAAGTAATAACCCCAACAGGCATCTTTCCGAGAAGGGTCTTCAAAGAATCTTCAACATCCTGATTCAGTTCATCTAATTGCTCTATTTCTAAGGACTCATATGTTGTCTTTTGGTAATGCAATAAGGCAACAACTACTACCATAATAATAAAAAGCGCAAAAATGAGTGCAGACTCCGATTTTAGTACGCGAACAAAAATAGTAGCAATTCCAAAAAGAATTAGCCCAATCATTACAAGATGAATCGTTGCAAAGTGAAATCTTTTCATATAAAACCTCTTAATCTAACAATTATAACATAAAAAAGCCTTAATTAAAAGGCTTTTAAACGTGTTAGCACCGTTAGTCTACTTTCCTGCGGGCCTTATTATTACCTTCAAGATAAACCATCAGAATTGAGATATCTGCTGGGTTGACCCCTGAAATACGACTCGCTTGACCAATGGTCTCAGGATTGATTTTCTTAAATTTTTGACGAGCTTCGGTAGCGATGGAATCAATAGCATCCCAATCAATATTTTTTGGAATCCTCTTTTCTTCCATACGCTTCATCTTAGCTACTTGATCCAAAGCTTTATTAATATAACCTTCATACTTGATTTCGGTCTCAAGCAACTCTACTATCTTCGCGTCCAAATCTTCTGCAGCTGGACCTACAAACTGAGTAGCTGTGGCGTAATCAATCTCTGGTCTACGCATAAACTCTTTAGCTGTCATGGCATCTGTCAATGGCTTAAAGCCCAGAGCTTGAATTTTTTCATTCGTTTCTTTAATAGGTTTTAACTTTTCTTTTGACAAACGTGTCAACTCGCTGTCAAACTGATTTTTCTTAATTTCAAAGATACGCCAACGTTCATCGTCAACCAAACCAACTTCTCGACCAATAGGTGTCAAGCGCATGTCAGCATTATCATGACGTAATATGAGACGATACTCTGCGCGTGATGTCAATAAACGATATGGCTCCAAAGTTCCTTTCGTGACAAGATCGTCAATCATTACACCAATATAGGCATCACTACGTTTGAGAATAAGCTCAGGTTTACCTTGAACTTTAAGAGCCGCATTGATACCAGCAACTAGACCTTGAGCTGCTGCCTCCTCGTATCCAGAAGTTCCGTTGGTCTGTCCTGCTGTAAAGAGACCTGAAATCAACTTCGTCTCAAGTGTTGCACGTAGTTGATGAGGGAGCACGATATCATATTCAATCGCATAACCAGTTCGCATCATCTCTGCCTTTTCGAGACCTTTAATTGAGTGAATCAACTCTTTTTGAACATCTTCTGGCAGACTAGTTGACAGGCCTTGCACATAGACTTCTTCAGTCTCTCTTCCTTCAGGTTCAAGGAAAAGTTGATGGCGATTCTTATCAGCAAATCGGACAATTTTATCTTCGATTGATGGACAATAACGAGGTCCTACCCCCTTGACAATACCTGAAAACATTGGGGCACGGTGCAAATTATTATTGATAATATCGTGGCTCTCTTGATTCGTATAAGTTAGCCAACAAGGAATTTGATCCTGAAGATAATCTTCATCCTTCGACAAGAATGAAAAATGATTAGGCTTTTCGTCACCTGGTTGAATTTCAGTTTCTTCATAATTAATTGATGATGCCTTGACACGAGGAGGGGTACCTGTTTTAAATCTTCCTATTTCAAGGCCAAGATCCCTCAAGTTATCTGCCAATGTAACAGATGCAAGACTGTTATTAGGACCTGAAGAATATTTGAGCTCACCTAGGATAATTTCACCACGCAAAGCTGTTCCTGTTGTGACAACAACCGCTTTAGCTCCATATTTTTGATTTGTGGCTGTTCTTACACCAACTACCTTACCATCTTCAACAAGAATTTCATCAACCATGGACTGACGGAGAGTCAGGTTTTCCTGACGCTCAACTGTATGCTTCATTGTCATAGCATACAAGGCTTTATCGGCTTGTGCACGTAAAGCTCTGACAGCAGGTCCCTTACCGGTATTCAACATTTTCATCTGAATATAAGTTTTATCAATATTTTTACCCATCTCTCCACCAAGGGCATCAATCTCACGGACAACAATTCCCTTGGCCGATCCCCCAATGGAAGGATTACATGGCATAAAAGCCAGCATCTCTAGGTTAATAGTCGCTAATAAAACCTTACATCCCATGCGGGCTGCAGCTAAGCTAGCTTCCACACCAGCGTGACCAGCACCAACAACAATTACATCAAAATTTTCATCAAACTCGTAAGACATTTTTTAGATTTATGCAGTGATTTACAATCAACTGCCCATCCTTTCTTTGTTTTTTTCCTACAAAAATAGCCAAAACTCCAGAAAACTGTACGCAAAAACGCACAATTCTCATGAGCTTTGACCATCATGACTATTGTTAAAGTTATTTTATCAAATCAAATCGTTTTGTCAATGAAAATCACTATTTAATCAAGGTCTGCACACTGACGATAATCATCTGTATACCTATTGAGAATAGTAAAAGTCCCATCATTTTCGTGATAATTTTCATCAAATTTTCTCCCAAGAAGCCTGCAATTTGTTTTGCACTTCTTAACAGGAGATAAGTGATGACACATAGTAGAGCAAAAGCAACTACGGTTATCAGTTGATTCTGCAAACCTCCATTAGCCAGACTTAAAGCAGTTGTAATTGTACCTGGTCCCGCAAAAAGTGGCATTGCAAGAGGAGAAATAGCAATAGACATTGGATCTGAATTTACTGCTTGCTGCTCCATTCCTTTATAGCTGGGTGAATGATTACCATTAATCATATGATAACCGATAACGGCCACTAATATTCCACCAGCAATTCTGAAAGAAACAATTGTAATTCCAAATACTTTAAAAATGAAATCTCCTGAAAAGATAAAAACAGTTATAATAACAAAGGCAATCAAAAGACTCCTAAAAGCAATTTTTCGTGAAATTTTTTGACTATCATCTGCTACTAAAGCCATGTAAGCAGGAAGATTTGAAATTGGGTTCATTATAGCGAAAAATGCCATAAATGCATAAAAAAATTGAGAACTCATCGTTTTTACTTAACTCCAGTTAGATATACTGACAAACTTTTCCGTCTTTATACGCTTGGTCAATAATACCGCCGCCCAAACATTCCTGACCATCATAGAAAACAACGGCTTGACCTGGTGTAATAGCACGCTGAGGTTCAGCAAAAATCACCTCTGCTTTATCACCTTTAACCTTTACAGTAACTTTACTATCAGGTTGACGATAACGGAATTTTGCTGTACATTCCATTTCAAATTCTTCTGGCATATCTCGAGTAAAGTGAATCATTGAAGCGTCAAGAGAAGTTGACATCAAGGACTCATGGTGGAAACCTTGACCCACGTAAAGAATATTTTTAGAAAGATCTTTTCCTACTACAAACCAAGGAGCATTATCTCCACCTTTTTGGCCACCAATACCCATACCACCACGTTGACCAATGGTATAATACATGAGTCCATTGTGTTCACCCATATCACGACCATCGACAGTCATCATACGACCTTTTTGAGCTGGTAAGTATTGACTAAGAAACTCTTTAAAGTTTTTCTCACCAATAAAACATATTCCTGTTGAATCTTTTTTATTGGCTGTTGCAAGACCTGCACGTTCAGCAATCTCACGAACTTCTGGTTTTTGTAGATGTCCTAAAGGAAACATCGTTTTCTGCAACTGCTCTTGCGAAAGTTGACTAAGGAAGTAGGTTTGATCTTTATTGTTATCTGCACCACGCAACATATGGAAAATGCCATCTTCATCGCGAACAACTTGAGCGTAATGTCCTGTAGCCACATAATCCGCTCCCAATGTCATCGCATAATCTAAGAAAGCCTTAAACTTGATTTCCTTATTACACATAACGTCTGGATTAGGGGTACGGCCTGCACGGTACTCTGCTAAGAAATACTCAAATACACGATCCCAGTACTCTTTTTCAAAGTTGACAGAGTAATAGGGGATACCAATCTGATCAGCTACTGCTGCTACATCTTTATAATCTTCGGTTGCTGTACACACACCAAATTCATCTGTGTCATCCCAGTTTTTCATGAAAACACCGATTACATCATAACCTTGCTCTTTTAAAAGTAAGGATGTTACTGATGAATCAACGCCACCACTCATACCGACAACAACACGTGTTTTTGAATTATCAGTCATAGATAACTCCTCCCATCAAATAAAAATTAACATAGACTTGAAGGGTCTAGTTATTCAAATATCGATTTGAAGGTCGATTTTGAAGCGTAAAAGCACGCAAGCTTAATTATATCATGATTAAAGAATAATGCAAAAAGGTTACCACTAGGCAACCTTTTTGATACTTATTTTCGTGTAAAGCCACTGTAAACCTATTACTCCCAAGACTATTATTGGAATCAATAACGCTACAAATAGCCATCCTGGCTCCTTATAACTTAACACAAGTTTATTCTGTCCTTCTTGTGATGAAACGGTCGGTGTACCAATCGTTGACAAGCTATAGTCATCCTTGTCTAGTTCTTTACCATTTAGTGTCAAGATAGAATCTTTATAGACAACTATCGGTAGATTCTGTTTCTCCCCTTCAGCAGCCTGCCAAGTTAATACAAGATAACCATCTTCGAGTAGCTTTTCTGCCTTCTGATTCGTAACGATATTTTCGTAATAAAGATCATAAGTGTTCTGCTTACCTATTGTCCCATAAATAGGTACGTAATCTGGTGTGGGTTTGACAACTAAATTTAAAAACTGTGACAAGTCACTGTCATTCATGGTAAGACTTATCGTCTGATAATCTCCTTCAACGTAAGTATGTTTAACAATGGAAATAAGTTCACCATCTTGTGCCGCAGTTTTTACACGATCGGTAGTATCCATCATATTCTGAATGAGACCAACACCCGCAAAGGCAAAGAGTAAAACAGCAATACTTTTTCGCCAGTTTACAAATCGCGTGACCGTTAACCCCGTAATTGCTAAAAGTAAAATGGTAGCAGGAACAAAGAACCTAAATGGAAATTGGATCAGTTCAGCAAATGTATTTCCATTTTCTACTAGATACTGCCACGGAAAAAGACCTGTCGACAAGAAGAAAAAGACAAAATAAATAAAATGCAGTATTTTTTTCCATCTAGCAAATTTCTTCCAATTCAAAACAGCGTAAAGAAACTGTAAAATGAGTAACACCATTAATGAAATTGGGGTATATAGCCAGTATCTTGCTGTCCCATCTATCCCATTCTTACCAATTTCTCTATTTATAAATGGATCTAGGAGATGATTAGTCCCTCTCAAATATAGGAGTACTAACCAGACATTGACAGTCAGTAAGAGGAACAGAATGACTGCTATAAGGACTTGTACGAAGGTTTCCTTTTTCTTAGCTATAGGAGACTTTACAAAAGTGTAAAGATAAAAAGGAAGATACATCATCACTAATATCAAAGCACTGAGTACGTGAACCTGAAAAATCAATGCCATAGATAAGGCAAGTCTAATTGGTTCTACTTTTTGATAAAAGACATAGTGAATTGCTGGAATAAAACAAAAAGGTAGTAAAGCTGCTCCCCAACTAGAGAAACCCTGTCGCATCGTCCAGTATTGGATAGAGAATGTTGTCGCATAGAGTAAACCTAGTGACAAGGAAATTGTTGTCTTAACTTTACACTGCTTGAGCAAGGCATACATTGAGGACTCGGCTAGTATATGTAGTAATACCCTTGACACAATCTGATAACGAAACCAAGTGCCACTTATTAAAATAAGCCCTCCTTGTAAATAGGCAAAAAAAGGACCGTAAAGAGCATTGACAATGCGGCCTGACTGTTGGAATCCATATAAAGATAAAAAGTAAGAAAGGTTACCATTTTTTAGTTGCATAGCAGCTTCATAGAACCTGTTATAGTGAAAGATGGAATCTGAACCTAAAATGACTTTTCTTGTAAATAGTTGTGGTGTAACCAATAACACAGCAAAAGCTATAATAATAAGAGAAACCCACAACTTTTCTCTTAATTTAAAAATTTGTTTCATTGCTATACCTTTCATTCCTATTATAACAAAAAGGCCATGCCCTACCTAGTAATAACAAAAGCTCTATAAAACAGATTTCCTACATCCAAATTAAAAAGCTGAGAGTATGCTCCCAACTTCTATTAATATTTAATATTAGTAATTCCAAGCTGACAAACCTTGTGCATTATAGGCATTCAAGGCTGATTGAATTTGATCCTCAACTGTTGCAGTAGAGCCCCATCCAGGCATTGTTTGAAAAAGACCTGATGCACCTGAACCATTTGCTGCAGTATGATCACCATTTGACTCACGCGCAATAATAGACTCCCAAGTTGACTGAGGAACACCAGTAGCTGCTGCCATCTGTGCCGCCGCATAAGAACCAACTTCTCCTGCAGTGTTCCCATTTGAGAGAACAACTGACCCGCTACCAGTTGCAGCAACCGAAGGAGCTGTTCCAGTATTTTGAGTCGACGTAGTATCAGTATTTGTTGAAGCAGCGCTTGTAGTAGCAGTATCTGACTGAGACTTTTCAGCTGCCTCTACCGATTCTCCTGTTGTTTCTGACTGAGGCTTACTTTCTTCAACCTTTTCTTTATTAGCTTTATTCTCTTTACTTGAGCTAATTTCTGTTGATTTAACTAAATCTGCTGTCGATTCTGACGTTGTTGATGCTGTTGAAGGTGCTGGGGTAACAGAATCTGAAAATGCATTAACCAACCCTTTATTAATTAGTGTAGACAGTGATACTGCCAAAATGACAATAAAACTTGTTACAATTGCCACTGGTACCGCCAATGATTTCTTCGCTGCTAATTTGATACGGCGTCCCTTATAACTTTTTTTAAACATAAATCCCTCCTAGTTAATTCTAGTTACATTCATCATAACTTAGTAATATTACTGCCGATTATTTGTATTATGTCTAATGTTACAATGATTTATCATTTTAATAAAAAAATGCCAAAAATCTGGCATTTTTCCCTTATTTGTATGAGGTTTGACTAGTTTTCCTCATAAGTCAGTAATAATGATTTAGTACCAACCATTAGCATTCCAGAAAGCAAGAGCTGCTGTCCATGAACCATAACGGCTTGCGACATAATTATCTGCTACCTTCTCTTGATTTTCAGGAGATAAGTCTCCGTTCAAATATGATGATGCTAATTGGTAACGTCCATAATATTGCCCATTTTGAGCTGTATAGCTACCGCTTGACTCACGTTGAGCGATTTCTTCTTTGGCAGCTGCCTCTGAAGAAGAAAGATTTGTATTGGTTGCTTGAGTATCTTCACTTTGTGTAGACTCTGTTGATTGTGTTGATTCAACAGCTGCTTCTGTTGTAGCTGAAGGTTCTGTAGTCTCTTCAGTTGTTTCATTAATTGTTAAGTTTTGACCAATAGAAATCTTATTGGCGTCTTGAATACCGTTTTTTGAAACGATTTCATCTACGGTCGTACCATTCTTCTTAGCAATAGCTGAAAGAGTATCGCCTTTTTGAACCGTGTAAGTTTCTGCATTAGCTAAAGCTGTTGCTCCAAGTGTCGCTACTGTAACAAGTCCAAAAAGACCTAATTTTTTAGTGTTAGATGTATTCTTTTTTTGCATGATGATGCTCCTTTATCTATTTATAGTCCAATCCATATTAGTCAAAGATTTTAAGTTATTTTATTGTTTATGACTAATGGGTAAATCAACTGGCTTATTCTATATAGGGATTTTTCAATCCAGATTAAGCTGAAGAACTATAACCATGTATCTATGATACCTTGGAAATATAACATCCCCTTGTTAGGGATATTAAAAATATTACAAGTAGGTTGGGATTAGACGAAAAAAGAACGCCTACGTGGGCGTCCATCTAAAACTTCTAGGTCTTAAGACCTAGTTTTTATTTATCTCAACGAATTAACTCTTAAGATAAAAAAGCATTAATCCTAAAGATAAAATAGCAATAATTGATAAGGTATCTCGACCATTCCATGAAAGTCGACGATATTTTATTCGTCCTTCACCACCTTGATAGCCTCGTGCTTCCATAGCAATCGCCAGAGCATCTGCTCGTTTAAAGCTTGATGCAAACAAAGGAATTAAAATAGGTATTATTGATCGTACTTTTTGAATAATATTTCCTTCACCAAAGTCAACACCACGCGCCTTTTGAGCATTCATAATACGAGTTGTATCATCCATCAAAGTTGGTACAAAACGTAGACTCAAAGATAGCATTAAACCAATTTCATGTGCTGGCACTTTGAAAACAGTAAGAGGTTTTAAAAGTGATTCAACTGCATCAGATAAACTTAAAGGTGTTGTCGTTAGAGTAAGTAGGGTGGAAAAACTAATAATGAGGATAAATCTAAGGAATATCATCCAACCTTGATTTAAACCGACTTCCGTAATCTTTAAAAAGCCGATAGACCAAAGCACACTCCCTTTTGTATTGAAGAAAACTTGAAATAGGGTAGAAAATAAAATAATCCAAATCATTGGTTTGATTCCACCTAAAAAGAAACCAAGTTTTATTTTAGACAAGAAAACCAAGAAAAGTGTAAATAAAGTTATTACAGCATAAGTTAAAGGATTATTAGCCCAAAAGATAATAACAATATAAATCAGCATGGCTAATAATTTACTTCTAGGGTCTAATCGGTGTATAAAAGAGTCCCCAACAATATAACGTCCAATAATTAACTTATCCATGCGACACCACCTCTACGAATTCCTCGATTGTAATAGGGAGACTTTCAAATTGATAACCTTTTTCTTGTAGCTGTAACGCAAACTCTGTGATTTTAGGAACACCTAACTGCTTTTCTTTAAGAAAAGTAACCTTTTGAAAAACATCTTTAGGAGCTCCCGACAACACTAGTTGCCCTTTTTCCATAACATTCACAGCTGTCGCATAATCGGCAACATCATCCATCAAGTGAGTTACTAAAACAATCGTCATTCCAGAAAGATGTAACTCCTTAAAGAGAGACATCAATTCCTTCCGGCCCTGTGGATCTAGACCGGCAGTCGGTTCATCCAGCACTAGAATATCTGGTTGCATAGCTAGAATCCCTGCGATGGCAACACGTCGCATTTGTCCCCCTGATAAATCAAAAGGATTCTGTCCATGAAACTCTTCCGGGAGTCCAACTAATTTTAGACTTTCAATAGCACGTTGTTCTGCTTCTTCCTTAGAAACTCCGAAATTTTGAGGTCCAAAGGCAACATCTTCTAAAACAGTTTCTGCAAATAACTGACTTTCTGGAAATTGAAAAACTAAACCTACCTTCTTACGAACTGGTTTTATGTCCTTATTCTTTGATTGACTGGTTATGATCGTATCATCAACTTGAACCTGACCACTAGTGGGTAAATAAAGGCCATTCAAGAGCTGCATAATAGTAGATTTACCACTTCCTGTATGTCCAATAAAGGCCGTATATGAACCATCTTTTATCGTCGTCGTCATATCAAAAAGGGCACGCCCCTCAAAAGGAGTACCCGCTTGATAGATATAACTTACATTTTCGAGAGAGATTCCCATAGTTGTTCTACCAATTCCTTTTCTGTCAGATAGTCTTCGCAGTCTATCAGACCTTTATTTCTTAGCTTTTGAGTTAATAATGCACTAAAAGGGATATCTAAACCTAAGTCAACTAACTCTGAGCCTCTACTAAATAGTTCACGAGGACTTGAAACAGACTCCACTTTACCTTTTTTCAAAACCAAAACACGGTCACTCAAAGCGACCTCATCGAGATCATGAGTAATTGATAAAACAGTCATTCCGTATTCTTTACGAATAGCTTTAATAGATTGAATCAATTCCTGGCGACCTTCTGGGTCAAGCATGCTAGTTGCCTCATCCAAAATCAAAATAGATGGTCTCATAGCTACAATACCTGCGATAGCCACACGTTGTTTTTGGCCTCCAGATAATCTAGCTGGCTCTCTATCCTTAAATTCTGACATTCCCACAAATTCCAGAGCCTCTTGAACCCTTAAAGCCATTTCTTCATAGGGAACACCTTTATTTTCAAGACCAAAAGCAACATCATCTTCAACAGTTGCCCCAACAAATTGATTATCTGGATTTTGAAAGACCATACCAATCTTATCACGGATATCCCAGACATTGTCTTCTGTTAATTCTTGACTATCAACAATAATCTGCCCAGACTCTGCCACTAATAGTCCGTCAATAAGACGTGCTGTCGTGGATTTTCCAGAACCATTATGCCCTACAATGGATAACCATTCCCCACGTTTCACGTGAAACGATACATCATCAAGAATATAGGATGGTTGATCTTGATGATATTTAAACTTTAAATTTTTTATTTCAATCATTGATTTATCGTACTATTTGAAAGTATCCTTAAATAAGAAACCTGCACCTTTGAAATAATCATAGCCTGAGTAAATTGTAAAGAACAAAGCAATATAAAGCATAATTGTTCCTACAAAATGCAGATGACACAATAATAGAATGATAGCTAACATCTGAGTCACTGTCTTAATCTTACCAGGCATAGCTGCAGCGAGAACTGTACCACCGTTCTCCACTAATAAAAGACGAAGACCTGTGACTGCAAGCTCACGACAGATAATAACTGAAACCACCCAGGCTGGCGCTTGATTAATACCGACTAACATAATAAATGCTGACATCACTAGCATCTTATCTGCCAATGGATCTGCAAATTTCCCGAAATTAGTAACAACATGCCATTTTCGTGCCAAATAGCCATCTAAATAATCTGTAATACTGGCAATAGCGAAGACAACCGCCGCAGCAATATGCATGACATTACTTGACGCAAGTGATGTCATCAGTAAAAAGATAGGAATCAAAACAATTCTAGCAAGTGTCAATAAATTAGGTAAATTTTCTTTTTTAAACATTTCTTCTCGATTCTATTGGATTCTTAATGTGAGGTAGCTAGGTGTATTTTTATCTAATTGAGATAAATCAAGTGACTCCCCATTTACCTTTAGAGTTACTTTTGAAGATTGAGCAATAATAATTTGAGTTGGTTTAGTTTTATCAGAAAAATCTAAAGAGTATTTTGAATTTTTCGTTTTTGAAAGGAGGTAACTCTCTGAAGTATCTGAGTTATCTACTGAAAACCATGTGTCATCGCTATCTTTTGATAACTCCACATCTAAAACTACTGAAGAATTTACATTGGAGAAATCAACCATTAGTTGATTGCCTTGAGTTGTCGTTGTAACATTTGCCCCCGAAACGGTAACCTCAGAAATGCTTCGTGACGATTTAGCCCTACTAGCCGTTGACTGATGATTAACTGTAGAGATAGTATTTGGTTTTATCACCTGAGGTTGATTAGAAAGATGTCTAATAATAATATAACCTACTGAGCAGATGATAAGTAACGAAACCGCACTAAGCATTAGTAAAGGTAGATAGTTAGACTTTCTTTTTTCTTCACGTTTATGCTTTAAAAAGCGTGACATGGGAGCTTTAGCAGCTAAGGTATCTTCCTTACGTTCAACTGGTTTCTTCTCTTTTTTTAGTTTTTGCTCATTCTGTTTCTGCTCCTCAAACAGACGTTTTCCATCTAAACCAACCGAATTGGCATACTTTTCAAGCGCCTCTTGCTGAATGTCCTCTGGCAAAGCTTTAAGTTGATCCATTTCCATAGCCAGAAGAAACTGGGCTTCGACTCCAGAAATTTTTTCTACATCATACAAACTTAACTCTTTCTTTATACGCGCTGCACGTAATTGCTCACCTAGAGAGTGTAACTTCATTTTTCTCCTTTCTAATATTCTTCTTTGTTTTCGTGTCTCTATTATAACAAATAATCACTTATTTAGGGAAGACAACAAAATCGGTAATCTCCATATTTGAGAGATAGTGATTCAAAAAATCCTTCAACTCCTTGGAAGTAATGCTCATCAGTTCCTGACCAAAATCAAAGTATGTTTTATCATTCTCAAAATAAGCTAAATATTGGCTTCCTAAATTCTGGATATTGTCTAGACTACGTAAAAATTCACCATACAAGGCTTTCTTTTGTAGATCCAATGCTTCTTCCGTCAACAATCGTTTTTTATCTGCCGATGTCATCACTTGACGAATTAAACTTGACATACGGATAGGCTCTGCAGTGTCCATAGTCATAATGACAAATGAATATCGATTAGATACCTCGTATTCAATTGACACAGACTCGTCTATTTTTCCTTCAGCATACCAATTTTGATAATAAGGAGACGTCCAGCCAAACAGTAAATTGAACAATAACTGTACCAGTATGTTTTCTCTCATACGATTATCAGTAAAAGGAACACTCTTAAAACCAATGGCTAGTTTTGAGATGAATATCTCCATTTGAAGACTATCTAATTTTTGGATATTTGACTCAATAGGGCTTTTTTCTTTTTCGACTATTCTCTCAGGTGCTGTAAACTTAATTTGCTTTTCGTTGACAAAGTTGTAAATTCTTTCAACATCAAAATCGCCCACTAAGACGAGATGACGGTTTGCTGGCCTGTAAAAGCAATCAAAATTATCTTTTAAGTCCTTTACAGTAATTTCTTCAATGCTATCAACGCTTCCAGCAATGTCTTGTCCTAATATAGTATTAGGATACAAACTTTGTAAACAACCTAGATAAACTCTGTAGTCAGGATCATCCTGATACATATTTATTTCTTGTTCAATAATTCTTTTTTCATGGTTGACAGCATCTTCAGAACTTGTAAAGCTCGATGTAAAGTTTAATAAAAGCTCTAAAGACTCCTCAAAGTTATCTAGGGTAGAAAAATAATATGTTGTCTTCTCCAAGGTTGTAAAAGCATTGACATCAGCTCCAAGCTTGACAAAATCCAACGTCACATCCCTTCCCTGCTCATCCTCAAATAGCTTATGTTCAAGAAAATGAGCAATACCTGCAGGGTAAGATTGTAACTCACCATCAATATAGAAGTGATTATCTAGCGCCCCAAAATTTGTTGACAAAAGGGCGGCTTTTTCTACAAATCCTTTTTTCTTAATGATTGATAAAGACATACCACTATCTAAAATTGCTGAATAAACTTCTTCATCAATTTTTTGATAATAACGTTTCTTCAAAGCAGCCATTCTAAGACACTCCTTCTAAAAAGAACAAACTCTGTAGCTTAACTTGACGCGCTACACGGCAAACATCTTTTTTAGTAACCTTCTCAATCTCATCTAACCAATTCTCCAATGAAAGACTTTTATCGCCAAAAATCACCTTATTAAAACGTTGTTCCACTAATGTTAAGGCATGATCTTCAGAGAGTAGGGCATTCATTCGTATGATTTTTTTGGTTTGATTCAGGAGAGAACTTGAAAAACGTCCTAATTTAATGTAATTCAATTCTCTACTAATTCCTCGCATAGCCTGATTTCTATTAGATTTTTCAATTCCAGCGTAAACTTCCAGTAAACCTGTAAAGATATCAAATTGGCTACTAATTGAATAAGCTAAGCCTTCCTTTTCTCTAAGTGTTGTAAATAAAGCTGAATGGGCAAATTCACCAAACATGGCATTGAATACAATTAAAGCAAAGTAATCTTTATCTCCATATTGACACTGAAATTGGTACCCTAGCTGTAAAATAGATTGACTACTCTGTCTCGGTTCTATCTTTTCTCTCACAACATTGACATAACGTTGACTATAGCTAAACTGTAAATCAACTTGACGTCCCTCCAAAGGAAAACGATGTAAAGCTTGGAGTACTTGATAATCATCAAATTCTCCAACCATAAAGATATCAATACGATCTCTTGTCAACATGCTTTGAAATTCTTGATAAGCTGTAAACGAGGTTTCTGCTTCAACAAGTTCTACTTGACCATATTTGGGAACTTTCAATCCCTCGTTTACAAAATAAAGCTCTCTTCCCTTAACTTCACTGTAATAGTAATTATTCTCTGTGTCAACATCCAGGTAGGTCATTAAATTTTGTTTTTCTATGTCAAATACTTTATTTTGGTATTGAGCTACTCTTGACAGCGGCTTGTAAAGACACTCTTTCAAAAATCCTAGCACTTCCAAAAACAATCCATCATTCGTAGGGATAAAGGCATCTTTCAGATATGTCAACTCGATGTCAACACTATGTGTCAATCCTTTAGTTGACACTCTAGTTGACAACTGTGTTCCATAAAGAAAAGCTAGTCTCTCTTTAAAAGACTGTACTGTTGGATACGTCTGATTGGCTGTAGCTAACATTTGTGAAACTAGGGCTCGTTTAGCAATTGTTTGTTTATTCAAAGAACCTGTCATTCGAAAAACAATACGATTAGTTTTATATTTTTGTGTTGGAATGAAGTGTACATAGACACCATCAGCAATTTTCATTGATAACCTCTAAAAAGTTTATGCTTCCAATTATACCATTTTTATGCTATCTTATCTCAAGAGAAAGTTGAGGTACTATGGAATATAAATTATTTGATGAATACATCACACTGCAGGCACTTTTAAAAGAATTAAGTATCATTCATAGTGGCGGAGCTATAAAAGGTTTCTTGGCTAAGAATACCGTTTTATTCAACGGTGAGGATGAACAACGTCGTGGAAAAAAACTTCGTTATGGAGATGTTATTACCATTCCGTCTGAGGAAATTGAAATAACGATTGTAGCTCCAACGACAAATGAAATTGAAGAACATCAAAAAGAAGTCGCTGAAAAAGCACGTGTTGCTGCCATTGTTAAAAAAATGAATCAGGATAATAAAAAGAAACAAAAAGCACATCCGTCAAAAGAAAGCAATAAAACTAAACGAAAACCCGTTCGTTTCCCAGGAACCTAACTATGTGGCTCGAAAAAATTGATATTCAACACTTTAGAAATTATACTGAAGCCTCTGTGAGCTTCTCACCTCATCTCAATATTTTTCTTGGTCGCAATGCCCAAGGAAAAACAAATATTCTTGAGGCCATCTATTTTCTAGCATTGACACGTAGTCATCGGACCCGTTCAGATAAAGAACTGATTCAATTTCAACAAAATACTCTCAAACTGAACGGCATCGTGCATCGTCATAGTGGGAAGCTACCTCTGGAAATCAGTTTATCTAATAAAGGACGCATAACAAAGGTTAACCACCTCAAACAAGCTAAATTATCCGATTATATCGGTCACATGACTGTGGTGCTATTTGCTCCTGAGGATTTACAACTTGTAAAAGGATCTCCAAGCCTGAGACGTAAATTTATAGATATTGATTTAGGACAGATTAAGCCTGTTTATCTCTCAGACTTATCAAGTTATAATCATGTACTCAAACAACGTAATGCCTATCTCAAATCTACTGACAATGTAGACATTAATTTCCTCTCAGTGTTAGATGAACAGCTTTCCGATTTTGGAGCACGAGTTATCGAACATAGACTAGAATTTATCAAGCAATTAGAGGAGGAGGCAGATAGACATCATAGTAACCTCTCAAATCAGATAGAGTGCCTTAAAATCTCCTACGAATCTAATATCCCACTGGAAAATAACAAAGTTATTCGCGAATCATTTTTAACCACGTTAAAGCAAAATCACAAAAGAGATATCTTCAAAAAGAACACTGGTGTTGGTCCACATAGGGATGATTTGACATTTTACATCAATGACATGAACGCATCTTTCGGCAGTCAGGGGCAGCAACGTAGCCTCATTCTTTCTTTAAAAATGGCTGAGATTGCTCTGATAAAAAAAGTAACAGGTGAATTTCCTATTCTTCTCCTCGATGATGTCATGAGTGAGCTTGACAACCACCGTCAACTTAAACTGTTAGAAAGTATTGACGAAGAGGTTCAAACCTTCATGACGACAACTTCACTTGATCATCTGAGTAACCTACCACCTGATTTAAAGACCTTCTTAGTCAAGAATGGTAATATTTATGAAAAACAAGTCGATTAAATGACTTGTTTTTCTTTTTTTGGTAATTGACAGATGTGACAAGTATCATCCAATAAGTTGTAAATCCTTTCAACATAAATCCTTTATTAACAACTATACTCACGTAAATACGTTGTAAACTTATTGTAAATATCTCTGTAAACAAAAAGTACTTATCTGAGATAAGTACTTTTATGTTTATTAATGAGCTGAGTAGTTAGGCGCCTCGTTGGTAATTTGAACATCGTGAGGGTGACTTTCAATAAGTCCTGCACCTGACATTTCAACAAATTGAGCTTTGTCATGTAAAGCCTGGATATCTTCTGCACCTGTATAACCCATACCTGCACGGATACCGCCAATCAATTGGAATACGATATCAGCAGCAGAACCTTTATAAGCTACACGGCCTTCAATTCCTTCTGGAACAAGTTTATTCGCTTCATTAACTGCACCTTGGAAGTAACGATCGCTTGATCCCTTCTTCATCGCTGCAATTGATCCCATACCACGATATGATTTATATTTACGACCTTGGAAAATCTCAGTTTCACCTGGTGCTTCATCAGTACCAGCAAACATAGAACCAAGCATTACAGCATTACCACCTGCTGCAAGAGCTTTTACAATATCACCTGAGTATTTGATACCACCATCAGCAATGATTGTTTTTCCGTATTCACGCGCAACACTTGCAGCATCGTAAATAGCAGTGACTTGAGGAACACCTACACCCGCAACCACACGTGTTGTACAAATAGAACCTGGTCCGATACCTACTTTAACGACATCAACACCTGCTTCATAAAGTGCACGCGCACCTTCAGCTGTTGCAATATTTCCTGCAATCAAAGTACGATCTGGGAAGTGGGCACGAATTTCAGCAATTTTACGAAGAACACCTGCTGAATGACCATGTGCAGTATCAATGACAATAGCATCTGCGCCTGCTTCAAAGAGAGCTTCTGCACGTTCAAAGGTATCAGAAGTAACCCCTACAGCACCTGCTACCAAAAGACGACCGAATTCATCCTTAGCTGCATTAGGAAACTCGATAACTTTTTCGATATCCTTAATAGTAATGAGTCCTGACAAACGACCTTCTTCATCAACTAGAGGTAGCTTTTCAATACGATGCTCATGAAGAATACTTTCAGCTGTTTCAAGATCTGTTCCAACTGGAGCAGTGACCAATTTTTCAGAAGTCATGTGTTCTGAAATTGGAGTATCGTAATTAGAGATAAAACGCATATCACGGTTTGTGATAATACCAACCAATTTACGATTTTCAAGTGTCTCAACAATTGGAACCCCTGAAATACGGTAACGTTGCATCAACTCTTCAGCTTCAGCAACTTTATTTTCAGGCGTTAAGAAGAATGGATCAATAATGACACCATTTTCAGAGCGTTTTACTTTTCGAACTTCTTCAGCTTGTTCCGCAATAGACATATTTTTGTGAATGACACCCAAACCACCTGCACGAGCAATTGAGATAGCCATCTTACTATCTGTGACCGTATCCATGGCTGCAGTGATAATTGGGATATTTAATGTCAAATTTTTAGCCAATTTCGTCTTCAAGTTGACGTTGTTTGGTAGAACATGACTTTCCGCAGGAATAAGCAATACGTCATCAAAAGTGTAACCTTTTTTCAAGAATTTAGTGTCCCAATTTGACATTATAATCGTCCTCTTTTCTCAAAGTTTGGAGGTACAGAAACCCCAGTCTATTTTTTAATTGATAATATCATATCATGCTAAAATGATTTGTCAACAGATTTCGCATAAGATTCTAAGAAAACCTTTTTCCAAATAAAAATAGGGCTCCAGATTATCTTGAGTCCCTACTTTTTATTTCTTAGAAATAATTAATTCCCATTGCTTCTTTTACTTCTGCCAATGTTTGTCCAGCAACTTCACGCGCTGCTTGACTACCTTTTTCAAGCATACGGAAAACTTCTCCCATATCCTTGGCATACTCTAAACGACGTTCACGAATTGGAGCTAACTCACGTTCTAAGATTTCTAGAAGATAACGTTTTGTCTTCACATCTCCTAAACCACCTCGTTGATAATGTTCTTTCATTTCAGCAATTGTAGTAGCATCCTCTTCGCGACCAAAGATATCAAGATAATGGAAAACCATATTACCTTCAATTTGGCCTGGATCTTCCACACGAATATGATTTGGATCCGTATACATGCTCATGACTTTTTTACGAACAGTGTCCTCATCATCTGAAAGGAAGATACCATTACCCAAGGATTTAGACATCTTAGCATTACCGTCTAGACCTGGAAGGCGTCCTGCAGCTTCATTTTCAGGGTAGATCCCCTCTGGCTCAACCAAAATATCACAATTATAAGTATGATTGAAGCTACGTGCAATTTCACGTGTCTGCTCAATCATTGGCTTTTGGTCATTACCTACAGGAACATAATTTGCTTTAAAGGCCGTGATATCAGCTGCCTGAGAAATTGGATAAACTAGAAATCCTGTTGGAATCGATTCTCCGAAGCCTTTTTGAGCAATTTCCGTCTTAACCGTTGGGTTACGCTCTAAACGTGCCAATGAAACTAGGTTCATGTAATACATAGTCAACTCAGCCAACTCAGGAATCTGACTTTGAATGAAAATAGTTGACTTCGCTGGATCCAAACCTACAGAGAGATAATCTAAAGCAACATTCCCAATTGATTCTTTGATGATCTCTGACTCTTTTGCGTGATCCGTAAGAGCTTGCTGATCAGCCAAGAAGACAAACATGTTATATTTATCTTCGTTTTGTAAAAGAACACGATTTTTTAAACTACCAACATAGTGTCCTAGATGAAGTTTCCCTGTTGGACGGTCTCCCGTCAAAATAATAGGTTTCGTCATATAATTACCTCTCTAATACAAAAAAATCCCCACGCAAAAACATGCGTGAGGGCGTTAATCACTTTTGATACGCGGTACCACCTCAGTTGATAACTCTTTCTGCAGCTATCATCTCAAACCTTCTCAACAAAGAAGTTGCACGATAAGGGGTGCCAAACCTAACGTTTATGTGTTCACGTTAATCGTCAATTCTCTTCAGCCC
The DNA here is from genome assembly GCF_002073815.2 of Streptococcus sp. FDAARGOS_192. Taxonomy (NCBI): domain Bacteria; kingdom Bacillati; phylum Bacillota; class Bacilli; order Lactobacillales; family Streptococcaceae; genus Streptococcus; species Streptococcus sp. FDAARGOS_192. Next base: position 1,823,924 of record NZ_CP020431.2, read on the forward strand.
ATTCATTCCACCTTCATACTGGTTTGCAGCTACCACCAGCTCTCTATAAAAAAGGTAAGAATTACTCTTCTGATGACTATTATTCTACATTGTTTTATCTATTTTTGTCAAGGTTATGTTTCCAGTTTCACGTGAAACACAACCTCATATTCAACCAAAATAGTCATTACTTGACGGAAACTTAAAAAGACTTGATAATAAGAATATCATATCTAGGAGATAATATATGAAACGTCGAATAATAGACATACTTTTAGTTACAATCGGTTCTTTTATAGCTGCTGTCGGCTATAACTCACTTTTAGTTAAGAATAATATTGCTTCAGGTGGTGTCGGAGGGCTAGCCATTAGTTTAAATGCCCTTTTTGGCTGGAATAATGCTAACTTCGTCTTAGCAACAACCATCCCTTTGTTAATTTTATGTTGGTTCTTTCTTGGCCGCGAAGTTCTCCTAAAAACCTTCTATGGGTCTCTTGTCTTCCCAATGTTTATTAAATTAACTGAGGGCTTACCGACACTCACCAAACAACCTTTGTTGGCTGCTATTTTTGGTGGGATTGTATTAGGGCTAGGACTAGGAATAGTCTTCTATGGAAATTCCTCAACTGGAGGAACTGGAATTATCACACAAATTCTCAACAAATATACGCCACTCCCACTAGGAATGGTACTACTTATTGTCGATGGAATCATTGTCGCAATCAGTGCTATTGCCTTTCCTCCTGATACTGTTATGTATTCCATTCTCTCACTTGGAGTTGTTTCTCTTACAATTGATAAAATGATGGTCGGACTCAATTCATCACGAAATCTTCTAATCATTTCGCAAAATAGTGAACAAATCCTAAACTACATCACTAGAGTGGCTGATCGAGGAGCAACAAAAATCCCAGTTCTTGGTGGACATACCGGACATGCACAAAATATGATTATGACTACCTTGTCAACTCATGAGGTTCCAAAAGTTCAAGAAGAAATCCAAAAAATAGATGAAACTGCCTTTATCGTCATTGTTCCTGCTTCTACAGTTATGGGACGTGGATTTAGCCTCCAAAAAGATTACCAAAGAGTTCCAAATGACTTTATCAATCCCTTGTAAAATCAATTGAAATAAAGTCTAATTTCTCGTAAAATAGTAGTTAAGAATAAAAATAAAGGATATTATATGCTTACTGTATCAGATGTATCGCTTCGTTTTAGCGATCGTAAACTTTTTGATGATGTTAACATTGCCTTCACGCCAGGTAATACTTATGGTCTTATCGGTGCTAATGGTGCTGGTAAATCCACTTTTTTGAAAATTTTAGCTGGTGATATCGAACCAACGACAGGACACATCTCTCTTGGTCCTGATGAACGTCTTTCTGTCCTTCGTCAGAACCACTTTGACTATGAAGAAGAACGCGTTATCGATGTTGTTATCATGGGTAATGAACGCCTCTACGATATCATGAAAGAAAAAGATGCCATCTACATGAAAGAAGATTTTTCAGATGAAGATGGTGTCCGTGCTGCTGAATTAGAGGGACTCTTTGCTGAATTAGGTGGTTGGGAAGCTGAAAGCGAAGCCTCACAATTGCTTCAGAATCTAAATATCCCAGAAGACCTTCACTATCAAAACATGAGTGAATTGGCTAATGGTGACAAGGTCAAGGTTCTCCTTGCAAAAGCACTCTTTGGTAAACCTGATGTACTTCTTCTTGACGAACCTACCAATGGTCTTGATATCCAGTCAATCTCTTGGCTTGAAGATTTCTTGATTGATTTTGAAAATACGGTCATTGTCGTATCCCATGACCGTCACTTCTTGAATAAGGTATGTACGCATATGGCCGACCTTGACTTTGGTAAAATCAAACTCTATGTCGGTAACTATGACTTCTGGAAACAATCTTCAGAATTGGCTGCACGCTTGCAGGCTGACCGTAATGCCAAAGCAGAAGAAAAAATTAAGGAACTTCAAGAATTCGTTGCTCGTTTCTCTGCCAACGCTTCAAAATCTAAACAAGCGACTTCTCGTAAGAAAATGCTTGATAAAATTGAGCTAGAAGAAATCGTCCCATCAAGTCGTAAATACCCATTCATCAATTTCAAAGCAGAGCGTGAAATCGGTAATGACCTTCTAACAGTTGAAAATCTCACTGTTAAGATGGATGGTGAGACTATTCTTGACAACATTAGTTTCATCTTGCGACCAGGAGATAAGACTGCCATCATCGGTCAAAACGATATTCAAACAACTGCATTGATTCGTGCTCTTGCCGGTGATATTGACTACGAAGGTACAATCAAATGGGGTGTTACTACTAGCCGTTCTTACCTTCCAAAAGATAATTCTAAAGACTTTGCATCCGGTGAATCAATTCTCGAATGGCTCCGTCAATTTGCCGAAAAAGGTGAAGATGACGATACCTTCTTGCGTGGATTCCTTGGGCGTATGCTCTTCTCAGGGGATGAGGTTAATAAATCTGTTAGTGTTCTCTCAGGGGGAGAAAAGGTACGTGTCATGCTTTCTAAACTCATGCTTTTGAAATCTAACGTCCTTCTTCTAGATGATCCTACTAATCACTTGGATTTGGAATCAATCTCAAGTCTGAATGATGGCGTCCGTGACTTCAAAGAGTCTGTTATCTTTGCCAGTCATGACCATGAATTTATTCAAACAATAGCGAACCACATCGTAGTTGTTTCTAAAAATGGGGTTATTGACCGTATTGATGAAACTTATGATGAGTTCCTTGAAAATGAAGAAGTGCAAGCTAAAGTCAAAGCACTATGGGCTGATTAAACTATAAAAAGATGCAGGTTGGGATATCCCAACCTGTCTTAGTATCATTATGACAAATAAAAAATACCATACGACTTTATTATTTTATCTGGCTGCTTTTTTCTTGCCAGTACTAATCATGATAGGGGTGCTGTATAGCCAAAAAATCTATCCTGCTAGTGAGCGGACTATTTTAACAAGTGATGGTTTTCATCAGTATGTGATTTTTGCAACTGGACTTCGGAATATACTTCATGGAGATGGGAGCCTCTTTTACACATTTACAAGTGGTCTAGGGCTTAATTTCTATGCTCTAACAAGCTATTACCTAGGTTCCTTCTTGTCTCCACTTTACTATTTCTTTACTGTCAACCAAATGGCCGATGCTTTTTATTATATAACACTCCTTAAATTCGGGCTTATTGGGTTATCAGGAGCTTTTAGTTTTAAGCGGCTCTTTACAAAAGTGTCAAGAAGTTTCATCCTATGTCTTTCTACAGGATTTGCTTTGATGAGCTTCGCTACTAGTCAGTTAGAAATTAATACCTGGCTAGATGCCTTTATTCTAGCACCTCTAATCATATTAGGTTTACATCTCTTACTAAGATTCAATAAACGGGGCTTATACTTTTTTAGCCTAACCTGCCTTTTTATCCAAAATTACTATTTTGGTTATATGATGGCTATTTTCCTAACCCTTTACACCATAGTACAATTGATAACTATCAAGGGATGGAAGAGTAAGATTCTTCATTTCATAGACTTTGGAATTGTTTCTATACTTGCTGGTTTAAGTAGTGCTGTCATGTTACTGCCTACACTACTTGACTTGACCACACATGGTGAAAAGTTTACAGGTGCGTCAAGTTTGTTGACAGAGTCCACCTATTATTTTGACTTCTTTGCGAAAAATCTCGTTGGAGTTTACGATACTACTAAATTTGGATCAATCCCTATGATCTATGTGGGAATCTTACCTTTGATTCTTTTTCTACTTTTCTTTATTAGTAGGGAAGTCAAGCTATCATTACGTATAGGTTATCTCCTATTAGTAGCTTTCTTTATCGCTAGCTTCTACTTACAGCCTCTTGATTTGTTTTGGCAAGGCATGCATGCACCCAACATGTTTCTCCATCGCTATTCTTGGCTACTATCTCTCCTAATTGTTCTTTTGGCAGGAGAAACACTCAACCGAATTAAAAACTTTTCTTTTAAAAGACTCCTCCTATCTTTCTTAGGATTGAGTACCGCTTACTTACTAACTTGGATTTTCCAATCTCACTATAGCTTCGTTGAATCAGTCTCCTGGCTATTAAGCCTAGCATTTCTTCTAGCCTATGCCATTCTATTTATTAGCTATTTTAGACAGCAAATTCCTGGGAGTGTTTTTCGCTGTTTCACCTTCTTATTCTGCATTTTTGAGCTTGCATTAAGTACTTACTATGTTGTTGGAGCTCTGGGAAATGAGTGGGTATTCCCAACTCGTGAAGGCTATCTACGAAATATGTCTGCCATTACAAAACTAGTTTCAGATACTAAGCAAGCGAATAAGACTTTTTACCGTACTGAAAGGTTAGAGGCTCAAACTGGTAACGACAGTATGAAATTCAACTATAATGGTATTTCTCAGTTTTCATCCATTCGAAATACTGCTTCAAGCTCAACACTCGATAGGTTAGGCTTCAAATCTGAAGGGACTAATTTAAACCTACGTTACCAAAATAACACCATTATCGCTGATAGTCTCTTCGGAATAAAATATAATTTATCGAACTTTGACCTTAATAAGTATGGTTTTAATCACGTAACTTCTGAAAAAACAATGGGGCTTTATCAAAATAATAATGCAAGCCAGCTTGCTATCTTAACTGATGGCATTTACAAGAATATTGACTTCACTGTCAATACGCTTGACAATCAAACTAACTTGCTAAATGCTCTATCTGGACTTAACTTAACCTATTTTAAACGAGCTCCATCTCAACTTTTTGATCAAGATGCTAAGTCTTTGAATCAGCGCGTGGCTAAAAACGTTAGTAACTCGAATAAAGATTTTGTAACAATCACCTATCGAGTCATCGCTCCACCACATAGTCAACTCTATGTTAGTGTTCCTAATATTTCTTGGTCCGATGACAATAACCACTCTCTGTCAATTACTGTAAATGGTGTGACAAGGAATCAAGTTACTGACAATACCTTTGATTTCTTCGATCTTGGCTACTTTGAAACAGAATCAATGGTTACCATCAAACTTAGTTTTCCTGGCAATAAAGCAATATCCTTTGATAATCCTAGTTTTTATGCCCTTGATACTCAAAACTATCAGATAGCTATGGATACTATTAATGAACGTGATAGTAAGGTTACGACGTCAAATAATAAAGTGTTCGTTGATTATAGTAGTAAAACGAACGCCTCACTATTCTTCACCATTCCATACGATAAGGGGTGGACAGCGACTATAAACCATAAAAAAGTTAAGATTCAACGAGCCCAAAAGGGGTTCATGAAAGTTGATGTCCCTAGTGGGAAAGGTGAAGTTGTTCTAACCTTCATTCCCTATGGTCTTAAGACAGGTTTAGTGATTAGTCTATTGGCAAGTATCATATTTTGTTGCTACGCTTATTTCATCAGAAAAATAACCGTTATTCAAAAACGCTGATCATCTTAAATTAAATAGGTCTGGAACAATTGTTCCAGACCTATTTATCTTTGGGTACAAAAAAACTCAAGCTATACAACTTGAGGTGTCTTATCACTCCGCCAGTAGGACTCGAACCTACGACATCATGATTAACAGTCATGCGCTACTACCAACTGAGCTATGGCGGATAAAACTGCTAAGTAGCAAAAATAGTCCGTACGGGATTCGAACCCGTGTTACCGCCGTGAAAAGGCGGTGTCTTAACCCCTTGACCAACGGACCAAGTTCTGAGATTTTTATCTCGTTAACACTCTTATTATTATATCAGAGTATTCGATTTTGTCTATACTTTTTTTCAAAAAAAATATTAAATTTTGCTAAATTTATTCGAATTTTACGTTAGTTTTTATCTTGCTTTTACAAAGTATTGACATGTTGCTATATATTTTGTAAACTAATAGAGTTATTGGTCCCATAGCTCAGCTGGATAGAGCATTCGCCTTCTAAGCGAACGGTCGCAGGTTCGAATCCTGCTGGGATCAGATAAAAAACGCAATCTAGAATCTCTAGTTGCGTTTTTCTTTTGCCTCGATAAATAGGAAATAATTTAAAACAAGCAAGGGAAGCAAAGTCGTATATAGGCTGTATTCATGTAAATATTGAGCAAACCAAGTTGAGGCTGCAACTCCTACCATAAATGTAAAGATGATAATAGTAGTGTAAGAAGCTTGTTTAAGTACTTTGGGATCTCCCTCGTCAATAGCCCTGGCAACGGTTAAAGAGGTATTCGTAATATTACCAGTCATCATGAAGGAAGCATAATTTACCCCTCTGACGCGCTTAAAAATCCCTACCTGAAGAGAGGCAAAAAATGCCAAGCCTGCAATCGTAATAGTAGAATCAACGTAAGGTGTAATAATGGCGAGAATAGTCATCAAGAGAAAGGCAAGTCTAATCGCTTGCAAATGCCATCCCCATTTATGGTTAATGAGCCACTTCTTAACAAAAAAAACAAAAAACTGACCTAAAACAAAGAAAAAAATAGGTATCACATAGCTGAAAGCTCTTGCAATATGCCCCTCAACAAGATGAATAACCAAATAAAGGAGATTACCTGTCTGAATACTTGCAAATCGTCCGTCTTGAGTATTGTAAGTATAGGCATCAATGAAGCCCCCTATATAACTTACTAGAGTTGCTACCCGTAATCCTTCAAAAACACGATAGGAGCGTTTTTTCATTCTGAACATGTCTGTTTCCTTCTTCTACTTATGGTAAGGACTTCCCTGCTGAATCATGAATGCGCGATAAATTTGCTCTACTAATACAAGGCGCATAAGCTGATGAGGGAACGTTAAGAGACCAAAACTCATTAATTGATTAGCCCTCTTTTTCACTGTAGGAGAGAGTCCCAAACTTCCCCCTATAATAAAAGTAATATCTGAATAGCCTCTAAGAGTCGCTTGCTCTAACTCTTTAGCAAATTGCTCCGAGGGAAATTGTTTTCCTTCAATAGCTAAGACAATGACATAATCACGATCACCTACCTTAGCCAAGATACGCTGCCCCTCTTTGTCTAGGATAGCTTTATTTTCAGCTTCGCTTGCATTATCTGGCGTCTTTTCATCCGTTAATTCTATAGACTCAAATTTTGTAAAGCGTCCTAGTCGTTTGACATACTCCGCAATGCCATCTTTCAAATATTTTTCTTTCAATTTTCCAACGGTAATCAATTTAACTTTCATAGGCTTATTATAGCACATATCCACAATCTTTTAACACCTTATCCACACCTTTTTACTGTTAAGAATCTTTAGTTATCCCTATAAAATAGCTTCTTATCTACACTTTTTGAAACTTATCCACAGACTGTTGATAACTGTTCTTTAAAATCACTTTATGATATAATTAAGCTTACTTTGATATGTTTATCAAAAAGGAGGACTAAACGTGAAAAAATTTAACTGGAAAAAAATAGTAGCGCCAATTGCAATGCTTGTTATTGGCTTGCTAGGTGGTTTACTAGGTGCCTTTATCCTACTAACAGCAGCAGGGGTATCTTTTACCAATTCAACAGATACAGGTGTTAAAACAGCTAAGACCGTATACAATAATACAACAGATACAACTAAAGCTGTTAAGAAAGTACAAAATGCCGTTGTTTCTGTCATCAATTACCAAGAAGGGTCATCTTCAGATTCTCTAAATGAACTTTATGGCCGTATCTTTGGTGGAGATGATAGTTCTGACTCTAGCCAAGACAAATCAAAAGATTCTGATGGGTTGCAAGTCGCTGGTGAAGGTTCTGGAGTCATCTATAAAAAAGATGGGAAAGAGGCCTACATCGTAACCAACAACCACGTTGTCGATGGCGCTAAAAAACTTGAAATCATGCTTTCAGATGGATCAAAAATTACTGGTGAACTCGTTGGTAAAGATACTTACTCTGACCTAGCAGTTGTCAAAGTTTCTTCAGATAAAATTAAAACCGTAGCAGAATTTGCAGACTCAAACTCTCTCACAGTCGGCGAGAAGGCAATTGCTATCGGTAGCCCACTTGGTACCGAATATGCCAACTCAGTAACAGAGGGTATCGTTTCTAGCCTTAGCCGTACTGTAACTATGCAAAACGACAATGGTGAAACTGTTTCAACAAATGCTATTCAAACAGATGCTGCCATTAACCCTGGTAACTCAGGTGGTGCCTTAGTCAATATCGAAGGACAAGTTATCGGTATTAACTCAAGTAAAATTTCATCAACGTCAGCAGTCGCTGGTAGCGCCGTTGAAGGTATGGGATTTGCCATTCCATCAAACGATGTTGTCGAGATTATCAATCAATTGGAAAAAGACGGTAAAGTTACACGACCAGCCCTAGGAATCTCAATGGCCGATCTTAATAGCCTTTCTAGCAGTGCAACTTCTAAATTAGATTTACCAGATGATGTGAAAGCTGGAGTTGTAGTCGGCAGCGTTCAAAAAGGTATGCCAGCTGACGGTAAACTTCAAGAAAATGATGTTATCACTGAAATTGACGGTAAGGAAATCAGCTCAAAAACTGATATTCAAACCAATCTTTACAGCCATAGTATTGGAGATACAATCAAGGTAACCTTCTATCGTGGTAAAGAGAAGAAAACTGAAGAACTTAAATTAACAAAATCTACAGAAGACTTGTCTGACTAAGTCATTGACAAATCTGTCAAAAGACCTTTACAATAATGTAAAGGTCTTTTTTGGAAAGGAATAACATGCAAGAACAACTCAAAGCTTTACCTATTAGTGACATCTATCCCAATCCTTTTCAACCTCGTATAGAGTTCTCTGATGAAGAATTAGCGGAGCTAAGCCAATCGATTGCAGAAAATGGACTAATACAGCCAATCATTGTCCGAAAATCGGATATTATTGGTTATGAACTAATTGCTGGGGAAAGACGTTTACGTGCCTGTAAACGTCTAGGAATGACAGAAATCCCTGCAGTTGTAAAGGAAGTTACAGATCAAGAGAGTCGTAAACAAGCTATTATTGAAAATTTACAACGATCGAATCTCAATCCCATTGAAGAAGCAAAGGCCTATCGTAGTTTAATTAATGAGCTAGCTTATAGTCACGAGGAACTGGCGAAAGCTATGGGGAAATCCAGACCTTATATCAGTAACGCTCTCAGACTCCTCCAACTTCCCCAAGAGATACAGACGAGTATCGAAAATGGCAAACTGAGTCAAGGACATGCTAGAGCACTTTTAGCTGTTGAGGATACAAAAAAGCAATTAACTATCTATCATCAGGTCCTTACTGAAAAATGGTCAGTTCGTACCCTGGAAAAAAGACTTCAAGAACTTCCAAAAAAACAAAAATCAAAAAAAGATATTCATATAAAAGATAAAGAAAAAGAACTGGAAAAATCACTTGGTCTCCCCGTTACTCTTCGTTATCACAAAAATCACTCTGGAACTATTCAGATCCACTTTTCGACGGAAGAAGATTTTAACAGAATTATCAACAAGCTTATTTGACCTGTGAATTGAGGAGAAAAAAGAAACAAACTTATCCACATCATAAAATGGTTGCCCTCCCTTTATTTGAGAGGGTTTCTTTTTTTATTCACAACTTGTGGATAACTCTTGTGCACAATGTGAATTGTCTTTTTTTCCTTGTGGATAACTTAGGGAACTTTTATCTTCGGACCTGTGGAAAACTTTTTTGTTTTATGATAGAATCAGAGAACAAGAATAAAGAAGGAGAATTGATGGAATGACCGAAAAAGAGCATTTTTTTTGGAATAAGCTCTTAGAGCTGGCCAAAGAGGAACTAACACAAGCCACTTTTGATTATTATGTCCTAGATACCAAGCTCATCAAAGTTCAAGATAACGTTGCTACAATTCTGCTTGAGGAAGTCAAAAAGCTATTCTGGGAAAAGAATATGCAATCTTTCATTTTGATGGCTGGTTTTGAAGCCTATAATAGTGAAATCAAAGTTGAGTACGTCTTTGACGAAGCACTCTTAAACGAGGCAAATTCAACTGTAACAAACAATGACTTTGGCAATAAAAAGGAACAGCAAACACCTGCTCTTCCTACATTGGACTCTGACTTGAATAGTAAGTACACCTTTGATAATTTTATTCAGGGGGATGAAAACCGTTGGTCAGTTGCTGCATCTTTAGCTGTAGCTGATTCACCAGGAGCTACGTATAACCCTCTATTTATTTATGGAGGACCTGGTCTCGGAAAAACTCACTTACTCAATGCCATTGGTAACAAGGTCTTACATGATAATCCTCAAGCACGTATCAAATACATTACTGCAGAGAATTTCATTAATGAATTTGTTGTCCATATCCGTTTAGATAAAATGGATGAACTAAAACTTAAATACCGTCATCTGGACGTTCTCTTAATTGATGATATTCAATCATTGGCTAAAAAATCAACGCAAGCCACTCAAGAGGAATTTTTCAATACTTTCAATGTCCTTCACAATAATAATAAACAAATTGTCCTGACCAGCGACCGTAATCCAGATCAATTGAACGAGATGGAAGAGCGTCTTGTCACGCGCTTTAAATGGGGGTTAACCGTTAATATCACACCACCCGACTTTGAAACGCGAGTGGCCATTCTTACTAATAAGATTATGGACTATGATTATCATTTTCCTCCTGAAACAATTGAGTATTTAGCTGGCCAATTTGATTCAAATGTCCGTGACTTAGAAGGGGCCTTAAAAGATATTAGCTTAGTTGCCAATGTTCGCCAGTTAGATACTATCACAGTTGAAGTAGCTGCCGAAGCCATTCGCGCACGTAAAATGGATGGTCCTAAATTAACTCTTATTCCGATTGAGGATATCCAAACTGAGGTAGGAAAATTTTATAATGTCACTGTAAAAGAGATCAAGGCAACTAAACGAACACAAAATATTGTCTTGGCACGTCAGGTAGCCATGTATCTTGCGCGTGAAATGACTGATAACTCCCTTCCAAAAATTGGAAAAGAATTTGGCGGAAGAGATCACTCAACTGTCTTACATGCATACAATAAAATCAAAAATATGATTGCTCAAGATGACAGTTTACGCATTGAAATTGATACCATCAAAAACAAGATAAAATGACACTTGTGGATAACTATTAAAAATTATCCAAACTTTTCCACAGGCTGTGCACAAGTTTAAAGCCTTGATAAAACTATGTTTTGTAGACTTATGCACAGTGTCCACAAGACCTACTACTACTACTAAAATAATACTAATAAAATAAAGGAGCATCATGATTCAATTTGCGATTAATAAAGCTTATTTCTTACAAGCACTTCATACAACTCGCCGTGCTATTTCTTCTAAAAATGCTATCCCAATTCTATCAACGATTAAAATCGAAGTTACCAAAGATGGTATCTATTTGACAGGATCAAATGGGCAAATCTCAATTGAAAATAGTATCTCAGTTTCAGAAGAAAATGCAGGCCTATTAATTACGCAGCCAGGTAGTATCCTTTTGGAAGCAAACTTTTTCATTAATGTTGTCTCAAGCTTGCCTGATGTTACCCTTACTTTTGAAGAAATCGAACAATACCAAGTTTTACTGAAAAGTGGTAAATCAGAAATTACCTTGAAAGGGAAAGATGTCGAACAATATCCCCGTATTCAGGAAGTTGATAGCTTGACGCCATTACTCATGGACACAAAAGTGTTAAAATCTATCATTGCTGAAACTTCATTCGCAGCAAGCACACAAGAAAGTCGTCCAATTTTAACCGGGGTTCACTTCGTTCTTTCAAATCATAAAGATCTCAAAGCTGTAGCAACGGACTCTCACCGTATGAGCCAACGCCAACTTGTTTTGGAGCATTCTGCAGATAACTTTGATGTTGTAATCCCAAGTCGCTCACTTAAAGAATTATCGGCAGTCTTTAGCGATGATATTGAAAACATAGAGGTTTTCTTCTCAGCAAATCAAATTCTATTCCGTAGTGAAACAATTTCTTTCTATACACGTTTACTTGAAGGAAATTATCCAGACACGAATCGTCTCTTGTCTGATTCATTTGAAACAGAAGTTGTTTTCGAGACAGCTAGCCTTCGTTCTGCTATGGAACGTTCATATTTGATCTCTAATGCTAGTCAAAGTGGTACCGTCAAACTCGAAATCATCAATGGCAGTGTCAGTGCCCATGTTAATTCACCAGAAGTCGGAAAGGTGAATGAGGATATTGATGTGCAAGATGTTTCTGGTAGTGATTTGGTCATTAGTTTCAACCCAACCTACCTAATAGATGCTTTGAAAGCTCTTAAGAGTGAGACTGTCCGTGTACGTTTCATTTCACCGGTGCGTCCATTTACTTTGACGCCAGCTGATGACAGTGAGAATTTTATTCAATTGATTACACCTGTAAGAACAAACTAAAATCGAAAAAGTTATCCACTGTGGATAACTTTTTTACTAGAGAGGAAGTTTATGTACCAAATTGGAAGTTTAGTTGAAATGAAAAAACCACATGCTTGTACCATCAAAGCAACAGGAAAAAAAGCTAATGAATGGGAAGTGATCCGTCTTGGAGCTGACATTAAGATTCGTTGTACGAATTGTGATCATGTGGTTATGATGAGTCGTCATGATTTCGAAAAGAAACTTAAGAAGGTTTTATAACAGACATTGGGGAGTCTAGATAAGGAGGTTCTTATGTAAAGAAAATTAGTTTACTAGCAATATAAAAACTTTCTAGAGTCCCCAATCATCTTCTTTATAGCATTTTTTACCTTGCTTCCCTTTTTCTGATTCTCAAAGGGAAGTTGCCTATTTTTAACAATTTTTGTGTTATAATTAACTGAATTACTTTTTTATGGAGAAATAAATTAATGGCTTTAACAGCAGGTATCGTTGGTTTGCCAAACGTTGGTAAATCAACTCTTTTCAATGCAATTACAAAAGCGGGTGCGGAAGCTGCTAACTATCCTTTCGCGACAATTGATCCAAACGTCGGAATGGTTGAGGTACCAGACGAGCGTTTGACGAAACTGACTGAACTTATTACCCCTAAAAAGACAGTTCCAACCACATTTGAGTTCACAGATATTGCGGGTATCGTAAAAGGAGCATCAAAGGGTGAAGGTCTTGGAAATAAGTTCTTGGCGAACATTCGTGAAGTAGATGCGATTGTCCATGTGGTTCGTGCTTTCGATGATGAAAATGTTATGCGTGAACAAGGGCGTGAGGATGCCTTTGTAGATCCTATGGCTGATATCGATACAATCAACCTAGAATTGATTTTGGCTGACCTTGAATCAATTAACAAACGTTATGCGCGTGTTGAAAAAATTGCGCGTACACAAAAAGATAAAGATTCTGTGGCAGAGTTTAATATCCTTCAAAAGATTAAACCTGTTCTAGAAGATGGTAAGTCTGCACGTACGATTGATTTTACTGAAGAAGAGCAAAAAATTGTTAAGGGACTTTTCCTCTTGACAACAAAACCAGTACTTTACGTGGCTAACGTTGATGAAGACCAAGTCGCAAATCCTGATGATATTGATTATGTCAAACAAATTCGTGAGTTTGCAGCGACTGAAAATGCAGAAGTAGTTGTTATCTCGGCACGTGTTGAGGAAGAAATTTCTGAATTGGATGATGAAGACAAAGAAATGTTCTTGGAAGACCTTGGTTTGACAGAATCAGGAGTTGATAAACTGACACGCGCAGCCTATCACTTGCTTGGTCTAGGAACTTACTTTACTGCTGGTGAGAAAGAAGTGCGTGCTTGGACCTTTAAACGCGGCATCAAGGCTCCACAAGCAGCAGGAATTATCCACTCTGACTTCGAGAAAGGCTTTATCCGTGCCGTAACCATGTCTTACGATGATCTCATTAAATATGGTTCTGAGAAAGCTGTTAAGGAAGCTGGTCGCCTTCGTGAAGAAGGAAAAGAATATGTTGTCCAAGATGGCGATATTATGGAATTCCGTTTCAACGTTTAGAAAATAAAAAATAGTGCACAAGGCTGAAAAGTATTTTTCAGTCCTTTTGCTGTTTATCAAAGAGGAGAAATAATGACAAAATTAGTAGTTGGCTTGGGAAATCCTGGTTCAAAATACCATGAGACACGTCACAATGTTGGGTTTATGGCTATTGACCTAATGGCTAAGGAACTGGGATTAACCTTTTCTGAAGAAAAGACCTTTAAGGCTGAAGTGGCTTCGACCTTTTTAAACGGTGAAAAGGTTTATTTTGTGAAACCAACGACCTTTATGAATCTATCTGGTCTAGCTGTTAGAGCATTGCTAGCTTATTACAATATTCCCATGGAGGATTTTATCGTTATTTACGATGACTTAGATATGGAAGTTGGGAAATTGCGCTTTCGTCAAAAAGGTTCAGCAGGTGGTCATAATGGGATTAAATCTATCATTGCTGAAACTGGCACTCAAGAATTTGACCGTATAAAAATTGGTATTGGCCGCCCACAGAAAGGAATGACGGTCGTTAATCATGTCCTTGGAAAATTTAGTGAAGATGATTATGCCACAATTTTACTGACTTTAGACAAGGTAGAGACGGCCCTCAATCATTACCTTAAAACCAATGATTTCGAAGACACTATGAGGCGTTATAATGGCTAATACCCTATTAGATCTTTTTGAGAAGAATCCTCAATTGCTTGAGTGGCGTAATAAAGTAACTTTATTGAGTAGGCAGTTGGTTATGGGATTTTCTGGTTCCAGCAAGGCAGTTGTCATGGCATCTTCCCTTTCTGAGCAGGTTCCTAAGATTCTAATCGTTACTTCAACACAAAATGAAGCTGAGCAACTAACAGGAGATTTGTCAGCTATCTTAGGCGAGGATAAGGTTTATTCTTTTTTTGCAGATGATGTAGTAGCTGCAGAGTTTATCTTCGCTTCTCCAGAAAAGACCCATTCTCGTCTCGAAAGTCTTAATTTTTTAATAGATAAAGAGGCCAGTGGGGTTTTGGTCACGAGTTTAGTTGGGACTAAGTTACATTTGCCTAACCCTAAGGTTTATAAAGACTCTCGTATTGACTTAACACTAGGGGAGGAACATGATTTAGAGGCTCTCAGTAAGCATCTGACTCATATTGGATACCAAAGAGTAGAGCAGGTTCTCTCCCCTGGTGAGTTCAGTCGTAGGGGCGATATTTTAGATATTTATGAACTGACTGCAGAACTCCCCTACCGTTTAGAATTTTTTGGAGATGAGATTGATGGTATTCGTCAGTTTGATAGCGATAGTCAAAAATCTTTAGACAATTTAGAGCATGTTATCGTATCTCCGGCAGATGATATTATCTTAACAAGAGAAGATTACCAACGTGCTGAGAAGGCCCTAGAAAGTGCGGTCTCGAAGGCAGAAGGTCCTCATAAAGCTTACCTTGAGGAAGTTCTGTCAGTTACGATTGATGGTTACCGTCATAAAGATTTACGTAAGTTTTTGTCTCTCTTTTATGATAAAGCTTACACCTTATTTGACTACCTTCCAAAGGGAACTCCTGTATTCATTGATGATTTTCAAAAGATAGTGGACCGCCATGGACGTCTTGAGTTGGAAGTGGCTAATCTTTTAACTGAGGATCTTCATCAGGGCAAGTCTCTGAGTCATCTAAATTACTTAGTGGATTCATTTAAGACTTTACGTAACTATCAGCCAGCTAGTTTCTTTTCGAATTTTCATAAGGGATTGGGAAATCTTAAATTTGATAAGTTGTATCAATTCACGCAATACCCTATGCAAGAGTTCTTTAACCAGTTCCCACTTCTAGTTGATGAAATACATCGCTATACCAAGAATAAGGCAACAGTTATTTTACAAGTGGGGTCTGAGAAGCAGCTCAAATCTTTGAAGGAAACCTTGGAAGAATATGATTTAGATTTACCCCTTAGTAGTTTTGGAGATTTGATCCCTCATAAGCCTCAGTTAGTCTTAGGAAACTTATCCAATGGTTTTTACTTTGCGGATGAAAAGCTTGTTCTTGTCACTGAACGTGAGATTTTTCATAAAAAAGTAAAACGTCGTGCGCGTGCCAGTCACGTTTCCAATGCAGAGCGTCTCAAAGATTACAATGAACTTGAAAAAGGTGATTATGTTGTACACCAGACTCATGGTATCGGTCAATTTAAAGGTATTGAGACTATTGAGATTAAAGGGGTGCATCGTGACTACTTGACCATCCAATATCAGGATGCTGCAACAATTTCTCTACCTGTTGAGCAGATTGAGAGTCTCTCTAAGTATGTATCAGCGGACGGAAAAGAGCCTAAAATTAATAAACTCAATGATGGGCGTTTTCAAAAGACTAAACAAAAAGTAAGCAAGCAAGTAGAGGATATTGCCGATGATCTCTTAAAACTTTATGCTGAGCGTAGTCAACTTAAAGGTTTTGCTTTTTCACCAGATGATGATAACCAAAGGGATTTCGAAGATGATTTTACCTATGCTGAGACAGAGGATCAATTGCGTTCTATCAAGGAAATTAAGGCAGACATGGAGTCAGACAAACCCATGGATCGTCTCTTGGTTGGTGATGTTGGTTTTGGTAAGACAGAGGTAGCTATGCGTGCTGCCTTCAAGGCGGTCAATGATGGAAAGCAAGTTGCTATCCTAGTTCCTACAACAGTTCTTGCCCACCAGCATTATTTGAATTTTAAAGAACGTTTTGAAAATCATGCTGTTGAGGTAGATGAACTCAGTCGTTTTAGAAGTAAAAAAGAGCAAAATGAGACTATTGAAAATTTAGCTAAAGGGCGTATTGATATTATTATCGGTACCCACCGCCTGCTGTCCAAAGATGTTAAGTTTTCTGACTTAGGCTTGCTAGTAATTGATGAAGAACAACGTTTTGGCGTGAAGCATAAAGAGAAACTTAAGGAGTTGAAGGCTAGGGTTGATGTACTTACGCTAACTGCGACACCTATTCCTCGTACGCTTCATATGTCTATGTTAGGTATTCGTGATTTGTCGATTATTGAGACAGCACCTACCAACCGTTATCCAGTTCAAACTTATGTTATGGAAACCAATCCTGGTCTTATTCGAGAAGCGATATTAAGAGAGATGGACCGAGGCGGCCAGATTTTTTATGTTTATAATCGTGTTGAAACCATTGATCAAAAAGTTTCTGAACTACATGAGCTAGTCCCTGAAGCACGTATCGGATTTGTTCATGGTCAGATGAGTGAGGTTATGTTGGAGAATACCCTCTTGGATTTCTTGAATGGTGATTACGATGTTTTGGTAGCAACGACCATTATCGAGACAGGGATTGATATCTCCAACGTTAATACGCTCTTTATTGAGAATGCAGATCATATGGGCTTATCTACTCTTTATCAGTTGAGAGGTCGTGTGGGGCGTAGTAATCGAATTGCTTATGCCTATCTCATGTATCGTCCTGACAAAGTGTTGACGGAAGTTTCTGAGAAGCGATTGGATGCTATTAAGGGATTTACAGAACTGGGATCAGGTTTCAAAATTGCCATGCGTGATTTATCAATTCGTGGTGCCGGGAACATTCTTGGTGCTTCTCAAAGTGGTTTCATCGACTCAGTCGGATTCGAAATGTACTCGCAACTCTTGGAAGAGGCTATCAATAAACGTCAAGGTAAAACTCAAGTTCGCCGTAAAGGAAATGCAGAGTTCAATCTTCAGATTGATGCTTACCTCCCTTCTGACTATATTTCTGACGAGCGCCAAAAAATTGAAATTTATAAGCGTATTCGAGAAATTGAGAATCAGAAAGACTATCAAGACCTTCAAGATGAGCTTATTGACCGCTTTGGAGAATATCCAGACCAAGTTGCCTATCTCATTGAGATTGGTCTGGTTAAGGCCTATTTGGATGCTGCCTTTGCAGAATTAGTCGAGCGTAAGAACGATACTATTATTGTTCGTTTCGAAAAAGCCTCTCTTAAATTCTTCTTGACTCAAGACTATTTCGAAGCCATCTCTAAAACGCATTTAAAAGCAAAAATCAGTGATAACCAAGGGAAAGTAGAGATTACTTTTGATGTTCGTAACAAGAAAGACTATGAGATTCTTGAAGAATTAAAAATTTTTGGACAGACATTTATGGAAATCAAAGAACGTAAAGAAAAAAAAGAAGCTTAAGGAAAGTTTAAGTAAGTCTCTCTATACTATAAAATATCCTAAAACTTTTCTTTTTCATAAATCTCCTGAGAGGGTCGACTAGTGTCGATTCTCTTATTTTTGTACTTGAAAAGGCTTTAGTCACCTATTTTCTCAAAAAAATGCTATCATAGAAGAGATATCCTAACGAAAAGGAAACAGTAACATTGAGATTAGACAAATATTTAAAAGTATCACGAATTATCAAACGCCGTCCAGTTGCTAAAGAAGTAGCTGATAAAGGACGTATAAAAGTAAATGGAGTACTCGCTAAGTCATCTACAGATTTAAAAATTGGTGACCAAGTGGAAGTTCGTTTTGGAAATAAACTTTTAACTGTCCGTGTTTTAGAAATGAAAGACAGTACTAAAAAAGAAGATGCGGCAAAAATGTACGAGATTATAAGTGAAACAAGGATTGAAGCAGATGAGCAAGAAGCCTAATATTGTACAGCTTACGAACGATTACATTGATAATGCCAATCAAGAGCAACGATTAGAGCGTGCCGAACACGAACAAAGGAATCGCTTTATGGGGTGGATTCTTTTTGTGGTTGTTTTACTCTTTATCTTGCCAACCTATAATCTGGTTGAGACCTATATGAATATCAAACAGCAAGAGAAGGAAGTCTTGTCGCTTCAGAAAGACTATGATAAATTGTCGGATCAGACAAAGGAACGAAAGGATTTGGCTAAGAAACTTAAGGATGATGCTTTCGCCGAGAAATATGCGCGTGCTAAGTACTATTATTCACGTGAAGGAGAGTCAATCTATCCTGTACCAAGCTTATTACCCTAATGAAAGATTTACTAAAAACTGTAGAAACTTTTTTAACCTATTCAGAAGCCAAGTTAGAGGAACTATCAGAAAAAAATCAGCAACTTAAAATGGAATTACCGAGGAAAGAGGAGGTGAAGAAGCAAGCATGAAAAAGCTCTTAATAGCTGCAACTGTTGTGCTTGTATCTTCTAGCCCCCTAGTCTTACTTCCTATGGAGAAGGAGCTAACTCTGACCCAAAAACAGGTCCAAAAATTGACTCAAAATACTACAGCTAGTTTGGCTCAATTTAAACAGATTCCTAAAAATCCAAGAACGATAACAACTATCCTAACTTATAAGAACAAGGATTTAACAGAATTTAAAACCAGTATCCAAGCGGATACCAAACTATCAATTTCTGCTATTTTTTGGAATGCTAAAGGTGAGCCTGTTTTCCAACTTCAAGATGGTGATTATGTAGCCGCTAGTCAGAAATCAATTGTAGACGACAGTATCTATAATGAAAAACCAGTAGATATGACCTTATGGACTAAAGATGGTTTAACGGTATACAAAGAACCTTACGTTTTAGGAACTGAAAAAGCTGACTCCAAACTCGCTAGTTTTAAACCCATTAAGGTTAGCCAAGCAGCTCAGACGCATGCAGGGACCTACTATTTGGTAGACGGTGAGGGGTGGATCAACGCTTCTGATTTATCAACGACTGACAATCGCATCGAGGCTGTTCAAAAAGTCCTTAATGAGAAGTATAACAATCAAGAGCGCATCTCAGTTTATGTTAAACAGCTTGATACGGACCGAGTAGCTGCTATCAATGACGAAAAAAGCATGTATGCAGCAAGCGTAGCCAAGCTTGGAGTACTCTATTATGCACAGGAACGTCTGTCTCAAAAAAAATTATCATTATCAGATGAGTATCAATATACCGCAGCTGTGAATGGTTTTCCAGGTGCCTATGATCCAGATGGTTCTGGAAAGATTAGTAAGATACCTGATGATAAGAATTATAGCTTGGAAAATCTGTTAAAGGCTGTAGCCCAAAACTCAGATAATGTAGCGACAAATATATTAGGTTATTATGTAACCAATCAGTATGACAAGGCCTTCCAAAAATCAGTAGATAAAGCCGCAGCGACTTCGTGGAATATGGATAAAAAGGAGTTGACTGCTAGAGCCGCAGGTACTTTGATGGAGGCTGTTTATAGACAAAATGGAGATATTATCAATTATCTTTCAAGTACGGACTATGATGGCGAACGTATTTCCAAAAACATTGATGTGCCTGTCGCTCATAAAATTGGTGATGCCTACGACTTTAAACATGACGTCGCTATTGTTTATGCAGATTCTCCCTTTATTCTATCGATTTTTACGGATAAAGAGGGCTATGACAAAATCACCTCAATTGCAGATGATGTTTATGGAATTTTAAAATAATGACACAAAAATTGTTGCAAATGATGCAAGCCAAGGGTTATTTTAACCAGCACAAGAAAATTTTAGTAGCAGTATCAGGTGGAGCAGACTCTATGAGTTTGTTGCACTTTTTGTATAACCATCAAAAAGATTTGGATATTCAGTTGGGGATTGCTCACGTTAACCATAAACAACGACAAGAGTCGGAGCATGAAGAAGCGTATTTACGTCATTGGGCAGAGGAACATAAGGTCCCTTTTCACTATAGTGCCTTCTCAGGAAAGTTTTCAGAAAATGCTGCCCGTACCTTTCGCTATGAGTTTTTTAAGCGGGTCATGAAAGATTATGATTACTCTGCTCTTGTAACAGCCCATCATGCAGATGATCAAGCAGAGACGATTTTTATGAGACTGTTGAGAGGAAGTCGTTTAAGACACCTGACAGGAATTTCAGCTATCAGACCATTTGGCACTGGTCAGATTATTCGTCCCTTTTTGCATCTTACGAAAGATCAGCTTCCCGTAACTTTCCATTTTGAAGATAGGAGTAATACGTCATTAGCCTATCTTCGGAATCGCATCAGACTATCCTATCTTCCTACCTTATCTCAGGAAAATCCTAAATTTAAGGAGCACCTTTGTCTTTTAGCCGAGGAGATTGGTCTTATGAAGCAAGCTTTAGGGGAGTTAACAAAGGATATTACTATCACTGATTTATCTGTTTTTCAGCAACAGTCAGATCCTGTCCAGCTCTTTCTTTTTCAGAACTATTTAGATACCTTTCCTGATTTACAGCTTTCTAAAGGCCAATTTAATCAATTGATAAGTTATCTAAGAAAAAATGGTTCAGGGAAGATACCCCTAAAAAATGGTTACGAACTAATA
The DNA here is from genome assembly GCF_002073815.2 of Streptococcus sp. FDAARGOS_192. Lineage (NCBI taxonomy): Bacteria > Bacillati > Bacillota > Bacilli > Lactobacillales > Streptococcaceae > Streptococcus > Streptococcus sp. FDAARGOS_192. Next base: position 1,845,059 of record NZ_CP020431.2, read on the forward strand.
AAAACACAGACTTCTTTCCTAATAAGGAAAGAAGAGGCTATCTCTTTATCCCCTCCTTGTCTCTTAGAATTTGGAAAATCTGTTGAGTTTGAGGATTACACCTTGACTTTTTCAGAATTCAATGACGTTTCTAACTCAGATACTATTAGTATTTGGTCAGATTCCCCAATACTGATTCGTCATAGAAAAGAAGGCGATAAGATTGACCTTGGTAGTCACCATAAAAAATTAAGACGACTGTTTATAGACAATAAGATTTTAGAGAAGGATCGTCAAAAAGCCATTATAGGAGAACAAGATGGTCAGATTATTTTTCTTTATGTTGCTGGGCGTCTCTATTTGAAAAAAAGACCTGAAAATGCTATACTTTATGGCACTGTAGTCATTTATAAGAATTTCTAATCAAATACCATGTTCAAATAACGATGATTGAAGTAAAAGTGGTATAATAACAGAATATTGACTTCGAGAAAGGGAACCCAAATGTTAGAAAAAGACATTAAAAAAGTCCTCTTTTCCCAAGAGGATATCGTAGCTAAAACTAAAGAACTAGGACAACAATTGACAGAGGATTATGCGGGGAAAAATCCTTTACTAGTCTGTGTTTTGAAAGGTGCTGTTCCATTTATGGCAGAACTTATCAAACATATCGATACCCATATTGAGATGGACTTTATGGTCGTTTCAAGTTATGGTGGTGGAACTGTCAGCAGTGGTGAAGTAAAGATTCTTAAAGATGTTGACACTAATGTTGAAGGACGAGACATCATCTTTATTGAAGATATCATTGACACAGGTCGTACGCTCCTTTATCTTCGAGATATGTTCAAGTACCGTAAAGCCAATTCAGTCAAAATCGCAACTCTTTTTGATAAACCAGAAGGTCGTGTTGTTGATATTGAGGCAGATTACGTATGTTACGATGTTCCTAATGAATTTATCGTTGGTTTCGGACTAGACTATGATGAAAAATACCGTAACCTCCCTTATGTCGGTGTCCTAAAAGAAGAAATTTATACAAAATAAGTAAAGGTCTAATTAATTTATGAATAATAAAAATAATAATGGCTTCTTACGGAACGCTTTTCTCTACATCATAGTTATTATTGCGGTTGTAACCGGAGTACAATACTTTGCAGGAGGAAGCCAAAGCCCAAGTCAACAATTGTCTTACACACAGTTGGTTAAGAAAATTGAAGATGGTAAGGTAAAATCTATCACTTATCAGCCAGACGGTAGTATCATTGAAGTTAAAGGTAGCTACAAAAAGGCCGAAAAGGTTGATACTGATCTTAGTCTACCATTTTTAGGTAGTGCATCATCAGAGACACGTAGCTTTACATCGACTGTGCTGCAGAATGAAACAACCATGCAGAAATTGCAGTCAGCATCAGAAGCAGCTGATGTTAATGTTAAAATGATACGTGAAAGTTCAAGTGGTGCTTGGATTTCATATCTTTTTAGTTACCTACCTTTGATTGGGATTGCTATTTTCTTCCTTTTCATGATGAACCAAGGTGGTAACCGCGGTGCAATGAATTTTGGCCGCAACCGTGCTAAGACTCAATCAAAAGAGAATATTAAAGTTCGTTTCACAGATGTGGCTGGTGCAGAAGAAGAAAAAGAAGAACTTGTAGAAGTCGTAGATTTCCTCAAAAATCCACGTAAATATAAAGCACTTGGTGCACGTATCCCTAAGGGTGTTCTCCTTGAAGGCCCTCCAGGGACAGGTAAAACTCTGCTTGCTAAAGCTGTTGCTGGTGAAGCAGATGTTCCTTTCTTTAGTATCTCAGGTTCTGATTTCGTAGAGATGTTTGTCGGTGTCGGAGCAAGTCGTGTTCGTAGTCTTTTTGAAGACGCTAAGAAGGCCGAACGTGCTATTATCTTTATTGATGAAATCGATGCGGTTGGCCGTCGTCGTGGTACTGGAATGGGTGGCGGTAACGACGAACGTGAACAAACCCTTAACCAACTGTTGATAGAAATGGATGGTTTTGATGGAAATGAGAATATCATTGTCATTGCTGCAACCAACCGCAGTGATGTTCTTGATCCAGCCCTCCTACGTCCAGGACGTTTTGACCGTAAAGTTCTTGTTGGTCGCCCAGATGTAAAAGGCCGAGAAGCTATCTTGAAAGTCCATGCCAAGAATAAACCATTGGCTGAAGATGTTGACCTTAAAGTTGTTGCTCAACAAACTCCAGGTTTTGTTGGAGCTGACTTAGAAAATGTCTTGAATGAAGCAGCCCTAGTTGCTGCACGACGTAGTAAGACTAGAATTGATGCTAGTGATATCGACGAAGCAGAGGATCGTGTTATTGCTGGACCATCTAAGAAAGACCGCCAAGTTTCAGAACACGAACGTAAAGTTGTGGCTTACCATGAAGCAGGTCATACAATTGTTGGTTTAACACTTTCTAGCGCTCGTGATGTTCACAAGGTTACTATTGTTCCACGAGGCCGCGCAGGTGGTTATATGATTTCTCTACCAAAAGAGGATCAGATGTTGTCATCTAAAGATGAGCTAAAAGAACAATTGGCAGGACTTATGGGTGGACGTGTTGCAGAAGAAATTATTTTCAACGTTCAAACCTCAGGCGCTTCAAATGACTTTGAGCAAGCAACACAGTTAGCACGTGCAATGGTTACTGAATATGGTATGAGCGAAAAACTTGGACCAGTCCAATATGAAGGTAATCATGCGATGAATCCAGGACAATTTACGACAGATAAGTCTTACTCAGCTCATACAGCTCAACTTATTGACGAAGAAATTCGATCACTTTTAGTTGAAGCACATGACAAAGCAGCTGAAATTATCAATGCAAACCGAGAAACACATGCACTCATTGCAGAAGCTTTGCTTAAGTATGAAACACTTGATGCTGCACAAATCAAGTCAATTTATGAGACTGGTAAGATGCCGGAGGATTCTCTTGGAGATTCAGAAGAAGATAATCATGCCCTATCTTACGATGAAGTCAAAGAAAGAATTGAAAATAAAAATAAAGATGAAGAAGAGTAAGGAGTTTTACTCTTCTTTTTTTAGATAAATCGAGAGAAGAAGTACTATTAGAAAGTATTATAAAAAAAAGAAAATTAAAATCAATGCAAATTATTGACAAGACAGGTCAGAGATGATATTATAAATAAGCTGTTTCGCGAGAGATAGCAGACACGAGAAGTAAAAAAACTTCAAAAAAGTGTTGACAAGGTATTCTAGATTTGCTAGAATATAGAAGTTGTCTTAAGAGAGACAAAGACCTTTGAGAACTGAATAAGAAACCAAGTGCAGGGTTATGATAGAAGAATTATAACCTGTCAATTTACAAGAATAAATCGTCAGACGACGGTAATGAGTTAACGCTCGAACAATTATTAAATTTTTTAATGAGAGTTTGATCCTGGCTCAGGACGAACGCTGGCGGCGTGCCTAATACATGCAAGTAGAACGCTGAAGAGAGGAGCTTGCTCTTCTTGGATGAGTTGCGAACGGGTGAGTAACGCGTAGGTAACCTGCCTTGTAGCGGGGGATAACTATTGGAAACGATAGCTAATACCGCATAACAATGGATGACACATGTCATTTATTTGAAAGGGGCAATTGCTCCACTACAAGATGGACCTGCGTTGTATTAGCTAGTAGGTGAGGTAACGGCTCACCTAGGCGACGATACATAGCCGACCTGAGAGGGTGATCGGCCACACTGGGACTGAGACACGGCCCAGACTCCTACGGGAGGCAGCAGTAGGGAATCTTCGGCAATGGGGGCAACCCTGACCGAGCAACGCCGCGTGAGTGAAGAAGGTTTTCGGATCGTAAAGCTCTGTTGTAAGTCAAGAACGAGTGTGAGAGTGGAAAGTTCACACTGTGACGGTAGCTTACCAGAAAGGGACGGCTAACTACGTGCCAGCAGCCGCGGTAATACGTAGGTCCCGAGCGTTGTCCGGATTTATTGGGCGTAAAGCGAGCGCAGGCGGTTTGATAAGTCTGAAGTTAAAGGCTGTGGCTCAACCATAGTTCGCTTTGGAAACTGTCAAACTTGAGTGCAGAAGGGGAGAGTGGAATTCCATGTGTAGCGGTGAAATGCGTAGATATATGGAGGAACACCGGTGGCGAAAGCGGCTCTCTGGTCTGTAACTGACGCTGAGGCTCGAAAGCGTGGGGAGCGAACAGGATTAGATACCCTGGTAGTCCACGCCGTAAACGATGAGTGCTAGGTGTTGGATCCTTTCCGGGATTCAGTGCCGCAGCTAACGCATTAAGCACTCCGCCTGGGGAGTACGACCGCAAGGTTGAAACTCAAAGGAATTGACGGGGGCCCGCACAAGCGGTGGAGCATGTGGTTTAATTCGAAGCAACGCGAAGAACCTTACCAGGTCTTGACATCCCGATGCTATTTCTAGAGATAGAAAGTTACTTCGGTACATCGGTGACAGGTGGTGCATGGTTGTCGTCAGCTCGTGTCGTGAGATGTTGGGTTAAGTCCCGCAACGAGCGCAACCCCTATTGTTAGTTGCCATCATTCAGTTGGGCACTCTAGCGAGACTGCCGGTAATAAACCGGAGGAAGGTGGGGATGACGTCAAATCATCATGCCCCTTATGACCTGGGCTACACACGTGCTACAATGGTTGGTACAACGAGTTGCGAGTCGGTGACGGCAAGCTAATCTCTTAAAGCCAATCTCAGTTCGGATTGTAGGCTGCAACTCGCCTACATGAAGTCGGAATCGCTAGTAATCGCGGATCAGCACGCCGCGGTGAATACGTTCCCGGGCCTTGTACACACCGCCCGTCACACCACGAGAGTTTGTAACACCCGAAGTCGGTGAGGTAACCTTTTGGAGCCAGCCGCCTAAGGTGGGATAGATGATTGGGGTGAAGTCGTAACAAGGTAGCCGTATCGGAAGGTGCGGCTGGATCACCTCCTTTCTAAGGAAAAACGGAATGTACTTGAGTTTCTTATTTAGTTTTGAGAGGTCTTGTGGGGCCTTAGCTCAGCTGGGAGAGCGCCTGCTTTGCACGCAGGAGGTCAGCGGTTCGATCCCGCTAGGCTCCATTGAATCGAAAGATTCAAGTATTGTCCATTGAAAATTGAATATCTATATCAAATTCCATATGTAATTAAATACATATAGATAGTAACAAGAAAATAAACCGAAACGCTGTGAATATTTAATGAGTTAGGTCGAAAGACCAAAATAAGGTTAAGTTAATAAGGGCGCACGGTGGATGCCTTGGCACTAGAAGCCGATGAAGGACGTGACTAACGACGAAATGCTTTGGGGAGCTGTAAGTGAGCAATGATCCAGAGATGTCCGAATGGGGGAACCCGGCAGGTAATGCCTGTCACTCATTACTGTTAAGGTAATGTAGAGGAAGACGCAGTGAACTGAAACATCTAAGTAGCTGCAGGAAGAGAAAGCAAAAGCGATTGCCTTAGTAGCGGCGAGCGAAACGGCAAGAGGGCAAACCGAAGAGTTTACTCTTCGGGGTTGTAGGACTGCAACGTGGACTTAAAGATTATAGAAGAACTACCTGGGAAGGTAGGCCAAAGAGAGTAATAGCCTCGTATTCGAAATAGTCTTTATACCTAGCAGTATCCTGAGTACGGCGAGACACGAGAAATCTCGTCGGAATCTGGGAGGACCATCTCCCAACCCTAAATACTCTCTAGTGACCGATAGTGAACCAGTACCGTGAGGGAAAGGTGAAAAGCACCCCGGGAGGGGAGTGAAATAGAACCTGAAACCGTGTGCCTACAACAAGTTCGAGCCCGTTAATGGGTGAGAGCGTGCCTTTTGTAGAATGAACCGGCGAGTTACGATATGATGCGAGGTTAAGTTGAAGAGACGGAGCCGTAGGGAAACCGAGTCTTAATAGGGCGCATTAGTATCATGTCGTAGACCCGAAACCATGTGACCTACCCATGAGCAGGTTGAAGGTGAGGTAAAACTCACTGGAGGACCGAACCAGGGCACGTTGAAAAGTGCTTGGATGACTTGTGGGTAGCGGAGAAATTCCAAACGAACTTGGAGATAGCTGGTTCTCTCCGAAATAGCTTTAGGGCTAGCGTCGATGTTAAGTCTCTTGGAGGTAGAGCACTGTTTGGGTGAGGGGTCCATCCCGGATTACCAATCTCAGATAAACTCCGAATGCCAACGAGATATAATCGGCAGTCAGACTGCGAGTGCTAAGATCCGTAGTCGAAAGGGAAACAGCCCAGACCACCAGCTAAGGTCCCAAAATATATGTTAAGTGGAAAAGGATGTGGGGTTGCACAGACAACTAGGATGTTAGCTTAGAAGCAGCTATTCATTCAAAGAGTGCGTAATAGCTCACTAGTCGAGTGACCCTGCGCCGAAAATGTACCGGGGCTAAAACATATTACCGAAGCTGTGGATACCTTTATAGGTATGGTAGGAGAGCGTTCTATGTGCGAAGAAGGTGTACCGTGAGGAGTGCTGGAGCGCATAGAAGTGAGAATGCCGGTATGAGTAGCGAAAGACAGGTGAGAATCCTGTCCACCGTAAGACTAAGGTTTCCAGGGGAAGGCTCGTCCGCCCTGGGTTAGTCGGGACCTAAGGAGAGACCGAAAGGTGTATCCGATGGACAACAGGTTGATATTCCTGTACTAGAGTATATAGTGATGGAGGGACGCAGTAGGCTAACTAAACCAGACGATTGGAAGTGTCTGGCCAAGCAGTGAGGTGTGATATGAGTCAAATGCTTATATCTATAACATTGAGCTGTGATGGGGAGCGAAGTTTAGTAGCGAAGTTAGTGATGTCACACTGCCGAGAAAAGCTTCTAGCGTTAATTATACTCTACCCGTACCGCAAACCGACACAGGTAGTCGAGGCGAGTAGCCTCAGGTGAGCGAGAGAACTCTCGTTAAGGAACTCGGCAAAATGGCCCCGTAACTTCGGGAGAAGGGGCGCTGACTTATGGTCAGCCGCAGTGAATAGGCCCAAGCAACTGTTTATCAAAAACACAGCTCTCTGCTAAATCGTAAGATGATGTATAGGGGGTGACGCCTGCCCGGTGCTGGAAGGTTAAGAGGAGTGCTTAGCAATAGCGAAGGTATGAATTGAAGCCCCAGTAAACGGCGGCCGTAACTATAACGGTCCTAAGGTAGCGAAATTCCTTGTCGGGTAAGTTCCGACCCGCACGAAAGGCGTAATGATTTGGGCACTGTCTCAACGAGAGACTCGGTGAAATTTTAGTACCTGTGAAGATGCAGGTTACCCGCGACAGGACGGAAAGACCCCATGGAGCTTTACTGCAGTTTGATATTGAGTATCTGTACCACATGTACAGGATAGGTAGGAGCCTATGACCTCGGGACGCCAGTTTCGAGTGAGGCGTTGTTGGGATACTACCCTTGTGTTATGGCTACTCTAACCCAGATAGGTTATCCCTATCGGAGACAGTGTCTGACGGGCAGTTTGACTGGGGCGGTCGCCTCCTAAAAGGTAACGGAGGCGCCCAAAGGTTCCCTCAGAATGGTTGGAAATCATTCGCAGAGTGTAAAGGTATAAGGGAGCTTGACTGCGAGAGCTACAACTCGAGCAGGGACGAAAGTCGGGCTTAGTGATCCGGTGGTTCCGCATGGAAGGGCCATCGCTCAACGGATAAAAGCTACCCTGGGGATAACAGGCTTATCTCCCCCAAGAGTTCACATCGACGGGGAGGTTTGGCACCTCGATGTCGGCTCGTCGCATCCTGGGGCTGTAGTCGGTCCCAAGGGTTGGGCTGTTCGCCCATTAAAGCGGCACGCGAGCTGGGTTCAGAACGTCGTGAGACAGTTCGGTCCCTATCCGTCGCGGGCGTAGGAAATTTGAGAGGATCTGCTCCTAGTACGAGAGGACCAGAGTGGACTTACCGCTGGTGTACCAGTTGTTCTGCCAAGAGCATCGCTGGGTAGCTATGTAGGGAAGGGATAAACGCTGAAAGCATCTAAGTGTGAAGCCCACCTCAAGATGAGATTTCCCATGATTTTATATCAGTAAGAGCCCTGAGAGATGATCAGGTTGATAGGTTAGAAGTGGAAGTGTGGTGACACATGTAGCGGACTAATACTAATAGCTCGAGGACTTATCCAAAGAAAGTAACTGAGACATATTGACAACGATTTGGTTTCTTGATACAGTATAGATATTCAATTTTGAGTTGAGAATACTCAGAGTTAAGTGACGATAGCCTAGGAGATACACCTGTTCCCATGCCGAACACAGAAGTTAAGCCCTAGTACGCCTGATGTAGTTGGGGGTTGCCCCCTGTTAGATACGGTAGTCGCTTAGCGCATAGGGAGTTTAGCTCAGCTGGGAGAGCATCTGCCTTACAAGCAGAGGGTCAGCGGTTCGATCCCGTTAACTCCCATAGGTCCCGTGGTGTAGCGGTTATCACGTCGCCCTGTCACGGCGAAGATCGCGGGTTCGATTCCCGTCGGGACCGTCAAGTAGAAATATTTGAGACTCGTTAGCTCAGTTGGTAGAGCAATTGACTTTTAATCAATGGGTCACTGGTTCGAGCCCAGTACGGGTCATATATGCGGGTGTGGCGGAATTGGCAGACGCACCAGATTTAGGATCTGGCGCTTAACGGCGTGGGGGTTCAAGTCCCTTCACCCGCATTAGAAAAGTTAGCCGGCTTAGCTCAGTTGGTAGAGCATCTGATTTGTAATCAGAGGGTCGCGTGTTCAAGTCATGTAGCCGGCATAAAATGCGAACGTAGTTCAGTGGTAGAACACCACCTTGCCAAGGTGGGGGTCGCGGGTTCGAATCCCGTCGTTCGCTTGAGGAGCCGGGGTGGCGGAACTGGCAGACGCACAGGACTTAAAATCCTGCGAAAGGAAACTTTCGTACCGGTTCGATCCCGGTCCTCGGCATAATATAATAATGAGCACCCTTAGCTCAACTGGATAGAGTACCTGACTACGAATCAGGCGGTTAGAGGTTCGACTCCTCTAGGGTGCATTTTATCGGGAAGTAGCTCAGCTTGGTAGAGCACTTGGTTTGGGACCAAGGGGTCGCAGGTTCGAATCCTGTCTTCCCGATTTATGGCGGTGTAGCTCAGCTGGCTAGAGCGTCCGGTTCATACCCGGGAGGTCGGGGGTTCGATCCCCTTCGCCGCTATATATATGGATTTCTTGGACCTTTAGCTCAACTGGTTAGAGCACTCGGCTCATAACCGAGCGGTCGTAGGTTCGAGTCCTACAAGGTCCATATATTAATTATAATATTTGGAGGATTACCCAAGTCCGGCTGAAGGGAACGGTCTTGAAAACCGTCAGGCGTGTAAAAGCGTGCGTGGGTTCGAATCCCACATCCTCCTTATAATTAACGCGGGATGGAGCAGCTAGGTAGCTCGTCGGGCTCATAACCCGAAGGTCGTAGGTTCAAATCCTGCTCCCGCAATATGGCTCGGTAGCTCAGTTGGTAGAGCAATGGATTGAAGCTCCATGTGTCGGCGGTTCGATTCCGTCTCGCGCCATTTTTGTTAAGCGGGTGTAGTTTAGTGGTAAAACTACAGCCTTCCAAGCTGTTGTCGCGAGTTCGATTCTCGTCACCCGCTTTATTTGGATATTTTAGCCAAGCATTTGCTTGGGCGCGTAGCTCAGATGGTTAGAGCGCACGCCTGATAAGCGTGAGGTCGGTGGTTCGATTCCACTCGTGCCCATATTGGAGAATTACTCAAGAGGCTGAAGAGGACGGTTTGCTAAATCGTTAGGTCGGGTAACCGGCGCGGGGGTTCGAATCCCCCATTCTCCGTAGTATTATGACGAATTATCTTTAAGATAATTCGTTTTCTTTTTTTTGAGGTGACAAAATGAAAAATAGTTTTTATCGATTTCTTCTTTATGGGTTTATTATTTTTCTATTTTTTGTAATGCTTTTTTCTTTTGTCTTTACTAATAAAAAATTAACCAAGGATATCTCGTCTAATGTTTCGGGTTTCGTTACCAAAGTAGACTCAGTGGTTTCAGTTCCATTTACTGCTTTATCAAAATCTCATAATGTTATTTCTGATCTCTTATCAACCTATAATGAGAATCAAGATTTAAAAAAATCTTTATCGAATTTAGAAAATCAATCATCTATTATTTCTAACTTGCAAGAAGAGAATGATTCTTTAAGAGCTTCGCTTAATCTTTCGGACAAGCTAAGTCGTGATACTGTTCTCACTGCTGAAGTTTCTATGCGACCTTCTGTGACTTGGTTAAAAGAGTTAACGATTAATGTCGGTAAGTCTAAGAATGTTAGTAAATCTATGCTAGCAACTTCTAATGGTGGAGTAATTGGTTTTGTAACTAAGGTATATGATGATACTACTACTATTTCTTTACTTTCTAGTAGTTCTAGTGATAGTTACCTTGCTTCTAGCGTCAAATCAGAGGATGATAACCAGATTTTCGGGATTATATCTCGTTATGATAATAAAAAGAAGCTGTTAGAGATGACACAACTCAATTCATCTTCTAACGTTAAGGTTGGGACTGAAGTAGTTACAAGTGGTCTTGATGATGTATCAGTAAAGGATGTTCCAATTGGTACTGTAGACTCTGTGAGTGATTATGAAGGAAATCGTACGATTTTGGTAAAACCTTATGCTGATTTTGATAAAATTTCTTATGTTACTTTAGTTGGAGATGGTAAATAATATGAAATTGTCCAAGTATTCTATTATTCCTTTCTTGCTTAGTATTGTTCCTTTTCTATGGGATGGTCATATTTCGATGATACTTAATCATTATTTATCTCCTGAATTTTTTTTATCATCTCATCTTTTTATTATTTATATTTTCATCTTAACTCTTGATTTTTCAAATAAGTATTCGTTTCTATACCTTGTTTGTTTTGGATTTCTTTATGATACCTATTATTTCAAAACAGTTGGTATAGTAATTCTAACGTTGCCACTATTATGTTATCTGTTAACTCAGCTAGGTCGAATTGTTAAGAGAAATAACTATGTTGATTTTTTGTTAATGTTTTTATTCTTATTTCTCTTTGATACCATAAATTTTGGCTTTGCCTTATTTTATGGTTTCTCCAATGAGTCTGTGACGGATTTTATTATTTATCAACTAAGTCCTAGTATAGTGTTTAATCTTTTGATCTTTATCTTTATTAAACCTATTCTTGAAAAATTATTTTTGTATCTGTCAGTTGATAGATTTAAATAGAACTGTAATATTGGCGTAACAAAGTTTGCGCCATTTTTTGATACAATTAAAAGGTCTTATCGAAAAGGAGTAGTATTTTATATTATGAAAAAACGTATTCTTTCAGCAGTGTTGGTAAGTGGTGTAACCTTATCAGCAGCTGCATCAGTACATGCAGAGGATTATGATTCGCAAATCGCTGCTGCAGATAACGCAATTAGTAACCTTGCTTCTCAACAAGAGACTGCACAAGCGCAAGTTGCTACAATCCAATCTCAAGTATCTACACTTAGAACACAAAAATCAGAATTGGAAACTAAAAATGCTGAACTTGAAAAAGTATCAGCAGATTTGGAATCTGAAATTCAAGAATTATCAAGTAAAATTGTAGCTCGTCAAGATTCTTTGGCGAAACAAGCTCGTAGTGCTCAACAAAATAATACTGCGACTAGCTACATTAACTCTATCTTGAACTCTAAGTCAATCTCTGAAGCTATTACTCGTATCACAGCTATTTCAAAAGTTGTTACAGCTAATAATGACATGTTGACAAAACAAGAGTCTGATCAAAAAGAGCTTGCTGCAAAACAAGAACAAAACCAAGCTGCTATCAATGAGATTGCAACTAATAAAGCAGAACTTGAAACAACAGAAGCTGGTTTGACAACTCAACAAGCAGAACTAGAAGCAGCACAAGTTACTTTGGCTGCAGAATTGGCTACAGCTCAAGATGAAAAAACATCACTTGTTTCTGCTAAATCAACTGCAGAAGCAGTGGCAGCTTCAACTGCAGCATCAGTTGCTCAGTCTCAAGCAATTGCAGAATCAGAGGCAGCAGCACAAGCAGTAGCATCTTCAGAAGCGGCAGCATTTGTAGCTCAATCAGAGGCGGCAGCAACTTCAGAAGCAGTAGCTCAACCTTCAGAAGCTACTGTTTCAGAAACAGCAACAGCCTCAGAAGTAGCACAAGAACCTGTTTCATCAGAAACTTCAGAAACAACTCAAGAGCCAACTGTTGCAACTTCAGAAGCAACACAAGAGCCTGAAGCACAGCCAGAATCAGCTGCCTCAGAGGCACAACAAGAGCCTGCTGCTCTAGCAACATCTGAAGCACAACCAGAATCAGCTGCTCCTGCAGCTTCAGAAGCACCAGCTCCTGCTAGCGAAGCACCTGCAGCAACTTCAGAAGCACCAGCAAGTCAAGCACCTGCAGCTTCAGAAGCACCAGCTCCAGCAGCTGAAACACCTAAAGTATCAGCTGCCTCAACTCCTAATACATATCCTGTTGGTCAATGTACTTGGGGTGCTAAATCATTAGCTTCATGGGTTGGTAATTACTGGGGTAATGCTAAAAACTGGATTGCTAGCGCACAAGCAGCTGGCCACTCAGTTGGTACAACTCCTGTAGCCGGAGCAATTGCGGTTTGGCCAAATGATGGTGGTGGTTATGGTCACGTAGCTTACGTAACATCAGCATCAGGTGCAAATTCAATTCAAGTTATGGAATCAAACTATGCTGGTAACATGTCAATCGGTAACTACCGTGGTACATTTGATCCAACATCTTCAGCTCATGGTGGTTCTGTATACTATATTTACCCATAATGACTACAAAAAGGCGATTCGAATTTTCTCGAATCGTTTTTATTTTATAGCAAAATGTCTTTACTTTCTGGAACTGCTTTTAGATGGGAAAATGTCGAGGTTAAGGTTAAATCTTTTTAGTCTTGTTAAGTTACTGTGACACCATTTATTTTGCATTGAAAATCAATCTAAAAAAAGGTAGAATGGTTTAGTAGATATTTTGGAGGAAATCATGTCTTATACGAATTTGAAGTTGTTTGCTTTATCGTCTAACCAGGAATTAGCAGCAAAAGTTGCTGATAAAATGGGTATTGAACTCGGAAAATCAAGTGTTCGTGAATTTTCAGATGGTGAGATTCAAGTTAATATTGAAGAATCTATCCGTGGTCATCACGTTTTTATTCTTCAATCTACAAGCTCTCCTGTAAATGATAACTTGATGGAAATCTTGATTACGGTTGATGCGCTAAAACGTGCAAGTGCAGAAACGATCAGTGTTGTTATGCCTTATTATGGTTATGCACGTCAAGACCGTAAGGCACGTTCACGTGAGCCAATCACATCTAAATTGGTTGCTAATATGCTTGAGGTTGCAGGTGTTGATCGACTTTTGACAGTTGACCTCCATGCTTCTCAAATTCAAGGATTCTTTGATATTCCTGTAGACCATTTGATGGGTGCTCCACTTATCGCAGATTACTTTGATCGTGCTGGTCTTACTGGAGATGATGTTGTTGTTGTTTCTCCAGACCATGGTGGTGTGACTCGTGCACGAAAACTTGCTCAATGTTTGAAAACACCAATCGCAATCATTGATAAACGTCGTAGTGTTGATAAAATGAACACTTCTGAGGTTATGAATATCATTGGTAACGTTGAAGGTAAAACATGTATCTTGATTGATGATATGATTGATACTGCGGGTACCATCTGTCATGCGGCGGATGCGCTTGCTGAAGCTGGTGCAACTCATGTCTATGCCTCATGTACTCACCCTGTATTGTCAGGTCCAGCACTTGATAATATTCAAAAATCTGCTATTGAGAAGCTTGTTGTATTGGACACGATTTATCTTCCAGAAGAACGTTTGATTGATAAGATTGAACAAATTTCAATTGCTGATTTGATTTCAGAGGCAATTATTCGTATTCATGAAAAACGTCCATTGTCACCTTTGTTTGAAATGGGCCATAAATAGACTAAAGCTAGCTTGGGCTAGCTTTTTTTGGTGTTTAAATGCGTTTGAGTTTTTGATATAATGTAAGGCATAATTGCAAAGAGGTGACAGTGATGGATTTAACACAACGTTTTAATAAAAATTTAGATAAGATTGAAGTTTCGATGATTCGTCAGTTTGACCAATCAATTTCAGATGTACCAGGTATCAAAAAGTTGACACTTGGTGAACCTGATTTTACGACTCCAGATCATGTGAAAGAAGCAGCTAAAGCTGCTATCGATGCTAACCAGTCTCACTATACAGGTATGGCAGGACTTCCTGCTTTGCGTCAAGCTGCGGCAGATTTTGTTAAGGAAAAATATAATCTTACTTATAACCCAGATAATGAAATCTTGGTGACTATTGGAGCTACAGAAGCCCTTTCTGCAACATTGACTGCTATTTTGGAGCCAGGAGATACGATTCTTTTACCTGCACCAGCCTATCCTGGATATGAGCCGATTGCAAATCTAGTTGGTGCTGAAATTGTTGAAATTGATACAACAGCTAATGATTTTGTTTTGACTCCGGAGATGTTAGAAAAGGCAATTTTGGAGCAGGGAGATAAGCTTAAAGCTGTTTTGCTTAACTACCCAACTAATCCAACAGGTGTGACTTACTCACGTCAACAGATTAAAGATTTGGCTGAAGTTCTGAAAAAATACGATATTTTTGTTGTTAGCGATGAAGTTTACTCTGAGCTAACTTATGTGGACCAACATGTATCTATTGCTGAGTATTTGCCAGAACAAACGATTTTGATTAATGGTTTGTCTAAGTCTCATGCGATGACGGGCTGGCGTATTGGTTTGATTTTTGCACCTGCAGTCTTGACGGCTCAGTTGATTAAGAGTCACCAGTATTTGGTAACAGCTGCAGCTACTATGGCACAATTTGCAGCTATTGAAGCCTTATCTGCTGGTAAAGATGATGCCCAACCAATGAAAGTTGAGTATTTGAAGCGTCGTGATTATATTCTTGAAAAAATGACTGAACTTGGTTTCAAAATTATTAAACCTGATGGTGCTTTCTACATCTTTGCTAAGATTCCAGAAGGCTATACTCAAGATTCCTTTAAGTTCTGTCAAGACTTTGCTCGTGAAAAAGCTATTGCGATTATCCCAGGGGTTGCTTTTGGGAAGTATGGCGAAGGCTATGTTCGCTTGTCGTATGCAGCTAGCATGGATACTATTGAAACAGCTATGGCTCGTTTGAAAGAGTTTATGGAAGAACATGCAGAAGCTTGAGAGTAGAGGGCTTGTCCTCTTCAATCGTAATTATCGTGAGAACGATAAGCTAGTTAAGATTTTTACCGAGCAAGCTGGGAAACGGATGTTTTTTGTTAGAGGTGGTGGGTCAGGTAAATTAAGTGCGGTGATTCAACCTTTAACCATCGCTGAATTCATGATGACTGTAAATGATGAGGGCTTATCTTTCATAGAGGATTATAGCCAGGCAGAGTCCTTCAAGGAAATTACAAGCGATATTTTCAAGCTGTCTTATGCGACTTATTTAGCTGCTCTGACGGATGCTGCTATTGCTGACGGTGTGATAGATGCGCAATTATTTGCATTCTTGGAGAAGACGCTTGAATTAATGGAAGAAGGCTTGGATTATGAAATCTTGACTAATATCTTTGAGATTCAGGTTTTAGACCGTTTCGGTGTACGCTTGAATTTTCACGAGTGTGTCTTTTGCCATCGTGTGAGGCTTCCTTTTGATTTTTCGTATAAGTTCTCGGGGCTACTTTGTCCAAATCACTATGCAGAGGATGAAAGGCGTAGTCACTTGGATCCTAATGTACCTTATCTTTTAGATCGTTTTCAGGGGCTTTCTTTTGAGGAATTGAGAAGCATATCTGTTAAGGATGACATGAAACGAAAGCTACGACATTTTATTGATGACCTCTATGATAATTATGTTGGAATACATCTTAAAAGTAAGAAGTTTATTGATAATCTAAATTCTTGGGGTCATATTATGAATAAAGAAGATAGTGCTGACTAGACATTATCTTCTTTTTGTTTCACGTGAAACAGGAAAGTAATGGTTTTCAGTCTCAGGGGTTAAAATGCAAGTCAGTTCGTGCTATAATAAGAAGATAATAAGCTGAAAGACTCTGCTAGAAACAGTGAACTAGTCTATTTTAGTTACATAATATTTTATTGATAGAAATCTGAGTTTATGTTTTATGGCAGAGGACAAGAGGGAGAATGCTATGCATGTAATTGCAGTAGATGCTATGGGTGGCGATAATGCGCCACAAGCAATTGTAGAGGGAGTCAACCAAGCTATAGCAGATTTCAAAGATATTGAAATCCAGCTTTATGGTGATGAAGATAAAATTAAGACCTATTTGACAGCGAATGAACGTGTGAGCATTGTCCATACTGATGAAAAGATAAATTCGGATGATGAGCCAGCTAAAGCCATTCGTAAGAAGAAAAAAGCTTCAATGGTCTTAGGTGCACAGGCTGTTAAGGAGAAAAAAGCAGGTGCCGTGATTTCTGCGGGAAATACAGGTGCCCTTCTGGCTGCAGGTCTCTTCGTGGTAGGACGTATTAAGGGAGTTGAGCGTCCAGGTCTTATGTCAACAATGCCAAGTTTTACTGGTCAACCCTTTGATATGCTTGATTTAGGCGCTAATGCGGAAAATACAGCTAGTCATTTGCATCAATATGCTATTTTAGGATCTTTCTATGCTAAAAATGTGCGTGGAATTGCTAATCCTCGTGTAGGTCTCCTTAATAATGGGACTGAGGAAACAAAGGGGGATAGTCTTCGTAAGGAGGCTTTTGAGCTCTTATCTAAGGAGCCAAGTATTAACTTTGTTGGTAATGTTGAGGCGCGCGAAATCATGTCTGGAGCTGCTGATGTGGTAGTTGCTGATGGTTTCACAGGAAATGCAGTTCTCAAGGCAATCGAAGGAACGGGACTTGGTGCCATGAAGACCCTTAAGTCAGCTATCATGAATGGTGGTCTTAAAGCTAAGTTAGGTGCCTTACTATTGAAAGACAGCCTAAAAGGTATGAAAGAGACTATGGATTACTCTAGCGCTGGAGGTGCAGTTCTCTTTGGTCTTAAAGCTCCCGTAGTAAAATGTCATGGATCTAGTGATGCTAAGGCGGTTTACTACACTATTAAGCAGGTTCGTACGATGCTTGATACTAAGGTTGTTGAGCAGCTAGTTGAAGCCTTTAGTCCGAAAGAGGAGGCTAACTGATGAGTAGAGTAGAAATTCTTCAGAAAATGCAGCTCGTAATTCAAGAGCAGATGGGTAAAGAGGACATTGTTTTAACCGAAGCTACCAAATTAGATGACTTGGGTGTGGATTCAATAGAGCTTATGGAATTCATTATTAATTTGGAGGATGAGTTCGATCTTGAGATTTCCGATGATACTATTGACCATATGGTTAAGGTAGCTGATTTGTTGGACTATTTGTCTGAGGAATTGAATAAAAAATAAGAAAGCTAGACGTAATAATATAATAGTTGTGTACTATACGATTGTTATTTTGTTGGAGTGAGGCAAGAAACTAAATGTTATATGGATTTAGTTCTGTCACACTCCTTTTTTCTATACATTATTTATTAAGAAACTCTAAAAAAGGACTAAAACACGAACATTACTTTTTTACTCAAGCAATAAAGTTTGCTATATGTTGGTTTTTGGATTCTGGTGTGGTATAATTAAGACGAATAAACTTGAAAGGCGAACAATTCCATGTCAAACCAACTGATTTATACTGGGAAAGCTAAAGATATTTATAGTACAGAAGACGAAAATGTGATTAAGTCGGTCTATAAGGACCAGGCAACCATGCTTAATGGTGCTCGTAAGGAGACTATTAAAGGAAAAGGTGTGCTAAATAATCAGATTTCGTCTCTTATTTTTGAAAAATTGAATGCTGCGGGTGTAGCTACTCACTTTATCGAACGTATTTCTGATACCGAACAACTTAACAAGAAAGTTACTATCATTCCTTTGGAGGTTGTTCTTCGTAATGTGACTGCGGGTTCTTTCTCTAAACGTTTTGGCGTTGAAGAAGGTTTGGACTTGAAAACTCCAATCGTTGAATTTTACTACAAGAACGATGATTTGGATGACCCATTCATCAATGATGAGCATGTGAAGTTCTTGGATATTGCCAATGATGAACAAATTGCTTATATCAAGGAAGAAACGCGTCGTATCAATGAATTACTAAAAGATTGGTTTGCACAAATTGGTCTTCGCTTGATTGACTTCAAATTGGAATTTGGTTTTGATAAGGATGGCAAGATTATCTTGGCAGATGAATTCTCACCAGATAACTGCCGCCTTTGGGATGCTGAAGGGCACCATATGGACAAGGATGTCTTCCGTCGTGATCTTGGTAGCTTGACAGATGTTTATGAAGTTGTATTGGAAAAATTGCAAGGATTGAAGTAGCCTTTTACAAATAGAATACTTGGTCTTCACTACAATCTTTAAGTAGAAATAGATAAAGGAAATAAAATGGATAAACGTATTTTCGTTGAGAAAAAAGCTGATTTTCGTGTGAAATCTCAGTCTTTAGTAAAAGAATTAAAGCATAATCTTCAGTTGAAAACTTTGAATGATCTTCGTATTGTTCAGGTTTACGATGTCTTTAATTTGGCAGAGGACTTGTTTGCGCGTGCGGAAAAACACATCTTCTCTGAGCAAGTGACTGATACTGTTTTGGACGAGGCTGCGGTTAAGGCTGATCTTGAGAAGTATGCTTTCTTTGCTATCGAAAGTTTGCCTGGTCAATTTGACCAACGTGCAGCATCTTCACAAGAAGCTTTGCTTTTGCTTGGTAGTTCAAATGACGTAACAGTGAACACAGCGCAATTGTACTTGGTTAACAAGGATATCGATGCGAATGAGTTGGAAGCTGTCAAAAACTACCTTTTGAACCCAGTGGATTCTCGTTTCAAAGATATCACTGTTGGTATTGCTAAACAGGATTTCTCTGAGTCTGACAAGACCATTCCAAGCTTGGATTTCTTTGAAACTTATACGGCAGAAGATTTTGCTAAGTATAAGGCAGAGCAAGGATTGGCCATGGAAGTGGATGACCTTCTCTTCATTCAAGATTACTTCAAGTCTATTGGACGTGTGCCAACTGAGACTGAGCTTAAGGTTTTGGATACTTACTGGTCTGACCACTGCCGTCACACAACTTTTGAGACTGAGTTGAAGAATATCGACTTCTCAGCATCTAAATTTGAAAAACAATTGCAAGCGACTTATGACAAATATATTGCCATGCGTGATGAGTTGGGACGTACAGAAAAACCTCAAACCTTGATGGATATGGCGACTATTTTTGGTCGCTATGAGCGTGCTAATGGTCGTTTGGATGACATGGAAGTGTCTGATGAAATCAATGCTTGCTCAGTTGAAATTGAAGTGGATGTCAATGGTGTGAAAGAACCATGGCTTCTCATGTTCAAGAACGAAACTCACAACCACCCAACTGAGATTGAACCATTTGGTGGAGCGGCTACTTGTATCGGTGGTGCCATTCGTGACCCATTGTCAGGGCGTTCATACGTTTACCAAGCCATGCGTATCTCAGGTGCTGGTGATATTACAACACCAATTGCTGAAACTCGTGCTGGTAAATTGCCACAACAAGTGATTTCTAAAACAGCGGCTCACGGTTATTCTTCATACGGTAACCAAATTGGTCTTGCAACAACTTACGTTCGTGAATACTTCCACCCAGGTTTCGTTGCTAAGCGTATGGAGCTAGGTGCAGTTGTCGGTGCGGCTCCTAAGGAAAATGTTGTCCGTGAGAAACCTGAAGCAGGTGATGTGATTATCTTGCTCGGTGGTAAGACTGGACGTGATGGTGTCGGTGGTGCGACAGGCTCTTCTAAAGTTCAAACGGTTGAATCTGTTGAAACAGCTGGTGCTGAGGTTCAAAAAGGGAATGCCATCGAAGAACGTAAGATTCAACGTCTTTTCCGTAATGGGGATGTGACACGTCTGATCAAGAAATCAAATGACTTTGGTGCTGGTGGTGTCTGTGTGGCTATCGGTGAATTGGCAGATGGTCTTGAGATTGATCTAGACAAAGTGCCATTGAAATACCAAGGTTTGAACGGTACAGAAATTGCCATCTCTGAATCTCAAGAACGTATGGCTGTAGTGGTTCGTCCAGAAGATGTAGATGCTTTCGTTGCTGAATGTAACAAAGAAAATATTGATGCTGTTGTCGTTGCGACAGTAACTGAAAAACCAAATCTTGTCATGCACTGGAATGGTGAAACCATCGTTGATTTGGAACGTCGTTTCCTTGATACAAACGGTGTACGTGTGGTTGTAGATGCTAAGGTGGTTGACAAGGATGTCAAGCTTCCAGAAGAACGTCAAACATCTGCTGAAACCCTTGAAGCTGATACTCTTGAAGTCTTGGCTGACCTTAACCATGCCAGTCAAAAAGGTTTACAAACCATCTTTGATAGTTCAGTTGGTCGTTCAACAGTCAATCACCCACTCGGTGGTCGCTACCAAATCACACCAACGGAAGCTTCTGTACAGAAATTGCCAGTCCAACATGGCGTGACAACAACTGCTTCTGTTATGGCGCAAGGATTCAACCCTTATGTAGCAGAATGGTCTCCATATCATGGCGCTGCCTATGCAGTAATCGAAGCAACAGCTCGTTTGGTTGCTGCTGGTGCAAACTGGTCTAAGGCTCGCTTCTCTTATCAGGAATACTTCGAGCGTATGGATAAACAAGCGGAGCGCTTTGGTCAACCAGTATCAGCTCTCCTTGGATCAATCGAAGCTCAGATTCAACTTGGTTTGCCATCTATCGGTGGTAAAGACTCTATGTCTGGTACCTTTGAAGAATTGACAGTACCACCAACCTTGGTTGCTTTTGGGGTAACAACTGCGGATAGCTGTAAGGTTCTTTCTCCAGAATTCAAAGCTGCGGGTGAAAATATTTACTACATTTCTGGTCAAGCTTTGGCACAAGAAATTGACTTTGATCTCATCAAGTCTAACTTTGCTAAGTTTGAAGCCATCCAAGCTGATTATAAAGTCACATCTGCATCAGCTGTCAAATATGGTGGTGTGGTTGAAGCGCTTGCCCTTGCAACATTTGGTAACCATATTGGTGCCACTGTAACCCTTGAAAATCTTGAGACTGCCTTGACAGCTCAATTGGGTGGATTCATCTTCACATCTCCGGAAGAGATTTCAGGTGTTGCCAAGATTGGACAAACAGCAGCTGACTTTACACTTACTGTCAATGGTGTAACGCTTGATGGACACAAGCTTGACAGTGCCTTCCAAGGTAAATTGGAAGAGGTTTACCCAACGGAATTTGCACAGGCAACTGAGTTGGAAGAAGTACCTGCTGTAGCATCAGATGCTGTGATCAAAGCAAAAGAAACAGTTGAAACACCAGTGGTTTACATCCCAGTATTCCCAGGTACTAACTCAGAATATGACTCCGCTAAGGCCTTTGAAAAAGAAGGTGCAAAAGTCAACTTGGTACCATTTGTCACACTAAATGAAGAAGCTATTGTCAAGTCTGTTGACACCATGGTTGACAATATCGAAAAAGCTAACATTATCTTCTTTGCAGGTGGTTTCTCAGCAGCGGATGAACCAGATGGATCAGCTAAATTTATCGTTAACATCTTGCTTAATGAAAAAGTACGTGCAGCCATTGATAGCTTCATCGAACGTGGTGGTTTGATTATTGGTATCTGTAACGGATTCCAAGCCCTTGTTAAATCAGGTCTTCTTCCATACGGTAACTTTGAAGATGCAAGCAGCACGAGTCCAACCCTCTTCTACAATGATGCCAACCAACACGTGGCTAAGATGGTGGAAACACGTATTGCCAACACTAACTCACCATGGCTTGCCGGAGTAGAAGTTGGTGACATCCATGCCATCCCAGTATCACACGGTGAAGGTAAATTTGTCGTGACAGCTGAGGAATTTGCAGAGCTTCGTGACAATGGTCAAATCTTTACCCAATATGTTGACTTCAAAGGTAAACCAAGCATGGATTCAAAATACAATCCTAACGGATCTGTAAATGCTATCGAAGGTATCACAAGTAAGAACGGTCAAATTATTGGTAAGATGGGTCACTCAGAACGTTTCGAAGATGGTCTCTTCCAAAATATTCCAGGAAATAAAGACCAACATCTCTTTGCATCAGCGGTTAAATACTTTACTGGAAAATAATAGAGTGCCAAGTGCACTCAGTAATGATATTTTTCAATGTAGCAGTAGTTCTAAAGAGCTTGAAAACTTGAGTTCACATTAGTGAAATGAGAGGCTAGGAACAGTTTTTCGTTTGCATAACATTAGGAAAATATCAAAAATAAAAGGTATAAAAAATGACATACGAAGTTAAATCTCTTAATGAAGAATGTGGTGTTTTTGGTATCTGGGGTCACCCGGATGCTGCCAAATTAACTTATTTCGGACTTCACAGTCTCCAACACCGTGGTCAAGAGGGAGCAGGAATTCTCTCAAATGATGCGGGTCAATTGAAGCGTCATCGTGATATGGGGCTTCTCTCAGAAGTTTTCCGTGATCCAGCCAACTTGGACAAGCTAACTGGAACGGCTGCTATCGGTCATGTTCGTTATGCGACTGCTGGTGAAGCTTCTGTAGATAATATTCAACCTTTCTTGTTTAAGTTTTATGACAATCAGTTTGGACTTGCCCACAACGGGAACTTGACCAATGCAGAGTCACTTAGACGTGAGTTGGAAAAAAATGGGGCAATCTTTAACTCAACATCTGACTCAGAAATTTTGGCTCACTTGATTCGTCGTAGCCACAACCCATCCTTTATGGGCAAGGTGAAAGAAGCCTTGAACACTGTTAAAGGTGGATTTGCTTACCTCCTCATGCTTGAGGACAAGCTAATTGCGGCCTTGGATCCAAATGGTTTCCGTCCCCTTTCTATTGGTAAGATGGCCAATGGAGCTATTGTGGTTTCATCTGAAACCTGTGCCTTTGAAGTGGTTGGAGCAGAGTGGATTCGCGATGTAAATCCAGGTGAGGTTGTTATCATCGATGATAATGGCATCACTTACGATACCTATACAACGGATACGCAATTGGCTGTTTGTTCGATGGAGTATATCTACTTTGCCCGTCCTGATTCAAATATCCAAGGGGTCAATGTCCATACAGCTCGTAAACGTATGGGTGCTCAATTGGCACGTGAGTTCAAACATGAAGCAGATATTGTCGTTGGTGTGCCTAATTCATCACTTAGCGCAGCCATGGGATTTGCGGAAGAATCAGGCTTGCCAAATGAAATGGGCTTGATTAAAAACCAATACACCCAACGTACCTTTATCCAACCAACACAAGAATTGCGTGAGCAAGGGGTTCGTATGAAGCTCTCTGCCGTATCAGGTGTTGTTAAAGGAAAACGTGTGGTTATGATTGACGACTCTATTGTACGTGGGACAACATCACGTCGTATCGTTAATTTGCTAAAAGAAGCAGGAGCAACAGAGGTCCACGTAGCAATCGGTAGCCCAGCCCTTGCCTACCCATGTTTCTACGGTATCGATATTCAAACACGTAAGGAATTGATTGCGGCCAATCATACAGTTGAGGAAACACGCGAAATCATTGGAGCGGATAGCTTGACTTACTTGTCTATTGATGGATTGATTGATTCTATTGGAATTGACACAGATGCACCAAACGGTGGCCTTTGTGTGGCTTACTTTGATGGTAAATATCCAACACCATTGTATGACTACGAAGAACGCTATTTGGAAAGTTTGAAAGAACACACTTCTTTCTATTAAGAGCAGTGCAGAAGAAAAAAGAGGAAAAAATTATGTCTAAAAATGCTTACGCTCCACGTCTCACTACTGACTAAAAGCTAAAGCATTTGTCAGTAGACACTTTGCCCTATGGGGTCAAAGCTAGAGACCTGACTAGTATTTTTAGATAAAAAGATGGTTCATCTAAAAATACGTCGCACTCTTTCTCGAAAAAAGAAAAGGAATAAATAAAATGACAAATAAAAATGCTTACGCTCAATCGGGTGTGGATGTTGAAGCAGGTTATGAAGTTGTTGAACGTATCAAAAAACACGTTGCTCGTACAGAGCGTGCAGGTGTCATGGGAGCTCTCGGTGGCTTCGGTGGTATGTTCGACCTTTCAAAAACAGGTGTCAAAGAGCCCGTTTTGATTTCAGGTACAGATGGTGTCGGTACTAAACTCATGCTTGCTATTAAGTACGACAAACACGATACTATCGGTCAAGACTGTGTCGCTATGTGTGTTAACGATATCATCGCCGCAGGTGCTGAGCCCCTTTACTTCCTTGACTACGTAGCAACTGGTAAAAATGAACCAGCTAAATTGGAGCAGGTCGTTGCTGGTGTTGCTGAAGGTTGTGTGCAAGCAGGTGCAGCCCTTATTGGTGGTGAAACTGCTGAAATGCCTGGTATGTATGGTGAAGACGACTATGATTTGGCAGGTTTCGCGGTAGGTATCGCAGAAAAATCTCAAATCATCGACGGCTCAAAAGTAGCTGAAGGTGATGTGCTTCTTGGACTTGCTTCAAGTGGTATCCACTCCAACGGTTACTCACTCGTGCGTCGTGTCTTTGCTGATTACACAGGTGAAGAAGTTCTTCCAGAACTTGAAGGCAAAAAACTTAAAGACGTTCTTCTTGAACCAACTCGTATCTACGTCAAAGCAGCTTTGCCACTCATAAAAGAAGAATTGGTTAACGGTATTGCCCACATCACAGGTGGTGGTTTCATCGAAAATGTACCACGTATGTTCTCAGATGACTTGGCTGCTGAAATTGACGAAAGTAAAGTCCCAGTTCTTCCAATTTTTAAAGCCCTTGAAAAATATGGTGAAATCAAACATGAAGAAATGTTTGAAATCTTCAACATGGGTATTGGTCTCATGCTTGCGGTTAAACCAGAAAATGTTGAACGTGTCAAAGAACTTCTTGACGAACCTGTTTATGAAATTGGTCGTATTGTGAAGAAAGATGGCGCAAGTGTGGTGATAAAATAATGGCTAAAAGGATTGCTGTTTTTGCCTCTGGCAACGGCTCAAACTTCCAAGTGATTGCGGAACAATTTCCAGTAGAATTTGTTTTTTCAGATCACCGTGATGCCTATGTCTTAGAACGTGCCAAGACCCTTGGTGTGGCTAGCCATGCTTTTGAACTCAAGGAATTTGACAATAAAGCAGCTTATGAAGAAGCTATCGTCAAACTCTTGAATGAACACCAGATAGATTTGGTTTGCTTGGCCGGTTATATGAAAATCGTCGGTCCAACCTTGCTGGCAGCTTATGAGGGCCGTATCATCAATATTCACCCGGCTTATCTTCCTGAATTCCCAGGTGCTCATGGTATTGAGGATGCTTGGAATGCAGGTGTTGACCAGTCTGGTGTGACTATTCACTGGGTGGATTCTGGCGTTGATACCGGTAAGGTCATCAAACAAGTCCGTGTGCCACGCCTTGAAGGTGATACCCTTGATACTTTCGAAACTCGCATCCACGAAACAGAGTACAAGCTCTATCCAGAAGTGTTGGATAGTTTGGGAGTTGCACGAAAATAAGAAAGCCCTAGAGCTGAAAGATAATTTTCGACTGTAGCAGATAAAGAACTTTTTTAAAAAAAGGAAAAGAAAGAAAATGACTAAACGAGCACTTATTTCAGTCTCAGACAAAGCGGGCATTGTTGAATTTGCCCAAGAACTCAAAAAACTCGGTTGGGACATCATCTCAACAGGTGGTACTAAAGTTGTCCTTGACAATGCTGGGGTAGACACTATCGCCATCGACGATGTGACTGGTTTCCCAGAAATGATGGACGGTCGTGTGAAGACTCTCCACCCAAATATCCACGGTGGTCTCCTCGCTCGTCGTGACCTCGATAGCCACCTTCAAGCGGCCAAGGACAATAATATCGAACTTATCGACCTTGTTGTGGTAAACCTTTACCCATTCAAGGAAACTATCCTCAAACCAGACGTGACTTACGCTGATGCGGTTGAAAACATCGATATCGGTGGGCCATCAATGCTTCGTTCAGCAGCTAAAAACCACGCTAGCGTAACAGTTGTGGTAGACCCTGCTGACTATGCTGTTGTTCTTGACGAATTGTCAGCGAACGGCGAAACAAGCTACGAAACTCGCCAACGTTTGGCAGCGAAAGTATACCGTCACACAGCTTCATACGACGCTTTGATTGCGGAATACTTCACAGCTCAAGTGGGTGAAACAAAACCTGAAAAACTCACTTTGACCTATGACCTCAAGCAACCAATGCGTTATGGTGAAAACCCTCAACAAGACGCAGACTTCTACCAAAAAGGTTTGCCAACGGCTTACTCAATTGCTTCAGCTAAACAGCTTAACGGTAAAGAATTGTCATTCAACAATATCCGTGACGCTGATGCCGCTATCCGTATCATCCGTGATTTCAAAGACCGTCCAACAGTTGTGGCTCTCAAACACATGAACCCATGTGGTATCGGTCAAGCTGACGACATCGAAACAGCTTGGGACTACGCTTATGAAGCTGACCCAGTATCAATCTTCGGTGGTATTGTAGTCCTCAACCGAGAAGTTGACGCTGCGACAGCTAAGAAAATGCACGGTGTCTTCCTTGAAATCATCATTGCACCAAGCTACACAGATGAAGCGCTTGAAATCTTGACAACTAAGAAGAAAAACTTGCGTATCCTTGAGTTGCCATTTGACGCTCAAGACGATAGTGAAGTGGAAGCAGAATACACTGGTGTTGTAGGTGGTCTCCTCGTTCAAAACCAAGACGTTGTTAAAGAAAGTCCAGCTGACTGGCAAGTGGTTACTAAACGCCAACCAACTGAGACAGAAGCGACAGCTCTTGAGTTTGCTTGGAAAGCAATCAAGTACGTCAAATCAAATGGCATCATCGTGACTAACGACCACATGACACTTGGTGTTGGCCCAGGTCAAACTAACCGTGTGGCTTCAGTCCGTATCGCCATTGACCAAGCTAAAGACCGTCTTGATGGTGCTGTTCTTGCTTCAGATGCCTTCTTCCCATTTGCAGATAACGTGGAAGAAATCGCTAAAGCAGGTATTAAAGCAATCATCCAACCGGGTGGATCAGTCCGTGACCAAGAGTCAATCGAAGCTGCTGATAAACATGGTTTGACAATGATCTTTACAGGCGTTCGTCACTTCCGTCACTAAGAATTTACAAAGCATCCAAGAATTTGGATGTTTTTTAGATTCCTTAAGTTTCCTTTAAGCTCTCCAAGTTATACTAATACTATCCTAAAAAACTTTTCTTTTTCATAAATCTCCTAAGAGCTCAGCACCCACTGGGCTTTTTTATTTCAGTGCATCAAAAAAACAACCGTTCTCACGATTGTTCAATAGATTTAAACCTTTTCAAGGACAGACTGGGTTACCCAAGTCTTGCGATTTCCGATTTGGACGAGGATGCCATCGCTAGGTGGGTCAATGGCTAGCACTTTGAAGTTACCTGGAATAGTAAAGGTCTCACCAGGATTGAGGTACTGGTCTGAAGTTGGATTGCCTTGTCCATCAACTTCAAGAACGGGTCCAGGGTCAACGATATTGTGTTTGGTTGGTGTGCCTCCAGCTAAATCTTGGCTGGTGATGGTATTTCCTGACACAGACGTGACACGGAATGTTCCTGTGAAGCGCACTGTATCACCAACTTTGATAGAAGAGTTAGTAGAATTTCCATTTTGAGCTCCTGGTTCGAGGTCCTTAAAATGGATATAGCCAGACACTTGACTCTTATGGAAGCTACGTTTGTGGTATTTCTCAGGACCTTGACCCGCATCGTAGTTGTACTCCTCAATAGTGACCTGATCACCATGAACTTCCGCAACCCAAGCGACATGTCCCATGTGACCAGCTCCCTTGACCCCAGCTGAGAACCAGGCGATGCTCCCTACGGCAGGATTCATGTCTACACGGTGACCATTGGCACGTGCGATGCTGCCCCAAGTGATGGCATTTCCATACCCTACAGGCAGAGTGAAACCATTGGTGTTACTGAGACGATAGGCTGCGAAGGACGTACATTGACGCCAGTACATGGTCCATGGATCAACACCGAAGCCCCCATATTTCCAAGAGGAAGGGTAGTCATCACCGAGGACAGCCGCCTGAGCAGAGCTGCCACACGAAACCGAAACAGTCGCTAGACAAGCTAGCGGTAAGAGACAATATAGTAATTTTTTCTTCATTTTAACCTCCACCTACCTATTCGCAGTTTTTCAGGAAAATGAAGATATTTTTGCGTTTAAGCCTCACTTAAGCTGCTCAGGATATACTATCATCAATCCTAAATAACTTTTTTCATTTTCATAATCTCCCAAGAGGTGGTCCAAGTGGCCGCCTTTTTTATGTCCAAATTTGGATACATACCCATATCTCCGAACAAATATGTTATAATGGTTATGTATAATTCGTGAAAATTGCTAATTTTTCCGAATGATTGTCGTTAACGGGCATTTGCCCCTAGTCTTATTTGATATTGAGGTATCTTTCAAATGAAACTTTTGGTTGTTGGTTCTGGTGGTCGTGAACATGCGATTGCCAAGAAATTATTGGAGTCTAAGGATGTTGAGCAAGTTTTCGTGGCTCCTGGTAATGACGGGATGACATTGGACGGTCTTGATTTGATCAATATCGGAATTTCCGAACATTCTAATCTAATTGACTTTGCAAAGGCGAACGATATTGCTTGGACCTTTATCGGTCCAGATGATGCCCTTGCGGCTGGTATCGTGGATGATTTCAATGCAGCTGGTCTTAAGGCTTTTGGTCCGACCAAGGCTGCGGCTGAGCTAGAGTGGTCTAAGGATTTCGCTAAGGAAATCATGGTCAAATACGACGTTCCGACAGCAGCCTATGGCACATTTTCAGATTTCGAGGAAGCCAAGGCCTACATCGAGGAAAAAGGTGCTCCAATCGTCGTCAAGGCAGACGGCTTGGCCCTAGGTAAAGGTGTCGTCGTTGCTGAAACGGTTGAGCAAGCCGTCGAAGCTGCTCACGAGATGCTTTTGGACAATAAATTCGGTGATTCAGGTGCGCGTGTGGTCATCGAGGAATTTCTTGACGGGGAAGAGTTTTCTCTCTTTGCCTTTGTTAATGGTGACAAGTTCTACATCATGCCAACGGCTCAGGACCACAAACGTGCTTATGATGGGGACAAGGGCCCTAACACTGGTGGGATGGGTGCCTATGCGCCGGTTCCTCACTTGCCACAGAGCGTAGTTGACACAGCGGTTGACACTATTGTCAAGCCAGTCCTTGAAGGTATGATTAAAGAAGGTCGTCCTTACACTGGTGTTCTTTACGCTGGTCTTATCTTGACAGCTGACGGCCCTAAAGTCATCGAGTTCAACTCACGTTTTGGCGATCCTGAAACGCAAATAATCTTGCCTCGTTTGACTTCTGATTTTGCGCAAAATATCACTGACATTTTGGATGGTAAAGAGCCAACTATCACTTGGACGGATAAGGGTGTGACACTGGGTGTGGTTGTAGCCTCAAACGGCTACCCACTCGCTTATGAGAAGGGTGTCAAACTTCCAGCCAAGACAGATGGTGACATCATCACTTACTATGCTGGTGCTAAATTCGCTGAAAATGGCCAAGACCTCCTCTCAAACGGAGGACGTGTCTACATGCTTGTCACAACAGCAGACACCGTCAAAGACGGCCAAAACATCATCTACAACGAACTCGACAAACAAAACACAGAAGGCCTCTTCTATCGTACGGATATTGGTAGCAAGGCTAACAAATAAAACTCTTTGAAAATCTTCGATTGACTGTGTTAAAGCTCCTTGATGAACTTTAGTTCTATCTTCGTCGCTTTGCCTTGTCACTCTATGATTTTCTTTGAGTTTTCGAATATCAATGCTATATTAGGCGACGAAGTCGCCAATCCGATAATGGTCGTTTGATTTGCGAGCGTTAGCGAGCTAGTATAGGATAATCGTCGCAGTAGTGGAACTCCTAGTAGCAGAGCTACTAGGAGCGGAAAACTGGAGACTCAGGCTCCAGTTTTAGTAATGGAACGCTACAGGCGGTCGCTTACGTCCGCACTACATTAGACGATTATCAAAAAAGGAGAAAAAATGAAACCAGTAATTTCCATTATCATGGGCTCAAAATCCGACTGGGCAACCATGCAAAAAGCCGCTGAAGTCCTCGACAACTTCGGCGTTGCTTACGAAAAGAAAGTTGTTTCCGCACACCGTACACCAGACCTCATGTTCAAACATGCCGAAGAAGCACGTAGCCGTGGCATTAAGGTCATCATCGCTGGTGCGGGTGGCGCAGCTCACTTGCCAGGGATGGTTGCTGCCAAAACAACCCTTCCAGTCATCGGTGTACCAGTCAAATCGCGTGCCCTTAGCGGTGTGGATTCACTCTATTCTATCGTTCAGATGCCAGGTGGTGTACCTGTTGCAACTATGGCTATCGGTGAAGCTGGTGCGACTAACGCTGCCCTCTTTGCCCTCCGTCTCCTCTCAGTAGAAGACAAGGCCATTGCGGACGCACTTGCTAACTTTGCTGAAGAACAAGGAAAAATCGCAGAGGAGTCTACAAATGAGCTCAACTAAAACCATTGGTATCATCGGTGGTGGCCAGCTCGGTCAGATGATGGCTATCTCAGCTATCTACATGGGCCACAAGGTTATCACCCTTGATCCAGCAGCAGATTGTCCATCTTCTCGTGTGTCTGAGGTTATCGTGGCACCCTATGATGATGTAGATGCCCTTCGTCAGTTGGCAGACCGCTGTGATGTTCTCACTTATGAGTTTGAAAATGTTGACGCTGACGGCCTTGACGCTGTTATCAAAGATGGTCAACTTCCACAAGGAACAGACCTGCTTCGCATTTCACAAAACCGTATTTTTGAGAAGGACTTTCTCTCAAACAAGGCTAAAGTAACCGTTGCTCCTTACAAAGTCGTGACATCTAGCCTTGATTTGGAAGATATTGACCTTTCTAAAAAATACGTCCTCAAGACTGCGACAGGTGGTTACGATGGCCACGGTCAAAAAGTCATCACGTCAGCTGACGATTTGGAAGAGGCAAATGCCCTTGCTAATTCAGCTGAGTGTGTCTTGGAAGAGTTCGTCAACTTCGACCTTGAAATTTCAGTCATCGTGTCTGGTAATGGCAAGGATGTGACGGTTTTCCCAGTTCAGGAAAATATCCACCGCAATAACATCCTTTCTAAAACCATCGTGCCTGCTCGCATTTCTGATAGTCTAGCTGAGAAAGCTAAAGCTATGGCTATGAAGATTGCTGAGCAGCTTAATCTCTCTGGTACTCTCTGTGTGGAAATGTTTGCGACAGCTGATGACATCATCGTCAACGAAATCGCACCACGCCCACACAATTCAGGTCACTACTCAATCGAAGCTTGCGATTTTTCACAGTTTGATACGCATATCCTGGGCGTTCTCGGAGCGCCACTTCCAGCAATCCACCTCCATGCGCCAGCTGTCATGCTCAATGTCCTCGGGCAACACGTCGAAGCAGCTGAGCGTTATGTCACAGAAAATCCAAGCGCCCACCTCCACATGTATGGTAAACTAGAAGCGAAGCACAACCGCAAAATGGGACATGTGACTTTGTTTAGTGATGAACTAGATAGTGTGGTTGAGTTTGGGGAGTAAGTTAGAACTCTATAGAATCCGTTGTCCTATTCTTATAGTGATAAAGATAATAGGTTGATTGTAAATGATGGAATTGATAAGAAAAGTCAGCCAACAATAACTAAGGGGGATTTATCGTCAAGATGTACCAAAAATATATCATAAAAGTTAAAAACAAGTCGGTCATTGCAAATCAAGATGTTGTTATTAATAATTTGTCACAAAATCCTGATTTATTAAAAATTGAAAGAAGTGATTCAAAACTATTTGCGGAATTAGGTATGTGTAAGTTACCCATCGAGATTATTTATATGGGGAATGACGAGAAATTTCCTACTATTACAATAAAAGTTTCATCGAATTCTGTAGATGAATTAGAATCTTTTGAGAAAGTATTTAACAATATTGTAAGAACAGATAATAGATTTAGCCGAGTCAATTGTACGTTTGATGGGATAAGTGAATATTATTCATCGTCTATATATGCGAAATTACATAGAATTGAACGGAAAGGTCGAGAACTATTAAAAGAGATGTTTTATGTTTCGGATGATAGTGAAGATTTAAA
Organism: Streptococcus sp. FDAARGOS_192; assembly: GCF_002073815.2. Lineage (NCBI taxonomy): Bacteria > Bacillati > Bacillota > Bacilli > Lactobacillales > Streptococcaceae > Streptococcus > Streptococcus sp. FDAARGOS_192. The sequence continues at coordinate 1,877,299 of NZ_CP020431.2, forward strand.
AAAATATGGAAATTCTGTTGATGAGATAGATAAAGATTTCACTTTTGGAAATTTAATTGATGCTATTTTCAAAAAGGAAGATAAAAAAAATATTGAACTAATTGAATATATACACGAGTGTGTTCTGAAAAAGAAAGTACCAGAAGATAAAATTCTTCCTAAAACAATTTGGGAACAGTTAATTTTTAAGCTTACAAAAGATAGAGATCTTACTTCAAAAGATACAGAAATTGAATTGCTATTATCCAAAATAAAAAAAGCAAGAAATTCAGTAGCTCACTGTAACAAATTTTCAAAAACTCAATATGATTCAACTATAGAAGATATTGAGCAATTAGAATCTCAATTTGATAATATCATTGAAGCTATTAAGTTAGGTAGTATTTCAGTAAAAGATTTTTCTGCTGAGTTACGTGGTGCAAATAATGAGATTTTATCGACTCAAAGTGATGTAGTAAAACAATATCTTGATGCGTACGGAGTTTTTGAACAAGATTTATTAGGTCAAGTTCAAGGTTCAGAAATTAAATGGGACAAGGTCCCAGAGGAATATAGATTGCATCATAATTTTTATGAAACCATTAGAGAGAAAACAGATTCTGAAATAATAGCAGAAACAGAAGAACTAGAAAAAATCAATATAGATCTTGAAAGTCCTAATACTCAAGATGATTTGACTATTATTGTGCCAGCTCAAGAAGAAGGTTTTCAACGGGTGTTCCTTCGTGATCACGAATGGTATGATATACGAATTGGTAAAGCTCGAAGGAATAAAATTAAATATATCGCAGGGTACGAAGTTGCGCCACGAAGTGGAATACAATATACGGCTAAAGTGAAAAAGATTGTTCCATCTGATAATTATTTAGGATATTGGAAAGTAGTTTTTGAGGGAGAGCCAGAAAAATATGATCATTTGATTCCATTAGGAAACACCTATCCACCGCAGAATATCAGATATACAACAAAACGTGAATTAGATGAAGTAGCTAATAATAATGAAACGTTGGAAAAAATTTTTAATAATCCATATTAAATCGAAACTCAAATAAATTTATACATATACTAAAAATATTTAAGCGTAAAATATAGATGTTTGAATTTCTTAAAAAGGTAACAAGGGTACTCGTATTCACAAAAACTGAATACGGGTTACAGATTTCCTTTGACTGAGACTAGAAACAAAAGAAAGGAGAAGAGGGCAAGTTCAAGTATTTGAACCCGAGATAAAAATGTCTCTCTCCTGTAAAAAAATAAACAAAAAAGAAAGGAACAAGGGTACCCGTATTCACAAAAACTGAATACGGGCTACGGACTTGGTCAAAAAGATAGTTTTTCCTAGAAGCTGACGCTTCTTCGTCTAAACTCCTATTTTGACTGTGTCCGCTTAACGCCCTTAATATCTTAATCATGATCGAACGTTATTCTCGCCCAGAAATGGCGAACATTTGGAGTGAAGAAAATAAATACCGTGCTTGGCTTGAGGTGGAAATCTTGGCTGATGAAGCATGGGCTGAGTTGGGAGAAATCCCTAAGGAAGATGTGGCTTTGATTCGTGAAAAAGCGGACTTTGACATCGACCGTATTTTGGAAATCGAGCAGCAAACTCGTCACGATGTGGTTGCCTTCACACGTGCGGTTTCTGAAACGCTTGGTGAAGAGCGTAAGTGGGTTCACTATGGTTTGACTTCTACTGACGTGGTAGATACTGCCTATGGTTACCTCTACAAACAGGCCAACGACATCATCCGTCGTGACCTTGAAAACTTCCTTAACATCATTGCTGACAAAGCGAAAGAACACAAGTTTACTATCATGATGGGGCGTACCCACGGTGTACACGCTGAGCCTACAACTTTTGGTCTTAAATTGGCCACTTGGTACAGCGAAATGAAACGTAACATCGAGCGTTTCGAGCATGCGGCTGCTGGTGTGGAAGCTGGTAAGATTTCTGGTGCGGTTGGTAACTTTGCCAATATCCCACCATTCGTTGAAAAATACGTCTGCGATAAACTTGGTATTCGTGCTCAAGAAATCTCTACACAGGTACTTCCTCGTGACCTTCATGCTGAGTACTTTGCAGTTCTTGCTAGTATCGCAACTTCTATCGAGCGTATGGCAACTGAAATCCGTGGTCTTCAAAAATCTGAACAACGTGAAGTGGAAGAGTTCTTTGCTAAAGGCCAAAAAGGGTCTTCAGCAATGCCTCACAAACGTAACCCTATCGGTTCTGAAAACATGACAGGTCTTGCACGTGTCATCCGTGGTCACATGGTAACAGCTTATGAAAACGTAGCCCTTTGGCATGAACGTGATATCTCTCACTCATCAGCTGAGCGTATCATCGCACCAGACACAACCATCTTGATTGACTACATGCTTAACCGTTTTGGAAATATCGTTAAGAACTTGACAGTCTTCCCAGAAAACATGATCCGCAACATGAACTCTACATTTGGTCTTATCTTCAGCCAACGTGCCATGCTTACTTTGATTGAAAAAGGTATGACACGTGAGCAAGCTTACGACCTTGTTCAACCTAAGACTGCCCAATCATGGGATAACCAAGTAGACTTTAAACCACTTCTTGAATCAGATCCAGAGGTAACATCTCGTCTCACTCAAGAAGAGATCGACGAAATCTTCAACCCAGTTTACTACACTAAACGTGTTGATGAAATCTTCGAACGCATTGGTTTGGGTGACTAATCTAAACAAAATAACAGAAAGCAGGTTTGCCCTGCTTTTTTTGATGGTGACATTTATGTCACTAGTTTTGTTTCTTTTTCAGCCTTATAATAGGGTCATCGTAAGAAAACTATCAGAAAGGAGAAGTTAGCAATCTTAAAAGGACGACTTAACTATTTACCGGAACTTAGCCTCTTAATAGTAAGCATTGCCTATAATATCATCCGCATCATGAATGATCTTGGAAGTATCAAAGCCCCTCTTGGTTTTTAGATATGGATATCCCTAGTGGGTCCTTACTATTACTTATTTTGCTTATTATTTTAAAAAGTGAAGCAAGAGAATAAAACTTTAAGCAAGTTTTAAGTTTATTAGTTTATATTATAACCATCCTAATAAAACAACTAGCTTTGGTGAGCTAGTAGTAAAAAAAACTTTTTCATAACTAATCTCCCCGAAGAAAGTCTAGAAATCTAGGCTTTTTTCTTGTTTTTTGAGCTTTTATTAGGGAATTTTAAGAAAATACTTGAAAACCCTTCCAAAACAAGGTAATATAGTTATATAAAGATTCTATTGGACAAGCGGTCACCTTGGAGGATTAGGAAGAAGAGGTTGGGAAGCCTGTACAATCGTATCTTTTCAGTGGTCTTTGAACTGCTGTGAAAATCCCTTAGGGGATTTTTTTCTGCGATTTAAGGTTTCTTTAAGGAAGGCAAGTTATACTCTAAGTCTCCTAAATAACTTTTACTGAACGTAGTTCAGTGAATCTCGTTGGCTTACACTTTTTGTAGAACAACGAACTTTTCTTTTTCATAATCTCCAAAAGAGCTCAACACCATGTGTTGGGTTCTTTTTTTGGCAATTAAAAAAACGCCCTTAGGCGTTTTAAGTATAGATTACATCTCGTCTGGAGCTTCAACACCGAGAAGGCGAAGAGCTTCTTTGAGGACTGTTGCTGTTGCGTAGCAAAGAGCCAAACGGCTGTCACGTTCTGGGCTTTCGTCCAAGATACGTGTGTGTGCATAGTATTTGTTAAAGGCTTGAGCTAAGCTGATAGCAAATTTAGCAACGATAGATGGCTCAAAGTTGTCTGATGCACGGTTGATGATACGTGGGAAGTCTTGGATGAGTTTGATGATTTCCCAGCTTTCAACGTCGTTTAGGCTGTATGTAGCATCTGCAGATGGCGTGAAGTTAGCCTTGCGCAAGATAGATTGGATACGAGCGTGTGCATATTGAACGTAAGGTCCAGTTTCTCCCTCGAAGGATACCATGGCATCAAGGTCGAAGTCGTAACCATTCATACGGTCTGTTTTAAGATCGTAGAATTTGATAGCTCCGACACCTACAGCATGAGCAACAGCTTCCTTGTTAGGCAAGTTTGGATTCTTAGCTTCGATTTGAGCCTGGGCACGGTTAACAGCTTCGGCAATAGTTGGCTCAAGCAAGATAACGTTCCCCTTACGAGTTGACAATTTCTTACCGTTCTTAGTTACAAGACCAAAGGCAACGTGAGTCATGTCGTCAGACCAGTCGTAGCCCATTTCTTTAAGAACAGCTTTCAACTGTTTGAAGTGAGCAGATTGTTCATTACCAACCACATAGATGGCTTTGGCAAAGTCGTAAGTACGTTTACGGTAGAGGGCAGCAGCCAAGTCACGTGTGATGTAAAGTGTCGCACCATCTGATTTTTTGATGAGGGCTGGGTGTTCGATACCGTATTTTTCAAGGTTAACCACTTGGGCACCTTGAGATTCTTGGAGAAGTCCTTTTTCTGTCAAGATGTCAACGACTTCATCCATCTTATCATTGTAGAAGGCTTCACCGTTGTAGCTATCAAAAGAAACACCGAGTTCATCGTAAAGACGGTTGAATTCCACCAAGCTTTCGTCACGGAACCATTGCCAAAGGGCAGTTGCTTCCTCGTCACCAGCTTCCAATTTGCGGAACCATTCACGAGCTTCTTTGTCTACAGATGGGTCTTCTTCAGCTTCGGCATTGATACGCACATAAAGTTGAAGGAGTTCGTTGATAGGGTTAGCTTTGACAGCTTCCTCGCTACCCCATTTCTTATAGGCAACAATCAGCATACCAAACTGTTTACCCCAGTCACCCAAGTGGTTGATGCGGACTGGTTTGTAGCCTTGTTTAGCTACGATGTTGGCAAGAGCATCAGCGATAACTGTTGAACGCAAGTGACCGATAGAGAAAGGTTTAGCGATGTTAGGACTAGACATATCAAAGGCGATGTTACGTCCGTGACCGATGTTTTGGTCAGCGTAGTGGCTGCCTTGAGCGATAACTTGTCCAAGAACGTCCGCTGAGATTTTTGATTTATCAAGGAAGAAGTTGATATAAGGACCAACAGCTTCAACTTTTTCAAAGTTTGAGGCATCGATTTTTTCAGCGATGTCTGCTGCAATCATCTGAGGAGCCTTGCGCAAGACTTTAGCCAATGAGAAGGCAGGAAAGGCGAGGTCCCCCATGTCAGCATTTTTAGGGGTTTCAAGCAGATTTTGAATGTTTTCTTGTTCCAATTCGGGAACAACTTTGGCAATTTCTGCTGCAATGAGTTCTTTAGTATTCATAGGTACTCCATTTCAAATCTTGTCATTCATACCTATTTTACCATTATTTTAGTTAATAGGGTAGGGACAAGAAAGCATCTATTAGGAAGTATTTCATGAAAAAATACAAAAATTCTGTTATAATATGCAAGGAATATACATAAAAAGAGGAAAGATAATGAAGAGAGATCGTCAAGCTGTTATTAAACAGATGATTTCAAGAGATAAGATTGGGACACAAGAGGAAATTAAGCAACGCCTAGAGGCGGAAGGTATCACAGTTACACAAGCGACCTTGTCACGTGATTTGCGTGAGATTGGACTTTTGAAGCTTCGTGATGAAGAAGGCAGACTTTACTACAGTTTGTCTGAACATGTGCTTCCAAGTTTGGATCCTACGGTTAAGGACTATGTCAAATCAGTTTCCCGTGCCCAGTTTATGCTGGTCCTTCACACGGAGTTGGGTGAAGCTGATGTTTTGGCCAATCTAATTGACAGTGATGGCAACCCTGAAATTTTAGGAACCGTTGCTGGCGCAGATACCCTCTTGGTAATCTGTAAGGATGCTGTGGTTGCTGAAAAACTGGAAAGCGAGTTTCACTGATGAATACTCCTCATCAGGATCTCCAAAAAGCCAAAGAAGAGTTAATTGACCTCCTCAAACACCATGAGGCGGTTCTTGCTTTTCAAGAGGCTGAGAAAGCTATTGGACAGGTCCCTCAAATCAGTCATCTAGCTGGACATATGAAGGCTTATCAACAAGAAGCAGTGCTTTTTCAAAAAATTGAGAAACAACGTGCCTATGAGGAGGCAGGTGAACAAGCAGATTTGATTCAGCATGAGTTGGAAAATTTGCCTATTGTTCAGGACTACCGTCAAAAAATGCAAGATGCCAGTGACTTGATCCAATATGTGACCAAGTCTATCGAAGAAAGGATTAACGAGGAGTTAAGACATGGCTAAGGAAAAAATATCTCCAGGAATGCAGCAGTATTTGGATATCAAGGAAAATTATCCAGATGCTTTTTTGCTCTTCCGTATGGGGGATTTTTATGAACTTTTTTACGAGGATGCCGTTAAGGCTGCCCAGATTTTGGAAATTAGCCTAACCAGTCGTAATAAAAACGCCGATAATCCCATTCCTATGGCGGGTGTACCTTATCACTCAGCTCAAGCCTATATTGATGTCTTGGTTGAGATGGGCTACAAGGTAGCCATTGCTGAGCAGATGGAGGATCCTAAACAGGCTGTTGGTGTGGTTAAGCGTGAGGTGGTTCAGGTTATCACGCCAGGGACAGTGGTTGACAGTTCTAAACCTGATAATGCCAACAATTTCTTGGTAGCTATTGACAAGGCTGGAAGTCGATTCGGTCTGGCCTATATGGATGTGTCAACGGGTGAATTTTTTGCGACAGAGTTGGACGATTTCAGTTCAGTTTGTAGTGAAATTCAGAACCTTAAGGCACGTGAAGTAGTGGTTGGTTATGATTTACCCGAAGCTGATGAACAAATTTTGGTGAAGCAACTCAACCTTCTACTTTCCAAGGAAACAGAGGTTTACGATGATGTCCACTTGATTGACACTAGCTTGACAGATTTGGAAAGCAGTGTAGCGGGTAAACTTCTCCAGTATGTGCACCGTACTCAGATGCGTGAGCTCAGCCATTTACAAAAAGCTCAGCACTATGAGATTAAGGATTACTTGCAGATGTCCTATGCGACCAAGTCGAGTTTGGATTTACTGGAAAATGCTAGAACAGGTAAGAAACATGGTTCTCTTTTCTGGCTCTTGGATGAAACCAAGACAGCTATGGGAATGCGTCTCTTACGTACTTGGATTGATAGACCTTTAGTGAATCAGGCTGCAATCGTGGAGCGTCAGAATATTATCCAAGTTTTCTTGGACAATTTCTTCGAGCGTAGTGATCTGACTGAGAGTCTTAAAGGGGTTTACGATATTGAGCGCCTGGCCAGCCGTGTTTCCTTTGGAAAGGCTAATCCTAAAGATTTGATTCAGCTAGGTCATACCCTAGCTCAGGTTCCAGTTATTAAGGCGATTTTGGAGTCTTTTGATGACGAGGCCTTGTCACGTCTTTTACAAGAGTTAGATGCTCTGCCAGAATTAGAGAGTCTGATTCGGTCGGCTATTGATCCCGATGCTCCTGCAACCATTACAGAAGGTGGCATTATCCGTGCTGGTTTTGATGAGACCTTGGACAAGTATCGCAAGGTGATGAGTGAGGGGACATCATGGATTGCGGATATCGAAGCCAAGGAACGTGAAGCGTCTGGTATTACAACACTAAAAATTGATTATAACCGTAAAGATGGTTATTACTTCCATGTGACCAACTCTAACCTTAGCTTGGTTCCTGACCATTTCTTCCGCAAGGCAACCCTGAAAAATTCAGAGCGTTTTGGAACTGCTGAGTTGGCTAAGATTGAAGGTGAAATGCTAGAGGCACGTGAAAAGTCATCAACGCTAGAGTATGATATTTTCATGCGTGTCCGTGAGCAGGTGGAACGCTATATTGATCGTTTGCAATCTTTGGCTAAGGCTATTGCGACAGTCGATGTGCTTCAGAGTTTGGCAGTTACAGCAGAGACTAATCATTATGTTCGTCCTGTGTTCAATGATGAGCATCGTATCGTTATTGATCAAGGCCGTCATGCGGTGGTTGAGAAGGTTATGGGCGTTCAGGAATACATTCCAAACACGATTACCTTTGACAGTCAGACCAATGTTCAGCTCATCACAGGACCAAATATGAGTGGTAAATCTACTTATATGCGTCAGTTGGCCTTGTCAGTCGTTATGGCTCAGATGGGCTCTTACGTGCCAGCAGATAGTATTGATTTGCCAGTTTTTGACGCCATCTATACACGTATTGGTGCTGCAGATGACCTGATTTCAGGTCAGTCGACCTTCATGGTTGAGATGATGGAGGCTAATCAGGCCATTAAGCGGGCAACACCTAATTCCTTGATTATTTTTGATGAGTTGGGACGTGGGACAGCCACCTATGATGGTATGGCTTTGGCCCAGTCTATTATTGAGTTTATTCATGACAAGGTGGGGGCTAAAACCATGTTTGCTACCCATTATCATGAGTTGACAGCCCTGTCAAATACTTTGACACACCTTGTCAACGTTCATGTGGCGACACTTGAAAAGGACGGAGAGGTGACTTTCCTTCACAAGATTGTCGATGGCCCAGCTGACAAATCTTATGGTATTCATGTAGCTAAGATTGCAGGTTTACCAGTAGATTTACTGGAACGTGCTGACACTATCTTGACACAATTAGAGGGCGAGACAGTTACCATCCAACCTCAGGAAAAGGTATCGCCTCAAGAGAAGCCAGCCACTGAAACACATGTCAACGAGCAAATCTCTCTCTTTGATGATTTTACTGAAAATCCAGTTCTTCAAGAGTTACGTGATTTGGACATTTACAATATGACACCGATGCAAGTCATGATGGCTGTAGCAGATTTGAAACAGAAATTATAAAAGAAGCTTGTCGATTGACAGGCTTCTTGTCTTTTATAGGTGTTTCAATTCTTGGTTGAGTTGTTCAATATCCTTTTTCATTTTCCAATAAGAGAAGACCCAAACGAGCAGATAGATAAGGCTGAATTCAATGACTAGCTCCAAGTAGAAAGTCAAACGTAGAGGGAACCATCCGCTGAGGGTAGCTAGTGGAATGAAACCTAGACAGGTCAAAGCGTAGTGAGTGAGGGTTGCACGAAGCAAACTCCACTCAGCCTTACGGAAAATATAACTAGCGATTTCAAAAAGGATACCGATAGCAAACCAAGTGATGAGGCAGTAGGCTAATACCATAGATCCGTGAACCTGATGTGACGTCATCCATTGTCCAATGGCTGAGTGAGGATTTAGAGGCATGTAGCTTGGTGCCCAGATAAGAGACATAATCATGGATACGGCAAGTCCGATAAGGATGCCCTTTGTGCCTGATTTAAAAAGTTGCTTTTTCATTGTAATTTCTCCTTTATTGCTTTGAGGTAACGGCGTGATGAGTAGGTGGTTTCCTTGTTTTTAAGGTGAATTTCAACGAGGCCGTTAGGGGTAATGTTGAAGCGTTCAATTTCTTTGAGGTTGACAATCTCTGATTGTGAGATTTTGATAAAGTAAGATGGCAGTTTTTCTAAAACTTGATAGAGACGTAAGCCTAAGTGGTACTCTCCTAGAATAGTTTCAGCTAAAACTTGGCGATTTTCGATGTAAATTCTGGAAATAGCATTAGGCTCGATGAGATAAGTTTCGCCATCTTTTTTTCCTTTGAGTCGTTGGTTATCATCCAAAGATTCGACAAACTCGACCACTTGCTGAATCTTGGGCGTCCGACTAGGTGCCTGAATCTGCAACATTTCTTCTTGGAATACCGAGTCAATCTGAACTTTTATTTTCATAACTATCCTTTCTTATTGGTAATTGAGGAGGCCTCCTCCCTTTCACACCTTTATTAAACACTATTTACTAGTCCACAGCAATAGCGTTTGTCTATGTGGTCCTGTATGGTGTCTAAGTGGTTGAAAATATTTTCGAAAACCCCTATACTTAATGAAAACGTACTGACGAGGTAATCACATGAAATCTATAATGAAATGGCTAGCAGGAATTTTTCTTGTCTGCAGTCTGATTTTGAGCTTTTATACACCTTTTGAAAAGGCACTAACACTGAACTTGCTTTTGCTTTATTTCTTTGTGAAGCAGTTTATGGATTCGACAAGCTCCCCCAAAACCTACCAATGGATTTTCCAAGTCATCTACCTCTTGATTTTTTCTGGGCTCATTTGGTTCAATCTTCGTCATGGGGATATGATTGTTATAGCCACAGCCTTATCTTGGCTAACAGTTGTGTGTGAGTTATGGCTTTATAGGAAGCATCAGTAACATTTAGAAACATTGTTCTCTCAACCTTTTAGAAGGGAAAATAATAATTATGCCAAAAATCATCGAATTACCTGAGGTGTTAGCCAACCAGATTGCTGCTGGTGAGGTCGTAGAGCGCCCAGCCAGTGTTGTCAAAGAGTTGGTGGAAAATGCTATTGATGCAGGCAGCACCCAGATTACCATTGAAGTTGAAGAATCAGGCCTCTCAAAAATTCAAATCACAGACAATGGTGAAGGAATGGCTCAAGCTGATGTGGCCATGAGTTTGCGCCGTCATGCAACAAGTAAAATCAAAAATCAAGGAGATCTCTTTCGTATTCGAACCCTTGGTTTTCGAGGTGAGGCCCTACCATCAATAGCTTCTATCAGCCACCTAACTATTGTGACAGCAGCGGATGGAGAAGCCTATGGGACTAAACTGGTTGCTAAAGGTGGAGAAATTGAGAGTCAGGACCCTATTTCAACACCAGTTGGAACAAAGATTACCGTTGAAAACCTATTTTATAATACCCCAGCTCGTCTCAAGTATATGAAGAGTTTACAGGCTGAGTTGGCTCATATTGTCGATGTTGTCAATCGTCTAAGTCTAGCTCATCCCGAGGTTGCCTTTACCTTGCTTAATGATGGTCGTCAGTTGACACAGACATCAGGTACTGGAGACCTCCGTCAAGCTATTGCTGGTATTTATGGTTTGACAACGGCTAAAAAAATGGTGGAGATTTCAAATTCTGACCTTGATTTTGAAGTTTCTGGATATGTTAGTCTCCCTGAGTTGACCCGTGCAAATCGTAACTACATCACGATTCTCATTAACGGACGTTATATTAAAAACTTCCTGCTTAACCGTGCTATTTTTGATGGATATGGCTCTAAACTCATGGTAGGACGCTTCCCTATTGCAGTTATTGATATTCAGATTGATCCTTACTTGGCCGATGTCAATGTTCACCCAACAAAGCAGGAAGTACGTATCTCTAAAGAAAAAGAGCTCATGGCCCTTATCAGCTCAGCCATTGCTCAAAGCCTTAGAGAGCAGGATTTGATTCCTGATGCCCTTGAAAATCTAGCCAAGTCTAGTACTAGAGGTGCAGCTAAGCCAGTTCAAACCAGTCTTCCACTCAAACAAACCAATCTTTACTATGATAGCAGTCGTAATGATTTCTTTGTCAAACCAGAGACAGTCCAAGAAGATATCAAACCTCTTATATCGGAGTCAGAGTCTCCAGTTTCATTGGTAGAAAACAAACCGCAACCTTCTGTTAAACAGGCACAGCGTTCAGCAGATGAAGGTGATAGCGAACACGAAAAACTTGATTATAAAAACAAGTCGAAAATGAAGCGCATGCTTGAAACTCTGGACAATGAGGAAACATCAACCTTCCCTGAGTTGGAGTTTTTTGGTCAAATGCATGGAACCTATCTCTTTGCTCAAGGACAAGGTGGACTTTACATCATTGACCAGCATGCTGCCCAAGAACGTGTCAAGTATGAGTACTATCGCGAAAAGATCGGTGAGGTTGACAGCAGTCTACAACAGCTTTTGGTTCCTTATCTCTTTGAATTTTCAGGTTCAGATTACATTAGTTTACAAGAAAAAATGTCCCTTCTGAACCAGGTTGGTATCTATTTAGAGCCTTATGGGAATAATACCTTCATTCTTCGTGAACATCCTATCTGGATGAAGGAAGAAGAGATTGAATCAGCGGTCTATGAAATGTGTGACATGCTTCTTTTGACGAATGAAGTGTCTGTCAAGACCTACCGTGCTGAGCTAGCCATCATGATGAGTTGTAAACGTTCAATCAAGGCCAATCATGCACTTGATGATTACTCTGCGCGTGACCTCCTAGTACAGCTTGCACAGTGTAAAAATCCCTACAATTGCCCTCACGGACGTCCAGTACTTGTCAACTTTACCAAGTCTGATATGGAAAAAATGTTCCGTCGAATTCAAGAAAATCATACCAGTCTACGTGACCTAGGGAAGTATTAAAACTTTTTTTGATCTTGCTTTACGAATAGGAATGTTAGATTTATAATAGTGGTGAAGATGAGAAATCTTCTAATGTTTTAGCATGTCATTGTAGGATGATTGCCTGATTTTTAAGTTAGGAGGTAGAGTGATGAGACACCTAACAAAAACTAATAAACACTTTGTATTTGTTGGTTTAACATTTTTAGCGACTAGCTTGATTTTCTATATTTTGGCCTGGTTAGGTCAACCAAGTTTGGAGAATACTCTAGTAAATGTTTCTAGCATTGCCTTTACTTTAGGCGTTGTAACATATATTCTATTAGGCCTGAAGATGATTACAGATACTTTAAAGACGAGTAGTCATCCTTAAAATAGAGCAAACAGAATCCACTTTCGAGTGGATTTTTTGTTACAATAGTACAGCAGTGCTTGAGATGACAAAATAAACACTCAAGACAATTATCTTACGAGTATAAAATGATAAAGCAAACCATTGAAGAAACGAACGAGAAAGGAAATCACACGCTATGTATGATTACATCAAGGGAACTCTAGTGAAAATTACCGCCAAGTATATTGTTATAGAAGCAAACGGCTTAGGTTATATTGTCACTGTAGCGAATCCATATAGTTTTTCTGACCAAATGAATCAGACTATCCAAGTCTATCTTCATCAGGTTATTAGAGATGATGCCCACCTTCTGTTTGGTTTTCATACTGAAGATGAAAAAGAGGTCTTCCTTAAGCTTATTTCAGTTTCTGGAATAGGTCCGACGACTGCTCTAGCCATTGTTGCTGTAGATGATAATCAAGGCTTGGTTGCTGCCGTTGATAATAGTGACATCAAGTACTTGATGAAGTTTCCAAAGATTGGTAAAAAGACAGCTCAGCAAATGGTTCTGGACTTGGCAGGGAAATTTGCAGAGTTACCAACAGAAACGACCAAGACAACACCAAGTCAACCTGAAGGGAATCATCAGTTGGACGAGGCTATGGAAGCCTTGCTTGCTCTTGGTTATAAAGCTGCAGAACTTAAGAAAATCAAAGCCTTCTTCGAAGGTACTAATGAAACGGCAGAGCAATACATTAAATCAGCTCTTAAGATGTTGATGAAATGAGGTAAGCAATGGTCAATCGTTGTCGTTGGGTTCCAACAAACAATAAATTATATTGTGATTATCATGACAAGGAGTGGGGAAAACCTATTGGTGATGACCAAAAACTTTTTGAGCTGCTATGCTTAGAAAGTTATCAGTCAGGGCTTTCTTGGTTAACCGTTTTAAATAAAAGACAGGCCTTTAATCGTGTTTTTCATGACTATGATATTGAGCGTGTTGCCCAGTTTAGCCTAAGTGAACTTGAAGATGCGCTTCAAAATCCAGACATCATTAGGCACAAACTTAAGCTAGAAGCAACCGTAAATAATGCCAAACAAGTACTAAAACTCCAAGATGAATTTGGCTCACTGTCCCATTATTTTTGGCATTTCTTTGACGGAAAGCCCTTGATAAATAATGTACCCACATATAAGGATGTCCCATCATCAACTGACTTATCCCAACAGATTGCCAAAAATTTAAAAAAGAGAGGGTTCAAATTTTTAGGACCGACTACTATATATTCATTTTTACAAGCCGCAGGATTTGTGAATGATCATGAAAACAACTGTGACTTCAAATAAATGAGTAGATTTGATTGACAAGACGAGAAAAACATGTTAGTTTATAAACGAACATGTTTTTGAGATTATTTTACGAATAGTAATATAGGTGAACCAATGAAAGCTGAATTGATTGCAGTAGGAACTGAAATCCTAACCGGGCAAATCACCAATACCAATGCCCAATTTTTATCTGAGAAACTAGCTGAACTAGGAATTGACGTGTATTTTCACACAGCAGTAGGAGACAATGAAAATCGCCTACTTTCAGTTCTTGATCAGGCTAGTCAACGTAGTGATTTAGTCATACTTTGTGGTGGACTTGGCCCTACTGAGGACGACCTAACCAAGCAAACACTGGCTAAATTTTTAGGAAAAGAACTCGTTTTTGATGAGGAGGCTAGTAAAAAACTGGATAGTTTCTTTGCTACTCGTCCTAAACACACACGAACGCCTAATAATGAACGTCAAGCACAAATTGTTGAGGGAGCTATTCCCTTGCAAAACCCGACAGGTCTTGCAGTTGGAGGGATTATTACTGCTCAAGGGGTGACCTATGTAGTCTTACCTGGTCCACCAAGTGAACTCAAACCTATGGTGAATCAAGAACTTATTCCAGCTCTTACTGAGAATCACTCAAGTCTTTATTCGAGAGTCCTAAGATTCTTCGGCGTTGGAGAAAGTCAATTAGTGACTATTCTGAAGGATTTTATTGTTAACCAAACAGATCCAACCATAGCTCCATATGCTAAAGTGGGGGAAGTAACACTTCGCTTGTCAACGAAGGCTTCTTCGCAAGAAGAAGCAGATCAAAAACTAGATGTTTTAGAAAAACAAATTCGTTCGACTAAAACTCTAGATGGCAAATCCTTATCTGATTTCATTTATGGATATGGAGAGTCTAATAGTTTAGCCTTTGAAGCTTTTCGTTTGCTTAAGCACTATGGCAAGACCATCACTGCAGCTGAAAGCCTAACAGCAGGTTTATTTCAGGCTAGTATTGCTGATTTTTCAGGGGCCTCACAAGTATTTAAAGGTGGATTTGTTACTTATAGCATTGAAGAAAAAGCTAAAATGTTGGATATTCCCTTGTCGCAACTAGAAGAACATGGTGTTGTCAGTCATTTTACTGCAGAAAAAATGGCTGAAGGTGCTCGAGATAAAACAGATAGCGATTATGGAATTGCACTTACCGGTGTAGCTGGACCAGATTCATTAGAAGGACACCCAGCAGGTACGGTATTTATTGGTATTGCTGATAGGAATCAAGTAAGGTCAATCAAGGTTGTTATAGGTGGAAGAAGTCGTTCTGATGTTAGATATATTAGTACCCTCTATGCCTTTAACCTAGTTCGCCAAGCTTTATTACAAGAAGACATGATTTAAGTTTGTCTTTAACTATAGAAAGAAGAGGAAAATAAGTGGCTAAGAAAACAAAGAAAACAGAAGAAATTACAAAGAAATTTGGAGATGAGCGTCGTAAAGCACTTGACGATGCTTTGAAGAATATTGAAAAAGATTTTGGTAAGGGTGCGGTTATGCGTCTTGGTGAGCGTGCAGAGCAGAAAGTTCAAGTTATGAGTTCAGGCTCGCTGGCTTTGGATATTGCTCTTGGTGCAGGTGGTTATCCTAAAGGTCGTATTATCGAAATTTACGGACCAGAATCATCAGGTAAAACAACTGTAGCCCTCCATGCTGTTGCTCAGACACAAAAAGAAGGCGGAATTGCTGCCTTTATCGATGCAGAGCATGCCCTTGACCCTGCTTATGCGGCAGCCCTAGGTGTAAATATCGATGAACTTCTTTTGTCACAACCTGATTCAGGTGAACAAGGTCTAGAAATTGCTGGTAAGCTGATTGACTCAGGTGCAGTTGATTTGGTTGTTGTTGACTCAGTTGCAGCCTTGGTACCTCGTGCAGAAATTGATGGAGATATTGGTGATAGCCATGTCGGACTTCAAGCGCGTATGATGAGTCAAGCCATGCGTAAGCTTTCTGCTTCTATCAATAAAACAAAAACAATTGCTATCTTCATTAACCAATTGCGTGAAAAAGTTGGTATTATGTTTGGTAATCCAGAAACAACCCCTGGTGGACGTGCTCTAAAATTCTATGCATCAGTACGTCTTGATGTACGTGGAAATACGCAAATCAAAGGGACTGGTGATAAAAAAGACCAAAATGTTGGTAAGGAAACTAAAATTAAGGTTGTCAAAAACAAGGTTGCTCCACCATTTAAAGAAGCCTTTGTTGAAATTATGTATGGTGAAGGGATTTCACAAACAGGTGAGCTTGTAAAAATCGCTAGTGACTTAGGTATTATTCAAAAAGCTGGAGCCTGGTTCTCATACAATGGAGAGAAGATTGGTCAAGGATCTGAAAATGCGAAAAAATATTTGGCAGATCATCCAGATATTTTTGAAGAAATTGATCATAAAGTACGTGTACACTATGGTTTGATTGAACCAGATGAAGAGGATATTGTTGAAGAAGCACAAGTTGAAGAAACATCTGATGAACTTGTTTTAGACCTAGATTCAACCATTGAAATTGAAGAATAAGTGTAAAAGAGCCGACGAGCTCTTTTTTCTTTGTTTTAATCTAAATAAAAAGGGTCTATGATCATTGAAAAAGTCCCCAAGATTCAAAATAGGTCGCTAGACCGATTTCTAAAATCAAGGACAGTGATAAGATAATAGTATCATGTGACAGAAAGAGAGAATTAACATGATTAAGATTTATACAATCTCAAGTTGTACAAGTTGTAAAAAAGCAAAGACATGGTTGAACAACCATCAACTTCCTTATAAAGAACAAAACCTTGGTAAAGAACCACTTACAAAAGAAGAAATCTTAAACATCCTATCAAAAACAGAGAATGGTGTTGAGAGTATTGTTTCATCAAAAAATCGCTATGCTAAAGCTCTAAATTGTGATATCGACGAGCTCAGTGTCAGTGAGGTGATTGATTTGATTCAAGAAAACCCAAGAATCTTGAAGAGCCCAATCTTAATTGATGATAAGAGATTGCAAGTGGGTTATAAGGAAGATGACATCCGTGCTTTCTTACCACGTTCAATAAGAAATGTCGAAAATTCGCAAGCACGCATGCGCGCAGCTCTATAAAAAAGTAAAAAAGGAGATACTTGCGATCTTCTTTTTACGTTTACTCTGGCATAGAAAATAAGTATTGACATTAGTTCTCAAACTTGATAGACTAATAAAGTCTTAAGGAAATTGTCCAGTAACAAAAAGTTTGAAAAAACTTTAAAAAAGTTATTGACAAGACAAGCTAGAGATGATATTATAAATAAGCTGTTTCGCGAGAGACAGCAGACACGAGAAGTAAAAAAACTTCAAAAAAGTGTTGACAAGGTATTCTAGATTTGCTAGAATATAGAAGTTGTCTTAAGAGAGACAAAGACCTTTGAGAACTGAATAAGAAACCAAGTGCAGGGTTATGATAGAAGAATTATAACCTGTCAATTTACAAGAATAAATCGTCAGACGACGGTAATGAGTTAACGCTCGAACAATTATTAAATTTTTTAATGAGAGTTTGATCCTGGCTCAGGACGAACGCTGGCGGCGTGCCTAATACATGCAAGTAGAACGCTGAAGAGAGGAGCTTGCTCTTCTTGGATGAGTTGCGAACGGGTGAGTAACGCGTAGGTAACCTGCCTTGTAGCGGGGGATAACTATTGGAAACGATAGCTAATACCGCATAACAATGGATGACACATGTCATTTATTTGAAAGGGGCAATTGCTCCACTACAAGATGGACCTGCGTTGTATTAGCTAGTAGGTGAGGTAACGGCTCACCTAGGCGACGATACATAGCCGACCTGAGAGGGTGATCGGCCACACTGGGACTGAGACACGGCCCAGACTCCTACGGGAGGCAGCAGTAGGGAATCTTCGGCAATGGGGGCAACCCTGACCGAGCAACGCCGCGTGAGTGAAGAAGGTTTTCGGATCGTAAAGCTCTGTTGTAAGTCAAGAACGAGTGTGAGAGTGGAAAGTTCACACTGTGACGGTAGCTTACCAGAAAGGGACGGCTAACTACGTGCCAGCAGCCGCGGTAATACGTAGGTCCCGAGCGTTGTCCGGATTTATTGGGCGTAAAGCGAGCGCAGGCGGTTTGATAAGTCTGAAGTTAAAGGCTGTGGCTCAACCATAGTTCGCTTTGGAAACTGTCAAACTTGAGTGCAGAAGGGGAGAGTGGAATTCCATGTGTAGCGGTGAAATGCGTAGATATATGGAGGAACACCGGTGGCGAAAGCGGCTCTCTGGTCTGTAACTGACGCTGAGGCTCGAAAGCGTGGGGAGCGAACAGGATTAGATACCCTGGTAGTCCACGCCGTAAACGATGAGTGCTAGGTGTTGGATCCTTTCCGGGATTCAGTGCCGCAGCTAACGCATTAAGCACTCCGCCTGGGGAGTACGACCGCAAGGTTGAAACTCAAAGGAATTGACGGGGGCCCGCACAAGCGGTGGAGCATGTGGTTTAATTCGAAGCAACGCGAAGAACCTTACCAGGTCTTGACATCCCGATGCTATTTCTAGAGATAGAAAGTTACTTCGGTACATCGGTGACAGGTGGTGCATGGTTGTCGTCAGCTCGTGTCGTGAGATGTTGGGTTAAGTCCCGCAACGAGCGCAACCCCTATTGTTAGTTGCCATCATTCAGTTGGGCACTCTAGCGAGACTGCCGGTAATAAACCGGAGGAAGGTGGGGATGACGTCAAATCATCATGCCCCTTATGACCTGGGCTACACACGTGCTACAATGGTTGGTACAACGAGTTGCGAGTCGGTGACGGCAAGCTAATCTCTTAAAGCCAATCTCAGTTCGGATTGTAGGCTGCAACTCGCCTACATGAAGTCGGAATCGCTAGTAATCGCGGATCAGCACGCCGCGGTGAATACGTTCCCGGGCCTTGTACACACCGCCCGTCACACCACGAGAGTTTGTAACACCCGAAGTCGGTGAGGTAACCTTTTGGAGCCAGCCGCCTAAGGTGGGATAGATGATTGGGGTGAAGTCGTAACAAGGTAGCCGTATCGGAAGGTGCGGCTGGATCACCTCCTTTCTAAGGAAAAACGGAATGTACTTGAGTTTCTTATTTAGTTTTGAGAGGTCTTGTGGGGCCTTAGCTCAGCTGGGAGAGCGCCTGCTTTGCACGCAGGAGGTCAGCGGTTCGATCCCGCTAGGCTCCATTGAATCGAAAGATTCAAGTATTGTCCATTGAAAATTGAATATCTATATCAAATTCCATATGTAATTAAATACATATAGATAGTAACAAGAAAATAAACCGAAACGCTGTGAATATTTAATGAGTTAGGTCGAAAGACCAAAATAAGGTTAAGTTAATAAGGGCGCACGGTGGATGCCTTGGCACTAGAAGCCGATGAAGGACGTGACTAACGACGAAATGCTTTGGGGAGCTGTAAGTGAGCAATGATCCAGAGATGTCCGAATGGGGGAACCCGGCAGGTAATGCCTGTCACTCATTACTGTTAAGGTAATGTAGAGGAAGACGCAGTGAACTGAAACATCTAAGTAGCTGCAGGAAGAGAAAGCAAAAGCGATTGCCTTAGTAGCGGCGAGCGAAACGGCAAGAGGGCAAACCGAAGAGTTTACTCTTCGGGGTTGTAGGACTGCAACGTGGACTTAAAGATTATAGAAGAACTACCTGGGAAGGTAGGCCAAAGAGAGTAATAGCCTCGTATTCGAAATAGTCTTTATACCTAGCAGTATCCTGAGTACGGCGAGACACGAGAAATCTCGTCGGAATCTGGGAGGACCATCTCCCAACCCTAAATACTCTCTAGTGACCGATAGTGAACCAGTACCGTGAGGGAAAGGTGAAAAGCACCCCGGGAGGGGAGTGAAATAGAACCTGAAACCGTGTGCCTACAACAAGTTCGAGCCCGTTAATGGGTGAGAGCGTGCCTTTTGTAGAATGAACCGGCGAGTTACGATATGATGCGAGGTTAAGTTGAAGAGACGGAGCCGTAGGGAAACCGAGTCTTAATAGGGCGCATTAGTATCATGTCGTAGACCCGAAACCATGTGACCTACCCATGAGCAGGTTGAAGGTGAGGTAAAACTCACTGGAGGACCGAACCAGGGCACGTTGAAAAGTGCTTGGATGACTTGTGGGTAGCGGAGAAATTCCAAACGAACTTGGAGATAGCTGGTTCTCTCCGAAATAGCTTTAGGGCTAGCGTCGATGTTAAGTCTCTTGGAGGTAGAGCACTGTTTGGGTGAGGGGTCCATCCCGGATTACCAATCTCAGATAAACTCCGAATGCCAACGAGATATAATCGGCAGTCAGACTGCGAGTGCTAAGATCCGTAGTCGAAAGGGAAACAGCCCAGAC